>NZ_CVTA01000001.1 GCF_001050035.1 Mycolicibacterium komanii
TCGGTCTGACGCTGCGGGGTGAACGCAATCCCATGCGTCTGAGCCACCGCCTGCTGCAAACCCACCACCGGGTTTCCTCCGCCGTGCACCACCGCCGCCGGCGCAACCGCCGCGGCAGCGTGCTGCAGTTGGGCCGCCGAGGCGTTGTGCACGCCGGCGCTGCACATGGCCCGCTCCGGGTCGTCGACGAAGGCCTGGGCCGAGACCTCGTCGCGAAACAGGTTCAGAATCCAGTCGATTACGTTCGTCATCTCCGTGGTCCTTTCGTGTCGCTGAGAGCTGGTCGCCGGGCCGTCCGGCGAACTGATGCGAACGTTATGGATCCGAAGAGTCCCCTGAAACGGGTTGACGCCCCCTTGCCGGGACATGCGTATGCAGGGTCGACGCAACACCCCATTAGGGGATTAGGGGGTGGCTGGGGAGAGGCGGAACGCGCTAGCGCGAGGCTTTCTTGCGTTCGATGTCGGCGAGGGCCGCCGCGAGCTCGGCGCGTTGCGCCGCCGATGTCTCCCAGGCATGTTGGCGGTTCTTGACCACCTTCGCCGGTGCGCCGACCGCGATCGAGTAGTCGGGGACGTCGCCCCGCACCACCGCGTGCGACCCGAGCACGCAACCGCGCCCGATCGTGGTGTTGCGCAACACCGTGACCTTGACGCCCACCCAGGTGTCGGGCCCGATCCGTACCGGCCCCTTGATGATGCCCTGATCCTTGATCGGCATGTTGATGTCATCCATGCGATGGTCGAAATCGCAGATGTAGCACCAGTCGGCCATCAACACCGAGTCGCCCAGCTCGATGTCAAGGTAGGTGTTGATGACATTGTCGCGGCCGAGCACCACCTTGTCGCCGAACCGCAGCGAGCCTTCGTGGCAACGGATGGTGTTCTTGTCGCCGATGTGCACCCAGCGGCCGATCTCCATCGTCGACAGCTCCGGCGTCGCCTCGATCTCGACGCCCTTGCCGAGGAAGACCATGCCGCGCGTGATGATGTGCGGATTGCGCAGCTTGAACTTGAGCAGTCGCCAGTAACGCACCAGATACCAGGGGGTGTAGGCGCGATTGGCCAACACCCACTTCAGCGAGGCCAGGGTCAGGAACTTCGCCTGCCTCGGATCACGCAGCCGCGACCCTCGCCAGCGCTTGTGCAATGGCGCGCCCCACATGGTCGTCATGGCCGGAAAGCCTACGCGAGGGTTTCGGTGCGGAACGGTTACCCTCACGTGGACCGACGACGAGGAACGGGAAGGATCGAGTGTTCCGGCGATTGACCGTGCTGGCGTCCACAGCGCTGATCACGGCCACCTTGGCAGGCTGCCAGGACGCCGATTCCTGGGTCGACGCCAAGGCCGCCGACGGCTGGGCCGCCCAGTACCGCGACGCCGCCAACAGCAGCTATCAGACAGTGGCCGGGGCCGACACGCTTCGGCTGGAATGGACGCGGTCGGTCAAGGGCGAACTCGGCGCCGCGGTCGCGCTCGGCACCGGCAGCTACCTGGCCGCCAATGCCCAGACCCGCGACGGTTGCTCGTTGATGGTGTGGGAGGCCGACAACAAGGCCCGGCAGCGGTGGTGCACCCGCCTCGTCCAGGGCGGCGCAGGGTCCAGTCCCCTCTTCGATGGCTTCGACAACCTCTACGTCGGTCAGCCGGGGGCCATGCTGTCGTTTCCGCCGACGCAATGGATCCGCTGGCGCCGACCGGTCATCGGGATGCCGACCACGCCGCGGATCCTGAGCCCGGGCCACCTACTGGTGGTGACGCATCTCGGTCAGGTGCTGGTGTTCGACGCCCACCGCGGCACGGTCGACGGCAGCCCGGTGGACCTGGTCGCCGGCGTCGACCCGAAGGACTCCGAACGCGGACTCGGCGACTGTCAGCCCGCCCGCCCCCGCTGTCCGGTGGCCGCCGCGCCCGCGTTCGCCGCGGGCTCCGGCCTCATCGTGCTGTCGCTGTGGGAGCCCGGCGCGGACGCGCCCATCCTCGTCGGCCTGCGGTACCGGCCCGGGCAGTCGCCGCTTCTGACCCGCGAGTGGACCAGCGACGCCGTCGGCGGCGGTCCCCTTGCCAGCCCGGTGTTCTCGGCCGACGGGTCGACCGTCTACGTCAACGGCCGCGACGACCATCTGTGGGCACTCAACGCCGCCGACGGCAAGGCCAAATGGTCGGTGCCGCTCGACTACCTCGCGCAGACCCCGCCTTCCGTGTCGCCCGACGGGCTCATCGTCGCCGGCGGCGGACCCGGGGCGAAGCTGATCGGGATCAAGGACGAAGGCGACCGCGGCGAGGTGCAGTGGACCCGCGACGACACCGAGCCGCTGTCCACGTCGAGCCGGTCGGGCCCCGACGTCGCCTACACCGTCGTCCGCGACGGCGACGGCGAGGACGCCGGACTGGCGCTGGTGGTCTTCGACCCCGCCGACGGGCGCACCCTCAACACCTACCCGCTGCCCAGGGCCACGGGCTGGCCCGTCGGCGTCTCGGTCGGAAAGGATCGCCGCGTCGTCACCGCCACCAGCGACGGTGTCGTGTACGGATTCGCGCCCGCCTAGTGCACAACCTCGCGGCGTATCGAATTTGTCATCGCAATGAAACACATCGACACCCCGGACGTGCCAACATGCCACCCGTGCGTGTGCCGACCCGTACGCGTGCGGGCCGGGCGCACCTGAACTAAGGAGACGGATGTCCGAGTTCCTCGACGAAGTCAACGGTTACGTCTGGAGCAACGCGCTGGTGTACCTGTGCCTGGCTGCGGGCGTGTACTTCTCCATCCGCTCCCGGTTCGTCCAGGTACGCCAGGTACCCGAGATGATCCGGCTGATGCTCAAGGGCGAGAAGTCGCCGTCGGGGGTGTCCTCGTTCCAGGCGTTGACGATGTCACTGGCCGGACGGGTCGGCACTGGCAACATCGCCGGCGTCGCGACCGCGATCGCGTTCGGCGGTCCCGGCGCCCTCTTCTGGATGTGGGCGGTGGCCTTCCTCGGCGCGTCGACGTCCTTCGTCGAGTGCACCCTGGGGCAGATCTACAAGACGCGTGACCGGCTCACCGGCGAATACCGGGGCGGGCCGGCCTACTACCTGAGCCGGGCGATGGCGCACACCAAGGCCGCCGGCGCTTTCAAGGTCTACGGCCTCGTGTTCGCCGCGGTGACGGTGTTGGCCTGCGGCATGCTGCTGCCCAGCGTTCAGTCGAACTCGATGGCGTCGGCGATGAGCTCCGCATGGGGCTTCTCGAAGTGGTGGGTGGCCGTCGGCACCGTCATCGTGCTCGCGTTCGTGATCATCGGCGGGGTCAAGCGCATCGCGGCGTTCGCCTCGATCGTCGTGCCGTTCATGGCGGTCGTCTACATCGCGCTCGCCCTGGTGGTGGTGCTGCTCAACGCCGATCGGGTGCCCGCCGTCTTCGAGATGATCTTCGCCAGCGCCTTCGGCCTTGACTCCACTTTCGGGGCGATCATCGGGTCCGCGGTGATGTGGGGCGTCAAGCGCGGCATCTACTCCAACGAGGCCGGGCAGGGCACGGGGCCGCACGCCGCCGCGGCCGCCGAGGTCTCACATCCCGCCAAGCAGGGCCTGGTGCAGGCGTTCGCGGTCTACGTCGACACGCTGTTCATCTGCTCTGCCACGGGTTTCCTGATCCTGACGACCGGCGCCTACCGGGTCTTCGAAGGAGAGAGCGAAAGCGGTACCGTGATCGCCCAAGGCGGCCTGCTCTCCGGCGACGTCGAGGTCGGGCCCGCCTACGCCCAGGTCGGATTCGACAGCCTGTGGAACGGCGCCGGATCGACCTTCATCGCGATATCGCTGGCGTTCTTCTGCTTCACGACGATCATCGCCTACTACTACATGGCCGAGACCAATCTGCGGTTCATCCTCGGCCGGTTCTCGACGATGTCCATGCCGGTCATCCGCGGCACGGTCGGATCGAACGCGACGATGCTGCTGCAGGCACTGATCCTGGTGTCGGTGGTCACCGGCGCGGTGTCGACGGCGACCGAGGCGTGGGTGCTCGGCGACATCGGCGTCGGCTTGATGGCCTGGCTCAACATCATCGGGATCATCATCCTGCAGCAGCCCGCGTACCGGGCCCTGTGGGATTACGAGAAGCAGAAGAAGGCAGGCCTGGATCCCGTGTTCGACCCACGCCCGCTGGAGATCGCCGGCGCGACGTTCTGGGAGGATTACGACCCGCTGGCGGGCAAGGAACGGGAGTCGGCGCGGACCTGAGCGCTCACAGCGCGAGCATCGGCGCCACCGCCGCGCGCGGCACCGTTGCCTGTACCGGGCCCGCCGACTCGGGGAACAGTTCGCCCTGGCTGAAGAAGAAGATCAGCGAATCGTCGGTCAGCGCAAAGTTCTGGTAGTTCGCGGGATCCGTGCCCTCGCTCTGGGAGACCGGATCGATCATCCCCTGCTTCTCCAGGTACCGGTCGACCTCCGGGTAGATCACGTCCATCGGCCTGGTGCCGGGTTTGAACAAGGTGTCGAAGGTGATCGGCGAATTGGTGGCGAGGTTCCAGTTGAAGGACTGATAGAAGGTCTGCGGGCGCACTCCGCCGACGTTCTGCCAGACGGTGAACACCACGCTGCGGGTGCCGGTGGCCGGGGGTCCCGATTGATAACCCGTACCGTCGGCGTCGAGTTCGTAGGGCCGGTTGTTCGCGTCCGGGTCCTCGGCGACGTTGACGAACCCGTCTCGCGCCTGGGTCAGGTAGGCCACCAGGGGCGCTTGGTCGGGATAGTCGTCGGGGAAGCTCAAATCGAGCGTGTAGTTCGGCTTTTGGACGTGCACCCGGCATATCTGGTCCGGTCCGACCGTGCCTTGCAGGTCGGCGCAGCCCGGCTGGGCGGCAGCCGCGGGATTGGCGATCGCTCCCGAGACGGCGGCCACCGCGAACAGAACGGTCCACCTGGAAATGCGCATCGTCGACATCCTCGCAGCCGGCACCGGTCTGGATACCGGCGCATCACCGCCAGGATACGTAACGGCTCAGCGTGACGGACGACAAATGAATGCCGTTGCCCGGCTTGCGCCTCCGGACCCGATGCGGGCGATCACCACCGAAGCTTGCTGCGAGCCGCGCAGGCGAAGCCGCGGCCGTAGCGCGTCGGGGTCCACGTCGACGCCGCGCACTAGGATCTCGACGGCGCCGACGCCGCGCGCCGAAAGCGCCTGCCGCAACCGTCGTTCGCTGAAGGCCAGTTGTTCGAGCACTTCGAAGCCGCGCACGCCGGGAGGAAGCCGGTCGCCCGACAGGTAGGCGATGTCGGGGTCAAGTTGCCACAGCCCGTGCCGCGCGGCGTAGTGGCGGACCAGCCCGGCACGCACCACGGCCCCGTCGGGGTCGACGATCCACCGCCCGGCGGGTGCGACCGCACAGTTATCGGGTTCGGCGTCGGTGATCTGTTCGCCGGTGTCCAGCAACGAGGCTCGGCGCCGCACGCCCGGCTCGGTGAGACCGGCCGACCACAAGCACGCTTCCCGCACGCTGCCCGACAGCGACGTCAGCTCGATCTCCCCGTCGAAGCCCAGCCCCCGCATGGCGTCGAAATCGATTCCGGGAGCGCACTTCACGACGGTGTCGCGGTGGCGGTACACGTCGAGCAGCTCGCCGAGCGGGGGCGCGTAGTCCCGCGGGTCGAACCGCCGACGTCCGCCGGTGCGGCGCGCCGGATCGAGCACGACGACGGCCCCGTGGGTGATGGGCCGCAGCGCGTCGGCGCGGCACAGATCGACGCCGTCAACGTTGTTGCGCGCCATCGCGAGCCGCACCGGATCGAGGTCGCTGCCGATCACCAGCTCCGCGACGTCGCGCAGCGCGGCGAGTTCGGTGCCGACCGAACACGTCGCGTCGTGGACGAGTGCGCCGCCGAGCCGGCGGGCGCGGTGACGGGCGACCGGTTCGGCGGTCGCCTGTTGCAAGGCTTCGTCGGTGAACAGCCAGCCGTCGGGGTTGGTCAGTTTGGCCGCCGCTTTGCGGCGCAACAGCGTCGTCTCGACCAGAACGGCCGCTCGGTCACCGAAACGTGCACGCGCCGAGGCGATGTCGGCGACGAGCGTCGTGCCGGTCAACGGCAGCGCGGCGGTTTCCCGCAGCGCCTCCGCACCGGCCGGGCTCCGCAGATACTCGACGTCGCCGACGCCGAACGCCACCGTCACGCGGCGGGTTTGACCCCTGTGATCATGACGTTGTAGTACCAGGATTTCGGCACCACGCGGCTCCAGAGGTTCGCGTCGATCCAGCTCAACCCGATCCAGCTGTGGAAGGCGAATTTCGCGTAGCCCCAGCCCAATCGGCCGGGCGGCACGGCGGCTTCGAAGGTGCGCAGCGGCCAGCCCAGCATCGCGGCGGTGAACTCGGTGGTGGCGGTCGACACCTCGACGGCGCCGGCGTTGCTCGCCATCCGTTCGAGCTCGGCCGGAGCGAAGGTGTGCAGGTCGACGACCGCCTCCAACGCCGCCGCGCGGGACGACTCGTCGAGCTCGGCCTGCGGGCGGCGCCAGCTCGAGAGTCCCGGCAGCTTGGTCACATTCGTCACCACACGCCAGGTCAGCGTCGACAGGGGGCGCGCGTAGTTCTCCCCCGCGTTGGTCGGCTCGCCGGCGAAGATGAACCGGCCGCCGGGCTTGAGGACGCGCACCACTTCGCGCAACGACAGCTCGACGTCGGGGATGTGATGCAACACCGCGTGGCCGACCACCAAATCGAAGGTGTCGTCGTCGTACGGAATGCCCTCGGCGTCGGCGACCCGGCCGTCGATCTCCAGGCCCAGGTTCTCACCGTTGCGGGTGGCGACCTTGACCATGCCGGGAGACAGGTCGGTCACCGAACCGCGCCGCGCGACGCCCGCCTGCATCAGGTTGAGCAGGAAGAAGCCGCTGCCGCACCCGAGCTCCAGCGCCCGGTCGTAGGGCAGCTTGCGCTGCTCGGAGAACGGGACGGTCGCATCGAACAGGTCGCGGGCGTAATCGACGCAGCGCTTGTCGTAGGAGATGGACCACTTGTCGTCGTAGCTCTCGGCCTCCCAGTCGTGGTACAGCACCTGGGCGAGCTTGGAGTCGTGGCGGGCCGCCTCCACCTGTTCCGCGGTGGCGTGCGGATTCGGCTCCGGAGCCACCTCGGCGGCGACGTTGGAGCGGGAATCAGTGCTCATAACAGGGCAGCCTAAAGGTCGAACGTCGCCTTGGCCGCAGCCAGTACCTGGGGTGGGTGCTCGACGAACCGTTGCGCCCAGGCCAGCGCGGCGTCGTACACGCCGTCGGGCGCCACCATCTGGTCGATCAATCCCAGGGCGTGCGCCTCCCTGGCGTCGATGAACCGGCCGCTGAAGACCAGTTCCTTGGCCTTGCTCAGGCCGACGGTGCGGGCCAGCCGTTCGGTGCCGCCGGCGGGCACCAGCCCGGCGAGGATCTCGGTCACGCCGAACTTGACGTTGTCTCCGGAGACCCGCCAGTCGGCGGCCAGCGCCACCGTCAGCCCGCCGCCCAGCGCATAGCCGGTGATCGCGGCGACGGTCGGTTTGGGAATGGTCGCCAGCGCGTCGACGGTCTCGCGGCAGACCCGTGTCGCGCCGACGGCCTCCTCGGCGTCGAGGGTGCGCAGTTCGGGGACGTCGTCGCCGGCGGAGAAGATCTCGTGTCCGCCGTAGACGATCACCGAATGGATGTCGTCGCGCCCGCCGATGCTTCGCGCGGCGCCCGCCAGTTCGCGGTAGACCTGACGGGTCAGGGCGTTGGTCGGCGGCCGCGACAACAGCAGCGTGGCGATGCCGGGGCGCTCATCGCTGGTGTGGACGGAGACGAACTCGTTCATGCCTGGCGCGTATCGGTGCCGTAGCCGTCGGGGCTGCGGCGGTTGCGGGCGGCGTTGTACCGGTGGCTGTCGAAGAACTCGATCTCCCAGTTGCCGGTGTCCTTGTCCGCGGCCAGGTGCGGTGTGACGGACACGATCTGGCGTTCCACCGCAAGCACTTCGGCGACGGTCCGGTTGTGCAGGGAGTCCAGCTGCGTCCACGTCGGCGGCAGCAGGAATGTGCGACCGTCGGCGAAGTCGTCGAGCGCTTGCTGCGGAGTGATCCAGTCGGCCTTGTCGGTCTCGGTGTTGTCGCCGTCGGCGCGTTGACCCCCGGGCAGGGCACCGACGAAGAAGTAGGTGTCGTAGCGGCGGGTCCGCTCCTCCTTCGGCGTGACCCAATTGGCCCATGGGCGAAGCAGATCCGCGCGCAGCACCAGGTTCTCGCGATGCAGGAAGTCGGCGAACGACAGGGACCGGTTGACCAGTGCGGCCCGCGCCTCGCGGTAGACCGAGGCGTCGTCGACCAGAACGTCGGGGTCGTCCGCGGCGCCGGCGAACAGCACACCGGACTCCTCGAAGGTCTCGCGCGCAGCGGCGCACACCAAAGCCTGGGCCAGGTTCTGCTCGACGTTGAAACGCTCTGCCCACCAGCCGGGTTCGGGACCGAACCAGGCGATGTCGGCGTTGCGGTCGCGGTCGTCGACGCCGCCGCCGGGGAACACCATCACGCCGGCGACGAAATCCATCGCCGAGTGCCGCCGCATCAGGAAAACCTTGATGCCGTCGTCCGTATCGCGAATCAGCATCACGGTCGCGGCGGGCCGCGGCGTCAACGGTTCTTCGGTCATGCTCGTCTCCTGTGGGCGGCCCGGCTTCTGGCCCGGCGCGCGAAGTAGCGGCCGTCGACCACCTCGAGGGAGATCGCCTGGCCGAACGCTGTCGAAAGGTTCTCGGCGGTCAGCACATCCGGCAGTAGCCCGGAGTCGACCACCTTGCCTTCGGACAGGATCAGGCCGTGTGAAAACCCGCGGGGGATCTCCTCGACGTGGTGGGTCACCAACACCATCGCCGGTGCATCCGGGTCGGCGGCCAGATCTTCGAGGCGGGCCAGGAGTTCCTCGCGACCGCCGAGGTCCAGCCCAGCGGCCGGCTCGTCGAGCAGGAGCAGTTCCGGGTCGGTCATCATCGACCGCGCGATCAGCACGCGCTTGCGCTCGCCCTCGGACAGGGTGCCGTATCTGCGCTCGGCCAGGTGTTCGGCGCCGACGCTCTCGAGCATGTCGATCGCCTGCTCGTAATCGACGTCGTCGTAGGCCTCACGCCAGCGGCCCAGCACCGCGTAGCCCGCGGAGACCACCAGGTCGCGGACCACCTCGTCGTCGGGCACCCGCTGCGACAACGCCGAACTGCTGAGGCCGACTCGCGCGCGTAGTTCGGCCATGTCGGTTCGGCCGAGCCGTTCACCGAGCACGTACGCCGTCCCCGAGGACGGATGCTCCAGCGCGGCGGCGATGCGCAGCAGCGACGTCTTACCTGCACCGTTGGGGCCGATCACCACCCAGCGTTCGTCGAGTTCGACTGCCCACGTGATGGGTCCGACCAGTGTCTCACCCCCTCGCCGCAGCGACACCTTGGCGAAGTCGATCAGCACATCGGGGTCTGCTGCATCTCCTTCGGCGGCGGGCACTCGCCCATCGTAGTCAGGCGACTTGTGCGTGATTTCGCTCGCCCAGCGATCGTTTTCACCCGCAAATCGCTGGCGCGCCTGCGGCGAGCTTCGGCGACGGAACCTGTCGCGCGCCTGCGGCGAGCCTCGGCGACGGAAGCCCACCCGCTGACCTCCACCACCCTCTCCGGCGTGATCCGCAAGAACAACTGCACCAGCGGGCCGATTCCGAACGCATAGACGACGGTCCCGACACCGACTGTGCCGCCGAGCAGCCAACCGACCCCCAGCACCGTCGCCTCGATCGAAGTGCGGACCAGCCGCACCGACAGCCCCGTGCGTTCGACGAGGCCGGTCATCAACCCGTCGCGCGGGCCCGGCCCGAGACCCGCGCCGACGTATAGCACGGTGCTGATCGCGTTGAGCACCACCGCGCCCACCATCATCGCGATGCGCAGCGGCAGCGAGGTGGGCGTCGGCAACAACCACAGGCTGGCGTCGACGGTGGCCGCGATGACGAGGACGTTGGCCACGGTGCCCACACCCGGCCGGTTGCGCAGCGGAATCCAGGCCAGCAGTACGGCCACGCCCACCACCGCCGACGCCACACCGATCGTCATCCCGGTGTGCCGGGCCAGGCCCTGGTGGAAAACGTCCCAGGGGTCCAGCCCGAGGCCCGCCCGCACCATCAACGCCATCGAGAAGCCGTAGCCGGTCAACCCGACCATCAGAACCAACGCGCGCGCCGCGCCCCTACGCATGGTGGGGAAAGCGCAACTTGATCAGCTCTAATTCCCGGGCGATGCGCTCGGCGTCGCGGTCGACGTAATCGGAGTGGCTGACCGGCGGCTGCCATGCGAGGGAAGCGGCGAGACGCCGGCTCAAGCGAGGAATCCAGTTCATGCTCATATCGCCATGATCAAGACCAACTGGCTTGCTTCTCAATAGCCAGTTGAGCGATACTGGCCTGCAATGACGCTTGAATTGCCCGCGCGTGCGCTCGACGTGGACCTACTGGCCCGCGAGCTGGGTAACTGGCGGACGTCCAGTCGAAGTGGCCCGGCCTACCAGGGCCTGGCTGACGCGATCCGCCTGCTGATCATCGACGGGCGTTTACCTGTCGGCGCGCGCGTGCCCAGCGAACGCGCCCTCGCCGACGCACTGCGGGTGTCGCGCACCACGGTCACCGCCGCTTACACGCAGTTGCGGGAGGACGGGTACCTCAACGCCCGCCGCGGGGCGCGCAGCACCACGGCGCTTCCCGTCGTACCCGCGGCCCATGTCGAGACCGCGCCCCCCTCGGTGAGCCTGGCCGCAGCCGCGCTGTCGGCGCCGGCCGCCGCCGTCATGGAGGCCTTCGCCGAGGCCACCCGCGATGTCACGCCGTATCTGCACGCACCGGGACACGAACTCGTCGGCGTCCCGGCCCTGCGACAGGCAATCGCCGAAAGATATTGCGAGCGAGGCCTTCCGACCGAACCGGACGAGATCATGGTGACCACCGGCGCGTTGCATGCCATCGGCCTCATCCTCACCACCTACATCCAGCCCGGCGACCGGGTGGTCGTCGAGCAGCCGACGTATCACGGTGCGCTGTCGTCGATCACGACCGCCGGTGCACGCCCCGTCCCCGTCGCGATGACCGAGGCCGGCTGGGATCTCGACGCGCTGGAAAATGCGCTGCACCAGGTGTCACCGACCCTGGCGTACCTGATCCCCGACAACCAGAACCCGACCGGTATGACCATGCCCGCCGCCGATCGAAAACGGTTGGCGCGCATCATCACCGAGACCCGCACCCGCACGGTCATCGACGAGACCATCCTCGACATGTGGCTCGACGAATCCGCACCCGGGCCGGTGGCCGCCGAGATGACAGCCCGACGTGATCTCGTACTGACCATAGGTTCGATGTCGAAGTCATTCTGGGGCGGCCTGCGGGTCGGCTGGATCCGCGCCGAGCGCGCGACGATCGCCACCATCGCCGCCCTTCGCCCGTCCATCGACATGGGCACCGCGGTGCTCGAACAGTGCGCCGCCGCAAGGCTTCTCACCCGACACGATGAGCTCTTGCCGGAGCGGCGCGAGATCTTGCGCACTCGTCGCGCCTACCTGCTGGCTCTGTTGAGCAGGCATCTGCCCGACTGGGATCCGGGCCCCGGTGCGGGCGGCATGTCGTTGTGGGTTCGGCTGCCCGCCCCCATGAGCACAGCGCTGTCGGCGGCCGCCTCGCGGCTCGGACTGGAGCTCCCCGCGGGCCCGCGCTTCGGCGTGGACGGCACCCTCGAGCGGTTCGTCCGCGTGCCCTACGCACTGCCCGAAGAACAGTTGAGTGAGGCGGTCGAGTTGCTGGCGCGGGCCTGGCGCAGCGTCACCGGGCTCTCGGCGCCGGAACCGACGACCGTTGTGGTCTAAGGACCTCAGTCTGGGATCTCGACGCGGCGGACCACGCCGTCGACGGCGTCGGCGGCCTCGATCTCCCCACGCGTGATGCCGAGGATGAACAGCACGGTATCCAGGTACGGCTGGCTCAGCGACGCGTCGGCGACCTCCCGCAGCGCCGGCTTGGCGTTGAACGCCACGCCCAGACCCGCGGCGGACAGCATGTCGATGTCGTTGGCGCCGTCGCCGACGGCCACCGTCTGTTCCATCGGCACACCGGCCTGCTGCGCGAAATCCCGTAGCGCCTTGGCCTTTCCGGGCCGGTCGATGACCGGGCCGATCACCCGGCCGGTCAACTTGCCGTCGACGATCTCGAGCTCGTTCGCCGCGACGAAGTCCATCATCAACTCGTGCGCGAGCGGTTCGATCACTTGTCGGAAACCGCCCGACACGATGCCGCAGTGGTAACCCAGCCGCCGCAGCGTGCGCAGGGTGGTACGGGCGCCGGGCGTCAACTCGATCTGTTCGGCGACGTCGTCGAGGACCGAGGCGGGCAGGCCGGCGAGCGTCGCCACGCGACGGTGCAGCGACTCGGCGAAGTCCAGTTCGCCGCGCATCGCCGCCTCGGTGACCTCGGCGACCGCCGCTTCTGCACCCACCTTTTCCGCCAGCATTTCGATCACCTCGCCCTGGATCAGGGTCGAGTCGACGTCGAACACGATGAGCCGCTTGGCCCGTCGCGTCAGGCTGTAGTCCTCGATCGCGACGTCGATCTCCTCGGCCACCGCGACGCGCGCCAGCGCCTGCTGCAGCTCCTCGAAGACCGCCCGCGACGGCACCGACACCCGCAGTTCCAAACCCGTGACCGGGTAATCGGATACACCGCGGATTGTGTCGATGTTCACCTCGAGCCGCGCCAGTTCGCGAGCCACCACGCCGAACTCCTCGGCGGTGATCGGACGGCCCAGCACGACGATGCTGTGGGTCGACGGTTCACGCATGACGGGTTCGCCGTCGCTGCGCTCGATGGTGACATCGAGACCCACGTCGCGGATGGCCGCCGTCACCGCGTCGCGCAGTTCCGAGCTCCCGGCGACCTCTGTCGAGCAGGACACGAGCACGCCGAGCGTCAGGCGGCCGCGGATCACGACCTGTTCGACGTTGAGCAGTTCGACCTGATGGCGCGACAGCACCTCGAACAACGCCGAGGTGACGCCGGGTTGGTCGCGGCCCGTGACCGTGATCAGCAGCGAAGCCCGCTCGCGTGATTGACCGGTCATGCCGCGATCGTCAGGTGCGGACGTTCGCGTCGTCCAACCGTGTCACGTCGCCGTCTTCGGGGCCGTGGCTGCGGCCGACGTGCGCTTCGGCGCGCATCCGCTCCACCATGTGCGGGTAGTGCAGCTCGAACGCCGGTCGCTCGGAACGGATTCGGGGCAGCTCGGTGAAGTTGTGCCGCGGCGGCGGGCACGACGTCGCCCACTCCAGCGAGTTGCCGTAACCCCACGGATCGTCGACGGTGACGGGCTCGCCGTAGCGCCAGCTCTTGAACACGTTCCACACGAACGGCAGCGTGGAGATGCCGAGGATGAACGCGCCGATGGTCGAGACGACGTTCAGCGTGGTGAACCCGTCCGTCGGGAGGTAGTCCGCGTAGCGGCGCGGCATCCCCTCGTCGCCCAGCCAGTGCTGCACCAGGAACGTGGTGTGGAACCCGATGAAGGTCAGCCAGAAGTGCAGCTTGCCCAGCCGCTCGTCGAGCAGGCGGCCCGTCATCTTCGGGAACCAGAAGTAGATACCGGCATACGTCGCGAACACGATCGTGCCAAACAGCACGTAGTGGAAGTGCGCGATGACGAAGTAGCTGTCGGTGACGTGGAAGTCCAGCGGCGGGCTGGCCAGCAGCACACCCGAGAGACCACCCAACAGGAACGTCAACAGGAAGCCCACCGAGAACAGCATCGGTGTCTCGAACGTCAACTGGCCTTTCCACATCGTGCCGATCCAGTTGAAGAACTTGATGCCGGTCGGGACGGCGATGAGGAACGTCATGAAGGAGAAGAAGGGCAGCAGCACCGCGCCGGTGGCGTACATGTGGTGCGCCCACACCGCGACTGAGAGCGCCGCGATCGCCAGCGTCGCGTAGATCAGCGTGGTGTAGCCGAAGATCGGCTTGCGCGCGAACACCGGGAAGATCTCCGACACGATGCCGAAGAACGGCAGCGCGATGATGTACACCTCGGGGTGGCCGAAGTACCAGAACAGGTGCTGATACAACAGCACGCCGCCGTTGGCCGGGTCGTAGATGTGCGCGCCGAGGTGCCGGTCGGCGGCCAGGCCGAACAGCGCGGCGGTCAGGATCGGGAACGCCAGCAGCACCAGGATCGACGTCACCAGGATGTTCCAGGTGAAGATCGGCATCCGGAACATCGTCATACCGGGGGCGCGCATGCACACCACGGTGGTGATCATGTTGACACCGCCGAGGATGGTGCCCAGACCACCCACGGCCAGGCCGAGGATCCACAGGTCACCGCCGGCTCCCGGCGAGTGGATCGCGTTGCTCAGCGGCGCATAGGCCGTCCAGCCGAAGTCGGCGGCACCACCGGGGGTGATGAAGCCACCCATGGCGATCATGGCGCCAAACAGGAACAGCCAGAACGACAGGGCGTTCAGGCGCGGGAAGGCCACGTCCGGCGCGCCGATCTGCAGTGGCAGCACCAGGTTGGCGAACCCGAACACGATCGGGGTGGCGTAGAACAGCAGCATCACCGTGCCGTGCATGGTGAACAGCTGGTTGAACTGCTCGTTCGAGAGGAACTGCAAGCCGGGCATCGCCAGCTCGGTACGCATGAACAGCGCCATCAGCCCGCCGATGAAGAAGAAGATGAAGCAGGCGACGCAGTACATGATGCCGATCATCTTGTGATCGGTCGTGGTGATGAGCTTGTAGATGAGGTTGCCCTTGGGGCCGAGTCGCGCCGGGAACGGACGCCGTGCCTCGAGTTCTCCTATAGGGGGCGCTTCGGCTACCAACAGGTCCTCCATACATCCAGGTCGGGATATCCCCGCGGTTGTCTCGATGAATCCTAACTGCCGCCCCATCGGCGATGCTCGCCGGTCCTACAAAGTGTCGTAATCGCCCACCACGCGGCTTTCCGCCCTGGAGCTGGCCGGATGTTACCGTCGGCGACGTGTTCAGCGGCGGTTCGCGGAGGGCGCTCGTGGCCACCAGGACGATGGGCCTGGCCGCGCTGGCGACCGCCGTCGGCCTGACCCTGGTGAGCGGCTGCGGCTCCCCCGGCGACGAGGCGTCCGACACCGCGCCGGCCGAGTCGATCGTCACCAGTACGACGAGGATCGCGAACGCGGGTGTGCTGGGCAATCAGCGTCGGCCCGACGAATCGTGCGCGGCCGAACCGACGCCGGTGGACCCGGGCCCACCCGAGCGCATGGTGCGCCACGCCGCCGGCGAAACGCAGGTGCGCGACGACCCGCAGCGCATCGTGGTGCTCTCCGGCGACCAGCTCGACGCGCTGTGCGCGCTGGGCCTGCAGTCGCGGGTGGTGGGGGCCGCCCTGCCCGACGGCTCGGACAGCCAGCCGTCGTACCTGGGCCGGGTCATCCACGACGTACCGGGCGTCGGCACCCGCAGCGAACCCGACCTCGACGCCATCCGCGCCGCCAACCCCGAACTGATCCTCGGTTCGCAGGCACTGACGCCCGAAGCGTTCGGCGCGCTGTCCGACATCGCGCCGACGGTGTTCACCGGGGCGCCGGGCGCGGCGTGGCAGGACAACCTGCGCACGGTGGGCGCCGCGACCGGACGCCAGGACGCGGCGAACGGTCTGGTCGACGGGTTCCACCGGGCCGCCGACAAGACCGGCGCCGACAACGACGCCGCACACTTTCAGGCGTCGGTCGTGCAGTTCACCGACACCACGATGCGCGTCTACGGCGCGGACACCTTCCCTGGCAGCGTGCTCTCCGATGTCGGCGTCGATCGCCCTGTGACACAACGCTTTACCGACAAGCCCTATATCGAGGTGGGGACCAGCGACACCGACCTCGCCGACAATCCCGACCTGTCCGTCGCCGACGGCGACATCGTCTATCTGTCCTTCGATTCACCCGCCGCACGCGATCGCGCACCCAAGGTGCTCGAGAGCGACGCGTGGAAGAAACTCGGCGCCACGCGCGACGACCGGGTCTTCGCGGTCAACAACGAGGTGTGGCAGACCGGGGAGGGCATCGTCGCCGCGCGCGGCATACTCGACGACCTGCGATGGCTCAACGCCCCGATCAATTAGCGTTGACCCCGTGTTCCACGTCCTGAAATCGACCTACCTGCAACCGCCCGAGGTCGTCAACGAGACCCGACCCGCCCACCTCGAATGGCTCAACGACGAGGTCAGCGCCGGCCGGATCGTGCTGGCGGGCCGACTGGAGGACGAGTCCGGCGCCGTCCTGATCACCGGCGACATGGACGCCGAGCAGGCGCAGGACATCGTCGACCGCGACCCGTACACCGCTGCCGGCGTCGCCCGCTACGAACGGACGTCGTTCAACGGCGCATTCCGGGCCACAGGTCTCTAGGAGCAAGCTCACAGCTCGGCCCGGAATCATGGGAGCCGACCGCCTCGTTGAATTTTTGAGGTCAGTCGCGTCGTCAGCGACGGCTTTTCCCCGATAGCCGCTTGAACAGAAGAAGGTCGTAATGAGCACTGTTGCCGCATATGCCGCGCCGTCGGCGTCCGAACCATTGACCCGAACCACCATCACCCGCCGCGACGTCGGTCCGCACGACGTGGCGTTCGACATCCACTTCGCGGGCATCTGTCACTCCGACATCCACACCGTCCGCGACGAGTGGGGCCGCGCGAAGTATCCGGTGGTGCCCGGGCACGAGATCGCCGGCATCGTCACCGAGGTCGGCTCGGAGGTCACCGGTTTCAAGGTCGGCGATCGCGTCGGCGTCGGGTGTTTCGTGGATTCCTGCCGCGAATGCGCGCAGTGCCGCGCGGGCGAGGAACAGTACTGCGCCAAGGGCATGGTCGGCACCTACAACGCCGTCGGCCGTGACGGCGAGCCGACGCAGGGCGGTTACAGCGGCGCGATCGTGGTGGACGAGAACTACGCGCTGCACATCCCCGACAGCCTTCCGCTGGACGCCGCGGCGCCGTTGCTCTGCGCCGGGATCACGCTGTATTCGCCTCTGCGCCACTGGAATGCGGGCCCCGGAACCCGGGTTGCGGTCGTCGGTCTCGGCGGGCTGGGCCACATGGGCGTCAAACTCGCCCACGCGATGGGCGCGCACGTCACGGTGCTGAGCCAGTCGCTGAAGAAGATGGAGGACGGACTGCGCCTCGGCGCCGACGAGTACTACGCGACTTCCGACCCGGAGACGTTCGCGCGATTGAAGGGTTCGTTCGACCTGATCCTCAACACCGTGTCGGCCAATCTCGATCTGGCCAGCTATCTCGGGACGCTCGCACTCGACGGAACACTGGTCGAACTGGGTATGCCGGAGCACCCCATGGCGGTGCCCGCCGGCGCGCTGATCGGCGGGCGGCGCCGTATCGCGGGTTCGCTGATCGGCGGTATCGCCGAGACGCAGGAGATGCTCGACTTCTGCGCCGAGCACGGCGTACGTCCCGAAATCGAGGTCATCGCACCCGATTACATCAACGAGGCCTACGAGCGGGTGCTCGCCAGCGATGTGCGCTACCGCTTCGTGATCGACACCGAGTCGTTGCGCTCGTAGTCACCGGCTTCGCCGAGACTGCGCACAGATCGCATTCAGAGTTGGATCCGCGATCTGTGCGCAGTTTCGTGTGTGAGCGTCAGGCGTCGACGGGGTTCTTGCGGTCGACGATCAGCGGATCGATCGGCGTGAACGGAAATTTCGGCAGATCGTCGATGTGGGTGTTGAAGGCGGCGGCCAGCACCTCGCGGGAGTAGGCGCTCGCCGATGCCCGGTAACCGATGTCGGCGGGGAACGGTTGATCGAAGAAGATCAGGAAGTGCCAGTCCCGGGTGCCGATGTTCTCGATGTGATGCGGGTAGGCGCGCGGAATGAAGTACATGTCGCCGGTGGTGAGGTTCCACGTGTCCAGCGTCCCATCGGGATTCATGATCGTCATACGGGCGTCACCGTGCTGGACGTAACCCATCTCCGCGGTCACGGGATGCCAATGTGGTTCGCGCATACCGCCTTCCGCGACGCGCAACGAGTACATCGAGATGTCCTTCAGCGCTGGCCAGAACTGGTCGCGGGCGAAGCGTGCATTGCCGCTGACGTAATTCAGCCCCGGGGCCTGCGCTTCGATGTCGAACTTGTGCGGATCCTCGAAGTACGCCGACGCGGGGATGTCCGGATCGCCGACTCGGGCGGCCAGCTTGTGATCGGTGGTGTCGCGGCGGATCTTCGAGAAGTCCGCGGCGGGAAGGTCGTAGGTGTTGCCCAGCACCGCGTCGGTGAACGCGCCGAATGTGGCGCCCAACCCGAAATCCTCGGGACGCTCGTGGCGGAAGGCGATGATGAACTCCGCGACGTCCTCGCCGATGTTCTCGATGTGGTGCAGCGAGCCGGACGCGGCGTGGAACATCTGGCCGGCCGTCACGATGAAGCTGGTGAACTGGTTGTGGTTGTCGAGCACCGACACCAACGCCGTCCCCTGCACGCAGTAGGTCAATTCGTTCGCGTTGGCGTGCCAGTGCGGTGTGCGCATCGACCCCGGGTTCAGCAGCACCCGCTTGATCGAAAGCCCTTTCAGGATGGGCAGATTGTCGGCGGTGATGCGGCGCATCGAGCCGAATTCGTTCTCCTCGACGATCTCTCCATCGATCAGAGAGGTGGTGTGAACGCTGCGGGTCAGCGAGGCGGTCATGGGCGCTCCTGTCGAAACGGGTTGGTGATGGGTTCACTCTCGTCCCGATCGGCGGTCGTGTCTTCGACACTGGCCACAATCTTGGCCGCCGAATCTCCGGACCTCGGCCTACCTGCTAGCCCCCAAAAGCACGCTGAGTCGGCGGTATCCGCCGATCGGTGCGAGAATCCTGAAAATGTGCGCCCTGCGGGTCGTCATCGCCGACGACGATGTACTGCTGCGAGAAGGTGTGGCCAGCCTGTTGCAGCGGTCCGACTTCGAGGTCAGCGGCCAGGCCGGTGACGCCTCGGAGTTACTCGACCTGGTTCGTGCACAGCGGCCGCAGCTGGTGCTCACCGATATCCGCATGCCTCCCACGAACAGCACCGAAGGCCTCGACGCGGCCCGGGTCATCCGGGAGGAATCGCCGGACACCGCGGTCGTGGTGCTTTCGGCGCACATCGATGTCGACCACGCGACCGAACTGCTGGCCGGCGGTCGCGGCATCGGTTACCTGTTGAAATCCCGCGTCACCGATGTCGACGACTTCGTCGAGACGCTGCAGCGGGTGGCGAACGGCGCCTCGGTGGTCGATCCCGCATTGGTGGCCGAACTCGTCGACGCCCGGCGCCGCGACGATCCGCTGGCCGCCTTGAGTACCCGCGAGCGCGAAGTCCTCACGTTGATGGCCGAGGGTCTGTCCAACGCCGGTATCGGGCGTCGCCTGTGGGTCACCGAGGGCACGGTCGAAAAGCATGTGCGCAGCATCCTGACCAAGCTGAATCTGCCCGAGACGGGTGACGATCACCGGCGCGTTCGCGCCGTGATCATGTACCTCGAATCACGCTGACGCCAACAGGTTCCGGATCGCGGCGGGTGAGAGGGCGAACTTCGGCAGGAAACCGCGCGCCGGGCTGGCGGCGATCAGATCGACGAAATCCTGTTCGTCGTGGGTCGAGATGAGGATGACCGCGGTGTCGGCGACCTGTTCGGTCAGCTGTTTGGCGATGTCGAAGCCGCTCTCGGTTCCCAGATCGACGTCGACGAGCGCGACATCGGGCCGTAGCTTCCTGCCCTGGCTCACGGCGCCTGCGCCGTCACACGCGGTGCCGACGACGGAGATGCCGCCGCGCTCGAGCATCGCGCGGGCGGCGTCGCGGAATCCCGCGCTGTCATCGACGATCAAACAGCGCATGGCGAACCTCCTCGGCGTGCATACCTACCAGGCTGGCAGGACGGTCGGTTTCCGGCATTCCCGCTAACCGGAAAGAATCACACCGCGACGCGCATTACCATCGGCCGGTGACCCGGCCATCGCTGCCGAACCGCCTGCTCGCGGCTTTCGTTCGGCCCACCGCGCGCCCACTCGGCCTGGGCATCGTCGTCGCGGCGTCCTTCCTCGTCGCCGAGATCCTGTTGGTGTACGGGCTGAAGCGGATCGCGCCGGAGAACGCGTTCGGGGCGGTCCTGCTGCTGGGCGTGCTGGTGATATCGGCGGGTTGGGGTTTCGGGCTCGCGGTCGCCACCTCGCTGGTGAGCACGGTGGTCTACGCGTACTTCCATTTGGAGGGACACGGGACGCTCGCACCGTCGATCATCATCTTCCTCACCCTGGCGCTGCTGGCGAATGTGCTTGCAGGGCAGGCCCGGCTGCGGACCGCCGAGGCCGAGCAGCGCGGCCGTGAGGCCGCGGCGCTGGCCG
The DNA here is from genome assembly GCF_001050035.1 of Mycolicibacterium komanii. Next base: position 20,416 of record NZ_CVTA01000001.1, read on the forward strand.
CCCAACAGGCGGCGCTGCGGCGGGTCGCCACGCTGGTCGCCCGCGGTGCGGCACCACTGGACGTGTACCGCGCCGCGGTCGATGAACTGGCCGAGAGCCTGGAGGTCGAGCACGCCACGCTGTTGCTCTTCGAGCCCGACGACGGGTGTGTGGTGCTGGCGGCGCGAAACCGCGGCAACCGTCCGGGTTTGTCTGAGGGCGAACGCTTTTCGCTGGACGGGGACAGCATCAGCGCCCGGATCCGCAAGACGGCGGAACCCGCGCGCATCGACGACTACTCGATCGCGACCGGTGAAATCGCCACGCGCCTGCAGGGTCTCGGCACGCGTGCGGCGGTCGGCGCACCGTTGATCGTCGACGGTGTGGTGTGCGGTGCGCTCATCGTGTCGGCCGCCCGGCCCCGCGCGATACCGGAGGACACCGAGGCGCACATCTGCGACTTCGCCGATCTGGTGTGCACGGCGATCGCCAACGCCGAAACCCGCGCGGAGCTGACCGCGTCGCGGGCGCGCATCGTGGCCGCGGCCGACCAGGCGCGCAGAGGGTTCGAGCGTGATCTGCACGACGGGGCCCAACAGCGGATCGTGTCGCTGAGCCTGGAACTACGCGCGATCGAGGCGTCGGTTCCCGAGGGCGACGAGCTGCGCCCGCAGCTGTCCAACGTCGTCGCCGGCCTCGGCGGGTTGCACTCCGATCTGCAGGAGCTTTCGCGCGGTCTGCATCCGGCGATTCTGTCGAGGGGCGGGCTCGGCCCGGCGGTTAGGACGCTGGCCCGCCGCTCCCCCGTGCCGGTGGAACTCGACATCGACGTCGAGGGCCGGTTGCCCGAGTCGGTCGAGGTTGCCGCCTATTACGTTGTCGCCGAGAGCCTTACCAATGCCGCGAAACATGCGAACGCGGAGCTGGTGACCGTGACGGCGACGCGGGACGATGGTGCGGTGCGGCTCTCGGTCAGCGACGACGGCGACGGCGGAGCGACGCCCGGCGAGGGTTCGGGTTTGGTCGGGTTGCGCGACCGAGTCGAAGCGTTGTCCGGGCAGCTCGCCGTCTCCAGCAGGCCGGGTGAGGGCACGACCGTGTCGGCGACGATCCCGGTGCCTTCGGAGTAGCGCCCGTTAGAACCCGCGCACTGTGGCGGCGTTGATGAAGAAGCCGTGGCGACTGGCGTCATTGGTGATGCGCGTGCGGAAACCCTGCTCCGGCTGAACGGTCCAGCCGTTTGTCCGGTAGGTGCCGGAGTCCACGGCGACGGGAGGCGTGGTCGGTACGGCGATGAGGCCTCGATCCCAGTAGAACTCGCCGGTGCCGCGCACGACCGCGAGGTTCGGCCGCTGATTCCATTTCGAGCTCTCGAACGGCACCGCACCCCACGGCTGTCCGTTCGTCAGCTCGCATATCGCCATCGGTCCGCCGCCGAACGTCGTCTCGTCCGCGCTGAGCAGGCACCTGATCGTGCCGGACTGCAGGAGCACCTGCTGCTCCCCCGTGTCGGCCGCCGCGGGCGGCGCAAGGACCATCGCGCCGAGAATGGAGGCACCCAAAGCCGTCACTGCCTGCCGAATCATGACCGTCTCCAACGTCGCGCTGCGCCCATTCCCTTCGACCGGGAATGGTCTCACGGCGCTGATCATGGCAGACCGGTTTCGTCCGAAGTCGGCCGATGGTGCAAGAACCGGAGGTCCAAGGCCTCTCGTTCGGTCACCACGTCCCTGCTCGGCGGTCCTAACTCGATCGACGAGCGCTCAGCACGCTTCGTACGCCGCGGAGGATGCCCCGCGCCGCGTAGAAACCGGCCAACGCCGAGACGGCGATCATGACGACGAACATCACCAGCCAGTTGCCGCGGTCGTGGTCGACGTACCACCACACGATGGTGAACAGCACCGCACAAATGAAAATCCCCAGATCGCGCCAGTTCCCCTCGTATGAGGTCGCGGCTTGCCGCAAGACTCGCCCGCGGTCGGTCGCGGTCAGCAGGTCGTCGATGCGGTGACCGATACTCTCTTGCATCCGTTCCCGCCGTTCGACCTGTTCGGCGGGCAATCGCTCCAAGAGATCCAGATCCTTGGTGATCGTCGCGCGTGGATCCGGGGGCTTCAAACTCCCCGCCGCGATACCGAACAGTGCACCGCCGGCGATAGGGGCGGCACCTAGCGCCAATTCGCCAAGACCGGGCATGAATACACCTCTTCCTTTTCAGTGATTTTCATTTCGGCGCGAGTGTGCCTCGTCAGTAGCTCGTTGTCGAAGGATCCTCGAAACGGTGGGCGTCATGGCAGGTGCCACGTCGGAGTTCGACTTCCCCCGGTGACCTCAACGGATGTCAGATGTGAAAGACCCGCCGTTCGTCGTTTTCGGACCAAGCGTCGCCGCTCGACTGAGGGCCGCTAAAGGCAGGATTCGTTGGTGAAGCACTGTCAGCTGGTCGCGCGCAGCGTCGAACATCTGGGCGTCGGTGCGGATGGTGCGATCAGTGTGTATCTACGTCGGGTTCAGCGTGCGCTCGGGGTCGCTGCCGCGGGGATGGCGTTGTCGACGAGGACCGTTGCGATGGCGGCGGCGGTGGCGAAGGTGTCGGCGTCGAGGACTCGGTTGCGTGCCGACGCACCATCCAACAGCAATGCCAGTTGTTCACCGAGCTGTTCGGGGTTGGTGGCGCCGGCCTCCCGGGCAGTATCGGTGAGCCGTGCGGCGAAGGCCGTCTTGTAGTCGCGGGCCTTCAGGCGTGCCGGGTGGCCCGGGTCGTGGAGCTCCACGGCCGCCGCGATGAACGGGCACAGGGGCGCCTGGATGTCGAAGACGGCGAGAAGCCGTTCGCGGGGTGTGAGGTCGGTGCGGTCGAACACCTCGGGCAGGACGTTGGGGTCGAATCGGCCGAGATGCTCGGCTATCAGCTCATCCTTGCTCGGAAAGTGCTGGTAGAACGTGCGCTTCGATACCTGGGCGACCGAGCAGAGCTGGTCCAACCCGGTGCTGTTGATGCCTTGATCGCGGAATAGTTGTCGTGACGCGGCAAGGATGCGCTCACGTGCGCCCCGACCGCGGCGTAGACCTCGGGGCCCCTTCTCCAGCTCCGTCATAACTCCAGCATAGCCACTTGGGTACGGATCGGTGTGCATAGCTTGCGCTTACCTTGGGCATTGGTTACGTTAAGCACACGGATCGGTTTATATAACACCGCAACCAACAAACTGGATGGAGTGATCGTGGGAAAACTCGATGGCAAGGTCGCAGTAATCACCGGTGCAACGAGTGGGATGGCACTCGCCGGTGCCAAGTTGTTCGTCGAGGAGGGGGCTCACGTCTTCATCACGGGCCGGCGGAAGGAAGCCGTGGACGAAGCCGTCGACCGGATCGGGCGGAATGTGACTGGTGTGCAGGGTGATTCGGCAAACATCGACGATTTGAGCCGCCTGTTCGAGACGGTCAAGCGCAAAAAAGGTGCGATCGACGTGTTGTGGGCGAGCGCCGGAGTAGGCAAGCAGGCCAAGCTCGGTGAGATCAGCGAGGAGGACTTTCATGACGCCTTCTGGCTGAACGCGCGTGGCACGTTGTTCACCGTTCAGAAGGCGCTACCACTGTTCAACGACGGCGGCTCGATCTTCATGACCGGATCGAACGCCTCGCTGCGGGGCTACCCGAACTGGAGTGTGTACGCGGGAAGCAAGGCCGTGTTGCCTGCCTACGCGCGGGTGTGGGTGTCGGAGTTGCGGGACAGGAAGATTCGGGTGAATGTGCTGACCCCCGGCCAAGTCGCCTCACCAATGCTGGAAGAGGTCATGGACGAGGAGTCGAAGGCGCAGTTCGAGTCGGTCATCCCGCGGCGAGAAATGGGCGCCCCCGACGAAATCGCGTCGGCCGCGTTATTCCTCGCCTCCGACGACTCGAGCTACGTCAACGGTCAGGAGCTGGTAGTCGACGGCGGCACCACCGTGATCTGAGCGGTGGCGCGTTCATCTTTCACTTCAATGACCTCGCGCACCGTCCGACTCGAAAGGGCCTGGCGCACCAGCGAATCGATTCCTTTCCAACCGAGCAGGAAGCACACAAGGAATAGCCATGACAACAGTAACCCCGCACGCAGGCACCGTGAACGCTTTCATCGCCGGCATGCACGGCGGCGCTAATGAAGACGCCCTCCACGCCGTCCTCGCCGAAAGCGTAGTGATGTACGGCCCACTCAGCGATGAGCCGGTCACCGGCCGTGTCGCAGTTCTGAAGGCCATGCAGGCGGTCGGCACGGTAGCGACTGACCTCACCTATGACGAGGTCCTCAGCGGTCAGACGCACCACGCCGCACACTTCCGCCTCAAAATCGACGACACGGTGGTCAACGGAATGGACTACATCCTGCTCGATGCAGACGGGAAGATCGCCCAGGTGACCATCTGGTGGCGCCCCCTGCCGTCCGGGGTCCAGATGCAAAGGCACCTCGCCAGCCTCCTCGGCATGAAGCCCTGGAAACTGCTCACCGATACGCACTGACGACGCGGCCAGTCTCGAAGGGGCATGCAGCACCAGTGGCGCGCCGCTGACGCAGGCGCTTCGTGGCGGCCATGTCGGGCCGAACCCGGCCACCAATCCCAATCGCAGTCACCCCAACTTCTTGGCACCACTCAGACGACAACGGAAGAGAGCACATCATGAACGGCATCACCATCGTCGGCACCGGCAACATGGCCCGCACCATCGGCACCCTGGCCGTCAGAGGCGGCAACGCCGTCGAAATCGTCGGCCGCGATAGGGCCAAGGCCGCCGCCCTGGCCAGCGCGCTCGGCGTCGGCGCCACGACCGGAGAGTTCGGTGCCGCCCCCGCCGGCGACATCGTAATCGTGGCAGTGAGGTACGCCGACGTGGTTCCGGTCGTCACCCAGTACGGAGAAGCGTTGGCGGACAAAGTAATCATCGACATCAGTAACCCGTTCAATGCCGATGCCGACGGGCTCGAAATCGCCGATGACACCTCCATCGCACAGGAAGTCGCCAAGGCGGCCCCGGCCAACGCCCGCGTGGTGAAAGCCTTCAACACCGTCTTCGGCCACGTGCTGGAGAAAGGCCAGACACCCGATGTGCTCTTCGCTGGCGACGACGCGCCGGCCAAGGCCGTAGTGTCGACGTTCATCACAAGTCTCGGGCTGCGCCCGCTGGACGTCGGCGACCTGAACATGGCGCACTGGCTCGAAGGCGCCGGCCTGATCCTCATGGGCCTAGCCCGCAATGGGATGGACAACTACGACATTGCCCTCGGCGTCGACGAATTCACGCCTGAGCCGCATTCACGCAGTGGACGAACACGGGCACAGTCGGCCCTACGCAATTGATAAGCGTAAAAACCTACAAAGCTTCGGCGTCGGCTAATTAAGCCGACTCGACAAATCCGCGCGAAAATCAATCCAGGGAAATCAAAATTCCAGCGAATACGCCATCGCACTCACGGCGTCACGATGTTGAACCAGAACGGGAACGTGTCCAGCAATCCCATGAATTCGTTGAACGATTCGCGTTGCCCCTCGATCGTGAGGTCGTTCGTCGAAACCGCTTCATCGATCGTGGTGGTCCCGAGTTGGATCTGATCTAACGTCGGTTTACTGAGCCGAAGACTCACGTTGGCGTTCGGAATCGGCCCCGGGCCATAGTTCAGCACTCCGTTCTCCACCGTCAGCCCGTACTGCTGCCGCAGGTCGGTGAAGTCGATGTTCATCGTGATGTTCTTTCCGGCCGCTTTCGACCCGTTGAGGCGCACCGCGAGGTAATCGAACAGCATGTCCGGCGGCATGGCTCGGATGGTGTCCGGGCTGGCGGTCTCGGTGCCTCCCGCCGTGGGCACACCGTTGCGCAGTTCGTAGGCACCCTGTAGGTAGATCGAACGCCATGGCCCTGACTCGGCTTGATAGCCGAGTTGCTCGTAACTGTCCGCAAGCAGGTTCTTTCCGTGCTGACTGTCGGGGTTGGCGAACACCACATGCTTGAGCACCATGGCTGTCCAGCGATAGTTGCCTTGGGTGAAGTCGTCGTCGGCCTTCTGCAGTACGGCGTCCTCGCCGCCCATGTATTCGACATACTTCTTCGCCGCATCCTGCGGGGGCAGGTCGTTGAGGTCGGAGGGGTTGCCGTCATACCAGCCCATGTAGCGCTGGTAGACCGCGCGCGAGTTGTGCCGCAGCGAACCGTAATAGCCGCGGTTGGGCCAGAATTGGTCGAGTTCGGGCGGCAATTCGATCTGCTCGGCGATCTCGGAGCCGATGAAGCCTTGGTTCATCAGCCGGACCGTCTGATCGTGGGTGTACTTGTACAGATCGCGCTGCTTCTTCCAGTAGTCGATGATTCGTGCGTTGTCCCACATCGGCCAGTGGTGGCTCTGGAACTTCACCTCGGTGGTCGGTCCGTAACGACGGATGGTGTCGTCGAGGAATTTGGCCCAGATCAACGGATCGCGGACCTGGGCGCCGCGCAGGGTCAGGATGTTGTGCATCGTGTTGGTGGTGTTCTCGGCCATCCACATCGCCTTGAACTGCGGGAAGAACGTGTTCATCTCCGACGGCGCCTCGGTGCCGGGCGTCATCTGGAACTCCATCTCCACCCCGTCCACCGTGAACTTCTGGCCGGTCGTGGTCACCACGTCGGTGGGAATGATCATGGTGGGCAAGCCAGTCGACGTGGTCATGCCCAGGCCGCCGCTGAGACCCCCCCTGTGCATTACGGGGCAGCAGGGCGCCGTACATGAACACCGCACGACGCCCCATCGCGTTGCCGGCGATGACGTTCTCGCTCACGGCGTGTTCGACGAAACCGTCGGGCGCGAATATCCGGACCTTGCCGGAATCGACGTCCTCCTGCGAGACGATCCCCCGCACACCGCCGTAGTGGTCCACATGCGAATGGCTGTGCACCACCGCCGCAATCGGCCTTGGACCGAGATTCTCGGACACGAAGTCGTAGGCCGCTTTGGCCGTCTCGGGTGAGATCAACGGGTCGAACACGATCCACCCGGTGTCGCCCTGAATGAAGGTGATGTTCGACAGGTCGTAGCCACGCACTTGATAGATGCGCGGAACAACCTCGTACAGGCCGTATTGCATGTTCAGCTGAGCGTTGCGCCACAGACTCGGGTTGACGGTGTCGGGCGCGGCTTTGTCGGTACCGATGAACTGCTTATAGGCCTCCAGGTCCCAGACGACGTCGCCGTCGGCGTTCTTGATCGTCAGGGTGTCCGGTCGCGCGATCAGGCCTCGGCTGGTGTCGTCGAAGTCTGTCCGGTCGTTGAACGGGAGCGAGTCGTGGACCGTCTTGTTGGCGGCCTTTGTCGCGTCGGTGGCGCTTTTGGTGTTGGTGTCGGTGTTGAGTTCCGCGTCTGCCGCGCCCGACGATTCACCCGAATCGCCGCACGCGCTGAGCCAAGTCGATGCCGCCAGGCCTCCGGCGCCGGCGACCGCGAACCGCCCGAGAGCACGGCGGCGGGACAGCAATGTGGATGTTGATTTGAATACATCTTCGGAATTAATTCGTTGCGAGCCAGACATACTTCGGAGTATTCAGCAGATGCACACATCTCTTCGAGGATTGAAGGAAGAATTCGACGGCCGACTAACCCCATAGATTTACGAATTCTACGTTCCCCGCTCCAAAGACGTCACCGTGAATTGCGTCGTGACGTGCGTAGTCTATGCATTTTCGCGATGGTCGAACTCGGTTCGAATCGGTCATTGTCAGCCCCCCGTGAGCCGTCCCCTCCGCGGCTCACGGGAGCTGAGTGAAACGCTATGCGCCGCCCAGCCCGGCAGATATAGGGAATTCCCTGGCGCTCACCCGGACTGTCGATACCGTTCGCGCCCTGCGGTGAGGTGTGCGTGCACGGCGCTGATGCGACCCGCCATGTTCACCCCCGGGACGCGCTAGCGTGAGGAGTATGGCACCGACGTTGCCGGGCTTCGACGAGTGGATGAACTCCGCTCTGATCGACGAGGCCGGCACGGTCGGGGAATCAGTCGAGACCTACATCGGGCGCGCCGTCGCCGCGCGGATGATCATCGAGCGCGCCCGCCGCGGCGACGCCGATGTGCGCGAACTCATGCGGCGCGTCAAACTGCTCAACCTCGATACCCCCGACCCGGTCGCAACCCTTCGCGAGGGTGCCGTCATTACTGACCCTGACCGACTCCGCGCGCTCTACGACAGTGGTTTGCTCAACGAAGAACGGGCCCGCAGTCTCGACCGGGTCGTCGGGATGGTGGTGGCGGCGGTCGGGGTGCCGTCTGCCGCCGTCACGCTGATCGATCACAACACGCAATACATGTGCAGCGCAATCGGACTCGACCCCGATATGGCGGTCACCCGCCAAGGGCCACTCGAGGGTTCGCTGGGCCGCGAGGTACTCGTAACCGGCAAGCCCCTGATCGTCGCGGACGCGCGCAAGGAACCGCTATTGCGTGACCACTGGGCAGTGACGAAGGGAGTCGTCGTGGCGTACGCGGGATTCCCGCTGACCGACGCACAGGGACACACCATCGGCACGCTCATCGCCTGGGACACCCGGCCTCGCATGTGGATGCCCGGCCATGTCCAGGTGATGGAGGATTTCGTGATGGTGCTCCGCGCGCGCCTGTTCGACGTCGACCCGCGGTAACACCTTCGGGCCTCGAACCGGAACTAGAAGTCCCAGTCCTCGTCCTCCGTGACGACGGCCTTGCCGATCACGTAGCTCGACCCCGAACCCGAGAAGAAGTCGTGGTTCTCGTCGGCGTTGGGTGACAGCGCCGACAGGATCGCCGGGTTGACGTCGGTCTCGTCGCGCGGGAAGAGCGCCTCGTAGCCCAGGTTCATCAGCGCCTTATTGGCGTTGTACCGCAAGAACTTCTTGACGTCCTCGGTCAACCCGACGCCGTCGTACAGATCCTGGGTGTATTCCACCTCGTTGTCGTACAGCTCGAAGAGCAACTCGTAGGTGTAGTCCTTGAGCTCGGCCTGCGTGGCCGCATCCTCGAGCGCCAACCCGCGCTGGAACTTGTAGCCGATGTAGTAGCCGTGCACCGCCTCGTCGCGGATGATCAGCCGGATCATGTCGGCCGTGTTGGTCAGCTTGGCCCGGCTGCTCCAGTACATCGGCAGGTAGAAGCCGGAGTAGAACAGGAAGCTCTCCAGCAGCGTCGAGGCCACCTTGCGCTTGAGCGGCTCGTCGCCCTTGTAGTACTGCATGACGATCTCGGCCTTGCGCTGCAGGTTGGGGTTCTCCTCCGACCAGCGGAAGGCGTCGTCGATCTCGGCGGTCGAGCACAGCGTCGAGAAGATGTTGCTGTAGCTGCGCGCGTGCACCGACTCCATGAACGCGATGTTGGTGTAGACCGCCTCCTCGTGCGGGGTCAGCGCGTCCGGGATCAGGCTGACGGCGCCGACGGTGCCCTGGATCGTGTCGAGCAGCGTGAGGCCGGTGAACACCCGCATCGTCAGCTGCTTCTCGTGGTCGTTGAGCGTGTTCCATGACGGGATGTCGTTGGAGACCGGCACCTTCTCCGGCAACCAGAAGTTGCCCGTCAGCCGGTCCCACACCTCGGCGTCCTTCTCGTCCTGGAGACGGTTCCAGTTGATCGCCGAGACACGGTCAATCAGCTTCATGCCATCACTCACGAGAACCCCATTTCACCTGGTCTTTGGTGCGCCCGAAAGCGCTTTATCGCCCGCCACCGACACTACCCCTGGGGGACGACAACCACCCGCAACACAACATCGTGTGTCTGGCGTGTCGCCCACCGACGAGTTACCGGTGCGGCCAGTGTGCATTCTGATCGTCTTTTCCGGCCGAAAGGCCCGGAATCGCGATCTCGGCGCACACTAGGCCGCGTTGTCCGCGCGCCGCCCGCCGAAGAACCGGTACTCCGACTTGTCGAACTTGCGGGTCGCGAGCCAGTACTGCCACGTCATGCCGCTCCACAGCGTCCGGTTCACACCGTGCTCGTCGAGATACCAGCTCTGGCACCCGCCGGTGCTCCACACGGTTCCGGCGAGTTCGCCCTGCAGTTGCTCGTTGTAGCGGTCCTGGGCCTCGCGGGTGGGAGCCAGCGCCTGCGCGCCGGCCCGGTCGACGGCCGCGATGGCCTGCGCGGCATAGCGGATCTGCGACTCGATCATGAACACCACCGAGTTGTGCCCCAGCGCCGTATTCGGCCCGAGCAGGAAGAACAGGTTCGGCATGTCCGCGACCGTGATGCCGCGCAGCGCCGCGATGCCCTCGCGGTTCCACCGGTCCACCAGGTCCTCGCCGCGCGGGCCCTTGATGTGGACGTAGGTGTACGAATCCGTGACGTGGAAGCCCGTGGCGAACACCACCACGTCGACCTCGCGTTCGGTGCCGTCGGCGGTGACGATGCCCGTCGGCGTGAACCGCGCTATGGCCTCGGTGACGACCTCGGTCCTCGGGTCGGCGATACCGCGATAGTAGGTGTCGGAGTTCAGGATTCGCTTGCACCCGGCGCGGTAGCTCGGCGTCAACTTGCGGCGCAGTTCGCGATCCTTGATCGACTTGCGGATGTTCCACTTCCCCAGCAGCTCACCGATCTTCAGCAGCCGCGGTTCCCGGGTCATCGCGAATCCGACGCCTTCGTGGATCCAGTAGATGCCCGCCCGCATCAACCGCCGGGTGCCCGGCACGTTGGTGAACAGGTCACGCATCCAGCGCGGAATCGGGTTGTTGGGCCGCGGCATCACCCATGCCGGTGTGCGCTGATACAGATGCAGGGCGCCGACGTCCTTGACGATCTCGGGCACGATCTGGATCGCACTGGCTCCGGTGCCGATGACCGCGACGCGTTTACCCGTCAGATCCACGCTGTGGTCCCACTCCGCGGAATGGAAAGCGGCACCGGTGAATTCGTCGAGGCCGGGAAACTCGGGGATGAACGGGATGTGCAGACCGCCCGCTCCGGAGATCACGAATTGCGCGACGAACTCGCGGCCGTCCTTGGTGAACACGTGCCAGCGGTGCTCGTTGTCGTCCCAATGAGCGCGGTCGACGTGCGCGCCGAACCGGATGTAGCGACGCAGACCGTATTTGTCGGTGACGCCCTTGAGGTAGTCGAAAATCTCCGGCTGAAACGACCACATGTGGCGCCAGTCGGGCTTGGGCTCGAACGAGAACGAGTACATGTGCGACGGGATGTCGCAGGCGCAACCCGGATAGGTGTTGTCCCGCCACGTGCCACCGATTTCGTCGGCCTTCTCCAGCATCAGGAACTCGACGTTCTGGCGTTGCAGCGCGATGGCCATCCCGAGACCGGAGAACCCGGCGCCGATGATCAGCGCCTTGGTGTGCACGGGTCGTTGATCGGTGGTGTGATCGGCCGTCTGCTCGGCAACCGTCATCGGTCTCCCCTAATCCCCGGCCGGCGCGTGGGCCCTCCGTGGTGGGCACATCCTGGGAACGCCGGTACCGGGTACTTGTCAAGTCTCCGGACCACGACCGGAGGTGTCAACGCCGCCGTCAGGCGACGGGCTGCTGTTTGCGAACCGCGGTGTGAATCGGCTGGTCGGGATCGATCTGGATGCCCAACAGCTCGGCGGTGCCGTTGATCGCGCCCACCATGATCGTGGTCATGTGGGCGATGAACTGATCGGCGGGCATGCGGCGGACGCCGTCCTCGTCGTCGCCCAGCCACCAGTCCGTCGCCGACGCGGCGGTGCCGAAGATGGCATAGGCCGCCAGCTCGAAGGCGGCCGGATCCGGCGCCAGGTCCTTGAGTTCCTCGCTGATCATGTCGGCCACGGCCAGCGTGATCTCGCTGCCCCGGTTGACCGTCGTCATCGCGGCGGCCGACTTGTCGGCGAACCGGCCCTGCAACAAGAACCGCACCACGTTGGGGTGCTGCTCGACGAGGTCGACGTAATGCGCGACGCCACGGCCGACGATCCGGCGTGCCGAGTCGTGCTCCACGTCGATCGACGGAATGATCGCCGCCCACAACATGTCCCGCATTCGCTGACCGATCTCGCTGAACATGTCGGACTTGTCGGTGAAGTGGCGGTAGATCTTGGGCTTGGCGGTACCGGCCTCTTCGGCGATCTCACGGACGCTGACGTTGGGACCCAGCCGGTCGATGGCGCGGAAGGCGGCGTCGACGATCTCGGCGCGCACCTTCTTGCGGTGCTCACGCCACCGCTCGCTGCGGGCGTCGACCTTGACACCCGGCTCGCCACTCGACCGTGGCCTGGACCCTCGTCGCACCCGGTCACTCTACCGCTCCGGCCCTGCTGACCAGCTCAGACCAGGCCGCATGCGTTTTCCGGCGGCCTGCGCGGGCAACTCCGTCCGACAAGAGCGGCGGTCGCAGCGCGGGTAATATCGCTGCGACAGCCGATCGACGAGACGAGTTTCATGACGCAGCATTACGACCTGATCATCGCAGGTGGCGGGCCCTCCGGCTCGGCCGCGGCGTGGCAGGCCGCTCAGACCGGCGCCAAGGTAGTGGTCCTCGACAAGGCAGAGTTTCCGCGCGACAAGCCGTGCGGCGACGGCCTGACCGCCCGCGCGGTGAGCTATCTGCAGAAGATGGGGCTCTCCGACGAGGTCGCCACGTTCCACCGCGTCAACCGGGTCACGGTATTCAGCCCCAGCCAGTGGGAGCTGTCGTTCCCGCGCCGCCCCGGCATGCCCGATCACGGCCACACCGTCAGCCGCACGCACCTGGACACCGTTCTGCTCAAGCACGCCGAGTCCGCGGGCGCCGAGGTGCGCCAGGGCGCGGAGGTGTCCGGGCCGATCATCGAGAACGGCCGGGTGGTCGGCGTCACGCTCAAAAGCGGTGAGAAGGTCCGCGGCGACGCGGTCATCGCCGCCGACGGCGCCTACTCCCCCATCAAGCGCGCGCTGAAGATCGATTCGGAGTACAACGGCTACTCGGCGATCGCGATCCGCTCGGAGATGCCGGCCAACCGCCCCGACTCCGACAGCCTCGACATCTATCTGAAGCTGGTCTTCGAAGGTGACCAGCTGCCGGGCTACGGCTGGGTCTTCCCGATGGGCAACGGCGTGTTCAACATCGGGTTGGGCTACGTCAACAGCTACAAGAACTGGCAGTCGATCAACGCGACGCAGTTCCTCGGCGAGTTCCTGCGCACGCTGCCTCCCGAGTGGGACCTGCCGCCGATCGAGGAACTCAAGAAGAACAAGAGCGTGCGGGCCTGGCGGCTACCGATGGGCTTCACCGCGTGGCCGCCGTGGCGGCCGGGCGTCCTGTTCGCCGGTGACTCGCTCGGTGCCGGCAAGCCCGCGTCGGGCGCCGGCATCTCCAAGGCGCTCGAATCGGGCTTGGCCGCAGGCGAATGCGCGATCGCGGCGCTGCTGAACGGCGGGCCCGACGACTTCACGAACTACGCGCAGCGCATGGAGGCTGCGTGGGGCCGGGAGTACAGGCGCGGCCGCTACATGCACAAGCTGATCGGACAGCCGAAGCTGGCCAACGCCGGCGTCAAGCTCATCGACAACGCGGCCTTCCGTGACCGGATGCTCAAGGCCCTCTACAAGAAGGCCCAGGGCCCGCAGCACACCATCAAGTGACGCCGCGGGTTCGACCCGCTACTTGGCGACGATCGTCAGCAGCACTGCCGAATCCTCGAGGGCGGCGAGGCTGTGACGTTCGTTCGGTATCGGCAGGTAGTCCCCTGCCCTGCCCTCTACCGAGGTGCTCACTCCGTTGAGCTGCACCCGTCCACGCAGCACCAACAGCGTTGCCTCGCCGGGGCTTTCGTGATCGTCCAGGCCGTGGCCGGCGGCCAGCGCCAACACCGTCTGGCGAAGCGTGTGTTCACGGCCGCCGTACACGGTGTGGGCCGACCGGCCGGCAGAAGCGGCCTTTGCGGCGTCGATCTGCTCATCGGCGAGGCGCTGCAGAGACAACGCGGTTGACGCGGTCATGAGTTTTCCCTTCTCGCCCCGACATTCACCGTTCGGGGCGCAATACCAAACTGACCTCGCACGAACCGCCGTGCGGGTCCGGCGTCACCGACGCCTGATAGCGAGCGCCGACGGCGTCGGCGTTGTGGTTGATCACCTCTTGAATGAGGCCCTGCTGGATACCGCGCACGACCTCCGGCGCCGACGCGGCAACCTCGGCCAGCGGGCAAGTGCAGATCTGCACCGTCACCTCGCCAAACGAATTCAGCACCGAACGAACTTGGAAGCCAAGCTCGTTGAGGGTGGCGACCACCATGTCCGCGATCGTGGCCTCGGGTCGCTCGCGGGCGAGCCGGACCCGATGCGCCAGGTCCGCGCCGATCCGCAGGGCCCGCTGTTCGCGTTCCTGCGCCGTCCCGCCCAGATGTTCGGCGAACAGCGACACGATGTCGGCGTAGTCGAACCGGGGCGCCAACTCGTAGGTGAGTCGCGGCCGCCCGGCGCGACCGGCCTTGGTGGCGTTGCCCCGCCGGATGACGCCCTGCTCCTCCAGCGCCGTGAGATGGAAGCGCGCCGTGGTGATGTGGATCTGCAGAGCGTCGGCGACCTGCTGGGCGTCGACGGGGTCCGCCGCGGTCTTCAGCAGGCCCAGCACTTTCTGGCGCTGTTGGCCGGCCGCCCGGTCGGGCGGCGCATCGAGATCGTGGCGCGACACAGACATGGTTCGAGTCTGTCACGACGTGGGCACGACGCCGACGACCGCAACCGCGGTCAGCGCGCGCCGATACCGGTGGAATGTCATGCGCATACCGATGACCCGCTTACGGGCCGCGGGCCTGACCATCAGGTTGCCGACGATCCGCAGGGCGCCGGTGAAGCCCTCGTCGGCCAGCACTCGCGCCGGGTTCAGCAGCGCCATCTTGGCGTGGTCGACGGTCACCACCTCGAAGCCGGCCTCGGTCAGCAGCGCCACCCACTCAGAGGTCGTCAGCGGACGCGCGTTGACCTTGATCGCGCGCGCCATGTCTCGGCGAATCTCGTCCTTGGAGTCCTGCGGGAGGTCGTCGGGCTGCAGGCCGAGTTCGTGGATCGCATAGCGGCCGCCCGGGCGCAGAACGCGGAACGCCTCGGCGACGATCGCACGCTTGTCGCGGTCGCCCTGCATCGTCAGCATGGCCTCACCGATCACCACATCGGCGCTGCCCGAGGGCAATCCGGTGTCGGCGGCGTTGGCCACCACCACCTTTCCGTCGACCGGCGCGACGACCGCGCGCACCGTCTCACTGGTGGCGTCGGTGTCGTCGACACCGACGTAGGAGCGCGGCCGCTGGGCGACGATGTCGGTCGCGGTGCGGCCCAGGCCAGGTCCGAGCTCGACGACGTCGGCGCCGCCGATCCCGGCAGCCGCGAGCAGCCGGCTGGTCAGCTCGAGACCACCGGGTCGCAGCACCCGCTTGCCCAGCCGGGCCAGCAGCCAGTGGCCCGGCAGGTCCGCGTCGGACCGCTGCGCGAGCGGAAGTGATTCTCTGCCAGTCATCTTCGAATTGTCCTTCCGATAGCGGCGATCACGAAGATCGCCGTGAAAACCGAGCATGCGTAGAGCAGGGCGCCGTTCTGGCCCCACGGCGGGATGAGCACGGCGTCCTGTCCGGTGGCGTACACCGCGTTCAGCAGCGGCATGAAACGCTGCAGCGTCGCTCCGCTGGGCAGGTAGCCGGCCGCGGTCTCGGCCACGAACGCCCACAGCAGGATCCCGCCCACCGCCGCCAGGGGTGAGCGGGTGAGGGCCCCGACTCCCACACCCGCCCCCGCAGCGAACAGCGCCAGCAGCGGCACCGTCCACAGGAGTCGCACACCGACATCGTCGGTCAGCGACACCGGTCCATAAACCATCGGCGCGATGACCGGCAGCCCCGCGAGCACCACGACAAGCGTGGCGACGGCCACCAGGGCGCCCAACGCACCGTAGAACAACCACCGGCCGAGCAACACCGGCCACGCGCGCGGAATAGCGAGACGAACGTATTCACCCGCGCCGTAACGAGTTTCAGCGGACTGGCCATCGGCCCCTGCCACGGCCACCAGTGCGACGGTGATCGTGATGACCCAGTAGGCGGCGTTCGACGTGGTGACCTGCAGCACCGAAATCTGCCCGGGGATGCGCGCGAACGACTCGGCGACCCATGCGATGCCGAACGTGATCGCCACCGGTACGAGCACCGCCGCAGGGGTCACGACGGTCCACAGCCGGCTTGGCCCGCCGGTACGGGCGATCTCGGCGCGTGCACTGCGCAGCATCGCGGCGGTCATGCGCACTCCAGCAGCGTCGCCTCGAGCCACTCCCGGGTGTCGGCCCCGGTGGGAGCCAACTGCGCCAGTTCACCGGCCGCCTGCATTTTGCCGTGGCTGAGCAGCGCGACGTGGTCGGCGGTCAATGCCACCTCGCCGAGCAGGTGGGTGGCGACGACGACCGTGCAGCCCTGCTCGGCGAGCCGACGAACGAGCGAGCGGAACCAGACGATGCCGGGGACGTCGAGTCCGTTGAGCGGCTCGTCGAACAGCAGCGTCTGCGGGTCGGCCAGCAGTGTTCCGGCGATGGCGACCCGCTGGCGCATGCCCAGCGACAGCCGGTCGATGCGCTTCGACCGGTAGGCGTGCAATTCGGTCTCGAGGAACACCGCGTCGAGCCGCGCGTCGTCGATCCCGGAAAGTGCTGCGAGCCAGGACAAGTGGCGGTGCACGGTATGGCGGGGGTTCATGGCCGCCGGGCCCAGATGGAATCCGAGCGAGCGCGGATCCTGACCGGGCGGGCGACCACACACCGCGATCGTTCCGCTGTCGGGACGGGTCAACCCGGCGAGCAACCGCAGCAGCGTGGTCTTGCCCGCGCCGTTGAGCCCGAGAAGCGCGGTGACGGAACCGGCGGGAAAGGTGACGGTGACGTCGTCGACGGCGCGGTGGGAACCGAACGACTTGGTCAATTCAACGACTTCGATCACGCGGCCATCATTCGAAGTTGCACGGGATCGGCAGGCCGAGAGTCTTGATGCCGTTGCACAGCGACTTGCTCGCGAGCTTCCACCGGCCATCGATCCGCCGCCATTCGGCCTCGACGCGGACGGTCGGCGAGCCCTGCCTGGTGGCATTGATGATCGCGGTGTGGCGGTCACCGTCGTGGGTTTCGGGGCCGGTCACCACGCTCGATCCGCGCGGCGGGCGGAAGAAACCGATCCGATAGACCATCTTCGGTACGACGACCGCGCGGCTGCCGCCTTCGAGTTGAGCGGCCTTGACCGCGTCCGGGGCGGGAGTGCCGACCAACAGCCGGATCTGGGCATCGAGTTCCTCGAGCGTCGGCACCTCGGAGGTGATCGCGAACTCGTGGCCCTGTGCGGGCAGCTCGTGCTCCGGGCCGGGCTGCGCGTGCGCCGCCGAAGCGAACGAGGCGGTGGCGACCATCGTCGCCGCGAGAACGCATAGGCGCCTGAGCATCAACCGCACTCCTATTTAGAGGAAATCTTTGCGGTTAATCTAGACGTCAATAAAAGCTGAGGCAAGCCTTACCTGCCATCGACGCGCATGCCCCACGCCGAGCGTACGGTTATTCACACCTCCACCAGGGGTTTCGCGTACGGAAGCGTGCGCTCGGCGATCGGCCCCCTACACCCCTAACGCCGCCACGGCGCCATCCCTCATCGGCACGCGGCGGGACGCGGTGCGCGCCCCGTTTCGCGACGACCTCCGGCGCAGCACGCTCTTGGCCATGAACCTCTCACGACTTCTGGCAACCACCGCGGCGACGGTCGGCGTGGCGATCGGACTGGCCGCCGCCGCCGGCGCCGCTCCGGTCAGCGACGACTTCTGGGAGTGCGCGGCCGACCATCAGGACACCGACGGCCTCGGCGTCTGCTGCGTGTTCTACGGCGGCGACTACGACGAGAAGACCGGCGAATGCTGGATAGACCACGAGGCGAAGCCAGAGGAGGCCCACCCCGGCCCCGGCGTTCCGCCGAAGCACCCGGTGCTGACGCGGGTGGACCGCCTGCCCACCTTCGCCGTGGGCTAGCGGCGCCCGCCGAGTGTCGGGTCAGTCGACACTCGGCGTGGCGGTCCTACAACATGCAGCTGACGCAGCCCTCCACCTCAGTGCCTTCGAGGGCCATCTGGCGCAACCGGATGTAGTACAGCGTCTTGATGCCCTTGCGCCAGGCGTAGATCTGCGCCTTGTTCACATCGCGCGTGGTGGCCGTGTCCTTGAAGAACAGCGTCAGGCTCAGACCCTGGTCCACATGTTGGGTGGCCGCGGCGTAGGTGTCGATGACCTTCTCGTACCCGATCTCGTACGCGTCCTGGAAGTACTCCAGGTTGTCGTTGGTCATGTAGGGCGCCGGGTAGTAGACGCGGCCGATCTTGCCTTCCTTGCGGATCTCGACCTTGCTGGCGATCGGGTGGATCGAGCTGGTCGAGTGGTTGATGTAGCTGATCGACCCCGTCGGCGGCACGGCCTGCAGGTTCTGGTTGTAGATGCCGTGCTGCTGCACCGACTCCTTCAGCCGATTCCAGTCCTCCTGGTCGGGGATCCGGATGCCGGCATCGGCGAAGAGCTGACGAACCTTGTCGGTCTTGGGCTCCCACACCTGCTCGGTGTACTTGTCGAAGAACTCCCCCGACTTGTACTTCGACTTCTCGAAGCCGTTGAACGCGCTACCCCGTTCGATCGCAATGCGATTCGACGCCCGCAGCGCGTGATACAGCACCGTGTAGAAGTAGATGTTGGTGAAGTCCACACCCTCTTCGGAACCGTAGAAGATCCGCTCGCGGGCCAGGTACCCGTGCAGGTTCATCTGGCCGAGACCGATCGCGTGAGAGTCGTTGTTGCCCTGCTCGATTGACGGCACCGAGGTGATGTGCGTCTGATCGCTTACCGCGGTCAGCGCACGGATGGCCACCTCGATGGTCTGCGCGAAGTCCGGCGAGTCCATCGCCTTCGCGATGTTCAGCGAACCCAGGTTGCACGAGATGTCCTTGCCGATCTTCTTGTAGGACAAGTCCTCGTTGAACTCCGACGGAGTCGACACCTGCAGGATCTCCGAGCACAGGTTCGAGTGGGTGATCTTGCCGTCGATCGGGTTCGACCGGTTCACCGTGTCCTCGAACATGATGTACGGGTAACCCGACTCGAACTGCAGCTCGGCCAGCGTCTGGAAGAACTCGCGCGCCTTGATCTTCGTCTTGCGGATGCGGCTGTCATCGACCATCTCGTAGTACTTCTCGGTGACCGAGATGTCGGCGAACGGCAAACCGTAGACCCGCTCGACGTCATACGGCGAGAACAGGTACATGTCCTCGTTCTTCTTGGCCAGCTCGAACGTGATGTCGGGGATCACCACGCCCAGGCTCAGCGTCTTGATCCGGATCTTCTCGTCGGCGTTCTCGCGCTTGGTGTCGAGGAACCGGTAGATATCGGGATGGTGGGCGTGCAGGTACACCGCACCGGCGCCCTGGCGCGCACCGAGCTGATTGGCGTAGGAGAACGAGTCCTCGAGCAGCTTCATGATCGGGATGACACCCGAGCTTTGGTTCTCGATGTTCTTGATCGGTGCGCCGTGTTCCCGAATGTTGGTCAGCAGCAACGCGACTCCGCCGCCACGCTTGGACAGCTGCAGTGCGGAGTTGATGGAGCGCCCGATCGACTCCATGTTGTCCTCGATGCGCAACAGGAAGCAGGACACCGGCTCGCCGCGCTGCTTCTTGCCCGAGTTGAGGAACGTCGGGGTGGCCGGCTGGAACCGGCCGTCCATGATCTCGTCGACCAGCTTCTCGGCCAGCGTGGTGTCGCCGGCGGCGAGCGTGAGGGCCACCATCACCACGCGGTCCTCGAAGCGCTCCAGGTACCGCTTCCCGTCGAAGGTCTTCAGCGTGTAGGAGGTGTAGTACTTGAACGCGCCGAGGAACGTCGGGAACCGGAACTTCTTGGCGTACGCGCGATCCAGCAGCGTCTTGACGAAGTTGCGCGAGTACTGGTCGAGCACCTCGCGCTCGTAGTACTCCTTCTGGATCAGGTAGTCGAGTTTCTCGTCCTGATTGTGGAAGAAGACCGTGTTCTGGTTGACGTGCTGCAGGAAGTACTCGCGCGCGGCCAGCACATCCTTGTCGAACTGAATCTTGCCGTCGGCGTCGTACAGATTCAGCATCGCGTTGAGCGCGTGGTAATCCGTCTCGCCCGGCAGCGTGGCCGGCGCGGACGTTACAGGCTCTGCAGCTGTGACGGTTGGTGACACGTCTGGTCCTTCCAAAACTCTTCCAAACCCGAACGGACGGCGTCGACGTCGTCCGGGGTTCCCATCAGTTCGAAGCGATACAGGTACGGAACGCCGCACTTGCGGGACACCACATTTCCCGCGTAGGCGAACTCGGCGCCGAAGTTGTTGTTGCCCGCGGCGATGACGCCGCGGATCAACGACCGGTTGTGTTCATTGTTGAGGAACGCGATGACCTGCTTGGGCACATAGCCACCGTCGTTGATGTCCGGTGTGGCCCGCCCGCCGCCGTAGGTGGGCAGGACCAGCACGTAGGGCTCGTCGACCTCGATTCGCCCGTGCAGCGGAATGCGGATCGCGGGCAGTCCCAGCTTCTGGACGAAACGATGGGTGTTCTCCGAGACGCTGGAGAAGTAGACGAGGTTGCTCGCCCCTGATTGAACCGGCAATCCAGCCATCGCTTCCCCCTTTCTGCCGCGTCTAGTACCCCTAGGCCATCGCCGCGACCGCTCCGAGCGCCTTGATGCGATCGGGCCGGAAGCCCGACCAGTGCTCGTTGCCGACCACGACGACCGGGGCCTGCAGGTAACCCAGTGCCATCACGTAGTCGCGGGCTTCGCTGTCGAGGCTGATGTCGACGGTCTCGTAGGCGAGGCCCTGCTTGTCCAACGCCTTGTAGGTGGCGTTGCACTGCACGCAAGCGGGCTTGGTGTACACGGTGATCGAGTGCTGAGTCATCGGGGTACGGCTCCTATGCGAACGGGGACTGGCAACTGGTCGAACACTTCATCTCGCCGAGATTCATCGAATTTCAGCAGCCCGGAGACCCTGAAAATTCCTGCCGTCCGGGGCCCCCGGCGGTGTGTCTGAGACGCCCAGACAACCAGGATCGGGAGCTTCGGCCGGCCCTCGGAAGGCTTGGGAACCGTGGGGCCTGTCGGTGTTCGAAACACTACACCTAGTGTCCGACATTGCGAAGGAATACCAGATGTTCTGAATAACAATTCTGGAATTCCCAGGTCGTAAGCTTTTCACCGCGCCTCCCGTCGGCGTGTCGCACGTCACACTCGCGGCGTGTCGCGTGAGGGCCCCTAGATATAGCAGCCCGCACCGACATTGGAGCCGAACGCCCGAACCCGACAGCAAAGCCGTCGGCCGGTGATCCGACTGCGTCGACAGCCTTCTATGAAGTACTCAGCTGACCTCGGCCGCCAGCTTGCCGATGACATCGCGCAGGTTCGCGGCCACCTCGGCGTTCTCGCGCGGATGCTTTCCGTCGAACGTCTTGCTCGGCACCGACAACTTGAGGTCCTCGACGATGCGCGGTCCCGCGATGCCGAAGCTCTTGCGCGTCTCGTCATGCGCCCACTGGCCGCCGTAGCGCCCGAGCGCTGCGCCGACGACGGCAAGCGGCTTGTCCTTGAGCGCGCTGTTGCCGTAGGGCCGAGACAGCCAGTCGATCGCGTTCTTGAGCACGCCTGGGACGCTGCCGTTGTACTCGGGGGTGACCACCAGCGCGGCGTCGGCGTCGGCTGCGACCCGGCGCAACGCCGCCACGGGTTCAGCGACGCCCTCGTTATCGATGTCCTCGTTGTAGAACGGCAGCTCGCCCAGCCGGTCGAAGAACTCCAGATGGACGCCGTCCGGCGCGGTTTCGAGCGCAAGCTCGATCAGCTGGCGGTTGATCGACTCCGCTCGGAGACTGCCCAGCAGCACCAACACGTTGACCTTCGAGGTGTCCGACATCGTTGTTCATCCCTTCGTCGTCGAGGAAGATCGTCGCATAGCAGAACCGGACTACAGTCCGAATAATTCCGTCTGAACTAAACTGCTGACATGGCCGCACCTCGTCGCATCAACGAGTTGTCGGTCACCGACGAAACTCCCCACGAACGCGGCGACGCCGCCCGGAATCGCACCCTACTTCTCGATGCGGCGCGCCGCCTGATCGCCGAGCGCGGCGCCGACTCGGTCACCACCGACGACATCGCCACGGCGGCCGGCGTCGGGAAGGGCACGCTGTTCCGCCGGTTCGGCAGCCGCGCGGGGCTGATGATCGTGCTGCTCGACGAGGACGAGAAAGCCCATCAGGAGGCGTTCCTTTTCGGCCCCCCGCCCCTGGGCCCCGGTGCTCCCCCACTCGAGCGTCTGCTGGCCTACGGGCGGGACCGACTGGCGTTCGTGCACAGACATCACGCGCTGCTGTCGGATGCCAACAGGGACCCGCAGACACGGTTCAACGCCCCGGCGCGGCTGCACCATCGCCACGTGCGGGTGCTGTTGGAGTCCGCGGGTACGACGGGTGACCTCGACGCGCAGGCCGCTGCGCTGCTGGCGCTGCTCGACGCCGATTACGTGCAGCACCAACTCGCCGAGCGCGGGGCGACACTGGAATCGCTCGGCGACGCGTGGGAAACGTTGGCGCGCAAGCTGTGTGGGCACTAGCGAAGAGCAGACAGTTCCGATGACACGCTGGATCCTGCACGTGGATCTCGACCAGTTCCAGGCCGCTGTCGAGATCCGGCGCAAGCCGGAACTCGCAGACCTGCCGATCATCGTCGGCGGCAACGGCGACCCGAACGAACCCCGCAAGGTCGTCACCTGCGCGTCATATCCGGCCCGCGCCTACGGTGTGCGGGCCGGCATGCCGTTGCGCACCGCGGCGCGCAAGTGTCCGGATGCGACGTTCCTGCCGTTGGACACCGACGCCTACGACGAGGCCTCCGCGGAAGTCATGGGCTTGCTGCGGGACTTCGGACATCCCGTGGAGGTGTGGGGTTGGGACGAGGCCTACGTCGGGGCCGAGCTCGACGAGTCGCAGAGCCCGTTCGAGTTCGCCGAGCGGATCCGCGAGGTGATCGCCGCCGAGACGAGCCTGTCGTGTTCGGTCGGCATCAGCGACAACAAGCAGCGCGCGAAGGTCGCGACCGGCTTCGGCAAGCCGAGCCGCGAATCGGGTTCGGGCGTCTACCAACTCACCGATGAGAACTGGATGGCGGTGATGGGTGACCGCGATGTCGACGCCCTGTGGGGAATCGGCCCGAAGACGGCGAAAAAGCTCGCGGGGATGGGCATCGGCACCGTCGCCGATCTCGCCCGCACCGACGCGACCGTGCTCACCGAAGCCTTCGGCCCGACGACGGGGCTGTGGATCCTGCTGCTCGCGAAGGGCGGCGGCGACACAACCGTGAGCGCCGAACCCTGGGTGCCGCGCTCACGAAGTCACGTCACCACCTTCCCGCGCGACCTCACCGAACGCGACGAGATGAACGCCGCCGTCATCGATCTGGCGCACCAGACCCTGGCCGACGTCGTCGCGCAGAACCGTGTCGCCACCCGTGTCGCGGTGACCGTGCGGACGAAGACCTTCTACACCAGGACCAAGATCCGCAAGCTGCCCGAACCGACCGTGGACGCCGATCTCATCACCCGGACGGCCCTCGAGATACTCGGCCAATTCGAACTCGATCGCCCGGTTAGGCTGCTGGGCGTCCGGCTCGAACTCGTCCCGCCGGAAGGCGGGTACTGAGGTGTTGCACACCGTCGCCATTCGGGGATACCGCTCGCTGCGCGAGATCGTGCTGCCGCTGGCCCAACTCACCGTCGTGACCGGCGCCAACGGGACGGGCAAGTCGTCGCTGTATCGGGCTCTGCGGCTGCTCGCCGATTGCGGGCGCGGCGAGGCGATCGGGTCGCTGGCCCGCGAGGGCGGACTCGAGTCGGTGCTGTGGGCGGGTCCCGAACAGCTCGCCGGGGCGCGCCGCACCGGGCGCGTGGAGGGCACGACGCGCACAGGACCGGTTTCCCTCGAAATGGGTTTCGCGGCTGACGATTTCGGCTACCTCGTCGATCTCGGTTTGCCGCAGATGACGGGTCACGGTTCGCTGTTCGCCCTCGACCCGGAAATCAAACGCGAGGCCGTGTTCGTCGGCCCCGTGATGCGTACCAGCTCGACCCTGGTGCGCCGGACCCGCGACTACGTCGAGGCCTGCGCCGAGTCCGGGCGGGGATTCGACAAGGTGACACAGGCGCTTCCGGCCTACCGCAGCGTGCTCGCCGAATACGCCCATCCCGGTGCGCACCCGGAGCTTGCCACAGTCCGGGACCGGTTGCGCAACTGGCGGTTCTATGACGGTTTCCGCGTCGACGCGGCCGCACCCTCACGGCAGCGCACGGTCGGCACCCGCACGCCCGTGCTCTCCGACGACGGCAGCGATCTGGCCGCCGCCGTCCAGACCATCATCGAGGCCGGCCACGACGACCTCCAGCGGGCCATCGCCGACGCCTTCGACGGTGCGACGGTCTCGGTCACCGTGCACGACGGCCTGTTCGACCTCCAACTGCATCAGCCCGGCATGCTCCGCCCGTTGCGGGCCGCCGAATTATCCGACGGCACACTGCGATTCCTCCTGTGGGCCGCCGCGCTGCTGAGCCCGCGTCCACCGTCGCTGATGGTACTCAACGAGCCGGAGACGTCCCTACACCCGGACCTGGTGGGCCCGCTGGCGTCATTGATCCGCGCGGCGGCAGACACCACCCAGGTCGTTGTCGTCACCCATTCCAAAGCGCTGCTCGAGCATCTCGACACCGTCACCGTCGACGATGCCGCCCAGGCCGAAGCGTCCGCGGTGGAGATCCCGCTCTACAAGGACCTGGGCGAAACCCGCGTCGAGGGTCTTGGCATGCTCACCGCACCGCCCTGGGACTGGGGTAAGCGCTAACCGCGTTGCGCCGAGGGCCGTAGCGCCTTGGTGAACAACACGTTCGCCTGGCGCATCGCGACGCTGTACGGCCACCACATGGTGCGCTTGAACAGATACAGCGCCCGGATGTCGGGCGAGGTGTAGATCAGGAAGCGGTTGCGCCGCACGCCTTTGAGAATGCACTCGGCGACATGTTCGGGCGAGACCGCGTGCCCGCTGAAACGGTCGGTCCACTTTTTCACCCGCGGGTCTTCGCGGTCGACTCCGGCGATCTGAACCGTCTGCACCAGAGGCGTTTTCACCGCACCCGGAACCACCACGGACACGCCGATCCGGTGGCGCGCCAGATCGAAGCGCAACACCTCCGACATGCCCCGCAGCCCGAACTTGCTCGCGCTGTAGGCCGCATGCCAGGGCAACGCGACGAGCCCGGCCGCCGACGACACGTTGACGATGTGCCCGCCCGTACCGGCCGCCACCATCCGCGGCACGAACGCCTCGGTGACGTGGATCGGTCCCATCAGGTTGATGTCGACCATCGACTTCCAGTGCTGGTGGGTCAGCGTGGAGACGGTGCCCCACGCCGAAACCCCCGCGATGTTCATCACGATGTCCATCGCCGGGTGGCGGGAGTGGATGTCGTCGGCGAACGCGACCACTGCGTCGTAGTCGGAGACGTCGAGCGCTCGGTACTCGGCGACTTCGGCGCCCAGTGAGCGCGCGTCGGCGACCGTCTTCTCCAGACCCTCGGCGTCGCGGTCGGTCAAATAGAGTTCGGCGCCCTCGGCCGCCAGCTTCAACGCGGTCGAACGGCCGATGCCGCTGGCGGCCCCGGTCAGAAAGCAACGCTTGTTCGCAAACCCGGTGTGCGCCATGGCGGTGAGGATACTGACCCTAGGCGTCGCGCTGGTCGGACGGCTTCATGTGGCCCCAGAACGCCGCCACCCACAACCGCTCGAGGGTGCCGACGGCGCGGCCGGGATCGATGCCGCGGCCGACGAAGGTGCTGTCGTGCGTCAGGGTCATCGTCGTCGTCGCTGCCAACGTCCGGACCAGCGCGGGAAGATCGTCGGTGATCGGGCGCGCGTCGGCGTCGCTCTCGAGCAGCGCGATCAGCTTGTCGATGATGCCGTCGTAGAAGTCGTCCATCATCTCGCGGATCTTCGCGTCGGTGTTGCGCGCCACCGCGCACGCCGTGAGCACGGGGTCGTCGTTGGCGTACACCGCAGCGGCACTGCCCACCATGCGTTTGGCGAACGCCTCCGGCGTCTCTCCCGGCTCGCGGGGCGCGAAGTGGTGGGTGAGGCTGTCGAGCATCTCGCCGGCGCCGGCGAGGATCTCCGCGAGCACCGCGTATTTGGAGTCGAAGTAGAAGTAGAAGCCGGAGCGTGCAACGCCGGCGCGTTCGCTGATCTCACTGACCGACAGGTCTGCGAACGGCTGTTCCTTCACCAGGTCGCGCACGGCATTGATGATCGCGTCGCGCTGCCGGTCACCGCGGCTGCGACGCGTTTGCGATGCTGGTTGGGCGCTCATCGCCCTAGACCTTCGCACCGCGACGCGCCAGAACAAAACTTGACATGCGTCAAGTCTGCCATCCAGGATGGGGATGAGAGTGACAACGGCCACATTCCTTTGCACCAGGAGCTCGTGAATGACCGCGACGATCAGTACCACCGACTACCTGCTGGACCAGGCGAAGCGCCGGTTCACCCCGTCGTTCAACAACTTTCCCGGCATGGGGATCGTGGAACGCAAGCTGCTCGGTGCCGACTTCCCACAGAAGCCGATGGCGACGCCGCCCGCGGGCAGCGGCCTCAAGCCGGTGATCGGCGATGCGGGCCTGCCGGTGCTCGGCCACATGATCGAGATGTTCCGCGGCGGGCCCGACTACCTGCTGCACGTCTACCGCAAGTACGGCCCCCTCTACTACGCCGACTCCCCGGCGCTGCCCGCGGTGGCGGCGCTCGGGCCCGACGCCGCACAGGCCGTCTACTCCAACCGCAACAAGGATTTCTCCCAGCAGGGCTGGGTTCCGGTGATCGGCCCGTTCTTCCACCGCGGCCTGATGCTCCTGGACTTCGAGGAGCACATGTTCCACCGCCGGATCATGCAGGAGGCGTTCGTCCGCTCCCGGCTGGTCGGCTACACCGAGCAGGTGGACAAGGTCGTCTCGCAGGTCATCGCCAACGACTGGGTCCCCAACGACGGCCGCTTCCTGATGTATCCGGCGATGAAGGAGCTGACCCTCGACATCGCGTCGATGGTGTTCATGGGCCATGAGCCCGGCTCCGACAAGGAGCTGGTCACCAAGGTGAACAAGGCCTTCACCACGACGACCCGGGCCGGCAACGCGATCATCCGCACGCCGGTTCCGCCGTTCACCTGGTGGCGCGGCATGCAGGCCCGCAAACTGCTCGAGAACTACTTCGAGGAGCGGGTCCGGGAACGCCGCGGTAAAGAGGGCAACGACTTGCTGACCGTGCTGTGCCACACCGAGGACGAGGACGGCAACAAGTTCTCCGATGAGGACATCGTCAACCACATGATCTTCTTGATGATGGCCGCGCACGACACGTCCACCTCGACGGCGACGACCATGATCTACCACCTGGCCAAGCATCCCGAGTGGCAGGACCGATGCCGCGACGAATCTGACCGCCTCGGCGACGGTCCGGTCGACATCGAATCGCTGGAGAAGCTGGAGTCGCTGGACCTGGTGATGAACGAGTCGATCCGCCTCGTCACGCCGGTGCAGTGGGCCATGCGCCAGACCGTTCGCGACACCGAACTGCTGGGTTACTACCTGCCGAAGGGCACCAACGTCATCGCCTATCCCGGGATGAACCACCGCCTCGAGGAGCTCTACCCCGAGCCGATGAAGTTCGACCCGTTGCGGTTCACCGAGCCGCGCAACGAGCACAAGCAGCACCGCTACGCGTTCAGCCCGTTCGGCGGCGGCGCGCACAAGTGCATCGGCATGACATTCGGCCAGCTGGAGGTCAAGACGATCCTGCACCGGCTGCTGCGCAAGTACCGGCTCGAACTGCCCCGCCCGGACTACACCACCGAGTGGGACTACGGCGGCATGCCGGTGCCCAAGGACGGCATGCACATCGTGCTGCGCCCGCTGCACTGACGGCTGGGTTCAGGACGCGGCCAGTAGCCGATTCGCGCAGGCGATGATCGCGCTCAACGCCGACTGCGTCGAGTTCTCGGACAGCCCCATCGCCCACTCCGAGCGCAGGCCGTCGGAGCCCTGGATGAAGGTGGCGGTGCGTTCGCCCGCGCGCATCTGGTGAAAAGCGGTCATCTCCAACGAGATTCCGCGGTCGTAGAGCATCGAGGTCAGCGCGGCCACCGGACCAGGCGCCGCGGCCGACGTCGTGCAGATGCGGTCGCCGATCGCGAGTGTCGCCTGGTAGTTGCGCGCCTGGGGGCCCAGCCGGGTCGCGGGGCGGTCGCCGTCCACGCATCTCCAGTTCCCGAGCCGCAAAGGACCCGAACTGGGTGCGTACTCGGCGAGGAACGTTTCGAAGGACATCGCGTCGGCCTCCTCGCGCAGATCGCGGGGCGGCGGGACGTCGAGATGGGCCGCGAACGCCGACGGTGCTGCGCTGGTCGCGGATTCTGTTGCGAACGAGATGGACATGTGCCGGTCTTTTCTTGAAGAAGAGAAGTGACCGACTACGTAGCGACGACCCACAGCGAGGGGTCGGTCAGGATCAGACCCCGCTGCGGGTTGCTACTACGAGTCGCCTCGGCACGCGTTCGATCGTAGACAACCGCCGAGGAGGTCGCAAAGGAAAAACGTTTCGCAAACTGGCCGCGGGTCGTTCGCGTTCTGGCTGTTTTTCGGATGGACGTTTTGAAAAGGTGTGTTCCTACTTCTGGTGTCCCGATGACCTGGGGGGATGAGTTGCGAACCGAAGGCAGAGGCAACCACACGACGGCGACGGCGGCTGCCGCCCTGGCGTCGGTCGGCGAACGCGTGGGCTCATTTCGTTACTTCCGCGCACAGGACCGGTGGGAGTGGTCCGACACGGTCGCCCAGATGCACGGCTACCCGCCCGGGGAGGCGCAGCCCAGCACGTCGCTGGTGATGTCGCACAAGCACCCCGACGATGCGGCCAGCGTCGCGATGCTGATCGAGACGGTGACCGGCCAGGGGCGGCCGTTCAGCAGCCGCCACCGCATCATCGACACCTACGGCAACGTCCACCCCGTTCTGGTCATCGGGGAACGGATGCGCGACGACGACGGCGAGATCATCGGCACCCAGGGCCTCTACGTGGACCTGAGCAACGTCGACGACAGCGGCACGGTAGAGGCCGCCGTCGCCGACTTCACCGAGCACCGCGCGATCATCGAACAGGCCAAGGGCGTGCTGATGATGATCTACGGCATCTCCGCCGACCGAGCCTTCGACATCCTGGTATGGCGGTCGCAGGAGACCAACACGAAACTGCGCATGCTGGCATCGCAGCTCGTCGACGACGCAACCGGCGAGCTGAAGGTCCCCGAGGAGGTTCGCCAGCGGGCCGACCATCTGCTGCTCACTGCGCATCGGCGCCTCAGGCGCCCTGGCGGCGATCACAGCAACGCCTGCTGAGCGACGTATCCCACAGCGCCTCGAGTCTTCGATCGGCGCACGCTGGCCGTAACGTGAGGCCCGATGACGTGGGCCCTGTTGTTCGCCGCCGGCGTTCTCGGCGGGCTCACCGGGAGCATCGCCGGGCTCGCATCGGTGGCCACCTATCCCGCGCTGCTGCTCTTCGGATTGCCTCCAGTGACGGCCAACGTGACCAACACAGTGGCGCTGGTGTTCAACGGCATCGGATCGGTGTTGGGCTCGCGTCCCGAACTTGCGGGCCAGGGCCGCTGGATCCGCCGCACCGTGCCGTTCGCCGTGCTTGGCGGCGTTGCCGGCGCCGTGCTGCTGCTCACCACGCCCGCCGAGGGTTTCGAAAGGTCGGTGCCGATCCTTCTGGGTGTCGCCTCGGTCGCGATCCTGCTGCCCCGCAAGGCTCCTGATGACGGTCAAAGCCCGGGGCGCCGGCGCGCGGCGCTGATCGTCGAGACGACCGCGGTTCTCCTGATCTGCGTCTACGGCGGCTATTTCGGGGCCGCGGCCGGCGTGCTGCTCCTCGCGCTGCTCCTGCGCACCGGCCATGCCTCGCTCGCCGAAGCCAACGCGGGCAAGAACGTGATCCTGGGCCTGGCGAATCTCGTGGCCGCCGTCGTCTTCACCGTGCTGGCGCCGGTGCAGTGGGGAGCGGTGCTGGTGCTGGGCCTCGGCTGCCTGATCGGATCCCGGCTGGGCCCCGTCGTCGTGCGGCAGGCACCGTCCGGACCACTGCGCGCGGCGATCGGGGCGGCGGGCGTGGCGCTGGCCGTCAAGCTGGCCATCGACGCCTACGCCTAGAGCTGGAAGGGGCTGTCCCCCTTGCTCACCCGGGTGCCGAGATCGATGAGGTTCTGGGCGTTGGCGTGCAACCGTTCCCCCGCGTCGCGGCTGGCCTGGCCGATCAGGAAGCGTGACCAGGTGCCCTCGATGACGATGCCGAGCTTGAAGCACGCCATCGCGATATACCAATCGAGGCTTGAGGTTTCGCGACCGCCCGCGGCCAGATAGGCGTCGAGCAGCTCGCGGCGGCTGGCGAGCCCGCCGAGCGCGGCGAGTTCGGAGCCAGCGGTGATCGTGTTCGTCTCCAGCGGCCAGCAGATCAGCATCCAGCCCAGGTCGAGCAGCGGGTCGCCGATCGTGCACATCTCCCAGTCGACGAACGCCGCCACCTCGGGTTTGTCGCGGCGCAACAGCACATTGCTCAGATGCGGGTCCCCGTGCAGGACACCGGGCCTGCCCTCGTCAGGCAGGTTCGACGCCAACCACTCGGCGAGTTCGGTCACCCCCAGCGATGCGGGGTCGTATCGGTCGTGCCGGTAGCTTTCGAGGAGCCGGAGGAACTGCGGAACCTGACGCTCCAGGAACGATCCGGGACGTTTGAGTTCGGCGAGCGGACTGCCTTCCCACTCGACCTGTCCCAGCGCCGCCAGGCTCGCCGCGTACGACAGCCCGACCTGATGGCGCATCGCCGGATCGCGCACGTACGCCTCGGCCATGTCATCGCCGGGGTTGAACCCGTCGATCTCTTCCATCAGATAGAAAACCACGCCGAGGACACTCAGATCCTCGCAGCCAGCGATGAATCCGGGATGCGGGACCGGCGTGCCGGCCAGCGTTCGCAACGCCGCGATCTCGCGCAGCATGGTCTTGTCGCTCGTCGGCCGCGGATGCACCGGCGGCCGACGCAACACCATGGACCGGTCGTCGATCCGCAGTCGCACCACGATGTTCTGCGTCCCGCCGGTCAGCGGTTCGACGTCGCTGACCGCCGTCCCCAGGCCCTGCGCGCGCACCCACTGCTGCAGCGCGGTCTGGTCGTCCTTACTCAGTGTCGGAAGCTGATGCACGTCGTCGAGCATGCAGTCATCGTGTCAGGTCGAATGCGCGCTGCGGCACCGGAGTCGACCTTTGTCTAGGATCTGCGCGTTCAGTCCAGAATGCGACGGGCGACGTTGGTGGTCACCAGGTCCAACAACTCGTCCGCCCGCCCAGCGAGGATGGTCCTGATCGCGTACAGCGAGAAGCCCTTCGCCTGCTCGGCGGTGATCGTCGGCGGTATCGACAGTTCCTGGCGCGCGGTCACCACATCCACCAGCGCGGGGCCCGTCGTGGGCGAACGCGTCGGTCAGGGCCTTCTCGAGATCCGCCGGCTGCTCGACGCGTCGACCGAAGATGCCCATCGCCGTTGCGACGGCGGCGAAGTCGGGGTTGACAAGATCGGTGCCGAAGTTGACGATCCCCGCCGCCTTCATCTCCAGTTCGACGAAGTTCAGCGACGAGTTGTTGAAGACGACCAGCTTGACCGGGAGTCGGTTCTGGATCAGCGTGACGAGTTCGCCGAAGAGCATCGTCAGCCCGCCGTCGCCGGCGAGCGCGACGATCTGGCGGTCGCGGTTCGCGGTCTGCGCGCCGATGGCCAGCGGCAGCGCGCACGCCATCGTGCCGTGGTTGAACGACCCGATGAGCCGGCGGCGGCCGTTCATGGTCAGGTAACGCGCCGCCCACACCACCGGCGAGCCGACGTCGACGGTGAACACCGCATCGTCGGCGGACAGCCGATCGACAAGCCCCGCAACGTATTCCGGGCGGATCGGTGAGCGGTCGCGGTCGTTGACGGCCAGTTCGTCCAGACGCCGGCGGGTCTTGCGGTAATGCTTGAGCGACCGGTCGAGGTGGTCGCGGTCGGTTTTCTTGCGCAACAACGGTTGCAGCGCGTCGAGGGTGTCGGCGACGGTGCCGACGAGGCCGAGGTCGATCGGCACGCGGCGGCCGAGGTGGCGGCCGCGGATGTCGACCTGGATGACCGTCGCGTTGTCGGGATAGAACTGCTGATACGGAAAGTCGGTGCCCAGCATCAGCAGGACGTCGGCCTCCTTGATGGCCTTGTAGCCGGACGCGAAACCGAGGAGCCCGGTCATACCGACGTCGAACGGGTTGTCGTACTCGACGAATTCCTTGCCGCGCAGGGCATGCACCACCGGTGCGTTGAGCGTGTCGGCCACACTGATGAGCGCCTCGTGGGCGCCGGCGACGCCGGCCCCGCCGAGGATGGTGACGGCGCGCGCGTCGTTGAGGATCGCCGCCGCCCGGCGAAGCGACTCGTCGTCGGGCCGCATGACGGACTTGCTCGCGGTCACGGCGCGCGCGTTCCAGATCGACGCGTCGGCGCGGTGGCCGAAGATCTCGCCGGGGATCACGACCACCGCGACGCCGTTCTCCTCGACCGCCGCGCGCATCGCCATCTCGATGATGCGCGGCGCCATCTCCGGCGTGCTGACCAGTTCGCAGTAGACGCTGCACTCGCGGAAAAGGTCCTGGGGGTGCGTCTCCTGGAAGTAGTCCGAGCCGATCTCGGTGCGCGGGATGTGCGCGGCGATCGCGAGGACGGGCACGCGGCTGCGATGGGCGTCGAACAGCCCGTTGATGAGGTGCAGGTTGCCGGGCCCGCAGCTGCCCGCGCAGACCGCGAGCCCGCCGGTGATGGCGGCGTCGGCGGCCGCGGCGAATCCGGCGGTCTCCTCGTGGCGGACGTGTTCCCAGCTGATCGCGCCGGAGCGGCGGATCGCGTCGGAAACCCGTTGAGGCTGTCGCCGGGCAGCCCGTAGACGCGGCGCACGCCGCTGAGGGTCAAGGTGTCGATGAGGTGATCGGCGAAGGTCGCCACGCGCTCAACCTTATAGGCGATTTCGGTGCGCTACCGGTCGCTGAGCGATCAGTAGCGCACCGAAACCACACCGCTTACTTGGGGGCGAAGCGCTGGCCGGCGTCAAGGCGCAGGCACTGGCCGTTGAGCATCGGGTTCTCGACGATCGCGGTGACCAGCTTGGCGTACTCCTCCGGCTTGCCGAGCCGCTTGGGGAACGCCGCGTCCTTGGTCAGCGCCTTGGCGAATTCGTCGGGGATGCCCTCGGTCAGGCCGGTGGCGAACAGGCTCGGCGCGATCGCGAGCGCCCGGATGCCGAGGCTGCCCATATCGCGAGCCATGGTCAGGCACATTCCGGCGATGGCGGCCTTCGACGCAGTGTAGGCGACCTGCCCGATCTGGCCCTCGAACGCGGCGATCGAGGCGGTGTTGATGATGACCCCGCGCTCCTCCTGCTCGTCGTCGACCAGGTCCTGCTGGCTCATCTGCCAACCGGCCAACCGGCTGATGTTGAACGTGCCGATGAGGTTGAGGTCGACGCACCTGCGGAACGTGTCGAGGCTGTGCGGGCCGTCCTTCTTGACGGTGCGCTCGGCGGCGCCGCCCCCGGCGGTCGTCACGATGATGTGCAGGGCGCCGAGCTTGTCGATCGCCTGCTGCAGGACCTTCTCGGTGCCCTCGAAGTCGGTGACGTCCACCTCGAAGAAGGAGCCGCCGATCGCGTCGGCCACTTCCTTGCCCTTCGACTGCGGACGGTCCAGAACCGCCACGTCAGCGCCGCGTTGAGCCAGCAACTCGGCCGTCGCCTTGCCGAAGCCGGAGGCTCCGCCGACGATGATGGCCTTCTTGCCAGAAATCTCCACCTGGGTCTCCCCTTTCCAAAAAGAGCTCGATTCGTAAAGCAACCTAGCTGACGTCATCGTTCGGTAAGCCCTTCGGGTCGCCAACGTGAGTACTTTGAGCGCATGACGTCGCGCAGCACGAAGGCGATGGGCGGAATCGCGGCGGCGGCCGTCGCGCTGGGCGTGACCCAACTCCTCGCGGTCGTGGTCGGACCGCGGGCCGACTCCCGTACCGCCGTCGGGTCGGCGGTCATCGACATGACACCGGGCCCGGTCAAGGAGTGGGCGATCCAGACGTTCGGCATGGCCGACAAACTCGTGCTGTCGATGCTCGTGCTCGCGGTGATCGCCGTCGTGGCCGCCGGCACCGCGGCGCTGGAGACGCGGCGGGTTCCGATCGGCAGCGCCGCGATCGTCGCGGCCGGTGTCGTGGGCTGCGCGGCGGTCCTCTCACGCGCGGGGGCCACCTTCGTCGACATCCTGCCGACGGTGGTGGGCACGGTCTGCGGCGTCGCGGTGCTGCGACTGCTGACTTCGGGGCGGTTCACCGACGCTGCGAGCGCCGACACTGGGCCCGTCCTCGACGAGGGACCGGACCCCGGCCGACGACTGTCGCTGATCACGCTGGGCTTCCTCGGGGCCGGCGCGCTGGCCGGGGTGGGCGGCGTGGTGCTCTCGCGGCTGACCACCTCGGTGTCGGGTGACCGCGACGCCTTCGCACTGCCGCCCATCGACGTCGCCGCTCCCCCGGTACCGTCGGCGGTGCAGCCGAAAGGTGTTGCGCTGCCGTCGTTCGTCACCACCAACGCCGATTTCTACCGAATCGACACCGCGCTGAGCGTGCCGCAGTTGAGCCGCGAGCACTGGCAACTGCGGATCCACGGCATGGTCGACCGCGAAATCACCTTGCGCCTCGACGATCTCGACCGCTTCGATGTGGTCGAGAAGCTGGTGACGCTCACGTGCGTGTCGAACCCGGTCGGCGGTGACCTCATCGGCAACGCCGCTTGGACGGGTTACCGCGTGCGAGACCTGTTGGCCGAAGCCGGGATTCACCCCGATGCTGACATGGTGCTGTCCATGTCGATCGACGGGTTCACCGCGGGCACCCCGGTCGAGGCACTCACCGACGACCGCGGCGCGCTGCTGGCCGTCGGCATGAACGGCGAACCGCTGCCCACCAACCACGGCTATCCCGCCCGCCTGGTCGTGCCGGGGTTGTACGGCTATGTGTCGGCGACGAAATGGGTCGTCGACCTCGAAGTCACCCGCTTCGACCGCGCCGAGGCCTACTGGACGCGGCTGGGGTGGTCGCCGCGCGGCCCGATCAAGACCGAGTCGCGCATCGACGTGCCGCGCAGCGGTCAGGACGTGCCCCGCGGGCCGGTGACGTTCGGCGGTGTCGCGTGGGCGCAGATCCGCGGGGTCCGCAACGTCGAGGTGCGCATCGACGGGCCCGACGGGCAGGGCGACTGGCAGCGCGCCGAACTCGGCGCCGCCTACTCCAACGACACCTGGCGGCTGTGGAGCTTCCCGTGGCAGGCCACCCAGCCGGGACGGCACACCATCACGGTGCGGGCCACCGACAACTCCGGCGCGGTGCAGACCGCCGACCTCGCCGATCCCATTCCCGACGGCGCCACAGGCTGGCACAGCGTCGACTTCCAGGTCACCTAGTTTTCTCTGCCGCGTGAGCCATCACGTGACCGGAGATGTCCGACCGGCGTGCCAGGCTGGACCCGTGCAGCTACTCGACGTGGCCACCGCGTCCACCGAGGTCGGCGCCTCCTCGTCGCGGCTGGCCAAGACGGCCCGCATCGCGGACCTGCTGGCCCGCGCGGGTGAGGAGGGCGACGCCGACCAGGTGGCGGTCGTCGTGTCGTGGCTCTCCGGCGAACTGCCGCAACGGCAGATCGGCGTCGGCTGGGCTGCGTTGCGCTCGCTGCCGCCCCCGGCGGAGTCCGCGTCGCTGACGGTTCCGGACGTCCACGCTCGCTTCACCGAGATTGGGCAGGTCGCGGGCAAGGGTTCGCAAGCTCGGCGCGCCCAACTGCTCGCCGGACTGTTCGGCGCCGCCACCGAGACCGAGCAGACGTTCCTGCGCCGGCTGCTGGGCGGGGAACTGCGCCAGGGCGCACTCGTCGGCGTGATGGCCGACGCGGTGGCCAAAGCAGCCGACCTGCCGGCCGCCGCGGTGCGCCGCGCCGCGATGCTCGGCGGCGACCTGCCCGCCGTCGCGGCCGCCGCCCTGACCGTCGGCGAGGCCGCGCTCGAACGGTTCACGCTGACGGTCGGCCGTCCGGTCGGTCCGATGCTGGCGCAGACGGCCGCCGGCGTGACCGAGGCTCTTGAACGGCTCGGCGGCACAGCGGTTTTCGAGGCGAAACTGGACGGCGCCCGAGTCCAGGTGCATCGCCGGGGCGACGAGGTTTCCATCTACACGAGAAGCCTCGACGACGTGACCGCCCGCCTACCGGAGGTCGTCGCCGCCGCGTTGGCGCTGCCCGTCACGACGTTGATCGCCGACGCCGAGGCGATCGCCCTTCGCCCCGACGGGCGGCCACACCGCTTCCAGGTCACGGCGTCGCGCTTCGGCCGCTCCGCCGACATCGCCGCCGCCGCAGCGGCCCAGCCGCTGTCGGTCTTCGTGTTCGACGTGCTGCACGTCGATGGCGTCGACCTGCTGGACAAGCCGGCCAGTGAGCGCATCGAGGTGCTCGACGCGCTCGTCCCGAAGCTGCATCGCGTCGACCGCCTCGTCACCGGCGACGTCGACCAGGCGCGAGAGTTTCTGGACGTGACGCTGGCCGCGGGTCACGAGGGCGTGATGGCCAAGTCGTTGACCGCGCCGTACGAGGCGGGTCGTCGCGGGGCCGGCTGGCTCAAGGTCAAACCCGTGCACACCCTCGACCTGGTGGTCCTCGCGGTCGAATGGGGGTCCGGACGGCGCAGCGGCAAGCTGTCGAACATCCACCTCGGCGCCCGCGATCCCCAGACCGGCGAATTCGTCATGCTGGGAAAGACTTTCAAGGGGATGACCGACGCGATGCTCGAATGGCAGACCGCGCGCTTCCTCGAGCTGGCCGACGGGCCCACCGACGGCTCAGGCCCGATGGCCGGCTCGGCCGGCCGTGTGGTGCGGGTCAGGCCCGAGCAGGTCGTCGAGATCGCGTTCGACGGTGTGCAGACCTCGTCGCGGTATCCCGGCGGCATGGCGTTGCGATTCGCCAGGGTGCTGCGGTACCGCGACGACAAGAGCCCCGCCGAAGCCGACACCATCGACACGGTCCGGGCGTTCTACCAGCGCGGAAGTTAATGCGGAGCGGTTTTGACACGTCGTCGGCGCCGCCGATGAAAAGATCGCCACATGGCATCTCCCACCGCTCCCGCGGAGCGCACAGAGGAAACCAGAGGCGACGTCACCTACATCCGCACCGTGAAGGATCTGCCGCCCGTCGCGATCGTCGATCGTTCGCCGATCACCGTCCGGCACCGGATCATCTTCGGGATCATCGCCCTGCTCGGCGCGGTCGCCTGGGCGGTGATCGCGTTCTTCCGCGGGGAGACCGTCAACGCCGTGTGGTTCGTCATCGCCGCGATCTGCACGTACGTGATCGGCTTCCGGTTCTACGCCCGGCTCATCGAGATGAAGATCGTCCGTCCGCGCGACGACAACGCCACTCCCGCCGAACTATTCGAGAACGGCACCGACTACATGCCGACCGACCGGCGGGTGCTCTTCGGACACCACTTCGCCGCGATCGCCGGTGCGGGTCCGCTCGTCGGGCCCGTCCTCGCCATGCAGATGGGGTACCTGCCCGGGACCATCTGGATCATCATCGGCGCGGTTGTGGCGGGTTGCGTCCAGGACTATCTGGTGTTGTCGATATCGACCCGGCGGCGGGGCCGCTCGCTCGGTCAAATGGCCCGCGACGAACTGGGGACGATCGGCGGCGTGGCCGCGATCATCGGCGTGCTCGTCATCATGGTGATCCTGCTCGCCGTGCTGGCGTTGGTGGTCGTCGGCGCCCTGGCCGAGAGCCCGTGGGGCGTCTTCTCGATCGCGATGACGATCCCGATCGCGATCTTCATGGGTCTGTACCTGAGGTTCCTGCGGCCGGGCCGGGTCTCGGAGGTGTCGGTGATCGGCGTCGTGCTGCTGCTGTTCGCCGTCGCCGCCGGCGGGTGGGTCGCCGACACATCCTGGGGCGCCGACTGGTTCACGCTGTCGAAGGTGAGCCTGTCGTGGGCCATCATCATCTACGGTTTCGCCGCGTCCGTGCTGCCGGTCTGGCTGCTGCTCGCGCCGCGCGACTATCTGTCGACGTTCATGAAGGTCGGCACCATCGCGCTGCTCGCGGTCGGCATCCTGCTCGCCCGCCCGATCATGGAGGCGCCGGCGATTTCGGCGTTCGCGGCCCAGGGCACGGGCCCGGTGTTCGCGGGATCGCTGTTCCCGTTCCTGTTCATCACGATCGCATGCGGCGCCCTGTCCGGTTTCCACGCGCTGATCTCCTCGGGCACCACGCCCAAGCTGCTGGAGAAGGAAGGTCAGATGCGGCTGATCGGCTACGGCGGAATGCTCACCGAGTCGTTCGTCGCGATCATGGCGCTCATCACCGCGGCCATCCTCAACCAGCATCTGTACTTCGCGATCAACGCGCCCGCGGCCTCGACCGGCGCTACGGCGGAGACCGCCGCGGCCTATGTCAACAACCTGCCGATCGACAGCCCACCGGTCAGCGCCGAGCAGATCGCGCAGGCCGCGGAAAGCGTTGGCGAGGAATCGATCGTGTCGAGGACCGGCGGTGCGCCCACGCTGGCGTTCGGCATGTCCGAGGTGCTGAGCAAGGTCTTCGGCGGTGACGCGCTCAAGGCGTTCTGGTATCACTTCGCGATCATGTTCGAGGCATTGTTCATCCTCACCACCGTCGACGCCGGCACCCGGGTCGCGCGGTTCATGCTCTCGGACGGACTGAGCAACCTCGGCGGGCCGCTGCGCAAGCTGAAGGATCCGAGTTGGCGTGTGGGAGCGTGGATCTGCAGCCTGGCCGTGGTGGCGGCGTGGGGCAGCATCCTGCTGATGGGCGTCACCGATCCGCTCGGCGGCATCAACACGCTGTTCCCGCTGTTCGGCATCGCCAACCAGTTGTTGGCCGCCATCGCCTTGACGGTCGTGACCGTGGTGGTGGTGAAGAAGGGTCTACTGAAATGGGCGTGGATACCGGCGGTTCCGTTGTTGTGGGACCTGACGGTGACGATGACGGCGTCGTGGCAGAAGATCTTCTCCGGTGATCCGAAGGTCGGCTACTGGACACAACACTTCCAGTACCGCAACGCCAAGGACGCGGGTGAGTCGACGTTCGGTGCGGCCAAGAACGCCGGTGAACTCGACGCGGTCATCCGCAACACGTTCATTCAGGGAACGCTGTCGATCATCTTCGCGCTGCTGGTGCTGATCGTGTTCGTCGCCGGGGTGATCATGGTGATCCGGACGCTGCGCGGCAACGCGTCGCCGACGACCGAGGACGAACCGGTTCCCTCGCGGATCTTCGGACCGTCGGGCCTGATCATGACCAAGCCGGAGAAGGAGGTGCAGAAGCAATGGGACGAGCTAGCGAAATCGCACGCGAAATCGGTTCGAACTGGCGCACATTCGTCGGCGACCTGATGGGCGACACCCACTACCGGCGCTACGTCGAGCACCGGTTGCGCACCCATCCGGGCGAACCGGTCCTCTCCGAACGGGACTACTGGCGAATGCGGCATGCCGCCGCGGACGCCAATCCGGGCGCGCGCTGCTGCTGAGCGCTCGTTTCTGCACCCAGGGCTGTGATTCGACCGCGACGACGACCCGCAGTGCAATCTTCGCCGCGCGAGCCGCCTAGCCCGTCAGCGTGTAGCGGATCGGCAAGTGCTTGAGCCCGCCGACGAAGGTGGTGGCCACATACTCGGGTCGGCCCGTCGGTTCGACGGCCTTCAGCCGGGGCAAGAGCTCAGTGAAGAAGCTGTTGACCTCCATGCGCGCCAACGCCGCCCCCAGGCAGAAGTGCACGCCGTAACCGAAGGCGACGTGCTTGTTCGGATCGCGGCAGATGTCGAAGCGGAACGGATCGTCGAATACGTCCTCGTCGCGGTTGCCCGAAACATAGGACAGCAGAACCGATTCCCCCGCCGCGATCGGTACCCCGCGGACGACGGTGTCCTCGGCGGCCGTGCGCATGAATGCCTTCACCGGTGTGACCCACCGGATCATCTCCTCGGTCGCCAGCGGCATCAGGTGCATGTCCGCCCGCAGACGGTCGAGCTGGTCGGGATGCTCGATGAGTGCGTGCAAACCACCGGAGATCACCGCACTGGTCGTGTCGTGTCCGGCCGTGGCGATGATGAGGTAGTAGGAGACGGTGTCGATATCCGACAGCGGTTCGCCGTCGATCGTGGCGTTGGCGATCGCAGACGCGAGATCCTCGGTCGGGTTGGCGCGACGCGCCGCGGTCAATTCGTTGAAATAGCCGAACATCTCGAGCAGCACCGCCATCGACTCCTCGAGTGAGTCGCTGCGCTGCAGTTCGGCGTCGTCCGCGCCGAACAGCTCCTGCGTGTACTTCAACATCTGCGGGAAGTCGGACTCGGGAATTCCGAGCATCGACATGATGACGTACAGCGGGTAATTCACCGCGACCTCCTGCACGAAGTCGCACTCGGGTGCCCGCTCGACCATCCCGTCGACGAACCGCTTGGCCAGCTCGTCGATCCGCACCTTCAAGTCCCGCATGGCCTTCGGGCGGAACCAGTTCGCGCCGATCGCGCGGAAGTCGCGGTGCTGCGGATCGTCCATGTGGATCAGCGTTTTGACGCCGATCGCGGCCTGTTGCTCGTCGCCCTGGGCGGTCGTCAGCACCGGCCGCGGTGAGTTGGTGAACACATCGTTGGCACGCTCGATCTCCATGATGTCGGCGTGCTTGGTGATGGCCCAGAACGGGTTGTAGTCGGGCACCTCCACCCGCGATACGGGGGCGTTGGCGCGCAGGTGAGCCAGGGCGGTGTGCAACGCCGGTTCGTCGGTGTACGACCGGGGGTCGGCGAGCACCTTCGCCCCTTCGTCCATGACACGCGCGCTCATGACGACTCCTCGCTCAGGCGACCGTCGGGGTCGCGGATTTCTCGAACAACTTGGCAGACCGCCTCTTCGGGGATCGTTCGGGGGAAGCCGA
This sequence comes from Mycolicibacterium komanii, assembly GCF_001050035.1. The sequence continues at coordinate 61,584 of NZ_CVTA01000001.1, forward strand.
TCAGCACCCTGTCGATCAGGCCGTCGCAGCGGTCTCGGATCTTGGCGGCCAGCTTGTCGATCGGGGCGACGACCGCGAACGCGTCGAGGATCTCGTCGTCGATCAACGTCCCCATCGCATCCCACTCGCCGGCGAGGCTGAGTCGGTGCAGATCGTCGTGCAGGTCACCCCAGCCGTGCAGCGCCAGCACTTTGCGGTAGGCCGGCGTCGAACCGTAGAAGGCGATCTGTTTGCGGGTGGCCACGGAGGCCTCGTCCACCTCACCCTCGTCCGCGCCGGTCACCACGAAGATCGGACACGACACCTGAAAGTTACTGCGCTGCCGGCCCGATCGGGCCATCCCGCGCTCGAGCGCCGGGATGGTGACGTCCTCGAAGTAGCGCTTGGTCGTGAAGGCGTGGGCCAGCACGCCGTCGGCGACCTCGCCGGCCATCTCGGTCATCGCTTCGCCGACCGCGGCGAGGAACACCTTCGGGAACCCGTAGTCGTGCGGTTCGGGAGTGAACATCGGCGTCATCAGCTTGTGCGTGTAGAAGTCGCCTTCGAATCGCAAGCGTGTGCCGTCGCGCCAGCACGTCCAGATCTCGCGCATCGCGTGCACGAATTCGCCCATGCGGCGCACGGGTTGGCTCCACGGCATGCTGAACCGCTTCTCGATGTGCGGGCGGACCTGGGACCCCAGCCCCACGATGAGCCTACCGCGCGAGTAATCCTGCAGATCCCAGCCGATGTTGGCCACGTTCATGGGGTTTCGCGCGAAGGCCACCGCGATGCTGGTGCCGAGGTCGAGGGTCTCGGTGTGCTCGGCGGCCAGCGTCAGCGGCAGAAACGGGTCGTGGGCCACCTCGGCCGTCCAGCACCCGTCATACCCGCGCCGCTGCAGCGTGCTCGCAGTTCCCGCCACGTTGGCGAGCTGACTCGAAACCGCCCCGTCCACCTTCAGGCCGGCGCCGCTAACCATGGTCGTAGACGCTACAGTAAGCAATTCAGTATGGTCAACGAGGCCGTGCCGGTGCGACGATCGCCTATCCATGGACAGGAGTTGAGATGACCAAGGCCGAGGATTGGCACGCGACACTCGACGAGCTGACGCGCCGGCGCCAGAACGCATACGACATGGGCGGCACCGACCGGCTCGCCAAGCACCACGGCAAGGGCAAGCTCGACGCCCGCGCGCGCATCGAGTACCTCCTCGACAAGGGCACCTTCCGCGAGTTCGGCACCCTGGTCGGCGGCGACATCGCCGCCGACGGCATCGTGGCAGGCTCCGGGTATCTCGACGGCCGGCCGGTGATGATCGGCGCCGAGGATTTCACGACCCTCGCCGGCAGCATCGGGCCCGGTGGCAATGCGAAGCGTTATCGGTTGGCGGAGTTGGCGTTGCGCGACAAGGTGCCGCTGGTGATGCTGCTCGAGGGCGCGGGTTTCCGCCCCAGCGGCGAGCACTACGGCCGCACCCCGACCGATCTTCTCGCGCAGGCGCAGTGCTCGGGCAAGGTGCCGATGGTCGCTGGCCTGCTCGGCCCGTCTGCGGGGCACGGCGCGCTGGTCGCCCCGGTGTGCGACTGGACGGTAATGAGCCGCCAGGGCGCCATCTTCACCGCGGGGCCGCCCGTGGTGAAAGAGTCGACGGGCGAGGACATCTCGAAGGAAGACCTCGGCGGCCCATCGGTGGCGATCGCCAGCGGCGTGATCCACAACCTCGCCGAGGACGACGAGGCCGTGCTCGACGATATCCGCCGCTACCTGTCCTACTTCCCCTCGAGCGCGTGGTCGTATCCGGAGCCGCTGCCCGCCGACGACACGGCCGCGCCGCGGACCACCCCGGAACTGCTCGAGTTGGTGCCCCGGGGCAACCGGCGCGTCTACGATATGCGGCGCGTGCTCGACGTCGTCTTCGACCGCCCAGACTGGTTCGAGGTGCAGCCCAAGTTCGGGCCCGCGATCATCTGCGCGCTGACCCATCTCGGCGGTCATCCGGTCGCGGTGGTGGCCAACCAGCCGCAGGTGATCGCCGGATCGATCGACGCCGACGCCGCGGACAAGGCGGCGCACTTCATCGCGGTCGCCGACTCGTTCCACCTGCCGATCGTGTTCCTCGCCGACAACCCGGGCATGCTGCCCGGCAGCCGGTCGGAGAAGGCGGGCGTGCTGCGCAGCGGTGCGCGGATGTTCGCCGCGCAGACCGCCGCGACGACGATCAAGCTGCACGTCACGCTGCGCAAGGCGTACGGGTTCGGCTCGATGGTGATGTCGCTGTTGGGGTTTGACAACCAGAGCGCGACGTTCGCGTATCCGGGCGCGACGATGGGCGCGATGAGCGCGGCCGCGCTGAGCAAGGCCTCACACGCCGCGGAGGATGTGGAGGCGCGGCTTCGGCAGATGGAGGTCGAGGCGTCGTTCCGGTCGGCGGGGCACCTCGGTTTCGACGACCTGATCCATCCCGAGGAGACCCGCAACGCGCTGCTGTGGGGGTTGCAGCGGGCGGTCTACAGCCGCCAGTCGGCCGCCGAACCGGTCGCCCGCACGACCATCACCCCCTGAAGGGTGATTTCGGTGCACTACCCGTCGGTGAGCGATCGGTAGTGCACCGAAATCACAGTGACGCGCGGTAGGCGGCGACGATCGGCTCGAGTTCGTCGGGCGTCGCGCCGTGCATGATGAGCGCGTCGGCGCCGTAGTCGAACTCCTTGCGCACCCGATCGGCGCACTGCTGGGGCGATCCGGTCGCGGCGGGCTCCAGCCACTCGTCGGGGATCAACGTCGCGATGTGCTCGATCTGTTCGGTCGACGCCTTGTGATCGATACCGCCCGGGATCGACTGCACGACCTTGTCGTCGCGGAAGCGTTGCAGCACAGCCGGATCCCAGCCGTTCGTCTTGACCAGGAGGTCGCCGTATCCCTGCAGATAGGTTGCCAGCCGGGCCACGGTCTTCTTCAACCGCAACTCCTCGGGCAGATGATCGCCGACGGTGGCGAAACACGACCACACCCGCACGCTCGCCGGATCGCGGCCCACCTGCTCGGCGGCGTCCTTGACCGTCTTGACCGCGCGTTGCAGCGTCTCCGGCGTGAAGTAGGTGTGCAGGATGACGTCGTCGAACGCCCGACCGCCCAGCGCCAGCGTCTGCGGGCCGAACGCCACGACGGCCAGCCGGATGTCCTCACGGAAGTCCGGATCGAGGAACAGCACCTGGTACTTGCCGATCGGCCCGTCGTGATTGAAGATCACCTCGCCGTTCCACAGCCGGCGCATGACCTGGGCGAAATCCTCCATCTGCGCAGTCGTGACCGACGGGATGCCGAACGCCGCGTACATCGCCGCCACCCCGCGACCGATGCCCAGCGTGAACCGGCCCCCCGACAATCGATGCATCGTCGTCGCCCACGACCCGGTGATCAGCGGGTGGCGGGTGTTGTGATTCGTTGCCGCCGTGGCGATCTGCATGCGCGACGTGACGGCGCACGCCGCACCCACGAGCGACGACGCCTCCTTCACGTTCCACCGCTCGGAGATGAACGCGGTGCCGAACCCGAGTTCCTCGCCGCGGCGGGCCTCGTCCATCAGCGTCGCCGGGCCTTCACCCCCGGCACCCGCCAAGAGGTAGTAGCCCAGTTCGTCGAGCACTGATTCCGTCACGCCCAGACTCCTTGCTTGTAGCCGCAGTTCCACACCTCGACGATCCTGCCGTCGACCACCCGGAAGACTTCCATACTGCCGATCGTGGTCTCCGTGCCGTCCTTCATCTTGATCGGCGACTGGTAGACGATCGCGACGTGTTCCCCGTCGTCACCCGCCACCACCAGATTCAGGTCGAACCGGATGCTCTCCGACACCGCCCACATGTCGACCACCCGGCGCACCGCCTGTTCGTGGGACAGAACGTGCGCCTGCTCCCCCACCTCGTGGCGAATCACCGTCTCACCCAACAGCTCATCGGCCAGCGCGAAATCCGCCTTGTTCCAGGCCACCAGGTTGTACAACTCGACCACCTCGCGGGCGGACCGGGTCACGCGAACACCTCCAGGGCGTCGATCGCGTCGATCGCCGCCACCGCACGGTCGGTGAGCGTCAGGCACAGGCGCCGAGACCGGTCCGGCATCGCGTCCCACCCGTTGAGCGTGATGACGGGCAGCACCATCAGGTAGACGGCCGCGAAGCGGTAATGCCGCCACGCCTCGTCGAACGCGTAGTCCGAGATGCCGTGCGCGGTGAGGCGGTCGAGATACTCGCGCAACAGTGCCTCGTCGTGGCCTTCGCGGACCGCGGTCGGCAGGCCCTGGGTAACGAGGTATGCCACGTCGGCCGCGCCCGCGCCGCGGGCGGTGAACTGGAAGTCCACCACCTTCATGCGATCGCCGGAGAAGAAGAGGTTGTCGGCACGGATGTCGCCGTGCAACAACATATCCCGCTCGGTGAGAACGGGCAGCGCCGCGACAGCGCGTTCGGTGAAGCGCTCGGCGAATGCGGCCACTGTCGGCGGCACGTTCGCCGAGGTGTGCGCGCGGTAGACCTCCCATCCCGGTCCGAACGCCGGCAACAGCAGGTCCCGTGCGATCGGGGTGTCGATGCTCGGAAACTGCTCCAACACCGCGGATCCGGGCGACCACGCGTGTAGGCCCGCGAGTTGTCCGATGCAGATGCGGGCGCGGTCCATGGACAGCCCCGCCAGATGGTCGGCGTTGTCCCAGTCCGAGAGGTCTTCGAGCAGGAGCACGAAATCCACGCCGTCGTCGGCTATCCGGGCGGTATACACCCGCGGTGTATCCATCGGTGCGTGTCCGGCCACGCCGCGGTAAAAGGCCAACTCGCGCCGGTACCCGCCCAGCAGTTCCATCGCACCGCGAGCCTCCGACACCGCGGGGAGCTTGACGATCACAGTCGAGGGCACCCCGGTGCCGGTCAGGTGCAGCCGGTACAGCAGCGACGAGAAGCCGCTGTCCATCGCGATCTGCTCGGCGTGGACGCCGTCGACCGTCGCCCCCTCGAGCCTCGCATCGATGCGCAGCGCCTCGGTCAGCCAGCCGGGGTCCACCTCGTCGATGCCACCCGGCACCGCGGCCGTCCTCGCCGTCATTGCGCGCCCTTCCCACCGACCACCGTCAGGAATCGCTCCGATGCGCGCTGCACGCCGCCCGCGAACAGGTGGCCGACGTGACTGCCCCGGTGCCAGTACAGTTCGCCGCCCCACCGCTCGTGCAGGCGCTCGGCCGGCTCCCGACGCGCCATCTGGTCGTGCCAGGCGCCGACGATCAGCCGGCGCTCCGGTGGCGCGGTCGGCTCGACGGCCTGGTAGTCGACGACCGACATCATCCGCTCGACAGGCTCCGACCGCAACAACTCGATCGTGTCGCGCACCGACGGCCCCCACCGTCCCAGATGCGCGGCGATCATCGCGTTCAGCCCGAAGATCGGGGTGTAAACCGCGACCGCGTCGACGTCTTCGAGGTGCGAAACCAGGCCCGCCACCGGGCTTCCCATCGAAACACCCGACACCGCGAGCGCGCTCGCCCGCGGCCGCAACCACCGAAGCACCGTCCGCACCTCGGAGACCACGCGGATCATGCCCGCCAGGTTGTTCAGCGGGTCCATGTTCGGATAGGTCGGCCATCGGTCGCGGCGGACCCCGCATCCGGGCTGCACCGGTAACGCGATGTTGTATCCGAGTTGCTCCTGCAGCCGTCGGGCCCGCGAGAACACCAGGTCGATCGGCAACCCCTGCCCGGCCCCGTGCACCCACACCAGCCATGGCCTCGCCTCATCACCCGTTCGGCACAGGTGCACCACCGCCGTCGCGGGCCCGCCGAATTCGGCCAGCGCGGCAGGCAGGTGAGGATCATGCTCGAAGGTCAACTGCTCGTATCTGGTCCGGCCGAACCGGCGCTGCCGAATAGTTCTCGGCTGCAGCTCATCTGGCGCGACGTGCACGCCGGCCATGCTCAGCCCGGTCAACGCGTCGGCTACCGCCACGCAAGCCTCGACCGTGCGCTCCACTCTCGGCGGGGGCGCGGTCAGCGTCATCCCCGACAGGGCCAGTTCGTCGAGCACGACCTCGCCGAGCTGCCGCGCACCCCTGCGCGACAACGGCTTCCAGTCACCGGGTGCAGCCACTGCGGCGTGCGCTCGCGGCACCACACCCGCGAAGTCGCGGCCGATCCGGTACGCGCGTTCGGCCGTCCTCATGCCAGCTTGAACCCGGTGTAGCCGGCGTCGGCGACCTCATCGCAGCGACGCCGGTACTCCGGAATTCCGGCCGTGTAGCCCATGTACATCCGTTTCTTGCCGGGCACGTTGCCGCCGTTGTACCACGAGTTGCAGCTGGGATGGACGAGCACGGTCGGCGCGACGAGCGATGCCGTGTGCTCGATCCAATCGCGTTGGGCCTCGGGCAGCGCTTCGATGGTGCGGTAACCGTGGGTTCTCAGGTACTCGATACAGTCGCCGATCCACTCGACGTGCTGTTCGAGGGCGGTCACGAAATTGCTTGCCGGAGCCGGGCTTCCGGGCGCCTGAATGATGAACAGGTTCGGAAAGCCCGCCACCGCGAGTCCGAGGTAGGCGTACGGCCCCTCGTGCGTCCAGTAGTCGCCCAGCGACTGGCGATCGCGACCGGTGACGGCGATCCGGGTCATCGCCCCGGTCATCGCATCGAAGCCGGTGGCGTAGATGATCACGTCGAGTTCGTGGTCGTCGTGTTCGGTGCGGATGCCTGTCGGGGTGACCTCCACGATCGGCCCCTTGCGCAGGTCGACCAGCGTCACGTTGTCGCGGTTGAATGTCTCGTAATAGCCCTGGTCGATGATCGGGCGCTTACATCCGAACGGGTGCGAGGGGGTCAGCGCCGCAGCGGTCTCGGGGTCCTTAACGATGCGCGCCACCGCCTCGCCGTAGAGTTTGGCCGCCATCTGGTTGGCCTCGATGTCGAAGAAAACGTCGCCCCAGCTGAGCGCACCGATGATGCCACCTTCCTCGACGGCGCGCAGTTGCTCCTCGCGCGATGCGGATTTCAGCGGCGGCTTGGTCATCATCTCGAACATCACCGAGAAGGCGCTGAGCCGGGCCGCACCCACTGCATGTTCTCGTTGCGCCGCACGGATCTCGGCGTAGTTCGCCTTGAGCTCGTCGAGCTCACCGTCGTCGAACGGGCGGACCTGCCAGGGCAGGGTGTAGGCCGGTGACCGCTGGAACACGGTGAGGTGGCCGGCCTGTTCAGCGACTACCGGGATCAGTTGCACGCCGGTCGAACCCGTCCCGATCACGCCGACCCGCTTGCCGGTCAGGTCCACATCCCGTTTCGGCCACCGGCTCGTGAACAGCGAGAGCCCGCCGAAGGAAGCCATGCCGGCGATCTCGGGTTCCTTCGGGACCGAGAGGATGCCCGTCGCCGCAACGACGAACGGTGCGACCAGGGTTCCCCCGTCCGCTGTCCTTATCTCCCATTCGGAGGCGGCCTCGTCGAAGATCATCGCCGTGACCTCGGTGTGGAACCGGATGTCGCGTCGTAGATCGAGTCGGTCGGCGACGAAGTTCAGGTACGCCTCGATCTCGGGCTGACGGGGCATCGTCTCGGTCCACACCCACTCCTGCTGGATCTCCTCGGAGAAGCTGTAGGAGTACTCGATGCTCTCGATGTCACAGCGCGCACCGGGGTACCGATTGAACAGCCAAGTGCCGCCGACATTCTCGGCCTTCTCCAGGACGACGGTGCGCAACCCCTGCTCGCGGAGTCGGTGCAGCGCGTACAGGCCGGAGAATCCGGCGCCGACGATGATCGCGTCGAAACGGGTGGAGTCGGATGTCGTCACAGGTAGGCCCTCACGTCCAGAAGCGGAGATACTGTAACTATTACAGTATTGCGCCGCACGGCTGGCGGGTTTTGGCATAACACCCAGGTACGACAGCTCCTGAAACTGCTACTGTAAGCTATTCCATTAGCTCACGGACATGGGAGGCTGTGCGGCATGAAAGTACCGTTCACCTGGAAGGTCACCGGCTGGTTCATGATCGGCTGGTCCGCGGAGTTTCCCACGGGTGAGACGCGGCCGCTGCGGTACTTCGGCGAGGATCTGGTGGCCTATCGCGACGAGGCCGGCGAGCTGCACGTGCTCTCGGCGCACTGTCGGCATCTCGGCGCACACATCGGCCACGGCGGCAAGGTCGTCGGTGACTGCGTCGAATGCCCCTTCCACGGCTGGCGGTGGGGACCGGACGGCACCAACCGCTACATCCCCTACCAGCCCGACAAACCGAACAAGGCGCTGCGGCTGCGCGTCTTCCCGGTGCGCGAACAGTACGGCTGCGTGTTCGCCTGGCATCACCCCGAGGGTGAACCGCCGCGGTGGGAGCTGCCGGACCTGTTTCACAAGTTCCCACAGTTCCCGACCGACGAGGACGCGTATTACCGCCCGTATCCTGAGTTTTCGAGCCGTGCGGAACGCGAGCCGGTGCATCCGCAGATCGTCGCGGAGAATGGGCCCGACAGCGCGCACTTCCACTACGTGCATCATGCGACCGTCACCCCGAAGTGCCTCAACTGGGAGGTCGTCGACGAGGAGTGGCAGTTCCTCACCGGCTGGCCCGACGCCTCCAGCGACGATCCGGACAAGATGGCCCTCTACATCCACAGCCACCTGTCCGGCCTCGGATTCGCGATCAGCGCGTTCGAGGGCTCGTCGAACCACCGGCTGATCTTCGCCTGCACGCCGGTCGAGGACGGCTACTCGGACATGTTCTATTCGATCTGGTGGCCCCGGCTGCCCGGTGACACCTCCGACGTCCCGCCGGAGGAGGTGCGCAAGAAGGTCGAGCGCCAGTTCATGGGGACCGTGTGGGACGACCTGAACATCTGGCGCTACCAGGAGTACATCGAGAACCCCGCGCTGTCCCGCGTGGACGCGAAACCGTATATGGCGCTGCGGAAGTGGGCCCAACAGTTTTACGATGCTCCGGCCACCCCGCCCGGCGATGTTCCGGCGTCGGTGTGAAACCCGACCTCGCCGAGCTCGCGGCTGCCGATCGCGACCACCCCGACACATGGAAGTAGCCGCGCAGTGACCGACACCGAGGACCACATCCGCGAATTCGCCAGGGTCAAACCGGCTCTGGGGACACCGGAGATGGGTCGCTTCATCGCGGCGCTGCGCCGACTGCAGAACATCACGGTCTCCAGTGACCCCGATGCCGCGCTGTGGAACGACTCGGCCGCACTGCTCGAAGAGATGTGCGAACGCCTGGAAGGGCACAAGGCACCCGCGGGCGTCGCCCCGGCCGGTCGGGCGCCCAATCTGCCCGGCAACGGCCACCCGCTGATGCCGCCGTGGCAGGTGGCGTCGTCCGCACCGGACGAGGTGACGATGCGCGGGCACTTCAGCCGCTACCACGTGGGTGGCAACGACGCCGTGCACGGTGGCGTGATCCCGCTGTTCTACGACTGGCACTTCGGGATGGTGGTGTCGGCCGCCGGCCGCCCGGACAGCCGAACGGCGTATCTGCACGTGGACTATCGACGGGTGACGCCCATCGACGTACCCCTCGAGGCGCGGGCGTGGATCGATTCGGTCGACGGTCGCAAGTTGTTCGTGAGGGCGGAGATGACGGACAGGGACGGCAACGTACTATCCGAGGCCAATGGTCTGATGATCAAACTGCTTGCCCACCAGCCTTGAAAGGCACGATGTCTGTGACCACACAGTTCACGGTCCCGGCCGCCGCCGACACCGTCGCCGCCGTCATCGGCGACCGCGAGTTCATCGTCCAAGGCGATCGCCGGTACACCTACGCCCAGGTCGTCGAGCGCGCCAACCGCCTGGCCGCGTTCCTGCACAGCCGCGGGCTGGGGTGTCACGTGGAGCGCTCCGAGCTCGCCGGTCACGAGGTGGGCCAGGACCTGTTGGGCATCTACGCCTACAACGGCCCGGAATACATCGAGGGCATGCTCGGCTCGTGGCGGGCCCGGGTGGCGCCGTTCAACGTCAACTACCGCTACGTCAAGAACGAGTTGCAGTACCTGCTCAACGATTCCGGGGCCAGCGCGCTGCTGTACCACGCGACGTTCGCTCCGCGGGTCGCGGAGGTTCTGCCGGAGCTGCCGAATCTCCGAGTGCTCATCCAGATCGCCGACGAATCCGGTAACGATCTGCTCGACGGCGCCGTCGACTACGAGTCGATCGTCGGCTCGGGCACCCCGGTGCTGCCGCCCATCGAGCCCTCGCCCGACGACCTCTATGTGCTGTACACCGGCGGGACGACGGGCATGCCGAAGGGTGTGCTGTGGCGTCAGCACGACATCTTCATGACGTCGTTCGGCGGTCGGAACATGGCCACCGGCGAGCTCATCACCTCGCTCGACGACATCGCCAAGCGGGTCACCGAAGGCCCGGGCACCAAGATCCTCACGCTGCCGCCGCTCATGCACGGCGCCGCCCAGTGGGCCGCGATGACCGCGATGACGACGGGCCAGACCATCGTGTTCACCGCGAATCCCGGCAGCCTCGACGTCGATGAAGTCGTCGAGACCATCGAGCGCGAGAAGGTCCTCGTGGTCCAGGTGGTCGGCGACGCGGTCGCACGCCCACTCGCCGACGCGATCGAGCGCAGCTCGGCCGATCTGTCGTCGCTCGCGGTGGTCGCGAACGGCGGGGCGTTGCTCACTCCGACCGCCAAACAGCGGCTCATCGACGTCAAACCCGGGCTGATCGTCATGGACGGTGTCGGCTCCTCGGAGACCGGCATTCAGATGAACCACATGTCGGCACCCGGCGCGGTGTCGACCGGCAAGTTCAACGCGGGCCCGGATACCTTCGTCGCCGCAGAGGACTTCAGCGCAATTCTCGAACCCGGCCACGACGGCATCGGTTGGTTGGCGCAGCGGGGCTTTGTGCCGCTGGGATACAAGGGGGATGCGGAGAAGACCGCCAAGACCTTCCCGGTGATCGACGGGGTGCGGTACTCGATTCCGGGCGACCGTGCCCGCCATCAGGCGGACGGATCCATCGAACTGTTGGGTCGCGATTCGGTGACCATCAACTCCGGCGGCGAGAAGATCTTCGTCGAGGAGGTCGAGACCGCGCTGCTGTTGCATCCCGCGGTGGCCGACGTCGTGGTCGCGGGCCGGCCCAGCGAACGGTGGGGCCAGGAGGTGGTTGCGGTGGTCGCCCTCGTCGACGGTGCCAACGCCGAGGCCCAGGAACTCATCGATCACGCCGCGAATTCGATTGCCCGCTACAAGCTTCCGAAGGCCATCGTGTTCCGGTCGGCGATCGAGCGCAGCCCCGCGGGCAAGGCCGACTACCGGTGGGCACGCGACCAGGCGCTCAGCGCGAACGCCTGAGCCGAGCCTCAGACAGACGTCGTTGACTCCGCGTTCATCGACGCCCACTCGCGGATCGCCGGACCGAGCCAACGTTGCAGGTGTGAGCGCAGATGATCCGGCGTTCGCGGTGGCTCACCTGGATTGGTGAGAAACGACTGAACGATCCGCAACGACCACTCGACCAGCTCATCGAGGGCGCCGGGGGCGGGGCTGATTCGCGTCCAATCGATCGCGGTGTTCTCGATCAGAACAGAAGTTCCGATCTCACGTGCGGCCTCAGATGTGACGCTGCGCAACAGGTTATGGGAAGGCTCGTCGAGAAGGACTTGCAGATACGGTTCGTTGGGCACCGCCGTGACGGTCTGCACCACGCCCTCGATGATGGCGTCGGCCACGTCGTCGAAACCGCTCAGCCGCTCCGCAAGACGCTGTAGGAACCGGCGGGTTCCCTCGACCGCCGCCTCCCGCAGAAGTGCCGTGGTGCTTGGAAAGTAGCGGTAGACCGTAGCCCTGCTGACTCCGAGATCGGTCGCGACGTGAGCAATCGTCGTCTGCCCACCTCGTTCGGCCACGCACCGGTGAGTTGCCATGAGGATCCGCGCCGCCGCCTCCTCATCGCTCTTGGGCGGTTCGCCCAGCCAGCCGTGCGTGCGCATGCCAGCGAATGTACCCGCTTCCCGACCCTTTACAGCGGCGATACACATCTGCTAGGACTGTATCGTCAGACTTTCGGTACGACTGACGATAGAGGGGCCCTTTGATGGTTGATGACGTGTGCAGGCGGCCCCAGTTCGATGTCGCCGTCATCGGCGCGGGCCCGGGCGGAATCGCCGCCGCACACAAATTGCGCCAACGCGGAATCACCAACGTGGTCATCTTGGAACGCGGGCACGATTTCGGCGGGACCTGGCGCGACAACCACTATCCCGGGCTGGCGGTTGACATCCCGATCCTGTGGTACCAGCTGTCGTTCGCTCGAAACCCACGGTGGAGCAGGCTGTTTGCGCCAGGGCCGGAGATCTACCGGTACCTCACCGACACGGCTCGTCGATGCGGGCTCTATCCCCTGCTTCGCCCGAACTGTGAAGTTGTGACTCAGCGCTGGGATGCGGACACTGCGATGTGGCATCTGACGATCCGCGACGGCGAGCCTGTCACGGCCCGGTTCGTCATCAGCTCCGTCGGCGGTTATGTCAACGCACGCTCAACAACTGACATCCCGGGGCTGGGCGACTTCGGCGGCAAGGTGCTTCGGCCCAACGCATGGGACGACAGTTACGAGACCCGGGGCAAGCGGGTCGCAGTGATCGGCACAGGATCCAGCGGGGCGCAGATCGTGTCCGCCCTGGCGAGTCACGCCGCCAGACTGGACGTCTACCAGCGCACGCCGAACTGGATCCTGCCCAGACCCGACTTCGCGATCTCCCCGGTGCTGCAGACGCTCCTCCGCGTGCCCGGAATCGCGGCGGGCATCCACAACCTCGGCAGAGCGGTGTTCGATCTCTTTCTCCTGGTGCCGATCGTGCATCTGATGGCGCGTATCCCGGATGAGGTGCTGACACGCCTGCTCAACGCGTACGACGCCGTGACCAGGTTCGCGTACCGCGGGCTGCTGCGCAAAGCGGTGCGTGATCGTTCGACACGGCGAAAGTTGTTGCCGTCGCACGGCATTCTCGCCAAACGCCCCATCATCTCGAGCAACTACCTGCCTGCGTTCAACAACCCTCATACTCACCTGATCACCACGCCCATTGAACGCATCACCCCCACTGGTGTTCGCACCACCGACGGCGTCGAGCGTTCTGTCGATCTCATCGTCACCGCCACCGGCTACGAACTCTGGACCGATCCCGAAACCTACCGTCCGCGAACGATACTCGGCGTGGACGGATTCGATCTCGCGGACGATTACCAAGCCAACGGGCTGCGCGCCTACGGCGGCACCGCCCACCCTATGCTGCCCAACCGCTGGGAGATCGTCGGTCCGCTCGCGTTCGTCGGCGTCGGGTGGACCGATTTCGTGGAGACGATGGCCGAACACGCCGTACGGGTCATCGACACCGCTGGTCGCCGCGGTGACAATGTCGTCGCCGTCACCGAAGAAGCGTTCGATGGCTGGACTTCACGGATGCGAGCGGCGGGTAAGGCTGCGCACCTCTACTACACGAGATGCAACGCGGATGTGCACAGCTACTACGTCAACTCCCAGGGCGACACCGTGTACCACCGTCCGCAGACCATCGCCGGATCACTGCGTTTCGCCTACCGGCCGCCGCTGCACGACTATCGTTTCGAACGTCGCGAAACCCTCGCCGAAGCTTCCCGGGTGCTGTCGTGACGGCTTCGATGAGCTCGCTGTTCACCACGGCCGGCGCCGTGCGCGATTCCAGCACGATGATCGCCCGAGGGGTGCTGCGGGATCTGCGTCGAGCGCCCGCGCGCGGCGCAGACCCCGCAGTCGCGCGTACCGACTTCGATCCGACCGCCCCGGAGGCGATCGCCGACCCCTACACCCGGCTGGCCGAGCTGCGGCGGCATCGAGTCACCGTCAACGAGCGCCTCAACGTTTGGATGCTCGCACGCCACGACGATGTCGTAGCCGCTGCTCGCGCACACGATGTGCTGTCCTCGAGCTCCGGCATTTTGTTGCGGTCTGCTCCGTTGCCTGGTGTCGTCAGCACAGATGAGCCGGACCACACAAGGCTTCGCCGGGTCACCGCGCCGGCCTTCACACCGGCCGGTGTGCGAAGGCTGCAAGCGGCCTTGGAGCAATTCGTCGAGCCCGGTGTGCGGGCGATCGCAAGCGGCGACCCGGTGGATGTGGTGCCTACCCTGACTCGGCCACTCCCGATCTCTGCAATCGCACTGCTACTCGGCATCGCGGAGAGCCACTGGGGCGACTTCACCCGGTACTCAGATGATTTCACTGCCATGTTCGCCGCACGCTCCCTGCAGGAGATCGCCGGCTCCACGACCCGCGCGCTACCCGGCATGCTGGCCGTGCGCCGCCTGATCCTTGCGGAGCTGGGCCGCCGCGGTCCCGGAGACGACGACGTCCTCGGCAGGGTCAAGGCTGCGCTGGACGACGGCGACATGTCCATGTTCGAGGCGCTGATCGCGGCGATCATCCTGCTGGTGGCCGGCAGCGAGACCACCACCAACCTTCTCGGCATCCTGCTGATGCAGCTTGCCCGTACTCCCGCACTCTACGAACGACTTCGGGCGCAGCGCGACCTGATTCCCGCCGCCATCGAGGAGGCGTTGCGCTGGGGGTCCCCCGTGCAGTGGGTCGCGCGGACCACGTTGGCTCCTTACCCGGTGGGTGGGGTGACCATTCCGGCACACGCCCGGGTGGTGCTGTTCTACGCCGGCGCCAACCGGGACCCCGAGCGGTTCGACGACCCCGATGATTTCGACATCGACCGTGGCGCGGTCCGCCATCTCACATTCGGCCACGGTGCCCACTACTGCATGGGTGCTCATCTGGCGCGCCTCGAAGCGCAGGTGGTGCTCAACCAAATGTTCGACGCGGTAACCCATCTCGAGGTGGCCGGTCCCGTCCTGTGGACGACCACCCCCTCGCTGTCGGGCCCGCGATCGGTACCGGTCAGGAAGCGAATCGGGGCGGCATGAGCGGTCAATGTACTGGAGACCTCGACACGCTGGCGAACAAGCTGGGATTCAGCTGCGAGCAGTCGGCGCCGGTGATCGACCTGCGGAACCCCTTCGGGCTGACGAACTGGACGCTGCCCGTCCTCGAACTCCTCATCGTTTTCGGTGCTGCGCTGGCGCTGTGGTGGGCAATTCGCCGGTTGCGTCGCGACGGTGACCCGGTGAACGTCGTGCTCTGGTTTGCGACCGTTCTGTACCTGTTGATCGTTGAGCCGCCGCTGTACTTCCCCACAACGTTCGGCGTCGAGGACACGATCGGAGCGGTGTTCGCGCACAACGTCTTCACCGTGCAGTTCCTCTACGACCGGTTGCCGCTCTACATCGTGGCGCTGTACCCGGCGATGGCGATGCTGGCGTACGAAATAGTGCGCAGCCTCGGCGTGTTTCGTGAGCGCGGCATCCTCGTCGGGTCGATCTGTGTCGGCTTCGTCCATCATTGCTTCTACGAGGTGTTCGATCAGCTCGGCCCGCAACTTCAGTGGTGGACGTGGAATGAGCACAGCTCGATCAATCAACCCACCTTGGGGGCGGTTCCGATGGCCAGCGTGCTGCTCTTCGCGACAGTGGGGCCTGCCGTGCTCACGGCGATAGTGGTGGCGCTCGTCGGCGAAAGGGGGCGTCGGATCGGTCCGGCGGGGCTCGTCCTGCGCACTCTGGTTACTGCTGTACTGATGCCGGTGGCGCTGGTCGTCGTGAACATCCCGATCGCTCTGGCCGACCGCAACGATCCCGACGGTCCCCTGCGTTGGGCGGTCTACATTGTCTATCTCGCGCTGTTCGCGGTGCCTGCGCTGTGGGTGCTGGCCTCGAAGCTGCGCGCACGTGTCAGTGAACCGAACCTCTACGTGCGCGTTTTCGGCACAGCGTATCTGGCGGTGCTGGCCGCGTTGTGGATCGCCGCCCTGCCAGCGCATCTCGGAGGGTCCGACGGGCTCTCCACGTCGCTCACGCCCAACGGAAACATCCTTCACGCCGCAGTGTGTTTCGCGGTGGCGGCGGTGCTCACGGTGTCGGTCTCGTTGCGGCGCGGACCGACTCCGCAACGCCCCGACCCGGCACCGCAGAGAACCGAGGTGACGCCATGACCGACCTGCAGATCCGTCGTATTCGCTTCGACTTCGGCGAGCCCATCCCCTTCAACTGGAATCCGGCCAATCCGGCCTTCTCGACTTACATGAACATGGTCTCGATCATGGCTATCTGCTTCGAGAAGATGCTCGTCGCCGCGGTGCGCGAGGCGATGCCGACGATCACCGATCCCGCCGTCGCCGCAGAGGCCGATGCGTTCCTGCGCCAAGAAGCGCAGCACGCCAGCGCCCACCGCCACCACGTACGCGCACTCATCCGGAGTCATCCGGGCCTGCAGCAGACTCTCGACGAGGCCATCGCCGCATACGACGAACTCACGGCCACAACCTCGTTGCGGTACCGATTGGCATACGTCGCCGACCTGGAAGCGACGTTCACCCCGTTCTTCAGGATGCTGCTGGACAACGAGGAGACCCTGTTCCGACCGGGTGACGACCGCGTCTCTTCGCTGCTGCTCTGGCATTTCGTGGAGGAGGTCGAGCACCGCAGTTCGGCGTTGATCATCTATGACGCCGTAGTGGGCGACAGAGCGTATCGGATGGTCGCACTGCCACGCATCGTTCGGCATCTGCTGCAGGTGACGACGCTGATCACCAATGGCATCAACGACCATGTGCCGTTGGCGGACCGGGCGATCGACACCAATACCGTCAAGCCGTATTACAGACTGCGCAGCCTCATGCGGCGCGAGGCGCCGACGGGTCTTCCCGATGTCCGCCCGGCGTTGCACACCGTCCCCTGGAGCCAGAAACTGGTCACGGTCGCGCGAGTGCTGATGAGCCAGACGCCCATGCACAACCCGGCGCACGCTCCCACACCGAGATTCGCCGAAGACTGGATCACGCGCTACAACCGAGGCGACGATGTCTCACGGTGGTACGCAAGTCAGGCGGGCTGACCACTCTACTGAGATCGCCTGAGCCGACGCGTGGTTCGGTTGCGCGCCATCCACAGTCCGAGTGCGGTCGTCGCCCGCATCGGCGGCGTGAACGGTGGCGCCGCGCGTCCGGTGATCGTGAACGGCAGGTCGGTGCCGACGATCGTGCGGTGATGGCTGAACGCGTCGAACCCCGCCTTGCCGTGGTAGGCGCCCATCCCGCTGCGACCCACTCCCCCGAACGGCGCCGCCGAAGGAATCATCTGCGCGGCGAAGTCGTTGCGTGCCACCCCGCCGCTGCGGGCGCTGCGAACAAAGCGCCGAAAGTCGTTGCCGTCGGACCCATACCAATAGGCGACAAGCGGCGACGGCCGCTGGTTGACGTAGTCGATGGCCTCATCGAGGTCGCGGTAGGGCCGCACCGCGAGCACGGGACCGAAGACCTCGTCGGCGGCGATTCTCATCCGGTCGTCGACATCACGCACGAGGGTCGGGGCGATCTTGCGGGTCCCACAGTCGGGCAGCGCTTCACCGCCCGGCGCGACGGTCTCGACGCGCGCACCCCTCGCCCGCGCGTCGTCGACGAGGCCGACCACTCGATCGAAGTTCGCCTCGTTCACCGACGAGCAGTAGTCGTCGTTGTCGACAATTGTCGGAAACATCCGCCGCCACGTCTCTTTCACGATCTCGACGAAGGCGTCCTCGCGGTCGTCGGGCACGAAGACGTAGTCGGGGCAGACACAGACTTGTCCTCCGTTGATCATCCGCGATCGGGCAACCCGGGCGGCCGACCGGGACAGGTCCGCATCCCGCGCGATCACCACCGGATTCTTGCCGCCGAGTTCGAGCGTCACGGGCACCAGGTTCTCCGAGGCCGCCCGCTGCACCAGTGCGCCGACCGAGGGCGAACCGGTGAAGAACAGGTGGTCGAACGGAAGTGACGAGAACTTCGCCGCCACCTCCGGTCCCCCGGTGACCACGTCGAGCTCGGCCACGTCGAAGTACTTGTGCGCCAACGTCTTCAGCAGGTCGGCGGTGCGCGGCGTGATCTCCGACATCTTGATCATCACCCGGTTGCCCGCGGCGAAGGCCGCCGCGGCCGGTAGCACGACGAGGTTCAGTGGAAAGTTCCACGGACCGATGATTCCGACGACACCGAGCGGTGACGGCTCGACCTCGGCCCGCATACCGAACATCCGACCGGCGCGCATCAACTTCGTCGCCCGCATCCACTGCACCACATGTGATCTGGTGTGCTCGATGACCGAGATCATGCCGAGAATCTCCGTGAACAGTGACCCGGCCTTGGGCCGGGTTCCGTAGTCGGCCGCCATCGCGTCGACGAACTCGTCGGCGTTGTCCAGCACGAGGGAGAGCAACCGATCGATACGATGGCGTCGTTCGGCGACGCTCGGCGGGCCGTCGGCCAGGAACGCACGCCGCTGCCCTTCGAGAACGGCCAGCATCGCCGCCCGCGCGGTGCCGTCGGCCGCGCTCACCTGAATCGTGCTCTCGCTCATCGCACCACCATCTCCGGAAGTGATTGTCTGCGGCACCCGAATTGTTTACTGTCGTGCTTACAGTCGGCCATTCGAATGGTACGCCGACTGCGCACGGGCGCGAAGGGAATGGACGATATGACCGGTAAGCGCAAAATCGTGGTCGTCGGTGCGGGATCGGGCATCGGGGCCGCCGTCGCGGCGCATTTCCACGCGGGCGGCGATCACGTCCTCGCGGTCGATGTCCGCGACCACCGCACGCCCGCTTCCGAATACGTCCGATGCGATCTGCGTGACGCCGATTCCATCAAGAGCCTGCTCGAGTCGATCGGCCCGGGCTGGGACATGCTGGCGCATGTTGCGGGCGTTCCGGGCACCGCACCTCCCGCCGACGTACTGAAGGTCAACTACCTCGGCATGCGGCTGGTCGCCGAAGGCATGCTGCCCCGGTTGCGCGAGGGCGGATCGATCGTCGCCGTCGCCTCCACCGCCGCCCTCGGCTGGGACCAGCGCATCGACACCCTGAATGGGCTGCTCGAACTCACCGATGCCAACGCCGTCGAGCGCTGGCAGTCCGAGCAGGATCCCGACTATCCCGTGTACAGCACGTCCAAGCAGGCGGTGATCCTGTATGCGAAACGCCTCGCGGGCCCGGCATGGACCAAATACGGGGTGCGCGTCAACACCGTCAGTCCCGGGCCGGTCGAGACGCCGATCCTCACCGACTTCGAGCAGACCATGGGCAAGGACGTCCTGGACATGTGCAAGGCCACCGTCGGGCGGCATGCCTCAGTCGACGACATCGCGCCGGTGATCTCGTTCCTCGGGTCCCCGGAGGCGCGTTGGATCACCGGCCAGGACATTCAGGTCGACGCCGGCTTCATCAATTCGATGCTGGCGGGCGCACCTGTCCAGCTCTGAACGCGGGCATCTATCGTTACGTAGACCTATACTGTAAGCTTTACAGTACCCATGCGGGTTACCTGTCCGGACCAGACGAGGGAGATCAGCCGTGGATAGCCCCGTACAGGATGTCACGGTCGACGAGACCTTCGACCTGCTGCGCGACCCCTATCCCCTGTTCGCGCAGAAGCGCCGCGAAACCAGCGGCGTGTTTCTCGGCAGCGTCATGGACTGGTCCCAAGCCCCGGAAGCCATGCCGGAAAACCTCTACGCCGCAGTATCTTTCGAAGCGGTCAACCGGGTCTTCCGGGATGGCAAGGTGTTCAACTCGCATATCTACGACAACACCATCGGCCTGTTCATCGGCCCGACCATCCTGGCGATGGAGGGCAAGAAGCACTGGGACCACCGCAACCTGGTGTCCGCGGCGTTCAAATCGAAGTCGTTGGCGCGCTGGGAACCCGAGGTCGTTCGCCCGGTGGTCACCGCGCTGATCGACGAGTTCGTCGAGGACGGACACGCCGACCTGGTACGCGATTTCACATTCGAGTTCCCGACCCGCGTGATCTCCAAGCTCCTGGGTCTGCCCGAGGAGGACCTGCCCTGGTTCCGCAAGCGGGCGGTCGAATTGATCAGCTACCACGTCAGATACAAGCGCGCATTCGAGGCGTCCGCCGCGCTGAAGGACTACTTCCTGACGCAGATCGACAAGCGCAGGTCCAAGCCGACCGAGGACATCATCGGCGACTTGGTCAGCGCCGAGATCGA
This sequence comes from Mycolicibacterium komanii, assembly GCF_001050035.1. The sequence goes on from NZ_CVTA01000001.1 coordinate 81,704, forward strand.
CGGCGAGAAACTCAGTGACGAGTCGATCTACTCGTTCTTGCGGCTGTTGCTCCCCGCCGGCCTGGAGACCACCTATCGCTCGTCGGGAAACCTGCTGTATCTCCTACTCACCCACCCCGAACAGTTCGCCGCCGTCCAGGCCGACCGCGATCTCGTCCCCGCCGCCATCGAAGAAGGCCTGCGTTATGAAACCCCGTTGACCACCGTGCAGCGCTTCGCGACCGAAGAGACCGAACTCGAGGGGGTTCGGCTGCCCAAGGGTTCGGTGATCGACGTGTGCATCGGATCGGCCAACCGCGACGAGAACCGTTGGGAGCGTTCCGAGGAGTTCGACATCTTCCGCAAGCGCGTGCCGCACATCTCCTTTGCGGCCGGTGAGCACACCTGTATGGGCTTGCATCTCGCACGCATGGAGACGCGAGTTGCGCTGGAATGCCTTCTGGACCGGCTCACCAACATCACCCTGGTCACCGACGACAACCCGCACATCGCCGGTCAACCCTTTCGATCGCCGACTGCGCTGCCAGTGACGTTCGATCCGGTCGGCTGACGTGACCAAAACCGGAAGCGGGCGTACCCGCCGCGACCGCGGGTCGATCAGCGCCGAGGAGATACTCGAGGGCGCACTGCAGGTCGCACAGGAGGTCTCGATCGAAAACCTGAGCATGCCCCAGCTCGCCAAACATCTCGGTGTCGGCGTCACCAGCATCTACTGGTACTTCCGCCGCAAGGACGATCTGCTCGACGCGATGACCGACCGGGCGTTGGAGCGGTTCGAGTTCACGGTGCCGACCATCTCCGCCTCGAATTGGCGAGAGTCGTTGCGCGACCACGCCTTGACCATGCGACGGAGATTCCGCGCAGATCCGATCCTCTGCGATCTGGTGTTGATCCGGGGACAGTACGGCCACCGCGCGATGCACAATGCGCTCCAGAAACTGGGTCAACCGATCGGGGCGCTGGTCGAAGCGGGACTCACGGTGGATCAGGCCGCCGATACGTACGGCGCGATCTCGGTGCACATCCGGGGATCGGTTGTTCTCGAGCGACTCCAGGAGCGCACCGAGGGCTTCCCCGCCCAACGCGACGACGGCGGCCGCTACATCGGGTTCGCCGACGACATCGACTTCGGCTACATCCTCGACAGCATCCTCGACCACGCCGAAGCGATCATCGAGGCGGCGTAGCACCCGTCCTCGGCGCGCGGTAAGCCACCGTCTTCGTCTCGAGGTACTGTTCGAAACCCTCGATGCCGCACTGCCTTCCGACGCCGCTGCTTTTGAATCCGCCGAACGGTGCATCGGCCCCGTAGAACATGCCGCCGTTGACCCCGAACGAACCGGTGCGGATGCGGCGGGCGATCGCCATCCCCCGATCCAGTGAGCGCGACGAAACCGCGCCCGCCAAACCGTATGCGCTGTCGTTGGCGATTCGCACCGCCTCGTCGTCATCGTCGAACGGCAGCACGACCAGCACGGGGCCGAACACCTCCTGCTGTGCGATCGCCGAGTCGTTGTCGACACCCACGATCACGGTGGGCGCCACGTAGTGTCCGCCGGCGAGATGTTCGGGAAGACCGGCGACGGGCCCACCTCCGGTGGTGATCTCGGCGCCCTCAGAGCGAGCCTGCTCGATCGCGTCGAGGACCCGTTGCTTCTGGGCCGCACTGATCACCGGCCCCACCAGGGTGTCGGGGCTGACCGGATCACCTACCGGCACAGCCTGATAGGCAGCGGTGATGCCGGCGACGGCGTCGTCGTAGCGCGACCGATGCACGAGCATGCGCGTCGTGGCCGCACACGCCTGCCCGGCGTGCACGCACACCCCGACCGCCGATCCGACGATCGCCGCGGGTGGGGCGTCGTCGAGCACGATCGACACGGATTTGCCGCCCAGTTCCAGGAACATCCGCTTCATCGTGTCGGCGCCCTGGCGCATCAGCAGCTTGCCCACTCCGGTGGAACCGGTGAACGAGATCATGTCGACGCGCGGGTCGGTGCCGAGCAGCCAGGCCACGTCGTTTGAGGGTGTGGGCACCACGTTGACGACGCCGGGCGGAATGTCGGTGTGCTCGGCGATAAGCCGGCCGAGTCGGGTGGCGTTCCACGGCGTGTGCGGATCGGGCTTGAGCACGACGGTGTTTCCGGTCGCGAGCGCGGGCCCGAGCTTGTTGAGGATGACCTCGATCGGAAAGTTCGACGGCGTGATCGCGGCGACGACGCCGACGGGTTCCTTGACCACCGTGCGTACATTGCGCTCGCCGAACAGACCTCCGCCGTCCAGCGTGCGCTCCCATGCGAAGTCGAGCATCGCCCGCGCGGGATAGCGAAGGCCGTCCGCCAGCGGCCAATCCAGTTGTGCCGATTGCGTTGTCATCACCGGGCAGCCAACCTCGGCGATCAGCTCCTCGCGCAGTTCCTCCTGCTCGGCTTCGATCGCGGCCTGCAACTGGTCGAGGCAATGCGCACGCAGCCGTCGATTGGTGGCCCAATCGGTCTCGTCGAATGCGCGGCGGGCGGCCGCGATCGCGCGATCCATGTCCTCGGCTTCGGCAGCGGAGGTGGATCCCAGCAGTCGGCCGGTAGCCGGGCTCAGGTTGTCGAACTGCGCACCAGAGGCCGCCGACACGAGTTGTCCGTCGATGAGCATTCGCGTTTCGGCGCGCCCCGCCGCTCGCTTGCCGATGTCGATGCTGGTCTCGATCCGTTCCTCGACGTCGCTCACCGGCACCTCTAGACTCTCTTTGCGGGACGACTAACTGTAATGCTTACAGTAGGTTTATTCAACAGCCGGAGCGCCGGGTACGAGGGAGCCGATTTGGTCAAGGTCATGGAGGGCGTACGCGTCCTCGAGGTCGCACAATTCACGTTCGTTCCGGCGGCGGGAGCGATCCTCGCCGATTGGGGGGCCGACGTCATCAAGGTCGAGCATCCGGTGCGCGGTGACACCCAGCGCGGTTTCATCAACATGGGCGGCTTCCAACTCGACCCGAACCGCCATCCCCTGATCGAGCACCCCAACCGCGGAAAGCGCAGCATCGGTATCGACGTGTCGACGCCGGAAGGTCAGGAGGTGCTCTACGAGATCGCCAAGACCTCGGACGTGTTCCTCACCAATTACCTCCCCGCGCAACGGCAGAAGAACAAGTTCGACATCGAGCACATCCGCGCGGCGAACCCGGACATCATCTACGCGCGCGGCAGCGCGTACGGCGACAAGGGACCCGATCGTGACGCCGGCGGTTTCGACGGCACCGCGTTCTGGACGCGCAGCGGGGTCGGACACGCCTTGACCCCCGAGGAGATCGGCGGCGCACTGTCCCAGGGCATTCCGGCCTTCGGTGACTCGATCGGCGGAATGAACATCGCGGGCGGGATCTCGGCCGCGCTGTTTCACCGGTTGCGCACCGGTGAGGCGGTCGAACTCGACGTCTCGCTGCTGAGTACGGCGTGGTGGGCAGGCGGCGCCAGCGTGACACAGGGTATGGAGACCGGCGAGACCATGCGTTCGCTGATGCCGGACGCGGCGGGTCCGAGCGTGAACCCGTTCATGGCGAACTATCTGACCTCCGACGGCGGCACGATCAACCTGTGCATCGTGAGCCCGACGGGGTACATCCGCGACGCGTTCGAGCATCTGGAACTTCCGGAACTCGCCGACGACCCTCGTTTCGGCGACGTGATGCCGCTGATCGAGAACGCCGCGGCGGCAGTCGATTTGATTCGCGAGAAGATCCGCAGCAAGCCGTTCGAATACTGGCGCCAACGGTTGAAGACGATGAAGGGTCAGTGGGCGCCGTTCCAGAGCTTCCTCGACCTGACCACCGACGAGCAGGCGCTCGCCAACGACATGGTCGTCGAGGTGGAGGCGGCCGACGGCGGTGAGCCGTTCAAGGTCGTCCGCGGCCCGGTGCAGTTCAACCACGAGCCGCTGGAGACGACGCGCGCACCGCAGGCCAGCGAGCACACCGAGCTGGTGCTGATGGACATCGGCATGGACTGGGACCGCATCGAGGCGCTCAAGGAGAAGGGCGCCATCGCATAGCCGACCTCATGTGCGCGAGCGTGCGTGTTTGCATAAGACCCGCCGCGGATGTGCGGCACTTCCCGCCCCCTCGTTGTGTCGCCAGCGTGCGCGTCTGTTGCCAAACGCAGCGAAGCAGGGCACTCCCTGCGGCCCTGCGATAACGACGCGGCGTGCCGTCGACCCGACCTACGTGAACTGGAGTAGTCAATCTGGAAAAACCCGACCCCACGATGTTGGCTTGGGTGATCATGGGCTTATTGACGTTGAGGAGAATAAATGGCTGGTCCGGTGGCCGAGGCCACCGATCTGTGTGGGACATGCGGGAACGAGCTGAGGGCTAAGGCTCGCTTCTGCGATGAATGCGGCGCGCCGGTGTCGGCACCTGTGCAGGCCATCGAGCGGAAGCAGGTCACCGTTCTATTCAGCGATGTGGTCGGGTCGATGAAGCTCGCATCGACCCTCGATCCGGAACGACTTCGCGAAATCATGAACGAGTTGTTCAACAGGGCTGCAGCGGTGGTTCAGCGCTACCAGGGCACCGTTGACAAATTCACTGGCGACGGCTTGATGGCCCTCTTCGGCGCCCCCCGCGCGCTCGAGGATCACGCGCTGCGTGCCTGCATCGCGGCGTTGGAGATACAGTCCGTTACCCGGTGCCTGGCCGATGAAGTCCGTCGCTGCGACGGCGTCGATCTGCAGATTCGTGTCGGACTGAATTCGGGTGAGGTGATAGCCGGAGAGATCGGGGTGGGTCCGGGTAGATACACCGCTGTCGGCCATCCCGTCGGCATGGCGCAACGCATGGAAGCCGCCGCGCCAGCAGGCGGGGTGCTGTGCTCAAAATCGACCGCTGACCTGGTCGAGAATCTAGCGCGGCTGGGTCCATGTGAAGACATCGCGATCAAAGGCACTGACGCCCCCGTGTTGGCACGGCGACTCCTATCAGTCGAGTCCGGCCAAATGGTGGTCGGGCGAAATGAAGGCGTCATGTTGGGTCGCGATGCCGAAATGACCTGGCTCCGCAATGTCTTCGACGCCAACCACGGCAGTCTGGTAGCGATCGTTGGCGACCCTGGTCTTGGCAAGAGTCGACTGGTCGCAGAGTTCACCGAGATCGCTGCTCAGAAGGGCGCCGAAATCGTGATAGCACGCTGCGAAGCGCACACGACGACCGTGGCATTTCGTGCGCTGTCACGGATGCTGCGCGCGATGTTCAGGGTCGAGGGACTCAGCGATTCCGAGGCCCGACAGTCCACGGCCGCACAGTACAAGGGACTCCTGCCGGAGCAGTCTCCCGATGCCCAAATCCTGTTCGAGGTCATGGGCATCGCCGAATCGAGCGCGGAGCCCCTTGCAGTCCGTATCGACGGCCGGCGCCGACGCCTGGTTGAGATGATGGCGCAAGCAGTGCTGGCGCGATCGACCCGCACCGTGTTCGTCCTCGAGGATGCACACTGGATTGACGCGCCTAGCGATGAAGTGCTTTCGGAATTCGCGGCCACACTCAACGTGACGACGTCGACATTCGTCACGACCTATCGGCCGGAATTCCACGGCGCGCTGCATCGATGTTCGCGTCATTCGATCACGCTCGAACCCCTGGCGGGGGCGACGGCCGTATCGCTGGTTCAGAATTTGTTGGGCGACGATCTATCGCTCGGAACACTCGCCGACCGTATTGCTGTAGCGACATTGGGCAACCCGTTTTTCGCGGAAGAAATCGTGCGAGATCTCGCCGGACGAGGCGTACTGACGGGTAGCCGCGGAAACTACCGACTGATCAGTGATGTCAACACGATCGCCGTGCCGGCAACCGTTCAAGCCGTGCTCGCCGCCCGTATCGACCGGCTGCCCATCGAGGCCAAGTCGATTCTCAACGCGGCGGCCGTGATCGGTAGCCAATTCGACGTGGAGACGCTGCGCACCCTGCTGCCCGACACCCAGGCAGCCCGCCTCGCCGATCTCGTCTCCGCGGAACTCATCGATCAGACAGAGTTCGTTCCAAGACCGCGGTATTGCTTCCGGCATCCGCTGGTGCGCACGGTGTCTTATGAGTCGCAGCTGTCGGCCACGCGTTCACATGCACACCGGCTGCTGGCCGCCGCGATCAGAGCGCGCAGTCAGGCCGCACCCGAGGAGAACGCAGAGCTCATCGCTACACATTATGAAGCCGCTGGCGATTTGCTCGACGCATATCACTGGCATATGCGGGCGGCTGAGTGGCTTGCGCTACGCGATCTTCGAGCGGCACGCACGCGATGGGAAAGCGCGCGACGCATCGCCGACCAATTGCCCGACGACTACGACGGCGTCACCGCCATGCGGATCGCACCAAGGGCGATGCTGATCTCCAAGTCGGTGTTCGTCGGCCATGACGCCGACGCCGACGCGCAGTTTCGCGAGCTTCGTGTGCTGACGGCGCAAGCCAACGATATGACGTCCTTGGCGATCGCGATGGCCGGGCGCGTTATCTCGCTTGCCAACAACGATATTCGTGTGCCTGAGGCCGCCGAACTCGCGGATGAACTGGCCGAAATCGTCGACAGCGTCGATTGCGATGTGCCAACCATGGGTGACATTTTATTCGCGATCGCATATGCCCGATTCTTGAACTGTGATTTTGACGCGGCTCTGAAGATGGCGGAACGCACCATGACGCTCCTCGAACATGTCCGGACTATGGAGCATGTGTTGGCGAATTGCGTTCGGGGCGGGATCGAGTGTCTCACAGGTGATTACAAAGCGGGCCGCATGCACATGCAGGACAGCCACGAAGGTGCGCACGGCCTGCCGCCTGCTAGGCAAGCGATCGTATGGGCTTACTGGGGTCTGCTCGCAACGGTCGGAATACTCAGGCCATCCGACGTAGTCGACGAGATGCTCGAAAATCTGAGACGTGCAGACTCGTTCGGTGACCTGTTCTGCATCATCGCCGCCCAGTGGTCCGCGGCAATCGTCTTGCTACGCACCGACGAATCCACACACGAGGAGGCCATCGAGCTACTGGAGCGCGCTCGCGCGAACATCGACAAACACAATTTGTTCACAGCTGCAATGCCTGTCATCGTGTCCGACCTCGCCACAGACGCAGCGCGAAAGGGCAGGCGGGACGAAGCGATCATCGAATTGCGAGCCTGCTTCGAACTGCACACCACGCGTGGCCCCCGTTTCGCTGCCGTCCGTGCAGGAGAGGCCCTCGTCGAACTGCTCATCGAGAGATCCGGGTCAGGTGATCTTGCTGAGGCCCAGCGGGTCATCGACACTCCACTCGCCCGCCATCCCCATATACCGGCGATGGATCTGTGGTGGCTACGGTCGCGGGCGCTGTTGGCAGAAGCGACGGGCGACACCGCAGGCTATGCCGAGGTGGCGGAACAGTATCTCTCGCTCTGCGAAAAACTCGACGCCCGCGGCCGCATCGACGAAGCGCGCCAGATGGTCCGCCGGTGCGGTTGAACTTTCGGGGCAACGGTGGCAACCATTCTCGCGTACACATCACCGGCACTCGGCCACCTTCTGCCAATGAGCGCGATCCTGTCCGAACTTGCCAACCGAGGACACAGTATCCACCTTCGCACGCTCTCGGCCGGCGTCGGGGCAGGACGATCACTCGGATTCGCAACCGAGGCCATCGACCCCGACATCGAAGCAATCACCCAGGATGATTGGCAAGGATCGAATCCTATTGCCGCGCTGAAGATTTCTGCCTCGGTATTCGGCAAGCGTGCTGAGCTCGAAGTCGATGACCTCGCCGCAGCGGTGGCACAGATAAGGCCGGACGCTCTACTCCTCGACGTGAACTGCTGGGGAGCTTTCTGCTCCGCAGAGGCCGGAAGGATTCCGTGGGCGTGCTTCTGTCCATATACACCGCTGCTGCGCTCGTCCGGTGTACCGCCGTTCGGTATGGGCCTCAAGCCCTTGCCGGAAGCACTCGGTCGGGTACGGGACGCCGCGGCGACGGCCGTGCTGCTCGCTCCCCTCGAACGCGTTGGGCGGCGACCACTCAATGCGATTCGAGCAAGGGTAGGTCTGCCGCCAGTCAAATCGATGGACGAGTTCCTGCGCCGCGCACCACTCATGTTGGTCGCCAGCGGTAAACCGTTTCAATACCTACAGACCGATTGGGGGAACGCGGTCCACATGGTCGGACCGTGCACTGTCGACCCCGGTGCTGACGTCGTCCCCGAGTGGCTGTCCGCGATCGAACAGCCGATCGTGCTCGTCACGACCTCTTCTGAGAAGCAGGGCGATGCCGAACTGGTTTCGACTGCGATTGCCGCACTCGCTGGCCAGCCTTTTCACGTGGTCGCTACCATGCCGGCGGCCGAGTCGATCGGCCTGAAGACACCTGCGAACGCAACCGTCTGCAAGTACGTTCCCCATAGCTTGGTCCTCCGCAAATCGGTGTGCGCGGTGACTCACGGAGGCATGGGCGCGACCCAGAAAGCGCTCGACCATGGCGTGCCGGTGTGCGTAGTGCCGTATGGGCGTGATCAATTCGAAGTGGCACGGCGAGTGGAAGTCGCGCGATGCGGCACGCGATTGCCCGCCAACAAATTATCGGTGCAGCGATTGCAGGAGAAGGTTCGTGAGGCGATGACCATGAGCGAGGGCGCTCGGCGTGTCGCCGAAGGTTTCGCGGCGACTGGCGGACCCGCTCGGGGCGCCGATCTTCTCGAGCAACGGGTGCTCCGGCTCGCATGAAGTCAGCGGACACCGAGCGTGCACAAAGTGCTGCTATCGCGCGGTGTGTCGTGTGCAAACACGCACGCTCGCGCCGACTAGTTGGCCCGCTCGACGCGGATCGGTACGCCCGTCAACCACGCCATCCCCGACAGCGCCTCGACGTCATCGGGGTTGCTGGACGTCAGCCGGTTGACGTTCGCGCCACCGGCGCGGTTGGCCAGCCGCCAACTGCCGGTTCCCTTGTGCCCCCACCCGTGTGGCACCGCGACGACGCCGGTCACGAGATCCTTCGTCGTCGACACCGGAACCGTGATGGCGCCGTACGGCGAGGTGATCCGGACGTCGTCGCCGTCGACGATGTTGCCCTCGGCCGCGTCGTCGACATGCATCAGCGCGTGCTGGCGACGGTCACCGCGCATCAGCAACGGCGAGTTGTGCATCCACGAGTTCTCCGACCGCGGCTCGCGCAGGCCGATCATTCTCAGCGGATAGCCGTCGGGCACCGCACGCCTCGACAGCTTGTCGACCTCGGCGGCGATCCCCGGGTGAGCCAACCGAACGCGGCGCGACAGGTAGCCGACGGCGTCGCGCAGCACACCCGTGCGGATGTTCGGCGCGACCACGACGCCGTGCGGATGCTCCTCGGTCAACCGGCGCAGCGACACCCCGCCTCGTCGCAACCCGAACCTGTCGCCGCCCTCGGACATCCGCACCAGCGCGTCCATCATGATCCGCGGCGACGCCTCGAAACCGAACAACCCCAGGACCTTTCGGACACCAGCAAACGCCGCGAAGGCGGGCACGCGTCGAGCCAGCCGTCGAGCCAGCTCCTCGGTGATATCCCACTCCCCGCGCGCCTCGCCCACCGGCGCAAGGACGGCTTGGGTCGCCTGACGCAACGGCGTGGCCTGAAACCCCTGGAAGGTGTACGGGAAATCGTCGCGTTCGTACATCGTCGTGACGGGCAGGATGTAGTCGCATTGCGCGCTCGTCTCGGTGACGTAGAAGTCGAGCGCGACGGAGAGCTCCAGTTCGCCGAACGCCGCCTCGAGTTCTTCACCATTGGGCACCGACAGCACGGGGTTGCCGGCCGAGACGAACATCGCACGGATCCGGCGGTCGCCCGGCGTCGTGATCTCCTTCGCCATCAGCGCCGCGGGCTCGGAGCCGATCGCGCTCGGGGTTCCGCTGATGCGCGAGCGCTTGCGCCGATACGACCGCCGCATGATGGCGCCCATCGCGACGTTCTGCCACTTCTGGCCGGCGGTGTGCATCGAGCTGAACACCGAACCGCCCGGCACGTCGAGGTTGCCGGCCACCAGGTTCACCGCATCGATCAGATACGTCGTCAGCGTCCCGTGGCTGCCGACGCAGGTGCCGAGCCGGCCGTAGACCGCCGCCCGCGGCGTGTTCACCAAATCGCGCGCCAACGCCCGCACGCTGTCCGCATCGATCCCGGTCGAAGCGGCCGTCGACTCCGGGCTGAACGGTCGGCACAGTGACCGCAGCCAGTCGACACCATCGGCCCTGCGTTTCACGGCGGCGATGTCGACCAGTCCTTCGGCGAACATCACGTGCAGCAGCGAGAGCAACAGCAGCGAGTCGGTGTCCGGCACGATGCCGAGCCATTCGAACGCCACGGCGGTCTCGCTGCGTCGCGGGTCGACGATCACCACGCGCCCACCGCGTTTGACGATGTCGTGCATGCGGTCCTTGATCCGCGGCGCCGTCAGGAAGCTCCCGTGCGACACAACGGGATTCGCCCCCATCATGACCAAGAGGTCGGTCCGCGTCAGATCCGGTATGGGTACCGACGTCGGCACTCCGTAGAGCAGCTGGCTGGCGATGAGCCTGCTGTTGGTGTCCTGCGATGACGCGGTGAAGTAGTGGCCGTGCCGGCCGAGGCCCTTCATGAACAACAGCGCCGCGAACGTGTGCGCGTAGCTGAACGCACCGGGGTTGCCCATGTACCAGCCGACCGCGCCGGAACCGTGACGGCGCAGGATCGCGGACAAGCGGCCCGCGATGTCGTCCATCGCCTCGTCCCACGTCACCGCTTCGAAGCCGGTAGGCCCGCGACGCAGCGGCCGCGTCACCCGATCCGGGTCGTTGACGACCTCGGTGAACGCGATGCCCTTCTGGCAGGCGAAACCGGCCGAGAGCGGGTGCTCCTTGTCGGGCCGCAACGCCACCAGGCGGCCGTCCTCGACCGTCGCGATCATTCCGCACAACGGCTCGCAGATCCGGCAGAAGGTCGGCTTGTTCTCGATGACCGGCGCCACGCCGATTACGATACTGTAAGAGTTACAGTTACACCTCGGATCGACGTTGACGAGAGGATCAGGCATGCACGACGTGGCGATCATCGGTGTCGGACTGCATCCCTTTGGCCGCTTCGAGGGCAAATCCGCGATGGAGATGGCCGTCGACGCGATCTTCGCCGCCGTCGCCGACGCCGGTGTGGAGTGGAAGGACATCCAGTTCGCCACCGGAGGCAGCTGGACCGTCGCCAACCCCGACGCGATCGTCGGCATGGTCGGGCTGTCCGGTATCCCGTTCACCAACGTCTTCAACGCCTGCGCCACCGCGGCCAGCGCCGCCAAGGCCTGCGCCGACGGAATCCGGCTGGGCGACTACGACATCGGCATCGCGATCGGGCTCGACAAGCACCCGCGCGGCGCCTTCACCGAAGACCCCGCCCTGGTCGGCATGCCGCGGTGGTACGCCGAGAACGGCCAGTACCTCACCACCCAGTTCTTCGGGATGAAGGCCAACCGCTACCTTCACGAGCACGGCATCTCCCAGCAGACGCTTGCCAAAGTGGCGGCCAAGAACTTCCGCAACGGTGCGCTGAACCCCAACGCGTTCCGCCGCAAGCCCATCCCCGAGGACCAGATCCTCAACTCCACGATGCTGAACTATCCGCTCACGCAGTACATGTTCTGCGCACCCGATGAGGGCGCCGCGGCCGTTGTGATGTGTCGCGCCGACATCGCCGAGCGCTATACGTCCAAGCCTGTGTACCTGCGGGCGGTCGAGGTCCGAACCCGCAAATATGGTGCCTACGAGGTGAATACGACGTTCGCACCCGTCGAGGAGGACGTCGCACCCACCGTCTACGCCGCGAGGGCGGCGTTCGAAAAGGCCGGTGTGGCACCGCAGGACGTCGACGTCATCCAGTTGCAGGACACCGACGCCGGTGCCGAGATCATCCACATGGCCGAATGCGGGTTCTGCGCCGACGGCGACCAAGAGAAGCTGCTCGCCGACGGGGCCACCGAGATCACCGGGTCGCTGCCGATCAACACCGACGGCGGCCTGATCGCCAACGGGGAGCCGATCGGCGCGTCGGGCCTGCGCCAGATCCACGAGCTGGTGCGTCAACTCCGCGGCGAGGCCGGCGATCGGCAGGTGCCCGGCGAGCCGAAGGTCGGCTTCGCCCAGCTCTACGGCGCGCCGGGAACCGCCGCAGCGACGATCCTCACGCGGTGACGACGACGCAGCTCACCGAGAAGTATTCGCGCGAAAGAAGTGCGGGCGTGGCAGAGTGCGCATAGCTAGATGTTCCACGAAAAGGAGCCAGCATGCCCACGATCACCACGAGCGACGGCGTCGACATCTTCTTCAAGGACTGGGGTTCGGGTCAGCCGATCGTGTTCAGCCACGGATGGCCGCTGTCGGCCGACGACTGGGACACGCAGATGCTGTTCTTCCTGCAGCACGGGTACCGCGTCGTCGCGCACGACCGCCGCGGGCACGGCAGATCGGCGCAGGTTGCCGACGGCCACGACATGGACCACTACGCAGACGATCTCGCGGCCGTCGTCGAGCACCTTGACCTACACGACGCCGTGCACATCGGCCATTCAACCGGCGGCGGCGAGGTGGCGCACTACCTTGCGCGACACGGGCAGGAGCGAGCGGCCAAAGCGGTCCTGATCAGCTCGGTGCCGCCGATCATGGTCAAGACCGACGCCAATCCGGGCGGCCTGCCGAAGGAGGTGTTCGACGATCTTCAGGCGCAGCTGGCGGCCAACCGGTCGGAGTTCTACCGCTCGCTGGCCGCGGGCCCGTTCTACGGATTCAACCGACCCGGTGTGGAGCCGTCGGAGGCGATCATCGAAAACTGGTGGCGCCAAGGGATGATGGGCGGCGCCAAGGCACACTACGACGGCATCGTCGCGTTCTCGCAGACCGACTTCACCGAGGACCTGAAGAAGATCACCATCCCGGTGCTGGTGATGCACGGCGACGACGATCAGATCGTCCCGTACGAGGATTCGGGACCGCTGTCGGCGAAGCTACTGCCGAACGGCACCTTGAAGACGTATCCGGGCTATCCGCACGGGGCGTTCGTCACCCACCACGACGTCATCAATCCCGACCTGCTGGAGTTCATCCGGTCCTGAGCTGGGATCACTTCAGCGCGCGACGCGAAGCCTTCATGATGAGCTTGCGTACGCGATCCGAGATATAGACGGCGACAAGGCCGTTGAAGACGTCCTCGCGCAGACGCGTCAGCGTCGAGCTCGTGAAGCACCACTGGCCGTCGAGCTTCTCGTAGGTCTCGTGGTAGTGGCCGTAGCCGCGCAGATTGATACCCGGCCCGAACCGGACGACGTCCTCGAGTGCCCACACACCACGGGCCGTCGTCGGAGAGGTCAGCTCGATCTCCGGAGCGTGCACCTGGTGCACGGTGGCCTGGTTGCGCAGGCTCTTGCGAGTGAACGCGACGAACTCGTCGGCGCCGTGGATCTTCTTGCCGCCGGCAGGCGAAGTGTCGCTGAGGAAGTCGTCGGCGAACAGGGTGCGCCACGCCGCCCAGTCCTTGGTGTCGAGGAGGCGGCAGTAGCGCGCCTTCAGCTGTTTGATCGCCTCGATCTCGACGAGGTCGGCTTCGGTCATTCGCCGGCCGTCCTTCTTGCCTGGTCGACGTGGAACCGCGCGGCCCGTTCGAGCGACTCGGCGGTGGGCCGCGGATGCCAGCCGAGTTCTCGTGTCGCCTTGCTGTGGTCCGCCGGCGCCATGATGTGCAGCAGGCGGATCCCGGTGGTGTTCATCGGCATCTCCCGCCGCAACAACCGGGCGGCCAGGGCGGCGACCCACACCGTCGCGTACACCACGGGAAGCGGTACGCCGAACCGCGGCGGCTTCGCACCGACCGCCTTGGCGGCCGTCGTGAGCAGGTCCCGCATCGGCATGTAGCTCTCGGAGATGATGTAGCGCTCCCCCACCCTGCCGCGTTCGGCGGCGAGCAGGAAGGCCTCGGCGACATCTTCGATGCCGACCACCTCGGTGGACACACCTTTGATGTAGGCGGGGATCTTGCCCAGCGCGGCGTACTGCACCATCAGCCCCTGGTGCGGCTGGAAATCCTGCGGCCCGTACGGATTCGACACGCACATCGCCACCGCGGGCAGGCCGCGGTCGCGGGCGTAGGACAGCACCAGTTCCTCGGCCTGGCGGCGCGACTCGATGTACGCGCCGCCCCTGTCGCCCCAGTCGAACGGCATGTCCTCGGTCACCGGACGACGTCCATCGCCGAGCGCGATCGTCCCGATGGTGCTGCAGAACACGAATCGGTGCAGGCCCGCCTTCGCCGCGACGTCGAGCACCCGGCGCAGGCAGTTGACGTTGGTCTCGAATAGCGGTGCGGGGTCACGCAGATGGAACCGGGTGTCGACGATGCAGTAGTAGACGACGTCGCGGTCGGCCATCGCCGCGCGAAGGGCTTCGTCGTCGTAAAGGTCGCCGTAGCAGCGTTCGACGTCGAGGTCGTCGATTGCCACGGTGGAACTCGTTTTGCGTAGGTACACCCGCACGTCGTCGCCGCGCTCGACGAGCTTTCGCGTGACGTGTGAACCGACGAAGCCGCTCGGACCCATCACCAATGCGCGGCGGACGCGAGGTATGGCTGTCGGTTCAGGCATTTGTGCACCTTCCTCGGGCGCGAGCGTGCGGAAAATGTTGAGATTACGCGGCGTGTCGTGAGCAAACACGCACGCTCGCCGAAACCCGGGTTAGGAGGCCTTCTTGACGGGCGGGGCATACGCCGGCTTGCCCAGGCCGAGAACGTACTGGGCGATCATGTTGCGGAACACCTCCAGCGTGCCGCCGTAGATGCCGACCAGCGGCGCGAAGCGGTACACGTACTCGGCGGCGCCGTCGTCGATCGCCCCGTCGGTGCCGAGCGGCAGCGAGGACGCCGTGCCGAGCAGGTCCATCAGGTCCGGCGAGATGTCACGCATCGTCTGCGCCAGCGCCACCCGGCCGAAGATGCTGGTGGCCGAGAAGGCCGCCTCCATGCGGGCGACGCTGCGGCCCAACCGGTATGCCACCGATCCGTCGTCGATCGGCCTGCGGCCGTTGGGATCCGGCTGTGCGACCAGCGCCGCCGCCTTGTCGACCGCGGTGGCCATCGTGTTGGCCTGGTGCATCATGATCGAGACGTCCTGCAGGCCGTCGGCGGCCGCCTCCACCGCGCCGTGTTCGACGTTGAGCGGTTCACGCACCACCGTCCAGCCGTCATTCACCTCACCGAGGCGGTACTTGTCGTCGACGCGGACATCGCTGTAGTACACGATGTTCGTCCGGTCGCCGTCAACGGTGCGGATGCCTTGGATCTCGATGCCCGGCGAGTCGAGCGGAACCAGAAACATGGTGAGGCTCTTGTGTTTCGGCGCGTCGGGGTCGGTGTTGGTGATCAGGAAGACGTACTGGCAGTTGTGGGCGCCGGTGGTGAACATCTTGGAGCCATTGATAATCCACCCGTCGCCGTCTCGCACGGCCCTGGTTTTGCACGTGGCGACGTCGGACCCGCCCTCGGGCTCGGTGTAGCCCAGGCACAGCCGGACCTCGCCGGTGTACACCCGGGGCATCACCTCGGCCTTGAGTTCGGGTGAGCCGAACTTCTCGACCGATCGGGCGATCATCGCCGTCGTCCCGAAGGTCACCCACGGCACGTGCGCCCGGCGCTTCTCCAGCTCCCAGATGCGGCGCCGGATCCGGTTGAACCCGCCGTCCGATTCCGCCTTCCATTCGCGCGCAAGGTATCCGGCCTTGCCGAGCGCGAGGTGGACGCCCTCGTCGAAGTTGTCGCCGGTCTCGCGGTCACGACGGATGACGTCCTCGGTGACGATCTCTGACAGGAAGGTGCGCGACTCCTCGAGGAAGGCCCGGTCCTCGTCGGAGAGTTCGACCCGTGAGAAATCCATTACTTGCCCTCTCCGCTCTCGCGGGCCGCGACGATGCCGGCGATGTACTTGGCGGCGGCGGCCGGGTCTCCCCCGGCGAGCGCCCATCCGCGGGCACGCAGGAGGTACGCACTGGCGGCGGCCTCCGCCGACACCCCGAGCCCACCTTGGACCTGCACCGCCATCGTGGCCGCCTTGGACGCCTCCTCGGCCATGAACACGAACGCCGACGGAGCCAGTTCGGGCCGTTCGTCGGGCTCATTGTCGAGGAACCACGCGGCGCGGCGCGCCAGGTTGCGCCCGCCCTGCACCGTGATCGCGATGTTGGCCAGCGGATGCGAGATCGCCTGCAGCGTCGAGATCGGCACCCCCAGGGTGTAGCGGGTTTTGGAGAACTCCGCCGCGATCGTCATGGTCTCCTCGACAAGGCCGACCAGCGCCGCCCCCGTCAACACCCGCCATTCGTCCAGTGCACGTTGGTATTCCGCCAGTGCAGCGGACCCGCTCGCTAGGACGGTGCGGCTGTCGGCGGCGGTCGGGTCGATCCACGCCATCGGCAGCCGGCCGATGTTGTCGACCTTGGTGGGCCGGGTGGCGAACGTCAGCTTGACGATGTCGTCGCCGTCGCGCAGCACGATGTGGTCGGCGACCGATCCGCTCGCCAGCAGGCGCACCCCGGAGACGCTGTCCTGCTGGGGATCCAGGCCGACGATCTGCTGGCCGCTCACGACTTCGGGGTCGACCGCGCCGAGTCTCCCGAGTAGCCGTGCCCCGCTGACGTGGTCGATCCACGGCACGGGTGCCAGCGAGCGGCCGATCTCCTCGGCCACCAGCGTCAGGTCGACCAGCGTGGCGCCGTCGCCGCCCACATCCTCGGGCAGTGCCATCGTGGTCGCGCCCATCGTGCACAGCCGCTCCCAGAGACTCTTGTCGAAGCCGGATGCCTCTGCGGCGCGGACGGTCTCGATCGAACAGTGCGTCTTGAAGAAGTCCTTGTATGCGGCCTGCAGCGCCTGGTGGTCCTCGGACAGGCTGTAGTCGAGCCTGCGCAGTTCGTAACGGTCCATCACTGCTCCTTGTCGACGCCGAAGAAGAACTCCTGCGCATTGTTGTACAAGTAGTTGTCCAGCACCTCGGCCGGCAGGTCAAGGGCCAGCGCCTCGGGCACGACGCGGCGCATCTTGAGCACCGGCCAGTCCGACGCGTAGATCAGCTTGTTCGGCCCTCGCGTGCGCATGTAGTGAAGCAGGCTCTCGGGCAACCGCTTCGGTGACCACGCCGACGTCATCAAGCGCAGGTTCTGGTACTTGATCAGCAGGCGGATCGCGACGTCCCACCACGGATCGGCCCCGTGGATCATGCAGAGCTTGAGTTCCGGGAACCGCACGCAGACCCGGTCGAGATGGATCGGGTTCTGCACCTCACCGGGGATCGGCGGGCCGGGGATGCCGGTGTTGATGCACAACGGCAATTCGAGCTCGGCGCACTTGGTGTAGAGGGGGTAGTAGACGGCGTCGCTGGGCGGATACTGACCGTCACCCCAGAAGCTGGGCCCCACGGCGGCATACGCCACGGGCAGGTCGTTGACGACGGACGCCAACTCCCGCAGCGACGGGATCGGGCGTAACAGGTTGAAGCCGCCGATCGCCAACGCGAACCGATCCGGTCTGGCGTCGGCGAACTTGCGCGCCGTCGTCGACGGTTTGGCGATGCTGTCCATCAGGATCGCCTTCTGGACCCCCTGCTCGTCCATCTCCTCGAGCAGCTCGCCCATGTCGACGGGCGCGAACATCGACTCCGGACCCTTGAAGTAGTCGTCGCGGACCTTGAGCATCCAGGTCGGCTGCTGTTCGGTCTCGCCGAAGTGGACGTTGACCAGACAATCAATGGCGCGGGCGGTCATGCGTTCACCTCCTGTGTCGCAGTGGCTTTGGCCCAGCGGTAGTCCGGCTTGCCGTTCCCGAGGCGGCGGACCTGGTCGACGACGATGAACTCCTTCGGCGCCTTGAACCGTGCCAGGCTCGCTGTGCAGTGGTCGCGCAGCGGTTCGTGCGCGGTGTCCGCCCCGTCGCTGAGCGCCACCAGCGCGACGATCTCCTCACCCCACCGCTCGCTCGGCCGCCCCACCACCAGGGCGTCGGATATCGCCGGGTGTGCGCGCAGCACCTCTTCGACCTCCTCGACGAACACCTTCTCGCCTCCCGTGTTGACGACCAGCGAGTCACGACCGAACAACCGCAGCGTGCCGTCGGCGGCCAGGGACCCGCGGTCGCCGGAGATCACCACGCGTTGCCCGTCGACCACCGGGAAGGTTCGCCGTGTCGCGGCCTCATCGTCGAAGTACCCGAGAGGAATGCGGCCGCCACGCGCGACATATCCGATCTCGTCCTCGCCAGGCTCGAGGAACCGACGGTAATCCTCGGACAGCACCAGCGCGCCCTCTCGCAACTCGAAAGTGTCCTTCTGCTCGCCGCGCTGGCTGCGACCGAACCCGACGTTTCCCGTCTCCGACGATCCGTAACCGTTGATGAGCGTGATCTGGGGCAGTAGATCCAGCAGCGCGCGTTGGTGTTTCGGGTTGGTGGCCGCCCCGCCGGTACCGATCGCGAACAGCGACGACAGATCGTAGGAGCCGCGGCGCAACTCCTCGACCAACGGTGCCGCGTAGGCATCGCCGACCATCGTCATCAAGCCGACCTTCTCGCGCTGCGCGGTCTCCAGCACCGCGCGCGGGTCGAATCGCGTCCGGTCGTACAGGATCACGGGCAGGCCGTTGAGCAAGGCGGCGAACGCGGTCCACATCCCCGCCGCGTGCATCAGCGGCGAAACCGCGAACCACGGTTGTCCGCCGTGCGTGACCTTGGCGTGGATCTCGTCGATGGACTCGTGGTCGGCGCCGTTCATCGAGATGACATAGGTGTCGCTCTGGCGCCACATCACGCCCTTGGGCCGGCCGGTGGTCCCGCCGGTGCACACCATCATCACATCGTCGGGCGAGACGGCGATGTCGACGTCGTTATCGCCCTGCGCGAGAACGTCTTCGAGTGTGATGGCACCGGCGAGTTGACGAACGGAGGTGTCGTCATCGACCGAGATCATCAGGTCCGCCGTGGCGGGCGGCAGCACGTCGGCGAATTTCGGGCCGAACGACCGGTGGTAGATGACCGCGCGGGGACGCAGATAGTCGAGCAGTTCGGCGACCTCGCGCGGCGTGTAGTTGTAGTTGACGTTGACCGGGACCGTGCGCGCCTTCAGACAACCGATCACCGCGTCCGGATAGAGGTCGTTGTGCATCAGCAGGGCGACGCGGTCCTGTCCGCACTCCCAGTTCTGCAGTTCGTCGCGTTCGCGGTGCGCGCCGAGTCCCTGTGCGGCCAGATAGTTGGCGAGACGGCGGGTGCGGTCCGCCGACTCCCCGAACGTGCTGCGGCGCCCGCCGCACACCGTCATCAATCGATCAGGTACCGCCTGGGCGATCGCGTCGAGAACCGCCCCGATCGTCCATTCGCTCATCTGCCGGCGCCGGCCGTGACGTTCGCACCGAGCAGTTCGAGAGCGTTGTCGCGCATCACCTTTCGAGTGTCTTCGTGGCTGAACTCTGGGAACTGTGGGATGTCCGCGGTGAACGATGTGGGATCGGCCAACCCCTCTCCGTGCGGCCAGTCTGACCCGAACAGGATCTTGTCCACGCCGATGGTGTCGGCCAGCAGTTTCACGTCGTCCTCGTAGTACGGCGCGATCCAGACGTTGTTGCGCAACTGCTCGACCGGATCCTCTTTGTAGTGGTATGGCGCGTTGTTGGCAGACTTCTTCAGCCGCTTGATGAGCCGGTAGACGAAGTAGGAACCGTTCTCGATGCTGACCACTCGGAGCTTGGGGTTCCGGGTGAACACCTGGTGGACGATCATCGAGGCAATGGTGTCGTGGATGGCGCGGTCGTCCATGATCACCATGTCGAGCGGGTCACGCTTACCGAAACCCTTGAACACACCGCTGCCGCCCCACAGTGCGGGGATCGCCATGTAGCCGGAGTCGGACAGGTGAAAGACCACCGGGACACCGGCCTCGGCCAGGCGCGCCCACACCGGGTCGTGCACCGGGTCGCCGAGCGAGCGGGGCCCCACCTCACCCGGCACCGGTGCCGGGCGCACACACACCAGCTTCGCGTCCCGCTCCAGGACGAACTCGACCTCCTCGACCGCCTTTTCGGGGTCGGCCAGCGAGATGATGGGCGCGGCGATGATGCGGTGGTCGGGCCGGTCGAAACCCCAGTCCTCGTCGAGCCACAGGTTGAACGCGTGGACCGAGGCCATGGTGGCCGGGATGTCGTGCTTGAGGCCCTCCTCGACGCCGCACGCGAAAGTCGGCAGCATGAACACGGTTTCGAGGTTCTGCTTGTCCAGGATCTTCACCCGGGCATCGCGGTTCTGATACTCGGGATGGTCGGCCAGCCGGTCGACCTTCATCAACGACGCCGGATCGACACCCTCGGGGATCTCGCCGCGGAACAACAGGTCCAGGCAGCCGGGCTCGATGATCGGGTCGAACGTCGGGTTCGGGATGAAGTGGTTGATCACCCCACCGAACACCGCGTAGGTGCGCTTCCCGTCGGTAAGCATCTGCACGCCGCGGCTGCGGAACTCCTTGGGCAGGTGCCGAGTGAAGGCGTCCAGCGGCTCGTAGTAGTGGTTGTCGACGTCGATCGCCATATAGTCCAGTGGCTGAGGGGAAGTCATGGCGTGTCCTCCTGCTCGGATTCGAGGGGCGGAAAGTTCGGCGGGCGCTTCTCGAAGAAGCTCGTGATGCCCTCGAGGAAATCGGGGCGCGTCATCGACTCGTGCATCAGCTTCTCGGCGTGGTCGCTGGCATCGAAGACATCGCGCATGGTGTCTGCGTACACCTGTTGTTTGATCACCGCCAGCGAACTGGGCGCACAATTTGCGGCGATGTCCTCGGCGTATCCGATCGCGCGGGGCAGCAATTCGTCCGGCGCCACGACCTCGTTGACGACCCCCAGCCGCGCGGCCTCGTCGGCGAAGAACACCCGCCCGGACAGCAGCAGGTCCATGGCCACGCCGGTGCCGACGATGCGCGGCAGCATCCACGAGATGCCGTACTCGGCGATCAACCCGCGCCGGGCGAACGACGTCGTGAATTTGGCACCCTCGGCCGCGAAGCGCACGTCGCACGCCAGCGCCAGCGTCAACCCGATGCCCGCGCAGGCGCCGTTGATCGCGGCGATGACGGGTTTGCGCACGCCCATCAGGAAGTGCGGATGCCGGGCGCCGACAAGCTTGCCCACGTCGGTGTCGGCGGCGGCGTCGACCGTCGTCGCGCTGATCGTCGTGAGGTCACCCATGTCGGCGCCCGCGCAGAACGCGCGGCCGCTGCCGGTGACGACGATCGCCCGCACCTCGGGGTCTGCCTCGGCGTCGTCCATGCGTTCGTAGAACGTACCGGCGAGCCCGCCGCCCCAACCGTTCATCCGGTCCGGCCGGTTCAGGGTGAGCACCGCCACCGCGGTGTCGAGCACCTCGTAGCGGACCGGCGCGTCCTCGGATTCGGATCGGGCGTCGGCGACTTGGTCAGGAGCGCTCACCCAGCAGTCCTCCTCCAGCGGCGCGAGCTTTGTGAATGCTCATACTGTACACCTATCGGTAGCGCCTTCCGCAACCGCTGCTGGGGGCTGCCGGGGCCGGTCGGACGCCGCGTCGACTCTGCGGTGAGGGCGCAAAACCGCGCCGGAACCACGCCCTAGGGGCAGAGTCGACGAACGGCTCACTCCTCGACCAGTCCGAACCGTCGATACGCGTTGTCGATCTGGGCTTTCGCCTCGGCGGGAAGCTGCGCCTGCGGCGGACGGGAGTGCGGATACTCCCCGATCGGCAGGCCGACGACCGACGCCGCGTACTTGAACGCCCCGCCCCAGTGGGTGAAGTAGTCCGGCCGTCCCGGATAGCAGGTGAACCACGAACCCATGTCGAGGTCGAACTGGTCGAGCCCGGACTCGCGCGCGTGATCCATCGCCTCGACGAGTTTGTCGTTGACGATGAGCTCCCAGTACTCGCTGAACACCCGTCGCTCCGGCGTTTCGAACAGGTAGCCGGCGGTGCCCAACTGCGCGGGGCAGACGATGCCGTCGCGCAGCCACCCGGCGCGGTACACGGTCTTGTCGCACTCCCACACCGCGAGACCCGGCGCCAACTCGTGCAGCCTCCTGCTGGCCATCGGCCGGAACGCACCCTCCTTCGTCGCGCAGACCGCGGGAATCTCGTCGTAGATCGCGGCGCTTTCGGCGGGCGTCAATACGTAACCCGACGACGGAGAGTTGAACATGCCCAGTGCGATGTCGGTGCGATCGGCGATGTAACGGAAGAAGTTCAGCACCCCCTGCCCGCCGTGCGCCTCCATCATCGGCGTCTGGATGTAGACGATGTCGGCGCCGGCCTCCTGGGCGTGGCGCGTGAGCTCGAGGCAGTCCTTGGCCGCGGTCGCCGCGGTACACGCCTGTATGACGACGTCGGGGTCGGCGGCGCGGCCTTCCTCGATGGCCACCTCCAGCAACCGCTTTCGCTCGTCGAGCGTCAACGCCCAGAACTCCGCGATACCGCTCGTGCACCACAACAGTGGATGACCCAGCGCCGAAACGCAGTGCCGCACCAGCGTCCGGTAGGCGTCCCAGTCGATGTCGTCGCCGTCGACGCCGCAGAAGGGTGTGTAGAGGGAGTCACCGATCCCGCGCAGATGGTTGCGAGCCCACTCGCGGGCGTCCTTCGCCGAAGCCATGATGACCTCCTCAGCCGATGGTTGCGATGAAGCCTCAGGTGAAGTCTGAGCCTCCGTCGACGTTGACGTTGGCGCCGGTCATATAGGAGTTCCGGCGAGACGCGAGAAATGCGACCACAGGCCCGATTTCGTCGGGCAGACCCGCGCGCGGCAGATGCGCCGGATGCCCGAAGTGCTCGTCGATCGCCGCCATCAACGCATACGGGTCGGTGCCGTCGACGCCCACCGACTCGGCCCAGCCGATCAGCGCTTCCGACGCGATGCTGCCCGGGGACACCACATTGACCATGATCTCGTCCTTGGCCAGCAGCAGCGACAGGTTCTTCGAAATGCTCGTCAGCGCCGCCTTGGCCGCCGTGTAGGCGGGCAGGATGACGCTTTGGCGCTGCGTCGAATGGGCCGAGAAGTTGACGATGCGCGCCCATTCGGCCGCGCGCAGCAGCGGCAGCGCCGAGCGCACACAGTGCACCATGCCCATCACGCCGCCGTCGAACGCGATACGCCACTGTTCGTCGGTCAAATCCTCGAATGTTCCGACGGCGTCCGGCCCGACGGCGTTGATGAGGATGTTGAGTCGGCCGTTCCAGCGCTCGCCGACTTCGTCGAAGGCTCGTTGCACTTGATCGGCGTCCGTGGTGTCGGCGGTCAGCGCGAGCGTGTCGGGGCTGCCGATTTCGGCGAGCGCGGTCGCGGCGTCCTGGAGAACATCCGGCGTCCGCCCCATGACAGCGACCCTGGCCCCGTCCTCGGCCAGACAGCGCGCCGTTGCCAAACCCATTCCGCGCCCCCCGCCGACCACGACGGCGGTGGCGTCCTTCAACCCGAGGTCCATGCGGCCTTTCGCTCACCCGATTGCGTAGAAAAGCTTACTATAGGTCTTACAGTAGAAGAGCGGAATCACCGTGGACGCCGGCGACGGAACGGCTCCCGGTATGGTTGACGGTAACGGCGCAGCCGCGACACACCTGCATTGGCGCAGATCAGAGGCGGCTGACGGTACATTCGAGTCCACCACCCCGCTTTTCGGGGGGCTGCGCGCGCGGCTTATTCGATGGAGGTGCCCTACGTGGCAAGGCAGGCGACCGCGGAGAAGCGTCAACGACGCGAGCGCGGATCCATCAATCCCGACGACATCATCAAGGGCGCTTTCGAACTCGCCGAAGAGGTGGGCATCGACAATCTGTCCATGCCGCTGCTCGGCAAGCATCTCGGCGTCGGGGTGACGAGCATCTACTGGTACTTCCGCAAGAAGGACGATCTGCTCAACGCGATGACCGACCGCGCGCTGCGCCAGTACGTGTTCGCCACGCCCTATGTGGAAGCCAAGGATTGGCGCGAGACGTTGCGCAACCATGCGCGCACCATGCGGAAGACGTTCATGGGCAACCCGATTCTGTGCGACCTGATCCTGATCCGGTCGGCGCTCAGCCCACGGGTGGCCAAGCTGGGCGTGCAGGAGGTCGAGAAGGCGATCGCGGGCCTGGTCGAGGCGGGCCTATCCCCCGAGGATGCGTTCGACACCTACTCCGCGGTGTCGGTGCATGTGCGGGGATCCGTTGTGCTGCATCGTCTTCGGGAGAAGAACCGCGCCGCCGACGAGGGCCCGAGCGATCTCGAGGAATCGATGGACATCGACGCCGACAGCACGCCGCTGCTCGCGCTGGTCACCGAGAAGGGTCACCACATCGGCGCGGCCGACGACAACAACTTCGAGTTCGGCCTCGAGTGCATCCTCGACCGCGCGGGCCGGCTGATCGAGGAGAACAAGGCGAAGCCGGCGAAGAAGTCGACGGCGGCGCGCAAGCGGTAGCCGCCCATCCGGGCATCACCACCGGGCCGATCGAAGGTCGACGGAATTTTCTGCGCGGCCCCGTTGTCGCACTCTTGAGTGAATCGACGGCGGGATGACTCATGACGATGACACTGATGCGGCGCTGGGAGCTCGACGAGATCGGCCGAGCGGCGCTGTCTCTGAGAGAGGTCCCGCCGCCGGACCCGGACCCCGGCGAAGTCGTGGTGAAGGTGGCGGCGGTTTCTCTCAACCACCGCGACAAGATGGTGATCGAGTCGGGTCGCGGTCTCCCGCTGGCGTTTCCGTTCACGCCCGGTTCGGATCTCGCCGGAACGGTCGTCGCCGTCGGCACCGGGGTCACCCGATTCGTCCGCGGTGACACGGTGATATCGACCTTCGCTCCCGACTGGCGTGACGGCCGACGCGGCGGTGACGCACGCACGCCCCCCTACCGCACGCTCGGGGGCTACTACCCGGGTGTATTGGCTGAATATGTTGCCTTCCAGGAGGACTGGTTCGTCCACGCACCCGCGACGTTGACACCCGCCGAAGCATCCACGTTGCCCTGCGCGGGGCTCACGGCATGGTTCGCACTGGTCGAACGCGGTCGCGTACATGCCGGTGACGTCGTGCTGGTCGAAGGC
Organism: Mycolicibacterium komanii; assembly: GCF_001050035.1. Next base: position 106,831 of record NZ_CVTA01000001.1, read on the forward strand.
ACGGGAGGCGTGTCGCTGTTCGGTGTCCAGATCGCCAAGATGCACGGAGCGGAGGTGATCGTCTCCGCGAGCGCGGACAAGCGGGGTCAAGCGATGGCACTCGGCGCAGAGCATTTCGTGGACCGCCGCGAGGACGGCTGGGCCGAGGCCATTCTCCGACTGACCGGCGACCGCGGCGCAGACCACATCCTCGAGGTCGTCGGTGGCCCGCATCTGGGAGCGGCCGTTGCGGTCGCGGCGGTGGGTGGCCACATACACCAAATCGGCGCTCTTGCAGGCTTTGAAGCGTCGACCCCCGTTATGCCGTTGATGCTGAAGGACGTGACCATCCACGGTATCGGCACCGGGCACCGGCGCGCGTTGGAAGACCTGGTCGCCGCGGTGGATCGGACCGGGATGAAGCCCGCGATCGACAGCCGATACCCGTTGGCCGATCTTCCGGCTGCGTTGGATCATCTGGACCGGGGCCCGTTCGGCAAGATCGTCGTGGTGTTCGAGTAGTCGAGGCCGTTGGCGACCGTCAGGCGGCGGCGAGTGCAACGCACAGCGCGACGAGGGCGACCGTCTGCACCACGACGCGCACGTCGATGACCGACTCCCAACGGTTTTGGAGTCGGCGAGCGTCGGCCGGCACCTCCCCTGCGACCGCAGCGGTGGTGAGTACCGCGTTCACCGGCTTGCTGATCCGCGTGTAGACCACCAGGAACGCGATCAGGGCGAGGGTGGCCACGGCCGCGGCCGCGGCGCACACCCAGCGACCGGTCGCGGCCGACACCACCCCCGTTGTCAGGGCGGCGACCAGGCCGACCGCGCCGATCACCGAGAAGCGGCGGTCGGCGATTCGGTGAATGTGACCGAGCAACTGGGTGAGGGTGCGATCGTCGACCGCCGCGACTGCGGGACGCAGCACGATCGCGGCGAAAACGTCGGTGCCGTAGACGACGGCGTTCGCGAGGATCGCGACGCCGGCGAGGATTTCGATCAGTGTGTTCATGAGCCGTTCTCCTGTGTGAGCATTCGGTGGGCCAGGTCGAGTCGCTGCTCTACCTGTGCGGGTCGCAGGCGCGCACCGGCCTGAAGGGTCGCCAGGCCGTGGAGTACCGACCACGCCACCTCGGCTCGGGTGCCGTCAGCGTCGGGAAACACGTCCCGCAAGGGCGCGAATGCCCGCCGAAGCGGCTCGGGGGTGTCGTCGGCCGCGAACACCAACCCGGAGGGCATCGAGAACATCGCCTCGTAGACCTTCGGGTTCGCGGCGGCGAAGTCGAGGTAAGCGCGCATCCGAGCCATCGGGTTGGCATCGACCGCCTCCAGCGCCGCCGCGAGGTCGGCGAACCCGTTGAGCGCCACCGCGTCGACGAGCGCCTGGCGGTTGGTGAACGCCGAGTACAGAACCGGTTGGCTGACTCCGATTTCTCCGGCGAGGCGGCGCATCGTGACCGCGGGCCAGCCGTCGGACTCTGCGAGCTCGCGGGCCGTGCGGATGACTTGGTCACGTCGTAGGTCCAGGTCGGGGGCGGGTCGTGGGGACATAAAAAGTAGTCTAGCATTGTTATATAACAACGCTAGACTAAATCGCGCGTCGAAGAGAAAGCTGGTCCGTCATGCACATCACCGCACTCGCCGCAGCAGTCGCCGGCGCCATCGCGATCATCGCGATCGGCGTGCGCTTCCTCCTGCAGCCTCGGCAGGCCACGCTCGCTTTCGGGATCGCGGCCGACGACCTCCGCGGCCTCACCGCGATCAAGGGAGTCCGCGACATCACGTCGGGGCTGGTACCGCTCGTGGTGTGGGCAGCGGCCGGCACCGGACCGCTCGGCTGGGCGCTGATCGCCGCGTCGCTCACCCCGATCGGGGACGCCGCGATCGTGCTCGCCAACGGCGGCAAGCGCTCAGCCGCGTTGGGAATTCACGGGCTCACCGCGGCACTGCTCGTCGCCGCGGGCCTCGTCTTGGCGCTGGGAATTGCGGCGTGATCAGCCGTAGAGGTCAGACCTCGATGACGACCGCGCCGCCCTGGCCACCACCGGCACACATCGCGGCGACACCGATGCCGCCGCCACGCCGCTGCAATTCGTAGACCAGCGTGGTGACCATCCGCGCACCCGATGCGGCGATGGGATGACCGAGGCTGCAACCACTTCCGGAGAAGTTCACCAGCTCTTCGTCGATGCCGTACTCGCGGCAGGCCGCGATCGGCACCGATGCGAACGCCTCGTTGATCTCCCACAGCGTGACGTCGGACGGCTTGAGGCCGGCGCGGTCGAGCACCTTGCCGATGACCTTCACCGCGCCGAGCCCACAGTCGCGCGGCGGCACGCCCGCGGCGGCCCATGCCTTCACGGTCGCCAGCTTGGTCAGGTTGTTGGCGGCGGCGTAGTCGCTGTCGACGAGCGCCACCGCGGCCGCCGCGTCGTTGGTTCCGCTGCTGTTGCCCGCGGTGATCGAGAAGCCCTCGATCTCGGGGTGCAGCGGTTTGAGGCCGGCCAACTTCTCCACGGTGGTTTCGCGGCGCGGATGCTCGTCGACGCTGAATTCGATGACCGAGCCGTCGAACTGCTGCACCTTGAGCGGCACGATCTCGTCAACGAACTTGCCTGCGTCGATCGCGGCGATCGCGCGCTGATGCGACCGCGCCGCCCACGCGTCCATCTCCTCACGGGTGATGCCGACGGTCTGGGCGGTGTTCCACCCGACGGTGATCGACATGTCGCGGGTCGGCGCGTCCGGCGTCTCGACGTGGGTGGGCGGCATCCACTTTTCCTCGAACTTCAGCTCGGGACCGGGGATGCGCCAGTTGACCAGCGGCGTCATCGACAGCGACTGGACGCCGCCGGCGATCAGCGCACGCTCCATGCCGGAGCCGATCTGTGCGGACGCATTGCCGATCGCGGTGAGGCTGCCCGCGCAGTGCCGGTTCACCGACTGGCCCGGAACGTCCGGCAGTCCGCACGCATCGGCCGCGTAGCGCGCCAGATCGCCGCCGCCGTAGTGGGATTCGGCGAAGATCAGGTCGTCGATGTCCTTGGGGTCGATCCCCGAGCGGCGGATCACTTCGGGCAGGACAGCGGTGATCAACGTCTCCGGCGGGGTGTTGACCAGCGTTCCCTTGAAGGAGCGGCCGATCGCGGTCCTGGCGGCACCGACGATGACGGGTGTTCCCATGTTTCTACCTCGGGTTTCGACGTTAGCGACTTTACAAAACTAGCAGATACTGTAGCGGACGCCGCTACTCGGGTTCGGGCACGTGGAAATACTCGTCACGCAGCCGGAACGCCTCCTTCGTGCCGTGCTGGGCGCGGGTCTTGACGAAATTGAACTCACCCTCCGCGAACTGCAGGTTCGTGCCGTACGCGTGGAAGAGGTAGCTCGCCACCTCCTCACCCTGGTAGGCCTGGCTCTGCTCGACGAGACGAAACGCCTCCTTGGCGATCACCACGCCGTCGGCCGGCATCTTGGCGGCCTTCTCCGCCCAGTAGCGGGCCCGCTTCGCCACCGTGTCGGCCTCGCACGTCTCGGTGAATACGCCGAGGTGTTCGACCGCGCCCGCCTCGATGATGTCGCCGGTCAGCAGCAGCCGACGGGCCAGCACCGGGCCGAGCCGGTGGAAGAACATGTGCAGGCTGCCCAGCGCCGGGCCGAGGAACCGGGTGGCGGGCATGCCGATCTTGGTATCCCGGGCGATGACGGAGATGTCGGTCATCAGCGCCATCTCGAAACCACCGCCGAGCGCGTACCCGCTGATCTCCCCCACCGTGACCTTCGGGAAGCCCATGAAGTTGTGGTAGAAGCCGAACGACTTGCGGTCGACCGTCAACCGCCGCCGTTGGCTCGGTCGCCGCTTGGCTTGCGCGGAGTCCTTTGCCTTCCGCTCTTCGCGCGAGCGTCCCCCTGCCCTCCGGGCGGGAGGTGCCCCCACATCGCCATCGCCGTACCAGCCGTAGGCGTTGTTCATGTCCGCGCCGGTACTGAACACGCCCTCGGCGCCGCGCAGCAGAACGACGGTGACGTCGTCGTCCTCGGCGACCTGGTCGAGGTAGCGGCCGACGGTTTCGCGCATCGCCGCGTCGTAGGAGTTGCGGTGTGCGGGGTTGTTCAGCGTGATGGTCGCGATTCGCTTGTCGCGGTCGACATCGAACAGCACCCGGTCATCGGCGGTGGTCATGACTTCCTCACTGAACGTCGGAAATGAGCTTGGCCTCAATGGTTTTGTCCGTCCCGGCCGCGAGTGTGTTGCGCCGCGCGACGGCGAGGTGGTCGGCGGCCAGCCGTGCCGCGCGAGCCTGGTTGCCGTCGCGGATCGCGTCGAGCAGGCGCTGGTGATCGCGCAGCGCGGCCCGCATCGTCTTGTCGTTCATCGGGTCGGCGCCGGTCTCGTCGCCCCACACGGACGACTCGTGCGCCGACCAGATCAATTCCAGGGATCCGATCAGCAGGATCATCGGCTCGTTGCCACAGCGCGACACGATCGTTTCGTGAAAACGCCGGGCATTGGGGACGTATCGCGACGGGTCACCGAAATCATCGAGCTGTCTTTGTATTTCGTCCTCGAGATAGGGTACGACCTCGGTCATGCGGTCCGCCCTGGCGGCGCACATGCTCGCGCAGATCGGCTCGAGGTGCAGTAGCGCGCCGCTGACATCCGCCGGTGTCGCCGACCGGGACTGCAACACCATGCTGATCATGTGCGCGGTCCGGTCCGCCGACGGTTGGTGCACGACGGCACCGCCCATGTTGCCCCGCCGCACCGAAATGAGGCCGTCCATCTCCAGAATGTGGATCGCCTCGCGCAATGCCGGTGGACTGACGCCGAATTCGGCGAGCAGGCCGTCCTGGGACGGCAACACGTCACCTTCCTTCAGCCGCCCCGACAGGATGTCGTCGCGCAGGCGGGCGGCGATGATCTCGGCCACCCGCGGTTGGCGAATCCTGTGCGCACTGGTCATCTCGCCCGGCGCTTTCCGAACTGGAAGACCGACAGCCGATCGGGTGAGGACGCCGAGGTGTTGAACTCCCCTGTGCACAGCACCTCGTCGCCGAGCAGCAGGCGGGCCGTCGACGTCACGCGCCCGTCGGCCTCCACACGCGTCACGTCGAAGTGCAGTTCCGTCAGGATCGGCGTGGGCCTGCGGAAGGTGACCGTCAGCGCGCGCGTCTTGCCGGTTCGGCCCGTCGCACAACTATGGTGTTGGGTCACACAGTCGAAGAACACCCCGATGAAGCCGCCGTTGACCAATCCCGGTGGGCCTTCGAACACGACCGGGAACGTCACCCGGCCCGATGCCGTTTCGGCATCCAGTGCGTCGATGGTGTATTCGGGAAACGCCGGGTTGTAGGCGCCGATGTCGAAGGCGTGGTCGAGGTAAACGCGTTGCGAGTCCGTGGCATCGGGGCCGATGCGCGGCGTGGGGTCCGGCGGTGCGGCCGCGGTCAGTTCGCCTTCCCACTCCTCGATCTGGCGCAGCATCGCGTCGACTGCCGGGTGCTCGTGTTCCAGCGACAGCAGCAGCCCACTGAGCCGGCGCAGCGCGCCCGCGGCGGCGACGGTCTGCGCCAGCGGCCGCTCGCCGTAGCTGGGCGTGTCCTCTGCCATCGGTGGCCTCTCGTCGGCGGCGCCGTCTCTTCGACCGCTGTCCTTGCTAACTTGTACAAGATAGCAATACTGTATGTCTAACCGTATAGCTCGAGATTGGCGGAATCAACGGTGAACGAAGCGGCCGACGACGGCGTGGTCGAGACATCGCGCGACGGCGCGACACTGCGCATCACGCTGAGCCGGCCATCGCGGCGTAACGCCCTGAGCCGCAGCATGACCGACGCACTGGTGACGGCCTTGACCGCCGCCGCCACCGACGCCTCCCTGCGAACGGTGCACATCGCAGGCGACGGGTCGGACTTCTGCGCGGGCGTGGACTGGGTGGCGTCCAACGCCGCCGACCGACGCCCCCGCACCGGTGACATCGTCCGCCGCCAACCCCACACGGCGCACCGGGTCGTCGAACTGATTCACACACTGCACCTGCCGGTGGTGTGCACCGTGCGCGGTTGGGCCGCGGCGCTCGGGTGCAACCTGGCGCTGGCCGCCGATTTCACCGTCGCCGCGCAGGACGCGGTGTTCTGGGAACCGTTCCTTGGCCGCGGCTTCAGCCCCGATTCGGGCTCCACCTGGCTGCTGCCCCGCCTCATCGGCCTGGCGCGCGCCAAACGGATGCTGCTGCTGGGTGAGAAGGTCAGCGGCGCCGACGCCGCCGAGTGGGGGCTGATCCACGCCGCGGTCCCCGAGTCCGAATTGTCCGCCGTGAGCGACGAACTCGTCGAGCGGTTGGCCAGCGGGCCGACCGTTGCGACCGGACTGGCCAAGCAGTCCATTCACTACGGCCTGCACGCGTCGCTTCCGGACACCATGAACCGGGAGCTCTACAACGTCGAGTTGTCGTGCCGAACCACCGATTTTAAAGAAGGACTGGCGGCGTTCCGCGACAAGCGCCCGCCGGAATTCCACGGGCGCTGACGGATAGGAACCGAGAATGTCTCACACTTTTGACGACATCAAATACGAGGTCGACGGGCACAAGGCCACCATCACGTTGAACCGGCCGAATGCGCTCAACGCGCTGAGCCCGCACATGATCACCGAACTTCGGGCCGCCTACGACGAGGCCGAGAACGACGACGCCATTTGGACACTGATCGTGACGGGCACCGGCCGGGCGTTCTGCACCGGCGCCGACGTCGGCGAGATCCCCGAGGACGGCAGGGTCATCTACGAGCGGCCGTATCTGTCCACCTACGAACAGTGGGAGGCCCCGCAAGAGGGCACTCCCCCGTTCCGGCGCATGGCCAAACCGGTCCTCACCGCCGTCAATGGATTGTGTTGCGGCGCAGGGCTGGACTGGATCACCACCGGTGACATCGCGATCGCCTCCGACAAGGCCACGTTCTTCGACCCGCATGTCAGCATCGGGCTGGTCGCGGGCCGCGAGATGGTCCGCCTGGCCCGGATACTCCCCCGCAACATCGCGCTGCGGATGGCGCTGATGGGCAAGCACGAGCGGATGACTGCCGAGCGGGCCTACGAACTGGGCATGATCAGCGAGGTGGTGGAGCACGACCGGCTGCTCGAGCGCGCACACGAGATCGCCGACATCGTGAACTCCAACGCCCCGCTCGCGGTGCGCGGCACCCGGTTGGCCATCCACAAGACGCTCGACCTGCCGCTGCACGAGGCGGAGATCCTCGCAGAGACGTTCCGTGAGCGGGTCGTGCGCACCGACGACGCGGCCGAGGGCCCGAAGGCGTTCATGGAGAAGCGCGCACCGAACTGGCAGTGCCGATGAACGAGTCGGCGACATTCGAGACCATCACCGTCGATGTGGACGCCGCCGACCACGTCGCGACCATCACGCTGAACCGTCCGGACTCGCTGAACGCGTTCAACCGCACGATGTGCGAGGAGATGTCGAAGGCCTGGCGGCTCGTCAAGGAGGACGACGTCGTCAACGCGGTGGTGCTCCGCGCCGCGGGCGATCGCGCATTCAGCGCCGGCCTGGACATCAAGGCGCCCTACGGCCAACCCGGCAACGTGTGGAACCACGAGGATCCCGGTGAGCACCTCAGTCCAAAGTGGCAGAAGATGTGGAAGCCGGTGGTCTGCGCCGTGCAGGGCATGTGCACCGCGGGAGCGTTCTACTTCCTGAACGAGGCCGACGTGGTGATCTGTTCGGAGGAGGCAACTTTCTTCGACTCCCATGTCAGCGCGGGGCTGGTGTGCGCGCTGGAACCGATCGGGCTGATGCGACGGGTCGGGCTCGCGCAGGCACTGCGAATCGCGTTGATGGGCAACGACGAACGCGTGAGCGCCACGACCGCGCTGCAGATGGGTCTGGTGACCGAGGTCGTGTCCACCGACCGCCTGAGGGCGCGCGCGCACGAGATCGCGGCCGGCATCGCCGCCAAACCGCCGTCGGCGACGCAGGGCACGGTCAAGGCGATCTGGGAGTCATTGGAGAAGCCGTATCGCGCGGCGATGGAGCAGAACCTGATCTACACCCGGTTGGGTAATCCGCTCGGACAGGCGGAACTGGCCGCCGCGCCGCCGGCCGGGCGAACCGAGCCGAGGATTCGCTGATGGGTGATCACCCCCTCAGCCGCCGCGTCAACCAGGTCCTCGAACTCGACCCCGACGGGCCCGCCATCGAGTACGAGGGCGAATGGGTGACCTGGGGCCAGGTGGCCGCGCTGGCAATCCAGATTCGCGGGGCAGGCGTGACGGGTCGGCAGGTGGGAATGCTGTTGCGTAACAGGCCCGCCCATGTAGCGAGCTTCCTCGGCGTTCTGCTCGGGGGCGGCACGGTCGTGGTCATCAATCCGTCGCGCGGTGACGACCGCATCAGGGCCGACCTCGAGGCGCTCGCCCTGCCGATCGTGATCGGCGAACAAGACGACCTGACGCGGCTGGTGACCAGCCCTGGCACCGACCAGGTGGCGATCTCGACGGTCTCCGACCCCATCCGCTTGACCGCCGCCCGCGCGCTGGTGCCCGAGGAGAACCGCATCGGCGTCGCGGTTCGGATGTTGACCAGCGGCACCACCGGCCCGCCCAAGCGGATCGATCTCACCTACGACATGCTGGCGCACAGCGTGATCGGCGAAGGGTTCGCGGAGGCACCGTCGCCGAAACAGCTGCGAAGCGGCGTGGCGATCGTCAACGCCCCGCTGGTGCACATCGGCGGCGTCTTCCGTGTCCTGCAATGTGTCTGCGAGGGCCGGTCGTTCGCGCTTCTCGACCGTTTCGAACTGAACCGCTGGGCCGACGCGGTGCGGCGGCACCGTCCGCGCGCGGTGTCACTCGTCCCCGCCGCGTTGCGCACCGTGCTGCATTCGGATCTGACCCGCGACGACCTGGCGAGCATCCGCGCCGTCACGTCGGGCACCGCGCCGCTGTCCGCCGAGGACGCCGACGCGTTCACCGAGAAGTTCGGCATACCGGTGCTGACATCCTATGCCGCAACCGAATTCGGCGGTGGCGTCGCAGGGTGGACCCTGCCCGATTACCAGGAGTACTGGCAGACGAAGCGGGGCAGTGTGGGGCGGGCCAGCCTCGGCGCGCAACTGCGGGTCGTGGACGACGCCGGACAACCCGTCGGCGCCGATCAGCCCGGACTGCTCGAGGTCAAGCCCGGACAGCTGGGGCCGAACGCCGAGTGGATGCGCACCACCGATATGGCGCGCATCGATGCCGACGGTTTCGTGTGGATCCTGGGCCGTGCCGACCAGGCGATCATCCGCGGCGGGTTCAAGGTCATGCCCGACGACGTGCGAACCGCGCTCGAGAGCCATCCCGCGGTGCACAGTGCCGCCGTCGTCGGCCGACCCGATGACCGGCTCGGGGAGACACCGGTGGCGATGGTGCAGCTGCGAGTCCCGGTCGAGGCAACGTCGCTGCAGGAGTTTCTGCGAGATCGCCTGGCCCACTACGAGGTTCCGACCGCGATCGCGGTCGTCGAGCAGATGCCGTGCACCCCGTCCGGTAAACCCGATCTGAGCGCGGTCCGGCAGCATTTCGCCGACGTCGGCCATGGCTGATCGCACCGTCGGCGCGGTGCTGCGCACACAAGCCCGTATGCGCGGCGCTCATCCGCTGCTGATCTGCGACGCCGACCGGTTGAGCTATGCCGACGCCGAGCGCCGGTCGGCGCGGCTGGCCCGCGGACTCATCGCGCTGGGCGCGGGCAAGGGCACCCACGTCGGTGTTCTGTACCCGAACGGGTCGGCCTTCGTCGTCGCGATGCTGGCGGCCGCACGGATCGGCGCCGTCGTCATCCCGGTCTCGACAATGGCGACCGCGCCGGAGATGCGTGAGCAACTCGGTCACGCCGACGTCGAGATTCTTCTGGCCACAGGGTCATACCGCTCGCACGACTACCGGCAGCGGCTCGCCGACGTCGACGGCCTCCCGCTGCTGCGTCATGTCCTCATCGACACCGAGCCGACCGAGTCCGCCCCTGCCGACCTGCTCGCGGCGCTCGAGGACGACGTCGAGCCGTGCGACGTGCTGACGATCGTCTACACGTCGGGGTCGACCAGCGCGCCGAAAGGCGTCGTCCACACACATGCCGGGCTGCTCGACCACCAGGTGGTGCTCAACGAGATCCGCGGGCTCACCGCCGAGGTGAAGCTGTTCAGCAATTCGCCGTTCTTCTGGGTCGGCGGGTTCGCCTACTCCGTGTTGGCCACGCTGCTCGCCGGCGCGACGCTGTTGTGTTCCAACGCCGCCGATCCCGGTGAGACCCTCGATTTCCTGGAGGCCGAGAAGCCGACGATGACCAACGGATTCGTCGCCGGTATCGCCCATCTGGCACGCCACCCCAGCCTGAAAAATCGCGATCTGTCCTCGATCCGGCGAGGCAATCTCTACCCGATAATGGCGCCCGAGGTCCGGCCCGCCGATCCCGAACTGCGCCACACCATGCTCGGCATGACCGAGTCCGGCAGCGTGATCCTCGCCTGTGCCGACGAGTCCGATCAGCCCGAGCATCGGCGCGGATCCTTCGGCAAGCCGGTACCCGGATTCGAGGTCAAGGTCATCGATCCCGACACCGGAGATCCGGTCGGCGTGGGAACTGTCGGCGAACTCTGCACGCGTGGGCCGTTCATGATGCAGCGGTACTACAAACGCAGCCGCGAAGAGTGCTTCGACGCCGACGGATGGTTCCACACCGGGGACCTCGTCCGCACGGACGCCGACGGTTTCTTCTACTTCGTCGGCCGCCGCGGCGCGATGATCAAAACCGCGGGCGCCAACGTCGCACCCGCCGAGGTGGAACGTGCCATCGCGAAGGTGACCGGGGGCGCCGTAGCGCATGTCATCGGACTGCCCGACGCCGAACGCGGCCAGATCGTCGCCGCTGTCGTTGCGCTGGAGGACGGCGCGCCGTTCGACGAGGCCGACTGCCGCGAGCGGCTGAAGGCTGAGTTGTCGACGTACAAACTTCCCCGTCGCTTTGCTGCGGTACCCTCCGTGCGCATCCCGGTGCTGTCGAGCGGAAAGGTCGACTTGTCCCGATTGGCAGAGGTTTTCGATGTCTGACACGATCGACGCGTTGGTGCGCCGACGGGCCGTCGAGCACGGTGACAAAGCCGCGGTGATCGACCCGTCGGCCAGGGTCAACTACGCCGAACTCGAGGCGTCGACACGCGAGGTGGCCGCTGCGTTCGTGGCCGCTGGGGTGGGCAAAGGCAGCCGGGTCGCGTTGATCATGCCCAACTCCGCGGAATGGATGCGAATCGCGATCGCGCTGACCCGCGTCGGCGCCGTGCTGGTGCCGTTGAGCACGCTGCTGCAACCGCCCGAACTCGCCGGCCAGCTTCGGATGGCCGCCGCGCAGTTCGTGGTGGCCGTCGAGGGGTTCCGCGGCCACCGCTACCTCGACGACATCCGCGCCGAGCGCGCCGGTCTTCCGGCGTTGCGCGAGGTCTGGCGCGCCGACGACCTCCCCTCGGGTGGCGTCGCGCCCGTCGACGCGATCGCGGCCGCGGTCACCCCCAGCGACACGTTCGCGATCATGTTCACGTCCGGCAGCAGTGGCCCGCCCAAGGGTGTGATCCATTCACACGGCAACGCTTTGGGCGCGGTGCGATCCGGTCTTCCGGCGCGTTGCATCTCCGCCGACAGCCGGTTGTATCTGCCGATGCCGTTCTTCTGGGTGGGCGGGATGGCCGGCGGCCTGCTGTCTGCGTTGCTTACCGGCGCGACCCTGGTTACCGAGGAGATGCCGCGCCCGGAAACCACGCTGCGTCTCATCGAACGTGAGCGCGTGACGCTGTTTCGCGGCTGGCCCGACCAGGCGGCGGCGCTGGCCCGTGCGAATGCCACTGTGGGAGCTGACCTGTCGGAGCTGCGACCCGGCAGCATGGAAGCGTTGCTGCCACCCGAGCAGCGCGCGGCCCCCGGCGCCCGGGCCAACCTGTTCGGTATGACCGAGTCGTTCGGGCCGTATTGCGGCTACCCGGCCGACACCGACATGCCGCGCTCGGCGTGGGGTAGTTGCGGGAAACCGTTCGACGGCATGGAGGTTCGCATCGTCGACACCGAGACCGGTGAGCCTGTGCCGACAGGGACCATCGGGATGATCCAGCTCCGCGGACCGCACCTGATGCGTGGGATCTGCCGCCGCAGTCGCGAAGAAGTGTTCACCCCGGACGGTTTCTACCCCACCGGCGACCTCGGACACCTCGACGACGACGGGTTCATGTTCTACCACGGCCGCAGCGACGACATGTTCAAGGTCAGCGGTGCGACAGTCTATCCGAGTGAGGTCGAGCGGGCCCTGCGGACGATCGACGGCGTGCACAACGCGGTAGTCACGCAGGTGGAGGGTGCCGTCGGCGCGGTGGTGGTTTCCGGTCGTTCTGTCGACGAGCTACGTGCCGAAGCCCGAAACCGGTTGAGTTCCTTCAAGGTGCCGACGGTGTGGCTAGCCACCGACACCGACGACGACATCCCCCGCAAGGCGTCGGGCAAGGTCGACGTCCGCGCGCTGCGGGATATGTTGCTCACCCCCCGCGAGCTGGGCCCACACCGAAGGTAGTCAGGTGACGACGCCTCGCTCGGTGAGGTGCTCGATCAACGGCTCCGCACCCGCGGCGAGGTGTTCCGACATCTCGGCGCGGGCCAGGTTCGCGTCGTGCTGCTCCAGCGCAGCCAAGAGCCGCCGGTGGTGATCGTTCGACCTCTCCGGCCAGCCCGCGATGGCCGGATACACCGACTCCGGTGCGTACCGGGTGATCTGCGACATCAGCTGGGCCAGCTTGGGCGAATCCGCGGCCACGTTGATCGCACGGTGGAACTCGTGATTGAGCCGGACCGCCCGCTCGTCGTCGGCGGCGGCGTACGCCGCTTCGAGATCGGTCTGGATCTGCTTGAGGTCGCGCAGCTGCTCGTCGGTGATGTTGGCCGCCGCCCGCGCCGCCAGCTCACCACCGATGTAGGCCTGCACGTTGGACACGTCGGTGAGATCGCGTCCGGTAACCGGCAATACGACGAATCCCCGCCGCGGCTGCTGGGCGAGCAGCCCTTCGGCCTTCAACTCGAACAGCGCCTCGCGGACCGGCGTGACGCTGATGCCGAGGTCGGCGGCCAGCTGGTCCAGGCGCACGTACTCACCGGCGGCGTAGGTGCCGTCGAAGATGCGCTTGCGCACAAAACGGGCGACGTCCTCGGCGAGTTGAGGCCGGAAGGCGAATTCGGGTGCTGTCACCATCACACCTGATAGTCGGCGAGCAACCGCTTGCTGATGATGTTCTTCTGGATCTCGCTCGTGCCCTCACCGATCAGCAGGAACGGCGCATCCCGCATCAGGCGTTCGATCTCGTACTCCTTCGAGTACCCGTAGCCGCCGTGGATCCGGAAGCTCTGCTGGGTGACCTCCGAGCAGAATTCGCTCGCCAGGTACTTCGCCATCCCGGCGGCGACGTCGTTGCGCTCACCGGAGTCCTTCAACCGCGCGGCGTTCACCATCATCAGGTGCGCCGCCTCGACTTTCGTTGCCATCTCGGCTATCTGAAACGCGATGGCCTGGTGTTCGGAGATCGGCTTGCCGAACGTCTGCCGCTGCTGGGCGTAGCGCACGGCGAGTTCGAAGGCGCGGATGCCCACGCCGCAGGCCCGTGCCGAGACGTTGACCCGGCCGACCTCGATCCCGTCCATCATCTGGAAGAAGCCCTGCCCCGACGCCTCGCCGAGGATGTCGTCGGCCTTGGCGACGTAGCCGTCGAAGATGAGCTCGGTGGTGTCGATGCCCTTGTAGCCGAGCTTGTCCAGCTTGCCCGGGATCGTCAGCCCCGGCGCGACTTCGCCGTAACCGACCGGCTTTTCGACCAGAAACGCGGTCAGGTTGCGGTGCGGTTTGTCGGCGCCCTCGTCCGTGCGGACCAACACGGCGACCAGCGTCGACGTGCCGCCGTTGGTCAGCCACATCTTCTGGCCGTCGATCCGGTACGTGCCGTCGTCGTTGCGGGTGGCGCGTGTGCGGATCGCGGCGACGTCGGAACCCAGCTCGGGTTCGGACATCGAGAACGCGCCGCGCGTCTCCCCCGTCGCCATCCGCGGCAGGTAATACTGCTTCTGCGCATCGGTGCCGTGCTGGCGCAGCATGTAGGCGACGATGAAGTGCGTGTTGAGCACGCCGGAGATGCTCATCCACCCGCGGGCCAACTCCTCGACGCACAGTGCGTAAGTCAGCAGCGATTCGCCGAGGCCGCCGTATTCCTCGGGGATCATCAACCCGAACAGCCCCATCTCCTTCATCGCATCGACGATGGCCTGAGGGTAGGTGTCGGTCTTCTCGAACTCCGGCGCGTTCGGGATGATCTCCTTCTCTACGAATTGCCGGACGGTGGCGAGGATTTCGTTCTGCACATCGGTCAGGCCGACCGTCTGGGCGAGCTTGGTCATGCGCCTACCCTTTCGAACACCGCAGCCAGCCCCTGGCCTCCGCCGATGCACATGGTCTCCAGCCCGTAGCGCGCGCCGCGCCTCGTCAGTTCGCGCGCCAGCGTGGCCAGCATGCGCCCGCCCGTCGCGCCGACGGGATGCCCGAGCGAGATGCCGGAGCCGTGCACGTTCGTGCGTTCGGCGTCCGCTTCGCCGAACTTCCATTCCCGCATCACCGCGAGTGCCTGCGCCGCGAACGCCTCGTTCAGCTCGATCAGGTCGATATCGCTCAGCGTCAGCCCCGCCTTGCCCAGTGCCGCCTCGGTAGCGGGCACGGGTCCGATGCCCATGACGTTGGGCGCCACGCCGGCCGAACCCCACGAAACCAGGCGCACCAGCGGGGTCAGCCCCAGATCTTCGGCCTTCTCGCGGGTGGTCACCAGGCACATCGACGCGGCGTCGTTCTGACCGCTCGCGTTGCCCGCGGTGACCGTCGCCTCCGGATCCTGCTTGCCGAGAACGGGTTTGAGCTTGGCTAGCGATTCCACGGAGGTGTCCGGTCGCGGGTGTTCGTCGGTGTCGACGGTTTCCTCGCCCTGGCGGGAGCGCACCACGACCGGCACGATCTCTTCGGCCAGGATGCCGTCCTTTTGAGCGGCCACCGCGCGCCGATGCGAGGTCACGGCGAGTTCGTCTTGCTCCTGGCGCGATATGTCGTACTGCCTGCGCAGGTTCTCGGCGGTCTCGAGCATGCCGCCGGGCACCGGGTAGTTCCTGCCACCGGCGGTGGTGCGTCCGCGGGCCAGCGAGTCGTGCAACATGACGCCGCCCGATTTGGATCCCCACCGGATGTCGGTGGAGTAGAACGTCACGTTGCTCATGCTCTCGGCGCCGCCGGCCACCACGACGTCGTTGTCACCGCTGGCGACCTGCATGCATGCCTGGATGACGGCCTGCAGCCCCGAGCCGCACCGCCGGTCGACCTGCATACCGGGAACGGTGACCGGCAGGCCGGCGTCGAGCGCCACGACGCGTCCGATCGCGGGTGCCTCGCTGCTGGGATAACAGTGTCCGAGTATCACGTCTTCGACTGCGGCAGGGTCGATTCCGGTGCGCTCCAGCAGTCCCTTGAGCGCGGTGACGCCGAGGTCGACGGCGGTCAGCGACTTGAACATGCCGCCGTAGCGGCCGATCGGTGTGCGCACCGGTTCGCAGATGACGGCCTCGCGCATCAGACGTACCTCCCGCCGGTGACCTCGAGCACGGTGCCGGTCATGTACGACGACAGATCGCTGGCGAGAAACAGCGCGACCTTCGCGACCTCGTCGGGTTCGCCGGCCCGGCCCATCGGCACCTCGGCAAGTTTGGAGTCCCAGATCCGTTGCGGCATGGCCTCCGTCATCGCCGAGCGGATCAATCCGGGCTGAATCGCGTTGACCCGCACGCCGAGATGGGCCAGTTCCTTGGCCGCGGCCTTGGTCATGCCGACGATGCCGGCCTTGGCGGCCGAATAGTTGGTCTGTCCGACGAGGCCGACCTTGCCCGAGATCGACGACATGTTGATGATCGCGCCCCGCTTGTTCTCCCGCATGATCGGAGCGGCCGCCTTCAGGCCGTTCCACGTACCCTTCATGTGCACGGCGATGACTTGGTCGAACTGCTCCTCGGTCATCTTGCGAAGCGTTGCGTCGCGGGTGATCCCGGCGTTGTTGACCATGATGTCGAGACCGCCGAACCGCTCCACCGCCGCTGCGACCAGGGCGTGGACGTCGTCGGCCTTGGTGACGTCGCTGCGCACCGCGATCGCGACGTCCTCGCCGCCGAGTCGCTTCGCGGCTTCCTCTGTGGCGGACAGGTCGAGATCGCCCAGCACCACCCGCGCGCCCTCGGCGATGAACCGCTCGGCGATCGCGTATCCCAGACCTTGTGCACCTCCGGTGACGACCGCCGTCTGTCCGGTCAACAGCGACACTTGATCACGCCCTTCCCCTGGTCAGGCCCGCCCGGGGCCGCGTCAGTCGAACATCATATTTCATATATGATCGCGCGAGTTCGGTGCGCAGCACCCCCGGCGGAACTGGCTTCGCGGCTGCCGAACGGAGACGGCCAACGAGAAGGAGCAGGATGACGACGTCCGAAGTCAGCGACGAGGACTTCCGGGAGATCCTGGCGCAGACCCGTCACTTCGTGCGGACCGCGGTGATCCCCCGTGAGCAGGAGATCCTGGCCGGGGACCGGGTGCCCGACGACCTACGCGAACAGGCCAAGAAGATGGGGTTGTTCGGATACGCGATCCCGCAGGAATGGGGCGGCCTGGGTCTGGACCTGTCGCAGGACGTCGAGCTCGCGATGGAGCTCGGCTACACCTCGCTGGCCCTGCGCTCGATGTTCGGCACCAACAACGGAATCGCCGGGCAGGTGCTGGTCGGGTTCGGCACCGACGAGCAGAAGGGACGCTGGCTCGAGCCGATGGCCACCGGCGACGTCGTCGCGTCGTTCGCGCTGACCGAGCCCGGCGCCGGGTCCAACCCCTCCGGCCTGCGCACCAAAGCCGTTCGGCAATCCGATGATTGGGTGATCACGGGCCAGAAGCGCTTCATCACCAACGCGCCGACCGCCGACCTGTTCGTCGTCTTCGCCCGCAGCCGCCCCGCCGACGCGGACGGTGCGGGCATCGCCGTGTTCCTGGTGCCCGCCGACGCCGCCGGAGTCCAGGTCGGCACCAAGGACGCCAAGATGGGCCAGGAAGGCGCGTGGACCGCGGACGTCAGCTTCGATGATGTGCGTGTTCCGGCCGAAGCGCTCGTCGGCGGCAGCGAGGACATCGGATACCGCGCCGCGATGATCTCCTTGGCGCGCGGCCGCGTCCACATCGCCGCGCTGGCCGTCGGCGCCGCGCAGCGCGCGCTCGACGAGTCGATCGAATACGCCGCGACCGCCACCCAGGGCGGCACGCCGATCGGCAACTTCCAGCTGGTACAGGCGATGCTCGCCGATCAGCAGACCGGCGTCATGGCCGGGCGCGCACTGGTCCGCGACACCGCGCGGCAATGGGTCACCGGCGAGGACCGCCGGGTGGCGCCGTCGGCGGCGAAGTTGTTCTGCACCGAAATGGCAGGCGAGGTAGCCGATCTCGCGGTCCAGATCCATGGCGGCAGCGGCTACATGCGCGAAGTTCCCGTCGAACGCATCTATCGCGACGTCCGACTGCTGCGACTCTACGAGGGCACCAGCGAAATACAGCGGCTCATCATCGGGTCCAACCTCGTCAAATCGGCGCAGAAGGAGCGTGCATGAGCAAGAGGCTGACCGACAGGGTCGCTTTCATCACCGGCGCCGCACGGGGTCAGGGTCGCGCGCACGCCGTCCGGATGGCCAGTGAGGGCGCCGACATCATCGCCGTCGACATCGCCGGAAAGCTTCCAGACTGCGTGCCGTACGACCACGCCACCCCGGAAGACCTCGCCGAGACCGCTCGGCTGGTCGAGGCCACCGGCCGCCGCATCCTCACCGCGCAGGCCGACATCCGCGACGCCGAGACCTTGAACGACGTTGTCGCCGAAGGGGTCGCAGCGTTCGGCCGCCTCGATGTGATCGTCGCCAACGCCGGGATCTCGCCACCGCAGGTGTGGGACGAGATCGCCCCGGAGGACTTCCGCGACGTGATGGACATCAACGTGACCGGCACCTTCAACACCGTGCGGGCCGGCGCGCAGCACATCATCGACGGCGGCCGGGGCGGGTCGATCATCCTGATCAGTTCCGCTGCGGGAATCAAGTTGCAGCCGTTCATGATTCACTACACCGCCAGTAAGCACGCCGTCACCGGCATGGCCCGCGCTCTTGCCGCCGAACTCGGCAGGCACTCGATCCGCGTCAACAGCGTGCACCCGGGCCCGGTCAACACCGCGATGGGCTCCGGGGACATGATCTCCGCGATCGGCAAGGTGATGGAGACCAATCCCCAGCTCCAGCACATGATGACGCCGTTTCTGCCGACGTGGATCCTCGAGCCCGAGGACGTCGCCGACGTGGTGTGCTGGCTGGCCGGCGACGACTCGAAACACCTGACCGCCACGGCCATTCCGGTGGATCAGGGCTCCACCCAGTACTGACGAGAAGAAGCCCTACCGGATGAACCGGACGATCGACTCGGCGACCGCGGCGGGCTTCTCCGAACCCTCGATCTCGATGGTCGTTGTCATCGTCGACTGCACGGCACCGTCGAGCTGGTCGATCTTCGTCAGCTCTCCCCTGGCGCGGATCTTGGCGCCGACCTTCACCGGCGTGATGAAGCGAACCTTGTTGTAGCCGTAGTTGATCGCCATCGTCACATTGCCGACGGTGTAGAGCTGGTGCGAGAAGTGCGGAAGCAGCGACAGCGTCAGCAGGCCGTGGGCGATGGTCCCGCCGAACGGCCCGCTTGCGGCCTTCTCCGGGTCGACGTGGATCCACTGATGATCCTCGGTCGCGTCGGCGAACAGGTTGACGCGGTCCTGGCTGACTTCGAGCCATTCCGTTGGACCGAGCTGTTCGCCCTCGGCCGCGATGAACTCGTCGAGGTCGCTGAACTTCTTCACTGCTTCTCCTTCGTACCGGCTGCGGGACCCGGCTAAAAGACGACGGTCTGGTTGCCGAATCGGATGATGCGATCCTCACAGTGCCACAGCACCGCTCGGGACAGAACAACGCGTTCCACATCCGATCCGAGCCGGATCAGATCCTCCACGCTGTGCCGATGGTCCACCCGCACGACGTCCTGTTCGATGATCGGGCCCTCGTCGAGGTCGTCGGTCACGTAATGCGCCGTCGCCCCGACGAGCTTGACGCCTCGCTCCTTGGCCCGTCGGTACGGTGCCGCGCCGATGAAGGCCGGCAGGAACGAGTGGTGAATGTTGATCAGCGGACATCCCACCTCCGCGATGAACCGCGGCGTGAGGATCTGCATGTAGCGCGCGAGCACGACGAGGTCGACGTTGCCCCTCAACAACTCGAGCTGACGCCGCTCGGCCTCGTCGCGGATTTCCCTACTGGCCGGTACGTGAATGAACGGAACGGAGAACGGCCGCACCTGATCCGCGAGGTAGGGATGGTTCGCGATCACCATGGCCACCGACATGTCGAGCTCACCGCGACGGTTGCGCCACAGCAGGTCGAGCAGGCAGTGATCCTCCTTCGACGCCATGATCGCCACGCGCTTGGGCTTCGCGGCCTCGGTGAGCCGAAAATCCATACCGAAAGGTACTGCCACTTGCTCAGCGAACTCACGCTCGAGCGAATCGCGTGCGGCGGTCAAGCCCGGCAGGTGAAAGATGGTGCGCTGCATGAACGTGCCGCCCGACTGTTCGGTCGCATGCTGATCGAGCGAAACGATGTTCGCGCCGGCTTCGGCGAGGAAGGCGCTGACGGCCGCCACCAGCCCCGGACGGTCCACGCAGCGCAGCAGCAACCTGCCCATATCCCTGACGGGTAGGTTTCCGGCACCCGGACTTGGATACTCCCCGTCCACCCCTCAAGGGTGTCACTCGGCGGGCACCGGCGGGCGCGAAACACCCGCATCGCGAAGTTCGGCACCAATCCGCTGACGGCATATTCCATTCCGAAGCTGTCCGTCAATGCGTGGGTCGCCAATTAGCTGGCAACGCGGAGAGCAGTTCTCGCCCATATCTTTCTCATGTCGACAACGAACCTTTTCACAACAAGATCACCGCGCTTCCTGGTAATAAAACAGTTCTCGGCGAGATACTCAGATGGATGTGGGAATTCCACATGTAATCAGCAGCGACCAGACCGTGGAAACTGCCCGATGAACGGACGACCATGACCGTTGCCCAATTTCAACCCACCCCCGATGTTGCGGCCAGTTTGCGGGAGACTCCCAGTTTCTGGGATCCCGAGACGGACTGCACGATCACATTTGCGCATCCCGCGGTCGAACCCGAGTTGTGGCGGGACTTCGTCGCCGGGGCCACGCGCAGTTACACCAAGCACGGTGTGGCGAAAGCGCTCGACATGGAGGCGTTGTATTCCGGCGCGGACACCATCCTTTTCGCGGCCTGCGTCGACCGGTCGGGAAAGGTCGTCGGCGGCCTGCGCGCGAAGGGTCCCTACCAGTCCGCCGACGAGGCCCATGCCCTGCAGGAGTGGAGCGGTCAACCGGGTTTCGACGCGGTGCGAAAGATGATCAGCGACCGTCTACCATTCGGCGTCGTGGAGATGAAAACCGCGTGGGTGACCGACGATCCCGATCGCAACCGCCAGCTCACCTACGCGATCTCCAGGACACCGCTGCACGCGATGGGGCTTCTCGACATTCAGTTCATCGTCGCGACTGCGGCGTCCTACGTTCTCAAGCGGTGGCTTTCATCCGGGGGAATTCTGGCGATGAAGATTCCGCCGACGCCGTATCCCGACGAACGTTATGAAACGCGCCTGGCTTGGTGGGATCGCGCCACATTCGCCAAACATGCCGATCCGAAACAACTTTCGCTGTACTTCGCCGAACAACAAAGGCTTGCGCCGCGCGTCGGGAATACGGCTGGGATATCATCCGCTACCGGGACGGAGCGGTGATACCGGAAGACGGCGATTCGAATTGGTGCAATGCAATAGTTCTGGCCGACGACGACCCCCTCCTCGCCGAACTGCATTCAGAACCGGGCATCGTATTCATCGACACCGCAGTACAACAGCAACAGGTGCTGCGCGAGATCCGACCACCGCCGTCCGAAGACGTTCTGGCTGAGCCGATTCGCTGGGCTTACTTCCCCTGGCGCCGGACGGCGGTCAGCATCCTCGGGCCCAAGGGCTTTCGCCGCGCGCGGCTGGATCGCAACCGGAACCTGATCACCCCTGCCGAACTGAAGAGGCTCAGCGGTTTGAAGGTCGGCGTCGTCGGGTTGAGCGTCGGGCACACCATCGCTTACACACTCGCGGCCCAGGGACTGTGCGGAGGCCTGCGGCTGAGCGATTTCGATGACATGGACCTGACGAACCTGAACCGAGTGCCCGCCACGGTGCTCGACATCGGTGTGAATAAGGCGATCGTGTGCGCCAGGAGGATCGCCGAACTCGACCCGTATCTCCCCGTGCAGGTCGACGTCTCGGGCGTCACGGAGCAGACGGTGCACGACTTCGTCGACGGTCTGGACGTCGTCATCGAAGAATGCGACTCCCTGGACGCCAAGCTGCTGGTGCGCGAGGTCGCACGCCGACGCGGCGTCCCCGTGCTCATGACGACCAGTGACCGCGCGCTGCTCGATGTGGAGCGGTTCGATCTGGAGCCGGGGCGCCCGATCCTGCACGGCCTGGTGGGTGACCTGGACGCCGCCGGCCTCGCGAACCTCAGCAGCACCGACAAGCTGCCGTATTCGCTGCGCCTTGTCGACGCCAGCCAGGTCTCGGCCCGCATGGCGGCGTCGCTGATCGAGGTGGGCCAGACCTTGTCGACGTGGCCGCAGCTGACGTCGGAAGTGGCGCTGAACGCGAGCGTCGTCGCCGAGGCGGTCCGGCGGATCGGGCTCGGTGAGCGGCTGCCGTCCGGACGGGCGCGGTGCGACGTCGGCGAAGTCTTCGAGCGCCTGACCACCCCGACCGCACCCGTCGGCGAGCAACCGGTCGACGACCCGCCCATGGACACGGCTCCGGGGGACGCGACAGAGGCCATCGCGGCCGCCGCCCGACGCGCGCCGTCCGGTGGCAACGCCCAGCCGTGGCAGATCGAGGTGACCCCAGGATCGGCGACCGTCCGACTGGCCCCGCAGTTCACCACGACGATGGACGTCGGGTTGCGGGGCAGCGCCGTCGCCGTCGGGGCGGCCGCCTTCAACGCGCGCGTGGCCGCCGCCGCACATCACATGACCACGCGGGTCGACTACGACGCCGGCGACGAGGCCTCGCCATTGACCGCAACGGTGCACCTCACACCGGGCGACGATCCCGATCTCACGCCGCTGTACGAGGCCATGCTGGCGCGCGAGACCAACCGGCGTCTGGGCAGCGCGGCACCGATCCCCGCCGACACGGTCGGAGACCTGGAAGCCGCCGCGGCCGCCGAAGGCGCCCGGCTGCGAGTCATGACCGGGCGAGACGACCTCGAGTCGGCCGCGGCGATACTCGCCGCCGCCGACCGGATCCGGTACCTGACCCCGCGCCTGCACGCCGAGATGTTCGACGAGCTGCGCCGGCCCGACGCGCCCTCGCTCGATTCCGGCATCGACGTCCGGACCCTCGAGCTCGCTCCGGCGGACCTGGTGATGCTCGACGTCTTGTGCCGCCCGGAGGTGATGGACCACCTGAGGGCATGGGGCGGCGGACAGGCCCTCGGCGACGACACCGCGCGCCGGATCCGCGGCTGCGCGGCCCTGGCGGTCGTCTCCGTGCCGGGGCACCAACTCGTCGACTATGCGCGCGCCGGGGCGGCCGTCGAATCGGTGTGGATCCGCGCCGAGCAGCACGGCCTTGCCGTCCAACCGGTTTCACCGCCGTTCCTGTACGCGCTCGACGCGCAGGACCGCCGTCTGGTCTCCCCCTCTTTCGCCGACGACCTCGGCAAGCTGCAATATGATTTTCAGCAACTCGCAGGCACCGGTCCGGCGGAGTCGCAGGCGCTGATTCTCAGGTTCACCTACGCACCCCGCGCCTCGGTCCGAAGCCGGCGCCGCAATCACCACCGTCATCACAACCCCGACGGTGCTAGGGAGGGTTAGTGCCCAGCAGCCTCGAGAATCTCGTCACCTCGGTCGCCACGCGGCTGATGGGCGTGAACGCGGCCACTTCGGTCGAGGTGAGCCGGCAGGTTCTGGCCGATCTCGTCGCGTACTTCGGCGTAGACGTCAGCTTCCTGCGCCACAACGACCACCGGATTCGCGCCTCGGTGCTGGTCGCGGAGTGGCCGATGCGGCCCGGAATCCCCGATCCGGACCCGCTGGCGATCGTGTACTTCGCCGACGCGGATCCGGTGTTCGCCCGGTGCGAGCATCAGAAGGAACCCATCGTGTTCCGACCGGAGCCCTCGACCGAGGAGTATCAGCAGACCATCGCCGAGGGCAGGCAGGTGCCGTCCACGTCGATGGCGTGTGTGCCGATGCTCTCGGGCGACGTCACCTCCGGAGTGCTCGGGTTCGTCAAGTTCGGCGACCGCGACTGGACGCCGGAGGAACTCAACGCTCTCAAGGCGATCGCCTCCCTGTTCGCCCAGGTTCAAGCCCGCGTCGAGGCCGAGGACCGGCTGCGCTACCTTGCCGAACACGACGACCTGACGGGTCTGTGCAACCGGCGGGCGTTGCTGGCCCACCTGGACGATCGTCTGAGGGACGGACAACCGGGACCGGTCTCGGTGCTGTTCTTCGATCTGGACCGGCTGAAGGCCATCAACGACTACCTCGGCCACACCGCGGGTGACTGGTTCATCCGCGTGCTGGCCGAGCGGTTGCGCCAGAGCGCCGACGACGGCACCTTCCTGGCACGACTCGGGGGCGACGAGTTCGTGGTGGTGCCGCCGGGGCCGATGGACGTCGAGGCCGCCGAGGACCTGGCGTACCGGTTGCAGTCGTCGCTGAACGAGCGGGTGCCGGTCGACGGCGAGAAGCTCACCCGCACCGTCAGCATCGGGGTGGCTTTGGGCGATCCCGGCCGCGACAACACATCGGACCTGCTGCGGCGCGCCGACCAGGCCGTGCTGACGGCCAAGGCCTCCGGCGGCAACGAGGTCGCGGTCTTCACCGACCAGATGTCGCTGGACTCCGACTTCCGCAACGACATCGAGCTGCACCTGCACGGTGTCATCGAAGCGGGCGCCCTTCTCCTGCATTACCAGCCCGAGGTCAACATGTGCACCGGCGAGATCCTGGCCGCGGAGGCGCTGGTCCGCTGGGAACATCCGACCCGCGGGCTGCTCGCGCCGGGTTCGTTCATCGGGGTGGCCGAGTCGATCAACCTGGCGGGCGAATTGGGACGTTGGGTGATGCGCACGGCATGCCGCGAGTTCTCGCAGTGGCGCGCCCACGGTGTCGGCCGCGACGCGGTCCTGCGGATCAACGTCTCGCCGGTGCAATTGGTCAGCGACGGCTTCGTGGAGTCGGTCGCGGGAACGATCGAGGAGTTCGGCCTCGACGGCGGATCGGTATGCCTGGAGATCACCGAGAGCGTGGTGGTGCAGGACATCGAAACCACCCGCAAGACGCTCGCCGGCCTCAAGCAGGTCGGCGTGCAGGTCGCCATCGACGATTTCGGTACCGGCTACAGCGTGCTGTCACACCTGAAGTCGCTGCCCGTCGACACGCTGAAGATCGACAAGGGTTTCGTGCGGGAGTTGGGTGTGGACCCCGGCGATCTCGCCATCGTGCGCGCCATCATCGCGCTCGCCGAGGCGTTCGGATTGCAACTGGTCGCCGAGGGTGTGGAAACCGAGCGAGCCGCCCGTACCCTGCTCGAGCACGGATGCCATCGGGCTCAGGGGTTCCTGTTGTCGCGCCCCGTGCCGGGCGCGGAGATGCAGGCGCTATTCGCCCAGGGTCGGATACCCGTGCAGTTTGCCGCAACGCCACGAGCCTGAGTGACGGTAGGTCTCGCGAAGGTTGGTGTGTAAGCGGCGGCCGCGCGCATGGCACGTCGAGCCCGACAGTGCGAGCGGTTCGGAGGTGAGCACCTCCACCCTGCCGAACCGGCTGGCGCGCTGTCCGACGAGGCACACCCGCAGGATGTCCTCTGACTCCGCGCGCCGATCGGAGTGCGGAAGCTGCGCGGCCCCGCTCGTCACCGTGACGCCATGCCGGGCCCGGACTGCCACCGGCCCCGCGGGTGTCACGAACACCGCGCCCACCGCGACGTCGTCCTCGAACACCAGGCGTTGCAGCGCGTGGTCGGCGCGCACGTCGATGCCGCGGGCGGCCACGCCCTCGCTGAGCAGGTCGAACACGGAGCCGGCGAGGTCAGCGGAATCGGCGGCCAGCGCCCCGATCTCGAGGACCTCGAGGATTTCGCCGTCCGACGCCTGGACCGTCGTCGCGCTCCAGTCCGGCAGCCGCGTCGAGAGGTAACCGAACGGGGTGGCCAGGCATTGCGCCGCCCATTCACGCAGGCGTGCTCCGACGAACGGCGCGACGGTGCGGCCCGCCTCCGCGGGCGTGTGCGAGGGCACGGTTCGGATCGGCACGCCGAGATCGTGCGACTGCCGACGCGGTGAACCCAGATCGGAGGTCATCTCGGCGAAGAAACGCCGGGTGCACGGATCGGCCGATTCGGTTCCGAGCCAATTGCGCTCCGCGATGCCCCAGTCGGCGAGGAACACCTCACCACCGAGATCGCCGAGCGCGATGGCGTGCGCCAGACCGGCCGCACCGGCGCCGGCACATACCACGTCGACTTCGTCGTCCCACTCCACCGTTAACTTCTCCAAGGTCGCTTCGACGTGCAGTACGGGGTTATGAAGCCGCGCAATCCGCGTTATAACGCGACGATTCAGCGGCCCGCGGAAAGCTGCCATTGCCCGAAGGCAAGAGCGAGGGGTTTGCCTGAACGGGCAATGGCAACGCGATGGGTAGCAACTCCAGCAAGCCTGCGCAGCCGCGGCTGCGGTGGCGGCGCGGTGCCTGGGGCGCAGTGAGACCGGCGAGTGGCGACGCATGTAGCCACGAACCGAAAGTCATCACGCCGGGTACTTTACATACTTTTTGGATGTTATGGGGGTCTAACTATGACTTAAAGTTTGACGTGTCGGACACAACAATCCGAAGTACGGAATTTCAGCGATGTCAGCAGAAAGAATTGCGGAGGAACCACACGCTCCAGAACAACGGCCAGCCGACCGCGTTGACACGCTCAGCTAACTGCACGGAATTCGTCGAACCGGGGTAACGGATGGAACAATCGCAGGGTTGAACAACTCCAGGCAAACGAGGCTCCCGCTGAACAGCGTTCCCCCATCGACCGAACACGTCGACCGACGGTCGGACTCGACGCGACTGCAGATCTTGCGTGCGGCGTCGCGTCTGTTCGCCCGCAGCTCGTACAGCAGGGTGAACCTGGACGACATCCTCGCCGACGCGGCGGTGACCAAGGGGGCGATGTACTTCCACTTCCGCTCCAAGCACGCGTTGGCGTCCGCGATCGTGGAACTTCGCATGGAGGAAGCGCGCTCATCGGTCGACGAGGTGCTGGCGCGCAGACTGTCCGGCCTCGAGACACTCGTCGACCTGTCGTTCCGAATCGCGGTCGATGACATCGGAAGCGAAGTGGCCCGGGCGGGATTGAATCTGCTGGAGTCCATCGGGCGTACCGACGGCCTGCAACCGGTGACGCTCACCAGGTGGGTCGAAGGTTACGCGAGGGTCATCAGCCGGGCGGTCACCGAGGGCGACATCCGCGATCACGACGACGCCGAGGCGATCGCCCGCCTGCTGGTGTCGCTGTACATGGGCCTGCGTCAGACCAGCGATCTCGATGACCCCGAGCGCTTCCTGCGCGATCTGCAGTCCGCCTGGATGCTGCTTCTACCCGGCCTGACGACCGAGGACCGCATCGCCTATCTCGCCGAGTTCGTCAAGCGGCGCACGGCCGTCGCCATCAAAACTGCAACCCCCTTGGATTGATCTATGATCCTGCGACCAGGCCAACTCCACCCGGTCGAGGCCGTCGCAGCATCCGGAGGTACCGGCCATGGTGCGCCAAGCACGATCTGAAGCGACACGGCGACGAATCATCGACGCCGCGGTGGAACTGTTCAACGAGATCGGTTATCCCGCGACCAGCCTGGGCGACATCATCGAACGCGCCGAGATGACCAAGGGCGCGCTGTATTACCACTTCGACTCGAAGGAGGCGCTCGCCGCCGCGATCATCGACGAGGGCAGCGCCACCCTGTTCGAGGCGTTCGAGAAGATCAGCCAATCCTCGGCGCCCGCACTCGAACGGATCATTCACGGCTGTTTCGTGGTCGCCGACCTGCTCTGGGCCGACAGCACCGCCAGAAGCGCCACGCAGTTGCGACGGACGTTCGGCGAATTCAGCGAGGCGACCAGCCGCATCTTCGGCCGCTGGCTCGACGAGATATCGACGACCGTGACAGCGGCGATCGAGGAAGGCGATGTTCGTCCCGACCTCAACCCGCTGGCGGTCGCCGAAACGGTTGTCGGAGCGATGACAGGGGCCGAGCTGCTCTCCAGCTCAGCCTCGTCCGGCACCGACGTGTTGGAACGCCTCGGCCGGATATGGGAGGTCCTGCTGCCGGCCATTGCGACCGAGGAGTCGCTCAGCTATTTCCAGCAGTACTTGGCGCGCGAGGCATTGCGCCGGTCGGCACCCGATCCGGGCGACGCCTA
This sequence comes from Mycolicibacterium komanii, assembly GCF_001050035.1. The sequence goes on from NZ_CVTA01000001.1 coordinate 134,584, forward strand.
GAGTTCGTCGACCCAGAGCTGCTCGGTCAAATCCTGGAAAGTGGCGAGAGCCACCGGATCACTGCCGCGCCGCAACGCCGACTTGCTCATCCGGGCCCGCACGATCGAGCCGTCCCTGTGCAGGAGTTCGACGACGAGTTCCTCGTGCGCACGCATCACCGAAACCGCCGACTCGTCGGCTGGCAGGGTGTGAAAGATCTGGTGGAAGTGCAACTCGCCGACGGCGTCGGCGGTGTATCCCACCATGGCTGCGAATGCCTCGTTGGCGAATACGATCGAACCGTCTTCTGCGATCGCCAATACCGGTACCGGCAAGCGGTCGAGCACCACGACTGCCGGCAGCTCGCCGAGAACAGCCGTCGGTGATTTGGGAACCTGACCGTCTCGTCGTCGCTCCACGAATTCAATTATGCCGTTGCTGCAGCCTGCCCGTTCCACTATTTACGCGCGGAGCGGCCATTCACATGAGCGCCCCCACACGGGCACATAGTGAACTAGGTTTACTGTGTAGATCGTCAAGAGACAGGGGAGCGACGATGGACCTCAAGTGGTCGCCGGCCGACGCAACGTTCCGGGACGAGGTGCGCCGCTTCCTCGACGAGAAGCTGACGCCGGAGCTGCGCCGCGCCGGCCGCCTCATGACGAGCGTGTACGCCGACCACGACGCAAGCATGGAATGGCAGCGGATCCTGCACGAGCGGGGTTGGGCCGCGCCGGCCTGGCCTGTCGAGTACGGCGGCTGCGACTGGAGCCTGACTCAGCACTACATCTTCAGCCGGGAATCGACGCTCGCCGGCGCGCCATCGCTGTCGCCGATGGGTATCCGCATGGTCGCTCATGCACTGATCAAATTCGGCACAGATGCACAAAAGGACTTTTTCCTGCCGCGCATCCTCACCGGCGAGGTGTTCTTCTGTCAGGGCTACTCCGAACCCGAGGCGGGCTCCGATCTGGCTGCGCTGTCGATGTCGGCGGTCGACGACGGGGACGACCTGGTCTGCACGGGCAGCAAGATCTGGACGACGCACGCGCGCGAAGCCAACTGGATGTTCGCGTTGGTGCGCACGTCGAGAACGCAGAAGAAGCAGCAGGGCATCACGTTCGTGCTCATCGACATGTCCTCCCCCGGCATCGAGATCCGCCCGCTGGTGATGACATCCGGCGAAGAGGTTCAGAACCAGGTCTTCTTCGACGAGGTGCGGGTGCCCAAGTCGAACGTCCTCGGCAAGATCGACGACGGGTGGACGGTCGCGAAGTACCTGCTGGAGTTCGAACGCGGCGGCGGCGCGTCGTCGCCGGGCCTGCAGGTGATGGCGCAGGAGATCGCGACCGTGGCGGCGAACGAACCCGGACCCGGCGGGGGCCGACTGATCGACGACCCGGCCTTCGCGCGCAAGCTGGCCGACGCCCGGATCCGCACCGAGGTGCTCGAGATCCTCGAGTACCGGGTGCTGGCGGCGGTGGCCGAGGGCAAGAACCCCGGCGCGGCCTCATCGATGCTCAAGGTGCTGGCCACCGAACTGAGCCAGGCCATCACCGAACTCGCGATGGAAGCGGCCGGCCCGCGGGGCCGGGTCTACCAGCCACACGCCACCTGCCCCGGCGGCCCGATCGCGGAGTTCGAACCTCCCCCGGACGGCTACCTCAGCGGCGAGCCCTGGCAGGCCGTCGCACCGTTGCGCTACTTCAACGACCGCGCCGGCTCGATCTACGCCGGCAGCAACGAGATTCAGCGCAACATCCTGGCCAAAGCGGCGCTGGGACTCTGAGGGGGTTGATATGGACTTCAATCTGAGCAAGGAACAAGAACTGTTGCGCGACGGCTTGAACAAGTTTCTGGCGAGCCGTTACGACCTCGAGTCGAGCCGCGCCGCGGCGAAGTCGGGCGCGGGATGGCAGCCCGACATCTGGTCCGGCTTCGCCAACGAGCTCGGGATACTCGGCGCTGCGCTGCCGGAGGACATCGGCGGAATCGGCGGCGGGCCGGTTGAGGTGATGGTCATCGCCGAGGCGCTCGGGCAGGCGTTGGTCGTCGAGCCGTACGTCGACACCGTGGTCGTGTCGGGCGGCCTGTTGCACCGTGCCGGCGGTGAGGCGGCGTCCGCCTTGCTGGAGCGGATCGTGGAAGGTTCCGCCATCGTCGCGCTCGCGGCGTCCGAGGAGGCGTCCGGACACAACTGGGCCGACGTGACGACGACCGCCGAACGCGACGGTGACGAGTGGGTCCTTCGGGGGTCCAAGATCGTCGTCGCGAGCGCGCCCCTGGCCACCCACCTTCTGGTCAGCGCGCGCACCACAAACGGGATCTCCCTGTTCATCGTCGATCTGGGCTCGGCCGGCGACGCCGTCACGGCTCACCATTACCGCACCGTCGACGACCGCCGGGCATCGGATCTGACCTTCGACGGTCTTCGGCTTCCGGCCGAGGCGCTGCTCGGCGAGGAGGGCGCGGCGTGGCCGTCGCTGGAGCAGGCCCGTGACGAGGGTGCGGCCGCGGTGTGTGCGGAAGCGGTCGGGTGCATGCGAAAGGTGGTGGCCGACACCGTCGAGTACGCCAAGCAACGGCATCAGTTCGGCCAGCCGATCGGAAGTTTCCAGGTGCTGCAGCACCGCATGGTCGACATGTACATGGAGCTCGAGCAGGCGGTGTCCGCGGCATACCTGGCGGTGCTCAATCTCGAGGCCGAACCCGAGGTGCGGGCCCGCGCGGTATCGGCGGCCAAGGCCACCGTGGGCAGGGCCGCGCGCTTCATCGGGCAGCAGTCGGTGCAGCTGCACGGCGGCATGGGCATGACCGAGGAGCTCGCGATCGGCCACTACTTCAAACGGCTGACCGCGCTGCAGTACGAGTTCGGCACCACCGATTTCCACGCGACCCGGTACGCGGAGCTGACCACGACCTGAGTCCCCACACGCTGCGCAGGAGATGAGGGACCAAAGGCCCTGTCCGCGCCACGGTTCGCCGATTAGCGTCGGAACCGTAAGCGCAGTGTCGCGAAGGGAGAAGACCATGGCCGCCGGTCCGAGCGGAATTCTTGTTGGTGTCGACGGATCACCGGACTCGGAGGCGGCCATCCGGTGGGCGACCCACGAAGCCGTTCTGCGAGACCAACCGATCCGGCTGCTCCATGCGATCGCGCCCGTCGTGGTGACCTGGCCGGTGGCGTACCTCGAAGCCAGCTACATCGATTCGATGGAATCGAACGGCCGCGACATCATCGCCCAGGCGCAGAAGACCGTGCAGGCCGCCGCCGGCGACAAGGTGCCGACGATCGAGACGCACATCGTAAACGCCGCAGCGCCATCGGCGCTCGTCACCGCATCGCGCGACGCATATATGACCGTGTCCGGCTGCCGGGGCCTCGGTGTCCTCGGCCGGGCCTTCCTCGGCTCGGTCAGCAGTGGCCTGCTGCATCACGGACACGGGCCGATTGCGATCGTGCGTACCGATGACACGCCCAGCGTCGACCCCGCCGCCCCTGTCCTGGTCGGCGTCGACGGATCACCGGCCTCCGAAGAGGCCACCGCGCTGGCGTTCGACGAGGCCTCGAGGCGGGGTGTGCCGCTCGTCGCCCTGCATGCGTGGAGCGACGCGTCATTTCCTTCCATCGGAAGCGACTGGGAACGCTACGAGGACGGCGGGCACCGAATCCTCGCCGAACGCCTCGCGGGGTGGCAGGAACGGTATCCGGATGTGCAGGTGCAGCGCCGCATCGTCAGCGACGACCCGGCGACGCGGCTCGTCGAGGCGTCGAAAGACGCTCAGCTGGTAGTGGTCGGCAGCCGGGGCCGCGGCGGGTTCTCCAGCCTGGTCCTCGGCTCTGTCGCGGCGAAGGTGGCTCAGGCCGCCACGTCCCCCGTGATCGTCGTCCGGCCGCGGTGAGCTACCCGGCGGCCTGCAGCTGAAGTTCGACGTACGCCGTGACGACGTCGGTCAACGCCCGTAGCTCACCGCCGACGTCGATCGGTTCCTCGACCGCCATCCGGGCCACCATCGCACCCATCAATGTGGTCCAGATCAAGTTGCCGACCGCGTCGGCGTGCTTGCGATCCAGACCCTCCGCGACGAACCGGCCGAGCCGGGTCAGTGTGGAGAACAACTCCGCGAGGTGACGCCGCTGCGCGTCCGCGCGACCGGTTCGGGTGGCGATCAGGATTTCAAGCGCCGCAATGGATGTCGGGCTCAAGAATGCGTCGGCGACGGCGTTGATCGCCAGCTCGGTGCGCGCGCGTCCGTGGTACTCCCCCAATGCCGACTGCACGCCGTCCAGGCACGCCACCAGCTGGTCGAAGCCCTCGTCGACGACCGCCATCAACAACCCGTCGCGATCCCCGAAGTGGTACTGGATGACCCCCCACGTCACACCCGCGCGTTCGGTGATGTGCTTGGCGCTCGCCGCGGCGAAACCCTCTTCGAGGACGCAGCGCACCGTCTCTCCGATGACCATCGCGCGGGTCCGATCCGCGCGGATCTGCTTGCCGTTGGGCGGGCGACGCGGCGCGACGTTGGCAGCCTGCGGCACAGCCTTACCTCTTGAACCGACCGGCGAACCCGCGCAGCGGCAGGTCCGCACTGGTGATCAAGCCCGGCGGGGCGGCCACCACCGACCGGATGGCGTGCAGCGCAGGCATTCCCGTGACCGTCATGCCGATGGATGCGAAGGCCTCGGGATTGGACAGGTCCACACCGGGCTTCGGGAAGATCATGTGCTTGTTGTACACACACGGATCACCCTTGATCTGGGTGATGTAGCAGCCCTTGATGTCCCAGTGCGGATCGGTGTGCGGGGTCATCTGCCATTCCAGATGCGTCTCCACCCGCGGCACGCCGTCGACCAGGCCCTGATACTTGATGTAGTTGCCGCCCAGCGACCCCTTCGGCAGCTGATACCAGCCGAGATCCACATCCTTTGTGCAGGCGCCCAATTCGTAGCTGAACTTGACCTCGTCGAGCTCGAGATCGAAACAGTCGGCCATCAGCAACACGCTGTCGGCGAACACCCGAGTGTACTTCTCCAGCTTGCTGGGGATCGCGGGATCGTCCACGGGTTGGCCGTAACCGACCTCGATCCACGTGTCGCGGGAATGGTGACACGACACGTCGACCGACTCGATCGTGGTGATGTTCTCGATCTCGGCGACGTCGGCCGAACACACGACGCCGAGGATCTGGTTGAGGCCGGGGTTCATGCCGGTGCCGTAGAACGTCGAACCGCCCTTGCGGCAGGCCTCTTCGAGAAGTTGCGAAACGGCCTTGCCCGAGGGATGCGGGTGGTTGGTGTCGCGGTGCCATCCGGTGATCCAGTCCGCGGTGGTGACGATGTTGATGCCCGCCTCGAGAACCTTCACGTAGAGGTCCTCGTCCGGGAAGACGCCGTGGAACGTCAGCACATCCGGTTTGGCGGCGATGATCTCCTCGACCGTGCCGGTGGCAGTCACCCCGATCGGGCCGATGCCCACGATCTCGCCGGCGTCACGCCCCACCTTCTCTGGTGTGTAGCAGTGCAACCCGACAAGCTCGAGGTCCGGATGCTCGCCGATCCGCTTGATCATCTCGGTCCCGAGATTGCCCGTGGCAACCTGGAACACACGTGTCGGTCGGGCGGGCTCTGCGATCATCGGGTCGGACCTTTCTCGGACGACGTTGTGGTGCGGGAGGATTCGAGATCTGCGGCGCTGCCGCCGCGGCCGTCGGGATAGAACTGGGTGGCCCACTTGCGCAACGCGGTGAAGCCCTCGTACTCGGCCGCCGCCAGCGCGGGCGGGTCGGAATACCGCTGGTGCGACCAGATGTGCACGTCGTGAGCGAACTGGCGGATGACTTCGGCGCCGAATTCGGTGGCCTTGGCCTCGGCCCGTTGGTCATCGCGTCCGGGGGTCCGCCCGATGTAGACCATGAAGCGGACATCGGACGTGCGGTCGTCGACCGGCGTGATCGCCGAGATCGTCCGGTTGTCCACCATGCCCCAGCTTTTCGTCACCGCCACGCCGAGCCCGCCGTTGATGGCTTCGACACCGCTTTGCACCTCGTCGATCGACTGGTTCTCATCACCTTCGAACGTGATCGTGAAGTCGACATACGACCACGGTTCGGCGAAGTCGTGGCGGGTGAACACCGGAATGATCGGCGTCTTGTGCACGAACTTGAAATGCGCGAAATCGACGCCGTTCTCCAGTACGTACTGGGGATGCATTTCGAGTCCCTCGCGGAAGAGCGTCATCGGCGGGTAGTAGTCGGCGGCGGTGCGCGTGTCGCCGAAGCTGCCGAAGACGTCGGGTGCGTCGAAATACGGCGCTCGCCCGTCGACGTCGTGCCAGATGTAGATGGAGTCGTTGCGCTCGGCGACGGGGTAACTGCGAATGCGGCGCCCGCGGTTCGGTCGCTCCTGGTACGGGATGCAGACGTTGCGACCCTCGGAATTCCACTGCCAGCCGTGGAACGGGCACTCGATGACTTCGCCCTCCACGTGGCCGCCGTAACCGAGATGGGCTCCGAGGTGCTCACAGTAGGCGTCCATCACCACTGCTTGGCCGGATGTCGTTCGCCACGCGATCATTTCGCGGTCGAAGTACTTCATCCGCCGAACATCGCCGGGCGCAAGCTCCGCCGACCACGCCACCTGGAACCATCCGGTCGGCTTCATCGACAGGGGCGGCTTGGCCATCGGCGTCCTCTCCGGCTGCGCTGCCGTTCGGGTTCGTGGGACAAATGATAGAGCACTCAATGTAAAAGTCGCCAGGGGTGATTTCGGCGGCTGCCCGCCTGCCCGCAGAATGGCCTGGTGGCGAATCGAATCCAGGAACTGCTCGGCGTCGACTTCCCCGTCGTGCAGGCGCCGATGACCTATATCGCGCGAGCCGAACTCGCCGCCGCAGTCTCCGAGGCCGGCGGCCTGGGCATGATCGAGACGCTGACCGAGGAGGGTCGCGCGGACCTGTACCGGGTGCGCGATCTCACCGACAAGCCGGTCGCGGCCAACCTGATGATCCAGGGCTGGAAGGCCGACCCGTCGATCGTCGACACCCTTGCGTCGGCCGGGGTGAGCCACGTCTTCATCTCGGCGGGCGACCCGGCGTTGTTCACCGCGCGACTGCACGACGCCGGCATGACCGTCGTGCACGTCGTGGGGTCGCTCAAGGGCGCGCGCAAGGCCGCCGATGCCGGTGTCGACGCGCTGGTGGTCGAGGGCGTCGAGGGCGGTGGGTTCAAGTCGCTCCTCGGCGCGTCGACGATGGTGCTGCTGCCTCTGGTCGCGGAAAACGTCGACTTACCGATCATCGCGGCGGGCGGGATGTGCGACGCCCGGTCGGCCGCCGCGGCCCTGGTGCTCGGCGCCGAGGGTGTGCAGATGGGCACCAGAATGCTGGCCAGCATCGAATCCGCCGTGCACGCGAACTTCAAGGACGCCATCGTGACGGCTGACGATGCCGGCACGGTACTGCTCGACGTCCCCGGCAACCCGACGATGCGCGTCCTGCGCACCGGGCTGGCGTCGCGGGTTGCGGCTCACGACCCGGGCGCACGGCTACTCGGCAAGATCACCGAGCTCTACTTCGGCGGTGATTTGAACGCCAGCGTGGCCAACACCGGTCAGGTGTCGTCCCGCATCCAGGAGGTGCTCCCGGTCGCCGACATCGTGCGACGCACGTGGACCGAGATCGATACCGCCTTGACCGACGCCAAGTCGAGGATGTAGCCGGGCCGCTAGGCGACGTGTTCCAGGCCGCGCGCTGCGCGCTCGGCTTCCGGACACACCGCACGTTTGGTGCGCGGCCCGCGGGCGCGCTGACGCAGCGCGACCATGGATCCCGAGCGGACGACGCCCAACGGACCGGATCCGGCGAACCGCGCGATGCCCGAGGCCCGCAGGGCCAGACCGGCTTTCGCCTGACGGTAACCGACCCGGACACCCGCCGCGGCGACGACGAGGAGGGCGCCGACGCCCGGCAACGCGATGGCCGCCAACGCGGTCAGCGATGCCGGAACGAGAACCGCCTCGACGACGTGCTCGAAGATCGAGCGTGCGCTGGACGGTGCGACGGCGGGCGCCAGCGGTACCGTTCCGGAGACCGACAGCGGTTGGACGGTGCCGGAGGTGGTGACCTTCCCGGGCGCCGGGCGCGGAGCCATGGTGCCGAAGAGGGAGCCGTCAGCGGGAGCCCCGACGTGCGGCGCTTCGACGGCATGAGGCGCGACGAGGGGACCGCCGGTCGGTGCGTTCACCTCCCGGGCGTCGAGCGTGCCGCCCCCTCCGATCAGGGACTGAGGCGGACCGGACGACACCGGGATACCGAGCATGGAATAGAAATCCGACGGAACCCGGGTGACCGCGCCCACCACCGTCGTCACCATAGTTTGCAGGGATGTGATCGCATCGATAACCGGCATTTTTGATGTCGGCAGTGCCGCGAGCGACTCCGACCAGGTCACCACGGCACCGTTGATCGTGACGAACGCGTTGGTCAGCGGTCCCGGCTTGGGTCCCGGCGCCAGCGGAACGACGTCGTTCGTCGTCTCGGTCTGCGAAGCCGCCGAGCCGGCTTCGGAGGCAGATGTTGGGCTCGGGTTCGAATCGGCTTGAGTCCCCGAGCCGTCGGCCGGCACCGTCGAGACCGACCCCTCGGTGTCGGTTTCGGTCTCAGTCGACAGTTCCTGGCTGCTGGCGGTCTGGTCCTCGGTGGTCTGCGTCTGAAGGCCGGCCTCCGCACCTTGTTGCTCGGCGCCGGGCGTGCCCTCGGATTCGGCGGGCGCCGTCTCGGATGTGGCTGTGGCGGTCTTTTTTGTCTCCTCGGAGGTGGCGTCCGTCTTCTCGGTCGTAGCGTCCTTCTTGGCGTCCCTGTCGACGCCGCCCCGGAAGATGGTCGTTGGCCGGGTGAATCCGCCCTGCTGCCGCGACGGAGAGAGCTTGGAGAAGTCCGGGAGACGGAGACGGAAGCGTCGATCGAGCTTCGGCTGGGTGCTGGTCGAACTTCCCGTGGTCACCGAAGAGGTCGTGCCGGAAGAGTCGGCACCGGTTGTGGTGCCGGAGCTCTGGCTGGTCCCGGTCGAGCCGCCACTTGCGCCGGAGCCCGATTCGTCGGCGCTGGCGATGGCACCGCCGGCGCCGAACAGCAAGCCGGTAGCGAGTACACAGACACCCGCCGAAACGCGCAAAGGTGACGTGGGAATGATCGCCTCCGTCCAAAAGAGAACCCTCGTGGAGAGGGTTTGATAAGAGATTGTTACACAAGAATGCCCCGGCAATACAGACCTATTGGTCAGGTCCGCGGTCAACTCGCGACAGTTCTTTGCCAATGAAGAATCTTCGTGAATAGTGCGCCAAGATCAAACACGCGGAAATCTGCGCGTGGGTTAATCCCGGGTCGGCGACGGTCGGTGGTCGTCGACACTGCTTCAGACATGATCGCGGCAGGTCAGCCCAGGTGCCACGGCGGGTGGAGGCCCTGTGGACCGGCCCGCGACCCCGTCCGCGAATGCCCGCCGCTCGACTTCGAAACAAACCCGCCGGCCGCCGATCTTGTTGGCGAATTGGTAGCCGGGATTCCGTCCTCGGAAGACCACCACACGTCGTTTTAAGCGGAAGGTCTAAACAGCCCCGGCTCGGGCGGCCGCTGACAGACTGTCCACGAGCCGGTGGCGCGGGGCGTCACCGCTTTCGAATGAGGTCCGGTGAAAGGCGGAACGCGATGACGGCGAGCGCTGACGAAGGTGTGCGCGACAGCCGGGATAGCGACGCCGAGCAGGCCCCAGAGAAGGGGGGCGTCCCCTCCCCCTATGACTCCGGCCCCTACCACCACGACCCCGAGGTCGTGCGCTTCGAACCACCCGCACCCCACGTCACCCGCTCTGTCACCCGCGACGTGACGTACTACGGCGAGACCGTTCCCGAGGGCAGCGCGATGATGATGATCGTCGGGGCGGCCAACCGTGACCCGCGGCGGTTCGGGCCCGACAGCGAGCGGTTCGACATCCACCGCCCGCCGCGCCAGCACCTCGGCTTCGGGGTGGGCACGCACTTCTGCCTCGGCAACGCGCTCGCACGACTGGAGGGACGCATCGCGCTCGACGAGATTCTGCACCGGTTCCCCGACTGGCACGTCGACCTCGCCTCCCTCAAAAGCGACGCCGAGCTCAGCCCGACATCCACCGTGCGTGGATGGGAGTCGATGCCTGCCGTGGTGGACTGACCGACGAGCCGTCCGACCAAGCACAGAGGCTTCGCCCCTGACGATTCTGCGTCGGAGGCGTTCAGCTGCCCGGCTGCCCGGGCCGCGTACTGGAGTAACACAAAGTGGAGGAAGCGCACATGCCAGAGTTCGACTACGAAGAGATGAAACGGGAAGCCGAGCAGCACATCAGGTTCGAGAAGGACAGAAAGAACCGGATCGCCTACATCACGTTCGCCCGGCCGGAGGCCCAGAACTCGACGACGATGGGCATGCGCCAGCTCTACGCCGACCTGATCCACAAGTGCAACGTCGACGACGACGTCAAGGTCGTCGTGATCCGCGGCGAGGGCGAAGATTTCGGCAGTGGCGGCGACCTTCCCGAGCAACGCGGCATGTTGGAGAACCCGGGCATGCCGCTGCTCCATGAACTCGCGATCAACGACGATGACGTCAAGTACCCGCCGGGTGGCTCGTATCGCTACCTCTCGACGGTGACCGACTTCTACGCCAAGGCGCGCGCCGGCAACCGTCCGCTGCAAGAACTTCGCAAGATCAGCATCATCGAGGCGAAGGGGTACTGCTACGGCTGGCATTTCTATCAGGCCGGTGACGCCGACCTGGTGATCTCCTCCGACGACGCGCTTTTCGGCCATCCGGCGTTCCGCTACGTCGGCTGGGGGCCGCGGCTGTGGTGGTGGGCCGAGACGATGGGTCTGCGCAAGTTCTCCGAGATGTTGTTCACCGGAAGGCCGTTCAGCGCCAAGGAGATGTACGAGTGCGGCTTCCTCAACAGCGTGGTGCCCAGAGATCAGCTGGAAGCCGAGACCGAGAAGTATGCGCTGGCCTGCTCGAAGTCCCGTCCCACCGACACCGTCGCGGTGCAGAAGACGTTCCTCGAGCTGTACAAGCAGCACAAGGGTGAATACTTCGGGAGCCTGTTGACCGGCATGGTCGAAGGGATGCTGCCGTTGATCCAGAACGATCAACAGAACGACGTCGATCTCACCGAGGGCACCTTCGAGAAGGGGCTCAACAACGTGGTCAAGGACAACGACCTGAACTACCCACCGGAGTGGCGGCTGAGCCGGTCGGGACGCAACAAGCCCTGACACCGTGTCGGCGCTGACCGGCTTCCGGGTCGTCGAGGTGGCCGAGCGGGTCACCGGCGAGTACTGCGGCAAGCTGCTCGCCGATCTGGGCGCCGACGTCATCAAGGTCGAGCGGCCCGGGTGGGGCAGCCCCACCCGGGCGCTGGCGCCCCTCATCGGCGACGACGGGCATGAGCGCAGCGGGCTCTTCGCGTACCTCAACACCAACAAGCGATCCGTCGAATTCGACACCGCCGCAGTGCACGACCTGATCGCCACCGCCGACGCCGTGATCGACGACCACGGTGCGACGTGGGCCGTCGAGCACGGGTTGACCCCGGAGGAGGTCGCTCGGCGCCATCCCCACGTGGTGTTCTGCACCGTCACGCCCTACGGGCGGACAGCACCGCCGGAGTTCGATAATGCACAGAGCCTCAACGTCTTTCACGGCAGCGGTTGGGGGTACCACACCCCCAGCCACGCCGACCCGGACCGGCCGCCGCTGAAGGGACCCGGCCGATTCCTCGCCGACTACGAGGGCGCCCTCGATGCCGCCCTGTGCGTGACGTCGGCGCTGTTCGATCGGCTGCACAGCGGCCGAGGTGAGTACATCGACGTGTCACAGCAGGCGGTGCTGGCTTCACGAGCCGATTGCATCCTCGGCCGGTTCGTCGCCGGCGAGATCACGCCGCAGAATCGCCGTGACGACTATGACCAGGCGGGGCCCGCGACGTTCTTCGCCTCGCGCGACGGGTTCGTCTACCTCTACATGACCAACCGCGCACACTGGCTCGGCCTCAAATCCCTGATGGGCGCTCCGGCCTGGCTCGACGAATTCGCCGACGACTGGCTGGAATTCGGTGTCACACCGAGGCGTGTCGCCGACTTCCGTCGCGGTTTCGCCGCCTGGATGCGCGACCGGCCCGGCGACACCACCGCGGAACAGGCACAGCGGCTCGGCGTTCCTCTGGTACCGGTCAACGGCGCGGCCGAACTCCTGCGTTCGCAGCAGTACCGGCACCGCGGGTTCTTTCGCGACGCCACTCATCCCGTGCTGGGTGCCGCCACCTACCCCACCGTCGGTTACCGGCTCAGCGCGTCGCCGGCCGAAATCACCCGTCCCGCACCGAGCCTCGGCCAGCACACCGACGAGGTGCAGGCCGAACTCTTCACGCCACGAACGGCCCCCGAGGTCAAGCACCCGCAACTCAAGATCCCGAAGGACACGCGGGGAGGCCCCCTGCAGGGTGTGCGCGTCGTCGAGCTGACCAAGGTGTGGGCCGGACCGTACGCCGGCAAGCTGCTCGCCTTCCTCGGCGCCGAGGTCATCAAGGTCGAGTGCTCGGCGACCCCGGAGGAGATGCGCGCCTACGGTGGCACCGACATCAACCACGCCCCCTACTTCTTGAGCATCAACCCCGAAATCCTCAGCGTCGACCTCGACATCAAATCACCGCGCGGCCGGGATGCCGTGCGGGCGTTGATCTCTCGTAGCGACATCGTGCTCAACAACCTGCGACCCGGCGCGATGGAACGGCAAGGCCTCGGTTTCCGGGAACTGACCGAGCTCAAAGCCGACATCATCTCGGTGTCCATCAAGATGTGGGGCAATGACGGGCCGCTGGGCCACCAGACCGGGTACGCACCGTGTTTCGCCGCGCTGGCGGGCCTCGCCGCGTTGGTCGGTTATCCGGACGGGCCTCCCCTCGGCGCGAGTATGCGCTACGGAGACTCCACGGTGGGCGCCGCCGCAGCGTTGGCCGCCGTCGCGGCACTACTGCACCGGGAGCGCACCGGCCGGGGCCAGTTCGTCGACGTCTCCGCCGTCGAGGTGCTCTCGTCGATGGTCGGCGACTGCCTGTTCGAGCAGAACCTGACCGGCAGCCTGCTCGGCCCGGACGGCAACCGCCATCCCGACATGGCGCCGCACGGCTGCTACCGCTGTGCGGACGGCGAGTGGATCGCGATCGCCGTGACGAACGACGATGCCTGGCAACGCATGTGCGTGGCATTCGGTGCCGACGACCTCGCGGCCCGATATCCGACGAGGGACGCACGCCGCCGCGACGCCGAGGCCCTGGATGCCGAACTGAACGCCTTGACCCGCCACCACGACGCTTCCGGCCTCGCGCACCGCTTGCGGTCGGTCGGCGTCGGCGCGGCCAAGAGTGCGACCGCCACCGACGTGATCGGCGATGAATTGCTCTGGGCACGCGGCACGTATCGTTTCGTGTCGGATCGAGTCGAGGGACAGCGACCGGTGCTGGGGCCGTCGTGGTCGATGACCCGGGCCGCCCGGATCGAGCGCGGCGCACCGGACCTCGGAGAACACAACGACTATGTGCTCGGCGACATCCTCGGGCAGACGGGAGTGAGGAACACATGACCGTGTTGTCTCAGACGGTGGCGCTGGTGACCGGCGCCAGCAGCGGGATCGGCGCGGCGACCGCCCGCGCGCTGGCCACCGAGGGCGCATCGATTGCACTGGTGGCGCGGCGTCGCGACCGGCTAAGCGCGCTCGCCGACGAGATCGCGGCGGCCGGCGGCAAGGCACTGGCCGTGCCCGCCGATGTCACCGACGCCGAACAGGTGGCGGCCGCGGTGGCGACGACCGTCAACGAGTGGGGCCGCCTCGACACGTTGGTCAACAACGCCGGCCTGTTGCGGATGGGCGACGCCGCCGAAGCGCCACTGGCCGACTGGGAGGCTCTGGTGTCCGTCAACATCCACGGCGTGCTGAACGCCACGCGTGCGGCACTCCCCCATCTGATCGCCGCGGCCGCCGACTCCCCGCGCGGCGTCGCCGATGTGGTCACGATCAGCTCGACCGGCGGGCGGGTCGCCAGGCCGGGAACCGCCGTCTACTCGCTCACCAAGTTCGGCGTCAACGCGTTCAGCGAGGGCATCCGCCAGGAACTCATCGGCAGGCGGGTGCGCGTCGGAATCGTCGCGCCGGGCACGGTCGAGACCGAGATCTTCGATCACCTTGACCCGCAGGCGCTCACGGCTCAGCAAACCAGGACGGCGGGAATGGTGAAATTGAGACCCGAGGACATCGCCGACGCGGTGGCGTACATGGTGACACGCGACCGGCGCGTCGCGGTCAACGAGATCCTGGTGCGCGCGGCGGAACAGACATGGTGAAGCTGGACTGGGTGCGCGGCGACGCGACCGGCCTCGCGTTCCCCGCCCACCCGGACGCGCTGCGCGAGGCAGAGACCGGTTTCCTCACCGACGCGTTGCGCGCCTACGGCACGCTGTCGGCCGACGACAAGGTCGTCGCCATCGATCGTTTCGATGAGGTATCGGGTGGCAGCACGGGGCGCAAGGCCGCGCTGACCGTGCGCTATTCGGGTGGACGCCCCCACAAGCGCACCGACCTGTTCGTGAAGTTCTCGCGCGACTTCGATGATCCGATTCGCGATATCGGACGCATGCAGATGGAGTCCGAGACCCGATTCGCCGCGCTCACCCGCGCGCCGGGCTTTCCCATCACCGTGCCGGCCACCCTGTTCGCCGACTTCCACCGCGAGACCGGAACCGGGGTGATGATCAGCGAACGAATCGCGTTCGGGGCCGGCGGCATCGAACCGCAGCACCACAAGTGTCTGGACTACGAGATGCCCGATCCGGCAGGGCATTACCGGGCGCTGCTGACCGCGGTGGCCCGCCTGGCGGGAACCGAACGGTCGGGTCGGCTGCCCGCCGAGCTGCTCGCCCGGTTCCCGGTGGATCTGCGCGCCGCGACAGTGGGCGAACCGCCGGTGTACAGCGCCGACCAACTCGAACGCCGACTGCGCCGGCTGGTCGAGTTCGTCGAAGGTCATGAGGGCCTGTTCCCGGCGAACGTACGGTCGTCGTCGTTCCTGAAGAGACTCGTCGCCGAGGCGCCGAAGCTGATTCGGCGTGAAGCGGAGGTGTTCGGGCTGCTGAGCCCCGACGCCGATTATCTGGCGTTGTGCCACTGGAACGCCAACGTCGACAACGCCTGGTTCTGGCGTGGCGACGACGGCGAGCTGTGCTGCGGCCTGATGGACTGGGGCTGCGTCAGCCGGATGAACGTGGCGATGGCGGTGTGGGGTTCACTGTCCGGGGCCGAAACATCGTTGTGGAACGACCATCTCGACGAGCTGCTCGAGATGTTCTGCAAGGAGGTGCTCGCGAGCGGCGGGCCGGCGCTCGACCCGGCCACGGTGGAGCGCCATCTGGTGTGGTACGCGACGCTGATGGGCGTCACGTGGCTGCTCGACGTGCCGGCGCTGATCCGCAAGCGGCTGCCCGACGCCGGGCCCCACACCACGCGCACCGATCCGCGGATCAGATCCGACGAAGGGGTCCGTGCACCGTTGCAGATGTTGACCAACGTTTTGAACGTATGGCAGACCCGGGGCGAAACCAGCTGAGCTTCAACGAATCAGCGCTCTGATCTGCTCGCGTGCAAAGAACTCCTGGTCCTCACCCCAACCCTGCCTGCCGTCCCATCGCCAGTCGGTCAGCGTCCAGAACGTCATCCGTCCCGGCCAGCCGAGCCACCGCAGGGCCGTCCGCACATCGCCTTCGGCGTGCAAATCACGACCGCGGTCGTCCTCGGCGTCGAGCACCACCCGCGCGGGCGCCCCGGCGCGGCGGTCGATGACCCGGCGCTCACCGGTGACGAGTTCCCCCACCTCGCCGTCGCGCAGCAGATAGCCACCGATCACACGGTCGGCGCCGGACCGGCCCGCCATCGTGATCGCATGCCAGCTGGACTCGGCGTCGGCGATGGCCCACAGGTAGTCGCCGGAGCGGCGGGCACCCGGGCGGTGCGGCCCCCAGGTGCGGTCGCGCATCGAGTAACAGTCGATATCGAAGCGCACGCCGTTCAATGTCGCGGTGCCCCGCATGCGGCCGGGCTGGTCGAAATGGCAGTGCTGTGGGGATGCGGGACCGATGACGTGGGGCGCCATCAGCGATGTCCACTCGAGGTCGAGATCCA
Organism: Mycolicibacterium komanii; assembly: GCF_001050035.1. The sequence continues at coordinate 150,817 of NZ_CVTA01000001.1, forward strand.
GTCCCAGTTCCGAATACGTCAGCCGGTAGCGATGCATCGGTTCGAGCACGACGTGGCGCAACGAGTTCGGCAGCCGGAAGTCGGTGAAATCCAGAGGGCCCGTGGGTGGTTGAATCCAGCGCCAGTCGTAGAACAGGCAGTCGTAGGTCTCTTCGCCGCTCGGGTCCCACATCGCGGGCCCGCCTCCGCTGGTTCCGGTGCGGATGTCGTGGTAGTAATACACGAACCCATTGATGTCGCGCTCGGGTATCGCGAAGTTGAACCACCCGCTCTCGTTCCAGTCCGGATCCGCGCTGACGGAGTGGAAGACCTCGTCGACCTCGGTTGGCATGTGCTCGCTCAATCCAGGTAGGTCACGCCGGTCAGGTCTTCGGACAGCCGCCACACATCCCGACGGTCCTCGGCGCGGCACACCGCGGGCGGCACTTTCGCGAAACCGACACCGCCGCCGACCGTCTCGTAGAAACCGCGCGGACCGTAATAGGCTCCGCCCTCGGCGTCGGGTGACACCGCGGCGTAGAGGGTCGGCTTGATCCCCTCGTCGACATCGAGCCACATGAACGGCAGCAGGCGCCAGGTGGCCCTGGTGATACGGGCGTTCAGGGTCGGCTTGTCGCGTCCGTAGGAGGCGCCGCTGAGCAGGTTGGTCTTCGACAGGCCGGGATGCGCGGCGTTCGACGTCAACCCCCACCCGTGCGCGCGGCTGCGCTGGTCGAGTTCCCTGGCGAACATCAGCTGTGCGAGCTTCGCCATCCCGTACGACCGCATGGGCCGGTAACCCCGTTCGGCGTTGGCGTCGTCGAACGTCAATCCCCGCTGCGTGGCGGCGATGCTGCTGACGGTGACCACCCGCGCTCCGGCGGATGCCCGCAGCAGCGGCAGCAGGTGTCCGGTCAAAGCGAAGTGGCCGAGGTGGTTGGCGCCGAACTGCAACTCGAAGCCGTCTTCGGTCGCCTGCCGCTCCGGCGGGGTCATCACCCCCGCGTTGTTGATCAGGATGTCGATCGGGCGGCCCTCCGCCGCGAGCTGGTCACTCAGGGCGGCAACGCTTTTGAGGGAGGCGAGGTCGACCTCCGCCACGCGGGTACCGGCCCGTGGGACGGCCTGCAGGATCTGCGCGATCGCGGCCTCGCCCTTGGCGCGGTTGCGGACGGCCAGGATCACGTCGGCCCCGGCCGCCACAAGCTCTTGCGTCAGACCGAATCCGAGACCGCTGTTGGCACCGGTGACCACGGCGAGGCGACCCGAGAGGTCGGGCACGCGCAGTTCGAGTCCGCCCTTCACCATTCGACCGGCAATTCGTAGAGGCCGTAGGCCAGCGCGTCGTGTTTGAAGGGCAGTTCGTCGACCGGAACCGCCAGTCGCATGGTCGGGATGCGGCGCAGCAGCGTCGGCAACACGATCTGCAACTCCATCCGGGCCAACTGCTGGCCGACGCACTGATGCCTGCCGTAGCCGAATCCGATGTGCGGACCGTCGTCGCGGCGCAGATCGAGGCGGTCGGGTTCGGGAAACTGACGAGGGTCCCAATTCGCCGGCGCCACATCGAGAATGATGCCCTCGCCGGCGCGGATCAGCTGACCGCAGACCTCGATGTCGTCGACGGCGATGCGGCGCTGCCCGGTCTGGATGATGCTGACGTAGCGCAGCAATTCCTCGATGGCCGTGGCTATGGCCTTCGGGTCATCGGCATCGCGCAGCAGCGCGGCCTGCTCAGGATGTTCGAGCAACGCCACGATACCGACCCCGAGCTGCCCCGCGGTCGTCTCGTGACCCGCGATCAGCACACCGGTGGCCAGTTGGGCCGCTTCCCTGACGCTGATCTCCTCCGAACGCACGCGCTCGGCGAGGTCGGAGACCAGATCTTCGCTGGGCTCGTCCATCTTTCTGCGGACCAGGTTGGCGATGTACTTCGCCAGCGCACCCGCGCCTTCGGCGGCGTCCTCGGCCGACGCGTAGCGGCTCATCCCCCGGTTGGCCTGCTCCTGAAAGAACGCCGCGTCTTCGTAAGGAACGCCGAGCATCTCGCTGATCACCAACGAGGGGATCGCCAGCGCGAGGTTCTCGACGAGGTCCGCCGGTTGGGGGCCGGCCAGGATCGCGTCGATGTGTTCGTCGGTGATGCGCTGAACGGCAGGGCGCAACGCCTCCACCCGTTTGTAGGTGAACGGCCGCGACAGCATCCGGCGAAACCTCGTGTGCTCCTCGGCATCCGAGGTGAACACCGAGCGCGGCCGCTTGTGCACGGTGGCTAGCATGCCCTCGTTCCAGTGCGGATAACCCGGTTTGCGGTCGTCGACGCTGGCCCGGCTGTCGGCGAACAACGACCGGATCGCCTCGTATCCGGTGACCAGCCATGGGGTGCTGCCGTCCCAGATGCGTACGCGGTTCAGTTGGCTGGTGCTGTTGAGCTCCAGGGCTTTCGGCGGTGGGGCGAACCAGCGTCCGTCGGCGCGTGGCATCGGGAAGTCCGGAACATCGGACGTGCCGTCCCCGGCGCTGGGTGTGAGGGTGTCGGTCACGAGCGACCCCTTTCTCTGCGTGGCCGTTCGGTCCGGCGCACCGGCGCCTGCCACAGGCCGGTGATCGCGTCGGTGAGCCCTTCGGCGGCTTGCGGCCATGGTGACCGTGCGAGCGGGCCGTGCTGGGCCAGGGCACCCTCGTGTTCGGCGCAGGTGTGCATGAGCAGGTTGCGCGCCATCACTATTCGCTCGAAGCGGACTCGCTTGGGCAGTTCGGCAAGGCATCCGGTGATGCCGTCGATCACGTGCACCAAATGCGGTGAGGACAGCGCATCCTTGGTGACCACCTCACGATAGGTCGGATCGGCCATGGCCTGTGCGGCGAACCGTGCGTACCAACTCGGATTGCCGAGTTGGTCGAGATGATCGGTCAGCGGGCGGACCAGGCAGTCGACCCAGTCCCGCAGGTCGGCGGACGCGCCGAGCTCGGCGACCAGCCGGGCGCGCAACTGTTCGATCGGCACGCGGTGTTTGCTTTCGATCGCGCGCAACAGATCGGTCCGGGTGCCGAAGTGATAGCAGACGGCGGCGTTGTTGCCCTGAGACGCGGCCTCGCTGATCTGCCGATTGGACACGGCGTGCATACCGCGTTCGGCGAAGAGCCGCTCGGCAGCCGCGAGCAACACCTCGCGGGTGCCTTCTGACCTGTTTCCACTGAGAGGCCGGGCCGCGGTCACCGACCCAGTAGACACCGCCCAGGGAGTTAAATCAAGCGATTGATTTAGCCGTACGGCTCCGCCGCAGGGGTCCTATCGACCACGGGCCGGACTCGGTGTGGTGCTTGCCCACGCCCCCAACGGCTACGACGATGGGACGATGCCGGCGTCAGCGCGCGTTCTCGTGGCCGGGTCCGGGTTCGCCGGGCTGTGGGCCGCGCTCGGCGCCGCGCGCCGCCTCGACGACCTCGGCGTCGACACGGTCGACGTCACCGTCGTCAGCTCCAAGCCGTATCACGATATCCGGGTGCGCAACTACGAGCCGGACCTGCGCCCGTGCCGAATTCCGCTGTCGCAGTTGCTCGATCCGGTCGGTGTAGGGCATGTCACCGCAGATGTGGTCGAAATCGACTCCGCTGCAGCGAAGATCCGCACCGCCGACGGAGCCGCGATGGGTTACGACCGCCTCGTGTTGGCGGTGGGCAGCCGCGTCGCCAAACCCGACATCCCGGGTTTGGCGGAGTTCGGTTTCGACGTCGACACGTACGACGCGGCGGCCCGCCTTCAGGAACACCTTCGCTCGCTGCAGCGCGACGATCCGGCGTCGGCGACCGCGGTCGTCGTCGGGGCTGGCCTCACGGGCATCGAGACGGCCAGCGAGTTACCGGCGATGCTGACCGCCGCGCTCGGGCCGGGCGCCACGCCGCGGGTGGTGCTCGTCGACCGAAACGCGCACGTCGGATCCGACATGGGTGAATCGGCGCGCCCGGTCATCGAGAATGCGCTGCGCGACAACGGGGTCGAGACGATCACCGGGCTGGGTGTGGCAGCGGTCGGCGAGCGCAGCGTCACGCTGTCGACAGGTGGAGTCATCGAAGCGGCCACCGTCGTCTGGTGTGCCGGTATGCGCGCCCATCCGCTGACGAGCCGGCTGGGCGTGCCGGTGGACCCGCTGGGTCGCGTACCGGTCGACGACTATCTGCGGGTCGAGGGTGTGCCCGGCGTGTTCGCCGCGGGTGACGTGGCCGCGGCGCGGATGGATGACGAGCACCTGTCGGTGATGTCGTGTCAGCACGGCCGGCCGATGGGTCGCTACGCGGGCTACAACGTGATCGGCGATCTCCTGGGCCTGCCGATGATGACGCTCCGGATTCCGTGGTACGTCACGGTGCTCGACCTCGGTCCGGCCGGTGCGGTGTACACCGAGGGCTGGGACCGCCGGGTCGTCAGCACCGGGTCGGCGGCCAAGGCGACGAAGCGCATCATCAACGGCGAGCGGATTTATCCCCCGCTGACCGGCGACCGCTCGGCGCTCCTTGCCGCCGCGGCGCCGGAACTGCAGAGCGCCCCCGCCTACGAGCAGTGACTACCTGCCGTTTCGCTCACGGTGCTTACACCCGGGCCAGCAGCACGGACGGCGCTTACCCTCTTCGAGTTCCTCCTGCGTCCGCCGGATCCGCCGTTCGCGCGTCTTCTCCTGCTTGGCGTCTTCGACCCAGCAGATGAACTCGTTGCGCGCCAGCGGCGTGATGTCGTTCCAGGCGGCAAGCGCGGTGTCGTTGGCGAGCAACGCCTTACGCAGATCGGTCGGCAGTTCGTGTACGACGCCGCCGGAAACTCGCGTACTACTCATAGGCGCAGGATAGACGGGATCGCCCGTCCCCCTCGCCGACGCCCCGACGCCGGCGGCGGTCGTCCGAACCGCGCAACCCGACGCCGAATATGGGTCAGCGAAGTCAATAGCGTCAGACATCCTCGCGTTGGGTACCAGAACGGCGATACTTACCCCAACGCGCTCGTCCTACCAGGAGACGGTCATGTCGACAGACACCAAACAGGAACCGGAGACCATGGCCCACCCGAGCGTGGCCGCCATGTTCTTCGACCGCGTTCGCAAGTCCGGCGAGCGGGAGGCCTTCCGCAAGCTCGACGGCGACCGGTGGGTCTCGGTCAGCTGGAAGGAAGCTGCCGATCATGTCGAGGCGTTGGCCGCCGGGCTGCTGGCGCTCGGCATCCAACCCGAGGAACGCATCGGAATCGCGTCGAGCACGAGATACGAATGGATCCTCGCGGATCTGGCCAACATGTGCGCCGGAGCCGCGACCACGACCGTCTACCCCACGACCAACGCCACCGACACCGCCTTCATCCTGAGCGATTCGGAATCTCGGGTCGTCTTCGCCGAAGACGAAGCGCAGCTGGAGAAGTTGCGGGAGAAGCGAGACGACCTCCCGAAGCTCGAAAAGGTCGTCGTGATAGACGGGGACGGCGACGGTGAGCTCATCATGTCCCTCGCCGAACTGGCCGAGCTCGGGAAGAAGTATCTGTCCGACCATCCCTCGTGCGTTCAGGAGACGGCGGAATCCATCACGCCCGACCAACTCGCGACGCTGATCTACACATCGGGCACCACCGGCAAGCCCAAAGGGGTGCGACTGTCGCATGCGGCGTGGGTGTACGAGGGCACCACGGTCGCCGGATTCGACATCCTGCACGAGGACGACCTGCAGTTACTGTGGCTGCCGCTGGCCCATGCGTTCGGCAAGGTGTTGATCTCGGCGCAGTTGGCATGCGGCTTCGCCAGCGCGATCGACGGCCGCGTGGACAAGATCGTCGCGAACCTGGCCGAGGTGAAGCCGACGTTCATGGGCGCCGCGCCACGGATCTTCGAGAAGGCCCACGCGCGCGTCGTCACGTCGCAGGAGGGCGTGAAAGAGAAGTTGTCGACTGCCGCCTTCGCCGTCGGGCGTCGGGTCGATCAATACCGGCTCGCCGGCAAGCCGGTGCCGCTCCCGTTGAAGGCCGCGCACGGCGTGTTCGACCGCCTCGTCTTCAGCAAGGTGCGAGCGGTGTTCGGCGGGCGCATCAAGTTCTTCATCTCCGGCTCCGCGCCGCTGAACCGCGACATCGCCGAATGGTTCCACGCCGCGGGCCTGCTGATCCTGGAAGGTTACGGCTTGACCGAGACCGCGGCCGGCGCGTTCATCAACCGGCCCGACAACTACAAGCTGGGCACCGTGGGCCAGGTTTTCGACGGCACCTCGGTGCGTATCGCCGACGACGGCGAGGTGCAGGTCAAGGGTCCGTGTGTCATGGACGGCTACCACAACCTGCCCGACAAGACGGCCGAATCGATGACCGAGGACGGCTGGCTGCGCACCGGCGACCGAGGCAAGCTGGACGACGACGGCTTCTTGACCATCACCGGTCGAATCAAGGAGTTGTTCAAGACATCCGGCGGCAAGTACGTGGCGCCGCCCGCGATCGAAGGCCGATTCATGGCGCTCTGCCCCTACGCGAGCCACATCCTGGTCTTCGGCGAATCACGCAAGTTCTGCGTTGCACTGATCACGCTCGACCCCGACGAACTGTCGGGCTGGGCCAAGCATCACGGCCTCGGCGATCGAAGCTACGCCGATCTGGTTCAGTCCGACGAGGTCCGCGACATGGTCGGTGGCTATGTCGACGAACTCAACTCGCAGCTGAACCGATGGGAAACCATTAAAAAGTGGGAGCTGCTCGATCACGAACTCTCCGTGGAGGGTGGCGAGCTGACCCCGTCGCTGAAGGTGAAGCGCGCGGTCGTCGAGGAGAAGAACCAGGAACTGCTCGACTCGTTCTACTCCTGAACAAGCGCGGGCGCGCCGAAATCCCCATGCCACTCAACGCCGCTGGCGAAATGTGACAGCGGCGCCCCAGTCGGAGAGGTGTCCGACGTAGGGATCTTTTGGGGTATCAAAACGGCGAAGTCTGCGCTACTATTTTACACAAAATCAGCTTGTAAAAAATAGCGGGAGGTCTCCGGATGCGGGGCCGACGTCGCCGCCGACATCGGTCGGCTCACACGACACCCTCGGACTGGCGCTGCTTTGCAGCGCGTTCTGTCGTCGGCACGATGCCGCGCGACCCGCACTTTGGTCGTGACGCGAGTCCACATATGACCGGCTGACCGCCCGGCTAGCCGGTCCGCACCATCGCCACCGCGATGGGGACAGGAGGAGACCGTGACCGCCGAAGCGCCGCCCGCGGTAGTAGAAGTCCGCCGCCCCTTCCCAGCTCGTGTCGGCCTGAAGGGCACGCTGGTCTACAGGCTCGTGACGACCACCGATCACAAGCTCATCGGAATCATGTATGTCGTCACCTGTTTCGGCTTCTTCTTCGCGGGCGGCCTGATGGCGCTGCTGATCCGCGCAGAGTTGGCGAGTCCGGGCCTGCAATTCCTGTCCAACGAGCAGTACAACCAGCTGTTCACCATGCACGGCACGATCATGTTGCTGTTCTACGCCACTCCGATCGTGTTCGGCTTCGCCAACCTGGTTCTGCCGCTGCAGATCGGCGCACCCGACGTCGCCTTCCCCCGGCTGAATGCGTTGTCCTACTGGTTGTTTCTGTTCGGCGGTCTGATCGTCATGTCGGGGTTCATCACGCCGACCGGGGCGGCGGATTTCGGCTGGACCGCCTACACGCCGCTCTCAGACGCGATCCACTCCCCGGGAGCCGGCGGTGATCTGTGGATATTGGGCCTGGCCGTAGGCGGGTTGGGCACGATTCTGGGTGCGGTCAACATGGTCACCACCGTGGTGTGCATGCGCGCGCCCGGCATGACGATGTTCCGGATGCCGATCTTCACGTGGAACATCCTCATCACATCGATCCTGGTGTTGATGGTGTTTCCGCTGCTGACCTCCGCGTTGATGGGGTTGGCGGCCGATCGGCACCTGGGTGCTCACGTCTACGACGCCGCCAACGGCGGCTCGATCCTGTGGCAACACCTGTTCTGGTTCTTCGGCCACCCGGAGGTCTACGTGGTGGCCTTGCCGTTCTTCGGCATCGTCACCGAGATCGTTCCCGTCTTCGCCCGCAAGCCCATGTTCGGCTACAACAACATGGTCTTCGCCACGATGGGCATCGCCGCGTTGTCGATGGCGGTCTGGGCCCATCACATGTTCGCCACGGGCGCGGTGTTGCTGCCCTTCTTCTCCTTCATGAGCTACATGATCGCGGTGCCGACCGGTATCAAGTTCTTCAACTGGATCGGCACAATGTGGAAGGGGCAGTTGACCTTCGAGACACCGATGCTGTTCTCGGTCGGGTTCATGGTGACCTTCCTGCTCGGTGGCCTGTCGGGGGTGATGCTGGCCAGCCCACCGATCGACTTCCACGTCACCGACACCTACTTCTTGGTCGCCCATTTCCACTATGTGCTGTTCGGCACGATCGTGTTCGCCACCTTCGCAGGCATTTACTTCTGGTTCCCGAAGATGACGGGCCGACTGCTCGACGAGCGACTCGGCAAGCTGCACTTCTGGCTGACGCTGATCGGCTTTCACACCACGTTTCTCGTGCAGCACTGGCTGGGCAATGAAGGTATGCCGCGCCGTTACGCCGACTATCTACCGTCCGACGGCTTCACCACGCTCAACGTCGTCTCCTCCATCGGGTCGTTCATCCTCGGTGTATCGATGATCGTTTTCACCTGGAACGTGGTGAGAAGCTGGCGATTCGGCGAGCCGGTGACCGTCGATGACCCCTGGGGTTTCGGCAACTCGCTGGAGTGGGCCACCAGCTGCCCGCCGCCGCGACACAACTTCACAGAAATCCCGCGCATCCGCTCGGAACGGCCGGCGTTCGAACTGCATTACCCCTGGATGGTCGACCGCATGCGCGCCGAATCCCACATCGGGCGTCATCGCGACGTCGACGCAGTCGCTCACCGCTGATCCTCTGGATTTCAGCTCTAGTTTTTACAACCTTAAGTTGTGTAAACTCGGGTCATGACCTACGTGATCGGCAAGAACTGTGTAGACGTGATGGATCGGGCATGCGTCGAAGAGTGCCCGGTGGATTGCATCTACGAGGGCGGCAGGGCGCTGTACATCCATCCGGATGAGTGCGTGGATTGCGGTGCGTGCGAACCGGTGTGCCCAGTCGAGGCGATCTATTACGAAGACGACCTGCCCGCCGAAGAACACGGACACCTGGCCGACAACGCCGCCTTCTTCTTCGAGACGCTGCCCGGACGCGATGCCCCGTTGGGCTCGCCGGGTGGGGCGGCCAAGCTCGGGCCGGTGCCCGCCGATGCCCCGCTGGTGGCCGCAATGGACCGACAGGACCAGTAGTGAGCGGCCGGCGCGAAGACGTGTTCGCATTGCTGCGGAGCGCGGATGCCGCGTTGAGCATCACCGAGATCGCCGAGCGTTTGGACATTCACCCCAATACCGCGCGATTTCACCTCGACTCGCTGGTCCAGTCCGGCCGGGTGCACGCCGTGGAGGCCGACCGCACCAAGCCGGGCCGGCCTCCGTTGATGTTTCGCGCAGTTGTCGGCATGGATCCGGGCGGCCCGCGTGATTATCGGACGCTGGCCGCCGTCCTGGCTGATGCGCTCGCGCGCCAACCCCAACCCGAACGTCGTGCCGTCGCGGCCGGTCGCGCCTGGGCCGATCATGTCGCCGAGCCCGGCCGAGCGCGCACTCGAAAGCAGGCCGTCGAACGGCTCACCGATCTGCTCTCGGATCTGGGGTTTGCGCCTGAGAAACGTTTGAGCACAACGGGCCCCGGCGACGTCGGGTTGCGCAATTGCCCGTTCCTGGAGGTGGCCGGCAGCCGTCGCGATGTGGTCTGCCCGGTCCATCTCGGACTCATGCAAGGTGCGTTGGAGGTCTGGGATGCTCCGATCACCGTCGATGCGCTGACGCCGTTCGCGGAACCGGATCTGTGCGTGGCGCATTTGGCCTTGACGGCAGCGACCTCGCAGTGAGCCCGGAGTGACGCGTCGAGGAGGAGGAAACACCATGAAATCCATTCCGTTGCAGGTGCTTGCGGACGAACAACTCGGCCGGGCGCGTCGGTACGGCGGCCATGCCGCCTATACGGTTCACGGCGGCCCCGAACGCGGACTCCGCCAGACTGTGGTCGCGCTGACCAAAGGTCTCCGGCTGCGACAGGAAGCCGATCCGGCCGAGGCGACCCTTCAGGTGCTACGCGGGCGCGTACGGCTGCGCACCATCGACGACCGCTGGGATGGGGTCGTCGGCGACCAGCTCACTTTGCCCACTCGCCGTCACTACCTGGACGCGCTGCAGGACTCGGTCATCTTGCTCACCGTCCATGCCGATGCGGCGCATATCCCAGGCGTCGCGTTGGACAGATCCAAGAGGCCGGCATGACTGCGCGCCTGGACCGCACACCGAAACCGTGCGAGCTGTCCGAGGTCGACTTCGACACCATCGCTTGGGGATTCCTCGGATCGGAGTTCACCGGCCTGATCTACGCCGACTGGCCGATCGAGCGCAGAGTGGATGCCTATCTCGCGCACCGCGGCATGACCAGCCTCCTCAACGATGGCGACGCCGACGTCGCCATCGTGCAGCATGTGCTCGCCAACATCGGGGCGGCGATGCGCGACGGGACATTGGCCACCGCAACGTGGGAGACCGTGCGCCGGAACCGCGCGACCCAAGAGAGCCGCCGGGAATTCACTGCGCCTGACCGGCACGCGGTCCGCGTCGCATCCGGCACGGTCATACGGAGTGAGCGATATGGGTGATAGAGCGCCTGCGCGCGATCTCGCCACCCGCGCGGACGTGGAGGCGTTGTTGGTCCGCTTCTACACCGAAGCGTTCCGCGACGAGCTACTCGCCGAGCCGTTCGCCGAGCTGGCCTCGCGGGGACTGCACGAGCACCTTCCCGTCATGTGCGACTTTTGGGAGACAGTGCTGTTTCGAGCCGGGCTGTATCGGCGCAACACGCTGAACGTGCACCGGCACGTCCATGAGCAGACGACTTTGGATGCAACGCATTTCGCGCGCTGGCTTCATCTGTGGACGTCGACCGTCGATCAGATGCACCGGGGCCCGATCGCCGACCACGCCAAGGTCCAGGCGGCCCGGATCGCCACGGCCATGCACCGTCGCCTCACCGGCGCCCACGCTCCGCAGCTCGCGGCGCTAGCCGTCACGGCATCGCAGCGCGGGTGAAACCGCCTGCACGACAGGAACGGACCGCGACCCATCCCGATTTGTCAGACCTCGAATGTATGTTCGGGTCATGGCGGGGACAGCATTGCAGGCGGCGATAACCGCGCTGCGTGCCGCCTATGAGGAGGTGGCCGCGTGCGACGTCGACCTCTTGACCCGGCACGAACTGGTTGCCGCCCTTGATGAGTGGGAAACGTTGTCGTGTCAGCTCCCGACGATCAATCACCGCTTACTAGCTCGTCTGCAATGCGAGACGACGCCCAATGAAATGGGTGCCCACACCTGGAAAGAAGTTCTGCGGGCGCGCTACCGGATCTCGACAAGCGAGGCCAACCGGCGGTTGACCGAGGCTGAGTTGTTGGCTCGACGCCAGGCGGTGACGGGCCCGTCGCTGCCGCCGGCCTTGCCAGCGACTGCAGCCGCTCAGTCTCAGGGGCTGATCAACGCCGAACATGTCGACGTCATCCGCAAATCGATCAACAAGCTGCCGAGCTGGGTGGACGCGGTCACCCGCGAGCGGTTCGAGCTCGACCTGGTGCGCACCGCGGTGAAGGTCGGGCCCAAGGAACTCACCGATACCGCCGACCTCACACTGTTTCTGCTCGATCAGGATGGCCCGGAGCCCACCGACGTCGACCGCGCCCGTAAGCGTGGCGTCAGGAAGTCCAGACAAGGCCCCGACGGAATGGTGGAACTGCGCGCAATGCTGACACCGGAAGCGTGGGCGGTGTGGGAAGCGATCTTCGCCAAATACGCCGCGCCGGGCATGTGCAACCCCGACGACGCTGAGCCGTGCACGTCGGGCACGCCGACGCAGGCCCAGATCGACAACGACCACCGCAGCCTGGCCCAGCGACAGCACGACGCGCTGCTCGCGGTCGGGCGAATTGCGTTGATGAGTGGGGAGCTCGGCCGGCTCAACGGGTTACCGGTGTCGATCATCATCCGCACCACCCTGCAAGATCTGGAGTCGCGTGCCGGGGTCGGCACCACTGGCGGCGGCACTGTTATGCCGATCACCGATGTCATCCGGATGGCCGGTCACGCCAATCATTAGCTGGCCGTGTTCGACAAGGCCACCGGATCGGCGCTGGATCTGTTCCGCACCAGGCGAATCGCGTCCCCTGCTCAGCGGATCATGCTGATCGCACGCGACGGCGGATGCACCAAACCGTGCTGCACGGTTGGTGCCTATGGCTGCCAGGGGCACCACGTGGTGGCCGATTGGACCGATGGCGGCAACACCAACATCGACGAACTCGGCCTGGCCTGCGGACCTCACAATCGCAGCGTCAACGGCGACGGCGGCTGGACCACTCGCATGAACGAGCGCGGCGAAGTCGAATGGCTTCCACCACCCGATCTCGACACCGGCCAAGCCCGAGTCAACTACCACCACCGACCCGAACGCCTCCTACGACCCGACGACGAACCCGCCGACGAAACTTCAGCCGAGCCCATCAGCGCACCAGTCGAAGACACCGAGCCGGGTGACGAACCCGGCGGGCCAGCACCCCCAGGAGACCAGGTGGCCTGACGGCCGGTCCAAGAGATTGCAGCACGCCCGTCGGACAGTACGACGACGACGTGGCATCAGCATGCCGATAGGCGTCAACGTGACACGTGGGTTTGAGGGTCGAAACCGAAGACCTGTACGACGATCGACCTGCCTTTCACCGCATTTGCGCCCCGCTCAACAAGTCCGGACGGTCGAGACGTCAGGGCGTCGACGCACTCGCGGCCGCAATTTACATACTGCGGTCCTGCTTGAACGCGCGGCGAGTGGTGAAAGTCAGTCGGCCTAGGCGGTTTTCGTCAACACCAATGCTGCTTCGTTGTAGGGGGACAGGCGATAGAACAATCGGGGCGCCGGCGTGATGAGGGGTGCGGCCCCAGCTTTACTAACGATCTGCGGATTGGCCAACGCGATATCCCTGCCCAGTTTGTGCAATACGGTGGGCCCGCCGGCCAATACGTTCTTCAGCCAGTCCGTTTCGGGCCCGTAACCGATGAGAACAACGAAGCCGTCCCGGGTCTTGAACACCAAGAGAGGCGTTCGGTAGCGCCTGCCTGACTTGCGTCCGGTGTGCTCGAGCGTCCCGAGGCATGGAAGCCATGGTGTGAGCGAGCGGGCCACAGGATTGGTCACACGGCGATTGAAGTTTGCGACAGCGCGAGGCACTCGCATGAAGGTCCTTTCTCACCGGTTACAGTTCTGGGCCGCCCGTCACGCCGCCGGGTAGCCCCAGAGCGGCAAGGAGGCCCTAGGCGACCTCCGCGTACGTCAAACGTTGGAATGGTCACCACCATCAGAAGGATTTCGCGAACGACGTCGGTAGTCGGCCGCGGCGAACGCCCAAGCAATGTCGCGAACATCGACGGTCCGCACCCAACAAGCAGACCTCCACCTCGTTCGAGGATTTGACCTGCGGAAATGAGTGGAGCTAAGGGGACTCGAACCCCTGACCCCCACACTGCCAGTGTGGTGCGCTACCAGCTGCGCCATAGCCCCTGAAGTCGTGCCCATCGAAGTTACACCACCTGCGGGAAGCGCTCAAAATCGCTGGTTACGGCACCTCTCCACCGGCCTCGGGCCCGATTGCGCGCGCCGGAGTGTGCTCGGCGGGCCGGCCTCGGGTCTCGGGCGCGAACACCCATCCGAGCGCCGCCACCGCCAGGATCACCCCGCTGACCGAGAACGCCCACCCGAACGACGCACGCTCCGCGATCTGCCCCACCACCAGCGATCCGATGATCGAACCGAGGTCGGCCATCATCTGGAACGTTGCCACAGCCGTGCCACCGCGCGCCTTGTTCCCGACGATGTCGGCGACCGCAGCCTGCTGCGGTGAAACGAAGATCCCCGTCGCCGCACCCGTGACATATGCCGCGACGAGAAAGATCGGCAGCGACGACGTGAAGCCGACCAGAGCCGTCGACGCAGCCGACACGGTAAGCCCGACGATCAGCAGCTTGCGGCGCCCGATCCGGTCGGACAGATAGCCGCTCGGAATGACCACGCTCACGTTGCCGATCGCGAACGTCGCCAGCGCCAGCCCCGCCGCTCCCGCGCTGTAACCGAGCCCCTCCACCACGAACAGCGGCACCAGGGCGATCCGCAACCCGAACGCCGCCCAGCCCGTGCTGAAGTTCGAGAACAACGCCGCCCGATAAGCGCGGTGGCGCAGCACCTGGCGCACCGACACCGCCGCGTCCGCAGTCTCCGAGGGCGCCGCCAGCGTGCTGCCGCGAAGGCTGACGAAAACGACACCCGCAGCGACCATCAGCGCCACCCCGTAGATCACGAACGGCGCCGCCAGGCCGAGACCCGCCGTCAGGCTGCCCAGCACCGGCCCGCCGACCGAACCGACCAGGAATCCGGTCGAGAACATGCCCGCCACCCTGCCGCGCGCGTTCTCCGGCGAAATCCGGATCATCAGCCCCAGCGACGACACCGTGAACATCGCCGACCCCAGCCCGCCCAGCGAGCGGAACACCAACAGCTGCCAGTACGTCTGCGCGAACGCGCACGCGCCGGTCGACAACGCCACGATGATCAGGCCGCTGATGTACACCCGGCGCTCCCCCAGGCGCTGCACCAGCAGGCCGGCCGGCGGCGCCGCGATCAGGCGCATCAACGCGAACGCCGTGATGACGAAGGTCGCCGCGCTGATGCTCACCCCGAAGTGACGCGCGTACTGCGGCAGCACCGGGGCCACCACGCCGTAACCCAGCGCCACCACGACATTCGCGCCGACCAGCAGCCAGACCTCGCGCGGCAGCTTCGGCTGGGTCACCGCCCCATCGGACTCGCTCGGACAGTCGCCCTCCGGTTCAGAGCTCACCCGATGACCTTATTGACCACCTCACGCGCCGCTTCTTGCACCTCCGCCAGGTGCTCCGGACCCTTGAACGACTCGGCGTAGATCTTGTAGACGTCCTCGGTGCCCGACGGCCGCGCCGCGAACCAGGCGTTCTCCGTCGTCACCTTCAACCCGCCCAACGGTGCGCCGTTGCCAGGCGCCGTCGTGAGCTTCGCCGTGATCGGCTCGCACGCCAGCTCGGTCGCCGAGACCTCGTCGGCCGACAGCTTGCCCAGCCGCGCCTTCTGCTCGCGGTCGGCGGGCGCGTCGACGCGGGCATACGTTGGAGCGCCGTACTTTTCGGCCAACTTCGCGTAGCGCTGCGACGGTGTCTCGCCCGTCACCGCCAAGATCTCGGACGCCAGCAGCGCCAGGATGATGCCGTCTTTGTCCGTCGTCCACACCGACCCGTCCTGCCGCAGGAACGACGCCCCGGCACTCTCCTCACCGCCGAAACCGATTGTCCCGCTGAGTAATCCGTCGACGAACCACTTGAAACCGACCGGCACCTCGACCAGCTTGCGTCCGAGCCCGGCGACCACCCGGTCGATGATCGACGAGCTGACCGCCGTCTTGCCCACCGCGGTCGACCCCGGCCACGCCGGCCGGTTCGAGTACAGGTATTCGATCGCCACGGCGAGGTAGTGGTTGGGATTGAGCAGTCCCGCGTCGGGCGTGACGATGCCGTGGCGGTCGGAGTCGGCGTCGTTTCCGGTGGCGATCTGGTAGGCCTCGGGGTCGTCGCTCATCGAACGAAGCAAGCCGGCCATCGCGTTCGGCGAGCTGCAGTCCATCCGGATCTTGCCGTCCGTGTCCAGCGTCATGAACCGCCACGTGGCGTCGACGAGCGGGTTGACCACCGTGAGATCGAGGTTGTGACGTTCGGCGATGGCGCCCCAGTAGTCGACGCTCGCGCCGCCGAGCGGGTCGGCGCCGATGCGGATCTTCTCGGCGCTGATCGCGTGCAGGTCCACCACGTTCGGCAGATCGGACACATAGGCGTCGAGGTAGTCGTGGCGCTGAGCGGTCTGCAGCGCCCGCGCCAGCGGCACCCGTTTGACGCCCTTGAGTCCGTCGCGCAACAGCTCGTTGGCCCGCTTGGCGATCGCACCTGTGGCGTCGGTGTCGGCGGGTCCGCCGTTGGGCGGGTTGTACTTGAATCCGCCGTCGCGCGGCGGATTGTGCGACGGCGTGACGACGATTCCGTCGGCCAGATCGCCCTCCCGGCCCCGGTTGAACGCCAGGATGGCGTGGCTGACCGCGGGCGTCGGCGTATAGCGGTCCGCCGAATCGATCATCGCCACAACGTCATTGGCGGCCAGCACCTCCAACGCGGACGCCCACGCGGGCTCGGACAGCGCGTGGGTGTCGCGACCGATGAACAGCGGCCCCGTGGTGCCCTGGGCGGCCCGGTACTCGACGATGGCCTGCGTGGTGGCCACGATGTGCGCCTCGTTGAACGCCGCGTCCAGGCTGGAACCGCGATGCCCCGATGTGCCGAACACCACCTGCTGGTCGACGTTGTCGGGGTCGGGCTCTCGGGTGTAGTACGCCGTCACCACGGAAGCGATGTCGATGAGATCCTCGGGCTGCGCCGGCTGACCGGCTCGGGGGTTGGGCGCCATGCACCCGATTCTGCTCCTTGCGGTCGTGCGACGTGTGTCGGTACCGCCATACTTTGGCTGTGCTTGGATACGACGGCCGCGAACTGCTCGCCGTGTTCGTGGGCGGCGCGCTGGGCACCCTCGCCCGCGCGGCGATCGAGACACTCCTGGCTCCCGAACCCGGGCAGTGGCCGTGGCCGACGTTCGCCGTGAACATCGTCGGCGCATTCCTGCTCGGCTACTTCACCACTCGACTGCTCGAGCGGCTTCCGTTGTCGAGCTATCGTCGGCCGCTGCTCGGCACCGGGTTGTGCGGAGGGTTGACCACGTTCTCCACCATGCAGGTCGAGATCGTCAGGATGCTCGAACACCGCCACTACACGCTGGCGGCCGGGTACCTGACCGCCAGCGTCATCGCCGGTCTGATCGCCGTGTACACCGCGACCGCGTTGGTGCGGCGGGTTCGGGTGCGCGGATGACCGTCGCGGTGTGGGCGGGCGTCGTCGTGCTGGGCGGTGTGGGCGCCGTGCTGCGGTTCATCGTCGACCGAACCGTGTCGGCACGGGTGGGCGGCGTCTTCCCGTACGGCACGCTGGTGGTCAACGTGAGCGGTGCCGTGATTTTGGGCCTCCTGTCCGGCCTCGCCCTGAGCCCCCATCTCGCGCTGCTGTTCGGCACGGCGCTGATCGGGTCCTATACGACGTTCTCCACCTGGATGCTGGAGACCCAGCGCATCGGCGAAGAGCGACAGGGCCTACCCGCGGCGGCCAACATCGTCGTCAGCGTGGCGCTCGGCGTCGCGGCGGCGGCCTTCGGCATCTGGTGCGGGGGGATCCTGTGAGCGTCGACTACCTCAAGCTGACCACTTATTTCGGCGAGCGCCAACGCGTCGAGGACCGCTTCCTCGCCGACGCGCTGCTGGACCTCTACACCGATGCCGGCCTGGCGACGAGCGCCGTGCTGCGCGGCATCGCCGGGTTCGGACCGCGCCATCAGGTGCGCACCGACCGGACGCTGAGCATGTCCGAGGACCCGCCGATCGCGGTCGCAGCCGTGGACGTCACTGACAAAGTCGCCCCACTCGCCGATCGGGTGGCGGCGATGACGCATCGCGGCCTCATCACCCTCGAACGGGCGCGGCTCACCGGCGGCGCCGATGCCCCGGCGTTACCGGAGACCACGAAGCTGACCGTGTACGTCGGTCGCCAGGACCGCATCGGCGGCCGACCCGCACACCGGTCGATCTGCGACACGCTGCACGAACTCGGATTCTTCGGCGCCGCGGTGTTTCTCGGCGTGGACGGGACCTGCCACGGTCTGCGCAAGCGCGCCCGGTTCTTCAGCAGGAACGTCGATGTGCCCGAGATGATCATCGCCACGGGCGAGGCGGCGCAGGCGCAACGAGCGATCGAGTACCTCGAACGGGAGTTGCCCTCTCCCCTCTACACGGTCGAGCGGGTTCAGGTCTGCAAGCGCGGCGGTCGGCTGCTCACCCGCCCACCCGCGCTGCAGGAGACCGACGCGGCCGGGCGTCCACTGTGGCAGAAGCTGATGATCTACACCTCTGAGGCGACGCTGCACGAGCGCGTGCCCATCCACCGCGCCCTCGTGCGCCGGCTCCACGAGGTGGAGGCGAGCAGCGGCGCGACGGTGCTCCGCGGCATCTGGGGATTCCGCGGCAGGCAGAAGCCGCACGGCGACCGGCTGATCCAGGCCGCCCGACAGGTGCCCGTCACCACGATCGTCGTCGACAGCCCCGCCAGAATCGCGGCGGCCTTCGACATCGTCGACGAGCTGACCAGTGAAGACGGGTTGGTCACCAGCGAATTGGTTCCGGCGCTGGTGACCATCGACGGCGGCGAACGGCGCGGGAGCCTACAACTGGCCCGCTACCCCTGACCCCACGCTGGGGTAAGCCTAGCCTTACCTGATTCGACGTAGTACCGTCGCTCGCCGTGAACCCGTCTACTCCAGAAGCCGTGAGCGTCGCGCTCGCCGAGATCCTGCGCGACGACATGAACGTCGATGTCCGACGAGTCACCCGCGAATCCCGCCTGATCGACGACGTCGGCCTCGACTCGGTCGCCTTCGCCGTGGGGATGGTCGCCATCGAGGATCGGCTGGGCGTGGCGCTGAGCGAAGAGGACCTCCTGAGCTGCGACACCGTCGGCGATCTGGAAGCGGCCATTCTGGCCAAAACGGCTGCGGCACCCACGAACTCGTGACGGAGCTGGCCGCAGCCCTGTCGTCGGCGATGTCGGGGACCTCGACCAGCCTGCACGTCCTCGACACCGAATCCGGCCAGTGGGCGCAGCATCCATGGCAGGAGGTCCACGCGCGGGCCGAGAACGTGGCCGAGCGAATCACGGACGATCAGGCCACCGCAGTCGGGCTGGTCGGTGACCCCACCGTCGAGTTCATCGCGGCCATCCCCGGCGCGTTCTTCGCCGGTGCCGGCCTGTCGATCCTGCCCGGGCCCATCCGGCGCGCCGACCCCGAACAGTGGGCGCAGACCACGCTGGACCGGTTCCGCTCCATCGGAGTGACGACCGCGTTCAGCCACGGCGCCGAACTGGCGCTGCTGCGCAAGCATTCCGACACGATCGCCGTCCACGACCTCTCAGAGGTCGGACACGCACGCCGCTCCACGACGTTCCGCGGCCCCGCCGCCGCGAACATCGCGATCCTGCAGGGCACCGCGGGATCGACGGGAACGCCTCGGACCGCCCAGATTTCGCCGGCGGCCTCGCTGGCCAACCTGCGCGGGTTGATCGAGAGGGTCAACGTCGACGAGAAGTCCCGGCTGCACAGCTGGCTGCCGATCTACCACGACATGGGGCTGGCCTTCCTCCTGACGGCGACGCTCGGCCAGGCCGATATATGGCAGGCCCCCACGTCGGCGTTCGCCGCTTCGCCGTTCAACTGGCTCAAGTGGCTCATGGAGAGCAGAGCCACCATGACCGCGGCACCGAACATGGCCTTCAACCTGATCGGCAAGTACGCGAGCAACCTGAAGGCCTTGGACCTCAGCCACCTCGGTTTCACGCTCAACGGCGGAGAGCCGGTTGACTGCGCCGGCTACCAGCGCTTCGCCGAAGGGATGGCCCGCTTCGGGTTCAACCCCAACTCGCTGGCCCCGTCCTACGGGCTGGCCGAATCCACTTGTGCGGTCAGCGTTCCCGTACCGTTCACCGGCCTTCGCGTCGACGACGTTCAGGTAATCACCGAGGGCAGCGAGACCAGCCGCCAGTTCGCCGTCCTCGGCCACGCGATCGCGGGGATGGAGATCCGGATCAACACCGAGGCTGAGCACACCACCGAGGTGACCGGTCGCGAGGTCGGTGAGGTCGAGGTCCGCGGTACGTCGCTGATGCACGGTTACGTCGGTGAGGCCCCGATCGACCGGAACGCGTGGCTGCCCACCGGCGATCTCGGCTATCTCACCGACGACGGCCTCGTGGTCTGCGGCCGCGCGAAGGAACTCATCACCGTCGCGGGCCGCAATGTCTTTCCCAACGAGATCGAGCGCATCGCGGGCGAAATCGACGGAGTTCGGGACGGCTGCGTCGTCGCCGTCGGAACGGGCGAGACATCGGCACGCCCCGGCCTCGTGATCGCCGCCGAGTTCAAGGGCGACGACGAGCCCGCCGCGCGCAGCGAGATCGTGTCGCGTGTGGCGTCGCACTGCGGCGTGGTGCCTGCCGACGTGGTGTTCCTCAAACCCGGTGCGCTGCCCCGCACTTCGTCGGGCAAGCTACGCCGCCTCGAAGTCAAGCGCACCCTGGAGGGAGCAAGCCGATGACGGCCACCGCCGAAGCGCCCGACGCGCCGCCGCTCGGGGACTACCGAGACCTGCTCGAGAGGGTCTTCGACGACCGGATCACCGCGTGGACCGCGCAAGCCGAAGAGACGGAGCGGTTTCCGCGCGAACTCATCGAGTATCTGGGTGAGTCCGGCGTATTCGCCGCCAAGTGGCCGCCCGGACAACAGCATCCCGACGTCGCCAAGGTCATCGAGCTGGCCCGCAGGCTCGGCCGGCTGGGATCGGCCGGTATCGGTGTCGGAGTGGGCCTGCACGACTCGGCGATCGCGATCCTGCGTCGCTTCGGCAAGTCGGACTATCTGAAGGAGATCGCCGAGCGGGCCATCCGAGGCGAGACCGTGCTCTGCATCGGCGCCTCCGAGCAGTCCGGCGGATCCGACTTGCAGATCGTGGGCACCGAAGTGCGTTCTGCACGCGACGGTTTCGAGGTCAAAGGCGTCAAGAAGTTCGTGTCGCTGTCCCCCATCGCCGACCACGTCATGTGCGTGGCCCGCAACGTCGACCACGATCCGAACAGCACGCACGGCAGCGTCGTCGTCATCGCGGTTCCGCTGGCACAGTGCGAGATCCAAACGCCCTACCGCAAGGTCGGCGCGGGCCCCCTCGACACCGCCGCCGTGCACATCGACACCTGGGTGCCCGCCGACGCCCTGGTGGCGCGCGCGGGCATCGGCCTGGCCGCCATCTCCTGGGGGCTGGCGCAGGAACGCATGTCGGTTGCGGGCCTGGTGTCGACGTCGGCGCAGCGCGTCCTTTCAATCACCCAGGCGCGCATGATGGTTCGCCGCCAGTTCGGCAGCACGCTGTGGGAGCACCAGGCGCTGCGGCTGCGGATGGCCGACCTGCAGGCCCGCGTCGACATGCTGCGGTATGCGCTGGACGGCATCGCCGTGACCGGCAAACTGGACCTGCGCACCGCCGCGGCGATGAAGGCCAACGCCGCCCGACTCGGCGAAGAGGTGATGAACGAGTGCATGCACCTCTTCGGCGGTTCCGGCTATCTGGTCGACGAAACGCCGCTCGGAAGGTGGTGGCGCGACATGAAACTGGCGCGCGTCGGCGGCGGTACCGACGAGGTGCTGTGGGAGCTGGTCGCCGCCGGGATGAAGCCCGACCACGACGGTTACGCGGAGTTCAACCAGCTGCCCTGAGCGCTACGGCCCGTCGGCCGGCGTGCGCGGCAGCGCGTACAGCGCCATGCGCCGGTTCGACATGTCGTGCTCACCGAGGAACACGCAGCCGGCGTGTTCGCAGACGTCGCGGGCGCCCTTGTTCCGGTGGTCCGGGTCGAACATGATGCGGCGGCACTGCGGATCGAGCTCGAAGATGTTGGCGGTCAACCGCGGCAACAGGATCGGCGCGATGCCGCGGTTGACGAACCGCAGCTCCGCGATCGCCGCGTGCATCCCGATGTCGTGGGGGTCCGCGTCGTATCGCGGCGCGATCGAATCCTTGGCGGCCCGGTACAGCTCGATGTAGACGAACGGCTGCCCCCGAAACGAACCAACGAACGGCCGCGAGTATTCGCCCGCCAACTGTGCGCTCAGATACCGGTGCCACCGCTCCGGTGGCCAGTCGTACTCCCACGCCTCGACCAGGTGCGGGCGGTTCATCCACTCCGACACCATCTCCGCGTCGGCATCCGGATCGGCCAACCGGATGAAGTACGGCTCGGCGAGGACCGGCGTGGGAGGCGCCGCGACCTCACGCACCGCATCGGTAATGTCCGTCAGCTCCCGCGGAAGCACCGGCGAGGGTGCATCGTCGATCTCGGTCATCGCCCGCCGAGCCTACCGGACCGACTAAGGCAAGACTTACCTTCCTCCCTCGCCGCTGCCCGTCAAGCGAACAGGTCGTCGAGCGCTTTCTGTTCGAGTTCAATCCACCGCTGCACGTTGCGTCGGACCTCGGCGACCGTCTCCTCGTCGAAATGCCGGGCCCCGTCAGGCGTGATCCGGCAGATGTCCATCGGCGCACCGACGCTGGGTGAAGACGCGTCCAACGCGTCGAGCACCCGCAGCGCGGCCACCACGCCGTAGTCCACGCTGCGTTCGGTCATCCCGAAGTGCGCGAGCAGTGCGTGGGCCTGCTGGGCCATCGGCGATCCGCTGCCCACCGCGTGAAAGCCGATCTCCTCGTAATGGCCGATGAGGCCGTGCGGATCGATGTCGACGATGAACGGATTCCCGTTCGCGTAGCCCGCCGCGAGGACATAGGTCGCCGGTGTGGCTCCCGGCTTCCCGGCGGGAACGTCTTCGATGAAGTTCTCGTAATGGCGCTTGAGCACAGGGAGGACGCGACCTTGCAGCGCGTGGCCGATGTCGGGGGCCTCCACGATCGCGTCCGGCTCGTTGTCGAAGATCTGCTCGAGGTCGTAGAGCACGGCACGCGAACCGCTGCCGCCCCACGCGGCGTGGTCGCCGAGGGGGTGCAGCTTCTGGGCCGGGTAGCTCAGGCCCCGCTCTGGATCGGTGATCTGCGAGTCGGAGGCCACCACGACCCCGTCGGCGCAACGAATGGCGAGAACGACGGTCATCGCGAGAGCTCCGGCAGCATGGGGCGATCGTCTCACGCCGGCCGCGTCAGGAGGTCCCGTAGGACCGCGGCGTTGCTCCTGTCGACGTCGCGGGTGGCGGTCACCAGCGTCACCGGCCCGTGCGCCAGCAGGCCGCGCAATTCGTCCAACGCCTGCGCACCGGCATCGGTACGCAGTTCGGCGGTGTAGCGGGCGACGAACTCCTCGAACAGTTCGGGCCGGTGCGAATACCAGCGCCGCAGCTCGGTCGACGGTGCGACCGATGGCAGCCAGCGGCCGACCCGCGGATCGTCCTTGCGGAACCCCCTCGGCCACAACCGGTCCACCAGGACGCGCACGCCGTCCTGGTCACCAGGCGGGTCGTAGACCCGAGCGACGTCGACACTTGGGCGGCCACCCATGCGGTGAGATGGTAGGGGCATGCCGGTGGACCGAGTGGCGGATCTGCAGCGTTGGCAGGATTCGGGCGCGATCTGGGAGGTTCGGGCGCGACGGGAACGCAGCGTGACCGTCGCGCTGCTGCGCTGCGACGGCGGCGAGGAGGTCGACGTCTTCACCTCCGACGACCCCAGGCTGCTCGCGTTCATCGGGGAACGCATCAGCAGCGAGGACTGACCCTCAACGACGGCGTGCACGGACCAGGTCGGCGAACGCCGCGGCCGCGGCGTCGACACCGTCGAGGTCCTCGGTGGCGACGAGGTCCAGCAGCAGGCCGCGGGCCACGGCCAGGCCGAGCCGCATCATCGCCGGATCGTCCGCGCCGCTCAGGTGTGCAAGCCAGTCCACGACCGCGCCGGGCAGCATCCGCGCGAACGGTTGCTCGCCCTGCGCCCCCCGCGCGTAGCACTCGAAGAACAGCCGCTCGAAGGGGCGCAGGTCCGGTCGCCGCAGGTTCGCCCACGTCTCCGCGACTGCGGCGGCAGGGTCGGCGGGCAGCTCCCGGGTCGTCGCCATCTGGCGCCGCTCGACCTCACCGACGATCGCCAGCAGCAGTTCGTCGCGTGACCCGAAGTGATGCAGCAGCATGCGGTGACTGGTGCCGACCGCGGCCGCGAGGTCGCGAAGCGGGCGGTCACCGATGCCGTTGCGTGCGACCTCCGCGACGAGGTCGTCCAGCAGTTCTTTGCGACGCTCGAGATCAGGAGGTCGGGCCATCGAGCCGATGCAGATGCTCGCAGCGCGCCTTCAACCCCTCGGCCTCGAGGTCGAGGTAGCGCCTGGTCATCGACCGCATCAGCAGGCCGACCAGAGCCCCGACGGGCCCCCGCTGTTCGAGTACCTGGTGAATACGGGTCCGATCGTCGCCGACGGAGATCACCTCGTGGCGGGCCACCGTGAGTCCGCCGGGCGAACGCTGCACCCAGGTCCACGACGCTCCGGGCGTCACCTCGGTAACCTCCCAGACCAGCTTCGGCATGCGGGGTTGCTTGATCTCGAATCGGTTGCCCACCACCAGTTCTCGTGAGTCGAGGGCCGTGAGGCGGGTCACCGAGGCCGTCCACTCCGGCCAGCGCTCGACGTCACTGAACACGTCCCACACGACGGCCGCGGGTGCATCGATCTCGGCAGCGCACTCGGTAATCATGTACCAAATGGTACATCCATGCCGTCGCCGAGAGAAGGGTCAAACTCGGGCGTGCGGCAAGATTGCCTGGACATGACGCTCAGCGACCGCCCCACCACACGTCGGCGACACATCCTCCGGCTGGTGCTCTTCGCGGCGTTCCTGCTCGGGATGTTCTATCTGGTGGCCGTGAGCGGCGTGATCGATGTCGAGCACGTCCGTCGCACCGTGGCCTCCACCGGCCCCATCGCGCCGTTGGTCTACGTCGTGGTGTCGGGTCTGCTCGGGGCGGTGTTCGTCCCCGGGCCGATTCTCGCGGCCGCAAGCGGCGTGCTGTTCGGACCGCTGGTCGGCACGTTCGCCACGCTGGGCGCGACGGTCACCACCGCCTGCATCACCAGCCTGGTCGGCAGGCGCGCCGGACGCGACAGTGCACGGGCTCTGCTCGGCGAGGACCGGGCGGCCCGGCTCGACGGCCTCATCGCGCGCGGCGGGCTGTGGGCCGTCGTCGGCCAGCGCTTCGTCCCGGGCATCTCCGACGCGCTCGCCTCCTATGCCTTCGGCGCGTTCGGAGTTCCGTTGTGGCAGATGGCCGTCGGCGCGTTCATCGGGTCGGTCCCGCGCGCCTTCGTGTACACGGCACTGGGGGCGTCCATCTCGGACCTGTCCTCACCACTGGCATTCGCGGCGGTCGCGGTGTGGTGCATCACCGCGGTCGCCGGCGCATTCGCCGCGCACCGGGGCGTCCGGAGCTGGCGCGGACGGGCACGCACCGACGACGGGCCGCCGCCCGATGCCGGCGATTCCTAGTCCGGCAGCGAGGCGCTGCCCGGCGGCGGGGTGAGCTGCCATGTGTCACAGGCCATCGCGAGCATGGCGTACGTGCCGACGACGAAGATCAGCTCCATCGCCCGGTGGGTGCCGAGTTCGTCGACCAGACGACGCCACGTGTTCGGCGCCGCACGACCGTCGGCGAGCAACTCGTCGGTGGCCTCGAGAACCAGCCGGTCCACCCCGTCGAATTCGGTGTTACCGCGGGTGATCCGGGCGATATCGTCGTCGGTCAGGCCGCCCCCCTTCGCCATCTTGACGTGCTCGCCCCAGAAGAACGACGAGCGCCGCGCATGCGCCAGCCGCAGCACCGCCAACTCGCGCAGGCGCAGGGACAGCTCACCGCGCTGCAGCAGAAACGCGTTGTAGGCGAGGAACTTCTGCGCCATCTTCGGATGCCGGGCCAGCACCCCGATGATGTCGAAGTTGAGTGGGTCCCGGGGCTCCCCGGAGCCGGCCCGCGGAACATCGTCGCCCGGTATCCCCATCAGCGCGCCGACGGCGGCGTACTCGTCGTCGCCCCACTCGTCGGCGGTCAGCGGCGTCAGGAGCGGCGTGGCATCCTCCGTCATGGTCACCTTTCTTCGCGGTGCAGTTCCGCAAGGGCGTGAATTTGCTCGAGGTAGTGCTCGAGCGACCGGTGGACAAATCGCGCAGAAACGATCGTGGTGCCCGCTTCCGCCATGGCGCGCAACGTCTCCCGCGTGGCCTCGGGGTTCTCGATCGGGTCGAGGGGACGGTCGGCGGCCAGCACGACATCGAAATCGGGCGGAACGTCGCGCGCCCGCAGCCATTCCGCGGCGGTTTCGATCGAGATGCCGAACGGTGCCCAACCCTCGGCGAGGGTCAGGGCCCGCCGCAGCGAACGCCGGGTCCGGCCACCGACCCAGATCGGCATGTGCGCCTGCAGCGCGCACGGGTCGACGATCAGGCCGCCGAACGAGTAGTACTCACCGTCGTAGGAGGGCTCATTGCTCGACAGGGCCGCGCGCAGGGCCCGCAGCGCGTCGTCCGCGCGCGGGCCACGGTCCTCGAACGGGGCACCCAGAAGATCGAACTCCTCTTTGAGTGAGCCGACGCCGACGCCGAGTATCAAACGGCCGCGGCTGACGTGATCCAGTGTGCCGTAACGCTTCACGATGGCGAGGGGATGGTGGTATCCCAGCACCAGCGTCATGGTGACGAGTCGAATCCGTTCGGTGCGGGCCGCCACGTAACCCAGGGTGGCCAGCGGGTCCCAGTACCTGGCGCCGCGCCGCCCCGCCTCGGACGCCGGGATGCCGATGTGCTCACTGCAGGTCAGGTGGTGGTAGCCGAGCCGATCCGCCGCCTCGGCGACGCGGCCGATGTCCTCGACCCCTGCGTCGCGCTCCCACGTCAGTGCCGCTCCGGCGACATTGGTGACGACCGGTGTTGCGATGCCGAGCTTCAATTCAGCGGCTCTTCGCCCGCCAGGATGGTCCGGTGCATGAGGCGACCGCTGTCAACCGCGTAGGGCAGGGCGCGGTGCATGGTGCCCGTGTTGTCCCAGATCAGCAGATCACCGACCTCCCACTCGTGCCGATAGACGTACTGCGGCTGCGTCGCCCAATCACGAAGCCGGGCAAGCAGCGCGCGGCTCTCCTCGACGGGCATGTCGACGACGTAATCGGCTGTCGCCCCGAGTAACAGGGACTTGCGGCCGGACTGGTGCGTCCACACGATGGGGCACGCCTTCGTCGGCGACTTCTGCCAGAACGCGATCTCGTCGTAACTCATCTCCGGCGTCACATAGTACTGAGAGCGTTCGGCGCTGTGCACGACGCGGAGGTCGGCGATGAGGTCCTTGTCCGATTGCGGCAGATCGTCATACGCGGCGTAGGTGTTGCAGAACTCCGTATCGCCGCCGGTGTCAGACAGTTTCACCGCACGCAGCAGCGTGGCCAGGTTCGGATACGGCTGCAGGGAACCGTCGAAGTGCCAGAACAGCGAACCCTTGAGGTACTTCGCTCGCTGGTTGACGCTTTCGTCGAGCGAGATCTTGTAGATCCCGTCCTCGCCCTCGTTGGCCACGACGGTGCCCAGCGTTCTGGCGATCGCGACCTGCTGCTCGTCACTGATCTCGAGCCCGCGGAAGTACACCACGCCGCGCTGTTCCAGTGTGGCGCGGATCTTTTCGGCGGATCGGCCGCTGCACAGCGTGTCCAGGTCGGTGCGGATCTCGCTGCCGATCTTGGGCGTCAGGTCGGCGATGTCGAGTTGTGCGGAGGTCAGGCTCACGGCGCTCAACTCACCCTCGTCAGTATCGTGCTGGCCGAATGTTTGACTCGGGGCTGGTGCCACAGCTCGACCGCGAGCGAGACGGTGATCAGAGAGTAGAGAAGGTTGCGCAGGTTCGCGACGTCCTCGGGCAGCGGCTCGGCGTAGTCGAACTTGTCGATGTAGGCTACCGCTTCCTCGGCGCACGGGAAGACCTCGTCGTAGAACGCGCGGATCTGCTCCATCGAACTGTTGACCCGCTTCACGTAGCGTGCGTGGCCGTCCTCGATGGCCCATTCGGGCACTAGGTGTTCGAGGTGCGAAAACTCCGGCGGCAGAAGCGCACTCATCGCAGCACCTTCTGTCCTTCGCCATTTTCCACATAGTCAGCGACGACCTTGTGGAAGTGACGCAGCAGGATCTCCTCGTCGTTCATCGTGAAGTGGGTGAGCGCGCCGCTGTTCAGCATCGCCTGCAGGCCCTCCGAGGGGCTGGCGTCCTCGAGAATGATGTCGTTGAGATACGTGATCGTCAGTTCCTGACCCAGACGTTCCTTGTGCGTCGTCGGCGGCTGGTAGTACGCCTCGGTCTCGAAGATGTGCGAGTGCGGCCCGGTGGGCCAGTGCGTATGGACGGTGAACCCGGACGCCCCGAAGATCAGCACGAAGTTCGGGAAGAACTGGAACGAGTCGAAGCCGTACTTCTCCGATCGCGTCGGGTTGATGCCCACAGGCATCGGCCCGCGATCGGTCTTCTTGTTCCACGGCCCGGCCGCGCTGGCCTCGAACACGCACTCGATCGGCTTGGAGTACGGCGTCTTTCGCGACGGTTCGCCGGAGAACGAGAACATCCGGTGCGGACCCTTCAGCCGGTAGGCCAGCGCGTCGGTGAACGGATTCGGTTGGTCGAACGCGTCCCTGGCCTCGGCGGTGACCGCGCCGAACGAAGATGCATGAAGGTATGGCCCGTGATAGCTCTCGGCGAACCCGTCCAGGAAGATCTTCCAGTTGCACTGCAGTTCGGCCTTGAACTTGTAGACCTGATGCGGGCCGGCGAACGGGTACCCCTCGATCTCGTGCGCCAGCTCGCCCAGGAAATCACGCAGCGGCTCGGTGTTGTGCGGGTTGAGGTTGATGAAGATGAAGCCCTCCCACACCTCGCACTGGATGGCCGGCACCCGGCAGCTGTCGGCGTCGAAGTCGAGCAGCAGATCCTTGCGGGTGGCCGAGTGCAATGAGCCGTCGAGTTTGTAGCGCCACCCGTGGAAGCGGCAGTACAGCAGCGGCGCGCGGCCCTCGACTTCGGCGAAGGGGTCGTCCTCCCACAGCATCTTGTTGCCCCGGTGGGGGCAAATGTTGTGGAACGCGCGGACCACGCCATCCTTGCCTCGCACGATGATCACCGACGTGTTGAGGAACTTCAGCTCACGGGTGAAGTAGCTCCCCGATTTCGGCACCCGCTCGACGCGCCCCATGTACAGCCACGTCTTTCTGAAGACGTGCTCGCGTTCCTTCTCGTAGAACTCCTCGGAGACGCAGTCCTGTAGGGACACCGGGCCGCGACCGAGTTCCGGATAGGCGTCGGTCCAGTGTCCGCTCGCGGGTTTGGTCACCAGGCTGTCGTGACTCAACGGTCCTCCTCCGTCGGGCTGAAGACGGTAGGCCGAAGGTACCGCCGCCGAAATGGCCGAAACAGACCCATCAGCGCAACACCCTGTTGCATATTTGGAACACCCAGGGAGCGGAC
This sequence comes from Mycolicibacterium komanii, assembly GCF_001050035.1. The sequence goes on from NZ_CVTA01000001.1 coordinate 180,179, forward strand.
GACGCCGCCGAGCGCACGGTTCTTCGCGCCGCTACCCGCGAAACGCGGACACAACCGTGCGCTGGGCGTCAGGAGAAGGAGGCGCGATGGAACAGAATCTGCCCTTCGACGTCGATGCCCTGCTGATTTTCGGCAAGGTCGTGGAGAACCGGAGCCTGTCGAAGGCGGCGGCGCTGCTCGGCATGCCGAAGTCGACGGTCAGCCGCAAGCTGACCAAGCTGGAGTCCGACCTCGGCATCAAACTGCTCCGCAAGAACACCCACCAGCTCACCGTCACCGACCTGGGCGAGCAGGTGTACGCGCACGCGGTCAACATCCTTGCCGAGGCCAACGGTGTCCGCGCGCTCGTCGAGGGCAGCAGGCAGGAGCCTCAGGGCGAGCTGCGGGTGGCGATCCCGGTATTCGTCGGCATCGACTACGCCTCGCGTGTCGGCGCGGCGTTCCTGCGGCACTATCCCCACTCCCGACTGGACATCCGGCTGGTCGACAGCATGGTCGATCCGATCCGCGACGGCTTCGACGTGGTGTTCAGCACCGGCCCGCTGCAGGATTCCACACTGATCGCGCGCAAGGTGTTCAGCCTCGAGCTGTTCCTGTGTGCCTCACCGGAATTCCTCGCCGGGCTGCCGGAACCGATCCGCGACCCCGCGCAGCTGGACTCAGTTCCGTTCATCGACTTCGGATTCGGCGGGCCCCGCAGACTCACGGTCACCACCAAGGGTCGACGACGCGAGTTGACGCCGCCAGTGCGCGCGCGTGCCAACAACTTTCAGGTCTGCAAGCAGTACATCATGCAGGGACTCGGGTTCGGCGCCATGCCCACTCAGATCATCTGCACCGCCGAGTTGCGCGAGGGCACGCTCGTTCCCGTGCTGCCGGAATGGCACCTCAAATCGCTCGACGTGCACATGGTCTATCCCTTCGAGCTGTCGTTCTCCACGCTGATCAGCGCCTTTTACGAGACCGCCTGCGAGATCATCGTCGAGAACATCGCCCGCGCCTGACGGCGCGCGATGGGGTGCGCCGCCGGTCACAGTTCGTCGCCCGCATGCATAACCGTCGGCGCAGGGGGAATACGTCGACCCGACTTTGCCCACGTCTAGCCGGGAGCCGGGATGTCGAAGTACCTGTACGCGATAGGCGCCTTCAGTTTCCGCCGCCGATGGCTGGTGCTGGGTGTCTGGCTGGCGATCCTGACCGGCGTCGCCGCGGCGGGTATCGGCCTGCGCGGCCAACCCAGCGACGACTTCACCATTCCCGGCACCGAATCCCAACAGGCCGTCGAACGACTTCAAGAGAAGGTGCCCGCATTCAGCGGCGCCCAGACCCAGATCACGTTCGCGGCGCCGACCGATGCCAGGCTCACCGACCCGGCGGTGGCGGGCGCCATCGACCAGTCGCTGCAGAACCTGCAGGCGATCCCCGACGTCGCCGTCGCCGCAGGTCCCGCGCAATCGCGGCTGCTCTCCCCCGACGCGTCGGTCGGCCTCGGGACTCTGCAGTGGAGGGCGCAGCCCGGAGAGGTCGACGACGCGTCGCTCCGCGCCGTGGAAGAGGCGATGCGGCCCGCGCAGGCCGCGGGCGTGCAGGTCGAGTACTCGGGCAGCGTCTACCCCGGATACAAGGTCGAGATCTCCGAACTACCCGAGATCATCGGCATCGGCATCGCGTTCCTGATCCTGGTGATCACCTTCGGAGCGGTCGTCGCCGCCGGGCTGCCGATCATCACCGCCTGCGTCGGTGTCGGGATTGGGGCACTGGGCATCTTCGCGACCGCCGCATTGATCGAAATGCCAACGGCCGCATTCTCGCTCGCACTCATGCTCGGCCTGTCCTGCGGCATCGACTACGCGCTGTTCATCCTGAACCGCTACCGCAACAACCTGCTGCTCCTGCGGCCGATGGAGGAATCGGTGGCGCTGGCCGTCGGCACCGCCGGTGGCGCCGTGGTGTTCGCGGCGCTGACGGTGATCATCGCGCTGTGCGGCCTGTCGATCGTCGGCATTCCGTTCCTGACCTATATGGGCCTGGCGGCCGCCGCGTCGGTGCTGATCGCGTTGTTGATCGCGATCACCCTGCTGCCCGCCCTTCTGGGCTTCGCAGGCAAACGCGTCGCCAAGTTCATCAAGACTCCGCTGCAACCCAATCGCGCCAAGGAGGTCGCGCAGGTCGCCGCGTACACGCCGCACCGCACTATGGGAGCCCGGTGGGGACGCTTCGTCGTCGCCTTCCGCAAGCCCCTGCTGGTGATCGGGATCGCCGCGCTGGTGCTGATCGGCCTGCCCACCTTCGGCATGCACCTGGGCCTGCCCAGCGGGTCCTCGCAGCCGGAATCGAACACTTCGCGCAGGGCCTACGACCTGACCGCCGAGCATCTCGGGCCGGGGTTCAACGGTCCCCTCCTCGTCGTGGCCGACCTCTCCTTCGCGCGGGACCCCAACGCCGCGCAAACCATCGCCGACAATCTGCGCCGCGAGGAAGGCGTCGTGATGGCGGCGCCCGGTGTCGAACAGAACGGCACCGCGATCATCCAGGTCATCCCCGCCACCGGACCCAACGACACCGCGACCGCCGATCTGGTCAAGCGCATCCGGGCCGACCGGGCCGCTATCGAAGGTGACAGCGGCGCAACGATTCTCGTGGGCGGTACCACCGCATCCAACATCGACACCTCGGACAAACTGGCTGCCGCGCTGCCGATGTTCCTGTTGGTGGTCGTCGGCCTGGCGTTCGTGCTGCTGACGATCGCCTTCCGCGCAGCACTCGTGCCGGTGACGTCGATCCTGGGTTTCCTGCTCTCGGTCTTCGCCGCGCTGGGCGTCCAGGTGGCGGTGTTCCAATGGGGTTGGGGTGCCGACCTTCTCGGCATCACGCCCGGCGAGACCATCAGCTTCCTGCCGATCATCGTGCTGGCCATCATCTTCGGTCTGTCCAGTGACTATCAGGTGTTCGTGGTCTCCCGCATGAAGGAGGAATTGAGCCGGACCGACGACGCGCTCGACGCCGTGCGCAACGGGGTCGGCCTCTCCGCCCGCGTGGTCACCTCCGCCGCATTGATCATGTTCGGGGTGTTCATCGCGTTCCTGGCCGGCGGGGACCCGATCATCAAATCGGTGGGACTCACGCTGGCCGTCGGAGTCTTCCTGGACGCCTTCGTCGTTCGGCTCACGTTGATCCCGGCCATCATGAGCATCGTGGGCCGGCGAATGTGGGCGCACTCTCGGTGGTTCGAGAAGTACGTGCCCGACGTCGACATCGAGGGCACCGCACTCGAGCCCGCCGAGCCTGCCGAGATGGTTTCCAGCGGCACCACATCGCGCGGTTGACGTTTACCGCCTCCCCCTCGGGGTAGCCCCGCAGCCAACAGGGTTGGGAGTGGGCATGCTGATGGTCGCCGGCGCCACGGCCGAGAAGGCCGTGGCGCGTGACAGCGAAGCCGTATTGGCGCGCTCGGCGATCATCCGGGGACTGGAACCGGCCGACAGGGCGACGCTGATCGGCTGCTTCTCCTACGACCGTTACGCGCCGGGCCAATGCATCTACCACGAAGGCCAACGGGATCGTCTCCTCTACGTCGTGATCGACGGAAAGGTCAAGATCGGCTGGCGCTGCGCGGACTTTCCCGAGAAGCTGCTCGGTGTCCTCGGCCCGTCGGAGATCTTCGGCGCCGAGTCCGTGTTCGACTCCGGACCGCGCACGGGTTCGGCCACGGCCCTGACGCCCGTGCTCGTCGCCGTCATCGACCGCGACGCGTTGCACACCTGCATCGACGACAGCCCGCACATCACCGAGCAGCTGATGCGCCTTCTGGCGCGGAACCTGCGGCGTGCCGAAGACCTCATCACCGACCTGAACTTCACCGACGTCCCCGGGCGGATCGCCAAACAACTCCTTCACCTCGCACAGCGTTTCGGCGCCCGCCAGGATCGGCAGTTGCGCGTCGACCACGGCTTGACCCAGGCTGAGATCGCCCAATTAGTCGGCGCCTCAAGGGAATCGGTCAACAAGGCGTTGTCCGAGTTCGTCAACCGCGGCTGGATCACCGTGACCGGCAAGAGCCTGGTGATCCACCAGGCCGAGCTGCTCGCCCGACGGGCCCGCTGACTCCGAGCTAACTTTCTTGCCCGCGGCGGGAGTTGTATCCGCCGCCGGTGGGTAATCCGAGGAGCATGGACCCCGACACATTGGTCGCGATGGCAGGTTTGACGGCGCTGGGCGCCGCAGTGTTCACGGGTGCGATCTGGGACAGTCCGCTGGTCAGCGCACCTGCCCGGCTCACCAGGCAGCGGCCCTACGGCAAGCACGCGATGCCCGTCAGCACGGCGAGTAAGGCGCGCGAGTTCGCCGGTTGACCACGCAAGCGCCCGTCGACGGTTACGCTGACCACAGGACCCCGTCGGGCAACGTTTCGACAAGCCACCCGAGGGGGTAAACCGCAGCAACCACAGGTTCAGACCCGAGCCGTGCGATCCATACGGCCGGGGTCGGAAGTTAGGAGCCTGTGTGGTGTCAGAGGCGAATTCTGAATACGCAGATGTTGCGGACATGTTCCGCCGCCTGAGAACGCTTGACGAGGGATCGCTCCCCCATCGGCGCCAGCGCGAGGCGATCGTCGCCCGGACGCTGCCGCTCGCCGACCACGTGGCTCGCCGCTACCGCAACCGCGGTGAGCCGATCGACGACCTGATTCAAGCCGCTCGGGTCGGACTCGTGAACGCCGTGAACCGCTTCGATCCCGACAACGGCGCCGATTTCCTGTCGTTCGCGATCCCGACCATCATGGGCGAGGTACGCCGACACTTCCGAGACTACGGCTGGGCGGTGAAGGTACCGCGCCGGCTCAAGGACCTGCAGGGCCAGTTGGTCAAGGCCCGCGCGGAGTTGTCACAGCAGATCGGGCGGGCGCCGACGCCGTCCGAGGTCGCCAAGCACCTCGGAATCGAACGCGAGGCGGTGATGGAGGCGACCATCGCCAGCAGCAACTACTCCACGCTGTCGACCGATGTCCAGGCCTCCGCCGACGACGAGTTCCGCTCGGTCGGCGACACGCTCGGCGACATCGATCCGAACATCGACAAGGTGGTCGACCTCGAAACCGTGCGTCCGCTGATCGCGGCGCTGCCCGAGCGCGAGAAGACCGTGCTGATGCTGCGTTTCTTCGAGAGCATGACGCAGACCCAGATCGCCGAGCGCATGGGCTATTCGCAGATGCACGTGTCGCGGCTGCTCGCCCAGGCACTCCGCCGACTCCGTGAGCAGGTGTGCGAACCGGGTTACGACGGTGTGGAGGTCGAAGCCGCCAATCGCCGCCGCCGCCCGTCCGCCGTCACACCCGCGACGGCGCCCCGCCTCAAACGCGGCGCCTGAGCCTCACCGGGGCACGAAGACCGGCGCGTAGACGGTCTCGCCGTCGCGGTCCTGACGTTCGAAGCGCACCTCGACCGGAAGGCCAACGCGCATCGAATCGGGCTGACAGTCAACGATGTTGGTGGCGATCCGAAGACCTGGCTGTTCGTCGAGTTCGACGATCGCGATGACGTACGGCAGCGGAACCGCCGGGTTGAACGGCTGGTGGTTGACGGTGTAGGTGAACACGGTGCCGCGCCCCGACACCGGTTGCGCGGCGAGCTCTCCTCCGCAGTCCGGACAGTCGGCGGCCGGCGGCGACACCCACCGTCGGCAACGCTCACAGCGCGCGATCAGCAGCTGGTTGTCGCGTCCGCCCGTCCAGAACGCCCGGTTGCGCTCATCGAGGCCGGGCAACATCCTCGGCGCGGCGGCGGGTGGCATGTCGTCGGACACGCCTTCAGAACGTACAGTCTCGAGCGGGGGCATCACAGGAAACCCGCCGCGCGACGGGTATTCGGGCGGCGACGAGGCGAGGCGGTGGCCGATTGCGCACGTTCGAGAAGGACGCGATCATCAGCGGGCTCGGCATCTCCCGCATCGGCCGGCGCACCGGGATCCCCGGAATCGATCTGACGATGGAGGCGGCGCGGGACGCCGTCGCCGATGCCGGCCTCACACCCGACGACATCGACGGCATCGTCACCTTCGGAGATACGCCGCTGACCGAAGTCGTTGCGGCACTAAGTACTCCGGCGGTTGACCAGGGTTACGGTTTCCCCACCGGAGGTGTGCTCACCCCGGTGATGTCGGCGATGGTTGCGGTGTCCGAGCGACGCGCACGGCATGTGCTGGTGTATCGGACCGTGCAGATGCTCGGCGGGACGATGACACAGGCGCCGCCCACCGCCGGACCGAACCCGTTGGCGAATCCGCCGATCGAACCCCGCGTTCCCGGTGCCCGGCGCAGGCTGGGTCCGTTCGGCGACATCGACGAGCTGTTGGCCGCACACGCGTACTCGGCGGCGAACTGGCTGGCCATGCACTGCCGCCGGCATATGGAGCTGTACGGGACGACCAAGGAACAGCTCGGTTGGCTCGCGATCAACAGCAGAGCCAACGCCGCGCTCAATCCGCTTGCCGCCTACCGAGATCCGATGACCATGGCGGACTACCTGGCGGCGCGGCCGGTGTCCACGCCGTTCGGACTGTTCGACTGCGACGTTCCGATCGACGGTTCGATCGCGTTCGTGATCTCGCACGCCGACTACGCGGTGGACTGCCCTCAGCCGCCCGTGGCCGTCGAAGCCGTTGGCGGAGCGTATGGTTCGGGTGGCTGGTTCCACCGCGACGACTTCCCGAAGATGGCGTCGACCGATGCGGCGGCCGAGATGTGGTCGCGCACCGACTTGACGCCATCGGACGTCGACGTCGCCGAACTCTACGACGGTTTCACCTTTCTGACGTTCGCGTGGCTCGAGGCGCTGGGGTTCTGCGCGGACGGCGAGGCGGGCCCGTTCGTCGAAGGCGCGGCCCGGATCGCGCTCGACGGCGAGCTGCCGCTCAACACCTACGGAGGACAGCTGTCGGCGGGCCGGATGCACGGCTACTGGCTGCTGCACGAGGCGTGTCTGCAACTGCGCGGACAGGCCGGTGACCGGCAGGTGGCGAGTCGGCCCGAGGTGGCGGTCGCCGCGGCCGGCGGCGGGCCGATCGCGGGCTGTCTGCTGTTGACGCGCTGAACTCAGTCGTCGGTGCGCTGTGGCCGTCGCAGCGCGCCCCAGAGCCCGACGCCGATGCCGATGACCGCACCGCCGAGTCCGATGACCCGCTGCGAGCGCCTCATCTCGTGGTGCACACCCATACCGCCGAGCAGATCGGCCGCGTCGGCGCCGCCCGAGGCCAGGAACCACCCCCGGGTGTCGCGGCCGCGCACCGCGGTGGCCAGCAGCAGCCCCCCGATGAGCGCGTCGCGGTAGCCCATCGAGCGCAGCAGTAGCTGCGTCGTCGGCGCCGGCTCCTCCGGGTCACCCCACAGCCGGTTGGCCTTGAGCGGATCGACCAGAAACGACACCCCGGATGCGAAGCGGATACTGCCCGCGACGAGCGCGGCGCGGTCGAGTGACATGGCCCGCAGCCTAGGCCGCGACGGTGCGCGACGAGCTAGTTTTCCGGCATGACCGATAACCCTCTGTACGAGGCGGGTTCCGCCGCGATGATCCTGTCGATGGCGGCGCGGCGCATGGTCGACGGCACGGTCAGCCGGTGGTGAACAGCTCGAGCTGGATGTTGTCGGGATCGCGGAACACCACGGTCGCGAACGGAAAAGGCTCCTCGGCCGCCCGCACACCGGAATGCTCTATGCCGAGTTCGTCGAGCCGTCGCGTCCATGCGTCCAGCTCGGCACGCGACGCCACATTCAGCGCCACGTGATCCAATCCCGTTCGGGCCTCGTCGAATTGGTTGCCATCGTTGCCGGTGTTGGTGTGCAGGCCGATGACGATGCCGGAGCGCGGCTCGATCAGTAGTTCGCCGTATCCGGTGTCCTCGCGTTCGTAGTGGGGGAACTTCATCGGCACCCGATCGGCCGCGAGCAGCCGTTGATACCAGGCCAGGCTGGCCTCGAGATCGGTCACGGTGATGGAGATGTGGTGGATGCCGGTGATACCTGGGGCGTCGTCGCTCATCCCCCTACCGTAGAACCGAACGGCGGGTCATCTGCCATGGGTGGCGAAGAATTGACCGGTCGCCTGGGAGGCGTCGAACGGCGCGAAGAGCCCGCCCGGCCACACGTGACCGCCACCGTCGATCTGGACGAACTCCACTGCGGTTCCGCCCGCACAACCGGTGGCCACGAACCGGTGGACGTTGCCCTGCACCTGCTCGACCGGCGCCGCGCAACCGTCGATGTCGCGCCAGCGTTGCGCCATCGCCGCGGCCGGGACGATGTCACTCGGTCCGCCGCGCCCCAGCATCGGGCCACCGCCGAACGGCACCACGGGATCGGACGTGCCTTGCACCGTCAGCACCGAAACCGGCTGCGAGGGGGCGCAGGAGAATCCCGACGCCAGCGTGGCCGCGACGGGCGCGGCGGCGGCGAAGACGTCGGCGCGTTGACATGCCAGCCTCGACGCCATGAAGCCGCCCGCCGAGGTTCCGGTCACGAACACGCGACCCGGGTCCACGCCGTACTCCTGGCGGAGGCGGTCGGTGAGCGCGACCAGGAAGCCGACGTCGTCGACGCCCTGGCGGTCGGGCAGCGACGCGCCTCGCCCATCGGCCCAACTCATGTCGATGCCGTCGGGATAGGCGACGACGAACCCGTACTGATCGGCGATCGCGTTGTAGTTGGTCGCCCCGGCCTGCGCCTGACCCGTCATCCCTGCCCCGTGCAGGTTCAGCACGAGCCCGGCCGGGTTGTTCAGCCCCGGCGGTGCGTGCACCTGATAGGTGCGGTTCAACCCGCCGACCGTCAGGGCTCCCGCGGCATCCCCGCCGGGAAACGCCGCGGCCCGACCCGCGCCGAAGCCGATCAGCATGCACAGCGCCGCCAGTACGAGCGCCGTGATCGCGGCCTTCGCCCCCGCCGAGTGCGGCGTGCCTGCGGAACCCGCCGACAACCCCATCGTCCCCATCGTCGTTCGTCCCCCCTCTAGAACTGCAGCCACCGGCGCGAAGGTAGACCACCGTCGCGCGCCGTGTTCACCTTTTATCCTGTACCGTCCGTTTTCATTCGTCCGGTCGTCACGGCCCCGGTCCGTCGTGCGGACCTTCTCCGACTCCTATCGGCGATTGGACAGTCTTGGTTACCTCACAGCTCACCTCGAGCCCACCGTCGCACCGCTCGAGATCGCTACGCGGCCGACGCCGCGATCCTCATCGACGAAACACAAAGCGCGCGAACGCAGTTCCTGCGTGGCGCAGTGGCCAAGCGCTGATCACGCGTCGGCTTTGCGGGTGGCCACGCGGGCGACCAGATACAGGACGGCGCCGACGGCCACGAGGATGGCGCCGAACAGCCAGACCTTCGCGGTCTGCTGGGTCAGCAGGAGCACACAGGACGCCACGCCGAGCACCGGCACCGCTGTCCACACACGGAAATGCGGGTGGTCGACGCTGTCGCGGCGGAGCACCAGCACCGCGATGTTGGTGGAGATGAACACGACCAACAGCAGCAGGACCACGGTCTCGGCGAGCGTCGACAGATCGCCGAGCAAGCTGAGCACCATCGCCACCGCGGTGGTCGCGACGATGGCGGTCCACGGTGTGCGCCGCTTCGGCAGCACGCGACCGAGCACGCTCGGCAGCAGGCCGTGCTCGGCCATACCGTAGGTGAGCCTGCTGGCCATGATCATCGTCAACAGCGCGCCGTTGGCCACGGCGACGAGCGCGATCGCGCTGAACACCCAGTCGGGAACCCCGACGTCGGACGCGCCCACCACGTCGAGCAACGGTCCCGAGGACTTCGCCAGTTCCTCGGCGGGCAAGGCTGTCGCGCTCGCGACGCCGACCAGGGCGTAGAGCACGCCCGCGGTGATGAGGGCACCGAACAGCGCCGTCGGGTACACCTTGCTCGGATTGCGGATCTCCTCGGCGACGTTCGCGGAGGTCTCGAAGCCGACGAACGAGTAGTACGCGACGATCGCCCCGCTGAAGATCGCCAGCGCGGGCGTGGCACCGTCGGGGAACTCGGTGACGCGGCCGAGGTCGCCGCGGCCGCCGCCCACCATCACCGACACCGCGATGACGACGATCAGCAGGCCGGTCAGCTCGATCACCGTCATCACGACGTTGCTCTTCACCGACTCGCTGATGCCGCGCGCATTCAGGCATCCGACCAGCGCCAGGAACACGACGGCCGCCGGTACGGCCGGGACGTCGATGAAGGTCGCGAGGTAGTCGCCGGCGAAGGCCAGGGCGAGACCGGCCGCGCTGGTGACACCGGCGGCGAGCATGCAGAAGCCCACCAGGAACGACACCACCGGGCGGCGGAACGCCCGCTCGGCGAACACCGCCGCGCCGCCGGCCTTGGGATACTTCGTGACCAGTTCGGCATAGGAGCCCGCGGTGAGCAGCGCGAGCAGCAGCGCCAGCAGCAGCGGCGCCCACAGTGCACCACCCACGTCGCCGGCCAGCACCCCCATCAGCGCGTAGATCCCGGCGCCGAGCACATCGCCGAGGATGAACAGGTAGAGCAGCGGCCCGGTGATCCCGCGTTTGAGCTTGCCGCCCTCTGATTCGTCGAGGTTGTCGGTATGCGCCTTGGCCGGGGAGCTCATGCCGGTCTTTCTACCCCGCCCGACCGGGAAACATTCCGCGTGGCCGGGCGATTTGTGCACGAATGCGAGCGGTCACCGCGCCGGAATGTGCACAAATCGCGGGTTGCGACACGGTCACGGATGGATACCTATCCGCACACCAAGATCACAACCGCCACTTTCGTCACTAACGTCACATCAGCCCATCGCTGACGTCGCTCCGGCGTCCGCCTCCGGAAAGGTGTGACATGTCGCCGCGTCCGCGCATCGCCTCGCTGTCGGTGGCGTCCGCAACCGTGATCGGCCTGAGCGCCGTCCTCGGCGCCGCCCCCTCGGCGACCGCGGAACCCTGCACCGGCGCGGCCGCGGCCGTGCAACCGCCCGCGGCGCCGAATACCGAAGCGACGCCCGCCTTGCCGGGCGGACCACCGGTCGGTCACCGGCCCCGCAACACCAACGAGGAGGCGCCGCTGCCGCGGCTCGGCCGGCTGCCCGCCGAGATCCTCCGATCGCTGACGCCGGGTTCGGCGACCGTGGAGCAGCAGGCCGATGTCCGCCCGACACCGCCCGAGCCGTCCGCGGATCAGCCTCAAGCGCAACAACTTCCGGCCGCCGCGGCCCCCGAGCCGCCTCCGCCGGCACCGCCGGGCACGACGCTCGTCGGCTGGGTGACCGGCCCGGAGAGCCCGAACAACACCGTCGGGCGGTTCGCCATCACCGGCACGGACCTCGGAATCATGTGGGACAACGGCGATCCCGGCAATCACCAGGTGCTGATGGCGTTCGGCGACACCTACGGCTACTGCAGCGTGCGCGGTAAGCAGTGGCGGTACAACACGCTGCTGCGCACCCAGGACGGTGCGCTATCGAAGACGGTCGCGGTGCCCGATGCCATCCTCGCCAACCGCTACTCCGGTTCCCCGCTGTGGGCGCCGGGGCTGTCCAAGCAGATCATCAACAGCACCAAGTGGGCGCCGAACGAGACGGGCATCATCCCGACGGCGGGAATCTCCGCGGGCGGCAGCCAGTTCGTGAACTTCATGTCGATCAAGAGCTGGGACGCCGACGGCCGGTGGACCACGAACTTCTCGGCGATCGCGGTCTCTCCCGACAACGGCGAGCGTTGGGGTGTCTACCCCGGCACGGTGCGCGCCGCCCGTGAAGGCGACGTCCCCGGCGCCCGCTACGTGCGCGGCAACGAGCACTTCCAGCAGGCCGCGTTCCTCAAACCGGGGCCTGGTGACCCCTACCTGTACATGTTCGGGACGCCGGCGGGTCGAGGCGGTGCGGCGTACATCGCGCGCATCCCGCAGGGTGCGGTGCCCGATCTCAATCGCTACGAGTACTGGAACGCCGACCAGAATGCCTGGGTGCCACGGGATCCGGGTGCGGCCACCGTGGTGATACCCGGCCCGGTTGGCGAGATGTCGGCCCAGTACAACACCTACCTCAAGCAGTACCTGGTGCTCTACGGTAACGGCGCCAACGATGTGGTGGCCCGGATGGCGCCCGCACCCCAGGGGCCGTGGGGCCCCGAACAGCTACTTGTGCGGTCGTGGGACATTCCCGGCGGCATCTACGCGCCGTTCCTGCATCCGTGGTCGACGGGCAAGGAGCTGTACTTCAACCTGTCGCTGTGGTCGGCCTACAACGTCATGCTGATGCGCACCGTGCTTCCGTGACGGGGTTCAGTCCCCTTCCGCTGCAGCGACTTCGACGACCGATGTCAACCCGCTGATCGTCAGCACGGACATCAGGATCGGGTTGGCGACGATCCGACGAATCTGCGCGGCGTGCTCGAACAGCGCATTGATCGCCGCGCTGTCGAGGTACTCGACGGCTGCCAGGTCGACCGCCAACCGCCCCGTCTCCTGACCGTGCCTGCCCACCGCGGCGGCGAGGGCGCCGGTGAACGCCTCGACATTGCTCAGGTCGAGTTCACCGGTGACGCTCAGCACCACAGTGCCGTCGCCGGGACGGTCGGTGTGCACGCCGAGAGGTGTTGGCATCAGGCGATCCTCGCGTGCATGTCAATGGTCGTACCGGCATCGCCCGTCTCGATCGAGACGTCTTGCATCAGCGCCCGCATCAGCCCGATCCCCCGGCCGCGGTGCGAGGCCGGATCGGTGTGCGGGATCTTCCACACCCCGGTGTCGGCGATGGTCAGGTGAAGCCGGTCCGCCAGCGCGGTCGCGCACAGCCGAACGGTGCCGCCGGGACGGTCACGATGGCCGTGCTCGATGGCGTTGGCGAGCGCCTCTCCCGCTGCGATCAATACGTCGAGCGTCTGATGCGGGTCCACCCCCGCACGCACCAGCCAACTGCGCAGCGCGCTCCGCGTGCCTGCCAGCTCACCGGGGTCGGCGCTGAACTCGATCTCCAACGGCGCCGGTTGGCGGTACAGCATGAGCGCGACGTCGTCCTGATATCCGTATTTGGGCGTCAGCCGCGACATGATCTCGTCGGCCAAATCGTCGAGCGGTGTGGCGGAATGACTTTCGAGAACCCCGGCGGCCCGGCGGATGCCCTTGTCCAGAGATTCGCGCCGACGCTCGACCAGGCCGTCGGTGTAGAGCAACAACGTCGCACGGGCCGGCATGACTCGTCGGCCCTCCGGACGGATGTGGTCGAAGGACAACCCCAGAGGTGTGACCGATGCGTCGTCGAGTAGTCGGCTCGAACCGTCGGGCAGCACCATGACCGGCGGCGGGTGACCGGCGCTGGAGTACAACAACTCACCGGTCTCCGGATTGAGCACCGCACAGAACGCCGTCGTGCACCGCGCGCCCGGAAGCCGGGCGGCGAACCGGTCGAGCGCGGTCAGCGCCGCCGCCGGACCCGGATACTCGAGCAGCAGCGCCCGACAGGCGCTTCGCAGCTGGCCCATCACCGTCGCGGCGGTCAAGCCGTGGCCCACGCAATCGCCCACGATCAACGCGATACGTCCGTCATCGAGGTCGACGACGTCGTACCAGTCACCACCGACTTGCAGCGGACGCGTGGCCGGCTGGTAGCGCACGGCGAACCCGCTCGACACGGTCGGGCCGAGGATCGCGTGCTGAAGTGCCAGTGCGGTTTCGCGCTGCTGGTCGAGCTGATGCACGCGCTGCAGTCCCTGGCCGAGCCGACCGGCCAACACCGCCAGCAGCGTCTGGTCCTCGGGCGTGAACGGACGACGCTCGGGCAGCTCGAGGTAGACGACGAGCACCCCGCGGGGATGCTGCAGGGCGATGCGTGCGGACCCCGTTTCGGGTGAATCGGCGACCAGCGAATCGGCGAAGCGCACAGAGGTGATGGCCAGCTTCGTGGCCGCGGGCAGGTCGCGCCAGTGCGCAGGCTCGCCGGAACAGACCAGGGCCGTCGGCTCGAGCGTCGTCTCCGAGTCGTCGACCGGGAAGGTGGCGGCCAGGACACGGTGCGCCCGCCACACCCCACGCAGGACGTCGGCGGCTGCGCGCACCGCGTCGTCGAGCGTATCCGCTTGAGCGAGTTGCTGATTGAGTGCGGCCAGAGCGGCTTCGCGCTGCACCGTGTAGTGCTCGGCGGTGACGTCGCGGAAGGTGCCGACCATCACGGGCCTGCCGGTGTCGATCTCCTCGATCTGGTTGTAGGTGAGAGTCACCCACAGTCGGTGCCCGTCCCGGTGTGTGACCGGAACCGTATGCCTGCCATGGGGTTCACTCAGTATCCGCGCCAACAACTGGTCGGCCTGGCGGTGTGCTTCGGGGTCCGACTCCGATGTCGGCCACCATGGCTGCACGGGCTCGTAGGGCAGCCCCTCGACGCCGAACCCCAGGATGTCGGTGAACGCGGCGTTGATCTCGATCACCGCGCCGCGGTCGTCGGCTACGAAGAACGCTTCTTGCAAAGAGTCGATCAGCGCGGTGCGCCAGCGGGCGTGGTGATTGCGCAGCCGCGCGAGTTTGACGTTCGCTCGGACGCGGGCCAGCAGTTCCGCTGCGGCGAACGGCTTGACGAGATAGTCGTCGGCGCCCGCCTGTAGGCCCTCGATGGCGGCTTCCTGCCCGGCGCGGGCCGACAGCAGCAGCACCGGTATAGCCGCTGTGCGGGGGTCCGACCGCAACGCGGCGACGAGCTGTAGCCCGTCGAGCTGCGGCATCATGACGTCGCTGATCACCAGGTCCGGCAGGTCCATGCGTGCCGCATCCAACGCCAGTTGTCCGTCGGTGACCGCGTCGACGAGGTAGCCGTCGTTGCGCAGCATCCGGGCGACGTAGTCGCGCATGTCGGCGTTGTCATCGGCGATGAGAACGCGCGGCGTCGCGCCCGGGAACGTCGAGGCCGCCGCGCCCGGCACCGCCAACGGCGCGTCGCGCGCGGGCACGTCGCCGTCGCCGGGCAACCATCGCAGCGCCTCCTCCAGGTACGGCTCGGCACCGCCGGCCGCGGCCCGCTCGTCGGGCGCCGAGGCGATGGCGTCGGCAGGCAGGTGCGCAGCGCCGAACGGCAGACGGATCGTGAAGGTGGCGCCGGCACCCTCGGTGCTCTCGGCGGTGATGTGCCCGCCGTGGAGTTCGATCAACTCCTTGACCAGTGCCAGCCCGATGCCGCTGCCTTCGTTGGACCGCGCGCGGACGTTCTCGATGCGGTGGAACCTCTCGAACAACCGGGGCGCTTCCGCGGCCGGCACCCCGACGCCGGTATCGGAGACGGTCACCACCGCCTCGGCGTCGTCACGGGTGACCCCGACCGAAATGCCGCCGGTGAACGTGAATTTCAGTGCGTTCGACAGCAGGTTGAAGATGACCTTCTCCCACATGTCGCGGTCGAGGTAGACGCTGTCGTCGAGGGAGGCACAGTCGACGGTGAACGTGAGGCCGGCGCGCTCGATGGCCGACCGGAAGACGCTGGCCAGGTCTGCGGTTACCGCGCCGAGGTCGACGGGCGCGAAGTTGGCCTGCATGCGGCCCGCCTCGATGCGCGAGAAGTCGAGCAGGGTGTTGACTAGTTTGGCCAGGCGTAATCCGTTGCGCCACACGATGTCCAGTTCCTCGCGGGCCAACTCGTCGAGGTCTCCGCGCCGGGTGCGCAGCTCGGCGACCGGATCGAGGATCAACGTCAACGGGGTCCGGAACTCGTGGCTGATGTTGGAGAAGAACGTCGTCTTTGCGCGGTCCAGCTCGGCGAGCTCCTCCGCGCGCTGTTGTTGGGCCTGATAGTTGCGCGCGCTGCCGATGCCCGCGGCGATGTGTCCGCCCACCAGCGCCACGAAGCCCCGGTAGGTGTCGTCCAATGGGCGGTACCGATTGAGCGCGGCGACCAGGAATCCGATCGGAGAGCCGCCCTGCTGCTGCAGCGGAACGACGAGCGCACGGGTGGGTGGATCACGCCACTCCCCGGTCGGCAGGTCCGCGTGCCGGTCGCCGTCGAGGGCGACGATCGTCGTCTCGCCGCGCGCGGGTTGTTCCAGCGGCCAGCCGCCGTCGTCGCCAACGCCCACGCGGAACGGCGCGATCGCATGTCCGGCCGCGATCCCCGTCGCCCCGGCCAGGCGTGCACCGCCGTCGCCGTCGAACAGATAGGTGAGCGTGAACGGGAGGTCACGCAGGTTGTGGCCGAGTTGGCGTTCGGCGAACGCCATGATCTCTTCCTCGGTGCGCACCACGCTGGGGTCCGATCCGAGGTCGCGCAACGTCGCCATCTGACGTTCGCTGATCACCTGTTGGGTGTCCTCGCTGACCACGCACAGCATGCCGACGACCTCACCGTCGTCGTCGCGAAGAGGACTGTAGGAGAACGTGTGGTACGTCTCCTCCTGATATCCGGAGCGTTCGAGGAACAGCAGCAGCGCCTCATCCCACGTGGCTTGGCCGGTGGAGAGCACGCGATCGATGCGCGGGCCGATGTCGGGCCAGATCTCGGCCCACACCTCGCGGGCCGGGCGGCCCAGCGCCCAGGGATACTTGCGGCCCAACGTGTCCCGCCGGTAGGCGGCGTTGCAGAAAAACGTCAGATCGGGTCCCCACGCCATCCACATCGGGAAGCGCGACGACAGCAGGATGCTCACCGCGGTGCGCAGGCTCTGCGGCCAGCCCTCCGGTGGCCCGAGCGGCGTGTCGACCCACCGGACGCCCGCGAGGTCGGGCCCGACTTCACCGTCCGCGTCGAACACCGTGGTCAACCGATCTGCCGGCCCGTCCGGGCTACTCATCCGTCGACCGCGTCGGTCACGGTCGCGTAGGGCCGCAGGACCTTGTCGAGCTTGGTGATCTCGATGGGCCTGACCACCTCGGGGTTGGCGGCCACCACCCGCACCGAAACCCCTGCGGCCGACCCTTTCTCGTAGCACTCGAGAAGCGCGTTCAGCCCCGCACTGCCGAAATAGCTGACCCGGGACAGTTCGACGATCAGCACCTTGGCCGAATGTTCACCCGCGGTGTCGACGGCGCGGTCGAGACGCGGTTGCAGCGACCCGACAGTGTTCGAGTCGATCTCACCCGTCACCGACACCACCACCGCGCCTGCGCGCACGTCTTGGGTCACCTCCAGTGGCGCCATGTCATGCACCCGTCAGGAACCCGCGCATCTGACTCGACATGGGGTGGGGATACCCCGGCTGGGTCGATTTCAGTTGCGACTCGCATGCACGACCCTCGTTCGCCTATTCGTCGCGGTCGGCGGGAACGCGGGTGTGCGCGGTGAGCAACAGATGATCGAACTGCCTCCGCAGATCGTCGCGCTGCGGATCGATCGTGTTCAACTCGGCGACGACCTGGGAGGCGAGCGCGCGCAGTTTGGTGTTGGTGTGCTGGGAGCGCCACATCAGCAACTCGAACGCAGCCTCGGCGTCGATCCGGTAGACGAGCATCAACGCGCCCTTGGCCTGCTCGATCGCGGCACGGGCCTCGAACAGCTCGGGCAGCGAGTCGCTCAACGCCTGCCGTCGGGTCTGGGCGAACGTGTCGGTCAGGTCGATGTAGTAGCCCTCGGTGCCGACGACGGCACCGGTGTCGTCGAGCATCCGATCGCCGATCACGATCACGGTGTGCACCTTGCCCGCGGTGTCGATGAACCGGTGCCTGCTGGAGAACGAGCCACCGAGGTGCAGGGCGTGGTCCAGTAGGTCCTGCACATGCTGACGGTCGTCAGGGTGCTTGTGCGAGAGCAGCAGCTCGGTCGTCGGCATCACGGCGCCGGGCTCGTACCCGTGCATCCGGGCCACCTCGTCGGACCATTCCCAGCGCTGCCCCACGAACCAGAACCGGAACGTGCCGACGTTGCGGTCAGCGATCGCCCAGGCCGAGGCCGACGGCAGCGGGCTGTCCGCCAGGTCCGGGTTCCCCATCTGCCCATCATCGCACCGCAGACGGCCGTAGGAGTCCGTTCTAGAAGCTCCGTACCCGCCGGTCGCGCCCTATTCGGCGGGGCTGGTCGACGCCGCCGCCCGCTCGGGGAACACCGCGGCCATCCTGCGCCTCGACGCGGGCGTGTGCACCCGCTGCGGCCACCAGAACCACCGGCCGAGCAGCGCCGCGATGGACGGTGTCATGAAGGCCCGCACGATGAGGGTGTCGAAAAGCAGGCCCAGCGCGATCGTGCTGCCGACTTGGGCGATGCTGCGCAGATCGCCGACCACGAACGAGGCCATCGTCGCGGCGAACACCAGACCCGCCGACGTGACCACCTTGCCCGAACCGGCCATCGCCCGGATGATCGCGACCTTGAACCCGTGGTGGAGTTCCTCCTTGAACCGGGACACCAGTAGCAGGTTGTAGTCCGAGCCGACGGCCAAGAGCAGAATCACAGACATCACCAGCACGATCCAGTGCAGGCGGATGCCCAGCAGGTGTTGCCACACCAGTACGGACAGGCCGAACGACGTGCCCAGTGAGAGCAGCACCGTTCCGACGATCACCGCCGCCGCCACCACGGCCCGGGTGATGATCAGCATGATGATGAAAATCAATGCTGCAGCGGACATTCCGGCGATCAGGAGATCGTAGTTGGATCCGTCCCGCATGTCTTTGTAGGTCGCCGCGGTCCCGCCGAGGTAGATGGTGGAGCCCTCCAGCGGCGTGCCCTTGATGGCCTCCTTGGCCGCGAGCTTGATCGCGTCGATGTGGTCGATGCCCTCCGGGGTGGCCGGATCGCCCTCATGCTCGATGATGAAGCGCACCGACTTGCCGTCCGGTGAGATGAAGTTGTCCATACCGCGCTGAAAGTCTTTGTTGTCGAACGCCTCTGGTGGCAGGTAGAACGAGTCGTCGTTCATCGACTCGTCGAACGCGTCGCCCATCGCGTGCGAGTTCTCCTGCATCGCGGCCATCTGATCCTGCAGCCCCTTCTGCGAGGAGTGCATGGTCAGCATCATGGTCTTCATTGTCTTCATGGTCTCGATCTGCTGAGGCAGCAGCAGGATCAACTGCGGCATCAGGCTGTCGAGGTGTTCGAGGTCCGGCACCAGGTGCTGGATGTCATCGGTCAGCGTGTCGATGCCGTCGAGGGTGTCGAAGATCGAGCGCAGCGACCAGCAGACCGGAATGTTGAAGCAGTGCGGTTCCCAGTAGAAATAACTCCGGACGGGCCGGAAGAAGTCGTCGAAATCGGAGATGTGGTCGCGGATTTCGGCGATGTCGACCGTCATGTTCTTGGTCTTCTGGACCATGCTGTGGGTGGTGTCGGCCATCTGCTGCATCAGGGCGGCCATTTTTTCCATCTGGTCGATGGTCGTCTGCATCTCGTCGGCCTGGACCAGCATGTCGGCCATCCGGTCCTGCTGGTACTTCTGGTTGAGCTGGTTGGTGGTGCCCTGCATGCTGAGCAAGAACGGAATCGTCGTGTGCTCGATCGGCTTACCCTGCGGCCGGGTGATGGTCTGCACCCGTGCGATGCCCGGCGCATGGAAGATGCCCTTGGCGATCTTGTCGATCACCAGGAAGTCGGCCGAGTTGCGCAGATCGTGGTCGCTCTCGACCATCAGCAGTTCGGGGTTCATCCGGGCGGCGTCGAAATGCCGGTCGGCAACGTCGTATCCGATGTTCGCCGGGGTGTCTGCCGGCAGGAAGTGCCGTCCGTCGTAGTCGACCTTGTAACCGCTGAGCGCCAGCAGGCCCACCAGCGACAGGGCGCACGTCGCGACGAGAACCGGTCCAGGCCACCGCACCACCACGACGCCCACCCGCCGCCAACCGCGGGAGTTGATGGGGCGCTTCGGTTCGAACAATCCGAAGCGGCTGCCGACGACGATGACCGCGGGCCCCAGGGTCAGCGCGGCGACCACGGCGACGAGAATGCCCACCGCGCAGGGCACCGCCATGGTCTGGAACCAGGGCAACCGGGTGAACTTCAAGCACAGCAGAGCGCCGGCGATGGTGAGCCCCGAACCGAGCACCACGTGGGCGGTGCCGTGGAACATGGTGTAGTACGCGGTTTTCTTGTCCTCACCGAGTTGCCGCGCCTCTTGATACCGGCCGATGAGGAAGATCGCATAGTCGGTGCCCGCCGCGATCGCGATCAGGGTGAGCAGACTGGTGGCGAACGTCGAGAGCCCGATGACCCCGGTGTTGCCGAGGAACGCGACGATGCCTCGCGAGGCGCCAAGCTCGACGAACACCATCAACAGGATCAGCACCATCGTGGCGATCGAGCGGTAGACGAACAGCAGCATCACCGCGATGACGATCAGCGTGGCGATGGTCGCCTTGGCGGCACCTTTGTCACCGGCGACGCGCTGGTCGGCGTTCAGCGCCGCTCCGCCGGTCACGTAGGCCTTGATGCCCTGTGGTGCGGGCGTTTCCGCGATGATGTCGCGCACCGCTTGGATCGACTCGTTGGCGATCGTCTCACCGATGTTGCCGCGCAGGTAGATCTGGACGTATGCGGACTTGCCGTCGGCGCTCTGCGCCCCGGCCGCGGTCAGCGGATCGCTCCAGAAGTCGGCGACGTGCTGTACGTGGTCCGGGTCGGCCCGGAACCGCTTGATCAGTTCGTCGTAATAGTGGTGCGCGTCGGCGCCGAGCGGCTTGTCACCCTCCAGGATCACCATCGCGTTGCTGTCGGAGTCGAACTCCTTGAAGTTCGCGCCGACGCGCTGCATCGCGATGAAGGCCGGCGCATCGTGGGCGTTCATCGAGACGGTGTTCGCCTCGCCGACCTTCTCCAGCGACGGCACGAACACGTTCGTCACCGCGGTCAGCACGATCCAACCAATGATGATCGGCACCGAGAGCAACCGGATCGCGTGCGCAATGCGCGATGGCACGGCGCCCGGCGCTTCGGGCGCGGTGCGTCCTGGTTGGATGCTGGTCATGCCATGACCCCTCGGTGGCGTGGATCGCCGGCCGACCGGGCCAGACGACCCCGTTACCGTGCGTGTCGTATATCTAGCCCGTCGAAATATCTGCTGTCAATCGTTTGAAAGGCCGCGCGGGTGGGCGCGGCGGGACGCGACGTTGGCTGAGACAAAGTGGCACACCTCGCTCGCGGGATATGCGCGACGGCGTGAAGGCCAGCCCGGGCTCCGGCAACTTTGCTCTACGCAGGTAGGCACGTGTACGAGTCGGGCTTCGGCTAAATCGATGCATCGGCCGCCAGGCGGTCAGCGCAAGCGGCCGTGAGCTTGTCAGCAACCCTTTGAAGTACGTTTCAGCAGATCCCTATCAGGGAAGTGGCGAAGGTCACTCTCCGGAAGAAGACGTGGCCCCCGACGATCGGTGACTCTCGGGTAAATTTCGGCGGGTACGCAGCTTGATTCTGCAAGCACCGCGCTTCAACTGCGATATGCAAGCTTATGGAGCGGTTCGATTCCCGGCGAGCCATGCGCCGTAACTCCCTCTAGGTAGAGTGGCGGAACGCTTGCTTGTAAGGATAGGCTCAGCTAATCTCCGAATGCCATTTGGCAAATTCGCAGGCACAACAGGAGAAAACGTGCAACTAGCAGCTCAGGCTGATCCACCGGTTTACGGTCTCTCGCCCAGTTACTCACCATCGCCGCGCCGCAGCCCGAAGCTGTTGATTGCTGGTGTCGCGATGGCGAGTGCCGGCGTGATCGCGGTCAGCCCGGTGACCCCACCGATGCCGAACATTCAGGACGTTCAAGAGCGTGCGGCGCAGGCCGCGGTCCAGCTCACGGCGGCCGCCAATCCGCTCCTTGTGTGGGGCCAGACCATCGCCGACACGTTCGGCAGCCTGGACCAGCTGACGCGGGACTCCACGACGGCGACGCTGAATCTCGCCGATGCGCTGAGCACCGGTTACATCTTCCAGGAGGCCGTGAGCGCCCTGGTCCAGAACATCCTCAACCCGGGTCCCCTGCTCAACGAGTTCATCAACTTCAGCTCGAAGTACGGCCCCACCATCACCACCGCGATCTCGGGCACCTTCGAGAGGCTGCAGTTGGCGGTGGAGGAGTTCCCGACCGCGGTCATCGAGTCGCTGACCTACCTGTCGCAGGGGCAGTTCGTCGAGGCGTTCTCGAAGATCAACGGCTGGTTCGTGCTCCGGGTGCTCGGCGGGGTTCAGCCGCTGATTCCGATCCTGTCCATCCCGGCTCAGTTCGTCGACGCCCTCCCGGGCACGTACGCCCTGCCGAAACTGCTCGACGTGGTGTCCGAGTTCGCGGTCACCAAGGCCATTTTCGAGCCGTTCCTCGGCGGGATCCTGCAGTCCATGGAGGTACTCGACGCCGCCCGCCAAGCGCTGGTCGACGGGAACATCGGCGATGCGATCGTCCACCTGGTGAACCTGCCGGCGAAGGCGTTGAACGCTCTGCTCAACGGAATGACGCCGGCCGGCACCACTGCGGAGTGGCAGGGCTTGCTCGACCGTGGTCTGGTCACCTACCTGACGGTCACGCTGCCCAACCAGATCGCCAACGCGATCAAGCCACCCGCTCCCGCTGACTCCACCGTGACGAGCTTCGGCGCGACGGGCCCGTCCGAGTTCAGGTTCGGCGGTGACATCGTCCCGATCAGCCTGGTCGACAAGGGCGAAGGTGAAAGCCTCGGCACCGGAGACGGCGAAGGCGCGGGCGAGGGCACCGGTGAAGGCGTCGGCGACGGCACCGGCGAAGGCGTCGGCGAAGGCGTCGGCGACGGCACGGGCGAAGGCGTCGGCGAAGGCGCGGGCGAGGGCACCGGCGAAGGCGCCGGGGAAGGCGTCGGCGAGGGAACCGGTGAAGGCGTCGGCGAAGGCTCCGGCGAAGGCGTCGGCGAGGGCTCGAACGAAGGCACCGGTGAAGGCGCGGGCGAAGCTGCCGGCAACTCCGACACCGGCACCACCGGCACCGGCTCCGGCAGCACCACCGGCACCGGCTCCGGCAGCACCACCGGCACCGGCTCCGGCAGCACCACCGGCTCGAATACCGGCACGGGGAGCAACACCTCCGGTATCAGCACCAGCAGGGGCGCCGGCTCGGGTGGCACCACCGGCACCGGCACCGGCACCACCGGCACGGGCACCACGGGCAGCGCGACCGGTGGCTCCAGCACGACCGGCAGCGGCTCGGGCAGCACCACCGGCACCGCGTCAGGTAGCACGACCGGCACCACCTCGGGCAGCACCACCGGCACCGCGTCAGGCAGCACCACCGGCACCGGCTCGGGTTCCGGCACCGCGTCGGGCGGCACCGGCAGCGGCTCGGGTAGCGGCAGCGGCTCGGGTAGCGGCAACGGCTCCGGCTCGAGCAGCAACAAGTAACTAGGTACGACGCTGACGGCCCCCTCGGCAACGAGGGGGCCGTCTTGCGTCAAGACAAGCGCCGTAACGAATGATCAAGCGCCGCTTAGGGACTGACTATCCGCTCGGCGCCCAACGGCCTGTCGCGGCGCGCGTTGTCAGCGGGCGCCGCGCACCAGCCGTCCCGGCCGGGCACCGGTGTCGACCCCGTCGCGGCGCGTCACCACCCCGCTGACGATCGTCGCGGTGTATCCGGAGGCACCCTGCACCAGGCGCTGGCCTCCCGCCGGAAGGTCATAAGCCATCCGCGCGGGATGCAGTGTCAGCGCGTCCATGTCGATGACGTTGACGTCGGCCTTCTTCCCCACCTCGATGACGCCGCGATCAGATAGCCCGAACAGCCGCGCGGTGTCGTGGGACTGCTTGCGGACGACGTATTCAAGCGGCAGCTTTTCGCCACGGTGACGGTCGCGCGCCCAATGCGTGAGCAGGAACGTGGGATACGAAGCGTCACAGATCATTCCGCAGTGCGCGCCGCCGTCGGACAGACCGACGACACCGGCCGGGTGCAGCAGCATCTCTCGGATCGCATCGTGATTGCCGTAGAAGTAGTTGTAGAACGGCAGCATCAGCATCGCGGTCGCGTTGTCCTCGAGCATCAGGTCGTACAACGTGGAGAGCGGATCTTCGCCGCGGTCGCTGGCGATCTTCTCGACCGTCCGCTCCACGGTCGGTTCGTAGTCCGGCGGATCGCCCAGCGCATACACGCGTCCGAGCGAATGCTGTACGAGCGCGAACATGCCGTCGAACAACACGTTTGGATCGGGAGGCAGATCCTCGTCGGCCAGGATCGCGGACTTGACCGCCGGGTCGGCAAGGCGCGCGGCCAACTCCTCACGGCTGCATTCGGCCTTCAGCTTGCGGAAGGTCGGGCGGTGGGTGAACGCGTGGTGGCCGGGGAAGCCGAACAGCATGCCGAACGGGCGCGCCGCGATCTGCGGGTAGAGCTCGCTGCCCGCTGCATGCGCGTCCGCTGAGATGTCGAGTTGTTCACGCCAGAGATCGGGCGCCGCATCGACCTGGATCATCCCGAACGAGATCGGACGGTCGATCTCCGCGGCCAGACGCTTCATCCACTCCAGTTCCTTCTTCGGCGCGATGATGTCTTCGCCGGCGACCCCCTGCGGCGCCAGCTCGAACACGGCCCGTCCACCCGCGGCCATGGCGCGGCCGAGGCCGAAAAGTTCGTCCTCGGCGGCGAAGGTGCCGGGAACCGGTTCACCGTCGATGGCGCGATGACCCAGCGTCCGTGACGTCGAAAAGCCCAGTGCGCCTGCCTCGATGCCTTCTTGTACCAGGCGCGCCATCGCCGCGATGTCCTCCGGCGTGGCGGGCTCGTTGCGGGCGCCGCGCTCCCCCATCGCATACGCGCGAACCGCGCCGTGGGCGATCTGACTGCCGACGTCGACGGCGAACTCCTTCTTCTCCACGGCGTCGAGGTATTCCGGATAGCTCTCCCACCCCCATGTGATGCCCTCGGTGAGCGCCGTGCCGGGAATGTCCTCGACACCCTCCATCAAGCCGATCAGCCAGTCCTCCCGACCCGGCCGCACGGGCGCGAACCCCACTCCGCAGTTACCGGTCACCACGGTCGTCACACCGTGACCGCTGGACGGCTCGAGCTTGCTGTCCCAGCTGACCTGCCCGTCGTAATGGGTGTGGATGTCGACGAAACCGGGCGCGACGACCTTCCCGGTCGCGTCGATCGTCTCGGCGGCCTCACCCTCCAGCGGGGTGCCGCCCGGGCCGCGGCGACGAACCTCGACGATCTTGCCGTCCTTGATCCCGATGTCCGCAGTGAACCGGTCCGCCCCTGTGCCGTCGACGACCGTTCCGCCAGTGATCTTCAGGTCGAACACGATTAGCCCTCCGCATCCAGGTTTCAGCCGCTAGTGTCGGGCACTGTAACACCGTTACAGAGGCCATGGCGGCGACTTCGGAAGGACCGTCCGTGACGCACACTGCGCAAGAAGTCCGGCGCGAAGACGCGATCGGCGTCCCGCCCGCACGACCGACCTTGGTACCCGCCGAGCGGTATTACTCCCCCGCGTTCGCGCAGCTGGAGATCGAGCGCATGTGGCCGAAGGTGTGGCAACTGGCCTGCACGGTCGACCACGTCGCCGAGCCCGGCGACTATTTCGAGTACCGCTGCGGACCGTACTCGGTGCTGATCGTGTGCGGCGACGACGGTGTCCTGCGTGCGTTCCAGAACGTGTGCAGGCACCGCGGCAACTCGCTGTGCTCCGGTTCCGGCGCGGGCCTGCGTGAGCTGCGGTGCGGATACCACGGGTGGACCTGGGATCTCGGCGGGGCGCTGCGGCGAGTGCCGAACCGCAAGGGATTCGGCGCACTGCACATGGCCGAGCTTCCCCTCGTTCCGGTGGCCGTCGAGACCTGGGAGCGGCTCGTGTTCGTCAACCTCGACGTCGATGCGATGCCGCTGATGGATTATCTGGAGGAGATGCCCGCCGACGTGAAGTGGTGCGGGCTCAGCGATTTCCGTTGCTATGCCACGATGACGATCGACGTGGACGCGAACTGGAAGACGATCGCCGACGGATACAGCGAGACCTACCACATTCAGACCCTGCACCCCGAGCTGCACCGCTGCATGGACGATGTCTATGCGCCGCAGACGATCTGGGGTCACACCGGAAAATCCGAACAGGTGTACGGGGTTCCGAGTCCGCATCTGAAGCAGTCCCTGCGCGACGACGAGGTGTGGGACGCGTACGTGTGCACGCAGGGCGCACTCATGGGCGTCGAAGAGGGCACACCACTGCCCGACGACCGGGAACCCGGCGCATCGGTGGCCGACGTGATCGCAGCCCGCACCCGTGCGTTCGCCGCCTCCAGGGGCGTCGACCTCGGCTGGGCGGGCACCGACGAGGTGATGCGCCTGCACCAGTACAACGTGTTCCCGAACATGACACTGCTGATGAACGCCGACCACCTCACGGTCATGACGTCACACCCGGGGACCGACCCGGATCACGGCGAGTTGGTGATGCTGCTGTGGTCCCGGATGGCGCCCGGCGCGCCACGCACCCAGCCCGTCGACGTGCGGATGACCGCCGACGAAGCACACCCCGGCCTCGTTCTCACACAAGACATCTCGGTACTGGCCGGGTTGCAGCGCGGTCTACATCAGCCGGGCTTCACGCACCTGACCCTGTCCAACGAGGAGCGCCGCGTGATCAACATGCACCGCAACCTCGAGCGCTACCTCGACCTGCCCGAGTCCGACCGGATGACCGGGGGTGAACCCGGTGCCCTCACAGCGCAGAACGACCGCTAGAGCCCAGGAGGCGGTCAGCGCCGACGTCGTCCTCGACACCGCCGCCAAGATGATCGAACTCCACGGCGTCGACGGCTTCACCATGCGCGGGCTGGCTGAGCAGCTCGGTGTGGCGGTGACTTCGATCTATTGGCACGTCGGCGGCCGCGACAAGCTGCTCGACGGCCTCGTGGACCGGTTGCTCGACGAGATGGCGCATCTGCCGGCCGTCGGCGACAACGCGGTGGATCGCATCGCGTCGCTCGCGCACGCTCAACGCCGGGCGCTGATCAGTAGGCAGCACCTGCTCGCCATCGCGCACGAGCGAGATCAGACGCCGCGGTTGTTCCTGCCGGTTCAACGGGCGCTGGCGGCGCAGCTTGCCGAACTGGGGGTGACGGGCCACGACGCCGCGCTCGTGCTGCGTGCGGTCGAGGTGCACGTCATTTCCTCTGCGGTGATGCAGTTCTCAGCTGTGCGCGGTGAGAAGCACGACGAGGAGGATCCCTCGCTGTGGACCGACGATTGGCCCGACCGGGCACTCGTCGAGGCGCTGCAGTCGCCGACCGACTACGACGCGGTGTTCGCCTACGGATTGGAGGCGCTGCTGGCGCCGCTGCGGCAGCGAGCGGCTACGCGGGCGCGTAGCGCAGCATCGTCACATCGTGCTCGGGGTAGTCGAAGAACACGGGCTTGACCCGCATTCCGACTCGCAGCTCGTCGGGATCGACGTCGACCAGTTCGGTGGAGAACCGCGGCCCCTCGTCCCATTCGACGATCGCGAGCAGTTGGGGCACGGCGTCGGCGAAGTGCGGACCGACGGGTCGGCGCGCCACTGTGTACGAGTAAAGCGTGCCCATCCCGGAGATCTCGCGCCACTCGAGATCGTCGGCAAGGGTCCGTGGTGCCCGCACCCGCGGATAGAACACGTAGGTGTCCGATGACGGCGAGTACTGGATCACGATGCGGTGTTGGGCCAGCGCGTCCCAAAACGGCGCGGTCGTCGGGGTTTTGACCGGCATGGGCCGCTCGAAGGTGGTCATGGTCAGTCTCCCTCGAGGATCAGGGCGGTCTGTTCGGACAAGATCCCGCCGTTTCCGGACACGAACGCACGATTGCAGTCGGCCACCTGGGCCGCGTCGGCGCGCCCCATGATCTGGCGGGCGGCGTCGCAGACGTGGTGCATCCCGCCCGCGAGGCCGGCCTGGCCGAATCCCAGTTGACCACCGGCGGTGTTGAGCGGGAAGTCACCACGGAACGTCAGGTCGTGGTCGGCGACGAACTGCATACCCTTCCCCTTCTCGCAGAAGCCCGCATCCTCCAGCGAGAGCAGCACCGTGATCGTGTAGCAGTCGTAGATGGAGACCATGTCCATGTCGGCACGCGTGAGATCGGTCATGCCGAAGGCGGTTTCGGCCGCCTCCGCCATCGGCGTGTGCAGCAGGTCGGCCGCGTAAGTGGGGGTCTTGAACGGGACGTGTTCGCCGAACCCCCTGATCCACACCGGCCTGTTGCGTGCCCGCTTGGCGATGTCCGCGCTTGCGACGACGACCGCGGCGCCCCCGACACACGGCATCACGATCTCGAGCATGTGCAACGGGTCCGCGATGATCGGACTGGCGAGCACGTCCTCGACGGTGAGCGGTTTGTCCTTCCAGATCGCGCCTTCGGTGTGATTGGCGTTGACCCGTTGGTCGACAACGATCTTGGCCATCGCCCGCTCGTCGTAACCGAAGACCGCGCCGTAACGGGTGGCGACTTGACCGTAGGGCCCGTTCTGGCCGAGGTTGCCGTAGGGAATCTCGAACTCCGCCTGCGGGGACCCGTACTGGTTGCTCGACGACCCGAAGAACACCGCGTCCACCAACGGTTTCGGCTTCTTCTCCGACATCGGCGTGATGTAGCGCGCGGGCAGGGCGCACAGCACGACGTCGCAGATTCCCAGTTCGATCGCCGCCGCGGCTCGCCACACCATCGCGGCGGCGCTCGCACCGCCGAGGTCGACCAGCTCCGCGAAATTGGCTCCCACACCGAGGTATTCGGCAATCGTAGACGGCACGAAGATCTCCGACTCCGCCAAATGCGATGTGATGATGCCGTTGACGTGTTCACCGGAGAGCCCGGCGTCTTCGAGCGCCGCCGACCCCAGCTCGGCCCACTGCTCGAGGGTGAACGGCGCGGGGGTGGCCTTGTTCATCCGCTCGGGCGGGAGTTCGACGTAACCGACGATCGCGGCTTCACCACGTAGTCCCATGCCTGTCCTTCTCGATTCGTTACTTGCGCGGAAGCCCGAGGATCATCTGGGCGATGATGTTGAGCTGAATTTCCTTGGTACCGCCGCCGATCAGCTCGGCCGGCACCCGCAGATACGGCTGCACGACGTCGGAATCGGCGGCCATCGCCGACCTGCCCGCGGAGCCGAGAGTCGCCGGGAAGGTTCTTCGTAACAGGACGTTCATCGCGACCTTTGCGATGCTGGACGCCGGGCCGGAGCCCTGACCGTCGAGCAGTCGGATGGTCTCGCGCACGCCGAGTGCCTTGATCGCATTGGCGTAAGCGTCGAGTTCGCCGAGTTCGCGCAGGGTGTCGTCGCGTGTGCCGTCGGGTGTGGCAGTGACCCTGCGCAGTGGTGCGGCCCGGTCGTACTGCACGTAACCGCTGATTGCCGAACGCTCTTCGGCCATGGTCGCGATGGCCAGGGCCCACCCTCCGGTCGGTTCGCCGAGCAGCATCTCGTCGGGGACGAAGACGTCGTCGAGGAAGACCTCGTTGAACTCCTGTTCCCCGCTGGCTTGTTTGATCGGCTGCACCTCGATGCCGGATGAGCGCATGTCGACGATGAAGTAACCGATGCCCCGGTGTTTCGGCGCCGTCGGATCCGTCCGTGCTAGTAGTGCGCCGTAGTCCGCCCGGTGTGCCGACGAGGTCCAGATCTTGTGGCCGTGGATGCGCCATCCGCCGTCGACCTTGGTCGCCCGAGTGGCCAGCGCGGCGAGATCGGAGCCCGCCCCCGGCTCACTGAACAGCTGACACCAGGCGAGCTCACCGCGCTGGGTGGGCGGGATCAGCCGCTGCTGCAGGTCCTTTGACCCAGCCTTGATCAGTGACGGCAGGATCCACTCGGCGATCCCCAGCGACGGTCGCGTCAGCGTAGGGCGCTTGTTGAACTCCTCGTCGATGATCAGTTGCTGCAGCGGGCTGGCCTCGATGCCCCACGGCGGGGGCCAGTGAGGCGCGATCAGCCCTGCTTCGGCGATCGCCGTGCGCTGCGGGCCGGTGGCGAAGTGTTCGTAGTCGCCTTGGCGGCCCTGGCCGTCGTTGCGTAGCGCCGCCGCGTTGTCGAGCGTTTCGGCGACGCGGGCGCGGAAGTCAGCCTCGGCGTCACCGAGGTCGACCGAGAAGTCGCGTTCGGTCGCGGTGGTCAGGTCACCGAGCCGCCGGGCCCATCGGTTTTTGTCGCCGATCGACGCGGCGAGGCTGGTGGCACGTCGCCAGTACAGGTGCAGGTCGTGTTCCCATGTGAAGCCGATGGCGCCGAACATGGTCAGCGTGTCCAGCGCGAGGTCGGGGCTCGGCACAACGGCCATCAGTGCGGCGCCCGCGGTCGCGATCGCCTGCTGGTCGATAAGTTCGGATGCCGCGCGCACCGCATCCCACGTAGCGGCGCTGGCTAGTTCGCTGTTGACCAGAAGCATTGCGGCGCTGTGCTGCAACGCCTGGAACGTGCCGATGAGCTTGCCGAACTGTTCGCGGGTGCGCAGGTGCGTGGTGGCAGCTTCCACGCACCACTGCGTGATGCCGGCGGCCATGCTCGCCGTCAGCGCGGTGTTGAGATATTCGGCGCGGTCGGCGTCGATACCAGTCAGCACGTCGGCCTTGGCAACCGGATAGCTGTCGAGCCGCAGCCTGCCGAGGTCCGTCAGCAGGTCGGTGCCCGCGACGGCCTCGACGACGGCCGACGGCTGCATCGTGTCGACAACGGCCCAGACCTGGCCTCTGGCGTCGGTCGTCGCACAGATCAAAGCCGTTGTCGCCGTGCAGATCCCCGCGAGTAGATCAGAATCGCCCTCGATCAGCCACCGCTCGCCGTCGTCGCGCGCGGTGAACGCGGAGGCGGTGGGCAACGCGAGCGTGGCCGCCTGCCCCTCGGCGAGGCGGGTCAGCAGCGCTTCGGCGGCTTTCGTCGGCTCGGCCAGCAGTGCGACAGCGCCCGCGGCCACCGTCGGCAGTAGCGGACCGGGAAGCGAAGCCTTGCCCGCCGCTTCGAGCACACAGGCCGCGTCGAGGAGGGTGCCGCCCTGTCCGCCGTAGTCCTCCGGCAGATGTACGGCGTGAAAACCGTTGGCGGCGAACTCCTCCCACCAGAGCGGTAGATGGCCCTCGGCGAGCAGGTCGAAGGATTCGCGGGTGGCGGCCACCGGGGCGCGCCGCGCCGCGAATTGCGCCACGGAGTCGCTGAGCTCCCGTTGTTCCGGGGTGAGGGCCAGGCTCATACGGACTCCCTGCGGCGTGAGGTTCGGAAGAATTCGGCGGCCGCGGCGATCGCATCGGAGGTTGGCGACGGTTGCCAGCCCAGTTCGCGGACCGCTTTCGAGTGGTCCATCCGGGTCATGATGTGCATGAGGCGGATGTTCAGCGGCGTCAGCATGGTGTCGCGGCCGCGGAGCCGCGCGAACCAGCTGCTGGGGTAGCTCGCAGCGGCCATGGCCGAGATCGGGATGCGACGCCGCGGAGGCGCGATTCCGACAGCATAACAACCGGTTTCGAAGATCTCGCGTGCACTCATCCACCGCTCGGAGACGATGTAGCGCTCGCCGATCCTGCCGCGCCGGCCCGCGAGGATCAAGGCGCGCGCGGCGTCCTCGATGCCGACGGTCTCGCCCTCGAAGCCGTCGATGTAGAAGGGCATCTTGCCGCGCACGGCAGCCGAGAGCAGTCCACCGTGTGGTGTCGGCAGCCAGTCCCCCGGCCCGTACGTGTTCGCGACGCACATCGCGACGGCGGGCAATCCCTTCTCGGCGCTGTATCGCAGCACCATTCGCTCGGCCTCCACGCGACTTCGGACGTAGTCGCCGCCGATGTCGAGCCAGTTGTGGGCGGTGGTTTCGTCGGCCGGGCCGTCGGTGGACCGACCGATCGTGGCGATCGAACTGGTGAACACGAAGCGGTGCAGGTCGGCCTGGACCGCAACGTCGAGCACCGCTTGCAGCCCGTCGACGTTGGTGCGCCACATCGGCGCCGGGTCGAGCAGCCACGGTCGGGCGTCGACAACGCAGTAATACACCTCGTCGCAACCGAGCATCGCCGTGCGCACGTTGTCCGGGTCGAAGACGTCCCCGCGCCGGATGTCGACCGGCAACCCGTCGATGCCGCGGGTGGAACTGGTTGGGCGAATCAGCACCCGCACGTCATCGCCGCGCTCGACCAGTTCTTTGGTGACATGCGACCCCAGGAAGCCGCTGGCGCCGATGACGAGCTTGGTGGGCGTCACCGGTGGTCGGCCAATCTCGTCCCTCTCCATGCTTACGAGACGCAACGTCTCGTCTTGCCAAAGATTAGGCAGTGCTGTCACCATCTGTAAAGCCGGCCCCCGTCAGGAGCGGAGTCAACCGATGGTCACCGAGGCGAAAGCGCCCCGCCGCCGCAGCGAGCGGTCCAGGACGGCGATCATCTCGGCCACCAAAGAGCTGCTGCTGCAGCGGGGTTTCGACGGGCTGAGCATCGAGGCCGTGGCGGCGCGCGCCGGTGTCGGCAAGCAGACGATCTACCGGTGGTGGCCGAGCCGTCCCGCCCTCGTCGCCGATGTGCTGCTCGAGGATGCGGACAGGATCCTCAAGCCCGTCGCCCACACCGACGACTTGGTGGCCGACCTGAGCAGTTGGTCGGCCAGCCTCGCCGCGACGCTCACGAGCGAACGCGGCAACGCAATGCTGCGCATCCTGACGGTCGCGGGGATGGAGCACGACGACGTCAAGGCGCGGATGCAGGCGGGCTTCAGCGCGCCACTGCACGAGGGCGTCAAGGCTCGGCTGTCTGCCGACGGCCTCGACGACGCCGCATCGCAAGCGGCGGCCGACGCGATCGTCGGCGGAATCGTCTACGCGATCATCACCGAAGGCCGATCGTTTCGCCGGAGCCGCGCCGAGACGATCACCCGGACCGTCATAGCTGGAGCATTCCAATGACCGTTTCGCCCTATGTGTTTCGTGTATCCGGCAGCGACGGCCTGACGATCGTCGCCGACCGCATCGGCGATCCGAGCGCACCGGCGGTGGTGTTCCTGCACGGTGGTGGACAGACGCGGCGCTCATGGGGCCGGGCCGCCGCCGCGGTCGCCGAGCGCGGATGGCAGGCCGTCACGGTGGACCTGCGGGGCCACGGCGAGTCGGATTGGTCCTCCGACGGTGACTACCGCGTCGTCAGCTTTGCCGGTGACGTTCTGGAGGTGCTGGCGGAGCTGCCGCCGAAGCCGGTACTGGTCGGGGCGTCGCTTGGCGGCATCACGTCGATGATCCTCGCCGGTGAACTCGCGCATGACACCGTCCGCGCGGTCGTGCTGGTCGACATCGTGCCGGACATGGATCCGTCCGGGGCCTCACGCATCCACGACTTCATGGCCGACCGGATGCAGTCGGGGTTTGAGTCGCTCGACGAGGTCGCCGACATGATCGCCGAGTACAACCCGCACCGGCCCAGGCCGAAGGATCTCGACGGGCTGCGGACGAATCTTCGTGAGCGCGACGGACGGTGGTACTGGCACTGGGATCCGAAGTTCATCGACGGAACGGCCGCGTCCCCACCCATCGAGGTGACCGAGGTGGATCGGATGAACGCCGCGGTGGCGTCGATCCTGCGAGACGGCGTGCCGATGCTTCTCGTGCGCGGGCAGATGAGCGACCTCGTCACCGAAGACCGCGCCAACGCGTTCCTCGACCGATTTCCGGACATCGAGTTCGTCGACGTCGGCGGCGCCGGTCACATGGTCGCCGGCGACCGCAATGACCTCTTCGCCGAGGCGGTGGTCGAGTTCGTGACACGACACACCGAACAACCGTGACCACGCAACGCTGAAACGCGAGCCGAACTTCGAGGAGTATTGCGATGGCAGAGAACAAGGTCGGCCGGGTTGCCGGCAAGGTCGCCTTCATCACCGGCGCCGCCCGCGGTCAGGGCCGCGAACACGCGGTCCGGCTGGCGGAGGAGGGAGCCGACATCATCGCCGTCGACGTGTGCGATGACATCAACGCCGCTGGATACCCCGGACCCACCGAGGCGGACCTCGCCGACACCGCGGCGCTGGTCGAGAAGTCGGGGCGCCGCATCGTGATCGAGAAAGCCGACGTGCGCGATCTCGCGGGCCTCCGCACCGTCCTGGACCGTGGAGTCGGTGAACTCGGCCCGGTCGACATTGTGGTGGCGAATGCGGGTATCAGCGCCGATCCCGCGCCCGCCGCGATGATCGCGGAATCCGCTTGGCAGACAATGCTCGACATCAACGTGACCGGTGTGTGGCACACCGTGAAGGCCGCCCTGCCGCATATGACCAACGGCGGCGGATCGATCATCTTGGTCAGCTCGATGCTGGGGCTGCGCGGCGGCGGTTACATGGCCCACTACGCGTCGGCCAAGCATGCCGTCGTCGGCTTGATGAACTCCCTGGCCAATGAGCTTGCGCCACAGTGGATCAGGGTCAACTCGATCCATCCAGGCAACATCCTGACGCCGATGATCGACAACGACCACTTCCGCCGCACGGTGCGACCCGACCTGACGGATCCGACGATGGAAGACGCCACGCAGGTGATCGGCCACTTTCACATGCTGCCGAAGCCGGTGATCGAGGCGCGTGCCGTGAGCAATGCCGTGTTGTTCCTGGCCTCCGACGAGTCTCAGTACATCACGGGAGCGGCGTTGCCTGTCGATGCGGGCGCCGTCGCGAAGTTCTGATTTCTATTTGGCGGCCTTGAACCGCGCGAACCGCCACAGGTAGGACGGCAGCCGGCGAGCGGGTACGCACTTGGGCCAATCTCGTGCGCGGAAGTAGGCGTCGGAGCCGCCGTCGACGAACACGACACTGCCGCAGAGGAAGTCAGCGGAGTCCGACAACATGAACAGCATCCAGTCGGCGAGGTGGGAGGGGTCTCCGAAGCCGCCGATGGGTACCGGGAAGGCGTTGACCGCCTTGGCTTCGCGGGGAGTCGCGAGTTGCTTCTCCAGTAGCGGGGTCATGATGGCTCCGGGCGCCAGCGCGTTGAGGCGGATCCCCGCTCCGGCCCAGTCCGGTGTCACGGCGGTGCGGCGCACCCAGTGTGAGACCGCGATTTTCGAGGCGGCATAGCCGAGCGACGGGGCGGCGGGACCGAACAGTTTCAGTGAGCGGACCGCCTTGTCGGTATCGTTCGACAGCAGCGCGCGTACCGTGCGTCGCGGGACGGCCGGCGTGGTTGTCGTCGAATTGCTGCCGATCACCACAACTTTGGCCCGGTCCGCGGCGGCGAAAGCCGGTTGCCACGCTTGGAGCAGATCGACCACGCCGCGATAGTTGACCTCGAATATCCGCCGCGTGCTGTCCTTACCGGGTGTCGGCCCGATACCGGCGGCCAACACCGCGCCGTCGAGTCGATCCGACGTCGCCAGCACCTGATCAGCCGCGGCGCGGCGCCCGTCGGGCTTCGACAGGTCGGCCACCACATCGCCTTCTTTGACGTCGACCGCGATGACGGTGTGACCCTGCGTCTTCA
The DNA here is from genome assembly GCF_001050035.1 of Mycolicibacterium komanii. The sequence goes on from NZ_CVTA01000001.1 coordinate 215,497, forward strand.
GCTTGGTGGCAGCCTGTTGCCCCATGCCGGATGCGGCTCCGGTGACTACGTACACACCCATTTCGACTTACCCCTACCGTCGTCGCTGCCGCGGATTCACCCGGCGTCGACGGGCAGCGTATCGGTGAACTTGGCGGCGCCGCCTCGGAGGTCGCGATGGGAGGGCGTCGGCGGTCTGGGGCATCGGGCTGAGTTGTTGGGATCGGTAGCGCCCGCCACTGGCTGTACTTCAGTCGCAAACGAAGCCACCCCGGCAACGTGATGACGAGAAGGAATAGCAATGAACATCGTCCCCGCCTCCCTCGAAGCGCAGGTCAGCCGTGTCGACCGGACGTACAGCCTGGTCATCGCCATCAGCGCGGGGCTGACCGCGCTCTGGTCGCTCTACCGCGTGCTCTGGCTCTTCTACGCCACAGCCACGTTCTCCAGCATCGGATGGTCGCCGGTCTCGCTGATTGTGCCGCTCGTGCTGTGGCTCGCGATCGGGCTCACCGCCGGCTATGTCGCCGCCGTCTTCCTGATTCGGTACAACAAACAACCCTGACCGCGGGGAACCGGAGGGGTCGCAGCGCCGCTGCGGCCCCTCTCGGCGTATCCGGTTCGCCGCCGAGCACGCGCCGGTCAAAGTCAGCCGGTGTTGCGGTGGTCGGCTTGCTGGTCGGGGTCGGGGCCCTCGCGGGTGTCGCCGGGTTTGTCCTCGGGGTCGGGACAGTCAGCTTCGTCGTCATCGGTGTTGTCGTCGGTGTTTTCTTCGGTGTTGTCGTCGATGAGGTAGCGGTTTGGGTGGTGGTAGTTGTTGGTGCGGGCTTGGCCGGTGTCGAGTTGGGGTGGGGGTCGCCATTGGGTGCGCCCGTCTTTGCGGTTACGGGTGCGCCAGCCGCCGGGGGTGACGCGGCGGTTGTCGGGCCCGCA
>NZ_CVTA01000002.1 GCF_001050035.1 Mycolicibacterium komanii
CGGAAGTGCACCGCCGCATGCGGCACCCCACCCAACGCCCGCAGATAAAACAGCATGTGATCGCCGATACGACCCAAAAAGTCCACCGGACGGCGCGCACCCCGAGTCAACCGCGGATACGTACTACGAAGAACCTGAACCGTGCCCATCGACGACCCCCGCTAACCCGTCGCCACCCGAAAGCGGTCGCTCAGGACCGTCATCGCGAAGCACCTGACGGGATCGCCGGCGACATCGGGCCTCCTGACTACAGCGGGCGCGTCGACGGCCCGTCTCTTTCGACCGGCAGCGTCGCAGTCAAACGCACACCGGCACAGTGAGCGTCCCGCTTACCGGGACGACCGATGAACGGAACACCCGCCCGTGGCGCGACCGGACGCGTGGCAGGCTATGGGCGTGACCGATACCGCAGCCTTCATCGCCCGCGTCGAGAACGATCTCCGCGAGACGCCCACCCCCTCCGGTGTGCTGCGTTACTACGACGTGGGTGACGGTCCCGTCCTGCTCTTTCTTCACGGCTCCGGGCCCGGCGTCACCGGCTGGCGCAACTTCCGCGGTGTGCTACCCACCTTCGCCAAGCATTTCCGTTGCGTGATCCTGGAATTCCCGGGTTTCGGGGTCAGCGACGATTTCGGCGGTCATCCGATGATCACCGCGCAGGGTGCCGTCGTCCCCTTCCTCGACGCGCTGGGGATCGACCGCGTCGACATCGTCGGCAACTCGATGGGCGGCGGCGTGGGGATCAACTTCGCGATCAACAACCCAGACCGCATCGGCCGGCTGGTCACGATCGGCGGCATCGGCACCAATGTCTTCAGCCCCGGTCCGAGTGAGGGGATCCGGCTGCTCCAGGAGTTCACCGAGGACCCCACCCGCGCGCGGTTGGTCGACTGGCTCAACTCGATGGTCTACGACCAGTCGCTGGTCACCGAACAGCTGATCGAGGAACGCTGGCAGTTGGCCACCGACCCGGAAACCCTGGAATCCGCCCGGCGCATGTACGGCAAGAAGGCCTTCGCGCAGATGATGGCGTTCATGCGCAGCAGCGATGCGCCGCTGCCGTGGGCGCAGATGCACAAGGTCGCCGCACCCACGCTGTTGACATGGGGGCGTGACGACCGGGTGAGCCCGCTGGACATGGCGCTGATCCCGATGCGCACCATTCCCAACGCGGAGCTGCACGTGTTCCCGAACTGCGGGCACTGGGCGATGATCGAGGCCAAGGCGGCGTTTGAAAGCGCCGTGTTGGCGTTCCTCACCCGCGACGTCTAAAACCGCCTAAGGGGTGGCGAGCAGGCGAAAGCCTTTGTATCCGGCGGCGGCCACCTCGGCGCAGATGTCGAGGTAGACGCCGAAACCGCCGATGAACAACATGAATCCGCGCGGTTTGCCCGGCACGTTGGCGCCCATATACCAGGAGTTGGCCCTCGGGAACAGCGTCGCTTCCGCGCGTCTATTGCACTCGGCGATCCAGTTGTCCACGGCTTCGTCGGTGGCTTCGATGGCGGTGTAGCCGTGCCCGTCGAGATAGGAGATGGCCTCGGCGATCCAGTTCACGTTCGCTTCGGCGTGCAGCACCATGTTGGCCAACACCGCGGGCGCGCCGGGTCCCGAGATCAGGAACAGGTTCGGGAAACCGTCGACGCCCAGCCCGAGGTAGGTGCGCGGACCGCCCGCCCAATCGTCGCGCAGGCGCTGCCCGCCCCGACCGACGATGTCGATCTTGCTCAGCGCACCGGTCATCGCGTCGAACCCCGTGGCGAGCACGATCGCGTCGACGTCGTAATGGGCGTCTGTGGTGTTGATGCCGTCGGCATCGATGGACACGATCGGTGTCTTGCGCACACTGACCAGGCTCACGTGCGGTTGGTTGAAGGTCTGAAAGTAGTTGGTGTCGGTGCAGATTCGCTTCGTCCCGATGGGATGGTCGCTCGGGATCAGAAGCTCGGCGACCTCGGGGTCGTCGATCACCGCCCGGATCTTCTCCTCGTAGAACTTGCGCGCTTCCTCGTTGGCGGCCATGTCGATCATCTGATCGCTGAACGTCTTCGAGAACAGCACACCCCCGAGTTCCCAGCGCCTCTCGAAGGCCTCGCGGCGCTCCTCGGGCGTGGCCTCCATCGTCAGCTTCGGATGGGCGATGTGCGGTGAGCCGCCACCGCTACGCCACGACAGCCGGCGGCGTTCGGAATAGGACGCCTTGACTTGGGCCCGATCCTCGTCGGTCAACGGTCGATTGCCCGCAGGCACACTGTAGTTCGGCGTCCGCTGGAACACGTAGAGACGATCGGCCTGTTCGGCGATCACCGGTATGGACTGGATGCCCGACGATCCCGTCCCGATCACCGCGACCCGCTTACCGGTGAAGTCGACGGGCTCGTGCGGCCAGTGCGCGGTGTGGTACAGCTCCCCCGCGTAACCGTCCAGGCCGGGGAAGTCCGGCGTCAGCGCCGCGGACAGCGGACCGGTCGCCATCACGCAGAAGCGCGCGGTGACGACCTCACCCGCGTCGGTCGACACCGTCCAGCGCAGGTTGTCCTCGTCGAGCACCGCCGAGGTGACCCGGGTGTTGAACGTGATGCCGTCGCGCAGGTTCAGCTTGTCGGCGACCCAGTTCATGTAACGCAGGATCTCGGCCTGCGTCGCGTACTTCTCCGACCAGTCCCACTCCTGCTCGAGCTGGGGATCGAACGAGTAGCAGTAGTCAACGCTCTCGACGTCGCAGCGCGCCCCCGGATAGCGGTTGTAGTACCAGGTCCCCCCGATCTCCGGCGCCGCCTCGAACACGCGCACCGACAAGCCCTGCGACCGCAGCCGGTGCAACGCGTACAGCCCGGCGAAGCCGGCACCGACCACCACCGCGTCCACGCTTGACCGCTCCTCGGAGATACCCACGCAGCCACGGTAGGTCGTCGTGGACCCGCCACTGCCCGAGTTTCCCGATGACCGGGCGATCGAACCGGCTTCGTTCCGCCCATCGGAAGGACTGGTCGACCCGACGCCCGACGCCGGTGAAGATCGGCGCATGTCACAGACCGACACCTGCGGGACGCGGGTCGACGCCACCGTGTGCGTCGATCTGGACGGCACCCGGCATCACCTCCGCTGGCCGCGCGACAAGACACTGGTCGACGCGATGCTCGATGCCGGCATCGACCCTCCGCACTCGTGCCGGGAAGGTCACTGCGGCTCATGCGTCGCAACCGTGGTGTCCGGTGAGGTCGACATGGCCACCTGCGAGATCCTCGAGCCCGACGACCTGGCCGAGGGCCTGATCCTCGGCTGTCAGGCCCGACCGGTCAGCGACGATCTGCACGTCGAGTACTGAGCCGGAAACGCCGCCCGCTGACCGGGATTTGATCCCGTTCGCGCTTCCGGTGCGGTAGACCATCAAGTGCAGCCGATAGTGAGGACATCAGCATGAGTGAGCGCGTACTCGACCGGGTGATGCAACTGGCCGAGCAGTTCAAGGATCAGGGCGTCGAGGCCGAGAAGATCGGACGGTTGACCGATGCCACGGTCAAGTCGATGAAGGCCGCCGGGTCCATCCGACTGCTGCAGCCCAAGAAGCACGGCGGCTACGAGGCTCATCCGCGCGAGTTCGCCGAGACCGTGATGGCCACCGCGGCGCTGGATCCCGCGGCCGGCTGGATCAACGGCGTGGTGGGCGTGCACCCCTATCAGCTCGCCTACGCCGATCCGCGCGTCGGCGAGGAGGTCTGGGCCGACGACATCGACACCTGGATGGCGTCGCCGTACGCGCCGCAAGGTGTGGCCAAGCCCGTCGACGGCGGCTACATCTTCAACGGGCGCTGGCAGTTCAGCTCGGGGACCGACGCGTGCGACTGGATCATCCTCGGCGCGATGCTCGGCGACGCGGACGGCAAACCGCTGATGCCACCGCAGATGTTGCACATGATCCTCCCGCGACCGGACTACGAGATCGTCGAGGACTCGTGGGACGTTGTCGGACTGCGCGGCACCGGGTCCAAGGACGTCATCGTCAAGGACGCGTTCGTGCCGGAGTACCGGACGATGGACGCGATGAAGGTGATGGACGGCACCGCTCAGCGCGAGGCGGGCATGACCGAGCCGCTGTACCTGATGCCGTGGTCGACGATGTTCCCGCTCGGCATCTCCGCCGCCACGATCGGCATCGCCGAGGGGGCGCTGGCCGCACACCTGGACTACCAGCGTGAGCGCGTGAACTCCAGCGGCGTCGCGATCAAAGACGATCCGTACGTCATGTACGCGATCGGTGAGGCGGCCGCCGACATCAACGCCGCCCGCCAGGAACTGCTGGCCAACGCCGACCGCATCTACGACATGGTCGCCGCGGGCAAGGAGGTCAGCTTCGAGGACCGGGCCGCGGGCCGTCGCACCCAGATCCGCGCGGTGTGGCGCGCCGTGTCCGCGGTCGACGAGATCTTCGCCCGCTCGGGCGGCAACGCCGCGCGCATGGACAAGCCGCTGCAGCGGTACTGGCGCGATGTGCATGTTGGCCAGCTGCACGCGATCCACGTGCCGGGCACGGTGTTTCACGCCGCGGCGCTCAGCTCGCTCGGCGTGGATCCGCAGGGCCCGCTGCGCGCGATGATCTAGCCGCGGCTCGCCGAACGTGCGCTCAGGGCGGAAATCGGGGCGGAAAATCGCACCTGATGCACGTTCGGCGCATCGAGACCGCCGATATTCTGCACATCTAGAAAGGGCACTATGAGCGATCTCAAGAGCCTCGGATACGTCAAGGTTCAGGCCACCGACATCGACCGCTGGCGCCACTTCGCGTTCAAGGTGCTCGGCTTTGCCGAGGGCTCCGGTCCCGACGAAGGTGCGCTGTATCTGCGCATGGACGAGCGCGCCGCGCGCATCATCGTGGTGCCCGGCGACGTCGACAAGATCGTCACCGTCGGGTGGGAGGTCCGCGACCACGCGGCGTTGACGCGGGTGAAGGCGGCCCTCGACGGTGCCGGCGTGGCGGTCAAGGAACTTTCGCTCGAGGAGGCCGACGCACGCCGCGTCGAGGAGGTGATCGCGTTCGACGATCCCGCGGGCACCTCCACCGAGGTCTTCCACGGCGCGGTGCTCGACCACAGCCCGGTGGTGACCCCCTATGGCGCCCGCTTCGTCACCGGCGATCAGGGGTTGGGCCACGTCGTGCTGCCGGCCCTCGATGTGCCCGGCCTGTTCCAGTTCTACACGGAGGTACTGGGATTCAAGTCGCGCGGGGCGTTTCGCGTGCCGACGCCGCCGGAGTTCGGGCCGCTGCGGGTGCGGTTCCTCGGCATCAACGCACGCCACCACAGCCTGGCGATCTGCCCCGCGATGACGTTGCGTGACCCGGGCCTGATCCACCTGATGGTGGAGGTCGACAGCCTCGACGCGGTCGGGCAGGCCCTGGACCGGGTGAACAAGGACGGTTACCAGCTGTCCTCGACGCTGGGCAGGCACACGAACGACAAAATGGTGTCGTTCTACGTGCGGGCGCCCGGCGACTGGGACATCGAATTCGGCACCGACGGTATGCGCGTCGACGAAACGTATTACACCGCTGAGGAAATCACCGCCGACAGCTACTGGGGCCACGAGTGGGTGTCCGACCTGCCGGCGGCGATGCGCCCGTGAGCGGCGACATCACTGCACTGCCCGCGGCCGACGTCGCGCAGTGGGACGAGGAGGCCGACGTCGTCATCGCCGGCTTCGGCATCGCCGGGGCGGCCGCGGCGGTGGAAGCCGCGCGCGCCGGCGCCGACGTCCTGGTCCTCGAACGCACCGGGTCGTGGGGCGGCGCGGCGTCGATGGCCGGCGGGTTCATCTACCTCGGCGGCGGAACACCTATCCAAAAGGCCTGTGGCTTCGAGGATTCCGTCGCGAACATGGCCGCGTACCTCAACGTCGCGATGGGACCCGGCGCCGACGAGAAGCGCATCGCCGACTACTGCGACGGCAGCCTCGAGCATTTCGACTGGCTCGTCGGCTGCGGCGTCCAGTTCAAGCGGGAGTTCTTCGGCGAGCCCGGCTGGGAGCCCATGGGCGATCAGGGGCTGATGTACAGCGGCGGGGAGAACTCCTACCCGTTCAACACGATTGCCACGCCCGCGCCGCGCGGACACGTCCCGCAGATGTCGAACAAGATTCAGGGCGAGGCGAGCGCCGGCTACATGCTGATGAAGCCGCTCGTTGAGACGGCCACCGCGGCGGGGGCGCGGGCGATCTACGACGTTCGCGTGCACCGGTTGATCGTCGAGACCGACGGCCGGGTCGTGGGTGTGTACGCGCGCCGGTACGGCGAGGAGATCGCCGTGCGAGCGCGTCGCGGAGTGGTGCTCGCAATGGGCAGCTTCGCCTACAACGAGGCGATGGTCGCGCAGTACGCGCCGCGCATCGCCGGCCGACCCGCCGCCGCCATCGAGCAGCACGACGGTCAGGCGATCCGGATGGCGCAGGCGCTGGGCGCCGACCTCGCCCACATGGACGCCACCGAGGTGGCCATCTTCATCGATCCGCAGCAGCTGGTGCGGGGCATCCTGGTCAACGGCCGCGGTCAGCGTTACGTCGCCGAGGACACCTATCCCGGCAGGGTCGGGCAGCTGACCCTGTATCACCAGGACAACACGGCGTTCCTGATCATCGACGAGAAGTCCCAGGAGGAGGCGATGGCCTCGCTGTCGCCGCAGCTGATGCTTCGCCCACCGACCTGGGTGTGCGAGACGGTGGCCGAGCTCGAATCCGAGATGGGTCTGCCGACGGGATCGCTTCAGGCGACCGTCTCCGCCTACAACGCCGGCGCCGCCGCGGGCGAGGATCCGCTGCTCCACAAGAAGCCACAGTGGTTGCGACCGATCGGCACGCCGGTGGGCGCGATCGACCTGCGCGAGAGCACCGGCGGATTTACCCTTGGCGGGCTTCTGACGTCGCTGAACGCGGAGGTTCTGCACGTCAGCGGCGAGCCCATCCCCGGTCTGTTCGCGGCGGGCCGCTGCACCGCGGGCCTCGCCGCCTGGGGCTACGCGAGCGGTATCTCGTTGGGCGACGGCAGTTTCTACGGCCGTCGGGCGGGACGGAGCGCGGCGGGCTCCTAGTCCCCTGCACGCGTGGTACACGATGGACGCATGAAGGCCGTCAGCTGCGAACGTGGCACCCTGTCCGTCGTCGACCTCCCATCGCCGGCCCCGGCCCGCGGGCAACTGCTGCTCGAGGTGCGGCGCTGCGGCATCTGCGGATCGGATCTGCACGCCAAGGACCACGCCGACGAGTTGACCGACGTGATGGACGAAATCGGTTATCCGGACTTCATGCGCCAGGACACACCGGTCGTCTTGGGCCACGAGTTCGTCGGCGAAGTGGCCGAGCGCGGCCCCGGTGTCCCCAAGGAGTTCAAGCCCGGGGCGCCCGTGGTGTCGTTTCCCATGGTGCGGGCGGCCGGCGGAGTGCACATGACCGGGCTGTCGCCGCTGGCACCCGGCGCCTACGCCGAACACGTCCTCGCCGAAGCCTCGATGAGCTTCGTCGTTCCGAACGGGCTCGACCTCGACATCGCCGCGCTGACCGAACCGATGGCGGTGGCCCTGCACGCGGTGCGCCGCAGCCAGGTCGGCAAGCGAGATGTCGCGATCGTGATCGGTTGTGGGCCGGTCGGTCTCGCGGTGATCTGCCATCTCAAGTCGCTCGGCGTGCAGACGATCGTGGCGAGCGACTTCTCCGCGACCCGTCGCGAGATGGCATCGCGCTGCGGCGCCGACGTCGTCGTGGATCCGGCCGTCGACTCCCCCTACACGGCCGCCGGCGCGTCCGGGAGCATCACCGAGGCACAGCAGCTGTTCGAACTCGCCGTCGGGACGATGGAGAAGCTGCGCCGCGTGCCCGGCTGGTCGCACCTGTACCGGGTCGCCGACAAGGTGGGCGCGGCGAACCCGAAGCGACCGGTGGTCTTCGAATGCGTCGGTGTGCCGGGGATCATCGACGGCATCGTCCGCGCGGCGCCCGTGCAGTCGCGGGTCGTCGTGGTCGGCGTGTGCATGGGCACCGACCACTTCCGCCCGGCGGTCGCGAACGGCAAGGACATCGACCTGCGGTTCGTCTTCGGTTACACGCCACTCGAGTTCCGCGACACGCTGCACCTGCTCGCCGACGGCAAGGTGGACGCCTCTGCGCTCGTCACCGGCACCGTCGGCCTGGGCGGCGTGGCCCGCGCCTTCGAGGTGCTGGGCGCGGCTGAGGCGCACGCCAAGATCCTGATCGACCCGCGAAGCGACGCCGTTTCGCCCTAGCTCGGGCTGCGACACGCCCGTAATCGGCCCTTCGCCGCAGGTCATTGACGTGAGCGAAAGCAAATTGTGGTGATCGTGTGACACCCCGCACACCGGCATGCTACAAATAGGCATATTCCTATTAGAAATATCGCCTGCCTGGTTGCAGGTCGCTCTCCGGAGGCCACATGACAACGACTGTCGAAACACCCAGCGCCGTCCTCGACCGCGTATCGCTGGTTCTTGATGCTTTCGATGGGCCGGGCCGACTGACACTGGCGCAGATCGTTCGCCGCACCGGGCTTCCCCGCTCGTCCGCACACCGCATGCTCGAGCGCCTCGTCCAGCTGCGCTGGCTGCGACGCAACGGACGCGACTACGAGTTGGGCATGCGGCTGGTCGAGTTGGGTTCACTCGCGGTGCACCAGGACCGCCTGCACCGCGCAGCGGTGCCCCTGCTGCACGACCTGCATCGCGCCACCGGTCTCGTCGTCCACCTCGCTGTGCTCGACGGCACCGATCTCGTGTACCTGGAGAAGATCGGTGACGGGTTGGGCGCGGCCATTCCCAGCCGCGTCGGCGGTCGCCACCCCGCGCACTGTTCGGCGCTGGGCAAGGCGATGCTGGCCTCGGCCACCGACCTGAACTACGACACGATCGACCTGACGAACCGCCGTACCAAGTACTCCATCGGATCGCCCGTCCAGTTGCGCACCGAGCTGGCCAAGGTGCGTTCGCACGGCATTGCGTTCGACCGCGAAGAGGCCCTCACCGGATTCGGTTGTGTCGCAGCGCCGATCGGCGGCCAGGGTGAGGCTGTGGCGGCCGTGTCGGTGTGCGGCCCGATGAACCGCATGATGTTCGACCAACGTCTCGTCGCGCCGGTGCGGATGACTGCCATGGCGGTCTGGCGCAACGCCGAGGACGGTCCGCGGCGGGTGGCGCCGACGCTGCAGCAGGCCCGGCCGTTGCGGAACATGCCCACACCGCGGCCCACGACCCCCCGCGAGCCGGTGCTGCAGTACGCGTGATGCTCGACCCGCAGATCGCCGACCTGATCGAGGCGCTCGACTCCGGCTTTCCTCCGGTGCACACCATGACCGGCGCGCAGGCGCGAGCGACGATCCGATCGCGGTTCGTGGCGCCCGCACAGCCCGAAGCCGTCGAGTCGGTCACCGATGTCACAATCGCCGGCAATGTCCCGGTTCGGATCTACCGACCGGCGTCGGATGTCCCGCTCCCGGTGGTGGTGTACGCCCACGGCGGCGGGTTCGTCTTCTGCGACCTCGACAGCCACGACGGGCTGTGCCGCAGCCTGGCCAATCTCCTTACCGCGGTGGTGATCTCGGTGGACTACCGGCTCGCGCCCGAGAGCAGGTGGCCGGCCGCGGCGGACGACGTGTACGCGGCGACGCGGTGGGCGGCCGAGCACGCCGCGGAGTTCGGAGGCGACCCGGACAGGCTCGCGGTGGCGGGTGACAGCGCGGGCGGCAACCTCGCGGCGGTCACCACCCTGATGGCCCGCGACCGCGGCGGACCCGAGCTGTCCGCCCAAATGCTGATCTACCCGATGATCGCCGCGGACTTCGAAACCGAGTCATACCGGCTCTACGGCAAGGGTTTCTACAATCCACGGCCGGCGCTGCAGTGGTACTGGGACCAGTACGTGCCCTCCCCCACCGACCGCACCCACCCGTATGCGTCGCCGCTGCATGCGCGCCTCGACGGACTGCCGCCGGCGGTGGTGGTGATCGCGGGTCACGATCCGCTGCGCGACGAGGGTGTCGCCTACGCCGAGGCGTTGGAAGCCGCGGGTGTTCCGGTGGCGCGGTGCACTTTCGACGGCGGGATTCACGGATTCATGACGATGCCGATGCTCGACATCGCTCACGAGGCGCGGCGCCAGGCGACGCAGGAACTCGCGAAGGTGTTGTGAGGCCCCGCGACTAGACCTTCGGCACCGGCCCGTAGCGCTGGTGCGGGTCGAGCACGCAGTGGGTCCGGCCGAACACCGTGACCATGCACTTGTTGTTGTGGTTACAGCGACTGCGCGTGTCGTGGTCGGCGATCATCGCGTTGACCAGATCGGGTTCGCGCAGCAGCGCCCTGCCCATCGCCATGAAGTCGAAGCCCTCGCGCAGCCCCGTCTGGAGGTGCTCGTAGTTCGTGATGCCGCCCAGCAGAATCAGTTTGGTGTTGCGCACCACCGGCACGAACTGCCGCGCCGCGTCGAGCATGTAGAGATCGCGGTACGGATAGCTGCCCATGACCCGCTTGCCCGCGAGGCGGACGCCGGGCCGCAACGCGGACGGCATCACCTCCGCGAACTCTTTGACCGGGACGTCGCCCCGGAACAGGTACATCGGTTTGTAGACCGACGAACCCTGGGTGAGCTCGATGGCGTCCAGCGCGGAGTCGGCGTCGAGCAGTTGCGCGGTCCGCAGGGCCTCGTCGATCCAGATGCTGCCGGGCAGACCGTCGTCCATATCGAGTTTGGCGATGACCGCGATCTGGTCCTTCACGACTTCCCGGACTCGGGCCGCAATTTCGCGGACCAACCGCGAACGGTTGTCGATCGAACCGCCGTATTCGTCCTTGCGCCGGTTGATCCGCGCGCTGAGGAACGAGCTCGGCAGGTAGAGATGGCCGAAGTGCAGTTCGACGGCGTCGAAGCCGGCGTCGATGGCCACCTGCGCCGCGGCAGCGAATTGCCCGATCACGGCACGGATCTCGGCGCGGGTGATCTCGCGACAGTAGGCGAAGGAGGTGGGGTTGACGAAGCGGCTGGGGGCGACGGCCGTGACGCCGGTCAGCTTCTTCGGAGCGACGACGCCGGCGTGGCCGAGCTGCGCCGAAATCGCCGCTCCTGTGGCGTGCACAGCGTCGGTGAGCCTGCGCAGTCCGGGCAGCGCCGCCGGGCTCATCACGATCTGGCCGGGCGCGCTGGCGCCCTCCTTCGACACGCAGCAGTACGCCACGGTCGTCATGCCCACACCGCCCTTGGCGAATGCGACGTGAAAGTCGATCAAGTCATCGGTGACCATGCCGTCAGGCGAGCGGCCCTCCGACGTCGCGGCCTTGATGACCCGGTTGCGCAGCTTCACCGGACCGAGCCGGGACGGCGCGAACGGATCCAGCGTCTCATCGGTCATCGGACAACGGTGCTCCCCGCCGTGGTCGCGGTCAACCGTGTCGTCCCGATGGCCGGGAGCGTCATCGTCACCGCGAGCGCCATCGCCCTAATGTCGGGCCATGGCCGACGGTGAGGTGTTCGTCATCGACAGGGTCATCACCCGGCCCGGATGCGCACGGCGTTTCGTCGACACGTATCTGGCCGAATACGCGCCCGGTGCGCGTGATCGCGGGATGACGCTTCGCGACGTGCTCGTCAGCCCGCCGATCTGGTTCGACGACCGATCCAACGTGGTCACCGTGACGTGGTCGCTGCCCAGCCCGCAAGCCTGGTGGGAGATGACGTGGAAGGGCAGGCCCGACGCCACACTCGGAGCGTGGTGGGAGGGCGTGGCCGAACTGGTCGTGGAGCGCACCCGCAGCGTCGCCGCCGCGGCGGCGGACGTGGACGGCCTCTGCGATGTATAGCGTCATCCGGCTCATCGATGCGGTCGGTGCGCCCGAACGTGACCGCCTGATGAGTGAGCTGCGGGAGGCGTCGGCGGCCAGCGGCGCGGCCCACGCTCTGGTGCAGCCGACGCTGCCGGGCGTGCGCAACGGCGGCGACATCCTGGTGCATCTGCGGTTCGGCGATCCCGACGAGTGGACCTCGGTGGCAACGTCTTTCGACGCGCTGCTCGACCGACCCGAGGTCGCCCGCGTCAACGGCGCCACCTACACCGGCGACGCGAACGTCGCTCGCGACATCTCCGCCACCGTCTACCGGACCCTGCTGCTGCGAGTGCAACCGGACACCGACGAGGCGACGGTGGCGCGGTTCGAGGACGATCTACGGCTGCTCCCCCGCTATGTCACCTCGATCGGCAGGTGGCAACTCAGTCGCGTCGACGCGGCCGTGGGTGTCTCACCGTGGACTCACGTATTCGAGCAGGAGTTCCGCGACCTCGACGGCCTGACGGGCCCGTACCTCATGCACCCCATTCACTGGGCGTACGTGGACCGCTGGTTCGACCCCGAATGCCCCGACGTCATCGTCCGCGACCGGGTCTGCCACAGCTTCTGCAGCACCCTTCCACAGTGATTTCGGTGCGCTAGCAGTCGCTTACCGATCGTTAGTGCACCGAAACCGCTAGAGGCCGGCGGGCAGGATGTTCGGGTTGGCCGTCGCGGGCGGTTCCAGCGGCAGCAACTCGGCGGCGCCGTCGAGCGTGTGTACGGTCAGTCCCTGCGACCATGGGTAGTGCAGGCTGAAGGCGACCAGCCCGGTGCGCTCGGCGGCCGTGAGGTGGCACATCGCCAGCACCGTCTCGGCCAGATACTCGACCGGCTCGGTCGGGAAGGTGTCCGGAATAAGTTGCGCCGCACCGGGAGTGCGGATGGCCGTCGAGGGGCCGACGCAGTTCACCGCGATGTTCGAGTCGACCAGTTCGGCGGCCACTCCCTGGGTGAAACGGTGCAGGGCGGCCTTGCAGGAGGCGTAGACGACGTCGCCCGACGTCTTGTTGTACTCGCGGTACGGCCGCATAGGAGCGACACCGGTCACCGACCCGATGTTGACGATCCAGCCGGCACCCCGCTTCCGCATGTGGGGCACGGCGGCCTTGGTCAAAACGAACGGCGTACGCAGGTAGTGCTCGACGGTGCGGTCGAAGGTGTCCAGGCCCATCTCCTCGACCCGGGCATAGTCGGCGAAACCGGCGTTGTTGACCAGAATGTCGAGGCCGCCCGTGCGTTCGACGACCTCGTCGATCAGCCCGCCCCGCTGGTCGGGGTCCTCGAGGTCGGCCGCGATACCGATCGCCGTCCCGCCCGCCCCCTCGATCAGCTCGACGGTCTCGGCGATGGTGCCCGGCAGGGCCGTCGCGGCTCCGCCGCGTATCGACGCCGACGGCTCGAACGACCGGGCCGTGACCACGACAGTCGCGCCCTCCGCGGAAAGGCGTTGCGCCACAGCGCGTCCGATGCCTCGGCTACTGCCGGTGACCAGCGCCGTCTTTCCGGCGAGGAGGCCGGTCATCGGATCACGAAGTGTTCTTCGACGGGCGCGCGATGCTGGTGCCAGATGTCGACCAGGCGGTACGGCGTCGCGACGACGACGCGGCCGGATGCCGAACGGTAATAGGTGTGTGCGTTCGGGGTATGGCACCACACCGTCTGCGACATCGCCTCGTCGATCTGAGCGACGTAATCGTCGTAGGCCTCCCGCGTCACCTCGATGGTGGCGGCATCGCGCAGCGCGAGCAGTTGCAGGCATTCCACGATGTAGTGCGCGAGCACCTCCATGGAGAAGTTGGCGCCCGCACCGTGGCCCGGGCTGTAGTTGGGCGCCGAGGTGATGAACAGGTTCGGAAAGCCCGGCACCGTGCCACCGCGGTACGCGCGGGGACTGTCGCCCCACTCCTCGCGCAATGTCCTGCCGTCGCGGCCGCGGATGTCGACCGTGGACAGGAAGTCGAGGTGATAGCCGGTCGCGTAGATGATCACGTCGAGATCGATCTGCCGCCCGTCCGCTGTGACGATGCCTGCGGCGTTGACGGCGGCCGGTTCGCTCGCCTCCACGTCGACGTGCTCGCGCGTCAGCGCCGCGTAGTAGCCGCCCGGGTCGCGGATGATGCGCTTACCGTACGGCGCGAAGTCGGGGGTGACCTTCTTCGCCAGCTCCGAACCCTCGCCGAACGTCTGGTTGATGTATTCCATGCACATCTGCAGCAGGACGTCGTTGGCCTGCGAGATCGACAGATGGTCCCTCGCCCACTCGGGGTCGCGCAGGATGACGGGATAATTGTTGTCGGCCGTCGCCCAATAGGACTTCAGCCGGTGCCAGTTCGCGTAGTACGGCAGGTGCCGTCCGAGATACCTCCGGTATTCCGGGACGTCGTCGGACAACCGCTTTCGCGGGGCCACCCAGTGTGGCTGGCGTTGGAACACGGTCAGGTGTTCGACCTCGTCCACACACGCGTCGACGATCTGCACGGCGGTGCACCCCGCGCCGATGACGGCGACCCGCTTACCGGTGAGGTCGAGCGACGGATCCCACAGCGCCGAGTGAATACTGGTGCCCTCGAACGATTCTCGGCCGGGAATATCGGGCCACCGCGGTCGGTTGAGGTAGCCGGCGGCGGTCACGACCACCCGGGCGTAGCTGACGTCGCGGTTACCGTCGCGGTCGACCGCGTGGATCTGCCACTGGTTGCGCGCGTCATCCCACCAGAGCGCCTCGACCTCGGTGCCGAACCGGGTGTGCTCACGCAGTCCGTGCTTGTCGGCCAGGGAGACCAGGTAGTCCTGGTACTCCGCGCCCTGCGGGTAGTAGCTCGACCAGTCGGGGTTGACCTCCCGCGACAGCGAGTAGTAGGCCGACGGCGTGTCGACACCGATACCGGGATACTTCGTCGTCAACCAGGTGCCGCCGACCTCGTCGTTGCGGTCGAAGATCTGATACCGCACTCCGGCGTCCGCGGCGGCCAGCGCGGTGATGATGCCGGCGATGCCCGCGCCGATGATCGCGACATTCGTCGTCGGCGGGATCGGCACGGTACGCGGCAACGTGGGCTGGGAGAGGTGAAAACCGCCCTGCTCGAGCAGGAGCGGGACGAATTCGTCGCCCACGTCGGAACCGAGCGCCACCGGCAGCGCGCGGGTGAACAGATCGATGTCGTCGGCGGCCATCGCCCCTTCGGCCAGCGGCGAGGACAGCGCCGAGACGACCGCCTCGACAAGCGCCGCCATGGTGTCCGCGTCGGTGACGCCGGCGCGCTCGGGCGGATCGGGGATGTGCGTGATCTTCGGCCCGAACCTGTCGATCACCGACGGATCCCCCGTCAGCTGGGCCAGCACCGCGACCAGGACGCCGGGGTCCGCCTGACCGAGATTCGCCCTCAGTTCCTCGCGGTCGGCGTCCGCGGCGTGCGGCGACGGTATGGCTCGAGCGTCAGCAGTCACGGACACGAGTATCGGTGCGTCACGGCCGACCGGGCAGTGCCCTGCCTACTGAGCGGGACATGAGTCCCTCGCCAAGCGCCAGTCACGTTTACGCTGCCGGCCATGGATCTGGATGCGGTGGTCGACCAGGCGCGCAGCCACGCTCTGGGCGACATCCCGCGCCGTTCGGCTCGCAGGCAACCCGACAAGACCGCGATCATCGACGGCGATGTGACGTTGACGTTTGCCGAATTCGACCAGCTCGTGGACCGGGCCGCGGCGGCGTTGCAGGACAACGGCTTTAACCCCGGTGACCGGGTGGCGCTGCTCGCGCGCAACTGCTGGCAGTATGCGGTGCTCGCCTTCGCCACCGCCCGCGCCGCGGTGGTGTTGGTGCCGGTCAACTTCATGCTGACCGCCGAGGAGATCGCTTACATCCTCGGCCACAGCAAGGCCGACGGTTTCATCGTCGAAGCCGAGCTGGCGGGCGTCGCTGAGGACGCGATGCGCGTCGACGGAGCGGTGCGGGCCCGGGCCGCGATCGTCCGGCCCGGACAGTGCATTCCGCCAGGCTGGGACGACTTCGCGCAATGGCTTTCCACCACCACCCCCGCGCCGAATCCGCGCATCGAGGACGACCAGCTGCTGCGCTTGATGTACACCAGCGGCACGGAGTCGCGGCCCAAGGGCGCGATGCACACGAGCCGCAGCCTGATGTGGCAGTACGTCAGCACCATCGTCGCCGGCTCCATGGCGGGTGACGACGTCGAAATCCACTCGCTGCCGCTGTATCACTGCGCGCAGCTGGACAACTTCCTGGCCACCGACATCTATCTCGGTGCGACGAGCATCATCCTGCCCGGGCCCGATCCCGAGACGGTGCTGCGCACGATCGCCCGCTACGGGGTGACCAACTACTTCGCGCCTCCGACGGTGTGGATCAGCCTGCTGCGTTGCCCGGTGTTCGACGAGGTCGATCTGTCGAGCCTGCGCAAGGGCTACTACGGCGCTTCGGCGATGCCGATCGAGATTCTCGCCGAGATCCGCGACCGGCTGCCGAACCTGAGGTTGTGGAACTTCTACGGCCAGACGGAGTTGGCGCCGCTGGCGTCCGCGCTCGGGCCCGACGAACAGGACACCCACGCCGGTTCGGCGGGACGGCCGGTGGTCAACGTCGAGACGACCATCCTCGACGAAGACGACGCTCCGGTCACACCCGGTGTGGTGGGTGAGATCGCCCACCGCAGCCCGCATCTGATGCTCGGTTATCTCGACGACCGGGCCAAGACGGCGGAGGCGTTCCGCGGCGGTTGGTTCCACTCCGGCGACCTCGGCTACTACGACGAACACGGCTTGCTGCATGTGGTCGACCGGAAGAAGGACATGATCAAGACCGGCGGCGAGAATGTCGCCAGCCGCGAGGTCGAGGAGGTCCTCTACCGGCACAACGGGGTTCAGGAGGTCGCGGTCTTCGGTCTTCCGCATCCGACGTGGGTCGAGACCGTGGTCGCCGCGGTGGTCTCCCGCGAGGGCGCCGACCTGACCGAGGTCGACCTGATCGCACACTGCCGGCAGCATCTGGCCGGGTTCAAGACCCCCAAGCACGTCTTCTTCGTCGACGCACTGCCGAAGAACCCGAGCGGCAAGCTGCTGAAACGTCAACTGCGCGAACGCTTCGCGGCCGAACCGCTGAGCCGCTGAGCCAGAAGGGAACTGTCAGTTGTTCACAGGACGTATCGCGCGCTTCGACGCGCCCGGAAAGCCGTTCGAGATCGAAACCGTGGACTTGGCCGAGGTCGGTCCCGGCGAGATCCTGATCAGGGTCAGCAGGACCAATATCTGTGGATCGGATCTGCACGCGTGGCACGGCACCTTCGCCACCCGCGGCCTGGGGGGACAACTTCCGACGGTGCTCGGTCACGAGATGGTGGGCGCGGTCGAAGAACTCGGTGACGGCGTCACGGCGGACTCCAACGGCGCACCTCTGGAAAAGGGCAGCCGGGTGGTGTTCCCCTACTTCTTTTCCTGCCACCGGTGCCGAAACTGCCTGGCGGGCAGGCGCAACGCGTGCCTGAACCTCGCGATGGCCATGCTCGGACGCGCCGACGCGCCGCCGTATTTCGTCGGCGGCTACGCCGACTACTTCCTGCTGCCCGCCGGGGCGGTCGTCTACACCGTGCCCGACCGGGTCAGCGACGACATCGCTTCCGGCGCCAACTGTGCACTGTCCCAGGTGATGTACGGCCTCGAGCGCGTGGATCAGCAACTCGGTGAGACCGTCGTCGTGCAGGGCGCCGGTGCGCTGGGCCTGTACGCGGTCGCGGTGGCCAAGGCCAGGGGCGCGGGCCGGGTCATCGCCATCGACGGTGTGCCAGAACGGCTCGAGCTGGCAACCGCGTTCGGCGCCGACGCGGTGATCGACATCAACACGGCCGCCACGGTGAAGGACCGCTCGAAGATCGTCCGCGACCTGACCGACGGTTACGGCGCCGACGTCGTGGTCGAGGTTGTCGGACACCCGTCCGCAATCGACGAGGGCCTCAAGATGCTGGGCCAATTCGGCCGCTACGTGGAGATCGGCAACATCAACATTGGCAAGACCTTCGAATTCGACCCGTCACGCTTCGTCTTCGCCAACAAGACGATGGTCGGGGTCTCGCTGTACGAACCACCGGTGCTGTCGCGGGCGCTGACCTTCCTCGAACAGCACCAGGACGCCCTCCCCCTGCACCGGCTGGCTGCAGCGCAGTATTCGCTCGACGACATCAACGAGGCGTTCGCCGCCGCCGAGCACAAGCGCGATGTGCGCGCCAGCATCATTCCCTGATCCCCCAAGGAGATTCATGCACGACTACACCCGCAAGACGCTGTTCATCGACGGGCAGTGGGTGACGCCGTCGGCGAGCGACGTGATCGACGTCGTCGACCCCGCCACCGAGAAGGTGATCGGCTGTGTGCCCAACGGAACGGTCGCCGACGTGGACGCGGCGGTGGCCGCGGCCCGCCGCGCCTTCGATCCGCTGATCACCCGCGCCGAGCGGGCCGACCGGCTGGCCCGGGTGATCGCCGCGATGGAGAAGCGGCTGCCCGACATCGCCGAAACCATCAGCAAGGAGATGGGCGCGCCGCTGCGGGTGGCGCAGGGCGTTCAGACCAAGGTCCCACTGGCGGTGGCCCGCGGGTTCGCCGACGTCCTCGAGTCCTTCGAATTCGAAGAGCGCGTGGGCAACTCGTTGGTGCTGCGCGAGCCGTACGGCGTTGTCGGCGCCATCACCCCGTGGAACTACCCGCTGTACCAGGTGGTGGCCAAGGTGCTGCCCGCGATCGCCGCAGGCTGCACCGTCGTCCTCAAGCCGAGCAACGAGGCGCCGCTGTCGGTGTTCGAGTTCATCGAAGCGGTCGAAGAGGCCGGACTTCCCGACGGTGCGGTGAACCTGGTGTCGGGCCGCGGATCCGTGGTAGGCGAGCGCATCGCCTCGCATCCCGACGTCGACGTGGTGTCGTTCACCGGGTCGACCGCCGTGGGCCGGCGCGTCGCCGAACTCGCCGCCGGATCGGTGAAGAAGGTGGCCCTCGAACTCGGCGGCAAGTCCGCCAACGTCATCCTCGACGGCGGCGACCTGACCACCGCGGTGAAGGTCGGCGTGGGCAACGCGTTCCTCAACGGCGGGCAGACCTGCATGGCGTGGACCCGGATGCTGGTGCCGCAGTCACGCTACGACGAGGCCCTCGAACTGATCGAGGCCGCCGCCGCCAAGTACACGGTCGGCGACCCATCCGATCCCGGCACCCGGATCGGCCCCCTGGCCTCGGCCGCGCAGTTCGAGTCCGTGCGCGGCTTCATCGACCGCGCGCGCCGCGACGGTGCCCGCCTACTCATCGGCGGATCCGAATCGGTCCGCGACACCGGCTACTACGTCGCCCCGACCGTGTTCGCCGACGTCGACCCCGACTCCGAGCTGGGCCAGGAGGAGGTGTTCGGGCCGGTGCTCGCGGTGATCCCGTTCCGGGACGAGGACGACGCTCTCCGCATCGCCAACGGCACGCCCTACGGGCTCGCGGGCGCGGTGTGGGGTCCCGACCTCGACACCGCCATCTCGTTCGCGAAGCGCGTGCAGACCGGACAGCTCGACGTCAACGGCGGCATGTACAACCCGGTCGCGCCGTTCGGCGGGTACAAGAAGTCCGGTGTCGGCCGGGAGCTCGGCCGCGCGGGGTTCGAGGAATTCCTGCAGACCAAGTCCCTACAGTTGCCGTCATGAGCACACCGCTGAACATCGCCGCTCAGGGTGCGACACAGACGTGGACCATCGACCTGCCCGAGGTCGGCAACGCGATCACCGACAAGGGCTTCATCTCGGCGTTCGAGGCCGCCGTCGACGCCGCCAACGCCGACATCGACGTGCGCGCGGTGATCCTGACGGGCGAGGGCAAGATCTTTTCCGCGGGCGGCAACGTCAAGGAGATGGCCGATCGCACAGGGATGTTCGGCCTCGACGGCCTCGACCAGCGGCGTGCCTACGTCGACGGGATCCAGCGCATCCCGCGCGCACTCGGCCGCCTGGAGGTCCCGCTGATCGCCGCGGTCAACGGCCCCGCCGTGGGAGCGGGCTGCGACCTCGCGATGATGTGCGACATCCGCGTGGCCTCCGAGCGGGCGTCGTTCGCCGAGAGCTTCGTGCAGATCGGCATCATCCCGGGGGACGGTGGCACGTGGTTCCTGCCGAGGGCGATCGGCTACGAGCGCGCCGCCGAGATGACGTTCACCGGCGACCGCATCGATGCGGCCACCGCCTTGGAGTGGGGCATGGTCAGCCGCGTCGTGCCGCACGACGACCTGCTCCCGCAGGCGCTCGCGCTGGCCGACCGGATCACGAAGAACCCCGCTCACGCGCTGCGAATGGCCAAACGCCTGCTGCAGGAGTCGCGGGCCGGCTCGCTGGATTCCACGCTGGCCATGGCCGCGGCCATGCAGCCGCTGGCCCACCGTGACCCGGAGCACGAACAGCGCATCAGCCGATGGCGGACCGTCCCGTGACGCTCCCCCGCCTGGTGCCCTCGGCGGCCGTCGACGCCGCTGCCACCGCAGCCCTGCGAGCCGAGGTACGTGAATTCCTCGCCGAGCAGCGTGCCGCGGGCGCCTTCACGCCGTCGGTCGACGCGTGGCTGACGGGATGGGACGAGGAGTTCACCAAAGCGCTTGCCGCACAGGGTTATCTCGGGATGACCGTGCCGGTCGAGTACGGCGGGCACGGACGCTCCTTCGTCGAACGGTTCGCGGTGACCGAGGAACTGCTCGCCGCGGGCGCACCGGTCGCGGCGCACTGGATCGCCGACCGGCAGATCGTGCCGTCGCTGCTCAAGTACGGCACGGAAGTGCAGAAGAGGGAGTTCCTTCCGCGGATCGTGCGCGGCGAGTGCTTCTTCGGCATCGGCATGAGCGAACCCGATTCCGGCTCCGATCTCGCGAGCGTGCGCACCAAGGCGGTCCAGGTGGACGGCGGCTGGTCACTCACGGGGACGAAGGTGTGGACCTCGGGGGCGCACTACGCGCATGCGTTCATCGCGTTGGCCCGCACTGCGCCCGTCGATCCGGACAACCGCCACGCCGGGTTGAGTCAGTTCATCGTCGACCTGCGCGGACCGGGTGTGCACATCCGGCCCGTCGTCTCGATGAACGGCGCACACCACTTCAACGAGGTGATCCTCGACGGCGCCTTCGTGCCCGACGACATGGTGTTCGGTGAGATCGGTGCGGGCTGGCGCCAGGTCACCTCGGAGCTGGCCTTCGAGCGCAGTGGACCCGAACGGTTCCTGTCCACCTTCGTGTTGTTGCGGACGTGCGGCGAAATGATGGCCGCACAAGAACTTTCGCGGGATGCCGGACTCGGCCGCCTCGTCGCCAGAACCGCCGGACTGCACCAGATGTCGACCGCCGTCGCAGGCGCACTGGAGCGGCGCGAGCCCGCCGATGTGCCCGCGGCGGTGGTCAAGGTCCTCGGCACCACCACCGAGGGCGACATCGCCGACTTCGCCGACACGCTGACCGACGCGACCACGGATCCCGATCTCGCCGAACTGGTTTCGAGAGCCGTGGATCAGCGCCCCGGCTTCACGCTGCGCGGCGGCACCAACGAGGTGTTGCGCGGCGTGATCGCACGAGGGTTGGGGCTGCGGTGACCGTCGATCCGGCGCTCGTCGAGATGATGGACGCGGTCTTCACCGAGTACCGCGACGCCCACCCGCCTGCGGAGGCCGTCGAACGGGATACCGAGTTGTGGCGGCGCCTCGACGATCTGGGCCTGGTCCGCCTGACCGGCGCCGAGGAGGCGGGCGGCAGCGGAGCGGGCTGGTTCGAGGCCGCCGAACTGCTGGCGGCCGCCGCCCGCAACGCGGTGCGAACACCGTTGGCCGAACACGACCTACTGGCGTGCTGGCTGCTCGAGGCGAACGGGATGGGCAGCGACGACGCGGTGCGCACGGTGTGCATCCTCGGCGACGACGGAACCGCCGGCGGCGTCCCCTGGGCCGCGGCCAGCGACCGGGTGGTCGTTGTCTGGCGCGACGGCGACGACCACCGCGTCGCCGATGTCGACGCCGCCGCGCTCTCGATCACGGCCGGCAGCAACCTGATCGGTGAGCCCCGCGACGCCGTCTCGGTCGACGTCGCGGCGCTCGACGGCGTCCCGGTGACCTCCGATTTGGTGGCCGAATTGTGGCTGAGAGCCGCGATGGTGCGGGCGATCCAGGTGTGCGCGGCGCTCGACCGGATCGTCGCGTCGTCGATCGAACACGCCGCGTCGCGAATCCAGTTCGGCCGGCCGTTATCTCGCTTCCAGGCTGTCCAGCACCTGATCGCCGACCTGGCCGCCGAGGCGGCGCTGGCGCGGGCGGCGACCGAGGGCGCACTGACGACGGCCGTCACGAGCGGCTGGTCGACGGACAACCTCGCCTTCCGCGTCGCGGCGGCACGCTCGTGCGTTGGTCATGCCACGTCGGTCGTGGTGCGCAACGCCCACCAGGTGCACGGCGCGATCGGTACCACCTTCGAACACCGGTTGCACGAGTTCACCCGCGCGGCACTGGCGTGGCGATCCGAATTCGGAACGGTGCGCTACTGGGACGAACAGGTCACCGACGCCACGCTGGCCGCCGGGGCCGACGTGTGGAGCCTGATCGTCGACTGAACCGGCTGCCGGGCGCGCGGTGTTCCACTGACCGGGCATCGTCGCGCCACGTCGCGGTCGGCGACGGTTGACTCGCACCCATGAGCAACGAGATCACGCTGTCCGAGGTCCAGGAGTTCATCGCCGCCTTCTGGTACCACTACGACCAGGGGCACTTCGCCGAACTCGGGGCCCGGCTCGGCGACGAGATGGAGTACCTGAGCCGATCCGATTCCGGGAACTGCCCGTTCGAGGACCTGCTGGCCGCCGAGTTGCACGGCAAGGACGAGACGTTGGCGTGGTTGACCCAGCACCGCAACGAGAATCCCTACCCGCTGCGCCACCACGCCACCAACGTCTTCCGCACCGGCGTCGACGGGGACGTCACCACCGCACGCTTCTACCTGTACGTGAACCAGGTGACCAACAACGTCCCGTTTGACGTCTCCAGCGGTGTGGTCGACGTCGGCATCCGCCGCGCCGGCGACGGCCTGGTGTTCACGTCGATGACCGTGATCCTCGACGCCGAGGACTCCGTCACGTTCTCCGAGCACGCCGCCAAGACCGCCACCGCCTCGACCGCTTCGTAACGCGTGGACGCACGCGCGACCTTCGGCGACGGTGTCGCGGTCATCACCGGCGCCGGCAACGGGATAGGCGCGGGGCTGGCACGCCATGCCGCCGCGCTGGGCATGACCGTCGTACTGGTCGACATCGACGCCTCGGCGATCGCAGCGCTCCGCGACGAGCTCGCGGGCTCGGTGGACCTGGTGTGCGATGTGCGTGATCCCGACGCGCTCGAAAGAATTGCCGCACAGGTCTACTCCGACATCGGCCCGGTACGGCTGCTGGTCAACAACGCCGGCGTCGAGCAGTTCGGATACCTTTGGGACACGCCCGTCGCCAACTGGGACCGGCTGGTGGACATCAACGTCAACGGCGTGTTCTACGGAATCCGCGCATTCCTCCCGCGCATGATCGCCGCGGACACTCCGTCGTGGGTGTGGAACCTGTCGTCGATCGGCGGAGTCGCCGTCGTGCCGCTGCAGGCGCCCTACATCATGAGCAAGCACGCGGTGCTGGCGCTGACCGAATGCCTTCGCCTCGAGGTGGAAGCGGCCGGCCACGCCGACCGGATCCACGTTCAGGCGGTGCTGCCCGGCGCGGTGAGGTCGAACATCTTCGAGGCCGCCGGCGGCGTCGACGACGGCGATGTCGGGGCCGCCGAGGCCCAGCGGATCGCGATGCTGGACATCAAGGCCGAGGCGATGGATCCGGTCGAAGCGGCGCGGGTGGTGTTCGAGCAGGCCGCGGCCGGTGAGTTCTATCTGCTCACCCAACCCGAGTACGTCGGCAACGCCATGGCGGAGCGCGCCGAGATCCTGGCGTCGCGCCGGGCACCGGTGCTGCGCACCAAGCGTCGATTCGACCCGTCGCGCCAATGACTATATCGAAACAAGATGTCCCGCAACTGGATCCGGACGCGGCCGCGCGGGCCGCCCAGTTCGGGGGCCTACCGCCGATGCGGGAGCGCGGGCTCGACGCCGTGCGCGAAGCCTTGGAAACCGCGCCGCTGCCGGAGATGCCCGAGATGGCCGAGATGGCCGATGTCGAGGATCGGATCATCGAGGGCCCTGTCGGAGAGATTTCGCTGCGCATCTACCGACCGTCGACCGACAGCGACGCGCCGGCGGTCGTCTACTTCCACGGTGGCGGGATGGTTCTGGGCTCGAACCACTCGTTCGAACCGTTGGCGCGCAACCTCGCTCACCACTCCGACGCCACGGTGGTGTCCGTCGATTACCACCTGGCTCCCGAAGCGGCGCCTCCGGCCCAGTTCGACGACGCCTACGCCGCAACCTGTTGGGTGGCCGCCCATGCCGACGATCTGCGCATCGACAGCACCCGGGTCGCGGTGGCGGGCGACAGCGCCGGGGGCACCCTGGCCGCCGGCGTCGCATTGGCCGCCCGCGACCGCGGTGGCCCAACTCTATTCGCTCAGGTGCTGATGTATCCGGGCGTCGACAAGGATCTCGACGTCCCGTCGATCCGGGCCATGCCCGAGGCCCCGATGCTCGCCCTCGTCGACATCGAATACATGCACGAGCTGGCGGACGGCCCCGACCACCCGTACACGATTCCCGCACGCGCACAGGATCTGTCGGGTCTGCCGCAGGCGGTCGTCGTGACGGCCGAAGCCGATCCGATCCGCGACTGGGGTGAGCGCTACGCGGACCGGTTACGTGACGCCGGAGTACAGACGACGGTGACCCGCTACCCCGGCATCTACCACGGGTTCCTGATGCGTTCGGAGGCGACGGCGCGCGGGCGCCTGGCGGTAGCCGAGATCGGCGCGCTGTTGCGTGCGAAGTTCGCCAATCCGCTGCCCTTTTGATCGAGCGGAAACAGATGTCCCGATGACCGGACAGGCACGCGGCCACTTGCTGGCCGCGGCACCAGAATTGGCCAAGCGACCGGCATGAGATGCCGACCTCGAGAGTAGGAGAGAACATGCTCACCCAAGAGCAGCGGATGGAGTTGTCCGACGTCCTGCGGCCCGCCTCACCGCCCCGCGAGATCGACAACCTCTATACCGACGACCAGCGGGAGCGCCTCCTCGACGTGGTGCGCACCCAGGGTCCGTGGAAGCTGATCATCGCCCAGCACTTCGCGTCGGCCGAAGAACTGATGGCCACCATGAGCGGGTTGTTCCCCGAGGGCTTCACCCCCTCGCTGGACCTGTTCCTCACCGCGACGTTCCGCGGTTATCTGGCCAACTACGGCACGGTGCTCTACCCCGAGCTGCACGACTGCTTCTACAACCAGCGGTTCGTCGAGTACGCCAAGAGCTACTGGAACGCCGAGTACGCCAAGCCCGAGATGATGCTGTTCAACATCAACGGCCCCTGCGCCAACCGCGATCCCGGCCACCTGGACTCCCCCAGCTTCCGCGGCGTGCGCCACGAGAACGCTCCCACCTGGCTGACCAGCGTGATGGGCAAGTCGGGGCTGTTCCGCGACTACCTCATCAAGATGGCTCAGGTCATCACGTGGTTCTCGCTCGATGAGGGCAGCGGCTTCACCTACTGGCCCGAGGGACCCCTCAAGCCGCCGAAACGCCTGCTGCCGCCGGTCTACAACCGCGGTGTGCTCGTGCAGAACGAGATGATGGTGCACCGCGGCGAGGCCAACGGGCCGCTCGATCAACAGACCCCGGCCGGACTGGCGTTCGACACGGTGTTCACCGGAGATCCGTCCGACCGCGACTTCTGGCTGCTCAAGAACGGCGACGACGTGATCGCCCGCCATCACACCGACGAACTGCGGTTCCTGGTGCACTGGTCGGCGGAGGTGTTCACCGACTTCGACGAGCTCAAGAAGAACATGGACGGCAGCGACGATCTGACCATCGACAAGGCGATCGACATGCTCGTCGACGATGTGCACTCCAAGGGCATCAAGCTCGACGTGCCGAGTGAGCCGCTGCACGATCCGGAGTTCATCTCGGCGCTGAACGCGGTCTACGACCTCGGCGGGCCGGCGGAGTACCCGCAGGAAGCTCCCCTGTCGGCATTCCAGCTGACCTAGTGGCGATTTCGGTGCGCTATCAGTCGCTCAGCGATCGGTAGCGCACCGAAATCACACGGTTGTTTCGTCGACGATCGGCAGCGCCCCGCGGCGCGCCGCCTCCTCGATCGAATCCCGCAATTCGAAGCAGACCAGGAACGGCCTGCCGTGGTGCGCGTGGATGGCTTCGGCGTCGCGGCGCTGGTGGCACTTTCCGGCGGACTCGGCGTCCCATTGCACGCTGGTCTGCTGCCAGGTGCTTTTGCGCACCAGAACGGTTGCCGCGCAGAGCCGGCACGTCACCGAGGTCATCGGCGCGTCGGCGAGTCGGTTGTCCTGGCGGACGGTCATCCCGCGCTCGTGACGGAGTCCCGTGCGGCGATATTGGCCTCGACGATTTTCATCCACTCCTCCCGCGGGCGGGTGGTGTCGATCTCGTACTCGAACCGGTCCACCATGTCGGGTGTCACGTCGGCGACATCAACATAAAACTGCTCGTACCAGCGACGCAGTTGGTAGACCGGCCCGTCCTCCTCGCACAACAGCGGATTGTCGATGCGGGCCTTGTTCTTCCAGATCGCGACGTCCTGCTCGAATCCCATCTTCACGAAGTCGCCGAGACCGATCGCAGTCTGCATCGCGAGGTCCTCGGGCAGGTTCTCGGACTTCTTGACGATGATCCCGTACTGCAGCACGAAGGAGTGCTGGTCGATCGGATAGTGGCAGTTGATCAGCACCGTCTTGTGATCGACGTCGGTGTAGTGGTAGGTGAGGTCGTCGATCATGAACGAGGGCCCGAAATACGATGCGACCGAGGTGGTTCCGAGCATCTGAGTCGGACCGGGCTCGCCGAGGTCGGGCCGGCCCGCGCTGTTCATGTACTGGGTCGCGACGTGGCCTTCGAAGATGTTCTTGAAATGCGTCGGCAGCGAACCGTGGATGTAGAAGAAGTGCGCCATGTCGACGACGTTGTCGATGATCTCGCGGCAGTTGGTGTTGACCACCGTCGTGTACCAGTGCCAGTCGGTCCACTCATCGCTCGTCGCACCCTCGATGCGCGGGATGGTGACCTCGGGCGGCGGAGGGTTGCCCTCCGGGTCGTTCCAGACGAACAACATGCCGTCCTGTTCGAGCGTGGTCCACGTAGCAGTGCGGGCCAGTCGGGGCACGCGCTTGCTGTAGGGCACCTTCTTGCACCGCCCGTCGCCGCCCCAGCGCCAGTCGTGGAACGGGCACGCGATCTCGTCGCCCTTCACTTCGCCCTGGCTCAGGTCGCCGCCCATGTGCCTGCAGTACGCGTCCAGGACGTTGATGCGACCGTCGCCGCCGCGGAACACCACGAGCTTCTTGCCGAACGCGTGCACCTGGTGCGGTTTGCCGTCACCGAAATCTCTGACCAGGCCCAGGCAGTGCCATCCACGAGCGAACCGCGACGGCGCGGCCTCCGCCTCGATCTGGCGGACCTCGATATCGGTGTCCATCGTCATACCGCTGTTCTAGCAGTCCCGGGCAGGCGTGTTCACGGTTCTGTTCCGCTCATCAGGACATCGATTCCGTCCCGGCTCGAACCGCTCTAATTTGATCGGTTGTGAGTAGCGCATACGGGGCGACGATCCCCGACGGCTTGCCGATGACCGACACGAACGTCGATCTGGTGGTGGTCGGGTCCGGCACCGGCATGGCCGCCGCCCTCGCCGCTCACGAGCGCGGCCTGTCCGTGCTGATCGTCGAGAAGTCGGCCTACGTCGGAGGCTCGACCGCACGATCCGGCGGCGCGCTATGGCTGCCGGCCAGCACCGTGATTAAGGGCGACGGCGGCGCCGACACCGCGGCGCGGGCCAAGACGTACCTCGACGCGGTGGTGGACGGGACCGCGCCCGCGCAGCGGTCGGATGCCTTCCTGGCGAACGTCGGCGCGACGATCGAGTTGCTGCGACGGGCGACGCCGATGCGGCTCTTCTGGGCCAAGGAGTACTCGGACTACCACCCCGAGGCGCCCGGCGGCACCGCCGTGGGTCGCACGTGCGAATGTCGTCCGCTCGATTCGGCGATCCTCGGCCGGTACCGCACGCGACTGCGGCCCGGCGTGATGGAGGCCAAGGTTCCGATACCGACCACCGGCGCGGACTACCGCTGGATGAACCTGATGTCGCGGGTGCCGCGCAAAGGCCTGCCGGTCATCGCCAAACGTCTCGGCCAAGGTATCGGCGGATTGGCCCTCAAGCGGCGGTATGTCGCCGGGGGTCAGGCGCTGGCCGCCGGCCTCTTCGCCGGTGTGCTGCGCGCGGGCATCCCCGTGTGGACCGACACCACCTTGCGTCGGCTCGTCACCGACGGCGACCGCGTCAGCGGCGTAGTGCTCAGCCACAACGGCGCGGACATCACGGTGACGGCGCGCCGCGGTGTCGTGCTCGCGGCGGGCGGTTTCGACCACGACATGGACATGCGATGGAAGTTCCAGTCGGAATCCCTCGGCGAGCACGCCAGCCTCGGCGCGGAGACGAACACCGGTGACGCGATCCGATTCGCCCAAGACGCTGGCGCCGCAACCGATCTGATGGATCAGGCGTGGTGGTTCCCCGCCGTCGCGGCGCTGCCGGGCGCCGATCCGAAGGTGATGCTGGCGGAGCGGTCACTTCCCGGATCGCTCATCGTCGACCAGACCGGAAGTCGGTTCGTCAACGAGGCGACGGACTACATGACGTTCGGGCAGCGTCTGCTCGAGCGTGAACGCGCGGGGAATCCGGTCGAATCGATGTGGATCGTGTTCGACCAGGGATATCGCAACAGCTACGTCTTCGCCGCCGAACTGTTCCCGCGCATGGCGATTCCCCAGAGGTGGTACGACGCCGGCATCGCGCACCGCGCCGACTCCATCGCCGGACTCGCCCCCAAGATCGGTGTCGACGAATCGACGCTGACCGCGACCGTCGACCGGTTCAACGAAAACGCCGCCGCCGGAGTCGATCCCGACTTCCTGCGCGGCGCCAGCGCCTACGACCGCTACTACGGCGATCCGACCGTCACGCCGAACCCGAACCTGCGCCCGTTGAACCGGGGGCCGTTCTACGCGGTCAAGATGGTGCTCAGCGACCTGGGCACGTGCGGCGGCCTGCGCGTCGACGATCACGCCCGCGTGCTACGGGAGGACGGCCGCGTGATCGACGGGTTGTACGCGATCGGCAACACGGCGGCCAACGCGTTCGGCACCACCTATCCCGGTGCGGGCGCGACGATCGCGCAGGGTCTGGTGTACGGCTACATCGCCGCAGCAGACGCCGCTGGCGGGTGACCGATCAGTCCTCGGCTTCGGCCTTCTTCTCGATCTCGTACCAGTATTCCGGTGCGGGCCAAGGGATCTGCGTTCCGCGTTCGATGCCGGCGTCGGCGAAGGCGGCCTCGGCCTCGTCGAGCTCCTTGAGCATCTTCATGGCAAGCTCACGCTCGGAGGCGTAATACCGCTCGGCCCACTGCAATGCGACCTTCGCGTACGCCCACGACGGGTCCACTCCCGCCCACTTGGCATCCTTGGCGGCCTGGCGCTGCATGTCGTCGGCGTAGGCGATGTGCTCCTGCAGAATCTCCTTGAGGCGCTCCGGATCGGTCAGATGCCCGAACGTGACGCGCAGCAACGGGTTGTGCTTGAGCACCGGCGGATCGACGGGTGCCTCGTTGGCCCACCGCCGCACCGCTTCGAGACCCGCGGGGGTGATCTTGTAGAGCCGACGGTTGCGGGTGCGGCCGGTGTTCTCGACCCGAGACGACAGCAGGCCCAATTTCTCCAGCTTCTTCAGCTCCGAATAGATCTGGCTGTAGGCGGGGCTTCCGTAGAAGAAGCGCATGCTCCACTCGATCCACTTGCGAATGTCGTAGCCCGACAGTTCGTGTTCGTAGGTCAGCATGCCCAGCAGCGCCCAACTGGTCGCGGCCAGATTCGGCTTCGCGTCGGACGTGCTTTTCGCCATTTGCCTAGCCTAACAACGGTGGAGCACACCGCGCGTCCTACGCACCACTGGCTGGGACGCCACCTTGCGGAGTCGCCCGGGCGTGCGCACGCTGAAGGCATGGCCGGTTCCGAACTCGATGACCTGCGCGCGGTGTACGAACCGTTGACGCAGTCGGTGCGCCGACTCATCGACGTGACCATCCGCACCCACGCGGACGCAGCGACGGTCGCGGCCGTGAAGAACAGAATCGATTGCGCCAGTGACGAACTCAGTGAATCACTGCGCGAGGGCTCGTTCGGACTGGAACACACCAATGACGGCGACCCCATGGTGTGGGGCAATGTCGTCATCGGAGTGCGCAACCCGACCGCGCCACCGCTGGTGGTGCATCACGAGACCGACGGCCGAGTGTGGGCCGAATTCACGCTCGGCGCCGCGTTCGAGGGCCCGCCGGGGCACGTGCACGGCGGAGTCTGCGCAATGCTGCTCGACCACGTGCTCGGCGCCACGGCGCACAAACCGGGAAAGCCCGCCGTCACGGGCACGTTGACCACGCGGTACCGGCGCGGGACCCGGCTTGATCACCCGCTGCGCGCGGAGGCCTGGGTGGAACGGGTGGACGGCGCGAAGACGTTCGCGGTCGGGCATATCGCCGACGCCGACGGCGTCACCGTCGAGGCCGACGGTGTCTTCATTCACCCCCGAAACCCCTGAGCACCCCCGGAACCCCTGAGGTCGGGCGGGCTCGGTAGAAGATTCGCGTCAGGCGGCCCGGCGGCGCTTGCGGGGACGCGTGTCCGTCGACCAGAGGTGCCCGCAGGTCGGGCATTGCAGATGCACGACCGTGGCCTGGTTGCTCAGCAGGTACTGCCAGTGGTCGGCGCAGTTGCGCTGGTTGGCGCACTCGCCGCAGCCGGCGCCGTGGTCGCAGCCGGGGCAGGCGAGCCAGGCCCGCCGTGCGCGGTCGGCGGTGGGGTCAATCGGCAGCACGGGCCACCGTCCGATCGGGCAGGACACCGGCACGCACGAGATCGTCGTAAATCCGCTGCTGGTCGTCATCCAGGTCGCTGTAGAGCATGTCGTAGGCCAACCGCTCCTGCTCCAGCGCGGCGATCGGATCCCAGTCGTCGCCGATGGCCTCGAGGACGGCCGCGCGGCGCCGCCCCTCATCGAGCGTGAGGTCGTACGCGAAGTCGAAATCAGGCATGAAGTGAAAGCACCCTTTGAGAAATATTCGAACAGGAGACGCCAGCGTGCCCGCACGTCTAGGTGCCCGACAATGAATTAGGTCACACTGATGTGTTGAAATTCGTCACTTTTGCCCGGTGAGCCACCGGCGCTGCACCCGGATGAAGTCGGCGTCGACCGTGGCCCCGTGACCGGGCACGTAGACCGCGTCGTCGCCGCCCGCGGCCAGCACCCGGTCGAGCGTCGCCGGCCAGGCGTCGAGGTCGGAGTCGTCTTCGATGGACGGGTCGCCGGATTCCTCGACGAGGTCGCCGCAGAACACGACCGGCGTGTCGGCCGAGGCGATGACCGCGATCAGGTCGTGGTCGGTGTGGCCGCGGCCGGGATGGCTGATCGCCACGGTCCGCCCACCGAGGTCGACGACGGTCTCCCAGAGCTTGCAGTCGGGCTCGCGCAGTGCATCGAGCGCCGCATCCACGTCGGCGGCATCGGCGCCGTGCCGTATCGCGTCGGCGCGCAAGTGTTCCTTGCCCGCGGTGACGGTGTCGGCCACCGGTGGCGCGCAGTAGACCCGCGCGCCGTCGAAGACAGGAAAGCCGAGGACATGGTCGAAGTGGTTGTGGGTCAGGAGCACATGGCGCACCGGTTGGATCGCGAGCTCGACGACGTCGGCGCCGATGGCCTGCGCCTCGACCAGGGTGCTACCGGTGTCGATCAGCAGGCAGTCGCTACTCCCGGCGACCAGTCCCACGGTGACATCGAGAAACGGCAGACGGGTACGAAACACCCCGTCCGCCAAGCGATCCCACGAAACGTTCACTACCCCAGGGTAAGCGGCTGCGCTGCTCGATACTGATCGAGCACCGACGTAGTGGGATCGGCACGGTAAGTCGCGGTGTCGCCGAGCGCCCACGATGGCGGCGCGTCCGACTGGGCCAGCGCCCACGCGGCCTGACGGGCCGCACCGAGCGCCACGTACTCGGCCGGCTCGGGTACCTGCACCGCCGTTCCGAGGATCGCCGGTGCGATCCGTCGGACCGCCTCCGAGCGCGCTCCCCCGCCCGTCAGCATGACGCGTTGCACGTCGACACCGTGTGCCCGGATCTTCTCGATGCAATAGGCCATCGAACACAACAGACCTTCGACGGCAGCCCGAGCAACATTGGCGGGCACCAGGTTTCGTGTGGTCACACCGTGCAAGGCCCCGGCCGCTGCGGGCAGGTTCGGCGACCGCTCCCCTTCCAGATACGGCACCAGGGTGAGCCCCTCCGCCCCTGGCGGCGCCGACAGTGCCAATCGGTCCATTTCATCGAACTCGACGGTCAGCATCCTGGCCACTGCGGCGAGCACGGGGGCGCCGTTGAGGGTGCACACCAATGGCAATTGGCGACCAGTGGCGTCGGCGAAGCCGGCGACGATGCCCTCCGGATCGCGGGGCGCGACCGCCCCGACGGCACTGACCACCCCGGACGTGCCCAGCGACACGACGCAATCGCCCTCATCGGCGCAGAGCCCGAGCGCCGCCGCGGCGTTGTCGCCGGCCCCCGGACCCAGCACCGCACCGGAGGCCGAACGGCCGGCGGTCGCAGACGGTTCGAGCACCGGCGGAACGAAGGGCCGGTTGCCCCGCATCGCGAGCTCGAGAAGGTCGGGGTCGTAGCGATTGGTCGCGGCGGAGAAGTACCCCGTGCCACTGGCATCGCTGCGGTCCGTGCGCAGGTCGCCCAGCTCCGAGGAACCGCTCAGCCGCCAGGTCAGCCAGTCGTGCGGAAGGCACACCGCGCTGGTCGCCTCGGCGTGCCCGGGTTCATGATCGGCCAGCCAGCGCACCTTCGCCGCGGTGATCGCCGCGACCGGAACCACACCCACCCGCGCGGCCCACTCCTGCGGACCGCCCAGTTCGTCGATCAGGTCGGCGGCGGCAGCGCTCGAGCGAACGTCGTTCCACAGCAACGCATCTCGCACCACGCGACCGTCGTCGGCCAGGCAGACCATGCCGTGCTGCTGCGCCCCCACCGAGATCGCCGCCACGTCGTCGAAACCGCCCGCCGCTGAGACCGCGGCCTGCAACGCCGACCACCAGTGCCCGGGATCGACCTCGGTTCCGTCGGGGTGCGGAGCCGAGCCCGAGCGGACGACCGTCCCGGTGTCGGCGTCACAGATGAGCACCTTGCAGGACTGCGTGGATGAATCTATTCCCGCGACGAACGCCACCCTCGCCAACCTACTCCGGCGTCGACGCGACCAACCGGACGCCGGAAACCGTCATTCGGTCGACCGGTCACTCGAGCGGCTGCCAGAATCAGATGTGGACTTCGAGCGACCCGATCCGGACGGGCCGGAGGGCTACCGGCGCCACGAGACGGAAGCCCAACGGCTGGACCGCAATTGGTCGAGCCTGCTGCAGGAACTTCGGGTCGCGCAGACGGGTGTGCAGCTGCTCACCGGTTTTCTGCTGATCCTGCCGTTCAGCGATCACTTCTCCGATCTGGACGAGGTCATGCGCACGGTCTATCTCGTGACGGTGGCCTGCTCGATAGGCGCGACGATATTGCTGATCGCCCCGGTCAGCATGCACCGGCTGCTGTTCCGGCGGCACCGCATGGAGACGTTGGTGGCGACCGCGCACGCGTTCGCGATCACGGGAACGCTGCTGCTCGGCGTCGCGCTCTCCGGCGTAGCGACGATCATCTTCGATGCCGTCGCCGATCGGACGGCGGCGTGGATCGCCTGCAGCGTCGTGTTGATCGCGCTTGTCGGGTTCTGGTACCTGATGCCGCTGCGGCACCGGACTCCTCGCGACGTGTCCAATTGACGTTTGCGTCCCGATTCGCCTGGGAACTCCCGAGCCATGTTGATTCGCCGTATCGCGCGCCCGATGCTGTCAGCAGCTTTCATCGCCAGAGGTGTGGAGGCCCTTCGCAGCCCGAAACCGGCGGCCGACGCCGCACGCCCGACCCTCGAGGGGCTCAGCAAGCTGCCCGATCCGGTCGGCACCAACGTGCCGACCAACGCCGAAACCGTGGCCCGTGCGACGGCCGCCGTCCAGATCGGTGGTGGCCTGCTGCTGGCGACCGGCAAACTCCCTCGGCTCGCCTCGGCGGCGCTCGCGTTGAGCGTGGTGCCGGGCAGCCTTGGCGGACATACGTTCTGGAGTGAGACAGATCCCCAGCGCAAGGCCGACGAACGGCGTGCCTTCATCACCGATGTGAGCCTGATCGGTGGCCTGATCATCGCGGCGGTCGACACCGAGGGCAAACCCTCACTCGGATGGCGTGGCCGACGCGCGGCCCACAAGGTCTCCGAAGCGGTCACGGCGGCACTGCCCGCCGGCGCGGCCGCGGGTGGCGCACTGTCCGACAGCGCGCTCGCCGACAAGGTGGGCCATGGCCTGCAGGTCGGCGCCGAGCGGGGCCGCGAGCTTGCCAACGTCGCACTCGAACGCGGCGCTGAATTCGCCGACGTCGCCCGCGAACGTGCGCCCGAGTTCGCCGAACTGGCGCGCAAGCGCAGCGCGGAACTCGCCGACGTCGCCCGCGAACGCGGACCCGAACTCGCCGAGGTGGCCCGCAAGCGCGGAGCGGTGTTCGCCGACGTCGCGCGCGAACGGGGTTCGGAGTGGGCCGATGTCGCCCGCGACCGTGCTCCCGAGTTGGCCGAGACGGCACGCGGCCGTGCGGCGGAGTTGGCCGAGACCGCACGCAAACAGGCCGACACGGCTCGCAAACAAGCCGAGACCGCACGCAAGCAGGCGCGCAAGGAAGCCAAGCGCCAGCAGCGCAAGCTGCGCTGACCTCCCCGCGGAGCGCACGAAAGCGGCCCTGATCCGTGGGGTCGCCGGTACATTGACCGGATGACTAGCGGAAATCTCGGATCACAGCCTGGGCAGTACGGCGGCGGCTATCCCGCCGGTGGCGGACAGCCGGGCGGCCTGCTCCTGCGCTGGCTCGCCCGGATCATCGACGGCATCCTCGTCGGGATCGTGAGCTGGCTGCTCGCGTTCGCCACCGACACCGCCTCCAACATCATGGTCACCGGGTTTTTCACCGGCGGCCTCATGTTCGTCTACTTCTTGGCCTTCGAGGCGGGCATGGGCTCGACTCCGGGCAAGAAGTTGCTCGGCCTCAGCGTCCGCGGACCGGGCGGTGCGCCCAAGCCGACGGCCGCGCAGGCGGCCATCCGCAACTCGTGGACGCTGCTGCCGATCATTCCGTTCGTCGGTGGGTTGCTCGGCGTCGTCGCGATCATCGTCATCGCCGTGACCATCAGCGGCAGCGCGACCAAGCAGGGCAAGCACGACGAACTCGCCGGCGGTACGCAGGTCGTCAAGGGCTGAGCAGCGCGCGAATGCCGTTGACCCGCAACGCGGGTCAGATCACCAGCCACAAGATGAGGCTGAACGCGAACGCGGTCAGGCCGAGTGTGGTCTCCATGACCGTCCACGTCTTCAGCGTGGTCTTCAGGTCCATCCCGAAGAAGCGGCTGACCAACCAGAAACCCGAGTCGTTGACGTGTGACAGCACGGTCGCCCCTGCGGCGATGGCGATGACCAGCAAGGTGAGGTGAAGACTGCTCAGGGACGCCTCGCCCGCCGCGGCGCTGAGCAGGCCCGCCGTCGTCGTGATCGCGACCGTGGCCGAGCCCTGCGCCACGCGCAACAGCGTCGCGATGATGAAGGCCTGAACGATCAGCGACAATCCGAGGCCCGAGAGCGAGTTGCTCAGCGCGCTTCCGATGCCGCTCAACCGCAGTACGCCGCCGAACATGCCGCCGGCGCCGGTGATCAAAATGACCGAGCAGATGGGCCCGAGGGCCTTGTCGTAGAGGGCGCTGACGTCGTCCATCGACCGACCCCGCCGCAACCCCAGCACCACGGCCGCGACGATCACCGTGATCAGCAGCGCGACGCTGGTGTTGCCGAGCAGCATGAGATAACGCGCCCAGGTGGTGTCCTCGTCCAGCACGCCGGCGGAGACCAGGGTGTCGAGAACGGTGTTGAACGAGATCAACACGAACGGCAGGAGCAGCACGCCGAGCACGGTGAGGAACGACGGTGCGGTCCGGGCCGCGGTGGCGACTCCGCCCGTGCCGGTGCCCCCGGCGGCATCGGGCTCGACATTTGTTGCTCCGCCGTTGATCTCGCCGAACAACGCCGTCGGGACGTCGACGTGCACGCGGCGCCCGATCACCCGCGAGACCAGCAGCACGCCGATGTACCACGACAGAATGGCGACCGGAGCGCCGATCAGGAGCGTCACGCCGATGCTGGCGCCGAGCGCTTCTGCCGCGGCGACCGGACCCGGATGGGGCGGCACCAGGGCGTGCATGGCCGCGAACGCTCCGGCAGCCGGCAGGCCGTAGAGCAGTAGCGAGCCCCCGAAGCGGCGGGCGACCGTCATGATGATCGGCAGGAAGACGACGAGGCCGGCGTCGAAGAAGATCGGGAAGCCGAACAACAGCGCAGCGACACCGAGGGCGAGCGGCGCCCGTTTCTCACCGAAGCGGGCGATGAGCGTGTCGGCGAGAACCTGTGCGCCCCCGGTGACTTCGAGCAGCCGACCGAGCATGACGCCGAAGCCGACCAGTAGGGCGACCGAACCGAGGGTGTTCGAGAAGCCGTAGCTGATGGCGTCGGGAACGTCGCCGACCGGGATGCCGGCGGCGAGCGCCGTGAGGACGCTGACGAGCACCAGCGCCACGAAGGCGTGCAGCTTGACCTTCATGATCAAGAACAGCAGGACCGCCACCGCCACCGCGGCGATCAACAGGAGCGTGGTCGCTCCGTAGGCGGGCTCGATTGCTTCCATCAGGCCTCCGACCGTGGATGTTTCCGGATGTCTCTAGCTGTTACGCCGTTTAGTGGCAACGAATTTGACCCGACCTGTATCGCGGTCACGCGTCTTGCCGGTCGGTCGAGTTCGAACCCGTCGCGTTTACGTAGGCCTCGACGATGGCATCGATGCTCTGGTCGACGTCGATGTCGACGCCGCGCTCATCGGGTGCCAGCGGTTCGAGGGTGTCGAACTGAGAGGCCAGCAGCGACGCCGGCATGAAGTGTCCGGGGCGGCTGGCCTGCCGCCTGCCGATGATCTCCGGGGTGCCGACCAGGTGCAGCAGTTCCGTCTCGGCGCAGTGGCGCCGCAACTGATCGCGGTACTTGCGCTTGAGTGCCGAACAACTCATCACCCCACCGGTTGCGCAGTGTTCGGCCAGCCACTCACCGATCGCCTCCAGCCAGGGATAGCGGTCGTCATCGTTGAGCGCCTCCCCGGCGGTCATCTTGGCGATGTTGGGCGGCGGATGGAAGTCGTCGGCGTCGGCGAACGGAACACGCAGGCGCTGCGCGAGTGCGGCGCCCACAGTCGACTTGCCCGAGCCCGAAACGCCCATGACGACGATTGGAGACGCCATTTCCTCCACCTACCCAGTTGTGTTCGGCATCACACAGCATGCCGTAATCGTCATACGATTGCAATAGCATCACGCATTGATATGTCTTTAGATCGGTTTACCAATCGTATGAAAAGATGTATCCGTGGCGTCTCAACCAATCGTCGGCGCGCTGCACGGCAACCTGCTGAACTCACTGGGCACTGCGATCGTCTCCGGTGAGTATCCCGCCGGGCAGGTGCTGACGCTGGACGGTGTCAGTGCGCGGCATGGATTGTCGCGCAGCGTCGCACGTGAGGTGATCCGGGTGCTCGAGTCCATGGGCATGGTGGAGTCACGACGCCGGGTCGGCATCACAGTTCAACCCTCGGAGAAGTGGAATGTGTTCGACCCCATGCTGATTCGTTGGCGCTTGGAATCCGGCGACCGGGCCGCGCAACTGGTCTCGCTCTCCGAGCTGCGCCGGGGTTTCGAGCCCGCGGCGGCGGCACTGGCCGCGCGGCGGGCAGATCCGGACCAGTGCCGCATCATGGCGGCCGCCGTCTCGGACATGGTCGTGCACGGACGGGCCGGCGACCTCGAGGCCTACCTCGAGGCCGACAAGCTCTTTCACCGGACGATGCTCGAGGCCAGCGGTAACGAAATGTTCCGTGCACTCAACGGCGTGGTGGCCGAGGTGCTCACCGGGCGAACACATCACGGGATGATGCCCAGGACGCCCAATCCGGCGGCGATCAATCTGCACGACGAGGTGGCACGCGCGATCAGGATGCGCGACGAAGCGGCGGCCGAGCAGGCGATGCGGGCGATCATCGACGAGGCCAGTTCGGCGGTGTCGGCCGACGCACCCGGCTGACACCGGGACCCCGGCGAGCGGGTCCAGGGTTGAGTGGTTAACTGCCGACGTGGACAGGCAACCGACGTTGGCGCGCCGATTCTTCGATCGACTGGAACCCGTGCACGCCGTCACCTACTTCGCCCCGGAAGCCCGCACCGCCCTCGACGACCTTGGCTACAAGGGGTTTTGGATGGGCTACTTCGCCGCCAGGTCGGCGCCGCTCGGCCAGGTGCCGCCCGAGGTGGTGACGGCGGCGTTCTACAACTTCGCGCCGCATCGCGTGGCCAAGGCGCTTCCGGGCGCGTGGGAGGTCGCTCCCCCGGCCGACGCGCTGCGCGTCCGGCTGCAGTCCGCCGTCGCGGCACTCGAGCGGTACGGCGTTGGACACGGCGACGACGTGGCGACCGCGGCGGACCTGCTGGCCGAAGCGGCCCGCAACGCCACAATGGACGGTCGCCCGTTGTTCGCGGCCAACGCCGCGCTGCCCTGGCCCGACGAGCCGTTGGCCAAGCTGTGGCACGCCACCACCCTGCTGCGCGAACAGCGCGGCGACGGGCATATCGCGGTGCTCGTCGGTCACGGCATCTCCGGTCGCGAGAGCAATGTGCTGCACGCCGCGGCGGGTCGCGTACCCAAGGAGATGATCATGCGCAGCCGCGACTACGACGACGAGCAGTGGGAGTCGTACCGGTCCCGGCTTGCCGACCGCGGGCTGATCGACGGGGACGAACTCACCGACGCCGGCCGCGATCTCAAGCAGCGGATCGAGGACGCCACCGACGAGCTCGCGCTGCCGGTGCTCGACGCAT
The DNA here is from genome assembly GCF_001050035.1 of Mycolicibacterium komanii. The sequence goes on from NZ_CVTA01000002.1 coordinate 39,205, forward strand.
TGAGCGACGACGAGATCGAGACGCTGTTCCGCGCGTTGACGCCGATCACCCGCAAGGTGGTCGCCGGCGGCGACGTCCCCGCCGCGACGCCGATGGGCCTGAACCGCGACGATCTCGACGACGACAGCGCCCACCTCGCCTAGTTGTCTTGCGCGAGCGTGCGTGTTTGCACACGACACGCCGCGGCATGACAGCATTTTGCGCACGCTCGCGGCACGCTGAGTGACGTGATGGTGCTCAAGTCGGTGGTGCTGTTCGTCCTTGCCGCGGTGCTCGAGATCGGCGGCGCGTGGCTCGTGTGGCAGGGCGTGCGTGAGCACCGCGGGTGGTGGTGGATCGGCGCGGGCGTGATGGCCCTGGGCGCTTACGGTTTCGTCGCCGCGTTTCAGCCCGACGCCCGCTTCGGCCGGGTGCTGGCGGCGTACGGCGGAGTCTTCATCGCGGGGTCACTGGCCTGGGGCATGGTCGCCGACGGCTTTCGGCCCGATCGCTGGGACGTCACGGGCGCGCTGATCTGTCTGGCCGGCGTGGGGCTGATCATGTACGCCCCGCGCTAGGCCTGGTTGCGGTTCCACTCCAGCCAGCCCACGCCCTTGCGGCCGTCGGGTGTCGTGACCGTCGCCCAGGCCCGGGGGAAGTGGCTGATCCGGCCGTCGGGCGCCACCAGCAGCACAGGCGCATGGCCACGCACCTCGGCGGTGACGGTCACGTCGCCGGGCGTGAGCGTCAGCGTCGTCTCGACAGGTAACGCGTTGTCGGCGAACGTCTCTCGCGCGGTGACGGCCTGCAGTTCGATCAGCGGTTCACCCGCCGACTGCACATACCCGATGCCGAGCGGCGGGGCGCCGGGAATGCGGATGTCGACACCGTGCAGGTGGGTGCCGTCGTCGAGGTGCAGCGCGCTCCACACCCAGTCCATCGCCCACCAGTCGCGCACACCCCAGGAGTGGTCGCGCTGGCCGGGCACGTCGGTGAACGTGAACTCGCGGCCGTCCACACGCACGGTGCCCGACACCGTGCACGGGATCTCATAGCGCGGCGTGATCCGGTACAGATACGGCGCACCCACGGTCGTGTACTCGAGCTCCATCGACACGTCGACGGGCCGCCCGGATTCGTTGCGCAGCAACGCTGCCGGATCATCGTACGCCTCGCCGCGGCCCCGCATAGTCACGCGGTAGGTCTTGAGCGGGTCGGTGGCCGCGAGGATCAACTCGATGTCGCCGGTGCCCTCGAAGTCGAGCAGGGCGTACGTCGGGATACCCGGACCGCACACCAGACCGTTGATCCAAGACTTGTCCAGGTTCGGGTACAGCCCGAGGCGCACCCATCCGCCGATCTCCTGGTCGAGGTCGACGAAGTCGTAGTACCAGCTCTCGTTCCACAGCGGTTCGTCACCCGGCGGGTGTTCGCCTTCGTCGTCGGCCGTCGGCGTAAGGGGTTCGGGTACAACGGGTTCCGGCAACGCGCTCAGCGCGTCGACGTCGAGCACATGCTCGCAGTGGCGGTGCAGCATCGTCATGAACATCTCGTCGCCGCGCTCGGTGCGCTCCACGAGCATCGACGAGATGATCGCCATCATCACCCCGCCGAACGTCTGCCTGCGCACCCCGTCGCGCACGTCGTCGATGGTGATCGGGGCGTCGGGACCGAGCGCCGAGTGGTAGGCGGACAGCAGCGCGTCGTAGTGCTCGCGGCGCACCTCGACGGGCAGCGCACAGCCCAGGAAGTACGCGACGTCGGTCATCGCCGGTCCCCAGGTGACCGTCTGCCAATCGACCACGGTCAGCGGACGGTCGGCGCCGGGCTGCCCGAACAGCATGTTGTCGAGGCGGTAGTCGCCGTGCACGAGTCCCTTGACCCGGTCGGGTGCGGACTCGGCGGCGATATAGGCGTCGAATGCGGCGATCAGCCGCTCGCACACCTCGCGGTGCGCAGGCGCGATCCTGTCGGCATAGCGTTCGGCGAACCCCGCATACAGCCCGGCGATCAGCGCCTGATTGACCGGCGCCTCGCGGTTGAGCCACTCGGCGCTGGCGGCTGCGGGATCGCCGAGCAGCGGTCCGTGCAGCCGGCCCAGCTCGGACAGCGCCAACATGGCCTGCTCGGCTGAGGCGCCGCGGATTTCGTCACCGACGATCGCCGGCCCGGCGTCGCCCAGCAGCAGATGGAACGCACCGGTCTCGGGGTTGAACGCCGACGAGAAGCACGGCGCCACCGGTCCTCCGATCCGCGGTGCGATGTCGGTGTAGAACCGCACCTCGCGCTCGTAGAGGCCCAGCGCCAGCCCGGTCTGCCTGCTCACCGGATCGCTGGCGGCCACCTTGAGCACGACCGTCGCGGGGCCGGAACCCTCGGCCGCGTACGTCAGGGCGACGCGGTAGCACTCGCTCATCTGCCCCGTGCCGATGCGCTCGTAGGAGAAGTCGGCGACCGGCGAGCCGATCGTCGACGTCAGCCATTCGGCGCTCAGTTCTGCGGGGCGCTCCACGACGTTGATGGTGGGCACTCGTCACCTCCGTGTGACATGTTCAGGTGGCGGAGCCACCGTTAACGCGAGACCAGCGAGAAGCTCTCCCACGCCTCCCTGCGGGCGGCGTGCGGGTCGAACTCGATCCGCGGGCGGTGATCGAAGACTCGCACGGCACGGTCGGCGCTGGTGTAGGTGGGCCAGTCGTCGCCGGGGACACCGGTACGGGCGAATTCGCGCCAGCGGCGCTGGATGTCATCGCTGACGCGCAGGGCGGTCCGGCGGTCGCCGACCGCGGTGAGCAGGCGCCCGAACCGGGTGCGATACACGTCGAAGACCGCCAGCAGTTCCGTGGCGTGCGTGGCGCCGAGCCCCGACCACCGCAACGGCCGCGGCGCGTAGTCGTAGCGGTACAGGTGGGTCGGCGCGTGGCGGCTGTGCGCCTCGGCGATCTGCCAGGCGGCCGAGCCGAACGCGAAGTCCCCGCCGAACTGGACGCATGCCTTCTGGTCCGGGTAACCCGGATAGGCCGCGGTGATGCGTTCCCGCTCTTCGGGTTCCGCTTCGGCGAGCAGCCGCTCGATCATCGGCTCGTTCATCGGCAGCAGCTTGAGGAAACGGCCGAAGAGGTTGGCCTCCTCGGCGTTCGTCCCGACGATGAGCGGCACCCGGTGCGCCTTGCCGCTGCGCATCGCCTCCACCGGATCCAGTGGCAGGTAATCGGTTCCGCTCGTCGGGCCGGCCGCGAAGGCGCCGAGCATCTCGCGCTGACCCTGTTTGATGAGCCGTTCGAACGCGTCGACCAGCTCGGCCGGCCGAGCCGCCATCACCGCGTCGGCGCCGTCGCCCTCCCCGGCGCCCAGCATCTCGGCGAACCTCGTCGCATACTGTTCGGCCACCTCCGGCGTGCGCACCATGCCCGCCGCGGGACTCTCCGAAATCGCCTTGGCGAACAGGCCTTTGGCCGCGGGCACGGCCAGCAGCGTGGCCACGGCGTGTGCTCCGGCACTCTCACCGAAGATCGTCACGTTGTCGGGGTCGCCGCCGAACACCGCGATGTTGTCGCGCACCCAGCGCAGCGCCATCACCAGATCGCGCAGGTAGAGATTGTCGTCGAAGGTGACGGTCCCGTTGGACAACGACGACAGGTCCAGGCATCCTAGCGCGCCGAGGCGGTAGTTGACCGACACGTACACACAACCCTTGCGGGCCAGCGCCGCGCCGTCATAGATCGGCGTGGCCGACGACCCCATGAAGTAGCCGCCGCCGTGGATGAAGACCATGACCGGCAACGCGGAGTCGAACCGCTTCTTCGGGCTCACCACGTTGAGCGTCAGGCAATCTTCGCTCATCGGCTGGTACTTGCCCGGCGCCAGCAACGTGTACATGCGTTGTTGAGGCGCACAGTTGCCGTATCCGTGGCAGTACCGGACCCCGCGCCACGGCTGAACCGGTTGGGGCGCACGCAGCCGCAGCGGACCCACCGGCGGGCGCGCATAGGGAACCCCACGCCAGCGGTGCACGCCGTCGCGGGTGAAACCCTCGATCGTGCCGGAGGCGATGGTCGCGCGGACGGTGTGTTCGTGCATCACCCGACGTTAGCAATGGACTCCCGCCGCGCCTGGCCGGGGATTGCCTGTCGGCCCGCTAGCCTGGCCCGTATGCGAATGGCTGTGCTGATCGCGTCTGTGCTGGTAGCAGGGTGTTCGACGACGACGGGCGGACAGGCTGAACGGATCGAACCGATTCCGCCGTCCCCGTCGGCGAGTTCGCCGACGACGTCCGCGACGAAACCCAAACCGACGGCCCCGCCGGCCCCCGGCGCCCCGATAGGCGACGTGGTGGCCTGGGTGGAAGCCGGCGAACCCGCCGACGCCGGCCAGTTCCACGCGGCCTCGCGCGACGGGCAGACGACGGACCTCGGCGAAGACGTCGCGTTCACCACGCCGTCGGGTAAGACCAGCTGCATGACCGACAGCCAGTACGCCGACGGGGCGCTCGCCTGCCTGGTGGACCTGGTCAACCCGCCGCCGCGGCCGGACGACGCCTACGGCGAGTGGAAGGGCGGCTGGGTCGACTACGACGGCACCAGCGTGACGGTCGGCTCCGTGCACGGAGATCCCGGCCGGTTCACCGCCGGGGAGGGACCCGAGCTGCCGTACGGGCAGGTGCTGTCCTTCGGCGATTACCGCTGCCGCACCGACACCGTCGGACTGTTCTGTGTCAACTACGCCTACCAGTCCGCGGTCCGGCTCAGCGACGCCGGCATCGAACCGTTCGGATGTCTGCAGCCGACCACCGCGCCCCCGCAGACGGGCGAGAAGTTCAGCTGCTGACCATCGCCGCGTACTAGGCGACGCCTTTGCGTTTGAGCAGCGGCAGCACGCCTTCGGCGAACCAGTACGCCTCCTCCAGGTGCGGGTAGCCCGACAGGATGAACTCGTCGAAACCGAGCGAGTAGTACTCGTAGATGAGGTCGGCCACCTCCTCGTGGCTGCCGACCAGCGCGGTGCCCGCGCCTCCGCGCACCAGCCCGACACCGGCCCACAGGTCCGGGTAGATCTCGAGTCGATCCGTCCGTCCGCCATGCAGAGCGGTCATCCGTCGCTGCCCTTCGGACTGCGACTTCGAGTGCAGTGCAGTGGCTTTGGCGATCTGCTCTTGGCTCAACTCGGCGATCATCTCGTTCGCGACCGCCCACGCCGCCTCCGAGGTGTCCCGGCTGATCGTGTGTAACCGGATCCCGAACCGCACGGTGCGGCCCTGTTGTTCGGCGAGCTCACGGACGCGCGCGATCTTGGCCGCCGCGTCCTGTGGCGGTTCACCCCAGGTCAGATACACGTCGACGTACTGTGCGGCGATCGGCAGCGCCGCGGGCGAGGACCCGCCGAAGTAGATCTGCGGCAAGGGATCCGGCGGAGCCGACACCCGCGCATCGGCAACCTTGTAATGATCGCCCTCGAAGTCCAGCGATTCCTGGCGCCAGACGGAGTTCACGATGTGGAGGAACTCCCCCGTGCGCGCGTAACGCTGATCGTGGTCGAGCCAGTCGCCGAACCGGCGCTGTTCGACGTCGTCGCCGCCGGTGACGACATTGAGGAGCACGCGGCCGTCCGAGAACCGCTGCAGCGTGGCGGCCTGCTGCGCGGCCAGCGTTGGCGGCGTCAGACCCGGCCGGAACGCGACGAGGAACTTCAGCCGCTCGGTCTCCGCCAGCAGGGCGGATGCGGTCAACCAAGCGTCCTCGCACCAGGTTCCGGTCGGCGTGAGCACACCCTCGTAGCCCAGGCGGTCGGCGGCGCGGGCCACCTCGGCGAGGTAACGCCGCGTCGGCGGGCGGTAATTGGCGGGCACCGTCTTCTGCGACGACGCGTGCGACGAACCGACGACGGATCGGCCGTCTCCCGCGGTGGGCAGGAACCAGAAGAACTTCGCCGAGGTCATGTCGCTCCTAATCGCGATTCAGGTAAAGGGGTTCGAGTACGTCGGTGTAGCGGCGGTCGACCCAGCGTTCGAAATCCGGTGCGGCCGCGATCTGTTGGGACTCGGCGAACAGGTCGGCCATCTCCTGCTCCGAAGCGATCAACTTGTCCGACAGATCGGTCGGCAACCGCAGGCTGCGGCCCTGCGCTAGGGAAGCGACCGCGGGGGCGAGGCCCACGTCCTCGCCATAGCGTCGGGCCCACTCCTCGCGGTTGTCGTTGGCCCACCGCACGGCCTTGGCGTAGCGCTGCAGTAGATCGCTCAGCGCGGTGTTGCGTTTCGGGTCTGCCAACGCGGCGTCGGAGGCGACGCCGAAGCCCGCGCCGTTGGTGATGCCGGTTGCGGTGGCGATGCTGCGCACCGCGAGATCGGTATCGGCTTGCGCGGTGTAGGGATCCCAGATGGCCCAGACGTCAACGCGGCGCTGGGTGAAGGCCGACAGCGCATCGGCGGGCTGCAGGAACACCAGCTTCACGTCGGACACGCTCAGCCCCGCGCGGTCGAGCTGAACCAGCGTATGACCGTGCGCCGAGCTGCCTTTGGCGACCGCGATGCTCTTGCCCCGCAGATCGGCGACGCGCTGAATGGGCGCGTCGGCGTGTACCAGGAGCTGATCTCCATATCCACCGCCGTCGTAGGCCGATACCACCTTGACCTTCGCGTTGGATGCCGCGCCGAAGATCGGTGGTGTGTTGCCGGTGATCGCGAAGTCGATCTTGCCCGCGGTGGCGGCCTCGATCTGGGGCGGACCGGAGGTGAACGTCGAGAAGTTGATCTCGTACGGCAGATCGTCGAGCGCACCCGACGCCCTCAGCAGCGCCTCGGTGCCGCCCTTCTGGTCGCCGACGTTGAGCGTCACCCCGGCGAGGTCGGACAGCGGTACGGTGGCCGGCGCCTCCTGGGCACCCGAACTGTCCTGACGCGACACGCAGCCGGTCAGCAACAGGCCGATCAAACCAAGAATGACGACGACTCTGGGCATGGGAATCCCCCTCGATAGCAATGGTTTTCAGCTCTGCACGCCGAGCTGTTCGAGCAGTTCGGCGCGGTAGGCGTCCGCGCCGATCGAGCTGCGCGGGTCGGCGATCTCCAGCGTGTGGGTGACACGGCCGTCGTCGAGCACCAGAACCCGGTCGGCCAGAGCGACGGCCTCGTCGACGTCATGCGTGACAAGCAGGACGCCGAACCCGTGCTCACGCCAGAGGTCGAGCAGCAGCTCGCGCATGCTCAGCCGGGTCAACGCGTCCAACGCGCCGAACGGCTCGTCGAGCAGCAGGAGTTCCGGTTCGGCGACCAACGCGCGGGCGAGCGAAACCCGCTGAGCCTGACCGCCGGACAGCGTCAGCGGCCACGCGCCGGCGCGGTCGGCGAGCCCGACATCGGCCAGCGCTTGGTCGGCGCGGGCGCGGGCGCGGTCCTTGCGGAGCCCGCCGCGGGTGAGCCCGTACGCCACGTTGGTGCGCACGTCACGCCACGGGAACAGCCGCGGCTCCTGGAAGGCCAGCGCCGGCGCGCCCGACACGATCCGCTCTCCGGTGTGTTCGGTCGACAGACCGGCGAGCACCCGCAGCACGGTCGACTTGCCGGATCCGCTGCGACCGATCAACGCGACGATCTCGCCGCGACCGACTGTCAGCGACACGTCGACGAGCACATGGTGGTCGCCGTACCACTTGTCGACGTGGCGTAGTTCGGCGGCGGTGCGCAATTGGCGTGCCGTGGCGAGTGTCATGAGCGGTACCTCAATGCGCGTCGTTCGAGAACGCGGACGATTGCGTCGGTGCCGATACCGAGCAGCGCGTACACGATCAGGCCGAAGATGATGATGTCGATCCGCAGAAAGTCACGGGCGTTGTTGATCAGGAACCCGATCCCGCTGTCGGCGTTGATCTGTTCGGCGACGATCAGCGTCAGCCACGCGATCGCCAACGACTGTCGGAAACCGACGAGCACCTGCGGCGCCGCGCTGGGCACGATGATGCGCCAGAACCGCTGCCAGAACGAGAAACCCAGCACCTGAGCGGTTTCGAACAATTTCGGATCCACCTGGCGGATGGCCGAGAACGTGTTCAGGTACAGCGGAAAGCTCACGCCCAACGCCACGAGCAACACCTTGGGCAGCTCACCGATGCCGAACCACAGGATGAACAACGGAATCAGGCCGAGGTGCGGCAGCGCCCTGATCATCTGCATGGGTGGATCGATGCCGGCCTCGACCCACCGCGACAGACCGACGGCTGTGCCGAGCGCGACTCCGAGCAGCCCGCCGAGCACCAGGCCCTCGACCACCCGTAGGCCTGAAACATGCAGCGCGTCGGCGAGTTGGCCATTGCGGATCAGCTCCACTCCGGCCTCGAGGATCAGCGACGGCGCGGGCAGCACGTCCTGCGGAATCAGGCCGACGGCGCTGAGCAGCTGCCACAACAGAAGCAACAGCACGGGCGACGCCAACCGGATTGCGGCCCACTTGCGTTGCCGCCGAGCCTCATTCGCGGCCGGTCCGGGCGCGATGGGGGCGTTGGGCGCAGCGAGGTCGGCGGGGGCGGTCACGGTGATTTGACGCTACGCACGGCCGCTCGGGGGCTGAAGGGTTTGATTCTGGGTGACGGAAAGACGGACCCCGCCGGGGCGAGGGGACACGCCGGCGGGGCCGCCGAGTCGCGATCGTCAGTTCAAGCGGAACGAACCGGTCACCGACGTCGGCGTGACATCCCTGCCGTTGATCGTCGATCGCATCGCCCCGTTCGACAAGCGGGTGATCTGCTGGGCCTGCTGGAGCTGCCGCTTGTTACGGACCTCGGCGCGGAACTGCGCGTCGTTGAGCTGGATGATGTCGGCTTGGTCGAGCGTTCCGCTGATCCCGTTGAGCTGCACGCCGATGGCCGAACCGTCATCGCGGACCACCCAGGTGGCACGGACGCCGTTCAGATCGGCGGTGTAGATGCCGGCCTCGCCGGACACCGGCGCCGCGGTGAACGCGTAGGTCACCCCGTTCATCGTGACGTCGCCGTCGACATCGGTGCCGTCGAACCGCGCGTTCAGTGTGTCGCGGAACTTTGACTTCAGGTCGATCGCGCCGTCGGTTTGGTCGCCGAAGAACCACGCTTCGTCGTCGGCGCCGTTGCAGGCGTAGGCGACGACCTGCCCGCCGTCGACGGAGATGCCGATCGTCATGGGCTTGCCGTCGGGCGACTTCATATCGGCGACGAAGCGCGCCGACTGCGGAAACGGCCGAGCGGAGCTGGACGTGGTTGGCGCGTCCGCCGTGGGGGTCGACCCGCCGGAGCAGGCGGACAGGGCGCCGAGCGCGAGCAGCGCGCCGATCGCGACGAACAGGATGGGGATCAATCGCTTCATGAGCACGGTCATGGTGGGGTCCATTCGGGAGGAACTAGCTGGTCGTTCTGGACGACGAGCCAACACCCGTGGCGGTTCAACCGCGCAGCGATCTACCGAAAAATACTTGCCGTCACCGCCACCCGTCGGCGGCCTTGGCCGCCTGCATCAGGGCGTCGCACAGCTCGCGCAGTTCACCGGCGTCGGCGCCCTCCTCGACGGCCAGGGCGACGTCTTCGGCCGCGCATCGGACCTGGTAGACACGGTCGGAGAGTTCGGCGGCCTCCTCCGGGGACAGGACGACCGCGTCGGGGGCCAGCGAGGTGCCCTTGATCAGGCTCCGCTGTTCGTACGCGCGCTGGCGGCAGGACTGCCTGCAGTACTGACGCCGCCGGCCCAAACCGGCGTCGCCGACCTCGCGACCGCACCAGCGGCAGGACTGGGGACGTAACCGACGTGCCACGGACGTGACTGTAAACCGAGCGCCACCCGTTCCCCGGTATCATGGAGGGTCGAGTCGGGAACTTCACAGCGTATTGCTGCGTTGATGATCCGGACAATAACGCGCTGATCGAGGAGTTGTTTGACGATGGCTGATCGTGTCTTGAGGGGAAGTCGCCTCGGAGCCGTGAGCTACGAGACCGACCGCAACCACGACTTGGCGCCGCGTCAGGTCGCGCGGTACCGCACCGACAACGGTGAGGAATTCGACGTTCCGTTCGCCGACGACGCCGAGATCCCCCACACCTGGCTGTGCCGCAACGGCATGGAAGGCACCCTGATCGAGGGTGACGCGCCGGAGCCCAAGAAGACCAAGCCGCCGCGGACGCACTGGGACATGCTGCTCGAGCGTCGGTCGATCGAGGAGCTCGAGGAACTGCTCAAGGAGCGCCTCGACATCATCAAGGCCCGCCGCCGCGGCTGACCCGTCGTTCCCCGCGAGCGACCGCTTTCTGACACCAGACCACGGCGTGTCGCCGTGCAGACACGGTCACTCGCGGGAGCTGGGGCCTGAAACCGTCACTACGGCGTGACGCGGGCCCCCCGCGCGCGGTCGATACGACCCCGCAGACCCCACCCCGCGACCTTGAACAGGGCCTCGCGGATATTCGAGCCACTCATCTTGGACTGTCCGAACTCGCGTTCGGTGAACGTGATCGGCACCTCCACGACGACGAACCCGTTGTTGATCGAACGCCAGGTCAGGTCGATCTGGAAGCAGTACCCCTTCGATTCGACCGCGCTCAGGTCGATCTTCTCGAGCACCTCACGGCGGTAGGCGCGATAGCCGGCGGTGATGTCGTGGATGTCGACACCGAGCAGGATGCGGCTGTAGCCGTTGGCGGTGCGCGAGAGCACCAGGCGCCGGCGCGGCCAGTTACGCACCTCTCCCCCCGCCACGTAGCGCGACCCGATCACCACGTCGGCGCCGCCGTCGATGGCGTCGAGCAACCGGTACAGCTGCTCGGGAGGGTGGCTGCCGTCGGCGTCCATCTCGACCAGCACCGAGTACTCGCGGCCCAGCCCCCACGCGAATCCGGCCAGGTAGGCCGCGCCGAGGCCGCCCTTGGCGGTGCGGTGCATGACGTGGATGCGGTCCGGGTCCGCGAGCGCCAGGTCGTCGGCGAGCTTGCCGGTGCCGTCGGGGCTGCCGTCGTCGACGACCAGGATGTGCACGTCGGGCTGCGCCTTCTGGACGCGCTCGACGATCAGCGGGAGGTTCTCCCGCTCGTTGTAGGTGGGGATGATGACCAGCGTGCGCTGGCTGGGGCGCTCCCCCGGGTCCCGGCCCGTCGTCATGTAGCTCCTCTATCTTTGGTGCCGCCGGTCAATCGACGGCGCACAAAGCTTTCATTGTGCAGCATCGCGGCGATAAGCCCGCCTACGCCGAAGGCGATGAGCAGGCCCTCCACCAGCGGGCCCCACCGCGTCGCGGCTGTGAGCTGCGTTTTCAGCCGTACCGCAGAGTCGAGGTACGCGGGTTCGTAGAACGCGGTGCGAGACAGCTCACGGCCGTCGGGCGAGATGATCGCGCTGATTCCCGTCGTCCCGGCGACGACGACGTACCGGTCGTGTTCGACCGCGCGCAGCCGCGCGAACGCCAGCTGCTGTTCGCTCATCGACTCGGTGAACGTCGCGTTGTTCGACGGCACCACCAGCAGCTGCGCCCCGTTGCGCACCGACTCGCGTGGTGCGCGATCGAAGATCACCTCCCAGCAGGTGGCCACCCCCACCGGCACACCGGCGGGATGCACGACTCCGGTGCCATCGCCCGGCACGAAGTACCCGGCGCGGTCCGCGTAGTCGGAAAAGTGGCGGAAGAATCCGCGCCACGGCAGGTACTCCCCGAACGGCTGCACGATCTGCTTGTCGTGCCGTTCGCCTGGCCCGCCGCGCGGATTCCACACGATCACCGAGTTCGTCGTGGCCGGCTCGTCGGGCGTGGCACCGGGCGCCTCGACCACCGCACCGACGAGGATGGGAGCGTCGATGGCCGCCGCAGCCGAGGAGATCAGCTCGTCGGCGTCCGGATTGGCCAGCGGGTCGATGTCGGACGAGTTCTCGGGCCAGACGACGAACATCGGCCGCGGCGCGCGCCCGGCTCGCACGTCCTCCGCGAGCTGCAGCGTCTCGCGCACGTGGTTGTCGAGCACCGCGCGCCGCTGTGCGTTGAAATCCAGGCCGAGCCGTGGGACGTTGCCCTGGACGACGGCGACGGTGACCGAGTGTTCGTCGCCGGCGCCGATGCCGGACTGGCGGACGTGCGGCCACGTCAGCGCGGTGACGAGCAGCACGGCGCTGATGGCCACCCCGGGCACCACCACGGCCGGCGGTGCCGCGTACTGCACGGCGTCGCGCCGCCACCATTCGACGACCTCGAGAACGATCGCCGCGACGCTGAACCCGACGAGCACCGTGGCGAAGGTCAGCAACGGCGCACCGCCCAGCTGGGCGATCGACCGGAGCGGGCTCTCGGTCTGGCCGTAAGCGACCACGCCCCAGGGGAATCCACCGAACGGCACCGTCGACTTGAGCCACTCCTGCGCTGACCACAGCCCTGCGAACCACAGCGGCCAGCCCGGCAATTTGCGAACCGCTATGGCGGCCGCGCCGAACACCGCCGGGAAGAGCGACTCGGCGAGTGCCAAGCCGATCCACGGGAACGGGCCGACGAACGCGCCGACCCACGGCAGCAGCGGCAGGTAGAACGCCGCTCCGAACAGGAAGCCGTAGCCGAATCCGCCTCGCACCGTGGTGGTCTCGCGGGTCAGCACCCAGGCCAGCAGTGCGAACGCGACAAAGCCCAGGTACCACCATCCGAACGGCGGGAAGCTCAAGCACAGCAGCACCCCGGCGACGATCGCAACGCCGAGTTGCGGCAGCCGGTTTATCAGGGCCTGACCGAATCGCCTTGTCTTGGAGGCAGTCTCAGCCATGGATGACGACACCCCGATGGACCGTCTGTCGACAGCGGGGTGACGGGCCGTCGAGCCGCGGCAGCGGAGGCACCCGCGAGCGTTGGTCGGTCGACCACCGCTGTACCGCGTCGGCGGGGGCGCTCACTTCGAGTTCGTCGGCCTCCCAGATCGCGTACGAGGCCGGTGCGCCGGGAACCAGCGTGCCCGCCACCCCGTCCCGCACGCCGGCGGCCCGCCACGCGCCGCGGGTGAGCGCCGCGAACGCCGCGCGCGCCGAGAGCGCACTGCCCGGGGTCCGGTGCCGCGTCGCCGCTCGCAGCGTCGCCCACGGGTCCATCGGGGTGACGGGGCTGTCCGAACCGAAGGCGAGGGGCACGCCTTGGGATGCTAACAGCGCGAACGGGTTCAACGATCTGGCTCGCGCGCGCCCGAGACGCTGAGCGTACATCCCGCCGTCGCCGCCCCACAGGGCGTCGAAGTTCGGTTGCATACTGGCGAGCACACCCCAGGCACCGAGCTTGTGCGCCTGTTCCTCGGTGACCATCTCCAGATGTTCGAGCCGGTGCCCGCACCGGGCGACGGCAGGGGCTCCGGCCGATGCGACGACGGACTCGAGCGCATCGACGACGGCGGTGACGGCGGCGTCGCCGATCACGTGGAAGCCGGCGGGGATGCCGGCCTCGGTACAGGCCTGCAGGTGCGCCGCGATCGTGTCGCGGTCGAGGTAGGTGTTGCCGGTCAGTCCAGGAGAGCAGTCGGGCGCGTCGGCGTAGGGCTCGTGCAGCCAGGCGGTGCGCGAGCCGAGCGCTCCGTCGACGAAGAGGTCGCCCGCCAGGCCTCGGGCGCCGGTGCGCTCGATCAGCGCGCGTGCCTGATCGGCCGTGGTCACCGCTTCGCCCCAGTACCCGATGATCTCGACGCCGTGGGTGAGGGCGCGGATCTCGTCCCAGTCGTCGAGGCCCCCGATCTGCGGACCCGCACACTCGTGCACGGCGGCGATGCCGGATGCCGCCGCGGCATCCAGCGCGGCCCTGCGCGCGTGGTCGCGCTGCTGCGGGGTGAGCCGGGTGCGCGCTTCGGCGCGGACCAGATGGTGCGCATCGGCCGTCAGTGGCCGCTGCGGGTCGTATCCGCCGGCGTCGGCCAGGCCGGGGCAGAGCACCCGCAGCGCGGTCGACGCAACGGCCGAGTGCACGTCCACCCTGGCCAGGTAGGCGGGGCGGTCGCCGACGACGGCGTCGACGTCATCGGTGCTGGGCGGTATGCGTTCGGGCCAGTTCGATTCGTCCCAGCCGTGGGCCCAGATCGGGCCGTCGGGATGGCTGCGGGCGTAGTCGCTCAGCAGTTGCAGGCAATGCTGCCTCGATCGGGCCGACCGGAGGTCGAGTCCCGAGAGCGCCAGCCCGGTGGCGGTGAGGTGGATGTGGCTGTCGACGAAGGCAGGTGCGACGAAGGCGCCGTCGAGGTCGATGACCTGGGCGTCGGGAAACTGTCCGCGGCCGACGTCGTCACTGCCCAACCAGGCGATCACACCGTCGCGCACCGCGAGCGCCGTGGCGTCGGGCATGGCGGGGCTGTGCACCCGCCCGTTGAGCAGAAGGGTCGTCACCTACGGGAGGTTCTCACAGGTCGTCGGTGGGACGCGGCGCGCGCTCCACTGCGGGCGGTTCCACGTCGACCACCTCGACGACCTCGCCGTCGATGTAGTCGCCCCGTCTCGTGGCCGCTCCCCAGCCCGCGACCCCGGCGGTGATCAGCGGCATCCGACGCGCGGCCAGCGCGGTCAGCACCGGGCGGGCCGCCGCCCGCGTCGGGGGCACGAGCAGCAGCGCGCCCACCACCGAGCTGGCCAGCCCCGGGATCACGACCAGGACGGTGCCGAGCGCGACGAGGATGCTGTCGGCGGCCGTACCGTGCAGGGTCGCCGGGGTCAGGCCCGAACGCAGCCGGCCGATATGGCGCCGCAACTGCGATCCGGCCAGCACGAAACCCAACAGGAACGTCGCGAGCAGCAGCAGTAGCGTCCAGCCGATGCCGATCGTCGACACCAGGGCCACCACGACCGCGGTCTCGACGACCACATAGAGGACAAACAGCCGCATCGCCATACGCGGTTAACGTCCGGGCGCCCCGTCGGGTTCCGTAGATTGGCGAAATGGCCACGATCAAGATCGATACGCCGGACGGTCCGATCGACGCGTTGCTCTCGAAGCCGGACGGCGAGGGGCCGTGGCCGGCGATCGTGGTTGTGCACGACGCGATCGGATACGGACCGGACAACCAGGCGATCTCGGCGCGCATCGCCGGGGCCGGCTACATCGCGATCACGCCGAATCTGTACTCCCGTGGTGGGCGCGCCCGCTGCATCACCCGGGTGTTTCGCGAACTGCTCAGCAAGCGGGGTCGCGCGCTCGACGACATCCTCGCCGCCCGCGAGCATGTGCTGGCCCTGCCGGAGTGCTCCGGCGCGGCCGGCATCGCCGGTTTCTGCATGGGTGGGCAGTTCGCGTTGGTGATGTCGCCGCAGGGGTTCGGTGCGTCGGCGCCGTTCTACGGCACTCCGCTGCCCCGCCAACTCGACGAGACGCTGACCGGGGCATGCCCGATCGTCGCGAGCTTCGGCCGACGCGACCCGATCGGCATCGGCGCTGCCGACCGATTACGGAAAGTACTCGCGGATAAGGAAATTCCGTCGGACATCAAGGTGTACCCGGACGCCGGCCACAGCTTTGCGAACAAGCTTCCGGGACAACCGTTGTTACGGATCACCGGGTTCGGCTACAACGCGGCGGCCGCCGACGACGCCTGGACGCGGGTGTTCGCGTTTTTCGGCGAGCACCTGGCGGCTACGCCGCGGGCTTGATCTCGATCCCGATGTGGACCTTGTCGATGCCGCCGCGGATGAGCGCCTGCGGAATCCACCACCACGCGTGATACCAGTAGCGGCGGGTGACCTTGTCGAAGACCCGGCGGGTGTCGTCCTTGGGCAGCACCCGGGCGACCGCTCCGACCGGTTCGCCCTTGGGCTTGCCCAGCGCCGTCGACTTCTGGATCGTCACCCGCGGGGTGTTGTTGATGCGCTTGGTTTTCCACGAGCCGTCGTCGGTGATGACGAGCAGCTTGTCACCGTCGGGGGCGCCCCAGATCGGGGTGGGCTTGGGCCTGCCGTCCTTGGTGAAGGTCGTCAGCAGCATGTACTTCGATTGTGCGACGTCGTCGAACGTGTCGGCCATGTTCACCCCGGCTTGATCTCGATGGTCACGTTCTTTTCCATTCCCCCGCGCAGCTTGGAGAAAACGTTGAACGTCTTGCCGAGCAGTCCGTAGCGCTTGCCGATCGCGGCGTAGGTCGCCCCGTTGACCGACTTGTCGAGGATCGAAGCGACCGCCTCGACCGCTTCACCCTTCGGGTTACCGCGCATATCGCACGGCGCGATGGTCACCCGCGGCGTGTTGCGGATCCGCTTGACCTTCCAGGACTGTTCCTGCGTGATGGCGATCAGGCGATCACCGTCGGGCACCGCCCAGATCGGCGTGGGCTTGGCCCTGCCGTCCTTGGTGAACGTGGTCAGCAGGATGTACTCGGACTTCGCGACATCGGCAAAGGTGGCAGACATCTTCCCGAAGATAGTGCGCTTACCTCCACTCTGCCTGTGCGCCTGTCACCACCGCGCGCGGACGTCAGCCTTCGAGGTCGCCCTCGGTCTCCAGCAGCACATCCCGCAATCCGTCCAGCGTCGCCCGTTCGGGTGCGGCCCACATGCCGCGGTCGGCGGCCTCCAGGAGTCGTTCGGCCATACCGTGCAGCGCCCACGGATTGGACTCGGCCATGAACTTGCGGTTCTCGTCGTCGAGCACGTACTCCTGCGACAGCCGCTCGTACATCCAGTCGGCCATCACGCCTGCGGTGGCGTCGTAGCCGAACAGGTAGTCGACCGTGGCGGCCATTTCGAATGCGCCCTTGTAGCCGTGTCTGCGCATCGCATTGATCCACCGCGGGTTGACCACGCGGGCGCGGAACACCCGGGTGGTCTCCTCGGAGAGCGTGCGGGTGCGCACGGCGTCGGGACGGGTGTTGTCGCCGATATAGGCCGCCGGATCCTTACCGGTCAGCGCGCGGACCGTCGCGATCATGCCGCCGTGGTACTGGAAGTAGTCGTCGGAGTCGGCGATGTCGTGTTCTCGGGTGTCGGTGTTCTTCGCGGCCACCGCGATTCGGCGGTACTGCCGGCTCATATCATCACTGGCGGCGACTCCGTCTAATCCGCGGCCGTAGGCGAATCCGCCCCACGCGGTGTACACCTCGGCGAGGTCGGCGTCGTCGCGCCAGTTGCGGCTGTCGATCAGCTGCAGGAGCCCGGCGCCGTACGTTCCCGGCTTGGATCCGAAAATCCTTGTGGTGGAGCGGCGCTCATCGCCATGTTCGGCGACGTCGGCCTGTGCGTGGGCGCGGACATAGTTTTCCTCGGCGGGTTCGTCGAGCCCGGCGACCAACGCCACAGCGTCATCGAGCATCGTGACGACATGCGGGAACGCGTCTCGGAAGAACCCGGAGATGCGCACGGTGACGTCGATGCGGGGCCTGCCCAGGTCGGCGAGCGCGATCGGTTCGAGGTCGACGACCCGCCGCGACGCCTCGTCCCAAATCGGGCGAACTCCCAGCAGGGCCAACACTTCGGCGATGTCGTCGCCAGAGGTCCGCATGGCCGAGGTGCCCCACACCGACAGACCGACCGACCGCGGCCAGTCGCCGTAGTCGTCGCGGTAACGTGCCAGCAGCGAATCGGCCATCGCCACACCGGTTTCCCACGCCAGCCGCGACGGCACCGCCTTGGGATCGACGGAGTAGAAGTTGCGCCCGGTGGGCAGCACGTTGACCAGCCCGCGCAGCGGCGATCCCGACGGCCCGGCGGGGATGAAGCGCCCGTCCAGCGCCCGGAGGATCTGCGGAATCTCCTGCGCCGTACCCGCGAGCCGCGGCACCACTTCGGCGGCGGCGAACCGCAGCACCGCGGCGACGTCGGCATTGTCGGTCAGCGTGTCGACGACCTCGGGGTTCCAGCCCGACTCCTGCAGCGCGGCAACAAGTTTGCGCGCTTGCGCCTCGGCGACGTCGACGGCGGCGCGCTCGTCGTTGCCGTCCTCGGCGAGGCCGAGCGCCTGACGCAGGCCCGGCACCGTCTGCTCGCCGCCGAACAGCTGCCGGGCTCGCAGGATCGCAAGTACCAGGTCGAGTTCGTCCTCGCCGCCTGGGGTTTCGCCGAGGATGTGCAGACCGTCGCGGATCTGGACGTCCTTGATCTCGCAGAGCCAGCCGTCGACGTGCAGGAGCATGTCGTCGAACGAGTCCTCCTCGGGGCGCTCCTCCAGCCCGAGGTCGTGGTCCATCTTCGCGGCGCGCATCAGCGTCCAGATCTGCTGGCGGATCGCGGGCAGCTTGCCGGGGTCGAGCGCCGACACGTTCGCGTGCTCGTCGAGCAACTGCTCCAGACGGGCGATGTCGCCGTAGCTTTCGGCGCGCGCCATGGGCGGGATGAGGTGGTCGACCAGGGTGGCGTGGGCCCGACGCTTGGCCTGGGTGCCCTCGCCGGGGTCGTTGACCAAGAACGGGTAGATCAGCGGCAGGTTGCCCAGCGCGGCGTCGGATCCGCAGGCCGCCGACATGCCGAGGTTCTTGCCCGGCAGCCACTCGAGGTTTCCGTGCTTGCCCAGATGCACGACCGCATCCGCGCCGAACACCGACTCGATCCACCGGTATGCGGCCAGGTAGTGGTGGCTGGGCGGCAGGTCCGGGTCGTGGTAGATGGCGACGGGGTTCTCGCCGAATCCGCGCGGCGGCTGCACCATCAGCACGACGTTGCCCGCCTGCAGCGCGGCGATGACGATCTCGCCGTCGGAATCGGCGCTGCGGTCGACGAACATCTCTCCCGGCGGCGGACCCCAGTGCTCGACGATCGCGTCGGTGAGCTCGGCGGGCAGCGTGGCGAACCAGTCGCGATAGTCCCTGGCCGACACCCGGATCGGGTTTCCCTCGAGCTGGCCCACGCTCAGCCAGTCGGGGTCCTGGCCGCCGCGTTCGATCAGCGCGTGGATGAGCGCGTCGCCATCGCCGGCGTCGAGGCCGGGAACTTCATCGATGCGGTAGCCGTGCTCGCGCATCGCGCGCAGCAAGGCGACGGCGCTGGCCGGCGTGTCGAGCCCGACAGCGTTGCCGATGCGCGCGTGTTTGGTCGGATAGGCGGAGAACACCACCGCGATTCGCTTGTTCTGCACCGGAATCGATCGCAACCGCGCGTGCCGTACGGCCAGCCCGGCGACGCGCGCGCAGCGTTCGGGATCGGGCACGTACGAGGTCAATCCCTCCTCGTCGATCTCCTTGAAAGAGAACGGCACGGTGATGATGCGGCCGTCGAACTCAGGCACGGCGACCTGTGTCGCGACGTCGAGCGGTGAGAGCCCGTCGTCGTTGTTCTGCCACTGCGACCGCGGGCTCGTCAGGCACAACCCCTGCAGGATCGGGATGTCCAGTGCCGCAAGGTGTGCGACGTTCCAGCTGTCGTCCGTGCCACCCGCCGAGACGGTCGACGGGGTGGTCCCGCCGGCCGCGAGCACGGTCGTGATCAGTGCGTCCGACGTTCCGAGCAGTTCGAGAAGCTCCGCGTCGGCGGTGCGCAGCGACGCACAGAACACCGGGAGCGCTCGACCCCCGGCATCTTCGATCGCGTCGCACAGCGCCTCGACGTAGGCGGTGTTACCCGCGAGATGCTGGGCGCGGTAGTAGAGCACCGCGACCGTCGGGCCGTCACCGCTGCCGTCGCGGGGCACCACGCCCCACAGCGGCGTGCTCTCGGGAGAGGAGAACCCGAAGCCGGTCATCAACACCGTGTCGCAAAGGAACGCGTACAACTGGCGCAGGTTCATAACGCCGCCCTGAGCCAGATAGACGTGCGCCTGCAGCGCCACCCCCGCGGGCGTGGTCGAGTGCCGCATCAACTCCGCGTCCGGCGACTGCTCGCCGCTGACGACGACCGCAGGCACTCCGCTGGCCACGACCTCGTCGATGCCGTCCTCCCAGGCGCGGTAGCTGCCGAGGATGCGCACCACCACGATGTCGGCGTCGCGCAGCAGTTCGCCGAGTTCGCCGTCGACCAGCCTCGACGGGTTGGCCCACCGGTAATTGGTGCCGCAGGACCGAGCCGTAATCAGGTCGGTGTCCGAGGTGGACAGGAGCAAGACGGCGGGGTCACGAGACGGCTGAGCCACCCCCCATTACTACCCCACGCCGCATTTCCCTCCGCGAGCGTGCGGCAGATGCCGAAGCGGCTAGTGGCGGTTCCAGCGGCCGTAGGTGCTCTGCGGATACGGCAACCCGAGGGCGGCGATCAGCACGACCAGAAGAGCACCGAACACGATGAGTTCGAACATCGTCGTTCCTTCCTGACGCTTACTGCACACGCGTGCAGTAACCGGGAACTTACGACGTCAGCGGGTGTTTGAGACCGACTTGTGTGGCACGGATCACTAGAGGCTCTAGTGTGACGACCATCACGTTTGGGCCGTTTGAACCTCGAAATCGGCCGGCTCCGGTGAAGCCAACAGCCGGCGATGACGGACGGGCTCCCACGGGAACAGTTCGGGCAGGCCGTGCTTGTCGAGATACCAGCTGTTACAGCCGGTCGTCCAAACCGTCTGCGGCATAGCCGATTTCATCTGCTCGTTGTAGTCCTTGGTGGCGATCTCCGTCGGCGCAGCGGCCTCGATGTGACCGTCACGGATACGCTCGATCCACCACATCGCATAGTCGGCCTGGTTCTCGGCGATGATGACGAGCGACTGCTGACCGATCGGAGAGTGCGGCCCCATCAGCATGAACATGTTCGGGAAGCCCGGCACCGCGACCGATCGATAGGCCTGCGGCCCGTCCGTCCATGCGTCATCCAACGAGACGCCGTCGATCCCGATGATCTCCATCGGACGCGTATAGGCGTGCGCGTCGAAGCCGGTGGCGATCACGAGGAGATCGAGCTCGTGCAGTGTGCCGTCCGCGGTGACGACCCCCCTGGGCTCGATGTGATCGATCGGGTCGATGACAACGTCGACGCCTGGCCTCTGCACGGACTGGTAGTAGTGTCCGGCGGCGACGATGCGTTTGCACATCGCCTGGTAGTCGGGTGTCAGCTTGCGGCGCAGTTGCGGGTCGCGCACGGAGAGGTTGAGGTTCCACCGGCACATCGCCGACACCAGCCGGCGACGAAGTCCCGGCGCAACCATCGCCTTGGCGAAGAAGTTCTCGTACACGGCCTGCCAGAAGCGGTAGCCGAGCCGGCTCAGCGCCGGGGCACGTCGCAGCGCGGCCTTCGTGATCGGTGAGTACCGCGGGTTCGGGAACGGGAAGACCCATTGAGCGGTGCGTTGAAATATCGTGAGCGCCCGCACTTTTCCGCCGAGTTCGGCGGTTATCTGGACGCCCGTCGATCCGGTCCCGATCAAACCGATCCGCTTGTCCTGCAACGGCACCGAGTGGTCCCAGCGAGACGAGTGGAACATCGGGCCTGCGAACGTGTCCAGTCCGGGGATGTCGGGATAGCGCGGTACCCGCAGGATGCCCGTCGCGGTGATGAGGACGTCGAACGGTTCGGAGCCGTCGGCGGTGCTGACCCACCATTGGCCGTCGCGGAACGCCGCGCTTGTCACCGGCGTGCCGAACTCGATGTGAGGCCGGATGCCGCGCTCCGTGGCGACCTGCTGGAAGTACGACTGAACTTCGTTGCCCGGCGGCAACACTCGGGACCACTCGGGGTTCGACCGGAAGGTATACGAATAGAACCGAGACGGTACGTCGCAGTGCAGCCCGGGATAGGTGTTGTCGCGCCACGTGCCACCGACCTCGTCGGCTTGTTCGAAGATCGTGAAGGTCTCGATGCCGGCGTCCTGCAACTTGGCCGCCATGCAGATGCCCGACATTCCGGCGCCGACGATCGCGACCTTCACCGCACGCTTCTCTGCCATCGGGCCCCCTTCGGCTATCGGAAGGGTACGCGCGAGAAGAGGCGATATCGACGGAAATCGCGATTACTGCGCGGTGATGAAGCCCTGCGCCACCATCCAGTCACGCGCCACCACGCTCGGGTCGCGGCCCTCCACGTCGACCTGCTTGTTCATGTCCATGATCGCCTCGTTGGTCAATGCCGCCGTGACTGGCGCCGTGACTTCGGCGATCTGCGGATGCGCCTCGTAGAAGGCGCGTTTCATCGTCACCGAGGGGTTGTAGTGGGCGAAGAACTGCTTGTCGTCGGTGAGCACGACGAGGTCCAGCGCGGCGATGCGGCCGTCGGTGGTGAACACCTCACCGAAGTCGCACTGCGAACCGTCGGCGGTGGCCTGGTAGATGATGCCGACCTGGAGCACCGGCGTCTGCGCTCGCGCGGGGTCGAACCCGTACGCCGCCGCCATCCCGGGGTAGCCGTCCTGGCGGGCCCGGAACTCGGTGTCGACGCAGGTGCGCGCCGCGGCCGGATCGCGCTTGACCAACTCGGCGTACTCCGACAGCGTGCGCACATTGGTCCGCTCGACGACGCCCCGGCTGGCCGCCAGTGCGTAGGTGTCGTCCATCGGCCCCGGCGGCAACCACACCATGTCGTTGCGGGCCAGGTCCTCTTCGCGGACCGCTTCGAACTGTTTGCGGCTGTCGGGGATCGGCTTCTCGTGACCCAGGTAGTTGATCCACGCGTTGCCGGTGAACTCGTAGGCGACGTCGACCTGACCCGACAATTGGGCCTCGCGGGTGCTGCGCGAGCCCACGATGCCGGTGAGGTCGCGGACGTCGGCCCCGGCCGCGGCCAAGGTGTACTCCAGGATGTAGCCGAGGATCACCTGTTCGGTGTATTCCTTGGAGCCCACCGTGATCGGCACGCCCTCGAGTGCGGGATTGGGTTGGATCGACGCCGGTCCGACCTTGAGCGGCACGGTGCTCCCCGCCCCGAGCCCGCACCCGGTGAGCAGAGCGCAGGCCAGCAGGGCGATGGTGCGGCGGATCATCGCAGACCCTTGGGGTTGAGGTAGAACTCGGCGAGCCCGCCGAGCCAGTCGACCAGCAGCGCGAGGCACACCGCGAGCACGCTGCCCAGGATCAGGGTCACGTTGTCCTGCAGCTTGTATCCGGTGTCGATGAGGATGCCCAGCCCGCCGGCATTGACGAGGAACGACAGCGTTGCGGTCCCCACCGCGAGCACGAGCGAGGTGCGCAGGCCGGCCAGGATGTACGGAATGGCCAGCGGCAGCTCCACCCGCGTCAGCACCGATCGCCGCGACATGCCCTGCCCCAGACCGGCGTCCACCAGCGAGCGGTCCACCTGGTTGATGCCGAGGATGGTGCTGGCCAGCACCGGCAGCAGCGAATACAGCGCGATCGGCAGGACGCCGATCCAGAAGCCCGTCCTGCCGGTCCACAAGAACAGCAGGACCAGCAGGCCGATGGCGGGCGCCGCCTGGCCGATGTTGGCCACCCCCATGAAGAAGGGGCGCAACATCTTCGCGCCGGGACGTGTGACCAGCACGCCGAGCGGTACCCCGATCAACAGCACGATCGCGGTGACAGCAATGGTGATCAGCAGGTGCTGCCAGATCAGCGTGGCGATGTTGCCGGGGTTGATGTTCTCCTGCTGAGTGGCGGTGAGGTCGCGGTTGAACGCCCAGAACACCACGGCCGCAGCGACGATCAGCACCGCGATGGGTTGAATGAGCAGTCGCCTGCGTTCGCCGGGGTTGGCGCGCGTCGACTGGGCGGAGTCCGCGACCGCGGTCACGGTTGTCCGTCCGCGCTGGCCTCCGCCGAGGCCCGCAGCCAGGTGATCGTGTCAATCAGCGTGTCGAGCGTGACGACGCCGGCGTACCGGCTGCCGGGTCCGGCCACGACGGCCGACGCATGCTGTTGGGCGAGGATCGCTTCCAGGGCGTCTTCGAGCGTCGACTGGGTGCTGACGACGTCGAGCGGTTCGACGGCGTCGGCGAGCGCGGCCGCGTGGCCGAGCTTGCTCTCGCGCACCCAGCTGACAGGCCGCTCTCGTTCGTCGAGCACGACGACCCAATCGAACTCACTGCCCGCCAGCGCCTTTCGGACATCGTCGATCGAATCACTCTGGTGCACAGCCGGATGCGGCCGCAGCTCCACGTCCTTGATGCGCATCAGGCCCAGTTGGCGCAGTGACGCGCCGGAGCCGACGAAGCCGGCGACGGTGTCATCGGCGGGGCTGGCCAGGATGTTCTGCGGCGTGTCGTACTGCAGGACCTTGGATTGGTTGCCCAGCACCGTGATCCGGTCGCCGAGCTTGACGGCCTCACCGAAGTCGTGGGTGACGAAGACGATCGTCTTGCGCAGTTCGCCCTGTAAGCGCAGCAGTTCGTCCTGCAGAGTGCTGCGGGTGATCGGATCGACGGCGCCGAACGGTTCGTCCATCAATAGGACCGGTGGGTCGGCGGCCAGCGCTCGCGCAACGCCCACGCGTTGCTGCTGCCCGCCCGACAGTTGGCGCGGATACCGCTCGGCGTACTGACCCGGCTCCAGGCCGACCATGTCGAGCAGTTCGTCGACGCGGTCGACGATGCGCTTTCGGTCCCAGCGCAACAATCCCGGCACCAGGCCGACGTTCTGCCGGATCGTCATGTGTGGGAATAGCCCTGCCTGCTGGATCGAGTACCCGATCGAGCGGCGAAGCTCGGTAGGCCGAATCGACAGGGCGTCGTTGTCGCCGATCATGATCGTGCCCGACGTCGGCTCGGACAGCCGGTTGATCATCCGCATCATCGTGGTCTTCCCGCAGCCGGACGGGCCGACGAACACGACGATCTCGCCGGCCGGGATCTCCAGCGACACGTCGTCCACCGCCGGGCTGTCCGAGCCGGGATAGACCTTCGAGACGTGGTCCAGCACGATGCGGACCCCGGTGCTGCCGTTCGAGCTGGTGTCCTCCGGCGCGATTTGAGTTGTCATCGAATACCTTTCGACGTGGTGAGGCGGCCGATCAGGACGAGCACCGCATCGAGTGCGAGCGCGAGGACGACGATCAGCAGCGTCCCGGCCAGGGCCATCGGCACGGCCGTCGGGCTGCCCACGCGCGCCAGCCCGGTGAAGATCAGGTTGCCCAGTCCCGGTCCCTTGACGTAGGCGGCGATCGCCAGCACGCCCATCGACATCTGCGTGCTGATCCGCATGGCGGACAGGATCGACGGCCACACCAGCCGCAGTTCGACGCGGGCCAGGGTGTCGAGCCGGCTCATCCCGATACCCCGCGCGGCGTCGGTGAGCGCGGGATCGACCCCGTTGAGCCCGACGATCGTGTTACGCACGATCGGCAGCAGTGAGTACAGCACCAGCGCAGCGACACTGGGCACCACTCCGAGCCCGAACAGCGGGATCAGCAAGCCGAGCAGAGCGAACGCGGGGACCGTCAGGATCACACTGGATGTCGCGGTCGCGAGGTTGGCGGCCGTCGGGTTGCGGTAGGTCAGCACCCCGACCACCACCCCGACGATCGTCGCGATGAGCACGCTCTGGACGACGGCGCTGACGTGTTGATAGGAGTCGAACGCCAGCTGCGCTTGGTGGGCGGTGATGTAGTCCCACAGTCCCCTCACGGCGGTCAGCTACCCGATCTTGATCCAACCGAAACACCGGCCCGTTCGATTCGCGCTGAGTCGAACGATTGTCAACGCAAGGTCCGGCGGCGAACGTGGTCAGCAGGTTTCACGCATCATCTGGAGGTTGCTCACGTGCCGTCATCGCTGCGGGTGGTAAAGCTCGGCGCAAACATCGGCGCCCGGATCGAGGGCATCGACCTCAGCGCGGGCGTCGACGCGGACACCGCGTCGGCGATCAATGCGGCCCTGCTCGAACACAAGGTGGTCTTCTTCCGCGACCAGCACCGTCTGGACGACGACGGTCAGCTCGCCTTCGCCCAAGCGTTGGGCACGCCGACGACCGCGCACCCGACCGTGACCTCGCGCGGTGAACGGTTCCTGCCCATCGATTCCCGCTACGACAAGGCCAACAGCTGGCACACCGACGTGACGTTCGTCGACCGGATCCCGAAGGCGTCGATCCTGCGGGCCATCACCCTGCCCCCGTACGGTGGCACGACGACGTGGGCGTCCACCGAAGCCGCCTACGACCGTCTTCCGCCGCCGCTGCGCACGCTGGCCGAGAATCTGTGGGCCGTGCACACCAACCAGTACGACTACGCCACCCTGCACGACGAGCCCGACGCGTCGCTGACCTCCGAGCAGCGCTCGTACCGCGACGAATTCGTCTCCGACTACTACGAAACCGAGCATCCGGTGGTGCGCGTGCACCCGGAGACCGGTAACCGGGTGCTGCTGCTCGGCCACTTCGTCAAAAAGTTCGTCGGGCTCCGATCGACCGAGTCGGCCGCCCTGTTCAACCTGTTCCAGGAACGAATCACCAAGCTGGAGAACACGATTCGGTGGAGCTGGCAGCTCGGCGACGTCGCGCTGTGGGACAACCGCGCCACCCAGCACTACGCCGTCGCCGACTACGACGACCAGTACCGCCGACTCAACCGCATCACGCTGGCCGGGGATATTCCCGTCGACGTCTACGGCCGGCAGAGCCGCGTCGTGGCGGGTGACGCCTCGGCGTACTCGGCGGTGGTCAGTGTCGGAACCACGCAGACCGAGGCACTGGCCAGTTGATCACAACCGGTCGAGCTCGCGAGACAGCAACGCGTTTTCGAGATAGGTGAACCGCCGGGGGTAGTGCCTGTGCTCCGGTCCGCGGTGGCTGTGCCAGAGGCCGCGCACCGCGATCGTCGGCACCGGTCGTGGTGTCGGCTGGGGCCTGGTCGTAATCAGTTCGGTCATGACGATCTCCCACCGTGCTCGCTCGGTCCGCCTCGGACCTGGATGTTCCGGACGCTACGAGCGCCGAGCCGGCACCACACGCGTAGCGCACTACCTGTGTTCGGACCCCGCACCCGCGACTACCGTGAACCCGTGGCCAGGACCCGCGACCAGGACGCTTGCCCCGGCGCGCTGCAAGTGCATCGGGCCGCCGACGGTGCGCTGGCGCGTATGCGGCTGCCGGGTGGGCTCATCACCGCGCCGCAGTTGCAGGCGCTGGCGCGCGCGGCCATCGACTGGGGTGCGGGCACGCTGGAGCTGACCTCGAGGGGCAATCTGCAGCTTCGGGGCGTCACCGATACGGCGGCGGTCGCCGAGGCCGCGGCGGCGGCCGGTCTGCTGCCCTCGCCGACCCACGAACGCGTACGCAATATCGTCGCCTCACCGCTCTCGGGCCGAGTGGGGCTGACCACCGACATCCGCGGGCTGGTCACCGACCTCGACGAAGCCATCCGGGCCGACCCGGAGCTGGCCGCTCTGCCCGGCCGGTTCATGTTCGGCATCGACGACGGCCGCGGCGACATCTCCGGACTCGGCCCCGACGTCGGCGAGCATTTCGACGGTGAGGCGGCCACGCTGCTGCTGGCGGGTCGCGACACCGGTGTGCGGCTGCCGGAGAGCCTGGCGGTGCCGACGATGGTGGCCGTGGCCCGGCGATTCGCCGCCGAGCGCGGGAAGGCCTGGCGGGTCAGGGAACTCGACGATGTCGGCCCGCTGCTCGTCGGGCTGACCCCGTCCGAGGCGCCGGGTACGACGTGGCCGGCGGTCACCCGGCCGCCCGTCGGATGGCTCGAACAGCACGACGGCCGCATCGCGCTGGGTGCCGCGGTTCCGCTGGGCGTGCTGCCCGCCGGGACCGCCGAGTTCCTCGCCGCGATCGAGGCGCCGATGGCGATCACGCCGTGGCGCTCAGTGCTCGTGTTCGACCTCGCCGAGGACGTCGCCGATGTCGCGCTGCGCGTGCTCGCGCCGCTGGGCCTGGTGTTCGACGAGAACTCGCCGTGGTTGTCGATCAGCGCGTGCACCGGCAGGCCCGGTTGTGAGCACTCGCTGGCCGACGTCCGCGCGGACGCCGCCGCTGCCGTCGACGACCCGGCCGCTGGCCACCGCCACTTCGTCGGATGCGAGCGGGCCTGCGGTAGCCCGCCCTCCGGTGAGGTGCTGGTGGCAACCGGAGACGGATACCGGACGCGCGGCGCGCACCCGTAGGGTGATCGCGTGCTCGACTACATCCGCGATGCCGGGGAGATCTACCGGCAGTCGTTCGCGACCATTCGCGACGAGGCGGACCTGGCGCGATTCCCCGAGGACGTGGCCCGGGTCGTCGTGCGGTTGATCCACACCTGCGGCCAGATCGACGTCGCCGACCACGTCGCGTACAGCGACGACGTCGTCGCCACTACGCACGCTGCGCTGACGGCCGGCGCCCCGATCCTGTGTGATTCGTCGATGGTGGCCGCCGGGATCACCAGGTCGCGCCTGCCCGCCGACAACGAGGTGGTCTCGCTGGTGGCCGACCCCCGCGCCCCGGAACTCGCCGCCCGCCTGGGCACCACCCGCTCCGCGGCGGCCGTCGACCTGTGGGCGGACCGGCTCGGCGGCGCGGTGCTGGCGATCGGCAACGCGCCGACCGCGTTGTTCCGGCTGCTCGAGCTCGTCGACGACGGCGCGCCGACTCCCGCGGCGGTGCTCGGCGGTCCCGTCGGCTTCGTCGGCTCGGCCCAGTCCAAGCAGGAACTCATCGACCGGCCCCGGGGGATGTCCTTTCTCGTGGTGACGGGTCGTCGCGGCGGCAGCGCGATGGCCGCCGCGGCCGTCAACGCGATTGCCAGTGACCGCGAATGAGCGCGACGCGAGGAACGCTCTGGGGCGTCGGGCTGGGGCCCGGCGACCCCGAACTGGTCACGGTCAAGGCCGCGCGGGTGATCCGCGAGGCCGACGTCGTGGCCTACCACAGCGCCAGGCACGGCAAGAGCATCGCGCGCGGTATCGCGGAGCCGTATCTGCGGCCCGCTCAGATCGAGGAGCACCTGGTCTACCCGGTTACCACCGAGACCACCGACCATCCCGGTGGCTACGCCGGTGCGATGGAGGACTTCTACCGCGAGGCCGCCGACCGCATCGCCGTCCACCTGGAGGCCGGCCGCAACGTGGCGCTGCTCGCCGAGGGTGACCCGCTGTTCTACAGCTCCTACATGCACATGCACACGCGGCTCACCGAACGGTTCGACGCGGTGATCGTGCCGGGGGTGACGTCGGTGAGCGCCGCGTCGGCGGCGGTGGCCACTCCCCTGGTCCAGGGCGACGAGGTGCTGACGATCCTGCCGGGCACGCTGCCCGCCGACGAGCTTCAACGTCGGCTCTCCGACACCGACGCGGCGGTGATGCTCAAGCTTGGGCGCTCGTATCCGGCTGTGCGCGAGGCGCTCTCGGCGGCCGGTCGGTTGGACGACGCCTTCTATGTCGAGCGGGCCAGCACACCGCAGCAGCGGGTGCTCGGCGCCGGCGAGGTCGACGACACCACCGTCCCGTATTTCTCGCTCGCGATGCTGCCGGGCCGTCGCGACCGGGACGCGGTGACCGGCAGCGTCGCGGTGGTCGGGCTCGGTCCGGGCAGCACCGATTGGATGACCCCGCAGTGCCGTCGTGAACTCGCCGCGGCCACCGACCTCATCGGTTACGGGCCCTACCTCGACCGGGTCGGCAACCGCGCCGGTCAACGCAAGCACCCCAGTGACAACACCGACGAACCCGCCCGCGCCCGATTGGCCTGCACGCTCGCCGAACAGGGCCGCGCCGTCGCGGTGGTGTCCTCCGGCGACCCGGGCGTGTTCGCGATGGCGACCGCGGTGCTCGAAGAAGCCAAGCAGTGGCCGGGTGTCTCGGTGCGGGTGATCCCCGCGATGACCGCCGCGCAGGCCGTCGCCAGCCGGGTCGGCGCGCCGCTGGGACACGACTACGCCGTGATCTCGCTGTCGGACCGGCTCAAGCCGTGGGACGTGATCGCCGCGCGGTTGGCCGCCGCCGCGCAGGCCGATCTGGTGCTGGCCATCTACAACCCGGCATCGAAGACCCGCAGATGGCAGGTCGGCGCAATGCGCGATCTGCTGCTCGAACACCGCGATCCCGGCACTCCGGTGGTGATCGGCCGCGACGTGTCCGGACCCCGTGAGGAGGTCACGGTGGTGCGTCTGGCCGACCTCGACCCCGCCGACGTCGACATGCGCTGCCTGCTGATCATCGGCTCGTCGCAGACCCAGTGGTACACCGACGACGGCGACCGGGTGTTCACCCCGCGGCGCTACCCCCAGTAGTGCCGGACGCGGGTTTCGTACGAGGCTGAGCGCTCGCGACTGTCGAGGGTGTTAATGTCCGGCGCGTGACATCCGTTCTCGCCATTCCACGTGGGCCCGAAGATGTAACGCCGGCGTGGCTGGGATCAGTGCTGCGGACCGAGGTCGACACCGTCGAGGTGACGCCGATCGGGACGGGCCAGACCGGCGCAACGTACCGCGTGGCGGCGACGTACGGCGGAGCCACGGACCTGCCCGCGTCCTTCGCGATCAAGCTGTCCGCCCAGGACGACGCGGTGCGCGAACGGGTGGCGCTCGGTTACCGGTCCGAGGTCGAGTTCTACTCGCTGATCGCCGACCGGATGCGAATCCCGGTCCCGCGCAGCTACTACCAGAACATCTCCGACGACGGCGCCGACGTCGTGCTGCTGCTCGCCGACATGGCGCCCGCGGTGCAGGGTGACCAGATCGCCGGCTGCAGTCCGACAGAGGCCCGGTTGGCCGTCGAGGCGCTGGCCGGGCTGCACGGCCCGAGCTGGTGTGCGCCCGAGTGGATGGACCTGTCCGCGATCGTCATGCCCAAGCCCGGCGACGCCGAGGCCGCCAAGGGCATGGGCGACGTCTGCAGGATGGCCGGCGACATCGTCATCGACCGGCTGGGTTCGTCGATCAGCCCCGAGGACCAGGAAACCCTGTCCGCCGCAATGGCTTCGGTGACGGACTGGCTGATGGCCGAACCAGGCCGTTACGCGCTGATGCACGGCGACTACCGGCTGGACAACATGCTGTTCGATCCGGATCGCACCCGCATCACCGTGGTGGACTGGCAGACCATCGGCATCGGACTGCCGGGCCGCGACCTTGCGTACTTCACCGCGACGAGCCTCGAACCCGCGGTGCGCACCGAGATCGAACGCGACCTGGTCGAGCGCTACCACCGCGCGCTGATCGGTTACGGCGTCGAGGATTACGACTTCGACACCTGTTGGAACGACTACCGACTCGGTCTGGTGCAGGCGCCGTTGCTGGTCGCGCTGGGCACGGCCTTCGCCTCGACCACCGAACGCGGCGACGAGATGATGCTCGTCATGTTGAGCCGCGGTTGCCAGGCCATCCGCGAACTCGGGACCCTCGAGCTCATCGCGTCCTATCGGTGACCCAGTCGACCGCCTCCTCCACCGATTCGACTGTCGCCACCCCGGTCGGCAGCGGTGGGCGGTCCACCATCACCACCGCGACGTCCAGCTCCGTCGCCGCGTCGAGCTTAGGTCGCGTCATCGAACCGCCGCTGTTCTTGGTGACCAGCGCGTCGATACGGTGCTCACGCAGCAGCGCCATTTCGTCGTCGTAGCGGTACGGGCCGCGCGACAGCACGACCTGATGCCGTGACGGCAGATCCGCGGCGTCGGGCGGGGTGACCGCGCGGATCAGGAACCACGCGTCGACGTCTTTGAACGCCGCGGTGCCGGAGCGCCCAGTGGTGAGGAACACCCGTTGGTAACGCTGAGCGGCAACGGTTTTCGCGGCCTCGATGTCATCGGCGACGACGGTCGCGTCGCCGGACGGCCAGGCGGGCCGGGCCAGCACCAGGTGCGGCACCCCGAGCTCGGCGCATGCCGTCGCGGCGTGCGCGGTCATCGTCGCCGCATACGGGTGAGTGGCGTCGACGACGGCGTCCACGCGCTCGTCGCGCAACCACCGACGCAGGCCGTCGACCCCGCCGAAGCCGCCGATGCGCACCTCGCCGACCGGCAGGGCGGGGTCGGGCACCCGGCCTGCCAGCGAGCTGATCACCTCGACCTCGGGATGCAACCGCGCGGCGAGCGCACGGGCCTCCGATGTTCCGCCCAGCAACAGGATTCGCATCAGTGCCGACCCCGGCGGACCCGTCCCGACGAGTACAGGTAGCTGTCGGCAAAGCCCTCGGCCCCCAGCACGTCGCCCACGACGATGACCGCGGTGCGCGTGATGCCCGCCGCCTTCGTCTGCTCGGCGAGATCGGCCAGCGTGCAACGCACCACCTGCTGTTGCGGCCATGACGCGAATGCGACTACCGCGCAGGGTGTTTCGGGTTGGTATCCGCCCACCAGCAACTCAGGGACGATCGCGTCGATCTGCGCAGCCGCCAGATGCAGCACCAGCGTGGCCCCCGGCGCCGATAGCGTCCGCAGGTCCTCGCCCGGCGGCATCGCGGTCGACAGCGTGGCCACCCGCGTCAGCGTGACCGACTGCGCGACACCCGGAACCGTCAACTCACGCCCCAGTGCGGCCGCGGCCGCGGCGAATGCCGGTACACCGGGCACGATCTCGTAGTCGACGCCGAGATCGTCGAGGCGACGGCACTGTTCGGCCAGCGCGCTGTAGATCGACGGGTCACCGGAATGCAATCGCGCCACATCAAGCCCTGCGGCGTGCGCGGTGGTGAGCTCGTCGACGATCTGATCGAGCGTCAGCGGGCCGGTGTCGACAACGCGGGCGTCGGGCGAGCACAGCGCGAGCAGATCCTCGGGCATGATCGAACCGGCGTACAGGCACACCGGGCAGCGCTGCAGCAACCGCTGCCCGCGAACGGTGATCAGGTCGGCCGCTCCGGGACCCGCGCCGATGAAGTAGACGGTCATGGTTTGGTCACCACCCACTGCGTCACGGGCATCGCGGGCCGCCAGCCGGTGAACCCGCCGAGCGCCTCCCCGCGGTAGTGCGCGAACCGCTGGAGCTCGCCGCCGTGGCGTGAATACCACTGGGCAACAAGAGCTTCGGACTCGACGGTGACGGCGTTGGCGACGAGCCGACCGCCGGACGGCAACCGGTCGAAACACGCTTCGAGCAGTCCCGGTCGGGTGATCCCGCCCCCGACGAAGATCGTGTCCGGTGGGGGCGCGAAGTCGAACGACTCAGGCGCGTCGAACTGCACCTCCACCCGGGCGCCCAACGCCAGCGCGTTGTCGGCGATGCGTTTGCGGCGCTCCTCGTCGCGTTCGAACGCCACCGCGCGACAGCCCGTTCCGCTGCGGCACCATTCGATCGCGATGCTGCCCGATCCGGCCCCGACGTCCCAGAGCATCTGACCCGGCCGCGGCGCCAGCGCCGCCAACGTGATCGCCCGCACCGGCTGCTTGGTGATCTGGCCGTCGTTGGCGTACACGTCGTCGGGCAGCACCCCGAGCCGTCGCTCATCGGGGAGGTAGCGCACCGCGATCACGTTGAGGTCGTCGACGTCGTCCGGTGGTTGGGCGGCCCACTCGCGGGCGGTGGCCGCGCGGCGGCGCTCCGCGGGGCCGCCGAGCTGTTCGAGCACGGTGAGTTCCGAGTCGCCGCGGCCGGTGTCGGTCAGCAGACGTGCCAGCGCGGCTGGAGTCGAGCCGTCGCGCGACATCACCACCGCCTGACCGCCGCGGCGCACCGCGGTCTGCGGTTCGCTCCACACCAAACTGATCACCTCGGTGTCCTGCACCGGCCAGCCCACCCGCGCGCACGCCAACGTCACCGACGACACGTGCGGCAGCACCGTCACCTGGTCGGGACCGTGGATGCGGATCAGCGAGCTGCCGACGCCGTACAGCAACGGGTCGCCGCTGGCCACGACGTGCACATCGCCGTCGGCATCAGCATCGGCATCGTCGAGCAGCGTGCGCAACGCGGGCATCATCGGCGACGGCCAGGCCCGTCGTGCCGCGGTGACCGTCTCGTCGAGCAGATCGAGCTGGCGGTGCGATCCGTAAACCACAGTGGCCCTGGCGAGTTCGGCTCGGGAGACCGGCGGCAAGCCGGCCATACCGTCGGCGCCGATACCGACGACGATGATCACCTCGGCAACCTCCGCCACACGGCCCGCGGCGTCATCCGAAACGCCAGCGCGAGCAGGGCCAGCGGCGCGGGCACCCACACCGTGCGGCGGCGACGGCGCAGCGCGCGCACGGTCGCCTCGGCCACCTGCGCCGGTGTGCTCGACAGCGGCGCGGGCTTCATCCCCTCGGTCATGCGGCCGATCACGAACCCCGGCCGGACCACCAGCAGATGAACACCCGATCCGTGCAGCGCGTCGGCGAGCCCGCTGCAGAATCCGTCGAGACCCGCCTTGGCCGAGCCATAGACGAAGTTGGCGCGCCGCACCCGCACGCCGGCCACCGACGAGAACGCGACGAGGGCGCCGGAGCCCGCGGCGCGCATCGTCTCCGCCAGCACGGTCAACAGGCTGACCTGGGCGACGAAATCGGTGTGCACGATCGCCGCGGCGTGCGCGGGGTCCTTCTCCGCGCGGGCCTGGTCGCCGAGGATCCCGAACGCCAGCACCGCGGTGCCGATCGGGCCGTGCTCGGCGACGATCGACTCGACGAGCGGTCCGTGCGAGTCCAGGTCGTCGGCGTCGAATTCCCTCACGTGCACCGCGGCGGCGCCTGCCGCACGGACGGCGTTCACCTCGGCAATCAGGTCGTCCGACCGGCGCGCCGCCAGCAGCACCGCCGCTCCCGGCGCCAGGCGCGTGGCCACCTCGAGGCCGATTTCGCTGCGACCGCCGAAAATCACGACCAATGGCGGACGCGCGTCAGCCGTGTCTGTCATGGCAGCGATTATGTCCTGCGCTACCGTGAAGGCCGATGGCCCAGTCCAGCCGCCGGGCGACCACCCGGCTCACCAACGACGCGCTCGCGTTCCTGTCCGAGCGTCATCTCGCGATGCTGACGACCCTGCGCTCGGACAACTCGCCGCACGTCGTCGCGGTCGGGTTCACATTCGACCCCGCAACCCACATCGCGCGCGTCATCACCAGCGGCGGGTCGCAGAAGGCCGTGAACGCCGAGCGCCAAGGCGTCGCGGTGCTCAGCCAGGTCGACGGCGCGCGGTGGTTGTCGCTCGAGGGCAAGGCCACGGTCAACACCGATTCCGACGCCGTCCGCGACGCCGAACTGCGCTACGCGCAGCGGTATCGCACGCCGAGGGTGAACCCGAAGCGCGTCGTCATCGAGGTCCGTATCGAGCGCGTGCTGGGCTCCTCGGACCTGCTTGACCGCATCACCGATTGACCGCGGGTCAGGCCGTCGCGGCAGGGCCTGCGGGCACCACCACCAACTCGTGCGGCCGGTGGTTCACCGGCTCGGCCCCGTCGGCGGTGACGATCACGATGTCCTCGATCCGCGCGCCCCACTCGCCGGGAAAGTAGATGCCCGGCTCGACCGAGAACGCCATGCCCTCCTCGAGGGTCAGCGTGTTGCCGGCGACGATGTAGGGCTCCTCGTGCACCGACAACCCGATGCCGTGTCCGGTGCGGTGCACGAACGCGTCGGCCAGGCCCTCGGCGGCCAGCACGTCGCGCGCGGCGGCGTCGACCTGTTCGGCGGTGACGCCCGGCTTCACGGCCTCGACCGCGGCCCGCTGGGCGCGCTGCAGCACCTCGTACCGACGGGCGACGTCGGGGTCCGGTTCGCCGATGCTGTAGGTGCGGGTCGAATCGGAGTTGTAGCCCGGCTCGTAGGGTCCGCCGATGTCGACGACGACGATGTCGCCGGCGCGCAGTTCACGGTCCGAGCATTCGTGGTGCGGGTCGGCCCCGTGCGGTCCCGAGCCGACGATGATGAACGCGACCTCCGAATGCCCCTCGGCGACAATGGCTTCCGCGATGTCGGCGGCGACGTCGGCTTCGGTGCGACCGGGGACCAGGAAGTCGGGGACCCGCGCGTGGACCCGGTCGATCGCTGCCCCGGCCTTGCGCAGCGCGTCGATCTCGGCCGGATCCTTGATCATCCGCAGCCGGCGCAGCACGTCGGTGGCCAACACCGGCACCACGCCGAGCACGTCGGCGAGCGGCAGCAGGTGCAGGGCGGGCATCGAGTCGGTGACGGCGGTCGCCGGCGTCCCCCCACCGAGTGCCTCGCCGACCAACGCGTAGGGGTCGTCACCGTCGACCCAGTCGCGCACCGTCAGCCCGAGTTCGGGGACCGCGGACTCCTTGAGCGCGGCCAACTCCAGCCGGGGCACCACGACGGTCGGGTCGCCGTCGGCAGGCAGCACCAGCGCCGTGAGCCGCTCGAACGTCTGCGCCCGTGATCCGATCAGATAGCGCAGGTCGTAGCCCGGCGAGATGACCAGGCCCGCGAGACCGGCATCGGCGGCGGTCGAGGCGGCGGCCCGCAGCCGCGAGGCGTAGACATCGGTGCTGAATCGGTTGGCCGTCATGGGATTCAGGCTAATCCGCGCCCGAATAGGTGGCGACCTCGCTCGACCTTCGCGCTACTGTCAGTGACCGTGGCCGCTCCCCTCGTCCTGCTCGACGGCGCCAGCATGTGGTTTCGCTCCTACTTCGGGGTGCCCAACTCGATCACCGCACCCGACGGCCGCCCGGTCAACGCACTGCGCGGCTTCCTCGACGCCATGGCGACGGTGATCACCCGGGAGCGTCCCGGGCGGCTGGTGGTGTGCCGCGACGACGACTGGCGGCCGCAGTGGCGCGTCGACCTCATCCCCTCCTACAAGGCGCACCGCGTACTCGAGGAGCACCCCGACGGCGAACCAGACGTCGAGGAGGTGCCCGACGAACTCACCCCGCAGGTCGACATGATCTTCGAGATCCTCGACGCGTTCGGCATCCCCACCGCAGGCGCCGCCGAGCACGAGGCCGACGACGTTCTGGGCACCCTGGCCGCGCGCGAGGAACGCGACCCCGTCGTCGTGGTCAGCGGCGATCGGGACCTACTGCAGCTGGTGCGCGACGAGCCGGTGCCGGTGCGGGTGCTCTACCTGGGCAGCGGGTTGGCCAAGGCGACGAAATGGGGCCCGGTCGAGGTGGCGGAGAAGTACGGGGTTCCGGTCGACCGGGCGGGTCCGGCCTACGCCGAGCTCGCCCTTTTACGCGGGGATCCGAGCGACGGCCTACCCGGCGTGCCCGGCATCGGCGAGAAGACGGCAGCGACGCTGCTGGCCCAGCACAAGTCGTTGGAGAACATCCTCGCCGCGGCCAACGACCCGAAGTCGAAGATGAGCAAGGCCTACCGGACCAAGCTGTTGAAGGCCGCCGACTACATCGAGGCGGCGGCTCCGGTGGTCAAGGTGGCCACCGACGCCGAGCTGGAGTGGTCGACGCCGGACGACACGCTGCCATTGGCCGCCGAGCATCCACGCAAGGTGGTCAAGCTCGCCGAGACCTACGGCGTCACGTCCTCGATCGGACGGTTGCAGAAGGCCCTCGACGGGCTCGACGGCTAGCGGTTAGCGCTTACTTGGGCCTGCCGACCTCGTAGGTGCCCTTGTCGTCCTGGAACGTGACCGTCACCTGGCGCTTGGTGCCGTCGATGCTGACTTCGCAGTCGAACGTGCCGCCCTTCTGAACGGTCGGGTTCTGGCCGTCATTGCACTTGACGTCCTTGACGTTCTTGGCGCCATATCCGTTGGCCTCGTCGGTGAGGATCTGCTGCACCCCGCTCTGCGCGGCATCGATGTCGAGCTTGGTGGTGACGAAGAAGCCGGGCTTCCAGAACCCCAGCACCAACACGACCGCGACGATGACCGCCGCCAGCAGGCCGATCACGCCGCCGATCACGGCCAACGAGCGCTTGGAACCGTCCTCGGATCCGGGCGTGCCGTACTGCGGGTACTGGCCGAACTGCCCCGGCTGCTGGCCGTACTGGCCGGGTTGCTGGCCGAATTGACCGGACTGGTCGCCGTACTGGCCGGGCTGCTGATAACCGGTCTGACCGGGCTGCGCGTAGGGCTGGCCGTAGTGCGGCTGCGAATACTGGCCGGGCTGCTGGTATCCCGGCTGGCCGTACTGCTCGCCACCCGGGTACTGCTGCGGCGGCTGATACGCCGGCTGCTGGTACTGCGGGTACTGCTGAGCCTGCTGCGAGGGGTCGTAGGCGGGCGGCTGCCAATTCGGCGCCGCCTGGGTCGCGTCACCGCCCTGCGGCTGCCACTGCTGGTTGGCCGATGGATCGCTGGACGGCTGGTCCGTAGGCTGGTCCGGCCACGACTGCGTCGGATCAGATCCTTGCGGTCCGCTCATAACACTCCTTGTTCGAGGATCTTGCTCCCGACACATTACCCCGCATCAACAGCGACGACGCCGCGTCGAACGTCGTTTATGGCGCGTTTCGCGGTGGCCCGCAGCGCGGCGCTGGGTGCGGCGTTGCGCACCTGGTCGAGTAGGTCGAGCACCTGCCGGCACCACCGGACGAAATCGCCCGCCGACAGCGGTGATCCGCTGCCCGTGGCATCCGATGCGGCCAGGGCGCTGGTCAGGTCGCCGGTGGTGGCCCAGCGGAAAATCGCCGCGACGAATCCGTCGTCGGGTTCGCGGCTGCCCGTGATCCGGTGGCGCTGCTCGTCGGCGCGCAGCTCGCTCCACAGCCGCCGGGTCTGGTTGAGCGCGCGGCGCAGCTTGCCGGTCGGGATGTCGAAGCCGTCGCGCCCGCCCGGCGTGTCGCCGCGTGCCTCGTAGAGCACCGCGGACACCACGCCCGACAGTTCGGCCGCGTCGAGCCCCTCCCAGATGCCGGTGCGCAGGGCCTCCGCCACCAGCAGGTCACTCTCGCTGTAGATCCGGGCCAGCAGGCGTCCGTCGTCGGTCACCTTCGGATCGTCCGCGGCACCGGCGATGAATCCGCGCTCGGTCAGCAGCGCCACGATCCGGTCGAACGTGCGCGCCAGCGAGTTCGTCGCGGCGGCCACCGTCTGACGGATCTGCTCGTTGTCCTTTTCGATGCGCAGATACCGCTCGGCCAGCCGCGCCTTCTCCTCGCGGTCGGAGTGGTGGTGCACGGGGTGGGCCCGCAACTGCTCTCGCAGAGCGGCCAGTTCGGGGTCGATGTCGCGTTCGGGGTTCGCGGGCCCGCTGCGTTTGCCCTTTCCCGGTGGGACGTCGAGGCGTTCGGCCGCGGAGTTCAGCGCCGACGCGAGGTCGCGCCGCGCGCGCGGATTGCGGTGCTCGACTCGTTTGGGCAGCGTCATGGAGCCCAGCGGGGCCGACGTGCCCGAGTAGTCGGCCGACGAGATCCGTCCGGCCCAGCGGTGTTCGGTCAGTACCAGCGGGCGCGGATCCTCGTCGTCGCGGGCCGGTTCGAGCACGACGGCCAGTCCCCCGCGCCTGCCGTGGGTGATCGTGATGATGTCGCCGCGGCGCAGCGACGCCAGCGCTTCGTTGGCGGCCCGGCGGCGCTGCAACCGCGACGCCCGCGACTGGGCGCGTTCGCGTTCGGAGATCTGCATCCGCAGCCGGACATAGTCGAGGATCGCGTCGTCGCCCAGTTCGGCGCTGATCCCTTCGAGCATCCGCTCGCCGCGCTCGATGCCGCGGCGCAGCCCGACCACCGACC
The DNA here is from genome assembly GCF_001050035.1 of Mycolicibacterium komanii. Next base: position 78,424 of record NZ_CVTA01000002.1, read on the forward strand.
GGTCGGCCTGGTACTGCGCGAACGAGGCCTCCAGCAGTTTGTGCGCCTGTGCAGGGCCCATCTGCTGGACGAGGTTGATCGTCATGTTGTACGACGGCGCAAAGGAACTGCGCAGCGGGAACGTTCGGGTGGACGCCAGCCCCGCCACCTCGGCGGGTTCGACGTCCGGGGTCCACAGCACCACCGCGTGGCCCTCGACGTCGATGCCGCGGCGGCCGGCACGCCCGGTGAGCTGGGTGTACTCGCCGGGCGTCAACGGCACGTGTTGCTCACCGTTGAACTTCACCAGCCGCTCGAGCACCACCGTGCGGGCAGGCATGTTGATACCCAAAGCCAGTGTCTCCGTGGCGAATACGGCCTTCACGAGGCCCGCGGAGAACAGCTCCTCCACGGTGTGGCGGAACACCGGCAACATGCCGGCGTGGTGGGCGGCCAGGCCACGCAGCAGGCCCTCGCGCCATTCGTGGTAGTCCAGGACGATCAGGTCGGACTCGGGCAGATCGCCGCAGCGACGGTCGACGACCTCGGCGATGCGGACCCGTTCCTCGTTGGTGGTCAGCCGCAGCGACGACCGCAGGCACTGCTTGACCGCGGCGTCGCATCCCGCGCGCGAGAAGATGAATGTGATTGCCGGTAGCAGTTCTTCGCGGTCCAGGGTGGCGATCACATCCGGCCGCGGCGGCGGGCGGTACATGGTCGGCCTGCCCCTGTTGCGGCCCCGGCCACGCGGCTGCCAGTCGGTGAGCCGGTCGGCTTCGCGCCGGTGTGCGATGTGGCGCAACAACTCCGGGTCGACCACCAGCTCCCGGTTCTGCTTGGTGGCCGCGCGGGTGGCGCGGTAGTCGAACAGGTCGAACAACCGCTTGCCGACCAACACGTGCTGCCACAGGGGAACCGGGCGATGCTCGTCGACGATGACCGCCGTGTCACCGCGCACGGTCTGGATCCAGCCGCCGAACTCCTCGGCGTTGCTCACCGTCGCCGACAGGCTGACCAGCCGCACCTCGTCGGGCAGGTGCAGGATGACCTCTTCCCACACCGCGCCGCGCATCCGGTCGGCCAGGAAGTGCACCTCGTCCATGACGACATACGAAAGCCCATGCAGTGAATACGAATTCGCGTAGAGCATGTTGCGCAGCACCTCGGTGGTCATCACCACCACGTCGGCGTCGCCGTTGATCGACTGGTCCCCGGTCAGCAGGCCGATCTTCTCCGGGCCGTACCGTCGCACCAGATCGGTGTGCTTCTGGTTGCTCAACGCCTTGATCGGCGTGGTGTAGAAGCATTTACCGCCCGATGCCAGCGCGAGGTGCACCGCGAACTCCCCAACCACGGTCTTGCCCGCGCCGGTCGGGGCGCACACCAGCACCCCGTGCCCGTTCTCCAGTGCTTCGCACGAGCGGCGCTGGAAGTCGTCGAGCGTGAACGACAACTGCTCGGTGAATGCGGCCAGCTCGGAGCCTGATTCACTAGGTGGCATCGTCATCGATCACATGCCGCGCGGACGTCGGCACGGTGCTGGACGCGTCGACGGGTTCGACCGGTCCGATCGGCGCGGCCGCGTCGTCGGGAATGTCCTCGAGCGCGGCGCGTTTGGCCTTGCGCCGGTCGTGCAGCCGCGACAGTTGGATCGCGAACTCCAAGAGCACCGTCAGGGCGGCCGCCAGCGCCAGCATCGAGAACGGGTCGGATCCAGGAGTGAACAGCGCGGCGAACACGAACATCGCGAAGATCAAGCCGCGGCGCCAAGCCTTGAGCCGCTCGTAGGTCAGCACGCCGACGGCGTTGAGCATCACGATCACCAGCGGGAACTCGAAGCTGAAACCGAACACCAGCAGCAGGTTGATCAGGAAGCCGAAGTACTGGTCACCGGACAGCGCGGTGATCTGCACGTCGCTGCCGACGGTGAGCAGGAAGCCCAGCGCGGTGGCCAGCACCAGGTAGGCCAGCACCGCGCCCGCGACGAACAGGCCCGCGCCGACGGTGACGAACGCGATCGCGAACCGGCGCTCCTTCTTGTACAGCCCAGGGGTGATGAACGCCCAGATCTGGTAGAGCCACACCGGGCAGGCCAACACGATGCCCGCCGTCAGCGCGACCTTCAGTCGCAGCATGAACTGGTCGAACGGGGCGGTGGCGAGCAATCGGCACTCGTCGCCCGGTGCGATGGTCGCCCGCGACGACGACGGCAGGGCGCAGTACGGGCCGCGCAGCCAGTCGCCGAGGCTGGGCAGCCCGAAGACACCGTGGGTGTACCAGAGGAAGCCCAGGATCGTGGTGAGCACGACCGCGGCCGCCGAGATCAGGAGCCGGGTGCGCAGTTCGTGCAGGTGCTCGACCAGCGACATCGTGCCATCGGGGTTGACCCGCGAGCGCCGTCGGCGAGGATCGAGTTTTCGGAAGAGTCCTGGGGTCTGCACGGCATGCCTACTGACGCGGCTGGGTGGCCGCGGTTAGTCGATTCTCGACGGTCAGGCCGGACGTTTGTCCGAGGGGTGCTCGGTCGTCGGAGCCGTTGCGTTGTCCGGAGCGGCGTTGTCGACCCGCTCCGAAGCGATCGGAGTCGCCGGCGGCGTCTCCGGCTTGGAATCGGACTGCATCTCTTTGATCTCCGACTTGAAGATCCGCATCGACTTGCCGAGCGAGCGCGCCGCGTCCGGGAGCTTCTTGGCACCGAAGAGCAGCACGAATACGGCGATAACGATCACCCAGTGCCAGGGTTGTAGACCGCCCATTTAGGTCACCTCCAGACGTCCGGGCCAGTCTACCGTCACTCGGTCTCCGCGCCGTAGGCGCGCAACGCGGCTTGGGCCGATTCCCTCACCTTGGCGGCGAGCTCGGCGGGTTCGAGCACCCGGACGGCGGACCCGAAGCCGAGCACGAACCGGGCCATCCAGTCGTCTGAGGCGTAGGTCATCGCGGCCTGAAAGCCCCCGTCCGGCAACTCCCGGCTCACCCGCAGCGGGTAGTAGTCGAACATCCACGCCGCCGAACGGTCGATCAGCAACGTCGCCGACGGCAGCGACGGGTCGGCGTCGAACAGCGAGGTGTCCGGTTCGGCCTGCACCGCCGGTGGCGGCGGCGCCGCGGGCTCGTCGAGCACCTGCGCATCGACGATGCGGTCGAACCGGAACAGCCGCACCCCTTCGGCGGTGCGGCACCACGCCTCCAGGTAACTGTGGTCGCCGACCAGCACGACGCGGATCGGGTCGACGATGCGGCTGGTCAGCAGGTCGTGGGATGCCGAGTAGTACTCGATCGACAACGCGCGCCCGTCGCGGACCGCCGCCCGCACCGCCGCGGCCGCCTCGCTCTCGATCGGCGCCGGTTCGTCGACCGCCGCGCCGTCGCTGCCGACGGTGCCCGCGGCGTTCTCGATCTTGGCGATCGCGCTGCGCGCCGCTTCCGGATCGACCATGCCCGGCACGTCGGCCAGCGCGCGTAGGGCCACCAGTACGCCGGTGGCCTCCGGCGACGTCAGCCGCAGCGGGTGGTCGATGCCCGCGGTGAACGTGACTTCGATTGTGTCGCCGGAGAATTCGAAGTCGATCAGGTCGCCGGGCCCGTAGCCGGGCAGCCCGCACATCCACAGCTGGTTGAGGTCCTCGCGCAGCTGCTTGACGCTGACGCCGAGATCCGAGGCCGCCTCGGTGTAGGTGATCTTCGGGTTGGCCTGGAAGTACGGCACCATGTTGAGCAACCGGACCAGCCGGGTCGACACGGCGGTCATGCGCGATCCGCCTGCGCTACTCGCTTGCAAGTCATGCGCGCTCCGCCTTCGCCTGCGCCCGCAACCTGGCCAGCACGTCCTCCCGCAGCGACTCCGGTTCGAGCACGACCGCGTCCGGCCCGTAGCTGGCGACCTCGCGGGCCAGCCGGTCGAACATCCCGATGTCGACGGTGATCACCTCGCCCGCGCGGCCGTTGAGCGTTTCCGCGGTCGTCGTGGCGGCGCGTCGCCGCAGCGCGGTGCCGCGGCCCTCGGCGAGCCACACGCGGGCCTGACCGCCGGACGGCCATTCGCTCACGGCGCGTTCGACGATCTCGCGCAGGTCGACGTCGCGCGGCCGCTCGACCGCGCCCGGCGGCCCGACCGTCGTCACCTCGGCGCCGATGCGGGAGAGCCGGAACGTGCGGGTGGCGTCGCGGTCGCGGTCGTGCCCCACCAGATACCAGCGGCCGCGGTGGGTGATGACGCCCCAGGGCTCCACTGTGCGGGTGGTGTACGGGTCGCTGCGCGACGGTCGGTGCGGGAACTGCACCGCCTGTCCGGAGTCGATGGCGGACAACAGGATTCCCAGCACCTCTTCCGAGCCGCGCAGGCCGGGCAGCGCCGCGGTCGACGTGATCGCCGGAGCGGCCTCCACCGCGTCGATGTCGATGCCCGCCGCGCGCAGCTTCAGCAGTGCGCCCTGGGTGGCGGTGATGAGCTCCGGCGACTCCCACAGTTGGGTGGCCACCGCGACGGCGGCTGCCTCGTCGGGGGTCAGCTGGACCGCGGGCAGCGCGTAGGCGTCGCGGTTGATCCGGTAGCCCTCGGTCGGGTCGAACTGCGACACCCGGCCGGTCTCCAACGGTATGCCCAAGTCGCGCAGCTCGTTTTTATCGCGCTCGAACATGCGGGAGAACGCCTCGTCGCTGGCGCTGTCGGAGTAGCCGGAAACCGTCTGGCGGATCCGCTCGGCCGTGATGAAGTTCCGCGTCGACAGCAGCGCGATCACGAGGTTCATCAGCCGCTCGACTTTGGAGATCGCCACTCGACCCAGCTTAGGGTGTCCGGTCCGCCCGGCGAGCGCTCAGCCTTGTACGAGTTTTCGCGTCGAAACCGTACATAGGTGAGCGCTCACGCAGCGGCCGTGCGGGTGAGATGGGCGTCGATGCGGCGCAGCATCACCTCGGGGCGGCGACGCACGTCGTCACTGACGATCGACAGGACCCGCCATCCAACCTCCTCGAGGGCCGCTCGCTTATGGCGATCTCTGCGCAACGCGTCGGGCGAACTGTGCCAATCGAATCCGTCGTACTCGACGGCGAGGCGTTGGTTGGGCCATGCGAAGTCGACGCGCCACAACAGGCCGTCGCGGTCGAGAATCTCGTATTGGAGAAGGGGATCCGGAAAGCCTCCGTCGACCATCACCAGTCGGGCTTCGCTTTCCATCGGCGATTCGGCCTCCGGCCGAGCCAACGCGATCAGTTCGCGCACCGCGACGATTCCGCGCCTGCCACATTGGGCTTTCGCAGCGAGTCGCAATTGGCGGCGGTCGCACGTGCCGCTGCGCAATGCCGCGTCGAGCGTCGCCAGAGCACGCGGACGCCGGAGGCTGCGGGCCACCTCGACCGCCGTCCATGCCGGAGCGGTGAGCCGACGGCCGGCGAAACTGGTCAGCTGCGCGCCATCGCGTCGGTGCACCTTCAGGCCGTCGTGGTCGCGCAGCAGATGGCCGGTGGGATTGAGGACGTGGAGGTCGGTGACGCCCTCGGTATCGAAACCGAACATCGCCGCCGCGGTGCCCAGACACACGACCACCGATTCCCCACACCGGAGGTCCAACCCCCGCAGGCGTGTCTGCACGTCGGGCGTACCGAGGCTGTAGATGCCGGGGTAGATCCGCACCAACTCGCCCGACCGCAGTCGGCGCTGCATAGCGCGACGCGTCAGGTGTCGCAGGATCTGCGCAGAGGTCGCAACCGCTCCCTGTGCGGCGAACACGGCGCGAAGTTCTGGCGGCATTCACGGATTGTTGGATTCCGGGAGCCGAGAGCGCCAATAGCCCCTGTGGATAGTTGCCGAGCGCTCATCCTTGTACAAAATCCGAGCCCCGAACCGTACAAGAGTGAGCGCTCGCGAGACTTACATCGAGGCGATCAGCCGCTTCACCCGCTCGTCGACCGACCGGAACGGGTCCTTGCACAGCACCGTGCGCTGCGCCTGATCGTTGAGCTTGAGGTGCACCCAGTCGACGGTGAAGTCCCGGCCCGCCTCCTGCGCGGCGCTGATGAACTCCCCGCGCAGCTTGGCCCGGGTGGTCTGCGGCGGGGTGTTGACGGCCGCCTCAATGTCCTCGTCGGTGGTGATCCGGGCGGCCAGGCCCTTGCGCTGCAGCAGGTCGAACACGCCGCGACCGCGCTTGATGTCGTGATACGCCAGGTCGAGCTGGCTGATCTTCGGATCGGACAGCTCCATGTTGTAGCGGTCCTGATAGCGCTGGAACAGCTTGCGCTTGATCACCCAGTCGATCTCGGTGTCGACCTTGGCGAAGTCCTGGCTTTCCACGGCGTCGAGCTGGCGACCCCACAGGTCGACGACCTGCTGGATCTGCGTATTGGGCTCGCGGCTCTGCAGGTACTCGACCGCGCGTGAGTAGTACTCGCGCTGGATGTCGAGCGCGCTGGCCTGCCTGCCACCAGCGAGGCGGACCGGGCGGCGGCCGGTCAGGTCGTGGCTGACCTCGCGGATCGCGCGGATCGGGTTGTCCAGCGAGAAGTCGCGGAACGCGACCCCGGCCTCGATCATCTCGAGCACCAGCGACGCGGTGCCGACCTTGAGCATCGTCGTGGACTCGCACATGTTCGAGTCGCCGACGATGACGTGCAGCCTGCGGTACTTCTCGGCGTCGGCGTGCGGTTCGTCGCGGGTGTTGATGATCGGGCGCGACCGGGTGGTCGCCGAGGAGACGCCCTCCCAAATGTGCTCGGCGCGCTGGCTCAGGCAGAACGTCGCGGCCTTCGGGGTCTGCAGCACCTTGCCCGCACCGCAGATCAGCTGGCGAGTCACCAGGAACGGCAGCAGCACGTCGGAGATCCGCGAGAACTCGCCGGCCCGCACGATCAGGTAGTTCTCGTGACAGCCGTAGGAGTTGCCCGCCGAGTCGGTGTTGTTCTTGAACAGGTAGATGTCGCCGCCGATGCCCTCGTCGGCCAGCCGCTGTTCGGCATCGATGAGCAGGTCCTCGAGCACCCGCTCGCCCGCCCGGTCGTGCGTGACCAACTGTGTCAGGCTGTCGCACTCGGCGGTGGCGTACTCGGGGTGACTGCCCACGTCGAGGTAGAGCCGGGCGCCGTTTCGGAGAAAGACGTTCGAACTGCGGCCCCACGACACGACTCGCCGGAAGAGGTATCGAGCCACCTCGTCGGGGCTGAGCCGACGGTGGCCGTGGAACGTGCAGGTGACACCGAATTCGGTCTCGATGCCCATGATTCGTCGCTGCACCTCATCGAGACTACTTGTTGCTCGGCGGTCGCGGAGGGCAAGCCGCGCCGAAGAAGGCGGCGGACCTTCGGTTGACATCCGCGCGGCGGTCCGTAAGGGCGCCGGCCTGTGGATAACTTCAGCAGCGTGGCCGCCGATTCTGTCAGCATGAGCCATGGGGGAAATCGTTGAGCTGGACGTGTCGCAACTGCGCACCGTCGCCGACCGGGTCATGACCGCGGCCGACCGGATCGCCGAGATGCGTTGGCCCGAATTGAATCCGGACGACCTTCGCGGCACGGCCGTCGCCGGCGTCGTCGAACCGGCGCCCGTCGCGCCCGGCCTCGCCGAGGTCGTCGCCACCATGCGCGGTTGGGCGCTCGCGGCCCGGATCTCCGCAGACGCGTTCGAGCGCGCCGACCAACGCACCGGCGACCGCATCGGGCGGTGACGCGGCCGACCATCGGACAGGTGGAAGCGTGGTGTCCCGCCGCGCTGGACCAGCTGGCCGACGGGTGGGACGACAACGCCCGGTTTCTGTCCGCGCACGCCGACGCCCTGCCCGCCGATCTCAGCTTCTGGACCGGTACGGCCGCCGACGCCGCCGGTCTCGAGGCGAAAAGCATTGTCGCGGCGGCGGATACGCTCGCGCGGGCCCTGGTCCTGGCGGCTGCTGCCGCCCGTGACGGCGCCGCCCAGCTCGACGCGGCCCGGGCCGACGTCCTGGCGTTGGTGGAAACCGCACGTTCAGAGGGCTTCACCGTCGACGACACCGGGTCGGTCGCTGCGCACGACCCGCCGTCGTCACTGCTGGTCACGCTGTCCGGCGGTGCGCCGAACGTCGCCGCCGACATGCTCACCTTGCGCGCCACCGAGTTGACCGACCGACTGGGTGCGGCGCTGGACCGGACGGGTGCCGCGGACGCCGACGCCGCGGCCGACATCGCGCAGGCATTCACGATCACCCCGCCGACCGGTTCGGCGACCGCGGAGGCCGACATCGTCGCCGCGTGGCCGAAGACCAGACAGGGCGGGATCGCCGACCAGATCGCGGCGATGACGCCCGAGCAGCGGCAGCGGTTGGTTAACGAGTTCCCCGGGCAGGTCGGCAACACCGACGGCGTGCCGTGGGAGATGCGGGTCGAGGCCAACCGCACCAACGTCGCGCAGGCCGTGCTGCGCGAACCCGACCCCGAACGCCTTGCGGTGTACCGGGAGCTACTCGGTGAGATCGACGATCCCGCAGGCAAACCCGGCCGCCTCGACCGCCAGCTCCTGGGGTTCGATCCCGGACGGGGTTCGCTGATCGAACTACACGGGAACGTCGCGTCGGCGTCCAGCGTCGCCGTGCTGGTGCCCGGGCTGAACACGACCATCACTGGATCGGCCGCCAACGCCAGGACCGCCCGCCGGTTCGTTTCGACGACCCGCGGTGACGTCGCCGCCATCACCTACCTCGGCGGGCCGTTCCCGCGCGGCGACAACATCGTGAGCGGCCTCGCGAGCGCGGCCGATCCGCGCTACGCGCTGAACATGGCGCCGCGACTGGTCGCGTTCAGCGAGGACGTCGACCGCACAGTGGACTCGACCCGCCGGCGCATCCCGGTCACCGTGATCGGCCACTCCTACGGCGGGTCCATCGTCGGCACCGCCGAGGCGCTGGGCATGACGTCGGACCGCACGCTGTACGTGGCGGCCGCGGGCGCGGGCGTCGGCGTCCACGACCCCGAGGACTGGCACAACCGCAACCCGCACGTGCTGCGCTTCTCGATGACGCCGCCGGGCGATTTCATCGCCGCGGTACAGGGCATTCCGGGCGGCCCGCACGGGGCCGACCCGGACGAGATGCCCGGCGTGATCCGGTTGCCCGCCGGCCGCTACGACGACGGGAGGCCGATGGCCGGACCGGGCGCCCACTCCGACGTGCTCAACGCCCCGTCAGATGCGTGGCGGACGATCCTGGGGGTGATCACCGGCGATATCGGCGGGGATCGCGCAACCTCGCAACAACCGGGTTGAGATCTGGCCAGAATAAGCCGGTGTGGTCCCGCAGCTCCCCCGTCGACGGGTTCCGGCTGGCCTATGACCGGTTCGGCACCAAGGGCGCCCCACCTGTGGTTCTGCTGCACGGGTGGCCGGGCAACCGGCAGGACTATCGCCGCGTGGTGCCGCTGCTCGGGGACGCCGCCGATGTCGTCGTGCCGGACCTGCGCGGGTTCGGCGGTTCCGACAAGCACGCCGTCGCGATCCGGCACTTCTACAGCGCCACCGCGCAGGCCGGCAGCGTCATCGGCCTGATCAGGGAGCTGGAACTGACGGAGGTGGTGCTCGCCGGCTACGACGTCGGCAGCCGCGTCGCGCAGAGCGTGGCTCGTATGCAGCCGGATCTGGTGCGGTCGCTGGTGCTGTCCCCGCCGCTACCCGGCGCCGGAGACCGCGTCCTGACCGCCAAGGCGCAGAGCGAGTTCTGGTATCAGGCGTTTCACGAACTGCCGCTGGCCGCGCAACTGCTCGACGGAAATCCCGATCTGGTCCGCGACTACCTGCGGCACTTCTGGACGCATTGGTCCGGACCGAATTTCGCCGTTTCCGAGGATGAATTGGAGCGGCTGGTGTCCGACTACGCGCTGCCCGGCGCGTTCACCGCGTCGATCGCGTGGTACCGGGCGGGCGCCGGGATGATCGCGCAGTCGCTGACCGAGCTGCCGCCCGAGCGAGCCATCAAGATCCACGTACCCACCGATGTGGTGTGGCCGCAGCATGATCCGCTGTTCCCCGCGGAGTGGTCGGACCGGCTCGGGCACTATTTCAGCGATGTGCACCTGCACTTCGCTTACGACGCCGGGCATTTCACCCCGCTGGAGTGCCCCGAGCAGTTCGCCGAGCTCATCCTCATCCGGGCCCGACCGGCGCCGGCCGCGGGCTGACTACTCCCCGGCGGTGTCGGAGTCCTCGGCGGGCGCTTCCGACGACGACGGCAGCAGCGCTTCGAGAGCGGAGCCGGTGATCCGCCGGAACGCCCGTCGCGGCCGGTTGGCGTCCAGGATCGCCACCTCGAGCGTCGACGGCCCCAACACGCGCTGTTCGGAGCCGCCGTTGCCTGCGGCGTGCAGGGCGTCGATGGCGATCTTCACCGCGTCCTGCAGGCTGGCGTTCTCGGTGTAGGAGTGGTTGAGCGCGGTCGTGATGGGTTCGGTCGTCCCACCCATGACCACGAAGTGCGGCTCGTCGGCGATCGACCCGTCGTAGGTGATGCGGTACATCTCCGGGGGTTTCGTCTCGCCGTAGTGGGCGACCTCCGCGACGCACAGCTCGACCTCGTAGGGCTTGGCCTGTTCGGTGAAGATCGTGCCCAGCGTCTGGGCGTAGATGTTGGCCAGCTGGCGGCCGGTGACGTCGCGGCGGGCGTAGGCGTAACCCCTGGTGTCGGCGTACTGGATGCCGCCGCGACGCAGGTTGTCGAACTCGTTGAACCGTCCGACGGCGGCGAACCCGACCCTGTCGTAGAGCTCGCTCACCTTCTGCAGGGAGCGGGACGGGTTCTCGGCGACGAACAGCACACCGTCGGCATACGCCAGCGCCACGACGCTGCGTCCCCTGGCGATACCTTTGCGCGCAAGCTCGGAACGCTCACGCATCGCCTGTTCGGGCGAGATGAAATAGGGAAAGCTCACGAATCTCCCCGCGCGTCGGTCGAACGGTGGACGGCGTCCGGGCCGAACGTGTCAGCGCGCGAACGGTTTTCGATGACCTGACGGGCGAACTCGGCGATGCGCTGCTCGGAGACCTCTTCGGCGCCGTCGGCGTCGATGATCACCGCGGTCGGGTAGATACCCCGCACCAGGTCGGGACCGCCGGTCGCGGAATCGTCGTCGGCGGCGTCGTAGAGCGCCTCGATCGCCACCCGCAGCGCCGAATCCCCGTCGCTCACTTGCGAATACAGCTTCTTCATCGACGACTTGGCGAAGATCGAACCCGAGCCCACCGACTGGTAGCCCTCTTCCTCGAAGTTCCAGCCGCCGGCCGCGTCGAAGGACACGATGCGTCCCGCCGCTTCCGGGTTCGGGTCGTCGACGTCGTAGCCGGCGAGCAGCGGCAGCGCGACGAAGCCCTGCAGCGCCGCGCCGAGGTTGCCGCGCACCATGGTCGCGAGCCGGTTCACCTTGCCGGGGAAGGTCAGCGCGACGCCCTCGAGCTTCTCGTAGTGCTCGAGTTCGACGGCGTAGAGCCGGGCGAATTCGACGGCGATGGCCGCCGTTCCGGCGATTCCGGTCGCCGTGTAGTCGTCGGTGATGTACACCTTCTGCACGTCGCGGCTGGCGATCATGTGGCCCTGGGTGGCGCGGCGGTCACCGGCCATGACGACGCCGCCGGGGAACTTCAGCGCGACGATCGTGGTGCCGTGCGGCGCGAAGTCGGAATGTGCGTCGCCCGACTGGGCGGCGCGGTGGGCGGGTAGGAGTTCGGGCGCCTGGCGGCGCAGCAGTTCAGAGAAGGATGACAGGTCCACGGGGACGGACGGAGCTCCGGGTAGGGGTGACGGGAAGGCCAGCTGATCGCGTTGCGGCCAGGTCACTGTCCACCCTTCTGTACGTATGCGCGAACGAAGTCTTCGGCGTTCTCCTCGAGAACGTCGTCGATCTCGTCGAGCAGGTCGTCGGTCTCCTCGGCCAGCTTCTCGCGACGCTCCTGCCCGGCGGCCGTGCTGCCGGTGAGGTCGTCGTCCTCGCCGCCACCACCGCCACGCTTGGTCTGCTCCTGAGCCATCGCTGCCTCCTGCGTAAGTTGTCGGCGGGCTCACTGCTGCCCGCCGTGACTCCACATTACCGGTCGTCGCGCGAATTGCCTGCGATAGCGCGCTTAGTTGGTGAGCTGTTCTACCAGTTCGACGGCGCTGTCCACCGAGTCCAGCAGGGCTCCGACGTGCGCCTTACTGCCACGCAAAGGCTCCAGGGTGGGGATCCGGACGAGCGAATCGCCGCCCAGATCGAAAATCACCGAGTCCCAGCTGGCGGCGGCGATATCGGCGCCGAAGCGGCGCAGGCACTCGCCGCGGAAGTACGCGCGCGTATCGGTCGGGGGGTTGTCGACCGCGTCCAGCACCTGCTGTTCGGTCACCAATCGCTTCATCGACCCGCGGGCCACCAGCCGGTTGTACAGGCCCTTGTCCAGGCGGACGTCGGAGTACTGCAGGTCGACCAGATGCAGCCGCGGCGCCGACCAGCCCAGGTTCTCGCGGTGCCGGAAACCCTCGAGCAGCCGCAGCTTGGCGGGCCAGTCCAGGATCTCCGCGCACTCCATGGGATCGCGTTCCAGCAGGTCGAGCACTTCGGCCCAGGTCTTGACGATGTCGGCGGCGCGCGGGTCCGGGTCGCGGCTGTCGACGAGCTTGGCCACCCGGTCGAGGTACATCCGTTGCAGCGCAAGGGCGGTCACCTCGCGGCCGTCGGCCAGCGCGACGGTGGCGCGCAGCGACGGGTCCCGGCTGATCACATGGACCGCGTGTACGGGCCGGGCCAAGGCGAGATCGCTGAGGTCCATGCTTTCTTCGATCAGATCGAGGACCAGCGCCGTCGTGCCGAGCTTGAGGTACGTCGAGGTCTCCGACAGGTTCGCGTCGCCGATGATGACGTGCAGCCTGCGGTACTTGTCGGCGTCGGCGTGCGGCTCGTCGCGGGTGTTGATGATGCCCCGCTTGAGCGTCGTCTCCAGGCCGACCTCGACCTCGATGTAGTCCGAGCGCTGCGACAGCTGGAACCCGGGCTCGTCGCCGGAGGGCCCGATGCCCACGCGCCCGGAACCGGTCACGACCTGGCGCGACACCAGGAACGGGGTCAGCCCGGCGATTACGGCCGAGAACGGCGTCTGCCGGCTCATCAGGTAGTTCTCGTGCGATCCGTAGGACGCGCCCTTGCCGTCGACGTTGTTCTTGTAGAGCTGCAGCTTCACCGCGCCCGGAACGCTGGCGACATGGCGCGCGGCGGCCTCCATCACCCGCTCGCCGGCCTTGTCCCAGATCACGGCGTCCAGCGGGTCGGTGCACTCCGGCGCGGAGTACTCGGGATGGGCGTGGTCGACGTACAGGCGCGCGCCGTTGGTCAGGATCATGTTCGCCGCGCCGACCTCGTCGGCATCGACGACCGGCGGCGGCCCCGCCGAGCGGCTCAGATCGAACCCACGGGCGTCACGCAGCGGCGATTCCACCTCATAATCCCAGCGCGTGCGCTTGGCCCGCTGGATCCCGGCCGCCGCGGCGTACGCGAGTACCGCCTGGGTGGAGGTCAGAATCGGATTCGCGGTCGGGTCGGACGGCGACGAGATGCCGTACTCGACCTCGGTTCCGATAATCCGTTGCATGTCGTCAAGCCTAGGTGACGGCGGAAAGTAGCCTGCGACCGTGCCATCTGATCCACCGGATCTCCCCCGCCTCGACGCGGCGCAACGCCAGACCGCCGAACGCTGGTTCCTCACGCACGGCCTGCCCGCGGTGTTGCGGCCCAGCCGCTCGGTCCGCCGGCTGTGGTCGCGCTCGGCGCCCGCCCTTGCCGGATTCGCGGTGTTGATGGCCAACACCATCGCGGTGGTGGCGTTGACGGGTCAGCACGCGATCGACATCGACGGCAGGCCGACGCGCAGCGAATGGTTCGTCCTGGCGCTGCTGGTCTTGGTGCTGCCCGCGGCGGCGGTCGTCGGCTGGTGGGTCTCGCGCATCGCGACGCAGCGCGGTCGGCTGGCGGCCGCGGCGGTCGCCGTCGCCGTCGCGCTGCTGGGCGGGGTCTTCGGCGGCCCAGGCCCGTATCTGTTCCGGAACCTCTTGTGGGTGGCGGCGGCCATCGTCGTGATCCTGGCGCTCACCGCGTCCGGCGTCGGCTCGATCCTGGGCTGGGCCGCTCGGGTGACGATGGCGCATCTGAGCGCGGCGGGCTCGCTATTGCTGCGCGCGCTGCCCGTGCTGCTGTTGACGTTCCTGGTGTTCTTCAACTCGCCGGTGTGGCTGATGGCGGCGACGGTCTCGCGCATCCGGCTGTGGCTGGCGCTGTGGTTCCTCACCGCGATCGCGGCGGCGTTCGTGGTGTCGGTGATCGTGGATCGGTTGCGTCCCATGGTGAATGCCGCCGAACCCGACGAGGGGCACGCCGCCAGGCTGGACGGCACACCGTTCGCGGCCATGCCGGATCCCGCGGACGTGAAGCCGCTCAGCCGCGCTGAGCGACTCAATGTGTACTTCGTGCTCGCCGCATCTCAACTGGCCCACATCATGGTCGTCGCGGCGGTCACGGCGCTGCTGTTCCTCGTGCTGGGGATGATCCTGCTCTCGCCCGAAGTGCTTGCGGCGTGGACGCGCAACGGCTCCAGCGACGGGCAGTTCCTCGGCATGACGATCCCGGTCCCCGATGCCCTCATCCAGGTGACGCTGTTCCTCGGCGCCCTGACGTTCATGTACGTCAGCGCGCGGGCGGTCGGCGACGACGCTTATCACGATCGCTTCATCGCGCCTCTGGTCGACGATCTGCGCCTCACGCTGACCGCCCGTAACCGCTACCGGGCCGCCGTTGCGGCGCGGTGAGCGCTACTGGAAGCGGATGTCGCGCACAATGAGCCCGTGTCGGACATGCGTCGGGTGCACGAGTGGTTCCTGCACCGCGGCCTGCCGCTGGTGCTCACTCGACGGGTCCGCTCCGGTTCGCTGATCGAACGCTCCGCCCCGATGGTCAGCGGCGTGGGCGCGGCGATCTCGCTGACGATGCTGCTGGCCAACCTCACGGGCGACGACCGCGACATCGGCTACGTCATCCGGTTGGGGGTGTTGACGGCGCTGTTGGTGGCCGCACCGTTCGCATTGCACCTGCTGCACCGCATCGGCACCACGCTCAGCGAGGCGGGCCGGCGCTCGGCCGCCCTGGTGGTGATGGCGGTGTTCGTGTTCGGACTCCCGTTCGCCGACAGCGGTTTTTCGGGAATTGCGGCGGCGGAGGCGGCGGGCTTCGCTGTCGTCGCCGTGCTCGCGGTGTGGCTCACCTATCTGGGTATCGGCGCGATCGTGCTGTGGGCGCTGCGGTTCGCCTGGGTGCAACTCGGTGCGCTCGGGACGCTGATGAGCCGCGCGCTGCCGCTGTTGATGCTGACCGTCGTCGTGTACTTCACCGGTGAGCTGTGGCAGCTGGCCGCGCGGATGCCGCGCCAACGTCTGTGGCAGACAATCGGATTCCTCGCCCTGGTCGCGCTGATCTTCGTGGTGACGACGATTCGCGACGAGGTTCGCTCGCTGCGCGAGGATCGAGCCGAACAGCACGATCCGGCCGAGCTGCTCGAGGGCACACCGTTGGCCGTCGAGCCCGGGACACGCCTGGAGCGCACGCCGCTGTCGTTGGCCGAGCAGGTCAATGTCGTTGCGGTGATGGTCTTCTCGCAGACGATCCAGGTGGTCTTCTTCACGACGGGCCTGTTCGCGTTCTTCCTCGCGCTCGGCATCGTGGCGGTGCCCGACGACGTCGCGGTGCTGTGGTCGTCGGAGGAGACCTGTCCGGTAGGCCAACCACCGTGTCCGGGAACGTGGTTCGGGGTCCACGTGCCGGTCCCGCAGACGATCGTGCACGTATCCCTGTTCGTGGCCGTGCTGTCCGGGTTGTACTTCACGGTCAGCACCAGCGTGGACCCGTTGTACCGGGAGCGCTTCTTCGACCCTCTGGTCGCCGACGTCGCCGTGAGCCTGGCCGGCCGCGACGCGTACCTGACGATGGAGGCCCGCTGATCCCTACGTCTGCAGCGAGTAGCTGTTGGCAAGGTCGTCCTGCGTCACGCAGGCATCCTCGGTGGCCGTGTCGACGACGAGCGGCGCGCTCGGGGTGCGCGCTTGATAGGTCCATCCCTCGGGCAACGACAACCGGGCGGCGAGGCCGGGGAGGTCGTCCAGCGTCAGCGACGGGTCGACGGTCCGGCTGTAGGTCTGCATGACCCAGCGCCGCCCGTCCGGATCGACCAACTCGTAGATCTCCCGGCCGGGGTCGAAGGTGAAGACGGCCTTCCGGTCCACGCGGTTCAGCTGATACGGGGCGGGGTTCATCGACGCGAGCTTGACGGTGGCTTGCCGCAGCATTTCGATACCGCCGAAGCTCTTGCGCTCCAACGTCTCCCGGCCCCGCTTACCGATGCTGCTCATCAGCCAGTAGCGCGGCCCGTTGAGCAGCGCGGCTACCGCACCATTTTCTTCGGCGATGGCCTTCGCGTCGAGCGCGTTCCACATCTCGGTTGGACAGTCGTTGAGCGGAAACGTGTTGTACACCGTGGCTTCCGCGCCGGACGGCGTGGTCTTGACGAGCAACACCTCGCCGTACCGCTTGCCGAACACATCGCCCGTGGTCGACAGGTCGTCCTCTGACATGACGCGACAGGGCTAGAGGTACTGGCCCAGGTTCGACTCGGTATCAATAGCCCTGCTGGCGCTCGACGACTTGCCGGTGACCAGCGTGCGGATGTAGACGATCCGCTCGCCCTTCTTGCCCGAGATCCGTGCCCAGTCATCGGGATTGGTGGTGTTGGGCAGGTCCTCGTTCTCGGCGAACTCGTCGACGATCGAGTCGAGCAGATGTTGGATCCGCAGACCCCTTTTGCCGGTCTCGAGCACCGACTTGATCGCGTACTTCTTGGCCCGGTCGACGACGTTCTGGATCATCGCACCGGAGTTGAAGTCCTTGAAGTACATGACTTCTTTGTCGCCGTTGGCGTAGGTCACCTCGAGGAAGCGGTTGTCGTCGATCTCGGCGTACATCCGGTCGACGACCTTCTCGATCATGGCCTTGATCGTCAGCGACCGGTCGCCGCCGAACTCGGCCAGATCGTCCTCGTTGACCGGGAGGTCCTCGGTGAGGTACTTGCTGAAGATGTCCTGTGCCGCTTCGGCATCCGGACGCTCGATCTTGATCTTCACATCCAGGCGGCCCGGGCGCAGGATCGCCGGATCGATCATGTCCTCGCGGTTGGAGGCGCCGATGACGATGACGTTTTCCAGGCCCTCGACACCGTCGATCTCCGAAAGCAGCTGCGGCACAACCGTCGTCTCCACATCGGAGCTCACACCGGTGCCGCGGGTGCGGAAGATCGAGTCCATCTCGTCGAAGAACACGATCACCGGGGTGCCCTCGGAGGCCTTCTCCCGTGCGCGCTGGAAGATCAGCCGGATGTGCCGCTCGGTCTCGCCGACGAACTTGTTCAGCAGCTCCGGGCCCTTGATGTTGAGGAAGTAGCTCTTCGCCTCGCGGGCGTCGTCGCCGCGGACCTCGGCCATCTTCTTGGCCAGCGAGTTGGCGACCGCCTTGGCGATCAGTGTCTTACCGCAACCGGGCGGACCGTAGAGCAGCACGCCCTTGGGCGGGCGCAGCGAGTACTCCCGGTACAGCTCCTTGTGCAGGAACGGCAGCTCGACGGCGTCGCGGATCTGCTCGATCTGCCTGCCGAGCCCGCCGATGTCGTTGTAGCTGACGTCGGGCACCTCTTCCAGCACGAGGTCTTCGACCTCGGCCTTGGGGATCCGCTCGAAGGCGTATCCGGCCTTGGTGTCGACCAGCAGCGAGTCACCCGGGCGCAGCTTGCGGGGCCTGCTGTCGTCGGTCGCGTCCTCGTAGCCGTCGGGCAGGTCGCTGGCGGCCACCAGCGGCTCGGCCAGCCAGACGATGCGCTCCTCGTCGGCGTGCCCGACCACGAGCGCGCGGTGACCGTCGGACAGGATCTCGCGCAGCGTGCTGATCTCGCCGACCGCCTCGAAGTTGCCGGCCTCGACGACCGTCAGTGCCTCGTTGAGGCGAACGGTCTGACCCTGCTTCAGCGATTTGGTGTCGATGTTCGGCGAGCACGTCAGGCGCATCTTGCGGCCCGAGGTGAACACGTCGACGGTGTCGTCGTCCTGCACGCCCAGCAGCACGCCGTAACCACTCGGCGGCTGCCCCAGGCGGTCAACCTCTTCGCGCAATGCGAGCAGCTGCTGACGGGCCTCCTTGAGCGTCTCCATCAGCTTGGCGTTGCGGGCGGCGAGGGAGTCGATGCGCGCCTCGAGCTGATGGACGTCTCGGGCACTGCGTAAACCACTCTGGGGGCCGACCGCGTTCTCCAACTGCTCTCGCAGGATCGCGGCCTCGCGGCGGAGCTCCTCGAGCTCGGCTGCTTCATCACTCGACATGCCGGATCCTCGAGGGTCAAAACCCTCTGGGAAAGCGTCAGAACGCTCTGATTCACTCATGTTGCGCCCCTCCCCGCACCGAGAGTTGGTGCAGTAACAACTTCAACGCTACCGGCGATTCGACCTTTGTGTGCGGTGTAGCAATTTGACACACCTGCACCACTGTTAACCTCTCTGATGTGTTGGGCCGATCGAAAGGAAAATCGTGACCCTGAAAGCCCTCGTTACCGGCGTCGCAGCGGTGGCTGTCGTCGGCGGCGCCGCGGCAGGTGTGACTTCCATTGCATCCTCCAACGTGGCCTCCGCACCGACTGTCGCCCCGGTCGTCTGGGACGTTCCGATGCCGCAGGCTCCGGCCCCTGACCTCGAAGGTCCGCTGCTGCAGACGCTGCAGGCGCTGGGTACGTCGGGCACGGCCGCGAGCAAGGCGCCCTACATTCAGGGTGGCATCGGACGCATCGAGAGCCGCGTCGCCGACACCAAGCTTCGTGAGGCGGCTGCCGATGGCAAGTTCCCGTTGAGCTTCGCGGTGGCCAACATCGACCAGAACGGCCCCGTCGTGTCGGCCGATGTCACCGCGACGGCCGCCACCGGCGCCACGGCCAGCCAGAACATCCAGTTCGTGCCGGGCCCGAGCCCGACCGGCTGGCAGATGGCCAAGCAGTCGCTGATGGCGCTGCTGTCCGCCGTCGGCTAGGAGCCAGGTGCGTCGCACCAAACGTTTCGCAGTCCTGAGCGCCGTCGCGTTTGCGGCGGCGCTCGGGCTATGCGGATGTGGCGCGGACGAGCGCCCCGCCGCGAACGAGCCACCGCCACCGCCGCCGGCCACCACGTCGCCGACGGTGCAGCCGCCGGACCCCTCGACGCTCGCGCCCCTGCCGCCTCCCGAGGCGCTCACCGACGCGCTGGGGCGCATCGCCGACGCCAACATCCCCGGCCGCGAGAAGCTCGACCTGATCGAGAACGCCACACCCGCCGACGGCGAATCGATGGACAAGTTCGCCACTGCCCTGCGCGACGGCGGCTACTCCCCCGCCACCTTCGAGGCGAGGGACCTGACATGGGCCGACGGCGCGAAGGGCGTCGTGCAGGCGATCGTCACCGTCAAGACCGCCAACCCGCAGGCGGGCGAGTTCACGTTCCCGATGCAGTTCCGCTTCGCCGACGACCACTGGCAACTGACCCGGTCGACGACCGACCAGCTGCTGCAGCTCGGTCCGGTCCCCACGCCGACGCCAACGCCGACGCCGACGCCGTGAGCCGCCGATGTGGATCGGCTGGCTCGAATTCGATCTGCTGCTCGGCGACGTGCGGTCGCTCAAGGAGAAACGCTCCGCAATCCGGCCGGTGATCGCCGAGCTGCGTCGCCGCTTCTCCGTCTCGGCGGCCGAGACCGGCGCTCAGGACTTGTACCGACGGGCCAATGTCGGCGTGGCGCTGGTGTCCGCCGACCGCGGGCACGTCGTCGAGGTGCTCGACGCCGCCGAGCGTCTGGTGGCCGCGCGCCCGGAGTTCGAGCTGCTGTCGGCACGGCGCGGGCTGCGTCGCAGCACCGACGAGTAGCGGGCCCGCTACGTGCCGAGCTGACGCTTGCGCCTGGCCGGCAGGGGTGCCACCGCGCCCGGCGCCAGCTTGCGCACGCTGACCAGAAACGCGGTGTGGCCGCGCATCGTGTGCTGCGGACGGACGGCCAGACCGACGACGTGCCAGTTGCGTTGCATGCTCTCCCAGGCCCGCGGCTCGGTCCAGCACTGCTGCTCGCGCAGCGCCTCCACGACCCGCGACAACTGGGTGACCGTCGCGACGTAGATCATCAGCACGCCCCCGGCGACCAGAGCGTCGGCGACCGTGCCCAAGACCTCCCACGGCGCGAGCATGTCGAGGACGACACGGTCCACCTCGGGACCGGTATAGGTGGTGAGGTCCGCGATCACCAGCTCCCAGTTCGCCGGGGCCTCACCGAAAAACGTCGCGACGTTGCGCTCGGCATGGTGTGCGTGGTCGTCGCGGACCTCGTAGGAGATCACGCGTCCCTCGGGGCCGACGGCCCGCAGCAGCGAACACGTCAGTGCGCCGGAGCCGGCACCGGCCTCCAGCACCCGGGCGCCGGGGAAGATGTCGCCCTCGTGGACGATCTGCGCGGCATCCTTGGGGTAGACGACCTGCGCGCCGCGCGGCATCGACATCACATAGTCGACGAGCAGCGGCCGCAGCACCAAAAATTGGTCGCCGCTGGTCGATTTGACGACGCTGCCCTCGGGCAGCCCGATCACGGAGTCGAGCGCGATGATGCCGCGATGGGTGTGGAACTCCCCGCCGGGCGTCAACACCATCGTGTAGTGACGACCCTTGGGGTCGGTGAGCTGCACCCGATCGCCGACTGCGAACGGACCGGTTCTTGGCACAGCACTTCAGCCTGCCAGTAGACGCGCCGCCGTGGGTGGCCGGGTTGTCGGACACCGGTCTTAGGCTGACGTCATGACCGAGCGGGGCGAGCAGAAGATGCGACGCCCCGCGCTGTCCCCGTCGCGGGCCGCGGACTTCAAGCAGTGCCCGCTGCTCTATCGGTTCCGCGCGATCGACCGGCTTCCCGAGCCGTCGTCGGTCGCCCAGGTTCGCGGGTCGGTCGTACATGCCGCGCTCGAGCAGCTGTATGCGCTGCCGGCCGTGGAGCGGGGTCGCGAGACGGCGCTGACGCTCGTCGAGCCGGCGTGGGAGCGGATCGTCGCCGAGCAGCCGGGCATCGCCGACGAGTTCGCACCCGAGGTGCGGGCCACGCTGCTGACGGCGGCACGCGACCTGCTGGCCGGCTATTACCGGCTCGAGGACCCCACGCGCTTCGACCCGCAGGGCTGCGAACAGCGCGTCGAGGTCGAACTCGCAGACGGGACGCTACTGCGCGGCTTCGTCGACCGCATCGATGTCGCCGCCACAGGCGAGATGCGGGTGGTCGACTACAAGACCGGTAAGGCACCGCCGGAGGCGCGGGCGCTGGCCGAGTTCAAGGCCATGTTCCAGATGAAGTTCTACGCGGTGGCGCTGCTGCGGTCGCGCGGTGTCCTGCCTGCGCGGCTGCGGCTGCTGTACCTGGCCGACGGCCAGATCCTCGACTACACGCCCGACCACGAGGAGCTGCTGCGTTTCGAGAAGACGCTGACGGCCATCTGGCGGGCCATCCAGAACGCCGGGGTCACAGGCGATTTCCGGCCGCATCCGTCGGCGATGTGCGACTGGTGTGCCCACCACGCGCATTGTCCGGTGTTCGGCGGTACGCCGCCGCCGTATCCGGGATGGCCCGAGGTGCCCGATGAGGGGTCGCCGACGGCCGAGGACATCGTGATGCGGGCGACGGGGTCTGCTGCGTGATTGCTTGTCAGTACCGGCGCGTCGGGGTCGACGGCGAGTACCAGGTGTTCGACTCCACCGACGGCACCCGCAGCAATTGGGATCCCGAAATCCAACACGGCTCACCGCCGTTGGCGTTGATGACGCGGTTGATCGAAGACCTCTCCGCCGACTCGGGGTTACGCGTCGGCCGGTTGACGCTCGACATCCTGGGCGCCATACCGGTGGCGCAGGTGCGGGTACGGAGCTGGGTCGAACGGCCGGGCAAGCGAATTTCGATGATGGCCGCGGAGATGTCGGAGACTCGGCCTGACGGCGGACGGCGGGTGGTCGCCCGCGTCACCGCCTGGCTGCTGGCGACCAGCGACACCGCCGACGCCGCGACCGATCGCTATCCCCCGCTCGTCGAAGGCGAGGCGGTGGCGGTGCCGCACGGCTGGGTGGGCGCCAAGGGTTACCTGGAGACGGTGAGCTGGCGGCGGCAACCGGAGACGGGTGAGACGGGCAACGTGGTTTGGATGAGTCCGCTGGTCCCACTTGTCGATTCGGAGCCGACGACGGCGCTACAGCGGCTCGCGATGGTCGTGGACAGCGCGAACGGCGCCGGTGCGGCGTTGGGTCCCGAGGCTTTCGTGTTCATGAACACCGACACCGCGGTGCATCTGCATCGGCTGCCCACGGGCGACGACTTCGCGGTGCGGGCGCGCGGTTCGATCGGCCCGGACGGTATCGGTGTGACCACCGCCGAACTCTTCGATCGACAGGGCTTCATCGGCACGTCGGCGCAGACGCTGTTGGTGCAACGGCGCCCGTGACCGCGCTCGGCCGAATGGCTTGACGGGTTGATTGCCTGCACCGGGTGCGTGCGATCAACCCGTCAACGATTGCAATGTGAATGGGGATGCTTATGGATCGGCTGACGCCGCCGATGAATGCGGATGAGCGCACGACAATGGAGGGCTGGCTGGACTTCTACCGCGCGACTTTGGCCGCCAAGTGCGAGGGCCTCGATGACGAGCAGTTGCGCGTCGCCTCGGTAGAGCCTTCGGAGATGACGCTGCTGGGCCTGGTGCAGCCCGCCGCCGAGGTCGAACGCAACTGGTTTCGCAGGGTGCTGGCCGGCGAGGAAGCGCCGCCGATCTTCGACACGACGCCGCGCCCCAAGGGCCACGACGGCGGTTTCGAGTTGTCGCCAGACTCGTCATATCGGAAAGCTGCCACGTTGTGGCAGAACGAGATTGGCCATGCGCGCACCAATTGCGCGACGCGCTCGCTTGACGACACCAGTCCGTTCATGGGCAGCGAGGTGAGCCTGCGGTGGATTTTCGCGCACATGATCGCGGAGTACGCGCGTCACTGCGGGCACGCCGACTTGATCCGTGAACGCATCGACGGACGCACCGGCGTCTGACGGTCTGCTGTCAGTCCCTCGGCGGCGGTGGCCGGTCGCGCTCGGCGAGTTCAGCCTCGTTGAGTGCCCGCTCGGCGGCGATCCGGCGTGCTTCTTCTGCCGCGCGGGTGCGTGGACGCCGCGGCATCTTCACCGATCTGTCCGAGCCTTGCGGAGCTTGACCGGTTGGAGGCAATGCGGCGGTCGCGGTGGCCCACTGCGGGAACAACACCTTGCTCGCCGGAACGGTGGTGTATGTGCGGCCGGACGGGCTCGTCCACACAACGGATCCATCGGGCAGTTGCTGGTCCGCCCAGCCCCGCCAAAACGTCTTGAGTAAATGATGAATTCGACACAAGCACTTAGTGTTTGACGGATGAGTCGCACCCGTCGGCCACGGTATCGTGTGGTCGACGTCGCAGAATTCGGCGGGGCGATCGCACCCTGGGAACCGACAGGTCATATCCCGCATGCGGACAAACCGATCCACCACCGCCGGCGGCCGGTACGCCGTCGAGGGATCTCCCTCTGGCGTAGGTAGTTTGGTGACCTTCGCCCCGTCGTCGACCAATTGCGCGACCATCGGCGCCGGCAGCACTCCCCCGCCCACGACCACCGCGCCCCCACGACCCGGCCGTAGCGCCGCGGGCCGCGCGGGTCGTGACGGCTCGGGATCAGTTTCGAAAAGCGGAATCGGGTTGGATTCGTGATCCCCATCGAGGAATTTGTCCACCACGCTCGCCGTCGCCGCCGGTTCGGCGATCACATAGATCGTCGTGTTCGCCGCACGCGGATCCGGGCCGTTGGCACCACATTTCGGATCGCCGCATCGGCACGACAGGTGTTCTCCGTGATGCTCGATCACGCCCAGCGCATCCGAGCGTCGCTGTCCTGGTGTGCGTGGGTCGTCGGAGCAGACCGCGTCCGATATGACCGTTACCCGATTCTTGAGCGCCACGGCATCGGCGTTGGCCAACCGTGCGAAGACCGTCGTCGTCCCCGTCTCGTCATCGGGATGACCGAATCGCACGTCGCGCCCACGCGCCGCTGTCCGCGTCCGCCGGACCGCGGCCGGATCGACACTGTCAACCACCTTGTCGACGGTCCGCTCCAGCTGGTTCGCTGTCATCGCCCCGAATTCAGCGACGTTGGAAGCCAACTGAGCGTCGACGGTCGCCAGTGTCTGCTCATCTTCGATCAAATGAGTGCGCCACGTCAGCGTCGCCACCACCGACGCGCTCACCGCCCCTTCGGCGAACAAAGCCGCCACCGCAGGCAACCTGTCACGCAACTGCACCGCGATGCGCATCTGCTTGGACGCCGCCCGTTGGCCCACGTGTAACGCGGCCGCCACCTCGGCCGCTGCGGCTGCCCACGGATCACAGACCCAGTGCTGTTGGTCCTCGACAGCGGCATCCTCTCGGCGGCGCACCAGCTCGGCGATCAACGCCAGCTTCCGCGCCGCATCCACAGCCTCGGCGCGTGCGGCGCCCTCGATCTCGGCCACCAGAGCTCCGTCATCGAAGTCGTCGAACATAGTTTCGATCCTGTCAGCTGAAGGACGCAGCCAACAGATCCAGGGCCAGATCTGTGGATGAACTCGATGTTGGGGATAACCGCCCACGCCCTTAACGGCGTACTGCGAATCGCGTAGTTCTACCTACCCGCCCCGCCAGCTGTGACTGCAGGCTGTCGGCATGGAGACACCAACCACCGCGCGGACCACGGCCGCCTACTTCCTACAAGCCGCCATCGCCTTCGGCGTGAGCCTGCTAGGCATGCTCGGCGGCATTCTCTTCCTGCCGCTGGACCCGTGGCAGCGATTGTTCCTGGCCATGACCGCGCTCTTCCTGGTCACCAGTTCGTTCACCCTCGCCAAAGTGATCCGCGACCAGCAGGAAGCCACCACGATCCGGGTTCGGCTCGACGAGGCGCGGATCGAGAAGCTCATCGCCGAACACAATCCGTTCACCACGACCTGACGTATATCTATTTACATCTATATAGATGTAGTGCAATACTAGCTGCATGGACGTCTTCGAAGCAGTCGCCGAGCCGAGCCGCCGCGCGCTGCTCGACCAGCTCGTCGACGGTGAACGCACCGCTGGCGAACTGGTCGCGAGCCTCCCGGAGCTCACCCAGCCGACGGTCTCGCGTCATCTGCGGGTCCTCCGCGAGGTCGGCCTGGTGGAGGTCCGCCCGGACGCGCAGCGCCGCATCTACGCGCTGCGCGCCGACGGCCTCATGGCGATCGACGACTGGATTGCCCGCTACCGGCGCATCTGGACCGACCACCTCGACGCCCTCGAGCGTCACCTGGAAGCCAAGCACGGGAGTTCCGATGAGTGACCGCAACGGCCGACTGACCGTCGACGGCGACCGCGCCGTCCTGACCTTCGAGCGCCGGCTGCCCTTCCCGATCGAGGCGGTATGGTCGGCGATCGCCGATCCCGAGGAACGCCGAGAATGGCTGGGCACGACGACGATCGAGCCGCGCGAGGGCGGCACGATCGAAATGGTGCCCACCGGACCACCGTTGCCGCCCGATCGGATGCGCGTGACCGGGCGCATCCTCGTCTGGGATCCCCCACACGTCCTCGAACACGAATGGCACCAACCGATCGTCGAGGACAGCACGGTCCGCTACGAGCTGAGCCCCGACGGCAGCGGCACGCTGTTGCGGTTCACCCACCGCGGGCTCGGTGTGCGCAACGCCGGCGGCTTCCTCGGCGGCACCCACGCCTATCTCGACCGCCTGCAGGCCTACCTGCAGCACGAACCGCTACCGGACTGGCTGTCCAGGCGCGCGGAGATCAACAACGCACAGACAGGAGCGAACTGAGATGACACACAACGGATCCGATATCGCTGCTCCCGCGGTGGCCGTCGCCTACCACTCCGGTTTCGGGCACACCGCGACGCTGGCCGAAGCCGTCGTCGCGGGGGCGCGCGACGCGGGTGCGGCCGTCACGCCGATCGCCGTCGATCGCATTACCGACGCCGAGTGGGACGTCCTGGACTCCGCCGACGGCATCATCTTCGGCACCGCGACCTACATGGGCAACGTCTCCGCGGCGTTCCAGGCTTTCGCCGAGAAGACCGGACGGCGGTGTGTCACCGGCGCATGGCGCGACAAAGTCGCTGCCGGGTTCACCAACTCCGGCGGCAAGAGCGGCGACAAGCTGAACACCCTTGTCTCGCTGGCGGTGTTCGCCGCACAGCATCACATGCACTGGGTCAGCCTCGGGCTACCCCCGGGCTGGAACCATTCGAACGCAAGCGAGAACGACCTCAACCGGCTTGGCTTCTTTCTCGGCGCCGGCGCGCAGACCGACGTCGACGCCGATCCCGAGCGGGTCCACCCCTCCGACGTCGCCACCCACCGTCACCTCGGCTACCGATTCGCTTTGGTGACACGGCAATTCATCGTCGGCCGGTCGGTCACTGCAGCGGCTTCATCTCCTGCAGCATCGTAGGCACCAACTCGCTGACCGTCGGGTGGATGTGCATCGTGCGTGAAATAGCGGTGTAGGGCTTTTCAGCGGTCATGATGTCGAGGATCGAGTGGATCACCTCGTCGCCACCGACACCGAGGATCGCCGCACCGAGAATCTGCTCGGTCTCCGCGTCGACGACGACCTTCATGAAGCCCTGCGTCTCCCCCTTCTCCACCGCACGCCCGACGCGGGTCATCGGACGCTTGCCGACCAACGCCTTTCGGCCCGACTTGCGCACCTGGTCTTCCGTCATCCCGGCACGGCCGAGCGGCGGGTCGATGTAGAGCGCGTAGGTGGTGATGCGGTCGCTGACGCGGCGCGGGTCGTCGTCGAGCAGGTTGGCGGCGACGATCTCGAAGTCGTTGTACGACGTGTGAGTGAAGGCGCCCTTGCCGTTGCAGTCCCCCATGGCCCAGATGTGCTCGACGTTGGTGCGCAACTGGTCGTCGACGACGATGTAGCCGCGCCCGTCGGTTTCGACCCCGGCGTTCTCGAGTCCCAGTTCGTCGGTGTTCGGAACGCGGCCGACCGCAACGAGCAGATGGGTCCCGGCGATCGGCGACGCACCGTCACTCGGGATGACCTCGAAACCGTTGTCGGTCTTGACGAATCGAATCGCGTCGGCGTTCACGACGACGTCGATGCCCTCGGCTTCGAGGATGTCTTTGATCGCGGCCGAGACGTCCTCGTCTTCTCGTGAGGTCAGCTGCGGCCCCTTCTCGATCACGGTGACGGCCGCCCCGAATCGCCGGTACATCTGCGCGAACTCCAGCGCGATGTAGCTGCCGCCGATGATGACGAGATGTTCGGGGACGGCGTCCAGTTCGAGAATGCCGACGTTGGTGAGGTAGTCGATGTCCGACAGTCCCGGCATGTCGGGTGCGACGGCGCGACCGCCGACGTTGAGGAAGACCTTGTCGCCGTGCAGTACACGGTCGTCGACGCGGATCGTGTGCGGATCCTCGAACCGTGCGTGGCCGCGGATGAACGTGCATCCGTCCATGCCCTCGAGCCAGGACTCCACACCCTCGCGGTCGCCGTGCACGATCTTGTCCTTGCGCGACTTGACCTTCGCCATGTCGACGCTGACATCGCCTG
Organism: Mycolicibacterium komanii; assembly: GCF_001050035.1. The sequence goes on from NZ_CVTA01000002.1 coordinate 106,116, forward strand.
TGCTGACACCGTATTCGGCGCCGCGGCGGGCCAGATGGGCGGCGTGCGCGCTGGCGACCAGGGTTTTGGTCGGGATACACCCGTAGTTGACGCACGTCCCGCCGACGAGCTTGCGTTCGATGACCGCGACCTTCTGCCCCGCCCCGGTGAGCCGCCCCGCCAGCGGTGGGCCGGCCTGACCGGCGCCGACGATGATCGCGTCGAATCGTTCTGTCACTTCAGCCAGTTCAAACGGCATCTGTTCACACCAGGCTGACCAGGAACGCGATCAGGAAGCCGCCGCCCACCGCGATGATGTCTTCGAGGATGGCGCCGGGACGGTCCTGACCGCTGCGCAGGTCGGCGAAACGCTGGCGTGCCGCCGCGCCGGCCATGGTGCCGAGCACCGCGCCGATCATGCCGGCGCCGAGAGCGCTGAAGGTGTGAAAGTACGCACTGCCGATCACCGCTCCCGCGAAGGCGCCCATGATGAGCCGCGTGATGAACTGCGGCGCCGACTTACGGCTCGGGGTGCTCGGCAGCTGATCGGTGACCAACTCGACGAGCAGGAAGATGGTCAGCACGGTGACCGTGATCGGATGTGCCATCCACTCCGACCATTTCCCGTCGAGATCGATCCACCCCAGCAGCGCACCCCAGGAGACCACCGCGGGTGCGGTGAGGGCGCGTAGACCGGCGATGACGCCGATCAGAAGAGCGAGAACCAGAATCAGGACGTGCGTCATAGCGACCTCCGGCCGGTGTTATCGACCTCCGGACGCTAACACGCAGGCCGGACCGTTTCGCGTCGAATCAGAAGCGGCAGAATCGGATGTCAGACGCCAAAATCGCCTTCGCCCCGATGGCGGCGAGTTCGTCCATGATCGCGTTGACGTCACGGCGCGGCACCAGCGCGCGCACGGCCACCCACGCCGGGTCCGCAAGCGGCGCGATGGTCGGGGATTCCAGACCGGGCGTCACCGCTGTCGCACTCTCGAGCACGCTACGGGGGCAGTCGTAATCGAGCATCAGGTACTGCTGCCCGAACACCACGCCTTGCACCCGCGCGACCAACTGGGCGCCCGTCGGGCTGTCCGGCGCACCCTCGCGCTCGATCAGGATCGCCTCGGAGTCACAGAGGGACTCACCGAACGCCACGAGATTGTGCAGCCCAAGCGTGCGGCCGGACCCCACCACGTCGGCGATCGCGTCGGCCACCCCGAGTTGCACCGAGATCTCCACCGCGCCGTCGAGCCGGATCACCGTCGCCTCGATACCGTGCGCCGCCAGATCCTTGCGGACCAGGTTCGGGAACGCGGTGGCGATCCGCTTGCCCGCGAGATCCTCGACCCGCCAATCGCGTCCGGCCGGAGCCGCGTACCGGAAGGTCGACGACCCGAAGCCCAGCGCCAGTCGCTCCCGCACCGGCGCATCCGATTCGGCCGCCAGGTCGCGTCCGGTGATCCCGAAATCCAGCTGCCCCGAACCGACGTAGATCGCAATGTCCTTGGGCCGCAGGAAGAAGAACTCGACGTTGTTGGCGGGGTCGACGACCGTGAGGTCCTTGGTGTCGGTGCGCCGCCGATAACCGGCCTCGGAGAGGATCTCGCTCGCCGGCTCGGAGAGTGTGCCTTTGTTGGGGACGGCGACCCGAAGAGCGGGCATTCAGAGCTTCCTGTAGACGTCGTCGAGCGTGAGGCCGCGCGAGAGCATCAGCACCTGCGTCCAGTACAGGAGCTGGCTGATCTCCTCGGCGAGCGCCTCATCGCCCTCGTGTTCGGCGGCGAGCCACACCTCACCGGCCTCTTCGAGGATCTTCTTGCCGATGCCGTGCACGCCGGCGTCCAGCGCGGCGACGGTGCCGCTACCGGCGGGGCGGGTCCGGGCACGTTCGCTGAGCTCAGCGAACAGGGCATCGAAGGTCTTCACGGCACGCGATTGTTTCACGGTCGCACCCGCCGGGTCACGCCGGTTTGCCCGCCGCCCTCAAATGCGCGCCATGTGCAGCGCGGCGCGGTGGCTGAACAACAGCGACGCACCGATCGGATTGCCCCCGCCGGGGTAGGTCTCCCCGGAGACGGCCGCCATCGTGTTGCCGGCCGCGTACAGGCCGGGAATCGGCTGTCCGGAGGTGTCCAGGACGCGGGCGTCGGTATCGGTGCGCAACCCGCCTTTGGTCCCGAGATCGGAGACGCCGAACGCGGCCGCGCGGTAGGGCAGGGTGTCGATCGGCACCAACGGCGACGCGCCACCGGTGAAGGCGCGGTCGAACGATTCGCCGCCGCGACCGAAGTCGTCGTCGACGCCGCGCGCAGCGAACTCGTTGAAACGGCGCACCGTTTCCTCCAAATGCGTTGCCGGAACGCCGATCTGCTCGGCCAGCCCCGCCAGCGTGTCGGCCTCCACCCACAAGCCCTGCGACATGTACTGCTCCGTCGGCGCAAAAGACACGTTGGTGGCCATGACGGGCGGCTGCTCGCCTGCTCGGCTGTCGTAGACCATCCAGTACGGCGAGGCGACCGTCCCGTCGCCCATGGCGCGCAGTATCGCCCGGCCCAGGCGGTCGTACGCCGCCGACTCGTTGACGAACCGCCGACCCGACCGGTCGACGAAGATGCCGCCGGTGAAACACAGCGCGAACGCGGCGCGGCCGTCCGGATGGATCAGCCCCGGCGACCACCACGCTTGGTCCATCAGGTCGGTATCGGCCCCCACGGCGATCGCGGCCCGATGCGCCAACCCGGTGTTGGCCGGGGCGCCCATGGTGTCGCGGGCGTACCCGGGGACGCCGAACTCGGCCCGCATCTCGGCGTTCTGTTCGAAGCCGCCCGTGGCCAGCAGGACACCGCGTCGTGCCGCGATCGTGCGGCGCACGCCGTCGCGCTCGACCACCGCACCGACGACGCGACAGCCGTCCACCACCAGCTCGACCAGGCGGGTGGACAGGTGGGCGGTCACGGCGGGGTTGTCCGCCATCGCCCACAGGAACCGTCCGACCAGCGCGCGCCCACCGGTGAGCAGATCGGGCTGCGGCGCCCCCAGGCGCTCGTGATCGAGCGGCCCACGCACCAGGCCCGCGAACCGGCCGAGGCGTTCGTCGGGCACCGCCTTGGACACGATGTGGCGCATGCCGTCAGTGCGGGCCCCGGCGACCGAACTGTAGTAGTCCGGCCACGGCAGGATCTTGAACGCGAAGTGCTCGTCGTGTTCGAGGTAGTCGATCAGCGCGGCGCCGCCGCGGACATAGGTCTCTTGAAGTGGTGCTGGTGTGCGGTCGCCGACGACTTCGCGGTAGTAGCGCAGCGCCTGGTCGATCGTGTCGTCGCATCCCGCCCGTTGCAGCACCGGATTGCACGGATACCACATCCCGCCGCCGCCGGAGTAGGCGAACGTGCCGCCGAACCGGTCGGTCGCCTCCACGATGGCAACCGAAAGTCCCTCGCGCGCAGCGGTATAGGCCCCGGCCAGCGCCCCAGCGGAGCCGGCGACGAGAACGTCGACCGACTCGTCGATGCCGGTCAGACGTTCTCCTCCTGTGCCGCAGTCTCGTTGCCCATGTCTTCGAGGTGTTTGCCCTTGGTCTCGGCGACGAATTTCCACACGAAGAAGAAGGACAGCACCGCGCAGAGCGCGTAGAAGCCGTAGGCGATACCGAGCGAGAAGTCACCGAGGGCGGGGAACGACGCCGTGATCGCACAGTTCGCCAGCCACTGCGCCGCGGCGGCGAGGCCGAGCGCGACGCCGCGGATGCGGTTGGGGAACATCTCACCGAGCAGCACCCAGACCACCGGCCCCCACGACATACCGAACGAAACCACGAACAGGTTCGCGGCCACCAGCGCGATGGGACCGGCGACGCCGCTCAGGTCGGGCTGACCGTCGACCACCGGCGCCGTGCCGAAGATGATCGCCATCGTGCCGAGCGTTACCGCCATGCCCGTCGACCCGACCAACAGCAACGGCTTGCGCCCGACCTTGTCGATCAGCGCGATCGCGATCAGCGTGGTGACGATGTTCGTCACCGAAGTGATCACGGTGATGACGAACGCCTGTCCCTCGCCGAAACCGACGGCCTCCCACAGGACGTTCGAGTAATAGAAGATCACGTTGATGCCGACGAACTGCTGGAACACCGAGAGCAACACACCCACCCAGACGATGCCGTAGAGCCCACCGGTGGGTTTGCGAAGGTCGCGCCACGACGGCGGCTTCTCCGATTTCACCGATTCCTTGATGCGCGAGATCGTGAGCTCGAGGTTCTTCTCCCCCAACAACTTTGTCAGCACTCGTCGCGCTTCCGGAATCCGGTATGTGGCAACGAGATAACGCGGCGACTCGGGGATAGTGAACGCCAGCCCGCCGTAGAGGACCGCGGGCACCGCCATCACGAGGAACATCCAGCGCCAGGCCTGCAGCCCCAACCAGAGTTCCTCGCGCGACCCGCCCGCAATGTGGGCCAGCAGGGCGTCGACGGCCAGCGACACGAAGATGCCGGTGACGATCGCGAGCTGTTGCAGTGAGCCCAACCGCCCGCGGATCCGTGGCGGGGAGGTCTCGGCGATGTAGGCCGGTGCGATGACCGATGCCACGCCCACGCCGAGACCACCGACCACGCGGAACAGCCCGAACATCCAGACGTTCGCCGCCAGGCCGGTGCCGAAGGCGCTGATGAGGAACAGCAACGCGGCGATCTTCATCACCGACAGCCGGCCGATCTTGTCGGCGAGGCGGCCCGCGATGACCGCACCCAACGCCGCACCGATCAGCGCTGCGGCGACGGCGGCACCGGTCACCGCCTTCGCGGTCTGGAAGTGGTCCTCGACGGCGGACACGGCACCGTTGATGACCGCGCTGTCGTAACCGAACAACAGGCCGCCCAGTGCCGCCACGGACGCGATGAGGACGACGCGGCCGCTGTGCTCGGATTCCTCGTAGTCCACGCCTGTCGAGTGATCACCGGCGGGTCCGTGCGTCATGTGAGACCTTTCCCCAGCGTCGCGTGATGGACGTCACATTCAATCACAGACCGGTGATCAGGCGGTGCGTTCCCCGGGGGTCGTCATCAGTTCGGAATGGACGCGACGTAGGTCCGCGGGGCGCAGTCCGGCGAGCGAGGAAATCTGTCGCCGCCGCGGGCCGGTGGGCACCGCTACGTCGTTGGGCACCACCAGCACCGGGCATCCGGCGCCCTCGGCGGCCGCAGTGCCGGTGACCGAGTCCTCGATCGCCAGACAGGCACCCGGATCGAGGCCCAGCAGCGCCGCCGCACGCTCGTAGACGAAGGGCGCGGGTTTGCCGCGAACTACCTCGTCACCGCACACCGTCACCGAGAAGTAGTGTGCGCCAATGCTGCTCAGCGCGCGATCGGTCAACGTGCGCAGAGTGTTGGTGACCAGAGCCATCGGAACTGCCTCTGCGGCAAGCTCTTCCAGCAATTCCCGCGCGCCGTCGCACCACGGCAGGCCCTCGTCGAACAGCTCGGCGGTGTAATCGTGCAGCCACCGGCTCGATTCGGCCATCGCGCGTGGATCCGGATCGAGCCCGAGGTCGGTGTACACCGTCGCGATGGTGTCCTCGGCCGAACCGCCGACCATCGATTCGCGCACCCGCGGAGTCAGCTCACCGCCCAGTTCGGTGTAGAGCGCCGCAAGCGATATGTCCCACAGCTTTTCGGAATCGACAAGGGTGCCGTCCATATCGAACAGGACGGCTCTCATGGTGCTCAATCCTCCGGGTTGTAGCCGAGGTTGGAGGACAGCCAGCGCTCGGCCTCCTTCAGCGTCCAGCCCTTGCGCTTCGCATAGTCGGCGACCTGATCCTGCGCCAGCCGCCCGACCACGAAGTACTGCGACTGCGGATGCGAGAAGTACAGGCCGCTGACGGCGGCACCGGGCCACATCGCCATCGACTCGGTCAGCTCGATGCCGGTGCGCTCCTTGACGTCCATCAGGTTCCAGATCGTCACCTTCTCGGTGTGCTCCGGGCACGCCGGATAGCCCGGGGCGGGGCGGATTCCGACGTACTTCTCACCGATGAGGGCGTCGTTGTCGAGCTGTTCGTCGGGCTGGTAGCCCCAGAACTCCGTGCGGACCCGCTGGTGCAGCCGTTCGGCGAACGCCTCGGCCAGCCGGTCGGCGAGCGACTCCAGCAGGATCGCGCTGTAATCGTCGTTCGCGGCCTTGAACTCGGCGATTCGCTCCTGGCTGCCGAGCCCCGCGGTCACGGCGAAGGTGCCGATGTAGTCCGCCAGGCCGGTGTCCTTGGGCGCGATGAAGTCGCCGAGAGACCGGTTGGGAATGCCCTCGCGGTGCTCGCCCTGTTGGCGCAGGTTGTGCAACGTCGTGAGCACCTCGCTACGCGTGTCGTCGGTGTAGACCTCGATGTCGTCGCCGACCGCGTTGGCGGGGAAGAAGCCGATCACGCCGTTGGCCGTCAGCCACTTCTCCTTGATGACGGTGTCGAGCATCTCCTGGGCGTCGTCGAACAGCTTGCGCGCGGCCTCACCCGAAGCCGGGTTGTTGAGGATGTCCGGGAAGCGGCCCTTCATCTCCCAGGCGTTGAAAAACGGCTGCCAGTCGATGAACTCGCGCAACTCGGCGAGGTCGTAATCGAGGAACTCCCGCACGCCGAGGCCCTGGGCGGGCGCGGGCGGCGTGTATCCGTCCCAGTCGATCGGGGTGCGGTTCGCGCGCGCCTTCTCCAGCGTCACTGTGGGCCGCTCGTTCTTCTGGGCGTGCCGTTCCCGCAGCGACGCGTAGTCCTTCTCGGTCGCCTCCAGCAGCGCCGGGCGCTGCTTGTCGTCGAGCAGTGCGGCCGCCACCGGCACCGAACGCGACGCGTCCTTGACCCAGACCACCGGACCGCTACGGCGCGGCGCCACCTTGACGGCGGTGTGCGCGCGTGACGTGGTCGCGCCTCCGATCAGCAGCGGGATCTCCAGCCCTTCGCGTTCCATCTCGGCGGCGAAGTTGACCATCTCGTCCAGCGACGGGGTGATCAGGCCGGACAGCCCGATGATGTCGGCGTCGTGCTCCCTGGCCGCGTCCAGGATCTTCTGGGCGGGCACCATCACACCGAGGTCGATCACTTCGAAGTTGTTGCACTGCAACACGACTCCGACGATGTTCTTGCCGATGTCGTGGACGTCGCCCTTGACGGTCGCCATCACGATCGTGCCATTGGTGTCCTTGGTGCCGGTTGTACCGGCCTCCACCTTCTCCGCCTCGATGTAGGGCAGCAGGTATGCGACGGCCTTTTTCATCACGCGCGCCGACTTCACGACCTGGGGCAGGAACATCTTGCCCGAGCCGAACAGGTCGCCGACGACGTTCATGCCGTCCATCAGCGGTCCCTCGATCACCTCGATCGGACGTCCGCCCGCGGCGGCGATCTCGGCCCGCAGCTCCTCGGTGTCGTCGTCGACGTGCGCGTCGATGCCCTTCACCAGGGCGTGTGTGATCCGCTCGCGCACCGGCAGGCTGCGCCACTCGGCCTCCGCCGGGTCCTCACCCTTCTCCGTGGAGTTGAACCGCTCAGCGATCTCGAGCAGCCGTTCCGCCGCGTCCTCGCGCCGGTTCAGCACGACGTCCTCGATGCGCTCCCGCAGCTCGGGATCGATCGAGTCGTAGGGCACCAGGGCGCCGGCGTTGACGATGCCCATGTCCAGTCCGGCCTTGATGGCATGGAAGAGGAACACCGCGTGAATCGCCTCGCGCACAGGGTTGTTACCGCGGAAGGAGAACGACACGTTCGAGATGCCGCCGGAGAGGTGCACCCCGGGGAGGTTCTCCTTGATCCAGGCGCAGGCTTCGATGAAGTCGATCCCGTAGGTCGCGTGCTCCTCGATGCCGGTGGCCAACGCGAAGCAGTTCGGGTCGAAGATGATGTCCTCGGCCGGGAAGCCGACGTCCTCGGTCAGGATCCGGTAGGCGCGCCCGCAGATCTGCTTGCGGCGCTCCAGGTTGTCGGCCTGGCCCTGCTCGTCGAATGCCATCACGACGACGGCGGCGCCGTACTTGCGGCACAGCCGCGCCTCGCGGACGAACTTCTCCTCGCCCTCCTTCAGGGAGATCGAGTTGACGATCGGCTTGCCCTGAACGTTCTTCAGGCCCGCCTCGATGACCTCCCACTTGGAGGAGTCGATCATTACCGGCACGCGGCTGATGTCGGGCTCGGATGCGATCAGCTTGGTGAACCGGTCCATCGCGGCGACGCCGTCGATCATCCCCTCGTCCATGTTGATGTCGATGACCTGCGCACCGACCTCGACCTGCTGCAGGGCCACCGACAGCGCGGTGTCGTAGTCCTCGGCCTTGATCAGGTTGCGGAACCGGGCCGAGCCGGTGATGTTGGTGCGCTCACCGATGTTGACGAACAGGGAGTTGTCGTCGATGTTCAGCGGCTCCAGGCCCGCGAGCCGGGTGGCCACCGGGATGTGCGGCACCTGACGCGGCGCCTTGCCCTCGACGGCCTTGGCGATCTTGGCGATGTGCGCCGGCGTCGTCCCGCAGCACCCGCCGACCATGTTGACGAAGCCCGAGTCGGCGAAGTCGGCGACGTAGCCGGCCTGACTGTCGGGGGTTTCGTCGTACTCGGCGAACGCGTTGGGCAGGCCAGCGTTCGGGTAGCAGGAGACGAACGTGTCGGCGATGCGGGAGATCTCGGCGATGTACGGCCTCATCTCCGGTGCGCCAAGTGCGCAGTTCAGGCCCACCGCCAGCGGCTTTGCGTGCCGGACCGAGTTCCAGAACGCCTCGGTGACCTGGCCGGACAGCGTCCGTCCCGACGCGTCGGTGATGGTGCCCGAGATGATAACCGGCCAGCGGCGTCCGCGCTCCTCGAACAGCGTCTCGATCGCGAACACCGCGGCCTTGGCGTTCAGCGTGTCGAAGATCGTCTCCACCAGAATGATGTCGGCACCGCCGTCGACCAGGCCGTTGGCGGCCTCGAGGTAGGCGGTGACCAGCTGGTCGTAGGTGACGTTGCGCGCGCCGGGGTTGTTCACGTCCGGCGAGATCGACGCGGTCCGCGTCGTCGGCCCGAGCGCACCGGCGACGTAGCGGGGCTTGTCCGCGGTGCCGACCTCGTCGCAGGCCGCACGGGCCAGGGCTGCGCCCGCGTGATTCAGCTCGTAGGCGAACTCCTCCATGCCGTAATCGGAGAGCGAGATCGCGTTCGCGTTGAACGTGTTGGTCTCGATGATGTCGGCGCCGGCGTCGAGGTACTCGCGGTGAATCGCCTCGATGATCTGCGGCTGGGTCAGGTTGAGCAGGTCGTTGTTGCCCTGGACGTCGCTCGGCCAGTCCTTGAAGCGCTCGCCGCGGTAGCCGGCCTCGTCGGGCCGGTCCCGCTGGATCGCCGTGCCCATCGCGCCGTCGATCACCAGGATGCGCTGCCGCAGTGCTGCCGTCAGTTCGTCGGTGCAGTCAGGGCGGAGGTTCTGCGCGAAGGTCTTCGGCTCAACGGCGTTCATGTGCGCTCCTTCCGGTTAGGAAGGCGTCCTTGCTTTCTGCCGAGCGTGGCGGCTACCGAGTGGGAACCGAGTTCCTCGAGTAACCGTTGCAACGCCTCTCGACCAGGAAAGTCTACGTTGTCATCCGATCGACGTGTGGACGCCCATCTCGTCGCGGCGATCGGGCTGACCCGCTCGGCGAAACGCGCCTTCGAGTAAGCGCTGGCGGATCTTGTCGGCAAAGTCGTCGACACCGTGGTCAACCAACTTGCCGCCGACCGTATTTCGCCCCGGTGACGGCGGAACAGGTTTCGTTCGGCAACTCGAAGGCGTCGACGTCGCGACCGGCTGCCGCCGGCCGGGTACGCATCGCGCCGACACCGACCATGGCCCGCGCCGCGGAGGCGTCGAGCAAAGCGGTGTCGTGCACGAGAACGTCTAGGGCAGCCACGGATCCAGGGTAGTCGGCAGATCAAATCAGCTCGTGTGGCGATGGCGCTCCTACCCGCCCCGAAGGGCTTACGCTGGCTTCGTGACCTTGTCGGATGCCAGCGGCTTCAAGTCGCCCGACCTGCCCGAACTGACCAACACCATCGTCGTCGCGGCGTTCGAGGGCTGGAACGACGCGGGTGATGCGGCCAGCGATGCGGTGGAGCACCTCGACGCCATCTGGGAGGCCGAGACGATCGTCGAGATCGACGACGAGGCCTACTACGACTACCAGGTGAACCGGCCGGTGATCAGGCAGGTCGACGGGGTCACGCGGGAGCTGGTGTGGCCATCGATGCGGATTTCGCACTGCCGCCCGCCCGGATCGGACCGCGACATCGTGCTGATGCACGGCGTCGAGCCCAATATGCGGTGGCGCACGTTCTGCTCGGAGCTGTTGGCCATCGCCGACAAGCTCAACGTGCAGACCGTCGTCATCCTCGGCGCCCTGCTGGCCGACACGCCGCATACGCGGCCGGTGCCGGTGTCGGGCGCGGCCTACTCGTCGGACTCCGCGAAGGTCTTCGGCCTGGAGGAGACGCGGTACGAGGGCCCGACCGGTATCGCCGGCGTGTTCCAGGACGCGTGCGTACAGGCCGGGATCCCCGCGGTGACGTTCTGGGCCGCGGTCCCCCACTACGTCTCCCAGCCGCCGAATCCGAAGGCGACGGTGGCGCTGCTGCGGCGCGTCGAGGACGTGCTCGACATCGAGGTGCCGCTGGCCGATCTGCCGACCGCCGCCGAGGAGTGGGAGCAGGCGGTCTCGGAGATGACCGCCGAGGACGACGAGATCGCCGAGTACGTGCAGTCGCTCGAGGAACGCGGCGACGCCGAGGTCGACATGACCGAGGCGCTCGGCAAGATCGACGGCGACGCGCTGGCCGCCGAGTTCGAGCGCTACCTGCGCCGCCGCGGCCCCGGCTTCCGGGGATAGCTACACCTTGACGGCCTGGGGCGGCTTCCAGGTGCCGTTGAGCGCGTCGGGCTTGGGCCAGTACAGCCGCATGATCATCTGGAACGGCCCCTTCGGGGCGGGCAACCAGTTCGCCTCCTTGCCGGGGCCGGGCGAGGAGCTCTGCACATAGATCGTGTAGCCGCCGTCGGGGTCGGGCACCAGGCTGGTCAGCATCGGCGAGTTGATCAGATACCGCTGGATCGGGTTCTCGACGAGCAGGCTCTGCGGCATCCCGTACATCGTCAGCGACCAGAACGCGTTGACCGGCGGCAGCTGACCCGACGGGAGCTTGACGACGTAGTTGTTGGCGCCCGTCAGCGGTGCACCGGTCGAATCGTTGCCGATGCCCGGGTACAGCGCCTCGGCGGCGGTGTTGCCGAAGATCCCGAACACCGCGCCGGCCATCCGGTACAGGTAGTTGCCCTTCAGATCGGCGGCGGTACCGAAGAACTGCGCCGAACCGACCTCACCCGTCTCGATCTTGTCCTTCTTCAGCTTGTCCAGCTCGGCCCACGCGTCGGCCATACCGCCCTCGACGGCCGCCCGCATCTCGGGCGAGAGTTCGTCGGCCTCGTAGTCACCCTCGGGCCCGATTCCGAGCCTGGCGAGCCGTTCGCGGAGCCCTCGCTCCTCGGGCAGCGTGGGAGCGGTCCGCAGCGTGAACCCCAGGATCTCGAAGAACTGCGGCGACGTCCGCTGCTGGTCCGGAGTCAACGGCGGCACGAAATCGATCGGCGGGGCCGGTGCAGGGGCCGGCCGGTTCAGATACACCGACAGCGGAGTCGCCTGATAGCCGGCCTGAATCCGCTTGACGTTCTCGAGATCCGACGGGCCGAACAACTGCGTGCGGTAGATCACCGACGCGAGTTCGGTGTCGAAGCGGATCACCTCGTCGATGCCCTCGGGCTTCTCACCCGTCCAGTCCGGGCCCGCCACAAGGTACTTGCCGCCGCCGTTTCCCGTGGTGCGGCTGCCGACGTAGGCGACGTTGTACGTGTAGCCGTCGATGAACTGTAGCGAGTAATAGCGGTCCTGTTCGACCGGCGGGACGGTCAGCACCAGCGGCTCGGTGCGCAGATCCAACCCCAGCATCGAGTACGGCGTATCGGCGTTGGGCGTCTGCACCGCCTTGTCCTCGGGCGTGTAAAGCCTTGCCTCGTTGTGGATTTCGTTGAAGCCGCCCTTGTACTCCGGGCTCTCCTTGTTGACGAAGTACGAGTACCGGATCCGATAGCTGTCGACCAGCGGGAAGCCGTAGATGTAGGCCTCCTTGGCGATCGCCCTGGCCTGCTCGGGGCTCACCGCCGCATCACCCGCCGGCGGCGGCGCAGGTGTCGTGGTCTCCTCCGAATCGGTTGCGCCGCAAGCGGCCAGCAGTGTGGCGGCCACCAGCACCGCGATCCGTCGGATCAACGCTTTTCCAGCGCTTCGGTGCGCGCGCTCATCGACCGGCCCAGCGCCGCGACCTCGGCGTCCATCTTCGGCAGCAGTTCGGGTACCGCCTTGAGCGAGGCGCGCTCCCCCAGCCGCGAAGACAGCAGCGGCTTGAGCCAACGCATCAGGCCGACGAAGCGGGGGCAGTTGATCTGCCGTTTGCGCTCCTCGATGCCTTTGACGAACAACTCCCCGCACTCGCGCACCGACGTGGTCTTGCCCAGCGGGCCCGGCAGGGCGTCGAGCATCGCGCGGGCGCTCGGCAGGTCCGACCGGCTCTCCTGCACCAGCGGGGTGTCGATCCAGAGCATGTGTGCCGACCCGACGTCGACGCCGCGGTGCGCCACCTCGAGGCGCAACGCGTTGGCGAAGTGCTCCACCGCCGCCTTGGACGCGTCGTAGGGGGCCATGCCGGCCGAGGCCGCATAGGCGGCCGCAGAGGACACGATCAGCACGTAGCCGCGGCGCTCGATCACCGACGGCAGCGCGGCCCGAACGGTGTGGAAGACGCCGACGACGTTGACGTCGATCAGCGTGCGGAACGCCACCGGGTCGACCTGCAGCACCGACCCGTACGTCGCGATGCCCGCGTTGGCCATCACGATGTCGATGCCGCCGAACCGCTCGACGCCCTTGGCGACGGCGGCCTCCATCGCGGCCAGATCCCGCACGTCGGCGACGGCGGTGACCACGCCCTCGTTGCCGAACCGCGCGGCGACCTCGTCCAGACGTTTCCCGTCCAGGTCGGTCAGCACCAACTTCGCGCCCTTGCCGTGCAGGCGACGGGCGACCTCTTCGCCGATACCGTTCGCCCCGCCGGTGATGAGGACGACTTTGCCGTTCACAGAAGCCATGGGCGACAACGTACCCCGCGCGAAGGGAGCGCGGGCAGGGTCTCGCCGTTCTACAGCCGAATGCCCAGCAGCGCGTCCACGGCGGTGGCCACCGTGTGCCCGGCCTGGCGATCGTGCCCGCCGTAGCTCAGCGCGTCGGTGGCCCAACCGTCCAGCGCGGCAAGTGCTTTCGGGGTGTCGAGATCGTCGGCCAGGTACCGGCGGACCCGGTTCACCACGTCGGTCGCGTCGGGGGCGGCAGGCAGCGCCACCGCCGTACGCCACCGGCCCAGCCGTTCGACCGCCTCGGCGAGCACGTCGTCGCTCCAATACCGGTCGGCACGGTAATGCCCGGCGAACAGCCCGAGCCGGATCGCCGCCGGGTCGACACCCTCGGCACGCAGCCGCGACACCAGCACCAGGTTCCCGCGGCTCTTGCTCATCTTGTGGCCGTCCCAGCCGATCATGCCGGCGTGCACGTAGTGACGCGCGAATCTCCGCTCGCCGGTGACGGATTCGGCGTGGGCGGCTGAGAACTCGTGGTGCGGGAAGATGAGGTCGCTGCCGCCGCCCTGGATGTCGAGGTCGGTGCCGATGCGGCTCAACGCGATCGCGGCGCATTCCACGTGCCACCCGGGCCGCCCCGGCCCGAACGGCGAGGGCCAGCTCGGCTCCCCCGGCCGCTGCGCGCGCCACAACAGCGCGTCGAGTTCGTCACCCTTGCCGGGTCTGTCGGGGTCGCCGCCGCGTTCGGCGAACAGTCGGCGCATGGTGTCGCGGTCGTATCCGGACTCGTAGCCGAACTGGGTGGTGGCGTCGGCGCGGAAGTACACGTCGGGGTACTCGGCGTCCTCGACGACGTAGGCGGCACCGGATGCCAGCAGCTTCTCGACGATCTCGATGACCTCGGCGATGGCCTCGGTCGCGGCGACGTAGTCGTGCGGCGGCAGCACCCGCAGCGCCGCCATGTCCTCGCGGAACAGCTCGGTCTCCCGGTCGGCGAGCTCGCGCCAGTCGATGCCGTCGCGTTGCGCGCGTTCGAAGAGCGGGTCGTCGACGTCGGTGATGTTCTGCACGTAGCGCACCTGGTGGCCCGAATCCAGCCAGACGCGGTGGACGAGGTCGAACGCCAGGTAGGTCGCGGCGTGACCGAGGTGCGTCGCGTCGTAGGGCGTGATTCCGCAGACGTACATCGTGGCCGTCTCGCCAGAGCTGACGGGGCGGACCTGTCGGTCGGCGCTGTCGTAGAGACGCAGCTGGGGTCCGCGGCCCGGCAGCGCCGGGACGACGGGAGCCGGCCACGAATTCATAGTCTCGACTTTAGGCATCGACTTCACCGACATCGCGGGCGGCCATTTCATTCCCGGTTCAGTGCCGCCATCGGTTCCGGTACGCCGCCAGGATCTCCTCCAGCAGCGGTTCGCGCAGTTCCGGCCGGCACATCAACAGGTCGGGCAGGTAGGGGTCGCGCCGGTTGTAGATCAGCTCCGAACCGTCCAGGCGCGACGCGTGCAGGCCCGCGGCCTGCACCACCCCGGCGGGCGCGGCGGAGTCCCACTCCCACTGACCGCCGGCGTGCAGGTAGGCGTCGACGTCGCCGCGCACCACGGCCATCGCCTTGGCGCCGGCCGACCCGATCCGGACCAGCTGGATGTCCATCCGGTCGCGCAGCCACCACAGCACCGGCGGCGGCCGGTTGGCGCTCGCCGTGATGAGGATCGGACCCTCGGTGCGCGGTGGCGGCGGGGTGACGGTGTCGGTGCGGTAGACCTCGTTGCGGGCGGGCAGCGCGACCGCGGCGTCGGTGATGCGCCCGTTGGGGCTGCCGTCGCGGCGCCACAGCGCGATGTGAACGGCCCAGTCCGTCCGTCGCGGCATCGAGAACTCGTGGGTGCCGTCGACCGGATCGACGATCCAGACCCGGTCGGCGTCCACGCGCGACAGGTCGTCGACGGCCTCTTCGGAGAGCACGTGGTCGTCGGGCCGCGCCGCGCGGAGCCGGTCGAGGATCAGCTTGTTGGCGAGCTTGTCCCCGGTGTCGCCGAGGTCGTAGGGGTCGTAGAAGCCCACCTGCTCGCGGACCTTCAGCAGCATCTCACCCGCCTCGGCGGCCACCTCGGCGGCCAGCGCCGCATCGGTCAGGCTCATCAGGTCAGTATCACCAACGGGTCCCTGACCGGCGCGACAGGCTCGGCGTCAGAACGCCGGCCACGGGATCGGGCGGCGACGATCGGGGCCGGGCATCACCGGATCGGTGAGCAGCGCAACGGTTCTGGCGAGCAGCGCGGCGATCTCCCGTTCGGTGATGAGCGGGCTCAGCTCGTCGGCGAGCCCATCTCGCAGCTGGTCGCGCAGTGCGGCCACCGATTCGAGCGTCTGGTCCTCGACGGGTTTACCGGCCCAACCCCACAGCACCGTGCGCAGCTTGTCCTCGACGTGCAGCGTCACCCCGTGGTCGACGCCGTACACGCGCCCGTCCACCCCGGACAGGATGTGGCCACCCTTGCGGTCGGCGTTGTTGACCAGCACGTCGAACACGGCCATCCGGCGCAGCCGGTCGTCGTCGGCGTGCACCAGGGTGACCTCGTCGCCCGCGTAGTCGTAGGCCTGGAGGATCGGCAGAAAGCCGGGCGGGATGCGGCCCGCCGGAAGCAGATCGACGAGATCCGGACCCGACGGGCGTTCGTCGTCCACCTCGTCGCCCGGCTGGTCGACCCACAGCTGCACCATGCCCTCGCCCGCGGGCCCCTCGCGAATGATGGTGTAGGGCACGATGTTCCAACCCAGGGCGGCCGATACCAGGTACGCGCCGCGCTCACGGCCGGCCAGCGTGCCGTCGGGGAAGTCCCACAGCGGTGCCTCGCCCGCGACCGGCTTGTAGACGCAATGCACTTGCTGCTCTCCGAGATTCGCCTCGCACAGGAACGTCGCGTTGCTCGCCGAGCGGATACGTCCGATGACGGTCAACTCGCCGCTGCGCAGCACCTCTTCCCGGACGGCGTCGGACCCGCCGTCAGATGTCGATGTCATCGTCGGACTCGGCGAAGGCGCCGCGCCGATAGCCGTTGGTACGCACGCAGATGTGCCCCTCCGGGTCCAGCGGCTCGTCACACAGCGGACAGGGCGGCCGGCCTGCCGAGATGACCCGGTTGGAGCGCGTCGCGAACTCGCGGGCGGACTCCGGCGTGAGGAACACGCGCACCGCGTCGGGGCCCTCTTCCGCGTCGTCGAGCACCACCGATGCGTCGAATTCGGTCTCCGTCACCGCGAGGAGTTCGACGACCACCGTCTGCGCCTCGGAGTCCCAGCCGAGTCCCATCGTGCCGACCCGGAATTCCGCGTCGACGGGGGTGATCAGCGGGCTGAGGTCTTCGACCTCACCGGTGTCGGGTGGGATCGGTGTGCCGAACCGGCGGTTGATCTCGAGCAGCAGCGCGGCAATCCGCTCGGCGAGCACGGCCACCTGTTGCTTCTCCAGAATCACCGAGACGACGCGCTTGTCGTGTACGGCCTGGAGGTAGAACGTGCGGTTGCCGGGTTGGCCGACGGTCCCGGCCACGAAGCGGTCGGGTGTGCGGAAGACGTGGATTGCGCGGGGCATAGCACTTCCAAAATACCGGGCACCTTCCAAAATACCGGTTCGGGCTTGTCAGCCGTGATTGCGACTAGCCGGTGGATCCGCCCACGACGGCGTCCTCCGGCGGCACCTCGCCGTCGCCGGAATCGGCCTGACCGTCGCTCTTGGGCGGTTTGGGCACCAGGCCGGACGTCAGTTGGTCGCCGGTGTGGTTGACGTGGATCACGAAGGGGCGAACCGACGTGTAACGGATCACGCTCATCGACGCCGGGTCGGCGGTGATCCGCTGGAAGCTGTCGAGGTGGGTTCCGAGCGCGTCGGCGACGATGGCCTTGATCACATCGCCGTGCGTGCAGGCGACCCAGAGCACGTCGCCCTCGTGCTCCTCGGCGAGTCGACGATCGTGGTCGCGCACCGCGGCCACCGCGCGGGCCTGCACGTGGGCGAGGCCTTCGCCATCGGGGAACACCGCCGCGCTCGGCTGCTGCTGCACCACCGACCACAGCGGTTCCTTGATCAGTTCGGCGATCTTGCGGCCCGTCCAGGCGCCGTAGTCGACCTCCGAGATCCGTTCGTCGACGATCGGGGTCAGCCCCAGCGCCGTGGCCAACGGTTCCACGGTCCGCTCGCAGCGCAGAAGTGGCGAACGCACGATCGCGCGGATTGGCAGCGTCCCGATGCGGGTCGCCACCGCTTGCGCCTGTTCGCGCCCCTTGTCGTCGAGGTCGACGCCCTCGGACCGGCCCGCGAGCGTGTGCGCGGTGTTGGAGGTCGAGCGCCCGTGGCGCAACAGGATCACCGTCATGTCGCCGCCACCACACCCGTCCCCAACAAGATCAACACCACGGTGCCCAGCATGACGCGATATCCGACGAACCAGTACATGCTGTGTCTGACCAGGAACCGCAGGAACCACGCCACCGCGGCGAAGCCGACGACGAACGCGATGACCGTGGCCACGAGCAGCTGCGGGCCGCTGGCGCTCATCCCCTCACCCACCGGGTGGAAGGCGTCGGGCAGCGAGAACAACCCGGAGGCGAACACCGCGGGGATGGCCAGCAGGAAGCCGAACCGGGCGGCCACCTCACGGTTGAGGCCACAGAAGAGCCCGGCGCTGATCGTCGCTCCCGAGCGGGACACGCCGGGCAGCAGCGCCAGGCACTGCGCGAAGCCGACGATGATGCTGTCCTTGAACGTCAGCTTCTCGACCGTGCGGGTCTGGCGGCCGAAGTATTCGGCGGCGGCGATGACGGCCGAGAACACGATCAGCGCGATCGCGATGGCCCACAGATTGCGTGCCCCGGTGCGGATCTGGTCTTTGAACAGCAACCCCAGCACGCCGATCGGGATGGTGCCGACGATCACGTACCAGCCGAGCCAGTAGTCCGCGTTGCGGTGTGCGGTGACGAACAGTCCGTTGAACCAGGCCTTGACGATGCGCCCGATGTCCTTGGCGAAATACAGCAGGACCGCGAATTCGGTGCCGAGCTGGGTGACGGCGGTGAAGGATGCGCCCGCGTCGTCGGCGAAGAAGACCCGCGAGGTGATCGCCAGATGTCCAGAGGACGAGACGGGCAGGAATTCGGTGAGCCCCTGCACGATCGCGAGGACGACAACCTGCACCCACGACATTGCCGGCACGTCCGTCACGACGACGACCGTACCGTGGGCGGGTGTTAGCGGCCGGTCCGCGCCACGGGCTCGGCGGCGGCGACCAGATCACGTACCGCGGCGCCCACGCTGCGCCGGTCGGTGAGGTCGATGTCGGTCAACTTGCGGCTGGCAGCCGCTACCACGTCCTCCTCGTGCGGGACCGGGCCGGCCAACCGCGGGCGGTAGATCTCGATGACCAGCATCTGTCGCTCGACGTGGAACGAGAAACTGCGGCCGTCGCCCACCTGGCCGAACCCGCTGGCGTGGAGGCCAGTGGTCATGTCCTCGATCACAAATTCCCGGGCACCCTGGGCGCGGTCCGCGGCGAGGGTCATGACGGCACCATACCGTTGACGTGGCCGCTGATTGTGGGGCCACGGCGAGCGGATGAAAGCCCACGTGCAGCGGTCTGCCTAGACTGGCCATTCAGTCGATTTCCCGTACGCACGACCGAGAGCTACCCCTTGCCGCCATTCGTAAACACCCCGAATCAGCCGATTCGCCGGATCGTGGCGGCCCTGGCAATCTTTCCGGCATTTGTCCTGGTCGGCGGGTGCTCGTCCGAGTCCTCCGACGCACCGCCGACGATCGCTCCCGCGCAGGCCGCGCGGTCCCCCGAGGGCACCGGCCGACCGGACGGCGTGGTGCGACCGTTGGCCGGCGATGCGCAGGCCGCGGTCGTCGACGCGGCGAGCGGTGCGCTGGCGGTGCTGGTACCCGGCCCAGCGGGAAATTCGCAGGTCACGGTGTTCGCCAGAGACGGGGCAGACGCGACGACCGTGTCGCTGTCCAGCCCGGCGACCGCCTTGACCGGCGACGGCGACGGGCACGCCTACGCCGCCACGCGCGGCGGATATCACCGGATCGACCTCGCCGCCCACGCAGCGACCAAGGTCGACGTCGAGGGGCAATCGGACACCGACTTCACCGCGATCGCCCGCCGCGCGGACGGCCGGCTGGTGCTCGGCAGCGCCGACGGCGCGGTCTACACCCTGGGCTCCGACACCGCCGTCGCGGCCCAGTTGAAGATCTTCGCGCGCGTCGACGCCCTTGTCACGCAGGGCAATACGGCCGTGGTGTTGGACCGCGGCCAGACGTCGGTGACGGCTCTCACCGAGGACGGCACCCAGCAGGCGCAGGCGTTGCGCGCCGGTGAGGGTGCGACGACGATGGCGGCCGATCCGGCCGGCCGGGTACTGGTCGCCGACACACGGGGCGAGGGGCTGCTGGTGTTCGGCACCGACCCGCTGATCCTGCGCCAGCGCTATCCGGTGCGCGACTCCCCCTACGGTGTCGCGGGGTCGTCGACGCTGGCCTGGGTGTCGCAGACGGCGACCAACGCCGTCGTTGGCTACGATCTGGCCACCGGCATCCCCGTCGAGAAGGTGCGATATCGAACCGTGCGGCAACCCAACTCCCTGGCATACGACGAATCCTCTGGCACGCTGTATGTGGTGTCCGGATCGGGAGCGGGTGTGCAGGTGATCGTCGACGCGGCGAAAGCGCACGCATGAGCGCGATCCACCGCGGACGGATGCCGGCGGCCTGGGAGGACGTCGTCAAGTCCGACCCCTCCGACGACTACGAATGGATCCCGCTTCGGCTGCCGCCGGATGTGACGCGCGTGAGCGCCTCGACCCGGTTGTCGATCGAGGCCGAGTACCGCGGCTGGGAACTCACCCGCGTCCGGCTCTACACCGACGGTTCGCGGCGCGTGCTGCTGCGCCGCAAGAAGACCGCGGCGGGCCGGACGGGCATCCCCGAGCAACCCGCGCAGTGATCCCGTGATGTACCGCGCGCTGCGGCGGGCGCTGTTTCTCGTTGCGCCCGAACGGATCCACACCTGGGTGTTCGCCGCGCTGCGGGCCGCCACCTACTTCTCGTGGCCGCGGCGCGCGCTGACCCGGTGGATGGGCCCCCGCGATCCGATCATTGCAAGCACCGTCTTCGGCGTCCGGTTCCCGGGCCCCCTCGGCCTGGCCGCGGGTTTCGACAAGAACGGCAGCGGGCTGCACACCTGGGGCGCCCTCGGGTTCGGCTACGCCGAGGTGGGCACGGTGACCGCGCAGGCCCAGCCCGGCAATCCGAAGCCGCGGATGTTCCGGCTCGCCGAGGACCACGCGCTGCTGAACCGGATGGGGTTCAACAATCACGGCGCGGGTGAACTCGCGGTGCGCCTGGCCCGCCACGTTCCCGACGTCCCGATCGGGGTGAACATCGGCAAGACGAAGGTCACCCCTCCGGAGGCGGCGGTCGAGGATTATGCGACATCGGCCCGGCTGTTGGGGCCGCTCGCGTCGTTCGTCGTCGTCAACGTCAGCTCACCGAACACGCCGGGGCTGCGCGACCTGCAGGCGGTGGAGTCGTTGCGCCCGATCCTGACCGCGGTGCAGGCGGAGACGTCGACACCGGTGCTGGTGAAGATCGCGCCCGACCTGTCCGACGAGGATGTCGACGAAATCGCCGATCTGGCAGTCGAACTCGGCCTGGCTGGCATCGTCGCCACCAACACGACGGTGTCGCGCGAGGGATTGGCGACGCCGGGCGTCGACGAGCTGGGACCCGGCGGCATCTCGGGACGGCCCGTGGCCGAGCGCTCGGCGGAGGTGCTGCGCAGGCTGTATCGCCGCGTCGGGGACCGACTGGTGTTGATCAGCGTGGGCGGCATCGA
Organism: Mycolicibacterium komanii; assembly: GCF_001050035.1. Next base: position 127,158 of record NZ_CVTA01000002.1, read on the forward strand.
GACCGCCGACGACGCCTGGGACCGGATCACTTCCGGCGCTTCGCTTTTGCAGGGTTACACCGGGTTCGTGTACGGCGGCGGGCTGTGGGCCAAGCGTATTCACGACGGCATTGCCCGCCGCCTTCACGAGGGGGGCTTCGCGTCCTTGGCGGACGCGGTGGGGTCGGCCAACTAACTGGCCCGCTTGCGCTTGCGGATGAACTCACCCGCCTCGGCGTCGCGCTGACGCTTCTCGGCGCGGCGCTCCTTGAGGGATCGTTCGGCCTTCTTCAGGCTCCTACCCGGTTTCTTGTCAGCCATTGTCGCTCCTTAGCAGAAGTGGCAATCACTCAACCGCGACCATACGTCAGTTCCTCAGAAAAGCCAGCCGTGCAGGTAATCGAAGCGCGCAGAGCGGATTTCGCTACTTCTGTTCGTACGTCGCGTGGATCAGCGCCCGTGCGATCGCGTGCTGGAACAGATTGAAACCGAGGTACGCGGGGGTGGCATCCTCGGGCAGGTCCAGCTTCTCGGCGTCGACCGCGTGCACGGCGACGATGTAGCGGTGCGGGCCGTGTCCGGGCGGCGGGGCGGCGCCGATGAAGCGCTTGACACCGGCGTCGTTGCGCAGCGTGAGCGCATCGCCGGGAAGTCCGCTGCCGTCACCCGCGCCCGCGGGCAGTTCGGTCACGGTGGCGGGCAGGTTCGCCACGGCCCAGTGCCAGAAACCGGACGCGGTCGGGGCGTCGGGGTCGTAGACGGTAACGGCGAAGCTGCGGGTCTCCTCGGGGAAGCCCGACCACGTCAGGTGGGGTGAGACGTCGTTGCCGCCGGCGCCCATGATGCCGCTGACCTGGTCGTTACCCAGCGCGTCGCCGTCGTTGAAGGTGTTCGAGGACAGCTTGAAAGTAGGTAGCTTCGGGAGGAACTCGTACGGGTTGTAGTCAAACGCCATGACTCGTCCTTTCGTCGATTCAGCAGTGCAGCAGGAAGTGTTCGAGAACCTGGGTACCGAACTTCAACGCGTCAACGGGTACCCGTTCGTCGACGCCGTGGAACAGCGCGGTGAAGTCGAGGTCGGGCGGCAACTGCAGCGGGGCGAAGCCGAAGCAGCGAATCCCCAGCTGCGCGAAGGCTTTTGCGTCGGTTCCGCCGGAGAGCATGTACGGCACGATGCGGGCGTCGGGGTCGACCGACAGGATCGCGCCGTTCATCGCGTCGACCAGGTCGCCGTCGAAGGTGGTCTCGTACGACGGGAGCTCGGTCACCCACTCGCGGGTCACGTTCGGCCCGATCAGCTCGTCGACCTCGCGTTCGAAGGCCGCCTGGCGCCCGGGCAGGATGCGGCAGTCCACCACCGCCTCGGCCGACGCCGGTATGACGTTGGCCTTGTAACCGGCCTTGAGCATCGTCGGGTTGGCGGTGTCGCGCAGCGTGGCCCCGACGACGCGGGCGATCGGCCCGAGCTTGGCGATCGCGCCGGCCAGGTCCGGCGAGTCGACGTCGAACGAGTAGCCCGTCTCCTCAGTGACGGCCTGCAGGAACTGGCCGACCGCGTCCGTCATGACCAGCGGGAACTCGTGGCGGCCCAGCTTGGCCACCGCCTCGGCGACCGCGGTGACGGCGTTGCTGTCGTGGATCATCGAGCCGTGGCCGGCGTGGCTGCGCGCGGTCAACTTCATCCAGTTCATCGACTTCTCGGCCGTCTCGACCAGGTAAAGGCGTCGCTCCCCGCCGTCCTTGCGCGGCACGGTCAGCGAGAAGCCGCCGACCTCACCGACCGCCTCGCTGACGCCGGCGAACAGGTCGGGCCGGTGTTTGACCAGCCAGTGCGACCCGAACTTGCCGCCGGCCTCCTCGTCGGACAGGAACGCGAAGATCAGGTCGCGCGGCGGGGTAATGCCCGCGCGTTTGAAGTGCCGCGCGATCGCGATCAGCATGCCGCACATGTCCTTCATGTCGACCGCCCCGCGGCCCCACACGTAGCCGTCCTCGACCGCGCCGGAGAAGGGGTGCACGCTCCAGTCGGAGGCCTCGGCGGGCACGACGTCGAGGTGACCGTGCAGCAGCAGCGACCCGCGTGAGCTGTCGGCGCCCTCGAGCCGGGCGAACACATTCCCCCGGCCGGGCGCTCCCGCCTCGACGTATTCGGTCGCATACCCGACCTCTTCGAGCTGTTCGGCCACCCAGCGCGCGCATTCCGCCTCACCCTTGGTGGTGGCCGGGTCGCCCGTGTTGGACGTGTCGAACCGGATGAGCGTGCTGACGAGGTCGACGACCTCCGCTTCGGCGTTGACGGGACCAGTCACAGTCACCATTCGTACCATTGACGTGCCAGCTGGGTTTGGGTCCGGCCTCGGTGATCCGATAGCCTTAGCTGCCCACAACGAGTCCGAGTGGCGGAATGGCAGACGCGCTAGCTTGAGGTGCTAGTGCCCTATTAACGGGCGTGGGGGTTCAAGTCCCCCCTCGGACACTCTTCATCGAAGCGCATCTGCGCAGCTAGAGCCGGGTTATCCGGCCGGCGCCCCCGGATGACAGGTCAGGGAAAGCGTTCCAGGCAGGTGTCCTGATCACCCAGCACGGCCGGCGCGGAACGCGTCGATGCGCGCGAACCCTGCGGGGGCCGACTGCCCGTTGACGTCGCTGGCGGCCAGGCCGTTGGTGAGCAGACCGCTCACGGCTTCGTCCAGGTCGCCGGCGGTCAACGCGACGGTGTTGCCGTCCGGCGTGTTCACCTGTTGGCTGAGTTTCCGCGTCGCGACGCCGGTGAGGCAGGCCGTTCGCAAACCCGTCTCCGCGGTGTTCAGAGATAGCCCAAATGCCTTCTGCAGAGCCAACATATAGCGCGAGATCAGCACCGAATAGGCGGTGTTGTCCCCCGCCAGACCGGTCGGCCCCTCGGCGGCGGCGCCGAGTTTCTTCAGCCCGGCCAGGTCGACCGCGATGGTGTTGGTCGCCGGGCAGAACGAGACGGGTGGTGTGGGTCGGGCATCGGCACACCGTTTCGCGGCAGCCGCGTCGAACGTGAGCCGTGGCGGGTCGGCGGGCTTGAACAAGATGTTCATGGCCGCGATGACCGACCTCACCGACCCCTGCGACACCGGCCAGTTCCCGGTCTCCCCTCGCTGCAGCGCGACCGGCAGGTCGCCACGCCGCTCGGTGACTTCGTCCTTGTCGATACCCTTACACGTCTCGGGCCCGTCGGCGAATCCGAACTGGAACGCCGAGACCCGTTCGAACGCCGACCCGTGTTCGCCGCCGCCCGAGGACGCCCCGTTGCGGTCGAACAGCGGATCGCGGAAGGAGATGACGCTCGCGAGGAGGGCATTGAGCCCGTCGCCGGTGGACAGTTTGAAGCGTCGCGAATTCCCTTCCGCCACCCACCGCATATAGGCCCCCGCGAAGCAGTCGGCCTGCTGCTCGGCCACCAACGTCGGCGTGCTCGGCTGATTCAGTTCGGCCTGGTACTGCACGGAGTGGCCGTACTCGTGTGCCAGCACCATGGCCACGGCCATCTCGCCGTAGGTCTTCCGCAGCGATGGCAACAGGACACCGCGGTCCCAGCCGATAGTGCTGTCGGGCGGGCAGAACGCGGCGTTGATCAGTCCCGCGGTGGTCTCACCGCAGAACGACGTGGACCGGTCACGCCGGTTTGCGTCCCAGGACAGAAGCTTGCGGACCGGGGTGAAATCTCCTGAAAGCGCCTGGCTGAACGTGCCTTTCCAATAGTCCTCGACGTCGCTGACCGACTGCACCGCGAGCATGTCGATGGGCCCGCCGTCGGTGTTGGTGACCTTCCGCGACGGTCCGGGCGCGCCTTCTCTCAAGCCCGAGGGTCCGTCCGCGACACGCATTCCCGCGACCGCGAACGGGTCGGCCGACTCCTGAGTCGGGGCGCCGCCGCAGGCCGCCAGCATGATCGCCGCAGCCATGGCCGCAGCGCTTCTGACCGCAGTGCGAATGCGGTGATGCACGGCAAGCCATTATCCGCGTCGCGCTCGTCGTCCGTTGGACATTGTCGATATGGCCGAGGTTCGTTGACTCTGCGCTGAGGGCGTGATTTCGGGGTGATACCGCGCCCTCACCGCAAAGTCAACGCTCGGTGCCGGTGCGCGTGGAACTCAATACACGTCGCGCACATAGCGTTTGGTCGCGACCAGTTCACGTTTGAAGTCGTGCGCCTGTTCGTGCGACATCCCGCCGTGCGTCTCGATGATCGTCGTCAGCGCGGCGTCGACGTCCTTGGCCATACGAGTGGCGTCGCCGCAGACGTAAAAGTGCGCACCATCGTCGAGCCAGCGCCACACCTCGGCACCCTGTTCGAGCATCCGGTGCTGGACGTAGACCCGTGAGGCCTGGTCGCGGGAGAACGCGAGATCGAGCCGGTGCAGCAACCCATCGCGGGCCATGTCCTCGAAATCGTCGCGGTAGTAGTAGTTCTGGTCGCGGTGCTGCTCACCGAAGAACAGCCAGTTGCGACCGCGGTGCCCGAGCGCCCGTCGCTCCTGCAGGAAACCGCGGAACGGCGCGACGCCCGTGCCCGGACCCACCATGATCATCGGGGTCGTGCCGTCTTCGGGCGGCCGGAAGTGCGGTGAGCGCTGCAGGAATACCGGCGCCGACGAGGCGCGGTCGGCGAGGAAGGTCGAGCAGACGCCACCGCGCCGGCCGCCGTCGGCGCCGCGGTAGCGCACCACCGAGACCGTCAACTGCACCTCGTGCGGGCTGACCAGCGGGCTCGACGAGATCGAATAGCTGCGCGGAGTCAACCGCACCAGCACCTCGCGCCACTCGTCGGGATCGGCGTGGACGACGAACTCCTGGACGAGGTCGAGGCCGTTGCGGCCGGCCAGCCACTTGTCCAGTTTCGCCTTCGGCGCCCGCAGCGCCTTGGCGTGCCGACTGTGCTCGGCGATGAAACGCACCAGGTCGGGGGTGACGCGGCAGAAGTCGTAGTGCGAGACGAGCGCGTCGCGCAACGGCATCTCGGTGCCGTCGATCTCGACGGTGTGCTGACCCGGCATCCCGGTGGCCGCCAGCCACGCGTCGACCATCACGGGGTCGTTGGTGGCGCACACGCCCAGCGAATCGCCTGCAGCGTAGCTGACCTCGTGTTCGGAGATGTCGAAGCCGAACTGCCGCACCTCTTTTCGCGATGCGGGTCCGGTCAGCACCACGTTCCGTGACAGCGGCACCACGAGCGGACGGGCGCGGGTGAACGGCTGCGCGACGGTGGCAGGCCGCACCAGTGTCGAGACGCTTCCGGTCGGCGGTGTGGTGTCGATTCCAGGGCTCAGCAGTGCGGTGATGTCGTCGGCCCAACGCCGCATCCGCTCGTCGTCGTAAGCCTCGCAGTCGGCGCGCTCGAGTAGTCGCACGGCGCCGAGATCCGCCAGCCGGGCGTCGACCGCCTTGGCGTAGCCGCAGAAATCGTCGTACGACCGGTCGCCGATGCCCAGCACCGCGTACCGCAGGTTCGTCAGCGGCGCCGCCGTCTCGGCCTGCAACCGCTGCCAGAAGCTCGCACCGTTGTCGGGCGGTCCCCCATCGCCGAAGGTGCTGGTGACGACCAGCACGTCGCGGGCCGCGACGAGGTCGGCGGGCGCCAGGTCGTCCATGTTCACCAGGTGCGCGTTGTCGAGCCGTTCGGCCAGCCGCGTGGCGAAGTCCTCGGCGTTGCCTGTCTGCGACGCCCACAGGACGAGCGGCCCGTCGTCGAGTTCCGGGCGCGCCGGCGCTTCGGACGTACGGTGGGCCTGCCCGGCCAGCAGACCGTTGATCCACTGCCGCACCTCGGTGGACACCGGCGCGGAGTCGGGTAACAGCGGGACCTCCGACTGCGCCTCGGCCAGCCCGCTGAAAAAGCCCGACACATAAAGCGTTTCGTGATCGGTGAGCGTCGGGGAGGCGACGGGAGTCAGCTTGACCGCGCAGACCTTGAACTCGGGCTGCAGTGAGTCGGGGTCGACGGCGTCGTTGGTCAACGCGTTGACCGTGAGGTTCTGGCCGTGGTCGTCGTTCCAGTGGAACGGCACGAAACAGTTGCCCGGACGCACCCGATCGGTGACGGCGGCGGCCAGCACCGCCCGCCCGCGCCGCGTCGTGAGCTCAACGGGCCGCCCGTCCTCGATCCCGAGCCTCAGCGCGTCCTCGGGGTGTATCTCGACGAAGGGGTCGCCGGTCAGCTTGTTGAGCGCATCGACCCGACCCGTCTTGGTCATGGTGTGCCACTGGTGTTGCAGCCGACCGGTGTTCAGGACCAGCGGGTACTCGTCGTCGGGCAGTTCCCGCGCGTCCATGTGCGGGCGGGCGTGGAAGACCGCCCGCCGCGACGGCGTCGCGAACGCCAGACGCGGCGCGTGCCCGTGCTCGTCGACGAAGTGATCCTGGCTGACGCCGTCGTTGAGGTAGCGGATCGGATGGCGATCGGACTCGTCGTCCGGCGGACACGGCCACTGCACCGGCGTTTCCCGCAGCCGCGCATAGCTGGCGCCGCGAAGGTCGTAGCCGGTCTTCGGGTTCCAGAAGCGCCGGATCTCCTCGAAGATCTGCTCGCTGCAGGTGTAGGCGAAGTGCTCGCCGAACCCCATGTGTGCTGCGACCTGACAGATCAGCTGCCAGTCGGGCCGGGCCTGGCCCGGCGCGGGGATCGACTGCTGGAGCAACGTCAGGTTGCGTTCGGAGTTCACCATCACCGCGTCGGCCTCCGCCCACATCGCGGCGGGCAGCACGATGTCGGCGTAGGCATTGGTGGCCGTGGCGCGGTAGGCATCCTGGGTGATGACGAGCTCGGCCGCTTGCAGCCCGTCGACCACGGTGGATCGATTCGCCACCGTGGCAACGGGGTTCGTGCAGATGATCCAGCAGGCCTTGATGTCGCCGTCGGCGAGGCCGCGGAACATGTCCACGGTTCCCGGGCCGACGTCTGAGCGGATGGTCCCGGGCGGCAGACCCCACTGCCCCTCGACGAACGCGCGGTCCTCGGCCGAGGTGACCGAACGCTGCCCGGGCAATCCCGGTCCCATATAACCCATCTCGCGTCCACCCATGGCGTTGGGCTGGCCGGTCAGCGACATCGGTCCACTGCCCGGTCGGCAGATCGCCCCCGTCGCGAGATGCAGGTTGCAGATGGCGTTGGTGTTCCACGTTCCGTGGGTGCTCTGGTTGAGGCCCATCGTCCAGCAGCTCAGCCACTCCCCCGCGTCCGCGATCATCCGCGCGGCTAGCCGAATGTCGTCCTCCGCCAGACCGGTGAGCCGAGCGACCCGGTCCGGGGGGTAGTCGGCGAGGAACGCGGGCATCGTCTCCCAGCCCTCGGTGTGGGCGTCGATGAATTCGGGGTCGATGTCGCCGTTTTGGACGAGCAGGTGCAGCAGCCCGTTCAGCAGTGCCAGATCGGTGCCGGGTTTGATCTGCAGGAAGAGGCTGGCGCGTTCGGCGGTCGTGGTACGCCGGGGGTCGACGACGATCAGCTTGGCTCCCGCCTTGAGCCGGTCGGCCATCCGCAGGTACAGGATCGGATGACAGTCGGCCATGTTCGAGCCGATGACGAAAAACAGGTCGGCGCAGTCGAAGTCGGCGTAGGACCCGGGAGGGCCGTCGGCGCCCAGCGACTGTTTGAAGCCTGTTCCGGCACTGGCCATGCAGAGACGGGAGTTCGACTCGATGTGCACGGTGCGCAGATACCCTTTGGCCAATTTGGTTGCGAGGTACTGCGCCTCGATCGACATCTGGCCCGATACGTAGAGCGCGACCGCGTCCGGGCCGTGCTCGTCGACGATGGCCCGCAGCCGCCGGCCCGCCTCGGCGACGGCGTCGTCGACCGGTGTGGGTAGCAGCTCCTCGCTGCGGCTGGGCCGCAGCATCGCCGAGGTCAACCGCCCGTCGTCGGCGCGCATGAGTTCGGCGTGGGTGGCGCCCTTGGTGCACAGCCTGCCGAAGTTCGCCGGATGTAACTTGTCCCCGGTGACCCGTGCGATGACCGGGTTGCCGGTCTCGCGGTCGGTGGCGGTGTGCACCTCGATACCGCAGCCCACGCCGCAGTACGAGCACGCCGTCCGAGTACCCATGGGCGTCAGGCGGGCACCGGTGCGGCGGCGCGGCCGATCTGCTCACCGGCGCCGGCCCGCGAGGTCTGCATGCGCAGGAACACGAACCAGGTGACGATCGCGCAGATCACGTAAAAGGCGAGGAACACCCAGAAGGCGTTGGTGGCGGACTTGGCGTCGCTGACGTACGACGCGCGCAGCACGACGTTGATGAACACGCCGCCGAGGGCGCCGGTCGCACCGGCGAAGCCGATCAGCGCGCCGGACATGCTGCGCGACCATGCGGCCTTGTCCTCACGGCTCCAGCCGTCGCGGCCCTGGGCTTTGGCCTCGAAGATCGACGGGATCATCTTGTACGTCGAACCGTTTCCGATGCCCGAGAGGATGAACAGCAGGATGAAGCCGGCGACGTATGCGGCCATCTGCCCGCCAGTCGCTGCGCCCGCCATGCCGTCGTCGAGAACGCCTGCCGCGACCAGGATTCCGGCTGCGAAGATCATCGCGACGAAGGTGTAGAGCGTGATCCTGCCGCCGCCGACCTTGTCGGCCAGCTTGCCGCCGAACGGCCGCGAGATGGATCCGAGCAGCGGGCCGATGAAGGCGATCTGGGCGGCGTGTAGCGAGGCCTGCGCCGGGGTGTCGCCGCCGGCGAGGAAGTTGATCTGCAGCACCTGGCCGAAAGCGAACGAGAAGCCGATGAACGAGCCGAACGTGCCGATGTAGAGGAAGCTCATCACCCAGGAGTGCTTGAACCGCAACGCTTCTGCCATCGCACCGAGATTGGATCGCTGGTTGCCGAGGTTGTCCATGAACAGGGCCGCCCCGAGCGCCGCCAAAGCGACGAGGACGAGGTAGATGGCGCAGACGATTTCGGGGGCGGTGTTGCTCACCGTGGCGATCACCAGGAGTCCGACCAGCTGGATCACCGGCACGCCGATGTTGCCGCCGCCGGCGTTCAGCCCGAGCGCCCAGCCCTTGAGCCGCTGCGGGTAGAACGCGTTGATGTTGGTCATCGACGATGCGAAGTTGCCGCCGCCCACGCCGGACACCGCGGCCACGATCATGAACGTGGTGTAGGACGTGCCGGGGTTACTCATCGCCCACAGCGTGAGCACGGTCGGAATCAACAGCAGCAGGGCGCTGACGATGGTCCAGTTGCGCCCGCCGAAGCGCGCCGGGGCGATCGTGTACGGGATTCGCAGGATCGCCCCGATCAGGGTGGGGATCGCGACCAGGTAGAACTTGCCCGCAGGGTCGATGCCGTAGACGTCCTGGGGCATGAACAGCACCATCACCGACCAGATCGACCACACCGAGAATCCGACGTGTTCGGCGAAGATCGACCAGATCAGGTTCCGCTTGGCGATGTCTTTTCCGCCCGACTCCCACGCCTCGACGTCCTCGGCGTCCCAGTGTTCGATGGTGCGGCTGCGGCTCAAAGTCTTCACGGGCACCACGATGGCGGGCGGCCATTCCGTGGCCGTTGCACGTCCATGACCGAAAGGTCAACACCCGCTCACATGGCTCCCGCGACCCTTTCCAATCGCCCGAAACGTGCCCGAAACAAATGTGGCGTTGGTTACTCCGGCTTGATCAGAATGGCGCGCAGGCGGCTAGCCGATTCCTCGCGCGTTCGGCCTTGATTCGCGCGGCATGATCGGCGGCGCGGCTACGCCGGCGCAGTGGCATCATCACCCCGCGGTCGTGGGCCGTCAGCGGCAAACCCGTCGGCGGTGGAAGGTCAGCGGTCGTCGTATCCCAGGTCGGGAAAAAGATTCTGCTGCCGGGTTGGGTGGTGTACTTCCTCCCGCTCGGTGAGGTCCAGATCACCGTACCGTCGGGCAGTTGGATGTCGTCCCATCCACCAAACGTCTTCATCAGATGGTGTTTTCGGCACAGGCACTTGAGATTTGACGCATGCGTGGTCCCGAACGGATACGGGATGGTGTGGTCGATGTCGCCACGATCGGCTGGCACGTTGCAACCAGGGGCCCGGCAGTGCAGATCTCGCATGCGTACGAACTGAGCCAACTCGGCCGACGGCCGGTACTGCGGCTCAGCCTTATCGCTGGGCAACGTGATCGGACGAATCTTCGCGCCACCTCGGATCAGTTGCGACAGCAGTGATGCCGGTACGACGTCCTCGCCGAGGATGAGCGCCGCGGGCGGCTTAGCCTTGGACTCGGCGGCTGTCGGCTGCCGCGATGCTACATCGACCGTCGATCGCTCTGCGAGGACATGGATGACGACATTCGACGATCTTGGCGCGTCAGCCGACGGACAGGTGTCGGACCCGCAGGCGCACGCGAGGCGGTCACTGCCCGCGAGAATTGCGCCGACCGCGTCCGATCGACGCTCTCCAGCGGTTCGCGGATCGTCATCGCACAGGGTCTGCACCATCTCGGCTATTCGACGTTTGAGAACAGCACCGTCCGTGGCCAGCAGGCGTCCCCACACCGACGTGGTTCCCGCCGGGTCATCGATGTCCCCGACCGAGAAGTCTCTGCTGCGCGTAGTTGATTCGCTGCGGCGCAACCCGTCCGGATCGTACCGCTCGACCCACGCATCGATTGCCCTCTCGAGCTTGTAATCGGACAGCCGACCCCACCTGATAGCGCCTTCCGCCAAGGCGGCGTCGATCAAAGCCAGCGCCTCGGCGTCGTCAACGAACTGTGTGCGCCACGTAAGTGCCGAAGCCACGCGGGAATTGATGGCGCCCTGCAGGTACAGCGCCGCGACGCGGGGAAGCCGGTCCCGAAGTGCGATCGCTATGCGCATCTGTGCCGAGGCCCGCTTGTGGCCGACGGTCATAGCTGCCGCGACTTCGGCGGCGGCCGCGTCCCAGCCGTCGAATGCCGACCGGTCGTCATCGTCGACTCTGCGGCGGGCAAGTTCGGCAATCGCGGCGAGCCGATGGGCTCCCGCCCTTGCTTCGGCCCGCGTGCACTCCTCGATCGCAGCCACGACTGCGGCATCATCCGCCGTCGCAAACTCCGAGTCGAACATACATTCGACTATGCCACGGGGGTATGACCAAGTCCAGCTGTCAGCCGACGGTCTCCCAGAAACTCGTGAGCACCTCAGCCCCGCGGGCCGGGTCCTGCACCATCCACCAGTGCCCCAACCCTTCGAGCACTTGCGTCCGAGCACCGGCCCGCTGCGCCGCGCGCCGACGCATCTCGTCGGTCCCCACGTACCGATCCTCGGTGGCCAGGATCGACAGGCCCGGCCGGGAGGCGGCCTCTTCAAGTCCGCGCGCGGCCTCGGAGAGCACCGGCTGCGCGGCCGAGCGGTACAGCGCGAGGATCGCGCGCCCCATCTCGGGCCCCTGCGCCGCGGCGAGTGATGCGGCGATGTCGGGAGGAAGGCCCAGCTCGGCCATCCGCGCCGCCCTGTCGTCGTCGGTTCCGCCCATCATGGTCTCGTTGAGTTCCTCGCCCGCTCCCGGCGTCTGCCACACCTGGGCCAGGTCGTGCCAGACATAGTCGGGATCGAACAGCCCGACGACGTCGCTCACCCATGTGCGCAGCAGGTCGGGCCGGTGCATCGCCACGTTGACGACGTGGCCGCCGCCCCAGTCGTGTCCGACGAGGTCGACCGGCTCGCCGAAGCGCTCCAGCTCGCGCTCGAGCCAGTCGCGGTAGTCGAGGTACGTCGCCGCGAAGTCGTCGGGCAGCGGTGCCCCGAATCCGGGCGGAGAGAGCCGTACCACGTCATCGCGGCCGAGCGCGTCGACCAAGGGACCCCAGATCGCATCCGTCTCCGGATTGCCGTGCACCAGAACGACTGTCATACCGCGATCCTAGGCGTGCCGCGCGGCTTCCTGGGCCAGCTGGACGCGCGACGTCAGTCCCAGCTTGGTGTAGACATGGGTCAAATGCGTCTGCACCGTCCGGTGTGACACGAAAAGTCTTGCGGCGATGTCCTTGTTGCCGAGCCCCTCGGCGACCAACCGGACCACGCCGAGCTCGGTCGGCGTCAACGAGGCCCATCCGCTCGACGGCCGCTTACGCTCACCGCGCCCACGCTGCGCGTACGCGACGGCCTCCTCGATCGACAGCGCGGTTCCTTCGTCCCACAACGTTTCGAAGTCGTTCCCGTCGAGGGACTCCCTGAGCAGCGAAACCGTTGCCGTGTACGTCGCGTCGTGCACCCGAAGCCTCACCAGCCCCGTGCGTTTGCGCATGGCGTCAGCGGCGCCGAGGAATCGAACCGCGTTGCGTTGATCACCGGCCGCACATGTCAACTCGCCCAGCACCTCGAACGCGTCGGGCGCGGCCTGATAGGTCCGATGGGCGGTCATGGTGTCGAGCGCCCGGCGCATATCCTCATCGGCCTGTGCCAGCTCACCCTGCGCCATCGCGACGCGTCCGCGGATCACCAGGGCCCGTGCCAAATGCCACCCATGCATGAGCGACACGTCGATGTCCGCGTACTCTCTGGCGGTCCGCAGATCACCTCTGGCGAGTTCGAGCTCTGCCAGCGGGTTGACGTTCGTTATTGCCGTTTCAGGCTGCGCATTGATGCGCTGCCACGCCAAATCACATGCCCGGGAGGCCCCTTGCAGATCGCCCTCTGCGAGAGCGGCATAAGCCAACGGCGCGTACGCCCATGGTTCGAGGTAAGGACCGACGATGGCTGCGGCTTCAATGGCCTCCTCGGCAAGACGTCGACCCGCGGCGGGATCACCCGTCAGCGCATATACGTGCGCAAGACCGATACGTGCAAGTAGGCCATGCAAAACGTCTCCTGATGCGTCGGCCTCGGCGAGAAGTGTCTGCAATGACTCTGTGCCGTACTTCAGATCGCCGTGCTGGAAGGACCCCATCGCGGGGCCCCAATACTGGTTCATGCGTGACATGAACACGTCGCCGACCGCCTCGGCCAGCGACAGGCCCTCGTCGCCGGCCGCGCGGCCTGCCACCGGATCTCCCAGGAGGATCGCGATGAACGCCTTCCAACCGAGGATCTGGCAGAGCCGCCACCGATCGTCCAATCGCCGTGCCAATTCGAGGGCTTCGTCGATATACGGGTAGGCCGCCTGGGCATCGAATGCGGCCGCTCCTATGCACGACACCAGCACGCGAAGTAACAGCGCTGGATCGTCGAGCTCTCTCGCCGTAGCCAGGGCATGATCGAGGTCATCCGTTCCGCCAACCGTGACCGCCCACGCGCGCAGCACCGCACGGTCGGCAATCGCACTGAGTCGGGCTATGACATCGGACGCCTCATCGAGTGCCGGATCGCCCAGCGCGGCGTTGAACCAGGACAACCCTTCCTGTACCCGTCCGCGCATGAGCCACAGCGGTTGCAGCGAACTCGCAAGCCGCAGCGCCGTGTCGATGTCGTGCCGCTCGAGGCTCCAGGCGAACGCCGAACGGAGGTTGTCGATTTCGATTTCCGCTTGCGCGATGAGGCGCCCGTACTCGGAACACCCCGGCGCCTCGAGTTGAGCGGTCATCGAGGTGTAGTGATCGCGGTGCCGGCCCCGCACGGTGTCGGCTTCGCCGGACTCGCCGAGTTTGTCCAAGGCGTACTGGCGGACCGTTTCCAACAATCGGTATCGCGCTCGCCCACTGGAGCTTTCGGCCAACACCAGCGACTTGTCCACCAGGAGCATCAGAAGGTCGAGCACCTGGAAGCGCTCGACCTCTCCGCCCGTGGCCACCGCTTGGGCGGCCTCGAGGTCGAAGTCCCCGGCGAACGCCGCCAACCGGCGGAAGACGACCCGCTCGGGCTCGGTCAGCATTTGATGCGACCAGTCCACGGACGCCTTGAGAGTCTGCTGACGGCGCACCGCTTTTCGTGATCCGCCCGTCAATAGGCGGAACCTGTCGTGCAGGCCGTCGAGGATCTCGCGCGCGGACAGGGCGCGGACCCGGGCGGCGGCCAGTTCGATCGCCAGCGGCATACCGTCCAGGCGCCTGCAGATCTCGCCGATGACCGCGAGTTCGTCGTCCGCGGGCGTGAAATCCGACTGAACGTGGCGGGCGCGGTCGACGAAGAGCTCGACGGCCTCGTCGTCGATCGCCAGCGAGGCCACCCGCCAGACGAGCTCACCCTCCACGCCGATCGGTTCGCGGCTGGTGGCCAGCAGCCGCAGCGCCGGACAGCGCTCCAAGAGGGTGGTGATCAGCTCGGCACTGACCTCGAGCAGGTGTTCGCAGTTGTCGAGCACCGCGAGACCCGCACGCGCGCCGATGAACTCGACGATGCTCTCCATCGTCGATCGGCCCGGTTGATCCGGTATCCCGAGCGCCCGCAGCACGGCGACGGGCACGAGATCCGGGTCGCTGATCGGCGCCAGGTCCACGTACCAGACCGACGGCAAATCAGTGCGATCCGCGATCTGCACGGCCAGCCGCGTCTTGCCCACCCCGCCCGCACCGGTCAGCGTCACCAGCCGGTTTCCGGTCAGGAGCTCACCGATCTCGCCGATCTGCTCGCGGCGTCCGATGAATCGCGTCAGTTGCGCCGGCAGATCATGTCTCAGCGCGGCCTCGGCCGTACGCAAGGGCGGGAAGTCGTTGCGAATGTCGGGGTGACACAGCTGCACAACGCGTTCGGGCCGGGGCAGGTCCCGCAGCGGGTGCGAGCCGAGGTCGCTCAGCCACGCACCCTCGGGCAGATAGTCGACGACCATCGATTCGGTCGCACCCGTGAGCACCGTCTGGCCGCCGTGCGCGAGATCGCGTAGCCGCGCCGTGCGGTTGATGGTCGTCCCGATGTAGTTGCCCTCGTCGCGTAACTGGATCTCACCGGTATGCACGCCGATGCGCAGCCGGATCGGGGCCAACGGCGCCTGCTGCAGCGCCAGCGCGCACGCCACCGCATCGCTGGCGCGCGCGAAGGCCAGTACGAAGCTGTCGCCCTCGCCCTGCTCGACGGGTCGGGCACCGTTGTTCATGACCACGAGGTCGGCCAGCGTCGCGTCGAGCCGCCGGATTGCCGCGCGCATCTCCTCGGGCTGCGAGTCCCATAACCGCGTCGACCCCTCGACGTCGGCCAGCAGCAACGTCACCGTTCCGGTCGGCAGTCCGCTCACACCAAGTTCGCTCCACTCGAGTGCGCTCATGCTAGCCAGCATGCGACCCGGGTATCGGCAAAACATCAGCGCAAGCGCGTAGATTTCACCCCTGCATCCCGGTTACAGCCGCCTTTTCAGCCGGTCGCGGTACGACCGCCCGTCGGGGTCGTAGAAGAACCGGTACGCGGGCTCGGCCCACAGCCGCGTCAACCACCCGAGGCGCTCGGCTTTGTTGGGACGCAACCGGCCCGGTGGGCGCGGACCGCTACGACCGGAGGCGTACCAGTCCTCCAGCGCCTCTGCGGCGGCGACGATCTCGTCCACGGCAGAGACCGGGTCCACCAGCCCACCGTCCTCGCTGCCGTCGTCGGCGCGGTCCAGGTGCTCACGCATCAGGCGCAACCGCAGATCGCGGGCGAATTCACCCTCCTCGTCGAGCACCGCACAGGACAGCTCGCTGTCGTGGGTCCACGACCGCCGGTTGAAGTTGTCGCTGCCCGAACACGCCCACACATCGTCGATCACGCACACCTTTGCGTGCACGTACACCGGTGTGCCCTCGTGGTTTTCGACATCGAAGACATGCACGCGGTCCGGTGCGGCGCGGTGACACGTCTCAAGGGCCTGCCAGCGGCCGACCTGGTTGGGCGGCAGGGCGAGCTTGCCGTCGACGTCGGGATAGCGCGGCACCACGGCGACCAGATGCAGTTCAGGGTTGTCCCGCAGCGCGGAGGCGAACAGGTTGGCCACCCGCTTCGACCACAGATACTGGTCCTCCAGGTAGATCAGCCGGCGGGCGCGCGGCACCGCCTTGCTGTAGGCCCGTGCGATGCTGCGCTCGCCGGTCGGTGCGAAGTCGTAGGCGAAGTGGGCGTCCGGGTAGGTGCGCAACACCTGGACTCTGTGCGGCCCGCACGGCGGCGGGTCCGGCGGCTGCTCGGGCAGCGGATCGGCCGTCATGTCCGCGCCGCCCAGCTTGTCGCGCAGCCACGCCAGCGGGTTCAGCATGTCCAGCGACGCGGGGTCGTTCCATCGCTCGCGAAACGTCATGTCCAGCGCGCCCACGACCGGCCCCTGCAGGCGCAATTGGACGTCGTGCCACGGGGGGTGATCCCCGTAGCGGGCCGACATCTGCAGAGCCTGCGGGTCCCCCCGGTGTGAGGCGTCGTCACGCCGCGAGTGGCACAGGTCGATGCCGCCCGCGAACGCCACGTCGCGTTCCGGGCGGCCGGGATGTCTGATCACCACGAGCTTCTGGTGGTGGGAACCGCCGATGCGCACCCGCTGGTCGAGCAGCACCTCACCGCCGGCCGCCTCGATGCGCTCACCGAGATGGCGGTTCTCCTCCTCGCTGTAGGCCAGCTTGTCCAGATGCGAACGCCAGACCAGACCCTTGACGATCACACCGCGTTGCGCTGCGCGGCAGAACAATTCGCTCATCGTCGGGCCGTCGTCACGCAGTTTCTCGTCGGGGTCACCGCGCCAGTCGGTGAAGAAGACGTGGTCCCCAGGCTCGAGCGCCTCCACCTCGGTGGCGAGCTGGTCGAAGTAGGTCGAACCGTGCACGAGCGGTTGGACGCGGTTGCCGTCGCACCACACCGGGATGTCCGATGCGGGGTTGCCGCGCTCCTCGGCGGTGAGGAACCACTCCTCGACGTTCACGGCCGACGCCTCAGCAGCCGGTCCCGATACGAGCGACCGTCCGGGTCGAAGATCATCCGGTACGCGGGTTCGGCCCACAGCCGCGTAAGGGGGTCCACTCGCTCCGCCTCGTGGGGCCGCAGCCGACCGGGTGGCCGCGACCCGCGGCGGCCTGATTGGTGCCACTCCTCCAAAGTCCGTGCGCTTTGGACGATCTCGTCGACGGCGGCGACGGGGTCGATCAGGCCGTGGTCCTCGCTGCCGTCCTCGGCCCGGTCAAGGTGCTCGCGCAGTAACCGGAGCCGAAGGTCACGGGCGAACGTGTCGTCGGCGTCGAGGACCGCGCACGACAATTCGCTGTCGTGGGTCCACGACCGCCGGTTGAAGTTGTCACTGCCGATGCACGCCCACGTGTCGTCGATGACGCAAACCTTCGAATGCACGTAAACCGGTGTGCCCTCGTGGTTTTCGACGTCGAAGACGTGCACGCGGTCCGGGGCGGCACGTCGGCACGCGTCGAGCGCCAGCTGACGCCCCACCAGCGTCGGCGGGCGACCAAGACCACCCTCGAGGTCGAAATAGCGTGGCACCACGGCCACCAGCTGAAGTACGGGGTTGTCGGTCAGCGCACCGACGAGCAGGTTCGCCACCTCCTCGGACCACAGATACTGATCCTCGAGATAGATCAGGCGCCGGGCACGCCGGATCGCCTTCGTGTAGCCACGCGCGATGCTGCGTTCACCCTCCTTGGCGAACTCGTACTGGATCAACGCGTCACCGTAGGTGCGAAGCACCTGCACCGCGTGCGGCCCGCATGTCGGCGGGTCCGGTGGCTGGTCCGGCAACGGGCGCCGTCGCGAGTCGCCGCCGAATTTGTCGCGCAGCCAGGCGAGCGGGTTGAACAGATCCAGCGGCGCACGCGCGGTCCACCGTTCGCGGAAGGTGACGTCCAGCGCGCCTACGGCCGGACCGCGCACCTCGAGTTGCACGTCGTGCCACGGGGGGCGCTTCCCGTACCGGGCCGACATCTGGACGGCTTGGGGGTCGCCCCGATGTGACGCGTCGTCGCGGCGGCTGTGGCACAGGTCGATGCCTCCGATGAACGCCACGTCACGCTCGGGTTCGTCGGGGTGGCGCAGCAGCACCAGCCGCTGATGGTGCGATCCGCCGACCAGCACCCGTTGGTCCAGCAGCACTTCTCCCCCGGCGCGTTCAATCGTCTCGGCGAGGTGGCGGTTCTGCTCCTCGTTGAACTGCAGGCGATTCGGATAGGACCGCCACATCAAACCCTTCACGAGCACACCGCGGTCGGCCGCCGCGCGGAAGAGTTCGGCGACGGTCGGCCCCTCCTCGCGCAACCGCTCGTCCGCGTCGCCGCGCCAGTCGGCGAAGAACAGGTGATCGCCGGCGCCGAGCTTTTCGACCTCCGTGACGAGCCGATCGAAGTAACACGCGCCGTGAATCAAAGCCTCGGCCCGGTTACCCTCGCTCCACGCCGGCAGCTCCCAACTGGGGTTGCCGCGTTCACCGGCGGTGAGGAACCATTCGGCCAGAACAGACACCCCGTGGGATGCCCGCTGGGCGGTCAATCTACGCGCGGGAATAATGGCCGCGTGACGGCAAGAGTCCTGTTCCTCTACAACGAGCACCTCGCCACCGAGGCGCTGCTGGGCGAGGCTTTCGCCGACGCGGGCTTCGACGTGGAGACCTTCGAGGTGGTGCCCGCCGAGCGCGCGGACTCGCCGGCCGGCCACGTGAGCTTCCCCGAGCCGACTGCATACGACGCGCTCGTGCCGCTCGGCGCGCGCTGGCCCGTCTACGACGACGCGTTGCGCAGCACCTGGGTCGGTGAGGAGATGGCGATGATGCGTCGCGCCGCCGACGCGGGCATCCCGATCCTCGGCGTCTGCTTCGGCGGACAGCTGCTGGCCCAGGCCTTCGGCGGGACGGTCACGCGATCGCCGTCACCCGAGATCGGTTGGTATGACGTCGAGTCCACCAATCCCGAGCTGGTGCCGGGTGGTCGCTGGTTCCAATGGCACTACGATCGCTGGACATTGCCACCGGGCGCCGTCGAACTGGCGCGCACCGCCGACGCGTCGCAGGCGTTCCTGCTCGGCCGCACACTCGCGCTGCAGTTCCATCCCGAGGTCGACCGTGAGCTGCTGGAGCGCTGGCTGGCCGACGACGATGACGGCGAGGTCGCCGCCTTCGGCCTCACCCACGACCAATTACGTTCTGCGACAGCTGAATTCGCAGACGACGCAGCCGCCCGGGTACGCCGCCTCGTGCAGGGCTTCGTGACCCGCGTCGTCCGTCAGGCGTGCCCGAGTTCGTGAGCGAGCGCACCGTCGAGCGACGGATGGCGGAAGCGGTGTCCCAGCGCCTGCAGCGCGGTGGGCAGAACCCGTTGATTGGCCTCGGCGAGCTCGCGGGCGCCCTGCTCGCCGAGCAAGAGTCGCGGCCCGAACGACGGCACCGGTAAGACCGCGGGACGCCGCATCACCCGCGCCAGCGTCCTGGTGTAGTCGGCGTTGCGCACCGGATGGGGCGCCACGGCGTTGACCGGCCCGGCCAGCCGGTCGTCGTAGAGCGCGCGGTGATAGACGTCGAGCAGATCGTCGAGCGCGATCCACGCGAGCCACTGCCGGCCGCTGCCCAACCGACCGCCCAGTCCCGCCGCGAACAACGGCCGCATCAGCCGTAGGGTGCCGCCGCGCGCGGACTGCACGATGCCGGTGCGGACCGTGACGACCCGCAGTCCCGCCTCGGTGGCCGGCGCGGTTGCCGCTTCCCACTCCCGGACGACGTCGGCCAGGAAGCCGTCGCCGGGCACGCTCCCCTCGGTCAACACCGCGTCACCGCGGTCGAATCCGTAGATGCCGACCGCCGAAGCGCTGACGAAAACCCGCGGTCCGTCCTCGGCACGCGCGGCCGCCTCGGCGAGACGGCGGGTCGGTTCGACGCGGCTCGTGCGGATCGCGGTCTTGTGCGCGTCGCTGAACCGGCCCGCGATGGACGCGCCGGCCAGGTGCACGACCGCGTCCACCCCGGTGAGCAGTCCGGGATCGGGCCGCGCGGGATCCCACTGTCGCTCATCCGGACCCGTGGCATTCCGGCGGACCAACCGGATCACCCGGTGCCCGCCGGTACTCAGGAATGCCGTCAATGCGGAGCCGACCAGCCCCGACGCCCCGCTGACCGCGACGGTGAGCGGGGCGAGCCCGGCATCGGCGGCGTCGCGGTGCGCGGCCAGATCGTCGACCAGTTGGCGATGGCGGTAGGCGAACATCGGTCGCAGCGCGGCCGCGGGCACCGGCGCCTCGATGCGGTCGTGCACCCGCGTACCACCGAGCACATCCTCGAACGAGTGGGTGTGGGTCCACCGGCCGACCAGGCGCGGCGGCCAGGAGGTCGGCCCGTCGGAGGACAGCACGTCGACGAAGCGGTGCGGCGGGTCGTAGCGCGCCGGATCGTGTTGAGCGATCCAGCGCAGGCCGCCGGGCAGCCGGAGCACCGCTTTCCCGTCGGCCAGTGACTCCGCCTCGGCGACCACCGTCATCGGCTGCCACGGCGGAACGAGCCGCCGCATCGCGCCCGGCCGCGCGTGCCAGGCGAACACCTCGTCCAGCGGGTGCTCGACCACGCCCTCGTATTCGATGCTCATACCCCGATATTCGTCGCCGTCGTGCCGATGGATTGCGTCCGGGTGGGGTACCCACGGTCGTAGGCTGACAAGGTCTCGACATCGAATCGACTGTGATGACCGGATGGAGCGGGCTCGCCCGCCGAAACACCAGGCGCGTGTATCAGGACCGCCGAGACGCCGGCGAGGTCTTGGCCCGCGAGCTGTCGTCCTACCGCGGCCAGGATGTGGTGGTGCTCGGACTCGCGCGCGGCGGCGTGCCAGTCGCCGCGGAGGTGGCCCACTCGCTGCACGCGCCCCTCGACGTGTTCCTGGTGCGCAAGCTCGGCGTGCCGCAGTGGGAGGAGCTCGCCATGGGGGCGCTGGCCAGCGGCGGCGGCGTCGTCATCAACGACAACCTGGTGCGCAGCCTCGGCATCGGCGACGAGGCGATCCAGGCCGCGATCGCCCGCGAGACCGACGAGCTGAACCGCCGCGAGCGCGCGTACCGGGGCGACCGACCGCCGCCCGATCTGGCGGGCAGGACCGTGATCCTCGTCGACGACGGAATCGCCACCGGCGCCAGCATGCTCGCCGCGGTGCGTGCCGTACGGGCCCAGAATCCGGCCCGGGTCGTCGTCGCGGTTCCGGTCGGTCCGGCCTCGGCGTGCCGGGAGCTGGGCAAGGAAGCCGACGACGTGGTCTGCGCGACCATGCCACCAGGGTTCGAGGCCGTCGGCCAAGTGTTCGCCGACTTCCATCAGGTCAGCGACGACGAAGTGCGCGAACTGCTTTCACCCGGCGAATCCGGTTCGGCGCCAAGGGATTAGCGGCGGTCTTCGCCCGAGTCGGCTTGTTCGACGACCGTGGTCTCCTCGTCGGCGTCCGCGTACCCGGGTTGCTCCTCGGCGACGGTCTGGTCGTCGGGATAGTCCTCGTAGTACTCCGGTTCGGCCTCGGTGTACGCCTCATCGGAGGTGTCGGCCTTGCGGCCCGACCGCTCCCGGACCGCATCGACGATCAGGAGCACGACACCGATCACGCTGGCCGCGATACAGACCCAGGCGATCAATTCATTGCTGGTGACGACCGCGGTCACCAGTGCCGCGAGGCCGATGACGGCGAGGACGAGCGCAACGATCAGCATTGATCAACCCTAGGTGACAGTCGGGTCAGTTGTTTCCCCGGTTGAACTGATTGAAGCCGCCGCCGTCGTTTCCGGCGCTCGAGTCGACGGGCGCGGCCGAACCGCGCTGGCCGAGCTCCTCGAGCTGAGACTCCAGGTAGGTCTTGAGGCGGGTGCGGTATTCCCGCTCGAACGTCCGCAACTGTTCGAGGCGACCCTCCAGCACGGTGCGCTGCTGGTTGATGGTGCCCATGATCTCGGAGTGCTTGCGCTCGGCGTCGGCCTGCAGGGCGTCGGCCTTCTCCTGCGCCTGGCGCAGCTGCGCCTCGGAGCGGGTCTGTGCGTCGGCGAGCATCGCGTCGGCCCGCTGACGGGCATCGGCGACGGTGGTCTCGGCGGTCTGCCGCGCCTCGCTCACCAGGGCGTCGGCCTGTGCGCGCGCATCGGCGAGCAGCTTCTCCGACTCCGCCTTGGCGGTGCTGGTCAACCGGTCCGCCGTGTCCTGGGCCAGGCTCAACACCTTGGCCGCCTTCAGCGCCTGATCCTCGCTGGCCTGCGCGGACGGTGCCTCGTAAGCGGGCTGCGGAGTCGGCGCGGCGGCGGGCTCGGGGGCGGGCTGCTCGTAGACCGGCACGGCCTGGGTCGACTGTCCGGCGCCGCCGGAGCGGGCCGAGGCCAATTCCTGGTCCAGCTCGGCGACGCGCTGCCGGAGGTCGGCGTTTTCCTCGATGAGCCGCGTCAGCTCGTTCTCCACCAAATCGAGGAACGCGTCAACCTCGTCCTCGTTGTAGCCGCGCTTGCCGATGGGTGGCTTGCTGAACGCGACATTGTGAACGTCGGCGGGTGTGAGCGGCATTGTCGCCCCCTATGAAGTCTGGACAGTCAACCGGTCTCAAAGTGTAGAGCGTGGGTGGAACGTAACTGGCGTCCATCCTGTCACACCAGCCGCGGCCGTTGCAGAAGAGGATGAAATTAAGAGCGAATTTCAAACAAGGCCGTACGCCCGGCGACGATTTCTCCGCTCAATTTCTTCCGGGCAAACGCCGGCCGAGTGCGCGGTCTCAGGCCGCCGCGCCGAACGCCAGTTGCATGCCGATGAAGGCGACCAGCAGCAGCACCATGATCGACAGATCGAACCGCACCGCACCTATCGTGAGCTGGGGAATGAGCCGCCGGAGCAGTTTCACTGGCGGATCGGTCACCGTCATGATGATCTCCAGGATCACCACGGTCGCGCCCTTCGGATGCCAGTCCCGGGAGAACGACCGGATGAACTCGACCACGACCCGCGCGATCAACAGCAGCCAAAAGATGAACAGGGCGAAGCCCAGGATCTCGAAGAAGAGCGACAACGCCGACGGTCCTCACTACGGGCACAGATGTGACTTTTACAACAGGCTTGATACAGGCAGTCGCGTTCTCAGGCCGCTCAAGCCCGAACGCGACGCCAGCCTACCCGTCTGTGACCCCGACCTACTGATAGGAGTAGAAGCCCGCCTCGGCGATGCGGCGCCGCTCCTCGGCGGTGACGTCGACGTCCGCCGGCGACAGCAGGAACACCTTGGTGGCGACCTTGTCGAACGAACCCCTCAGCGCGAACGCCAGGCCCGCGGCGAAGTCGACGAGGCGCTTGGCGTCCGCGTTGTCCATCGAAACCAGGTCCATGATCACCGGGGTGCCGTCGCGGAACCGCTCACCGATCGTGCGGGCCTCGCTGTAGTCCTTGGGCCGCAGCGTGGTGATCTTCGACAGCGGGCTGCCCGCCTCGAACAGCTCGGCCATCCTGCGGGGGTCCATGGCGAGCGCGCCGCGCGTGGCGCCGCGCATCGGGGCGAACCGCGGTGCCGGCCGCTCGAACTCGCGCGGTGCGCGCAGCCGCGGCTCGAACCGGTCCTCGTAGCCGCGGTAACCACCGGGGGCGTCGTCGTAATCGCGGTCGTCGTAGCCACGGCCCGGGCCGTAACCATCGTCGTCGAAGCGATCGTCTCGACTACGGCGCGAATATCCACGGGAGGCGCCGCGCTCGTCGTCCTCGTAGTACTCGTCGTCGTAGTCATCCATCGGGGCCATACCGAAGTACGCCTTGACCTTGTGAAGTGTGCTCATCGCTCGACCCTTCTCATGCCCTGGACTCTGGTGTCTGTGATGAAGATGTGACTGGAGTGACTACTTCTGGTGACGGTAGAGGACGTTGTCCCAATAACGCGGTACCGACACGCACACATGTCGAGCCGTGTTTGACCGCCGCCTCCAGATCGTTCGACATCCCGGCCGACAGCTCGAGGCGCTGGCGGTAGCCGGCCTGGACCCTTTTGACTTCGGCGTTGACCCGCGCGAACGCGGTGTCCGCGTCCACGCCGAGCGGAGGGATCGCCATCAGCCCGGTGAACTCGAGCCCCGGGGCCTCGTGCGCGGCGGCGCACAACTCGTCGACGAATTCGGGCTTGTTGATGTCGACGCCGCCGCGGCTCTCGTCCCCGTCGAGGCTCAGCTGGATGAAGACGTGCAGCGGCTCGGTGCGGCTGCCGTCCTCGAGCGCCACGGACGCCGCTCGGCTCAACGCGTCGATCAGCTTGCGGCTGTCGACCGAGTGCGCGGCATATGCCCAGCCGGCAATGGAGCGCGCCTTATTGCGCTGAATGCGTCCGACCATGTGCCAGCGAATGGGTCCGATATCCGGATTCGACGCGATTTCTGAAACTTTATTCGACGCTTCCTGTTCCCGTGACTCGCCAAAAGCCTCACAACCCAAACGGCGCAGAATAATGACATCGTCGGCGGGAAAGAATTTGGTCACCGGAAGTAATTCAATTTCGGCGATATCGCGTCCCGCGGCATCGGCGGCCGCGGCCAGCCGCGCCCGCACGGCCGTCAGCGCTTCGGTCAGTTCGAGTTCGCGGGACGACGGCACGGCCTCGCTCACTCCATCCACACCAGTGAGGCCAGGCGCCCGGTCGGGGCGTCGCGGCGGTGGCTGAACAGGTTGCGGTCCTCGACCGTGCACCGGGGGTCGACGTCGATGGCGGTGACACCCAAAGTCGTTAGCTGCCTGTGGATTCCGGCCCGTAAGTCCAGGGCGGGCGTGTTCTTCGCGCTCGTCGTGCGGCTGCCGGGCAGCGCGGCCTCGACCTCCGCGGCCATGGTTTCGGGGACCTCGTAGTTGCGCCCGCTCACCGCGGGCCCGAGCAGCGCCGAGATGTCCTCGGGGTGCGCGCCGAGCGACAACATCGCCTCCACCGTGCGGGCGACGACGCCGTTCTGTGCACCCACGCGTCCGGCGTGCACCGCGGCCACCACCCCGGCGCGCGCGTCGCCCATTAAAACGGGAACGCAATCGGCGGTAACCACGGCCAAAGCCAATCGCGGTGTGGCGGTGACCAATGCGTCAGTTTTGTCGACGGGTCGGTCGGTGGCCTCGTCGACCACGACGACGTGATCGCTGTGGACCTGATTCATCCACACGATTCCGTCGTCGCCCAGACCGATGGCGGCGCTGAGCCGTTTGCGGTTGGCGGCCACCGCCGCCGGATCGTCGCCGACGTGATCGCCGAGATTGAAGGTGTCGAACGGCGGCGCGGAGACGCCGCCGGCCCGTGTCGTTGTCACGCGCCGTATGCGAACCGTCACGGTCGCCAGTATTGCCGGATCAGTGGCGCATGAACGGCGGCACGTCGACGTCGTCGTCATCGTCCCCGCCGATACTGACCGTCGCGCCGTTGGTGTGCACCGGCACGCTCGCCGGATCCGCGGGCTCGAACAGCGATGTGCTCACCTTGCCGGCCTTGCCCGGGGTGACGCCCTGCCCCTCGGCGGGGCTCACGACCGGTTTGCGTCCGGGACCGGCGGAGTCGAAGCCCGCCGCGATCACCGTCACCCGCACCTCGTCGCCGAGCGAGTCGTCGATGACCGTGCCGAAGATGATGTTGGCTTCCGGATGCGCGGCGTCCTGCACCAACGATGCGGCCTCGTTGATCTCGAACAGTCCCAGGTCGCTGCCGCCGGCGACCGAGAGCAGCACACCTTGCGCGCCCTCCATCGAGGCTTCCAGCAGGGGCGAGTTGATCGCGATCTCGGCGGCCTTGAGGGCGCGGCCGTCGCCGCGCGCCGAACCGATGCCCATCAGCGCCGTGCCCGCCCCGCTCATCACGCCCTTGACGTCGGCGAAGTCGACGTTGATCAGGCCCGGCGTCGTGATCAGGTCGGTGATGCCCTGCACGCCGTTGAGCAACACCTCGTCGGCGCTGCGGAACGCGTCCATCAGCGACACCGCGGCGTCGCCCATCTGCAGCAGCCGATCATTGGGGATGACGATCAGGGTGTCGCAGCTCTCGCGCAGTGCCTGAATGCCGTTCTCCGCCTGGTTGCTTCGCCGCTTGCCCTCGAAGGAGAACGGCCGCGTCACCACGCCGACGGTCAGCGCACCCAGCTTGCGCGCGATCGAGGCCACCACCGGCGCCCCACCCGTGCCGGTGCCACCACCCTCGCCCGCCGTCACGAACACCATGTCGGCGCCGCGCAGCAGTTCCTCGATGTCGTCCTTGGCGTCCTCGGCGGCCTTGCGCCCCACCTCGGGGTCGGCGCCGGCGCCGAGCCCACGCGTGGAGTCGCGACCGACGTCGAGCTTGACGTCGGCGTCGCTCATCAACAACGCCTGCGCGTCGGTGTTGATGGCGATGAACTCCACACCCTTGAGGCCCTGCTCGATCATCCGGTTGACGGCGTTGACGCCGCCGCCACCGATGCCGACCACCTTGATGACGGCGAGGTAGTTGTGTGGGGGGGTCATTGCGATCCCTTCCTCCCAGGTTGTCCGACGACACGCCGAGTCTTGGCAAACCCTAAACCTCAACCAGAGGGTTATAGTTATGTCAAGTTGTTCCGCGCAACCAGAACGGTAGGGCGAGGTCCCGACCTAGCGATGCAGGCGCGCCGACACGCGCGACAAATTTTTCGTGCAACGTCCAGGGCGAAACGAGTGGCAGGTCACTTCACGGTCGGCAGGTCGGGGCTGGACACGTCGTAGGTCTTACCCGGCTGGGTGAGCAGGGCCCCGAGCTTGAGCGCCTTCTCCTCGGTCCGGTCGGTGGTCCCCCACACCACCTGTCGACCGTCGGAGAGCTGCAGGGTGATCGCCGCGACCGAGGGCGCCGCGATGCGCGCGACCTGCTCGGCGACCTCCGGGCGCAACGACGTCATCACCTGCAGCGCCGCCTTGGTCGGCTCGTCGTTGGGGCCGGGATTGTCGGTGTCGATGTACGGCACACCCGGCGGCGGCACCCCGACGGCGAAGTCGACGCCGTCACGGTCGAACAGATGCGGTCCGTCGGGATAGTCCTTGACCACCACCGGCACCCGCTCGACGACGGTGATCCGCAGTGTCGACGGATACTGACGCTGGACGCGCGCGCTGGCGATCCGCCGGATCGCGGCCACCCGTTCGGCGACGCCGTCGGTGTTCACCTGCAACAGCGGCGTTCCCGGCGCGACGGCGGCGGCCGCGACGATCTCCTCCTGCGTCACCGCGCCCACCCCGGTGACGACGGTGTTGCGCACCGCCATCACCGGCGTGAAGTACAGCAGTAGCCCGAGCCCGACGACGATGACGCTGATCAGGGCCGACCACATCAGCACCTTGAGGCCGCGCACCGTTCCGCGCCGCAGTTTTCTGCCGTCTCCCGCGGGCTTGCCCATCACCCGCCGCTTGGCTTCCCTGCGCGCCTGCTCGATCGCCATGGCACGGGCCTGGGCGGCGCGACGCTCCTCGCGCTCCCTGCGCGCCCGGCGTCGCGGCCCCTCGAAATCCGGTGCGGCAGTGGGTATCTCGGCGTCCTGCGGCGTCTCCTCGGCCTGCGGTGTCTCCTCGGTCGGCGGAGGCTGCTCCCCCGGCTCGGGCTCCTCGGCCGGGTTGGGGTCGATCGGACCGGTCATCGTGACCCCGGTGTGCTCCGGTTGGCCTTGATACGCAACGCGGTGAGGATCTCCGGGCCGAGCATCGTGACATCACCCGCACCCATCGTCACCACGACGTCACCCGGCGCGGCGGCGTCGGCCACCCGCGCCGCCACCGCGGAGAAGTCGGGCACATACGTTCCGGGCACGCCGATGTGCTCGACGATGCTGGCGCCGCTGACGCCCGCGATCGGCTGTTCCCGGGCGGCGTAGACATCGAGCACGAACACCTCGTCGGCGCCGTCGAGAGCCTGGCCGAACTCGCGAGCGAATGTCTGTGTGCGCGAATACAAGTGGGGTTGAAAGACCACGATCGACCGGCCGCCGGCCTGTTCGGTGACGGTGCGCAGCGCGCTCAGCGTGGCCCGCACCTCGGTCGGATGGTGCGCGTAGTCGTCGAAGACCCGCACGCCGTTGGCCTCGCCGACCAGCTCGAAGCGACGGCGCACGCCCTCGAAGCCCGCCAGCCCGTCGAGCACGGCGTCGACCGGCGCACCCGCCTCGATCGCGGCCAGCACGGCCCCGATCGCGTTGAGCGCCATGTGTCGCCCGGGTACCGCCAGGCGCATCACCCGTGGGTGCCGCTCGTCGGCGAATTGGATGTGCGCCACCGCGCCGGTGTCGTGCTGCTCCCAGCTCAACAGGGTGCCCTGCAGCGGGAGGCTCGGGTCGCTGCCGTAGCGCAGGACGCGGATACCCAGCTCGGCGGTGCGCTCGGCGAGTGCCGCGGCGCCGGGGTCGTCCGTGCAGACCACCAGCGCGCCACCGGGTTTGAGCCGTTCGACGAAATCGTCGAACACCGCGCCGTAGGCCTCGGCGCTGCCGAAGAAGTCGAGATGGTCGGCCTCGATGTTCGTCACCACCGCGACGTCGGGGTGGTACTCCAGCAGCGAGCCGTCGCTCTCGTCGGCCTCGGCCACGAAGCAGTCGCCGCTGCCGTTGTGCGCGTTGGTGCCCGCCTCCCCGAGATCGCCGCCCACCGCGAACGACGGGTCGAAACCGCTGTGCTGCAACGCCACGATCAACATCGAGGTGGTCGTGGTCTTGCCGTGCGTGCCGGTCACCATCAGCGTGGTGTGGCCGGCCATCAGCTTGGCCAGGACCACCGGCCGCAGGATCACCGGGATACCGCGACGACGCGCCTCCACCAATTCGGGGTTCGTCTTGGGGATGGCGGCGTGGGTGGTGACGACCGCGGTCGGCCCGCCAGGCAGCAGATCCAGCGACGAGGCGTCGTGGCCGATCCGGATGGCGGCGCCGCGGGCCCGCAACGCGGCCACTGCCCGCGACTCCTTGGCATCCGAACCCGATACCAGCCCGCCACGGTCCAGCAGGATGCGCGCGATGCCCGACATGCCGGCACCGCCGATGCCGACCATGTGCACCCGCTGCAACTCTTCCGGTAACGACTTCGGTTTCACCGCAGGCTCTTTCGGCTCTCGGTGCGCGCGACTTCCAACGCGATCTCGGCGACCCGTCTGGCCGCGTCGCGGTGCCCGGCCAGCGCGGCGGCCGCCGTCATGGTCTGCAACCGGCCGGTGTCGGTGAGCAGGTCGACGACGGTTTCGGCGACGAAGGCCGGCGACAGGTCGGCGTCGTCGACCATCAGCGCGCCCCCGGCGTTGACCACCGGCAGCGCGTTGAGTCGTTGTTCGCCGTTGCCGATCGGCAGCGGGACGTACACCGCGGGCAACCCGACCGCGGTCAGTTCGGCGACCGTCATCGCCCCGGAACGGCAGATCGCCACGTCGGCGGCGGCGTAGGCGAGGTCCATCCGGTTCAGGTACGGGACGGGCACATACGGCGGGTCGCCGTCGGCCGGCTCGCGCAGCTCGAGGGTGTTCTTCGGACCGTGTGCGTGCAGCACCGAGATACCGGCCGCGGCAAGATCTTTGGCGGCCCCCGACACCGCGCGGTTCAGCGACTGCGCGCCCTGCGAACCGCCGAACACCAAGAGCACGCGGGCGTCGGGCGCGAACCCGAAGTGGGCACGGGCCTCGTCGCGCAGGGCCATGCGGTCCAGCGAGGTGATCGCCGCGCGCACCGGCACGCCGACCACCTCGGCCGGCCTGCCGAGTCCTGGGTCGGCGACGGCGGAGAGCACGCGGCGCGCCGAGCGGGCGCCGACCCGGTTGGCCCAGCCCGCGCTCGCGTTCGCCTCGTGCACCACCACCGGCACCCGCCGGCTGCGGTGCACACTGCGCGCGGCCAGGTAGGCGGGCAGCGCGACGTAGCCGCCGAAGCCGATCACCACGTCGGCCCCGACCTCGTCGAGCACCGCCCGGGTCTGCCGCACCGCCCGCCGCACCCGCAGGGGCAGGCGCAGCAGGTCGCCGGAGAGTTTTCTCGGCAGCGGTACCGGCGTGATCAGCTCGAGGTGGTATCCGCGTTCGGGCACCAGCCGGGTCTCCAGCCCGCGCTCGGTGCCGAGCGCGGTGATCCGCACGTCAGGAACCAGTTCGGCCAGCGCGTCGGCCACCGCCATCGCCGGTTCGACGTGTCCCGCGGTGCCGCCGCCCGCGAGGACCACGGAGACTCCCCGGTCGTCCCCCGGACGCCGAGGGACGGAACCCGTGTCGTTCACCCGTAACGCTGACCTTCCAGTGCACGCCGGCGGCTTTGCTCCGCACGGCCGCCTCCATGATGCCTTGCCGCCCGGGCGGGCTTACCGGCCGTCTGGCGTTTGCGTGCGGGCTTGGGCGCCTGTTTCGCCGCCGGCTTGGGGGCCCGGGTGCGCTTGGCCTTGTCGGGTTTGCCCGAGCGGTCCGCGCCGCGCTTGCCGAGCCGCTCGCGCACGGCCTCGATGCGCGGCGGCACATACGGCGCCGGCAGCGGCAGCCGCAGCAGGCTGTTGACCCTGTCCTCGCGCCCGGCCCGCAGCGCGGCGACCGCCTCCGGTTCGTGCCGCGCCGCGCTCGCCATGATGCCGATCATCAGAAGCGTTGTCGCCGTTGAGGTTCCACCGGCGGAGATGAGCGGCAGCTGCAGCCCGGTCACGGGCAGCAGGCCGACCACGTAGCCGACGTTGATGAACACCTGGCCCATGATCCACAGCGTCGCGGTGGCGGTGAGCAGGCGCAGGAACGGATCGGCCGAACGCCGGGCGATCCGCATGCCGGTGTAGGCGAACAAACCGAACAGGCACAGTAGACCGCCTGCGCCGATGAAGCCGAGTTCCTCGCCGATGATCGCGAAGATGAAATCGTTGTGCGCGTTGGGCAGGTAGTTCCACTTGGCGGCGCCCTGGCCGAGACCGTCGCCGAACACGCCGCCGTTGGCCAGCGCGAACCGGGCCTGACGGGCCTGATAGCCCGACCCCTGCGCATCGGCGCCCGGGTTCAGCCACGACTGCACGCGCGCGGACCGGTAACCCTCGGCCATCGCCAGCACCGCGGCCGACACCACGACCATGAACAGCGAGGACACGAACACCCGCAGCGGCAGGCCCGCGTACCACAGCAGGCCCAGCAGGATGATGCCCAGCGATACGGTCTGCCCCAGGTCGGGCTGGGCGACGATGAGCGCCAGGGCGACGAACGCCGCGGGCACCAGCGGGATCAGCATCTCGCGCAGCGTGGCCTGCTCCATGCGGCGCGCGGCCAGCAGATGCGCGCCCCAGATGGCGAAGGCGATCTTGGCCAGCTCGGAGGGCTGCATCGAGAACCCGGCGACTACGAACCAGCCGCGGGACCCGTTGGACACGGTGCCGATTCCCGGGATCAGCACCAGGATCAGCAGCACGATGGTCAATGCGAAGCTGGAGAACGCCATGCGCCGCATCAGCTGCACCGGGGTCCGCATCGCGATGTAGAACCCGAACAGGCCGATGACCGTCCACAGCACCTGCTTGCCGAACACGGCCCACGGGGAGCCGTCCTGGTCGTAGGAGTACACCCCCGACGCCGACAGCACCATCGTCAGGCCCAGCGTCGTCAGGAGCGCCGCCACCGCGATGATCAGGTGGAACGACGTCATCGGGCGCCCCAGCCACGCCCCGACCCGGGTGCGAGGCCCGGCGGTCGCGGGTACCGGTTCGGCCGGTTTGTCTTCGGCGCCCGTTCTGCGAAGCCGCAGCCGGGTCAGGATGGTCGTCATCGGCGGCTACCGGGTCAGGGCGCGCACGGCGTCGGCGAACGCGTCGCCGCGGTGGCTGTAGCCGCTGAACTGGTCGAAGGAGGCGCCCGCCGGTGCCAGCAACACCGTGTCACCTGACCGGGCGAGGTCGTGGGCGGCACCGACCACTGCGGCCATGATCGCGTCGCCGGAGGGCTGGCCTTCGAGTCTGATCACAGTAGTAACAGCACTAACATCCGACTCATTTGTCCCTTGCACCCCAAAATCCTCCCCCGTCACAACCTCGATGACGGGGACATCCGGGGCGTGTCGCGCCAACGCCTCGGCGATCAGTGCGCGGTCCCGACCGATCAACACGGCTCCGACCAGCCGATTCGCGACCGATGCGAGGAGCACGTCGACCGATGCGCCCTTGAGCAGGCCGCCGGCCACCCACACCACGCGCGGAAAGGCGGCGATCGACGCCTGGGCGGCATGCGGGTTGGTCGCCTTCGAGTCGTCGACGTAGGTGACCCCGTCGACGGTGCTGATCAGCTCGGCGCGGTGCCTGCCCACCCGAAAGCCGGCCAGCGCGTCGGCGATCGCGGCGGGTGCCACCTCGACCGCTCGGGCCAGCGCCGCGGCGGCCAACGCGTCGAGCACGCCGACCGGACCGGCCACCGGAATCGACGCGGCGTCGGCCAGCGCCCATCCGCCCTCGGGCGGATCGCCGAACGCGTTGTCGACGAGCGTGCCACCGGCCACGCCCAGTTCGCCCGGCCCGGGCTCCCCCAGCCGGAACCCGACACGCGTCGGCGCGGCGGCGGTCTCCAGCAGGCCCGCCGCCACCGGGTCGTCGAGCCCGGCGACCGCGACGCGTCCGTTCAGCACGCGAGCCTTGGCGTGGGCGTAGGCGGCCATGGAGCCGTGCCAGTCGAGGTGGTCCTCGGCGACGTTGAGCACCACGCCCGCGTCCGGACGCAGCGACGGTGCCCAGTGCAACTGGAAGCTGGACAGTTCGACGGCCAGCAGGTCGGACGGCTCGGCGAGTACGTCGAGCACGGGGTTGCCGATGTTGCCGCACAGCACCGCGCGACGTCCCGCGGCGACGAGCATGGCGTGCAGCATTGACGTGGTCGTGGTCTTGCCGTTGGTCCCGGTGACGACCAGCCAGCGCCGCGGCGGCCCGAACCAGCCCGCCTGGTCCAGCCGCCAGGCCAGTTCCACATCACCCCAGATCGGGACGCCCGCGGCGGCCGCCGCGGCCAGCACCGGCGTGGTCGGGGCGAACCCCGGGCTGGTGACGACGAGCGCGTAGTCGCCGATGGTGGCCTCGGCCTCGGCGGTGGTGACGACCTTCGCGGGCGTGATCAGCCGTTGCAGCGCCAGCGGGTCGTCATCGCAGATCGTCAGCCGCACGCCGGTGGGCTCCAGCACGGCGCTGACCGAGCGGCCGGTCAGGCCCGCGCCGGTCACCAGCACCCGCGCCCCGGGTAGCAGCGGCTCGACGGTCATGTCAGGCACCGACGGTGGTCAGCCACTCGCTGTAGAACAACGCGACGCCGAGGCCGCACGCGATCGCGGTGAGCAACCAGAACCGGATGATCACCGTTGTCTCGGCCCACCCCACCAGCTCGAAGTGGTGGTGGAACGGCGCCATCCGGAACACCCTGCGGCCGGTGGTCCGGAACGCGAGGATCTGCACGACGACCGAGACCACCTCGGCGACGAACAGGGCGCCGAGCACGACGGCCAGCATCTCGGTGCGGCTGGCCACCGAGAGCCCGGCGATGATGCCGCCGAGGGCCAGGGAGCCGGTATCGCCCATGAAGATCTTGGCCGGCGCGGCGTTCCACCACAGGAAGCCGATGCAGGCGCCCGCGGTGGCCGCGGCGATGATCGCGAGATCGAGTGGGTCGCGCACGTTGTAGCAGCCCAGGCCCGGGCTGGTGGCGCAGGCGTTGCGGAACTGCCAGAACGTGATCAGCACGTAGGCCGCGCACACCATCGCCATCGCGCCGGCGGCCAGGCCGTCCAGCCCGTCGGTGAAGTTCACCGCGTTCGACCAGGCGCTGACGACCACGATGCAGAACAGCACGAACAGCACGGGCGGCAGTGTGACCGTGGCGATCTCGCGCACATAGGACAGTTCGGCGCTGCCGGGCGTCAACCCGTCGGCATTGCGGAACTGCAGGGCGAGCACGCCGAAGATCACCGCGGCGGCCAGGATGCCGACGGTCTTGGCGGTCTTGTTCAACCCGAGGTTGCGCGAGCGCCGGATCTTGATCAGGTCGTCGACGAACCCGACGATGCCGAGGGCGCTGGCCAGGAACAGCACCAGCAGGCCGGACGCCGACGGTCCCCGGCCGTCGATCACCACGCCGACGAGGTGGGTGCCCAGGTAGCTGGCCCAGATGCCGGCGACGATCGCCACCCCGCCCATCGACGGCGTGCCGCGTTTCTTGGCGTGGGTGGGCGGCCCGTCCTCGCGGATCTCGTGGCCGAAGCCCTGCCGGGTGAACAGCCGGATCAGCACCGGAGTGAGCAGGATCGAGACCGTCAGCGCGATGCCGACGGCGATGAGGATCTGCCTCATGCGTGCGGGTCCCGGGTTCCGGCGGATCCGGTATCGAGCAGGGCGTCGGCCAGCGCGCCGAGGCCGGCCGCGTTCGAGGCCTTCACCAGCACCACGTCGGACGGCTGCAGTTCGGCGCGCAGGAGGTCCAGCGCCTCGTCGGCGTCGGCGACCATGGTGACCTCAGCCCCCCACGATCCCTCCATCACCGCGCCGTGGTGCATGGCGCTCATAGTCCTCCCGGTTCCGACGACGATGAGTCGTGACACATCTAAGCGCACGGCCAGTCGGCCGATGCGGTCATGCTCGGATATCGCGTCGTCTCCGAGTTCGGCCATCTCGCCGAGCACCGCCCAGCTACGGCGGCCTCCACCTCCCCTGCGCTCCGCGCGTGGGCCCACGCGCGCCATCCACGCCAGCGCCTTGAGGCCCGCGCTCATCGAGTCCGGGTTGGCGTTGTAGGCGTCGTTGATGACGGTGACGCCGTCGCTGCGGGTGACGACCTGCATGCGGTGTTTGGACACCGGACCGGCGGTGGCCAACGCATCGGCCACCTGCTCGAGCGATGCGCCGCACTCCAGCGCGGCGGCCGACGCACACAACGCGTTGGACACCTGATGGTCGCCGTGCACGGCCAGCGTGACCTCGACCCGGTCCTCACCGGCGTGCAGGGTGAACCGCGGCCTGGCCAGCTCGTCGAGCGTGACCGCCTCGGCCCACACGTCGACGTCCCGGCCGCCCGGCTCCCGCGACACTCGAACGATGCGCGCGGCGGTCTTTGCGGCCATCGCCGCCACCGCGCTGTCATCGACGTTGAGGATCACCGCGCCGTCAGCCGGAACTGCTTGCGGCAGTTCGGATTTCGTTTCTGCGATGGCCTCGCGTGAGCCGAATTCGCCGAGGTGCGCGGTGCCGACGTTCAGCACCACCGCGATCGACGGCGGGGCGATCGCGGCCAGCGCGGCGATGTTGCCGCGATGGCGAGCCGACATCTCCAACACCAGGAAGTCGGTGGACCGCGTCGCGCGCAGCACCGTCCACGGGTGGCCGAGCTCGTTGTTGAACGATCCCGGCGGCGCGATCACCTCACCGAGCGGGGCCAGCAGCGCGGCCACCAGATCCTTGGTGGAGGTCTTGCCCGAGGATCCGGTGATACCGATGATTTTCAGCCCGCCCGCGACGAGCTCCGCAGCGACCGCGCCGGCCAGCTTCGCCAACGCCGCGAGCACGGCCGCGCCGGAGCCGTCGACGTCGTGCTCGAGCACGCCCGCCGCGCGGTCGGAGGTCTGCGGCGTCGGATCGACGACGATCGCGGGCACGCCGACCGGCCGCGCGGCCAGCACCGCCGCCGCCCCGGCCTGCACCGCCGTCGCGGCGAAGTCGTGTCCATCGGAGCGGGCTCCCGGTAGGGCGAGGAAGAGGCCTCCGGGGGTGACGGCCCGCGAGTCGAACTCGACGGTGCCGGTGACCCTGACGGTCGCGGCGTCGGCCTCGGAGATGTCGGTGAGCCGCCCGCCGACGATCTCGGCGATCTGGGCGAGCGTGAAGTCGATCATGACCGGCGCCCCTCGAGGGCGCGCGCCAGCTCCTCGCGGTCGTCGAAGGGGCGCGTCACCCCGGCACTGGTCTGACCCGCCTCGTGCCCCTTCCCCGCGACGAGCACCACATCGCCGGGCCGCGCCCACGCCACCGCGTGCTCGATCGCGGCGCGGCGGTCGCCGATCTCGACGACCTCGGCCCCCGGATGCTCCTTAGCGCCAGGATCCGTCCCGCCCACCGACCCAGCGACGATCGCCGCACGGATCGCGGCCGGGTCCTCGTCGCGCGGATTGTCGTCGGTCACCACCACCAGGTCGGCCAGTTCCGCGGCGACGCGGCCCATTGGGCCCCGCTTGCCCGGGTCGCGGTTGCCGCCCGCGCCGAACACGACCGCCAACCGGCCCTCGGTCTGCGCCCGCAGCGTCGACAACACGGCCTGCAGGGCGCCGGGTTTGTGGGCGTAGTCGACCAGCGCGAGAAAGTCCTGCCCGCAGTCGACGGGCTCCATCCGGCCGGGCACCGTGGCGTCGCGCAGCCCTGGCGCGGCCTGTTCGGGCGACACGCCGACGGCGTCGAGCAGCGCGATCGCGAGCAGACAGTTGGCCACGTTGTAGCGACCCGGCAGGCCGATCCGCAGACCGTGGTGCACACCAACCGGGTCCACCGCGAAGAACTCCTGCGCGTTGCGGTCGACCGTCCGGATGTCCTCGATGCGCCAGTCGGCGACGCGACCGGTCGCGCTGATCGTTACCGGATCGCGCGCCAGCCTGGCCATCTCCCGGCCCGCGTCGTCGTCCACGCACAGCACGGAAAGGTCTGCGCGGTTGCGGGATTCGGGATGGAACAGCCGAGCCTTGGCCTCAAAGTAAGCCCGCATCGTCGGGTGGAAGTCGAGATGGTCGCGCGACAGGTTGGTGAACCCGCCGACCGCGAAGTGCACCCCGTCGACACGGCCGAGCGTGAGTGCGTGGCTCGACACCTCCATCACCACGGTGTCGACGCCCTGCTCGACCATCACCGCGAGCAGGGCCTGCAGATCCGGCGCCTCGGGCGTGGTGAGGGCGCTGGCCTGATCGCGCCCGTCGATCCGGATCCCGACGGTCCCGATCAACCCGGCCACCCGTTCGGCCGAGCGCAGTCCCGCCTCGGCCAGATAAGTGGTCGTGGTCTTGCCGGAGGTGCCGGTCACCCCGATGACCCGCAGCCGTTCGGACGGCCGTCCGTACACCTCGGCGGCCAGCTCACCGAGCAGCGAGCGCGGAGCCTGATGGACCAGCACGGGGACCTCGACGTCGGTCCCGACGAGCACCAGCCCGTCGGGATCGGTGAGGATCGCGACGGCTCCGCGCGCAAGCGCCTCGGAGGCGAAGCGGGCGCCGTGCGCTGCGGCCCCCGGCAGCGCCGCGAACAGGTCCCCGGGTTCGACGTCACCGCTGCGCAGCGTGACGCCGGTGACGCGGATGTCCGGCACGGCGCCGCCCGCGGGCACCGCCTGGACCTGCTCGGCCAACGGCCCGAGCGCCGCGCCGGCGGGATGGCTGGGTCGCAGGTTCATGGCGTTGACACAGTACCGAGTCGCCCTCCTGGCCCCCGCCGCACATCGGGGGCGGTTGCGGCCGTCTTAGTCGGCTACCAGCGTCAACCGCGAATCGGCATCCGGCGACAGCGGCACGTTCTCGCGCTGCAGCAACCAGGACGCGATGTTGTGGAACAGCGGCGCCGACGTGGTGCCCGGCTGGCCGTCGGCGGTGCGCTGCGGGTGGTCCATCATGATGCCGACGACGTAGCGCGGGTCGTCGGTGGTGGCGATGCCCGCGAAGGTGATCCAGTAGACGTCGTCGTAGTAGCACCCGCACGCCGGGTTGATCTGCTGCGCGGTGCCGGTCTTTCCGGAGATCTGGTAGCCCTCGACGGCGGCCTGCGACCCGGTGCCCTGCTGGACGCCGGTGGGGTCACGTTGCACGGTGGCGCGCAGCATGTGCCGCACGGTCCGCGCGGTCTCCGGCTTCACCACCCGGATGCCCTCGGGGCGGGGCTCGTCGGTGCGGGTGCCGTCCGGCGCGACGGTGCTCTTGACGATGCGCGGCGGGATGCGCACGCCGTCGTTGGCGATCGCCTGGTACATGCCGGTCATCTGCAGCAGCGTCATCGAAAGACCCTGTCCGATCGGCAGGTTGGAGAAGGTGCTGCCCGACCACTGGTCGATCGGCGGGACCAAACCCGCACTCTCGCCGGGCAATCCGACGCCGGTGCGCTGCCCGAGACCGAACTTGCGCACCATGTCGAAGAAGCGCTCCGGGCCGAGCCGCTGCGCCAGCATCAGCGTGCCCACGTTCGAGGACTTACCGAAGATGCCGGTGGTGGTGTACGGCATCGTGCCGTGCTCCCACGCGTCGCCGACGGTGACGCCACCCATGTGGATCGAACCCGGCACCTGCAGCACCTCGTCGGGATTCGACAGCCCGTACTCGATGACCGACGCGGCGGTGATGACCTTGTTGACCGAACCCGGTTCGTACGGCGACGACACCGCCGGGTTGCCCAACTGGCGGTCCTCTTGGCGGCCGATGTCCTGGCTCGGGTCGAACGTGTTGTCGTTGGCCATCGCCAGCACCTCAGCGGTTTTCGCGTCGAGGACCACCGCGGAGACGTTCTTGGCGCCGGACAAGTTCTTGGCCTGCTGCACCTGCTGCTGGACGTAGAACTGGATGTCGTCGTCGATGGTCAGCATGACCGTGGAGCCGTCGACCGCATCGTGGCGGTTGCGGTAGCTGCCGGGGATGACCACGCCGTCGGAGCCGCGGTCGTAGGTGATCGAACCGTCGGTGCCCGCCAGCACGGCGTCCATCGAATCCTCCAGGCCCAGAAGGCCGTGGCCGTCCCAGTCGATGCCGCCGACGACGTTGGCGGCCAGCGAGCCGCCCGGATACTGACGCAGATCCTGTCGCTCCGAACCAACCTCGGGGAACTTCTTGGTGATCGCCTCGGCGATCGCGGGGTCGACGGCGCGCGCCAGGTAGACGAAGGTTTCGTTGCTCTTGAGTTTCTTGAGCACCGTCGCCGAGTCCGGCTTGTTGTTCAGCCGCGACGCCACCTCGGCGGCGATGTCGCGCAGCCTACGGTCGGGTTCGGGCGCCTCGGTGCTCTTGGCCCTGGCCTCCTCGAGTTGCTTGCGGACCTTGACCGGCTGGAAGGTCAGCGCGCGCGCCTCGATGGTGAAAGCGAGTTTGTCGCTGTTTCGGTCGACGATCGAGCCGCGTACCGCCTTGTCGACGTCGGTGACCTTGAGCTGGCTCGCTGCCTCGGCCCGCAGGCCCTCGGCGCGGGGCACCTGCAGATTGAACAGCTGGCCGGCCGCGACGATCAGCACGAGGAAGATCGCCGCGTTCCCGACGCGATGCCGGAACACGAATGACGCGCTGCGCAGCCCGGTTTCGGTCATCGGCGCGCGGGTGCGTCGCGCCTTCGCCGACCGCTCCTGCGAACCCGGCGTCGGCTTCATGCGGGTGTCCGCGGTCTTGCGGGACCGACGCTCGCCGCGGCTCATGCGGCCGGACCCGCCGGAGGCACGACCGCGGGACTGAACTGTTCGACGTTGGGCACCGGACCCGGCAGCGCTTGCGGGGTCGGGATGTGCGGTGCGCCGACCGGGACCTGGGGCTGCGCCATCGGGGCCGGCAATGCTCCGGGCACCGGCACCTGGCCCGGAATCGCCTGGGCTGCACCCGGTGTCGGCACACCCGGCGTCGGCACACCCGGGGTCGGCATCGTCCGCGTCGGCATCCGCACGGTGACCTCACGGGGATCGACGACACGCGGTGCCGGCCGCGCGGGGGGTGGAGCAGGCTGCGGGGTCGCGTCGGGCAGCGGCGTGTTCAGCGGCGGCGGCGGTACGCCCTCGGCCGGTTTGGGGGTGCCGACGACGACCCAGTTGCCCGCGGGATCCTGCACCAGATGTGCGGTGTCGCGCGACGGGATCATCCCGAGTTCGCGCGCGGCTTCGGCCAACGCCGGGGCGGCCTGCGCCTCGAGCACATCGCGCTCGAGCGCCTCTTTCTGTTGCAGCAGAGCCTGATTCGTCTCGCGGGCGCTGCCCAGTTGGTAGGACCGCTCGGCCGCGTCGGTGGACAGCCACAGCGTCGTGCCGAGGCCGACCCCCAGCGCCCCGATCACCAGCACCACGAACGGAACCCTGGCCACCAGCGCCCGCGGGTTGAGCTCCACCGAGGAGAGCTTGACGATGATGCGTTCGCGTAATGGCGGCCTGACAACCTTCGGCGCCTTGGCCTTTCGCGCCTTCGCGCGCGCCTTGGCCTGGCTCGCGTTCTTGGGCCGGCTCGGTGCACCGGTCGGACGAGGGATGGGGTTGGTCTGGAGTGCCGACCGCAGCGGCCGCTGCTCGCGGGTCGGCTTGCGGCGCGTCTGGGGGTCGGCCGAACGACGCGCGGCACCGCGTGCGGTGCGCCTGCGCTCGTCGTTGCCGCGCACCGCCTTTCCGCGCTTGGCCTGCTTGACCTGCTTGGCCTGCTTGGCGTTCATCGGGCTCCCCCCACCTTCTCCAACGCTCGTAGCCGCACCGGCGCGCTACGCGGGTTCCGTTCGATCTCCTCGGGAGCTGCACGTTCGGCACCGCGGGTCAGTGCGACGAAGTCCGGCTCGTGACCCGGCAGTTCGACCGGCAGGCCCGGCGGCGTCCGCGACGCCGTCGCGGAGACGAAGGCCGCCTTGACGATGCGATCCTCCAAAGACTGGTAGGCCATCACAACGATGCGGCCGCCGGGAGCGAGCGCCTCGAGCGCCGCGGGCAGCGCGTCGCGCAGCGAGTCCAGCTCGCCGTTGACCGCGATCCGCAGCGCCTGGAACGTGCGCTTCGCCGGATGCCCGCCGGTGCGGCGCGCCGGCGCGGGAATGGCCTGATACAGCAACTCGACGAGCTCACCGGTGGTGCGGAACGGCTGGCGGGCGCGCCTGCGGATGAGCTGGGCGGCGATCCGGCTCGCGAATCGCTCCTCGCCGAACTCGCGCAGCACGCGGGTCAGCGACTTCTGGTCGTAGGTGTTGATCACGTCGGCGGCGGTCAGCTCCGCGTCGGGGTCCATGCGCATGTCCAGCGGCGCGTCGGCGGCGTACGAGAAGCCGCGGTCGGTGCGGTCCAGCTGCATCGAGGAGACGCCGAGGTCGAACAGGATGCCGTCGGCCTGGCCCGCCCAGTAGCCGTCGTCACCGAGCACGCCACCGATGCCGTCGTAGCGGGTGCGGACGAGCATCACGCGGTCGCCGAACCGCGACAGGCGCTCTCCGGCGATCCACAGCGCGTCGGGGTCGCGGTCAAGGCCGATCAGCCGCAGGCCGGGCAGTTCGGTCAGGAAGCGCTCGGCGTGCCCGCCCGCTCCGAGGGTCGCGTCGACGAGCACCGCGCCCTCACCGTCGGGGCTGCGCCGGGTGAGTGCGGGCGTGAGCAGCTCGACGCAGCGGTCCAACAGGACGGGGATGTGTCCGTGGTCGCCGCTGCGCCGTTCCATCGCCTTCCCTCCGTCCAACGCCCCTGCACCGAGGTCCCTGTCCGAGAGCGCGGACCTGGCGTCGGGGAAGTACGCCAGGGCCGGTTCGGGCAGAGGCCGCGATGCACGGGCTTGACGCCTGTGCCTGCATCGACCTATCGCCGAATCAGATGATGTCGTGCAGAGCTTCATCGGTGGCCGCGGAGAAGTTCTCTTCGTGGGTCTGCTGGTACTCCTGCCATGCCGTGGAGTCCCAGATTTCCAGGTAGTCGACCGATCCGATGACCACGCAGTCCTTGGACAGGTTCGCGTAGCGACGGTGATCGGCCGACAGCGTGATTCGGCCTTGTGCGTCGGGATGCTGTTCGTCGGTGGCGGCGGCCAGGTTCCGCAGGAATGCGCGCGCTTCCGGATTGCTACGCGATGCCTGCGATGCCCGTCGTGCCAGCTTCTCGAACTCGGCGCGCGGATAGACGGCAAGGCTGTGATCTTGGCTCTTGGTGACCATCAACCCTCCTGCCAGCGCGTCGCGGAACTTGGCGGGCAGCGTGAGCCGCCCCTTGTCGTCGAGCTTTGGCGTGTAGGTGCCGAGAAACATCTCGTCACCTCCAACCGCCCTGCCAATCAACAGAGCCCCGGTCGCTCCGTTGTCCGCCACTTTACCCCACAATCCCCCACCATCCACCATTTGAGCGTCAAAATTCCCGATGCGTCCCCACGGCACCCCCCATCGCAGGTCTTTCGAGACGACGGGCGCGGTCGCCCAGGCTGCGACCAACGACGAAACCGCTGATCAGCGCGCTATGGAGAGGCCGTGGGGATCAGTGGGGCGCCAGGCGGCCCGAGGCACGAAAAAGGGGCAGCCCGCGGCGGCGGGCTACC
The DNA here is from genome assembly GCF_001050035.1 of Mycolicibacterium komanii. Next base: position 169,106 of record NZ_CVTA01000002.1, read on the forward strand.
CCTGTGTCGAGTTACGGCCTATTCGTCGAAGCGACGACGGAAACGATCCTCCATGCGGCTGGCAAACGAACCACCCGAGCCCTTGCCGCGCTTCTGGCGAGGGGCACCCGGATCGGCGACCGAATGGTCGCGGCCACCCGGGATCCGCGGCCCGGTGATCGCGAACACCACGCCGCCGAACATCACGATGAAGCCGAGGACCGAGAGCGCCGGGAAACCACTGATCTGGGTGGCGGGGAACGCGACGCCGGAGACCAGCATCGCCAGGCCGAGCACGAAGAGCGCGGCGCCCTGAAGACGGCGCCGGGTCGAGGGCGCGCGCAAGGTTCCGCCGCGGACACTCGAAGCGAACTTCGGGTCCTCGGCATAGAGCGCGCTCTCGATCTGATCGAGCATGCGCTGCTCATGATCGGAGAGTGGCATTCGTCCCTCCCTCGGAACCCAGGGGCCGCCCGCGGCCTTACTCATCTGTTCAAACTCGTGTGTGCCCGCGTCCACGGGCATCTAACAGTCATGATACGAGGTCGATCTGAGCCGTACCACCTAGTTCGACGCACGATTGTATGACGTGCGCCGCCGCCTGGGAGGCGCAGGCGCGTCCACTCGATAATGGTTGCAACGAACCGCCCGACACCCGGAGAGGCAGACACAGTTGGCGACATTTCTCATCGATCTGTCGCCGAGCGATATGCAACGCCGGCTCGGTGACGCGCTCGCGGTCTACGTCGACGCGATGCGCTATCCGCGCGGCACCGAGGCCCAGCGGGCGTCGATGTGGCTCGAACACACCCGCAGACCCGGCTGGAAGGCCGTCGCGGCGGTGAGTGTGGGTGACGGCGACGACGCGCACGTCGACGACAGGGCGCTGGCCACCGCCCCGATCGTCGGCATCGCGTACGGCTACTGCGGCGCACCCGATCAGTGGTGGCAGCAGCAGGTGGTGGCCGGGCTGCAGCGGGTCGGCGCGGACCGCACACACATCGCGGCGCTGATGACGAGCTACTTCGAGCTCACCGAACTGCACATTCACCCCCGCGCCCAGGGCCGCGGGCTCGGCGAGGCGCTGGCCCGCCGGCTGCTGGCCGGCCGCGAGGAGGCCCACGTGCTGTTGTCGACGCCGGAGATCAACGGCGAGGCCAACCGGGCGTGGCGGCTGTACCGCAGGCTGGGCTTCACCGACGTCATTCGCGGCTACCACTTCGCGGGCGATCCGCGCGCTTTCGCGATCCTGGGCCGGTCATTGCCGCTGTGAGCGGGTCGGTCTGGCACGATGACCACGTGCCGGCCCGCCACCGCAGCAGCAGAACCCGCCTGCTCGCACTCGTGATGCTGATGCTCGTCGTGTTTCCGACCGCCGTCGGCTGCGTCCGGGTGCGGGCCTCGATCACCGTCTCCCCCGACGACCGGGTGTCCGGTCAGATCGTGGCCGCGGCAAAACCGCGCAACGCCGACGACAAGGGCCCGCAGCTGCTGAACAACCTGCCGTTCGCCAACAAGGTGGCGGTCTCGGAGTACAGCCGCGACGATTACGTCGGATCCCAGGCGGTGTTCTCCGACCTCACCTTCGCCGAACTGCCCCAGCTCGCGAACATGAACCGCGACGCCGCCGGCGTCGACCTCTCGCTGCGCCGCGCGGGCGACCTGGTGATACTCGAGGGTCGCGCCGACCTGACCTCGCTCAGCGACTCGGAGGCCGACGTCTCGGTGACAGTGTCGTTCCCCGGCGAGGTCACCTCGACCAACGGCGATCAGGTGTCTTCCGAGATCGTCGAATGGAAGCTGCGGCCCGGCGTGGTCAGCACCATGAACGCCCAAGCCCGCTACACCGACCCGAGCGCGCGATCGTTCACCGGTGCAGCGATCTGGTTGGGCCTGGGCTCCTTCGTGGTGGCCGCCGTCATCGGCACGCTGGCCTACATGAGCCGCGACCAATCGCCGAAGGTGGGCGAAGCCAGGGACTGACGGTCGGGGGCGGTGACCGTCCTGACTTGCTCGGACCGCACACGCAGGCTCTACTCTGAACACGGTTCGGGGCAGGGTGGTCGCACAGAGAAAGGGGCGCCCGCTGAGCGTGCATGCCACGGCACCGTCAGCCGTCGAGCTGGCGGGCGCCGTCACCGATCAGCTGCGTAGCTATCTGCAGGAGCGCCGCAGCGAATGCGCCTACATGGGCGACGACTACGCCGAAATGACCGCCGCACTCGAGGAATTCGTGCTGCGAGGCGGCAAGCGGCTGCGGCCCGCGTTCGCGTACTGGGGCTGGCGGTCGGTCGCCGAGCGGCCCGAGAACCCGCTGGACCCGGATGTGCTGCGGCTGTGCTCGGCGCTCGAACTGCTGCACGCGTGCGCGCTGGTCCACGACGACGTCATCGACGCCTCGGCGACGCGGCGCGGGCTGCCGACGGTGCACCGGCTGTTCACCGAGCGGCACCGCTCGCACGGCTGGCACGGCTCGGCCGAGCAGTTCGGCATCTCGTCGGCGATCCTGCTGGGTGACCTGGCGCTGGTGTGGGCCGACGACGTGGTCGCCACGGCCGACCTGTCCCCCGACGCCGCCGCGCGGGTCCGCCGGGTGTGGAGTGCCATTCGCACCGAGGTGCTGGGCGGCCAGTACCTCGACATCTTCGCCGAGGCCAGCGGGGCCGACTCGGTGGCGTCGGCGCTGACCGTCAACATCTACAAAACCGCGTCGTACACGATCACGCGCCCGTTGCAGATGGGCGCAGCAGCGGCCGCCGAACGGCCGGATGTGCAGGAGGCCTTCCACGAGTTCGGCACCGACCTCGGCGTGGCGTTCCAGCTGCGCGACGACGTGCTCGGCGTCTTCGGCGACCCCGCAGTCACGGGCAAGCCGTCCGGCGACGACCTGCGGGCCGGCAAGCGCACCGTGCTGTTGGCCGAGGCGGTCGAGCTGGCGGAGAAGGCCGACCCGGTGGCGGCCAAGCTGCTGCGCACCTCGATCGGCTCGACGTTGACCGACGCCCAGGTCAAGGAGCTGTGTCAGGTCATCGAGTCCGTCGGCGCGCTGGCCGCGGTCGAGGACCGCATCTCTGAGCTCACCCGACGCGCGCTGGCCACCCTCGATGCCGCCGCCATCGACGAGCAGGCCAAGGCGGGGCTGTCGGAGCTCACCCGATTGGCCGCGAATCGAACCGCATAGCGATGACCACCACACCGTCGACGCGGCCGTCGAAAGGCGGCTTCACCCAGCATGTTTCGCGGTTGGTTTCGTTCGCGACCTCGCCGCAGGCCCAGCCCGCCCGGTTGGGCTTCGTCGGCGCGGTCCTGATCACGGCCGGCGGACTGGGGGCAGGCAGCACGCGGCTGCATGACCCGCTGCTCGAATCGCTGCACCTGTCGTGGCTGCGGTTCGGGCACGGTCTGGTGCTGTCGTCGATCCTCCTGTGGGGCGGCGTGGCGCTGATGCTGGCGGCGTGGCTGTGGCTGGGCCGCCAAGTGGTCAACCGCACCGCGACCGAGTACACCATGGTGGCCACGACCGGATTCTGGCTGGCGCCTCTACTTCTCAGCGTTCCGTTGTTCAGCCGCGACACCTACTCCTACCTCGCGCAGGGGGCACTGCTACGCGACGGCCTGGACCCGTACGCCGTCGGCCCCGTCGACAATCCGAACTCGTTGCTGGACAACGTGAGCCCCATCTGGACCACCACCACGGCGCCGTACGGTCCCGCCTTCATCCTGATCGCGAAGTTCGTCACGCTGCTGGTCGGCAACGACGTCGTCGCGGGAACGATGTTGTTGCGGCTGTGCATGCTTCCGGGCCTGGCACTGCTGATCTGGGCCGCACCGCGCATCGCCCGCCACATCGGCGCCGACGGTGCCACCGCGCTGTGGATCTGCGTGCTCAACCCGCTGGTGATCATCCACCTGATGGGCGGCGTGCACAACGAGATGCTGATGGTCGGCCTGATGATGGCGGGCATCGCGTTGACGTTCATCGGCCGCCATGTCTGGGGTGTGGGCCTGATCGCCGCGGCCGTCGCGGTGAAAGCGACGGCGGGACTGGCACTTCCGTTCATGGTGTGGGTGTGGGCGCGAGACCTGCGCAGCAGGCGCGACTTCTCGCCGGTCAAGGCGTTCGCCGCGGCGACGGTGGCCTCGGCGCTGATTTTCATCGCGGTCTTCGCAGTGCTGTCGCTCGCGGCCGGCGTGGGGCTGGGATGGCTCACGGCGTTGGCCGGTTCGGTGAAGATCATCAACTGGCTGACTCTGCCGACCGCGGCGGCCAACCTGATCAACGTCGTCGGCGGCCTGTTCCTGCCGGTGAACTTCTACGCGGTGCTCGACGTCGCCCGGATCATCGGCATCGCGCTGATCGCGGTGTCGCTTCCGTTCGTATGGTGGCGGTTCCGGCACACCGACCGCGAGGCCCTGACCGGTATCGCGGTGGTCATGGTCATCGTGGTGCTGTTGGTGCCGGCCGCCCTGCCCTGGTACTACACCTGGCCGCTGGCGGTGGTGGCGGCCCTGGCGCAGAGCCGGCGTTCGGTCGCGTTGATCGCGGGCCTGTCCACCTGGATCACCGTGATCTGGAAACCCGATGGCGCACACGGGATGTACTCGTGGTCGCACGTGCTGTTGTCCATCGCGTGCGCGGTGGTGGCGTGGTACTCGCTGAAGAACGCGCCTGAATCGGCGGTCAGTGAGCCACGACCGCGAGCGGTCAATAAGCCACGACCGCGGGCGGTCAATAAGCCAAAGCCTGGGCCCGACGCACCACCTCACGGGCCTGATGCGAGTGAAGAGCATCAACCGGCCGGGCATTAGGCAGTTCGTCGGTCGCGCCGTCGCGCCGGATCGACAACGACTCGTCGGGCGTGAAGAGCCAGCGCACGATCTCGGTGTCGTGATAGCCCCCGTCGCGCAAGACGACGAGTAGCCCGGGCAGGCTCTTCGCGACGTGGCCGGTGTCGTCGAAGAAGACCTTCGGAACCACCACCACGCCGTTACGGCGCACGCCGATCAGATGGCCGTCCCGCAACTGCTGGTGCACTTTGGTCACCGCGATGCCGAGCATCTCGGCGACGGTGGGTAGGTCGTAGACGTCTTCGGCGGGATCGAGGACGTCGTCGGCGGCCGGAATGCTGCTCACCGCACCGAGTCTAAATCCGATGGCTCCGTAACATGTCTCCGATGGAGGCCTACCCGCGTACGGACCCGCTGCTGGGCACCGTGCTCGACGGCCGGTACCGCGTCGACGTCATGATCGCCACCGGCGGCATGTCGGCGGTGTACCGCGGACTGGATCTGCGTCTGGATCGGCCGGTCGCGCTGAAGGTGATGGACACCCGGTACGCGGGCGACGCACAGTTCCTCACCCGCTTCCAGCGCGAGGCCCGTGCCGTGGCGCGGTTGGCGGATCCCGGCCTGGTCGCCGTGTACGACCAGGGCGGTGGCCGCGTGGGCGGTCCGCCCCCGTTTCTGGTGATGGAGCTCGTGGAGGGCGGGACGCTGCGCGAGCTGCTGCGCGAGCGCGGCCCGATGCCCCCGCACGCCGCCGCGGCAGTGCTCGGTCCGGTGCTCGGCGGGCTGGCCGCGGCGCACCGCGCGGGCCTGGTGCACCGCGACGTCAAACCGGAGAACGTGCTGATCTCCGACGACGGCGACGTCAAGATCGCCGACTTCGGGCTGGTGCGGGCCGTCGCCGAAGCGAAGATCACGTCGACCAGTGTCATCTTGGGCACCGCGGCGTATCTCTCGCCCGAACAGGTCAGCACCGGCGACGCGGACCCCCGCAGCGACGTCTACTCGGCGGGCATCCTGACGTACGAACTGCTGACCGGCCGCACCCCGTTCGCCGGCGACTCGGCCCTCGCGGTGGCCTATCAGCGGATGGACAACGATGTACCGGCGCCGAGCTCGGTGATCGCCGGTGTTCCAGCGCAATTCGACGAGCTGGTGCTGCGCGCGACCGCCCGCGATCCGGCCCGGCGCTACGCCGACGCCCGCGAGATGCGCGACGACCTGGACGCGATCGTGGACGAACTCGGGTTGCCGCCGTTCCGGGTGCCCGCGCCGCGCAACTCCGCGCAGCACGCCTCGGCCACCCTGCATCCTGCGCCGGCCCCGGCCCCGGCGACGGCTCCGCCCGCGCCGCGGCAGGCGACCCGCACGCTACCGCGCGACGACCGCCCGGAGCCCGAACCCGAGTACGAGCCCGTCTCGGGACGGTTCGCCGGAATCGACATAGACGAGTTCTACTGGGCCAGGCAGCGTTCCCGGCGCGCACTGCTCTTCTGGATCGTCGCCGTCATCACGTTGACCGCGCTGATCGCCGCCGGCGCATGGACGGCCGGCAGCAACCTGATGAACCTGATCTAGTTGTACTGTCCGACTAGTCGCGCAGCATCTCGGCGACGAGGAACGCGAGCTCCAGGCTCTGCTGGGTGTTCAGCCGCGGATCGCAGGCCGTCTCGTAGCGCCCGGCGAGGTCGGCGTCCGAAATGTCCTGCGCCCCACCGAGACACTCGGTGACGTTCTCACCGGTGATCTCGACGTGGATGCCGCCGGGATGGGTGCCCAGCGCCCTGTGCACCTCGAAGTAGCCCTGCACCTCGTCGACGATCCGGTCGAAGTGGCGGGTCTTGTATCCGGTCGACGACTCGTGGGTGTTGCCGTGCATCGGGTCGCACTGCCAGACCACCTGATGCCCGGTGGCCTGAACCTTCTCGATGATCGGCGGCAGCAGATCGCGGACCTTGTTGTTGCCCATGCGGGTGACGAGCGTCAGCCGGCCCGGCTCGTTGTTCGGGTCGAGGCGTTCGACGTACTCGACGGCCAGCTCCGGTGTCATGGTCGGGCCGAGCTTGACGCCGATCGGGTTCGCGATGACCTCCGCGAACGCGATGTGCGCGCCGTCCAGCTGACGGGTGCGCTCACCGATCCACACGTAGTGGGCGGACAAGTCGTAGAGCTTTGAGCCCTGCTCCGTCTCCGAGAGCCGCAGCATCGCCCGCTCGTAGTCGAGCACCAGCGCCTCGTGGCTGGCGTAGATCTCGGCCGTCTCCAGGTTGCGGTTGTCGACGCCGCAGGCGCTCATGAACGTCAGCGCGCGGTCGATCTCACCGGCCAGCGCCTCGTAACGCGCCCCGGCCGGCGACGTGCGGACGAACTCGCGGTTCCAGTCGTGCACCAGGTGCAGCGACGCCAGCCCGGAGCCCGTCAGGGCCCGCACCAGGTTCATCGCTGCGCTCGCGTTCGCGTACGCGCGCACCAGCCGCGACGGATCGTGCTCACGGACCGCGGCGTCGGGCGCGAAACCGTTTATCATGTCGCCGCGGTAAGACCGCAGTCCCAGCGCGTCGATATCGGCCGAGCGCGGTTTGGCGTACTGCCCCGCGATGCGGGCCACCTTGACCACCGGCACGCTCGCGCCGTAGGTCAGCACCACGGCCATCTGCAGCAGCGCGCGCAGGTTGGCCCGGATGTGCGGTTCGGTGTTGTTGACGAAGGTCTCGGCGCAGTCGCCGCCCTGCAGCAGGAACGCCTTGCCGCAGGCCACGTCGGCCAGCAACCCCTTGAGCCGCTCGACCTCGGCGGGCACCGTCACCGGCGGAACGCTCTCCAGCACCGTGCGCATGTTCTTCGCCGCCTCGACGTCCCAGGTCGGCTGCTGCACCGCGGGCTTGGCCAGTGCCGCGTCGAGCCGTTGCCGCAGCTCATCGGGCAGCGGCGGCAACGAGGGCAGCTGTTCGATGGGTACGTCGACGGTCCAGTTCACCCGTTCATGGTAACGGCCCGCGACATGTGCATTTCACCGCTGGCCCGGCGCTTCCCCAGTGGTCATCAGCTGGTAGCGCCGCAAATTGTGGCGAGCGTCGACCAGCGCGTCGTGGGCGTCGCGGGGACGCGGCGGCATCCGCGGCGAGCCGCGCTCCTCCCAGAACTGGCGCAGCTCGCGGGTGAAGCGCGGGATCGCCGGCGGCAAGTCGGTCATCGGACCCCACAGCTGACACAGCACGACGTGGTCGTAGGCGCCCACCCAGGCCCACAGCTCGATCGGCTCATCGCCGTCGATGCCGAAGAAGTCCTCCAGCTCCGAGCGGATCTGGCGGCGCGAGCGCCACAGCTGCGACGCCGGCGGCGGCAGCTTCGGCAGCACGTGCTTGCGCACCCAGCTGCCGGCCCGCTCGGGATTGAATTCGGTTGACACCGCGTAATATTCGCGACCGTCGTCGGCGGCGACGCCGATCGAGATCAGTTCGATGGTCCGCCCGTTGTCGATGAATTCGGTGTCGTAGAAGTAGCGCACTACGCGGGTTCCTTTTCGGGTTCCACCGCGACCGCCCGGTCCTTGGGAGCAGGTGCGGCGTGGATCTCGCGGTCGAGTTGTTCGTCCACCTTGGCATCGTCGGGAAACTTCGGCATCCCCGCGATGGCGTCCTGCAGCCAGAGTTTGGCCTGCACCACCGGCCGGCGCAGCCAGCGCTCGCGTTCCAGTGCCCGATGCATCTTGCGGGGGCGGTTGGTGTAGCGCCATCGCGCCCACGGCGCATGCGGCCGCGACAACCGGATCGCGCCGACGAACAGCAGCGGGGTCACGAACATCCCGACCAGGCCCGTCCACACCTTGCCCTTGAGCAGCACGATGACGGCCAGTATCAGGGTCAGCACGGCCGCCACGATCACCCCCGCCCGCGCGATCAGCGAGTGGTCGTTGCGCCAGATGTCGATGTCGAAGAACGACAGCGGGCTGAAACCGAGGATCAGCAGGCCGGCGACCGCGACCGCCGCGAAGACCGCATCGACCGAGGTCCTGCCGTCCTCGGCCCAGTAGACGTCCTGGAGATGCAGGATCAGCGCGAACTCGTCGAGCACCAGCGCCGCGCCGACTCCGAAAAAGATTGCCGCCACCGTGAATTCGGGTACTCCCCCGTCAACGCCCAACGTCACCATCGTCACACCGGAGATCATGACCAGGACAACGCCGATCACCACGTGGTGGATGTGCAGTCCACTACCAGTGCCGATGTTGCGCGGCTGCCACCACTTGCGGGGTGCGTCGCTGTTGGCGTGGCTGCGGATGTACCGCACGATCGTGCGGGTCACGAAGAACGTCAGGATGAACGCGATCAGGCAGAACACGAGCGGCATCCGCGCGTGCGGGACGCCGAACACGAGGTGTAAGTCCGCGAGCACGCAGAAAACTTACGCCGACCTGCGCGTGTCGTGCCCGGGATACCGGCCGACGCGCCGTGGTGCCCGGATAGTCTGGTCGGTGACATGAGTACGTGGCGGTCGCCCGGCGGGGCTGGTTGGGGGCCAACGCTCGCCTGGCGGCTGTTTCAACTGCTGACCTTGGCCGCGTTGGTCTGGGCGGGCTGGCGTTTGCTCGGCCGGATGCCCTACCGCATCGACGTCGACGTCTACCGGATGGGCGGGCAGGCCTGGCTGGACGGCAGACCGCTCTACGCCGACGGCGCGATGTTCCACACCAGGGGCGGCCTCGACCTGCCCTTCACCTACCCGCCGCTGGCCGCCGTGGCGTTCGCGCCATTCGCGCTGTTGTCGCTGGAAGCGGCCAGCGTCGCGATCACGGTGACCACCCTGGTGCTGCTCGTCGTCGCGGTGACGATCGTGCTGCACCGGTGCGACGTCTGGCCCCGGACGTCGGTGACCACCGAACCCGCGTGGGTGCGGCAGGCGTGGCTGGCCGCGGCGATCGTCGCCCCGGCGGTGGTCTATCTGGAACCGATCAGGTCCAACTTTGACTTCGGGCAGATCAACGTCGTGCTGATGACGCTGGTGATCGCCGATTGTGTGCCGCGCCGAACGCCGTGGCCGCGGGGCATGCTGCTCGGCCTGGCGATCGCGCTCAAGCTCACCCCCGCGGTGTTCCTGCTGTACTTCGTGCTGCGCCGCGACGTGCGCGCGGTGGTCGTCACGGTCGTGTCGGCCGTCGTCGCCACGCTGATCGGGGTCGCGTTCGCCTGGCGCGACTCCCTCGAGTACTGGACCGAGACGGTGCGCAACACCGACCGCATCGGCACGGCGACGCTGAACACCAACCAGAACATCGCCGGGGCCCTGGCCAGGCTGGGGCTCGGCGAAGGCCCGCGGTTCGTGTTGTGGGTCGCGGCGTGCTTCGCCGTGCTGGCCGTCACGGTGTGGGCGGTGCGGCGCGTGCTGAAGGCCGATCAGCCGGTGCTCGCGCTGATCTGCGTGGCGATGTTCGGATTGGTGGTCTCGCCGGTGTCGTGGTCGCACCACTGGGTGTGGGCGTTGCCGACGGTGCTGGTCACTGCGCTGGTGGCCTATCGGAAGCGGCATGCGGCGCTGGCCGTGGTGACGGCCGCGGGCGTCGCTCTGATGGTGTGGACGCCGATCACGCTGATGCCCGAGCATCAGGAGACCGCCGCGTCCCTGTGGCGCCAGCTGGCCGGGGGTTCCTACGTGTGGTGGGCGATTGCGGTGATCGTGGTGGTCGGCACCGTTGCGGGAGCGATCTCGCCCGCGGTGCGCAGCAGGCCGGTCGTCGGCGCCGCGCCGGTGCCCGCGGTCAACTAGGCGGCCGGGTCAGCCGGCGGCTACCTCTGGCATTCGGGCCGACGGCTTTGTCGTGTCGTCGGCTTTACCCTCCTTGATGTCGGCGGCGTAGAGGTCGACGTACTCCTGACCGGACAGCCGCATCAGCTCGTACATCACCTCGTCGATGACCGCGCGCTCGATGAAGCGATTGCCCGCCAGGCCCTCGAACCGACTGAAGTCCATCGGGGTACCGAACTTCACCTGCACCCGACCGAAATGCCACATCTTGCTGCCGGGCGGGTTGACGACGTCGGTTCCGATCATCGCGACCGGAATGACGGGCACACCCGTCTCCAGCGCCAGCCGGGCGAGGCCGGTCTTGCCCTTGTAGAGCCGACCGTCAGGCGAACGGGTGCCCTCGGGGTACATGCCCAGCAGCTTGCCCTCGCCGAGGATGCGGGCCGCGGTGTTGAGCGCGCTCTGCGCGCTGTCGGCGTCCGTGCGGTCGATCGGCACCTGACCGGCGACGGTGTAGAACCAGCGGGTGAACCAACCCTTCAGGCCGGTACCGGTGAAATATTCGGCCTTGGCCAGGAACGTGATCCTGCGGCTGACCACCAGAGGCAAATAAAAGCTGTCCGCGACCGCGAGGTGGTTACTGGCCAAAATCGCCGGGCCGGACGGCGGAACATGCTCCAGCCCTTCGACTTTCGGCCGTCCCAGCAACGACAGCACGGGTCCCATGAAGATGTACTTGAACAGCCAATACCACATGGGCCCTCCCGGTGATCGAACACCGGCCGGTGTTCTGCGACAACTTTACCCACGCACTGTGGATGCGACCACAGCGCGCAAGACTACTCCTCGACCGTTACCGGGATGTGCTGGTAACGCCCCGGCCCGGGCGGCTCGGAGCCGTTCTGACCCGGGTCGCTGGGCGGAGAAGGCGGGCCATCCGGCGGTCCCTGCGACCCCGCCCCGGCGTCCGCCTGTTCGAGGATCGCCCGGACCACCGCAAGCAACGCGACGCTGTGCTCGGCGATGACGGTCAACAGCGGGTGCGCTTCACCGGCGGCCAGGGCCGCGAGTGCACACACCGGGCACCACACCTGCTGGCACTTGCCGGCGGTGCCGGTCGTCGCGCGGGCGGCGGCCAGCCGCACGGCGGGGTCGAGCTTGTCGAGGATGAGCTGCGCGAGCGCTCGCAGCTCCGGGCCGAGGTCGGCGTGCGGCGTCGTCACTTCGGCCAAACCTCCGGATTCGGTCGGAACCGCACGGTCAACTCACACCCTCGCAGCTGCGCGTCCAGTACGACGCATCTTCGCAATACGGACGCCAATCGGACCCGGCGCCGCAATCCGCCCGCGCCGATGATCAAGTCGTCGTCGACCCGGCCCAGCGTCAGCGCCGAGGAGTCGACCTGCGGCAACTCTAGCCGCATCCGGTACACCGATTCGAGGCCGGAGCCCGACTCGCGGTCGACGATCGGGCGCAACGGCCCCGGCGGCGGCGAACCGTCGCGCCGGCGCGCGCAGTCGAGCAGCTCACCGAGCGCTTTGGCGCCGATCGGTTCGCCGGCCAGATGCGGGACCAGCACGAGTTGGACGTCGCCGATGGTCGCGTCGAGCTGATCGAGAACGGCACGCTGTTCGGAGATCCGCTCGGTGTACCAGTCGAACGCGGGATGTTCGGGCAGGTTGCGGTATTCGTACGAATCGTCTTGTACGAGTATCTGGTTGACGATCAACTCGGCGACCTGAACGCCCATCAGCGCCAACGACCCCAGCGTGCGGGCCGCTTCGGCGGCGACCACCCGCTCGGCCGTCATCACCAGGTGGGCGCTGACCTTCGAACCGTCGGTGAGCATCGCGGAGAGCACCTCGGTGCCCGCGCTGATGCGTTCGAACAGCGCGACGACGGCAGCGGTGTGCGGGTCGTCGGCGCCGGTGGACAGCCGCCGATGCCGCGGCCACGCCCGCTCCAGGTACAGGCCGAACGTCGCGGGCAGGGTGAGCATGCGCAGCGCGTCGGCGGTCGACGCGCAGTCCACCACGATGCGGTCCCACCTCCCCGAGGCCGCCAGTTCGCCGACCTCGTGCAGGCCCAACACCTCCTGAACGCCCGGCAGCGCCGAGAGTTCTTCGGGCGCAACATTTCCCAATTCGGATTCGGAAAACCGGTCCGAAAGCAGGCCGGCGATCTCGCGCCAGCGCGCCTCGAGCAGGGCCAGCGTGTCCAGCGCGAGCGCGTCCAGCGAACCGCCGCCGGCGTCCGCGTCGTCGGTGAACACCCGGGTGGGTTCGCGTGAACCGGTCGGCGTCACGGTGGTGCCGAGCACGTCGCCGATGGAGTGCGCCTGATCGGTCGAGACGATCAACACCCGCAGCCCCGCGCGTGCATCACGCACGGCGGTGGCCGTCGCCAACGTCGACTTGCCGACTCCGCCTTTACCGACGAACAAGCCGATCTTGGCGACGGGCGGGTCGGTGGCGTTCAGCTCACTCAGCCTCGACTCGTTTCTTGAGATCCTTCAGCGCGGTGTCGGTGAGGCGACGTTCGGCCTTCCGCTTCAGCAGCCCGATCATCGGGATGATCAGGTCGACCGAAAGCTCATAGGTGACGTCGGTCCCTGATCCCTTGGGCGCCAGTCGATATGCGCCTTTCAGCGACTTGAGCAGCGAGCTCGACACCAGCGACCACGTCACCGACGTGCGGTCCGGCGGCCAGACGTAGGACAACACCATCGTGTCCTTGAGGACGGCGGCATCCAGTACCAGCCGGGCGGTCTTCGGATAGCCCTCGGCGTCGGCCTCGAGCACCTCGGTCTCCTTGTATTCGGCCACCCAGTCCGGATAGGAACCGATGTCCGCGATGACGTCCATGACCGTCGAGGGATCGGCATCGATGTAGATGGTCTGCGCCGTCTTGTCCGCCACGTTGAAAATCTACCCTCCCCTGTTGGCGATCACGCTGAGTCCGAGGCCAACGGCGACACACCAACCGGACGCGTGGCCTCCAGCCGCTGCTTCACCTCGAATGCCATGTTCTTACCCGCGACCCGTCGCCGGTGGTTCATCTTCGCCAGATTCATCTTGGCCAGCTGCCAGGCCGCCACCCCCGCGGGCTCGGCGTGCAGGAAGTAGTGCAGGACGACGCCGTCGAGCACCGGCTCCAGCCACACTTCCATCGTTCCGACGAGCGCCCCGGTGACCGTCCATCGGTGGCCCTTGTCGCCCCGGTCCTCCACGACCGTCAACCGCAGGTCGGGCCACCACCGGCGCCAGCTCGCGGGATCGGCGAGGTAGCGGCCGACCTCGGCGGGGTCCGCCGCGACGAACGTGTCGTCCGCGATCTGAATGCTGTTCATGGCATACCAGCTTCACATACGAACCTGGCCCTGATCCCGGCCGACTAGGGTGTATACGGCAAGAGCAGCCGGATCGAGAGGCCAGGATCGTGCGTGAGTTCAGTGTTCCCGCGTCCTTCACGGTGGGCGAGCACGACAATGTCGTCAGCGCCGTGTTCGACCATGAGCGCGACGATCCCGACCATGTGATCTTCCGTCGCCTCGTCGACGGTTTCTGGTCCGACGTGACGTGCAAGCAGGCGGCCGAACAGATCCGCGCCACCGCTCTCGGCCTGATCGCCAAGGGAGTGGCCCCGGGTGACCGGGTCGCGCTGCTATCGGCGACCCGCTACGAGTGGCCCATCCTCGACCTGGCGATCCTGGCCGCCGGTGCGCGCACCGTGCCGATCTACGAAACCAATTCGGCCGAGCAGGTGAAGTTCGTGCTCGGGGACTCCGGTTCTGTTCTGGTGATCGCGGAGACCGACGCGCACGCCGGCAAGATCGAGCACCTCACGGACGAACTCCCCGCGCTGCGGGAGGTGCTGCGAATCGAAGGCTCGGGCACGCCCGCCCTTGACGAGCTCGCCGAGGCGGGTAAGTCGGTCGACGCCAAACAGCTCGACGAGCGGTTGGCCGCCATCAAGGCCAGCGATCCCGCGACGTTCGTCTACACCTCCGGCACCACCGGTCAGCCGAAGGGATGTCAGCTCACCCATTCGAACCTGGTGCACGAGATCCGCGGCGCGAAGGAGTGTTTCCCGACGCTGCTCGACAAGGGCGAGCGCATGCTGGTGTTCCTGCCGCTGGCGCACGTGCTCGCGCGTGCGATCACACTCGCGGCGTTCACCTACAAGGTCACCCTGGGCTTCACCAGCGACATCAAGAATCTGGTGCCGACGTTCGGGGTGTTCAAGCCGACGCTCGTGGTGTCGGTGCCACGCGTGTTCGAGAAGGTCTACAACACCGCCGAGCAGAACGCTCGCAACGACGGCAAGGGCAAGATCTTCGACATCGCGGCCGAGACCGCGATCGAATGGAGCAAGGCCCAGGACACCGGCGGCCCGGGCCTGCTGCTGCGGGCCAAGCACGCCGTGTTCGATCGGCTGGTCTACGGCAAGTTGCGTGCGGCGCTGGGCGGTGAGTGCCGCGGCGCGATCTCCGGCGGCGCCCCGCTGGGCGCGCGGCTCGGGCACTTCTACCGCGGCGTCGGGCTGACCATCTACGAGGGCTACGGCCTGACCGAGACCAGCGCGGCGATCACGGTCAACCGGATCGACGACATCAAGGTCGGTTCGGTCGGAAAGCTGTTGCCGGGCAACAGTATGCGCCTCAACGACGACGACGAGCTGCTGGTCAAGGGCGGCGTCGTGTTCGCCGGCTACTGGAACAACGACGAGGAGACCAACGCGGTGTTCTCCGACGGCTGGTTCCACACCGGTGACCTCGGCGCGATCGACGAGGACGGCTTCCTGACCATCATCGGCCGCAAGAAGGAGATCATCGTCACCGCCGGCGGCAAGAACGTCGCACCGGCGATACTCGAGGACCGGTTGCGCGCACACCCGCTGATCAGCCAGGCGATGGCGGTCGGCGACGCCAAACCGTTCATCGGCGCGCTGATCACGATCGATCCCGAGGCGATCGAGGGGTGGAAGGAGCGCAACGGCAAGGACACCGGCGCGTCGGTCGGGGATCTGGCTACCGACCCCGACCTGGTCTCGGAGATCGATCTCGCGGTCAAGGAGGCCAACCAGGCGGTGTCGAAGGCCGAGGCGATCCGCAAGTTCCGCATCCTGCCCGTCGACTTCACCGAGGACACCGGCGAGCTGACCCCGACGCTGAAGGTCAAGCGAAAGGTCGTGGCGCAGAAGTTCGCCGACGACATCGAGGCGATCTACACCGGATAGAGCAGGCTCGACAACCGCTTGGCCTGCGTGTGCCACTGCCAGTTGTCGACCACCCAGCGCCTGCCCGCCGCGCCCATCCGGACCGCACGGTCGGGATCGGCCAGCAGGTCGCCGACCGCCGCCGCGATCGCGCCGACGTCCCAGCCATCGACCACCACGCCGGTCTCCCCGTCGCGCACGGTCTCTGGCGCCCCACCGGAGCGCCCGGCCACCACCGGAACACCCGCCGCCGACGCCTCGAGGTAGACGATGCCCAAGCCCTCGACGTCCAGTCCGGCGCCGCGCGTGCGGCATGGCATCGCGAACACGTCGGCCATGGCGTGATGGGCCGGCAGCTCGTCGCCGGGAACGGCGTCGGTGAAGACGACGTGCTCGGCCACGCCGAAGCTGTCCGCCAGCTTGTGCAGCGTGGACCGATAGGGTCCGCCGCCGACGATCACCAGCGCGGCGTCGGGTACGCGTTGCCGGACCGCCGGCATCGCCCGGATCAGCATGTCCTGCCCCTTGCGCGGCACGAGGCGCGACAGACAGACGACGACCGGCCGGTTGCCGAGCCGGTAGCGGGCCCGTAGTCGAGCGCGGGCGACCTCGTCGGGGGTGAACCGGTCGATGTCGACGCCCGGCGGCAGGTGTTCGAGCGCGGCGTGCGGCCCGAACGCCGACGCGAACCGGCGCCGGGTGTACTGGCTGATGTAGGTGACCGCATCCGTACCGGATCCGATGCGCCGCAGGGCGTTTCGGGCCAACGGCAACATCGACCAGCCGACTTCGTGTCCGTGCGTGCTGGCGATCACCCGGCGCGCACCCGCGTCGCGGGCCAGCGGCGCCATCAGCGCCAGCGGGGCCGCGGCACCGAACCAGACCGTTTCCGCGGAGGTCTCCTCGACGAGCCGCCGCATCCGGCCGATCACCGACGGTTCGGGGAGCATGAGGGTGGTCGGATGCCGCACGACCCGGTACGGGGCGGCGCGGTCGAAGTCGTCGGCCCCCTTCCACTTCGGTGCGTACACCGTCAGCGTGTGCTGCCCGTCGGCGACGAGGTGGTCGACCAGCTCCTGCAGATAGGACTGGATGCCACCGCGCCGCGGTGGAAAGTCGTTGGTGACCAACAGAACCCGGCTCACGTCATCGGCTCGCCCACTGCCGCCACCCGGCGAGCACGGCGTCGAGGTCCGTCCCGAGGGCGCCTCGTACCGCCGTCGCGACGTCGGGATGGCCGGGTCCGCACGCCCGCCGGTACAGCTCGAGCAGCGCGCCGGCGCCGTATCGGTCGGCGACGAACCGGCTGAACCACCAGGCCCGGTCGTAGGCCTGCGAACGCGCAGGCCCGGCCAGCTCGGCGTCGGTCGGCAGCGTGAGGATCGAGGGGTCCGGCTTCGCCGTCGCGGGCCGAGCGACGTAGTCCGCGACGCCCTCGGTCAGCCAGCGGGGCGCGTCCGGCGCGGTCGCGGCGCGAGATGCGAGATGGAACAGCTCGTGGCGCAACACGATTCGCAGTGCGGCTTCGCTCAGATCCGCGGCTCCGGGTGCGAACATGATGCGCTCAGCGGTGGTGGTCGCCGCGGTGTGGGCGTCACCGCCGCCGAGCGACGCGAACTGCGCCTCGGTGCCCGCGACCGCGATCACGACCTCGGGCGGCCAGTCGGGGCCCCAGAACGCGGTGACCGCCACCGAGGCGGCCTCCAGCTCGGCCTGCAGCCGCGACACCAACCCATCGGTGCGCGGACCGCCCAGATTCATCAACCGGACCACCCGGCCATCGCCGAGCGTGTGTGTGCGCGACGCGGCGGTCGGCGTGGTCAGCGACGCCGGAGTGGCAGGCGTGGCCACCATCGGGGCGGACGGCACCTCGGAACGACCGATGAGCAACAGCGCGCAGATCAACTCGGCGAGCAACAGCGCGGCGAGTTTGGATCTGTTCCTCGCGCGCGCGGCACTGCGGCGGTCAGTAACGGCGGACGTTGTAGATCGGCGCATTGTCCACCGGAGCGACTCGCACCGGCGTGCCATAGGTCGAGGCGTGCACCATCATTCCGTCACCGATGTAGATGCCGACGTGCGACGCATCGGAGTAGTACGTCACCAGGTCGCCCGGCTGCATCTGATCCCGCGACACCGACTGCCCGCCGTTGGCCAGGGCCTGGCTGGAGTGGGGCAGCGAGATGCCGGCCTGCTGGAACGACCACATCACCAGTCCGGAGCAGTCGAAGGCGTTCGGGCCGGATCCGCCCCAGGAGTACGGCGAGCCGATGCGGCTCAGCGCGGCCTGGATCACGGTCGCGGAATGCCCGCCCACCGGCGGCGCCATGTCGCCCGGCGGGATCGCGCCCGGCGCGGGTGGTGCGGCCAGCACGGCAGGGTCACCACCGGGTGGCACCGGCGCGGGCGGCGGCACCGGAGGGCCGGGCGGGACGGCCGCCAGCGCCTCGCGCTGATGCGGCGTCAACGCCTCGTACTGCGACTTCACGACCGCCATCTGCACCTGCAGCCGGCTCTGCTTGGACTGCAGGTCGGCGCGCACGGCGGCGGCCTGTTCGGCGGCGGTCTTGGCCTCGGCGGCCGACTTCGCGGAGGCCTCCTCGGCCAGCGCCGCCTGTTTTCCGATCTCGCGGTAGCTCTTCATCTGCGCCGACATCTCGGCGGCCATCACGCGCTGGATGGACAACTGGTCGATGAGACCCTGCGGTGAGTTCGCGGTCAGGATCGCGTCCAGACCATCGGTCCTGCCGCCCATGTACTGGGCCGCAGCAACCTTGTCGACGGCGCCCTGGAACTTTGCCAGCTGCTGGCGCGCCTTGTCGGCGGCCGCCTGGTCGGCAGCGTGCTTGGTCTCGGCATCACGCTGGATGGCCAGCTTGTTGTCGAGATCCAGCTGCGCCGAGTGCATCGCCTCGGTGGTCTGCTCGGCCTGTCGCGACAGCTCATTGAGCTTCGCCAGCGCGTCATCGGCCGGGTCGGCCTGCACACTGACCGCGAAGAGACCGGCGAAGAATGTGATACCGACTATCGCGCTGACCAAGGGGTGGAGAAACCCGCGAATGGTCACGCGCGTGCGGTCGAGCCTCAAGATTTTGCGTCCTTCAACATCCGGAACGAAGCCGTGTCGAACTGCCCTTAGGTCTCAGACAGGTTACGAAACGGCATCGGGGTTGTCCAACAGAAGACGCAAATTTAACAGGCAGCTCATATTTCCTCCGCCCGCCCGCCGTGCCGCGTGTCGTCAGGCGACACCCGAACTGCCATCCCGGCGGACCGGTACCAGCCGGAGCCGCGGCGCCAGGCCGACGTCGGCGAGCACCTCCAGCGCCCGGCGCTCGTCCTCCAACAAGGTGTCGGGTACGCCCAGCAGAACGCTCACGACGCAGTCCTGACATCCAGGCCCGCGAACCGCGCAGTCGTCGCAGTCGATCTTCACCGTGCCCACGAATGGCTCCTCTCGGTCGGTGCGGTCCGCACGCTATCGGGAGGCACCGACAAGTCCGGCCGCGTGGCAACCCGAGACTGTCGGTGGTGTTTTCTACCGTCGACCCGTGAGCCAGCTCAGCTTCGCCGATGTCGATCGGCAGGCTGACGTCTCGTTGCGCGACACCACGTTCGTCGTCGTCGACCTGGAGACCACCGGGGGACGCGCCAGCGGGGACAACTACGACTCGATCACCGAGATCGGTGCGGTCAAGGTGCGCGGCGGAGTCGTGCTCGGCGAGCTCGCGACGCTGGTCGACCCGGGCCGCAGCATCCCGCCGCAGATCGTGGCGCTGACCGGGATCACCACCGCGATGGTGTGCAACGCACCCAAGATCGAATCGGTGCTGCCGGCGTTCCTCGAATTCGCCCGCGGCGCCGTGCTTGTCGCGCACAACGCCGGGTTCGACATCGGGTTCCTGCGGGCGGCCGCCGAACGCGCTCAGATCGCCTGGCCGAAGCCACCGGTGCTGTGCACGGTCAAGCTGGCGCGCCGAGTGCTCACTCGCGACGAGGCGCCGAGTGTCCGGCTCTCCGCGCTGGCCCGGCTGTTCGGCGCGAGCACCACCCCGACGCACCGCGCCCTCGACGACGCCCGCGCCACGGTCGACGTGCTGCACGGGCTCATCGAGCGGGTGGGCAACCAGGGCGTGCACACCTACACCGATCTGCGTGGCTACCTGCCGGACGTCACGCCGGCGCAGCGGCGCAATCGCCACCTGGCCACGGCCCTGCCCCGCCGGCCGGGTGTCTACCTGTTCCGCGGGCCGGGCGCCGAGGTGCTCTACGTAGGCACCGCCGTCAACCTGCGGCGCCGCGTCGGCCAGTACTTCAACGGGTCGGACTCGCGCACCCGCATCAAGGAGATGGCCTCGCTCGCCACGGCGGTCGACCACGTCGAGTGCGCACACGACCTGGAGGCCGGGGTGCGCGAGCTCCGCCTGCTGGCCGCACACGCCCCGCCCTACAACCGGCGGTCGAAGTTCCCGCACCGGTGGTGGTGGATCACGTTGACCGACGAGGCCTTTCCCCGGTTCTCGATCGTGCGTACCCCGAAGCACGACGCGGTGATCGGCCCGTTCCGCGTCCGCGCCGACGCCGTCGACACCGCCGCGCTCCTTGCCCGGTTCACCGGCGTCCGGACATGCACCAAGAAGCTGGGTCGCTCCGCGGTGCACGGTCCGGCCTGCCCGGAACGCGAGCTGTCACCGTGCCCGGCGCCGCGCGAGGCGGGCGCCGCCGAGTACGCCGGGGCGGTCGCGCAGGCCGCCGACCTGATGGCCGGCCGTGACAGCCGCGCCCTGGCCGCCGTGTTGGCCCACATCGCCGACCTCGCCGACCGCGTCCGCTACGAGACGGCGGCGCGGGTGCGCGATCACGCCGCCGCCGCGATCGACGGGCTGTGGCGCGGGCAGCGGCTGCGGGCGCTGGCCGCCGTCACCGAACTCGTGGCGGCACGTCCCGACGGCAGCGGCGGTTGGCACCTCGCGGTGGTCCGCAACGGTCAGCTGGCGGCCGCGGGCAACGCCCCGCGCGGCGTTCCACCCATGCCGGTCGTCGACGCGATTTGCGCTGGCGCACAAGCGGTTCTGCCGTCGCCGGCGCCGTTGGGCGGCGCACTGGTCGAGGAGACGGCGCTGATCGCGCGGTGGCTGCATCAGCCCGGTGTGCGCATCGTGCGCGCCGACGACGGGTACTGCACGCCCGCGCACGCGGCGGGCCGCTGGGCGGCGTGGGCCGCGTCGGCGCGCTCGGCCCGTGTCGCGGCCGACCAGATCGCCGGCTCAAGCCTGCTGAGTGAACCGCACCCATCGCGCGAGGAGCTGTTCGGCCGCCCCGGAGTCGATGGCCTCGGCCGCCTTGGCCAGCCCGCTCTCCCAGGCGGGCAACCATTTGGCGTCGCTGGCTAGCCCCGCGTGGGCCACCAAAGCGCCTGCGGCGTTGAGGATCACGGCGTCGCGCACCGCGCCGGGCGCACCGCCGAACACCGCGCGCACCGACGCCGCGTTGGCCTCCGCGTCGCCGCCGACCAGTTCGGAGATCTCGGCGCGCTGAAACCCGAAGGCGGCCGGGTCGAACTTCAGCCGCTCGACCGTGCCCGCCTGCACCCGCCAGATCGTGCTGGTCGTGGTCGTCGTGAGTTCGTCGAGACCGTCGTCGCCGTGCACCACCAACACACTCGACCCCCGGCTCGCGAACACGCCGGCCATCACCTCGGCCAGCTCGCCCCAGGCGCAACCGACCAGGCCGGCGCGGGGCGAGGCCGGATTGGTCAACGGGCCGAGCAGGTTGAACACCGTCGGCACTCCGAGCTCGCGGCGCACCACGCCCGCGTGCCGGTACGACGGGTGAAAGTGCGGCGCGAACGCGAACCCGATCCCGACCTCGGCGACGCTGCGCGCGACCTCGTCGGGTCCGAGGTCGATGCGCACCCCGAGCGCCTCGAGCGTGTCGGCTCCGCCGGAGAGCGACGACGCGGCGCGGTTCCCGTGCTTGATCACCGGCACCCCGGCGGCCGCGACGACGATGGCCGCCATCGTCGACAGGTTCTGGGTGTTAGCGCCGTCCCCGCCGGTGCCCACCACGTCGACGGTCGCGGTGCCGATCACGTCCGTGGGAACCCGCCGCGCGTGCTTGAGCATCGTGTCGGCCAGTTCGGTGACCTCGGCCGACGTCGGGCGCTTCATCCGCATCGACACCCCGAAACCGGCGATCTGAGCGGGCGTGGCCGCGCCGGTCATGATCTGGTCCATCGCCCACGCCGCCTGCCCGCTCTCGAGCGACTGGCCGGTGGTGAGCCGGCCGAGGATCCGGGGCCAGGTGAAGGAATCGGGGTTTTTCTCAGGAGCCACCACGCGATTATTGACGAAACTCCGGACCCGGGTGGAGATCGACAACTACAAAGCGTCATACTTGCGGGGTGACGAGCGCTGTAGGGACCTCGGGAACCGCAATCACGTCGCGAGTACATTCGCTGAACCGGCCGAACATGGTCAGTGTCGGCACCATCGTCTGGCTGTCCAGCGAGCTGATGTTCTTTGCTGGCCTGTTCGCGATGTACTTCACCGCGCGTTCGCAAGCGGGGGGTGAGTGGCCGCCACCGCCGACGGAGCTGAACCTTGTCCAGGCCGTGCCGGTCACGCTGGTGCTGATCGCATCGTCGTTCACGTGCCAGATGGGCGTGTTCGCCGCCGAACGCGGCGATGTGTTCGGGCTGCGCCGCTGGTACGTCCTGACCTTCGCGATGGGCCTGTTCTTCGTCCTAGGCCAGGGCTATGAGTACATGCACCTGGTCCAACACGGCACCACCCTCTCCAGCAGCGCCTACGGCTCGGTGTTCTACCTGGCCACCGGCTTCCACGGCCTGCACGTGATCGGCGGTCTGGTCGCCTTCCTCATCCTGCTGGCCCGAACCCGGATGAGTAAGTTCACTCCGGCCCAGGCCACCGCGGCGATCGTGGTGTCGTACTACTGGCACTTCGTCGACATCGTGTGGATCGCCTTGTTCGCCACCATTTACTTCGTCCGTTGATCGGCTCGCCGATGAGTCCGTTGACCGGCTCCACCGGTCCGATGAGAAGGGGTTCGATGACCGACAAGTCGCGCCGTCGGCTACGCAGGCGCCTGTCAGGTGCTGTGCTGCTGCTGCTCGGACTGGGCGTCGCGGGCGGTCTGGCCGCCACCCTCACGCCCTCGCCGCAGGTTGCGGTCGCCGACGAATCGCAGTCGGCGCTGTTGCGCACCGGTAAGCAGTTGTTCGACACCTCGTGCGTGACCTGCCACGGTGTCAACCTCCAGGGCGTGCCGGACCGGGGCCCCAGCCTCATCGGCGTCGGCGAGGCGGCGGTCTACTTCCAGGTCTCCACCGGCCGCATGCCCGCGATGCGCGGCGAGGCCCAGGCGCCGCAGAAGCCGCCGCAGTTCGACGAGGCGCAGACCGATGCGCTCGGCGCCTACGTGCAGGCCAACGGCGGCGGACCGGTCGTCCCGCGTGACGACAACGGGCGCGTCGCCGAACAGTCCCTGATCGGCGACAACGTGGCCCGCGGCGGAGACCTGTTCCGGCTGAACTGCGCGTCGTGCCACAACTTCACCGGCAAGGGCGGCGCCCTGTCGTCGGGTAAGTACGCACCCGACCTCGGTGACGCCGAACCCGCGCAGATCTACACCGCGATGCTCACCGGCCCGCAGAACATGCCCAAGTTCTCCGACCGGCAGCTGTCGCCGGAAGAGAAGCGCGACATCGTCGCCTACGTCCGCGAATCCGCGGAGACTCCCAGCTACGGCGGCTACGGCCTCGGCGGGTTCGGCCCGGCGCCCGAGGGCATGGCGGCCTGGATCATCGGCATGGTGGCCGTCATCGTCGCGGCCCTGTGGATCGGAGCGCGAGCATGAGCGAGCCGGGCAACGGCACCGAGAACACCCCGAAGGGCACCGACGCACCCGGCCAGGCCGGCGTGCCGGGACAGCCCACGGACGCCGAACTGGCGTCGATGTCGCGTGAGGAGCTCGTCGAGCTCGGCGGCAAGCTCGACGGGGTCGAGATCGTCTACAAGGAGGACCGCTGGCCGGTCGCCGGCACCAAGGCCGAGAAGCGCGCCGGCCGTGTGGTCTCGTACTGGCTTCTGCTGGGCGGCTTTTCGGGCCTGGCCCTGCTGCTGGTCTTCCTCTTCTGGCCGTGGGAGTACAAGCCATACGGCTCCGAGGGCGAGCTCCTGTTCAGCCTGGCCACCCCGCTGTACGGGTTGACCTTCGGTCTGTCGATCCTCTCGATCGGCATCGGCGCGGTGCTGTACCAGAAGAAGTTCATCCCCGAGGAGATCTCGATCCAGGAGCGCCACGACGGCGCCTCCCCCGAGATCCACCGCAAGACGGTCGCGGCGAACCTGACCGACGCCTT
This sequence comes from Mycolicibacterium komanii, assembly GCF_001050035.1. The sequence goes on from NZ_CVTA01000002.1 coordinate 193,212, forward strand.
GGAGGGCTCGACGATCAAGCGCCGCAAGCTGGTTGGCCTCTCGTTGGGTATCGGCCTCGGCGCGTTCGGCCTCGGCACGCTGGTGGCCTTCGCGGGTGGCCTCATCAAGAACCCGTGGAAGCCGGTGGTGCAGACCGCCGACGGCAAGAAGGCCGTGCTGTGGACGTCGGGCTGGACCCCGCGGTATCAAGGCGAGACGATCTATCTCGCCCGCTCCACCGGCAGCGGCGCGTTCGTCAAGATGCGGCCCGAGGACATCGACGCCGGCGGTATGGAGACGGTGTTCCCGTGGCGTGAGTCCGACGGCGACGGCACCACGACCGAGTCGCACCACCGTCTCTCCGAGATCGCCATGGGCGTGCGCAATCCCGTCATGTTGATCCGGATCAAGTCGCAGGACCTCCCCCGGGTGGTCAAGCGCAGAGGCCAGGAGAGCTTCAACTTCGGCGACCTGTTCGCTTTCACCAAGGTCTGCTCGCACTTGGGTTGCCCCTCATCGCTTTACGAGCAGCAGTCCTATCGCATCCTCTGCCCGTGCCACCAGTCGCAGTTCGACGCGTTGCACTTCGCTAAACCCATATTCGGCCCGGCTGCGCGCGCGTTGGCGCAGCTGCCCATCACCATCGACCAGGACGGGTATCTCGTCGCCAACGGCGACTTCATCGAACCCGTCGGGCCGGCCTTCTGGGAACGGAAAACAGCATGAGTCCGAAATTGCCGAAACCGCCCGCCCTCGCCGAAATCGCGGCGCACCAAGGGGATGCGATCGATTCGCGTTATCACCCTTCGGCCGCGGTGCGACGCCAGCTGAACAAGGTGTTCCCGACCCACTGGTCCTTCCTGCTGGGCGAGATCGCGTTGTACAGCTTCATCGTCCTGCTGATCACGGGCGTGTACCTGACGCTGTTCTTCGACCCGTCGATGGCGGAGGTCACCTACAACGGCGTTTACCAACCGCTGCGCGGTGTGGAGATGTCGAAGGCCTACGCGTCGACGCTCGACATCAGCTTCGAGGTCCGCGGCGGACTGTTCGTCCGTCAGATCCACCACTGGGCCGCGCTGCTGTTCGCGGCGGCGATCATGGTCCACCTGGCCCGCATCTTCTTCACCGGCGCCTTCCGGCGGCCGCGCGAGGCGAACTGGGTGATCGGGGCCCTGCTGCTGATCCTGGCGATGTTCGAGGGCTACTTCGGCTACTCGCTGCCCGACGATCTGCTCTCGGGCATCGGGCTGCGGGCCGCGCTGTCGTCGATCTCGCTCGGCATGCCGGTGATCGGCACCTGGTTGCACTGGGCGCTGTTCGGCGGCGACTTCCCGTGCGGCGGAGTCGGATACATGTGCAGCGAGGACGGATACTGGATCCCGAGGATGTACGCGCTGCACATCCTGCTTATCCCCGGAATCATGTTGGCGCTCATCGGGCTTCACCTGGCCCTGGTGTGGTTCCAGAAGCACACCCAGTTCCCCGGCCCGGGCCGCACCGAGAGCAACGTGGTCGGCGTGCGCGTTATGCCGGTGTTCGCGGTCAAGTCGGGCGCGTTCTTCGCGATGACGGTCGGCATCCTCGGCCTGATGGGCGGTCTGCTGACGATCAACCCGGTCTGGAACCTGGGGCCCTACAAGCCATCTCAGGTGTCGGCGGGTAGCCAGCCCGACTTCTACATGATGTGGACCGAGGGTGTGGCGCGTATCTTCCCGCCGTGGGAACTTTACTGGGGTAATTACACCGTCCCTGCCTCGACATGGGTGGCGCTGTTCATGGGCCTGGTGTTCATGCTGCTGATCGCCTACCCGTACATCGAGAAGAAGCTCACCGGCGACAACGCGCATCACAACCTGCTGCAGCGTCCGCGTGACGCTCCGGTGCGAACCGCGTTGGGCGCGGCCGCGATCTCGCTGTACATGCTGTTCACGCTGTGCGCGATGAACGACATCATCGCGCTGAAGTTCCACATCTCGCTCAACGCGACGACGTGGATCGGCCGCATCGGCATGGTGGTGCTGCCCGCGATCGTGTACTACATCGCCTACCGGTGGGCCATCGGCCTTCAGCGCAGCGACCGTGAGGTGCTCGAACACGGCATCGAGACCGGCATCATCAAGCGGCTGCCGCACGGTGCCTACATCGAGCTGCACCAGCCGCTGGGTCCGGTGGACGAGCACGGCCACCCGATTCCGTTGGAGTACCAGGGCGCTGCCCTGCCCAAGCGGATGAACAAGCTGGGCTCCGCGGGAGCGCCGGGTACCGGTGGCTTCCTGTCGGCCGATCCGATCGAGGAGCACGAGGCGCTCACCGCCGCGCTGCACGCCGGCGAGCGCAGGGCGCTCACCGCGCTGGCCGAGCACCAGGCGCGCACCGGCTCGAACGGGCACGGCTCACGCGATGGGGATTCGTCCAACGGCCATCACTGAGGCCGTTCGCAACAAACGAAGAAGGACTACGCGCCCTGCCGATCGAGCAGGGCGCGTAGTTCTTTGAGGTAGAACCACGGCACGACCGGCATGGCGAGCGTGACCAGAGCGGTCAGGCCGTAGAGGACCCACGCCGCGACGTCGCTGTCGATCGCCATCAGGTAGGTGGCGACGCCGATGGCCACCATGGCGATGCCGATCGCGCAGGCGATGACCACCGCACAGCGCAGCCACAGCAGGTCGACCGCCGCGGACACCGGTTCCGGCGCCTCAAGCGTGCGCTGCTGGCGCGGCGCGGCGTAGGGCAGCTTCTCGGTGGCAGGCGTCGGATCCACCGCCTGCGCCCGACCTGCGGGGGCCGGGGCGGGTCCGGCACCCTGCGGCTCCGGCGCCTCGGCCAGCGCCTCGCGCCGAGCCCGCAGCAGCAGCGGGACCGCCCCGATGATCACCACCGCGGAGATCCCGATGATGGTGTAGAGCAGCCACGGCGTTCCGGCGTCACCGGAGGACTCGGCGTGTCCCCTCCCGAGGTCCACCAGCGCCACCGTCGCGGCGACTCCGGTGCCGAGCGCGACCAGCCAGATCGCCGCGCACGAGCCGAGCAGGATGCGGTCGGTGCGGTCGAGTTCGCTGGGATCCAGTGCGGGGGTCAACCGCGAGCGCCCCGACGCGTCGGTTTCGTAAGTCATCAGCAGCTGGTCTGTGCGGCGTTGTTGGTGTTCGAGGACAGCACGGTGCCGTCACTCGTCGTGATCGAACAGTTGAGCCGGCTCACCAGGAACAGGCTCGACGCCTGCACCGAACCGACCTCGGATTGCGAGATCGGCGTGACGGTCAAAGACCACGGGATGTACACGTTGCGCTGCGTCCGGCTGCGTCCCGACGCGTCGATGTAGGTCACGGTGATGATGTCTCCCGGTGCTTTGGTTCCGGTCACCGAATAGGTGACCTGTCGGGGGCCCGAGCGCGTCGTGGTCGGCGGGGGCGGCGCCGCGGGCGGAGCGGTCTCCGCCGGGGGCGGGGGCGGTTCCCCGGG
>NZ_CVTA01000003.1 GCF_001050035.1 Mycolicibacterium komanii
TAGATCTTGGTGATGGAGCCGTTGGTCTTGTCGAACAGTTCGGGATCCAGCTTGTCCCAACCGCCGAGGTCCTGGGCGGTCCACAGCTTGGCGGGCGCGGGGAACTTGTCCTTGAACTCCTCGAGCACGGCGGGATCAACGGGCCGGAAGCCGGCCTCGGCCCACAGCTTCTGCGCCTCCGGGGTGTAGAGGAAGTTCTTCAGCGCGTTCGCCTTGTCCAGGTGCGCGCTCGACGTCACCACCGCGACCGGGTTCTCGATCTTGAAGGTCTCCGGCGGGTTCACGTACTCGAGGTCGAAGTTCAGCGCCTCGTTCTCGTAGGCCAGCAGCACGTCGCCGCTGCCCTGCCGGAACACATCGGTGGCCTCACGACCCGAACCCGGGCGTAGCTTGATGTGCTGGGTCACCAACTCGGTGACGTAGTCCAGCCCGGCCTGCGGATCCTGACCGCCCTTGCTGGCCCACGCGTACGGCGCCAGCAGATTCCACTTCGCCGAACCGGAACTCAGCGGGCTGGGCGTGATGACCTCGACGCCGGGCTTCAGCAGGTCCGGCCAGTCGCGGATGTTCTTGGGGTTACCGGGGCGCACCGCGAGGGAGACCACGGATCCGAACGGGATGCCCTTGGTGGCGTCGGCGTTCCAGTCCTTGGCCACCTTGTCGGCTTTGACCAGGCGGGTGATGTCGGGTTCGACGGAGAAGTTCACGATGTCGGCAGGCTTGCCGTCGACGACGGCACGCGACTGGTCACCCGAGGCGCCGTACGACGTCGTCACACCGACACCCTTACCCTCCGGCGAGGCGGCGAAGGCGGGGATGATCTTGCTCCAACCCGGCTCGGGCACGGCGTACGCGACGAGCGTCAGCGTCGTGTCGGCGCCGTTGCCAGCGCCTTCGCCCGCCACGTCGCTCGAGCCGCCGCTGCACGCGGCGAGCACGGTGGCGGTGGCGGCCAGCGCCGCTGCGGCGCGCCAGGTTCTGCGGATGTTGACCATCGGTGACCTTTCGTTGGGGGACTTCGGTGGAACCCGACCCGACGGAAGGCGATGGATCAGCGCGAGCGCGTCATCCCACAGCCGTTACCGACACCGAACCGCGGACGGGCGGAGGAGTCAGCAACAACAACAGACATCAGCGACAGCGCTCAAACCCACGGCAATGAGGGCCACGACATGGCCGCCCTTGTTGCCGGACGCTGTTTGCATGGCGGGAAGCCTAACAGGTTTCTCGCAACCTGCTCGTCGAGGGTTTCGCAGGCGTCAGCGGGTGAACAGCCACATGACGATCACCAGGATCAGCAGGATGACGAGCACCAACGTCACCCGCGACCGCGGCATCCCGCCGCTCATCGGTCGGCGTCCCGTTCGTCGTGGCGAACGTGGCGCAGCAGCCTGATTCCGTTACCGAGGGCGCCGTCGAGCACCATCGCGATGCCGTAGGCGAGCGCGAGCACCACCGGCATCACCACCGCGGTCTGGGCGACAAACGGCAGGCCGGTGAGCCAGAGCTCGACACCGTCCCACCAACTCAGGAAGCCACCCACGCGGCCAGCCTAGGCGATGCGAAGATGGGCCCGTGCCTGCCGACACCACCTGCATCGTCGCCGGAGGCGGTCCTGCGGGGATGATGCTCGCGTTGGTGCTCGCCCGCGCCGGGGTCGCGGTCACGGTGATGGAGAAGCACGCCGACTTCCTCCGCGATTTCCGCGGTGACACCGTGCACGCGAGCACTCTGCGGCTGCTCGACGAGTTGGGACTCTCCTCGGAGTTCGCGGCCGTTCCGCACCGCGAGATCGACATGCTGGCCATGACGGTGCAGGGCACGCGGGTCGCGATGGACCTGCGACGAATTCCCGGTCCGCACAAGCACATTGCGCTGGTGCCGCAGTGGGATTTCCTCGAGCTGCTGGCCACCGCCGCGGGACGCGAGCCGTCGTTCACGCTGATGCGCAGCACCGAGGTGCTCGGGCCGATCCTCGAGCGCGGCAAGGTGGTCGGCGTGCGCTACCGCGGCACCGACGGTGAGGTGCGCGAGATGCGCGCGACGTTGACCGTCGCCTGCGACGGCCGGTCGTCGACGCTGCGCACCGAGATGGGGCTCGAGCCGAAGAACTTCGGCGTGCCGATGGACGTCTGGTGGTTTCGGGTGCCCCGCGAGCCCGACGACCCGCACGGGCTCGCCGGGGTCCTCGGCGCCGGACACGCGCAGATCGTCATCGACCGCGGCGACTACTACCAGTGCGCGTACGTCATTCCCAAGGGCCGCGACGCGCAGTTGCGCGCGCAGGGCATCGAGTCGCTGCACCGCGGGGTGGTGGCGCTGGTGCCGTGGCTGGCCGACCGCATCGGGGCGGTGACGTCGTTCGACGAGGTGAAGCTGCTCGACGTGCAGCTGAACCGGCTGCGGCGTTGGTACAGCGACGGCCTGCTGCTGATCGGCGACGCCGCCCACGCGATGTCGCCGGTCGGCGGGGTCGGGATCAACCTCGCGGTGGCCGACGCCGTCGCCGCCGGGCGCGTCCTGGCGGGCCCGTTGCGGTCGGGGACGCTGTCGAGCAGGCATCTGGCCCGCATACAGGCGCGCCGTTGGCTGCCCGCGGCGCTGATCCAGTCGGTGCAGAAGCTGATCCACCGCCGCGTCATCGCGGTCGCGGTCGCCTCAACCGGGCAGACCGAGGCGCCGCGGTTCGTGCGCGTCGCGGCCGGGCTGCCGGTGCTGCGCCGACTGGCCGCCTACGGCGTCGCGATCGGCCCCCTACCGGAACACATTCCGGCCTTCGCACGCCGCTGACGAGGCGTCGAGCGTGCGGTTGGGCGCGCCGGTGAACGCCAACGAGTAGACGCAAAGCAGGTCGGCAGTCGATGATGACGGCATGGTTCTGCAACAAACCGGGCCGTCGGACGGGTCAACGGAGACGGAGAACGGGGCGAAGCCCGCGCAGGCCGTCCTGTCGAACACCCCTTTGACCGTGACGGCACCGACGCCGTACGCGCCGGGCGGTGGCTTGCGGAACCCGTTTCCGCCGATCGCCGACTACGGGTTTCTGTCCGATTGCGAGAACACGTGCCTGATCTCCTCGGCTGGATCGGTCGAGTGGTTGTGCGTGCCCCGCCCGGACTCGCCGAGCGTGTTCGGCGCCATCCTGGATCGCGGCGCCGGCCATTTCCGGCTCGGCCCGTACGGGGTGACCGTGCCCTCGGCCCGGCGCTACCTGCCCGGCAGCCTGATCCTGGAGACGACCTGGCAGACCCACACCGGCTGGCTGATCGTGCGCGAAGCGTTGGTGATGGGCCCCTGGCACGACCTGGAGACCCGGTCGCGCACCCACCGCCGCACGCCGATGGACTGGGATGCCGAGCACATCCTGCTGCGCACGGTGCGATGTGTGAGCGGCACCGTCGAGCTGGTGATGAACTGTGAGCCGGCGTTCGACTACCACCGCATCCCCGCGACGTGGGAGTACTCCGCACAGGCCTACGGCGAAGCGATCGCGCGGGCCAGCCGCGACGCCGACGCGCATCCCACGCTTCGGCTCACCACCAACCTGCGGCTCGGCCTGGAGGGCCACGAGGCGCGGGCGCGCACCCGGATGAAGGAGGGCGACAACGCGTTCGTCGCGCTGTCGTGGTCGAAGCACCCGGCGCCGCAGACCTACGACGAGGCCGCCGACAAGATGTGGCAGACCAGCGAGGCCTGGCGCCAGTGGATCAACGTCGGCGACTTCCCGGACCACCCGTGGCGGGCCTACCTGCAGCGCAGCGCGCTGACGCTGAAGGGGCTGACGTACTCCCCGACCGGCGCGCTGTTGGCCGCGCCCACCACGTCGCTTCCGGAAACGCCGCAGGGCGAACGCAATTGGGACTACCGCTATGCGTGGGTGCGCGATTCGACGTTCGCCCTGTGGGGCCTCTACACGCTGGGGCTGGACCGCGAGGCCGACGATTTCTTCGCGTTCATCGCCGACGTGTCGGGCGCGAACAACGGTGAGCGACACCCGCTTCAGGTGATGTACGCCGTCGGCGGCGAGCGCACGCTGGTCGAGGAGGAACTGCGCCACCTGTCCGGTTACGACGGGGCGCGGCCGGTGCGCATCGGCAACGGCGCGTACAACCAGATGCAGCACGACATCTGGGGCACCATGCTGGATTCGGTGTACCTGCACGCCAAGTCGCGCGAGCAGATCTCCGACACGCTGTGGCCGGTGTGCAAGCAGCAGGTCGAAGAGGCGATCAAGCACTGGAAGGAACCCGACCGCGGGATCTGGGAGGTGCGCGGCGAGCCGCAACACTTCACGAGTTCGAAGATCATGTGCTGGGTGGCGCTGGACCGCGGCTCGAAACTCGCCGAACTGCAGGGCGAGAAGTCCTACGCCCAGCAATGGCGCGCGATCGCCGAGGAGATCAAGGCCGACGTGCTCAGGCACGGCGTCGACTCCCGCGGTGTGCTGACCCAGCGTTACGGCGACGATGCGCTCGACGCCTCGCTGCTGCTGGCCGTGCTGACCCGGTTCCTGCCGCCCGACGATCCGCGGGTGCGCGCGACGGTGCTGGCGATCGCCGACGAGCTCACCGAGGAAGGTCTCGTGCTGCGCTACCGCGTCGAGGAGACCGACGACGGGTTGGCCGGCGAAGAGGGCACCTTCACGATCTGCTCGTTCTGGCTGGTGTCCGCGCTGGTCGAGATCGGCGAGATCAGCCGCGCCAAGCATCTGTGCGAACGGCTGTTGTCGTTCGCCAGCCCGCTGCACCTCTACGCCGAGGAGATCGAGCCGCGCACCGGCCGCCATCTCGGCAACTTCCCGCAGGCGTTCACCCACCTGGCGTTGATCAACGCGGTCGTGCACGTGATCCGGGCCGAGGAGGAGGCCGACAGCTCCGGGGTCTTCGTCCCCGCCAACGCCCCGATGTAGCTCCTCCTCAGCCGGCCAGCGCGGGTTCGCGGGTGGCGGCGTAGTCGTTCCACGCGACGAGCACCGCCTCGAGCTGTTCGGTCGAATGCCGGCCCAGCCCGCACTCGGTCGAGATCCCGAACTCCGGCAGGAACTCCGCAGCCAGGGCCGCCCTCGCGCGGGCGCCGTCGGCGCCGTCCTCGGCGTGCAGCAGGCCGAGATAGATCTCCGTGTCGGCCTCCAGCGCCAGCCCGCTCAGCGGCTGCCAGTGCGCCCGCTTGTTCCACGCCGCAACCGTTGCGGCCTGGATGGCGTCGATGCGCCGAGTCACATGGCGTGACAACCCGTTGGCCAGCGTGACGATCGCGGACGCGTCCCGGGGCAGGATGTGTCTCCCACCGCGGGCCGCCGCGTCCTCGTCGGGCGGATCGCCCATAAACGGCGACGCGCCGAACTTCGAATCGCCATAGCACAGATGGAAAGTCAGCTCGGCGTCGTCGTGCACCCAGGACGCCAACCGGGCCGAGGCCGCGAAGATCGGTTCGAGACCGCCGTAGGGGTTGGGGAACCATCCCTCGACGGTGGCCAACTCGGTCGGCAGATCCCACTGGATCGCCAGGTCGCCCGGTGGGATCGCCTCCTGCAGCGCCTCGACGCTTCGCCGCAGCGCTTGCTCGTACGCGTAGGCCACCTCGACCTGAGAGTCGAACTGCGCGAACGAGTTCACCGCATTGAACGGTGTCGGGATGGACACCAGGAAGCGGGAGTCGTCGGCGAGCACGCCGTCGCGGCGGGCGGCGATGAACCGGTCGTAGGACTCGGCGGCGACGCTGTGGTAGTCGAGCGCACCGAACGACACCGGGGTGCCGGTGCGCACGCGGGCCCTGTCGTCGACGACGTCCAACGTCGGGTTGTTCAGGAAGTGATCGGCCTGGGTGAGAACCCAGTTTGCGCGGTCGCCGGGTTCGCCGTCCGGAACCCGGCTCACACCCGGTTGGAGCCGGCTGCCGACGAGCCGGAAGGCGTCGTCGACGGTCGCAACGTTGATGCTGCCGGTGAGATAGAAACCTGCCATGGCGAATCCTTCGTCTCAGAGGAGGACACCGAGCCGCGGCGGTCTGGTGCCGCGCAGGGTGTGGTTGCCGATGTGGACGTACTTCCAGCGGGCGGGATCGTGCAGCGAGTGCACGCGCACGTTGCGCCAGTGCCGGTCCAGCGCGTGCCCGCGGTCGGTGGCCGAAGCGCCTGCCAATTCGAAGATGCCGCTGGCGATCTCGACGGCGAACTCCTGTGCCAGTGCCTTCGCCGCGGCCACCCGCAACGACGCCGCGGCCGCGGCGTCACGGGTCACCTCCGGTGCGCGCAACGCGTCGTCGACCAGGCCGGCGCCCTGGGCCAGCAGCGCCTCGAGCGCGTACAACCGCGCCGTGAGCTCACCGAACCGGCGCACGACGTGTGGTTCGTCGGCGGCGCTGTCGACCCCGGCTTCGAACCACGGGCGCGACTTCGTGGTGACGAACCGCGCGCCGTCCTCCAGTGCGGCGCGGGCGATGCCGATGTCCACCGCGGCGTGCAGGGCCTGATCGAACGCGCCGAGCACCGAAGGCGGCGCGGTGACGGGATCGGGGTCGGGTCCCTCATCGATGACGAATTCGCCTTCCACGACGACGTTGTCGAAGACGACCTCGCCGCTGGCGGTGCCCCGCTGCCCGAACGAGGACCACCGCTCCAGGTTGAGCGTCACACCGGGATCGGTGGGACGGACGAAGACCGTTGCGCCGTGCGATGGTTCGGTGTCGGGGATGCGGGCCGCGACGGCGATCCACGTCGCACCGAGCGTCCCGGTCGCGTAGTACTTGGTGCCGTTGAGTCGCCATGTCCGGTCCCCCTGCCGCGTCACCGTGGTGAGCCGGTCGGCGCTGGTGCGGGTGCCGCGTTCGACGGTCGCGTTGCCGAGCTGGGCACCGGCGAGCACGTCGCGGTAGATGCGGGGTGCGGGTTCGTTGTGCTCGAGGCCGCTGATCGCCTGGCTCAACACGAAGTGTGACAGCAGCAGCTGGCCCACCGCCGAATCTGCCTGGGACAGAATGCGTAACACCTGCACGGCGGTGGCACGCGGCAGATCGGGACCGCCGTGCGCGGCGGGGACGATGATGGCCAGCAGCCCCGACTCCCCGATCCGCCGAAGCTCGGGCTCGGGCCAGGCGCCGCTGAGTTCCCGTTCGACCGCACCGACGGCGATCTCCGCCGCGATCAAGTGGGCGACGCGCAGCGCCTCGTCGGCCGATGTGAGGACGGGCGTGGTGCGCTCGGTGGTGGTCATGGTTCGCCAATCTAGGGTCGTGGGTGCTGCGATGGAATCGGAGTCAAGCGACGCTGAAGGGGCGTTCAGCAACGCTGTAAACGGTTTCGGCGCGCAGATGTGTGCCGGCCGCGCGGACGAGGGACACGAACGTCGCCAGCGGCGTGCTCGCCCCGGGCGCCTGCGCGGTCGCCAGCGAGATGCGCCGCACGGGAGCGCTTCCCGCCACCCGCCGGATGGCGACGTCCGGGCGGACTCCGCCACATACGGCCAGCGACGGCACCAGTGATACGCCGAGGTCGGCGGCCACCAGGCCCTGCACCGTGGAGTAGTCCTCGGCGCGAAACGTCACGGACGGAACGAATCCCGCTTGCCGACAGGCCCTTTCGAAGACGCGAACGTCGGGGCACACGCCGGTCTCGGTGCTGACGATCCACCGCTCGTCGGCGAGCGCCGCGAACGGTACCGCCGACGCTGCCGCCAGCCGGTGGCTCACCGGCAGCACGACGTAGAACTCGTCGTCGTATACCGCGTCGGTGTGTACGCGCGGGAATTCCGGGTCGTCGCCGGGAACCTCGGTGATCACCACCGCGTCGACGTCACCCGTCACCAGCATCGCGACGCCCTTGTCGGGGTCCGCAGGCACCAGCTCCACATCGATGCCGGGGCACAGTGTGCGGAATCGCGCGATGGCCCTCGGCAGGATGGTCGCGGCGGCGGTGGCGAAAGAGGCGACACGCACCGCGCCGGAACGCGCACCGGTCATGCGCGCCAGATCCCGTTCGGCGGCGGCCACAGCGCCGAGGATGGTGTCGGCGTGCTCGAGCAGCCGCGTACCCGCGGCCGTCGGCTGGACACCGCTCGGGCTGCGCACGAGCAAAGTGGTGCCGATGTCGCGCTCGAGCGCGGTGATCTGTTGTGACACCGCCGATGTGGTGTAGTTGAGCGACGCCGCGGCGGCCGACAGCGAGCCGCAGCGCACCACCTCCCGCAACACCACCAGCCGCCGCACATCGAACACGCCCGAAACGTAACGACCTGCGGATGCGTTTTCGACGGTTGCGATCAGCCCGATGTAATCGCCTCAGTACGCGCTGGCGACGTCCTTCGGCACGATCCCGTGATGCAGTTCGGCGACGTCGGGATGCGCCCTGGTGCGTGACTTCCACGCATTCTCGCCGTAAGTGTGAAAGATCGGGTTGTCCGGATCGGCCTCCACACCGCGAGACAGCGCCGCCAACTCCGGCGGCAGCTCGATGGTCGGGATCAACGCGTCGAGCGCCGGATTGAGGAAGTACGGAATCGACACGCGGTCGGCGCCCGGCCGCGGTGCGAGCACACGGTGGCGGGTCGCGCGCAGATAACCTCCGGTCGCGACCTCGAGAAGTTCGCCGATGTTGACGATCAACGCGTCCGGCAGCGGGGGCACGTCGATCCATTCCCCGTTGGCGCCCTCGACCTGCAGGCCCTCCGAACCCGGCTCCACCAGAAGCAATGTCAGCACGCCCGAATCCTTGTGCGCGCCGACGCCTTGTGAGGTGTCGGCGGTGCCGGGATAGCGAACGACCTTGAGCAGGGTGGCGGGACGGTCGGCGAACGCCGCGTCAAAGGTGTCCTCGGCCGCACCCAGCGACACCGCCCAGTGCCGCAGCAGCCGGAGCCCGACGACCGAAAGCGCGTCGGTCCAGCTTTCGAAGGCGGCTCGGAATCCCGCCGGCGCGGCGGGCCACAGGTTCGGGCCCTGCAGCCGCCAGTATCCCTCGGCGCCGTCGATGACGGGGCGCTCCGGACCGATGTCGATCTGCTCGCGCCAGTCGACACGACCGTTGGTCAACTCGCCGCCGATGCGCGAATAGCCCCGGAACTGCGGGCTTTTCAGTTGGCTGATCTCGTTCTTGGTCCCGGTGGGCAGGGCGAAGAACTCGCGCGCGAGTCCCAGCACCTGGTCCATCTGCGCCCGCGGCACACCGTGTCCAACAAGGTAGAAGAATCCGGCGTCGTGTGCGGCCTCGCGCAGGGTGTGCCGGAAACTGTCGGGTTCGGTGTCCGCCTGGGCGAGATCGAGAACCGGAAGCATACGGCCATTGTGGGCCTCCGCCTGCGGATCGGCTATCGGGCTCAACGAAGCCTGCAGGGGCGTGAAGAGTCCGTGGAAGCGGTGCGTTGCCTGGTCGGCGCGACGTCGCGCTCATGCGTCGCGACCATTACGACTTTGTGTCTGCCCGAGTCGAATCCTTCACGTCCGCGTGGTCGGCGCGCACCATGGCCGACATGACGTATCGCCTCGAAGCGGACACCTCGCGACGCGTGATCGACGTGGCCACCGGCATTCTCGTCGGGCTGCGCGGCTACACCCAGCGCGAGGCGTTCGACGAGCTCGTCCGCGTGGTGAACGAGACGGGCGTCGGCATCGGCAGCATCGCCACCGGCCTCGTCGCGCTGGCCACCGGGCAGTCTTCGGCCGCCCATGCCGAGGCCTTCACCGCGTGGGGCACGTTGTTCGAACGCCCCGGGTTCACCCGCGCCTGAACCGGTTACTTGGCCGCGTTGGCCAGCATGTCCAGCGCGATGGTGGCCGCCTCGTCCCCGATCGAATAACTGCACGCCCACGCCTCGACGGTCAGGTTCGACGCCGTCGACAGCGCATGCTGGCATGCCCAGCCGTCGGCGTCCTGTTGCGTCGTGACCTGAGTGATCAGCATGCCTTCGGTATGCACCTCATCGAGGTCCCACAGGTACGAGTCCCCTGAACTACCCACGGCCACAGTCGAATCCGCACAAGCCTCCCAGGCCGCCTTGGCGTCGTCGAAGAACCGCTGCGCCTCGTCCGCGGACGGGTACAGCACCGCGGTCTGCTCGACCCAGTGGTCGTTGTCGTCGTCGGGTTCGCGCGCCACCTGGTCGCGTACGTCGGTCCACCCGCTGCCCGCGTACACCGGCTCCTCGGCGCCGTACATCGCCCCCAGACAGTCGCGGTCGGACACGTCGTCGGAGTGATCGGTCATCTCTTCGAGCTCGCTGGTGACCTTCATCGTCGTCGAGCCCATGATGCCGTTGAGTTCGCCGATGGTCAGCAACACGTCGTCGAGCTTGTCGGCGGTCAGTTCCGGAACATCGACCGGCCCCGTCTGGGCGCGCAACGCCGTCCCCGCAACGATGCTCACGCAGCCCGCCAGCACAACCGACACGGCCAGGAGCGCACCCGCGACGCACAGCCGCGACGGCGTGCCGAATGGAGTCACCGCGTTATTGTGACCGACTTCTGGCAAATTCGCGGCGTGGGCGACAATTTCGTCCGCGCAGCTCAGGATTGGCCGATCTTCTCCAGCATCAGGTCCGCGACGGCGGCGGCGTCCCGCGCCCCGGTCGCCTTGGGCCCGGCGGCGTCGGCGATCTCGACGTCGACGACGGAGTCCCCGGCCACACCGAGCGCCCGCTGAACCGTCGATCCGGCGTCCTGCATCACCACAGCCGAGACGATCTCGTCGCCGACGTCGACCTCGGTGATCCGGCTCGACCCCTGCGCCCCGCGGTCGGTTCGGTTCAACACAAGCGTCTGGCCGTTGCAGCGGTGCCATTTGTCGGCCGAGGCGGCGAAGAACTCCCGCGCGGCGTCGGCGTCGACGAACTCGACCACTCCGAAGAACCCGGTGGCGGTGGGGCCGTTCACGTCACCACCGGCCCACGACTGGCTGGCCACCGACCGCACCGGGCTGGCCTGGTACACCACCTTCTCCAGCCGGTATCCGGTGCTCACACAGTCCAGCGGCGTGGCCTCGGCCTCCCCCACGCCCTGCAGCAGCATCTCGGCGCCGCCCTGGACGACCTGGCCCATGAAGCCGTCGCCGCCGAGCATGATGCTGAGCTCCTCGGCCGTCGGCAACGCCCGGTCCAGCGCCGGGTTCGGCGAGAGTTTGACGGCCGGCGCCACCTGCGGGGACGGTGCCTGGCCGGCGGGCGCCGAACAGCCGGCGACGATCGCGCACGCGCTCAACGCCGCCGCCGTCATCGCCGCCGTGCGCACGGCTCCTACTTCTTGGCCTTGTCGGCGGACGAGTCGGTGGACAGGGCGGCGACGAACGCCTCCTGGGGCACCTCGACCCGGCCGATGGTCTTCATCCGCTTCTTGCCTTCCTTCTGCTTCTCCAGCAGCTTGCGCTTGCGGGTGATGTCCCCGCCATAGCACTTCGATAGCACGTCTTTGCGGATCGCGCGGATGTTTTCGCGAGCGATGATCTTCGAACCGATCGCCGCCTGCACCGGAACCTCGAACTGCTGACGCGGAATCAGCTCCTTGAGCTTGGTGGTCATCTTGTTGCCGTAGGCGTACGCCGACTCCTTGTGCACGATCGCGCTGAACGCGTCGACCGGCTCGCCCTGCAGCAGGATGTCGACCTTGACCAGATCGGCCTCCTGCTCGCCGGCTTCCTCGTAGTCCAGGCTGGCGTATCCGCGGGTGCGCGACTTCAGCGCGTCGAAGAAGTCGAAGATAATCTCGCCCAGCGGCATCGTGTAGCGCAGCTCCACCCGCTCCGGGGACAGGTAGTCCATCCCGCCGAGTTCACCGCGCCGCGACTGGCACAGCTCCATGATGGTCCCGATGAACTCGCTGGGCGCGATGATCGTGGTCTTGACCACCGGCTCGTAGACCGTGCGGATCTTGCCCTCCGGCCAGTCCGACGGGTTGGTGACCGTGATTTCCGAAGCATCTTCCTGCACAACGCGATAGACGACGTTGGGCGAGGTGGAGATCAGGTCGAGATTGAACTCGCGCTCGAGACGCTCGCGGGTGATCTCCATGTGCAGCAGGCCCAGAAAGCCGCTGCGGAAACCGAATCCGAGCGCCACGGAGGTCTCCGGCTCGTACGTCAACGCCGCATCGTTGAGTTGCAGTTTGTCGAGCGCGTCGCGCAGGTCCGGATAGTCCGATCCGTCAACGGGATACAGCCCCGAGTAGACCATCGGCCGCGGTTCGCGGTATCCGGTGAGCGGTTCGGTCGCACCGTTGCGCGCCGTCGTCACCGTGTCACCGACCTTGGACTGGCGCACGTCCTTCACGCCGGTGATGAGGTAGCCCACCTCGCCGACCCCGAGACCGGCGGACGCCTTGGGTTCGGGCGAGACGATGCCGACTTCGAGCAGTTCGTGCGTGGCGCCGGTGGACATCATCTTGATGCGTTCGCGCGGGACGATCTTGCCGTCGACGACGCGGACGTAGGTCACGACGCCGCGGTAGGTGTCGTAGACGGAGTCGAAGATCATCGCCCGTGCCGGCGCGTCGGCGTCGCCGACAGGCGGCGGCACCTCGCGCACGACGTGGTCGAGCAGGTCGGCCACGCCCGCGCCGGTCTTACCGGAAACCCGCAGGACGTCTTCGGGTTCACAGCCGATGATGTGGGCGAGTTCGGCGGCGTAGCGGTCCGGGTCGGCCGCGGGCAGGTCGATCTTGTTGAGCACCGGGATGATGTGCAGGTCGCGATCGAGGGCCAGATACAGGTTCGCCAGCGTCTGCGCCTCGATCCCCTGGGCGGCGTCGACGAGCAGCACCGCCCCTTCGCACGCCTCCAGCGCGCGCGAGACTTCGTAAGTGAAGTCGACGTGGCCGGGGGTGTCGATCAGGTGCAGCACGTAGTCGTCGCCGTCGACTTTCCATGGCAGGCGGACGTTCTGCGCCTTGATCGTGATGCCGCGCTCGCGCTCGATGTCCATGCGGTCGAGGTACTGCGCGCGCATGTCGCGCTCGGCGACGACGCCCGTGAGTTGCAGCATCCGGTCGGCCAACGTCGACTTGCCGTGATCGATGTGGGCGATGATGCAGAAGTTCCGGATCTGCGCCGGCGCCGTGAAGGTCTGATCGGCGAAACTGCTGATGGGAATCTCCTGGTGAACGCGGACTTCGGGTGCCACCAGCGTATCCAGGCCGTGGCCTGAGCACACAATCGCGCACTGCGGGCCTCGCTTATGCTCGGAAATATGCCTGCGCCCTGGAGACCGCTGCAGACCTTCCAGAGGTTCGCGGAGAATTTGGTGTTCAACGAGGCGCCGAAGATCATCCGTCAGATCGGTCAGTCCGAGACCGTGCAGCGCGGTATCCAGCAGGGCATCCGGATCGGCCTGGACGCGATCGCGGGCACGCCGAAGGAGGCGCCGCCGGCGATCACCGCGGGCAGGCCGGTGAGCCGAACTTTCGTGCCGACCGCCCACCGCGCCCGCAAGATCGTGTACGCGCCCGACCTCGACGGCCGCGCCGACCCGGGCGAGATCGTCTGGACGTGGGTGGTCTACGAGGACGACCCGACGCAGGGCAAAGACCGGCCGGTCCTGGTGGTCGGCCGCGACCGCTCGACGCTGCTCGGGCTGATGCTGTCCAGCCAGGACCACCACCGCGACGATCCGAACTGGGTGTCGATCGGGAGCGGCACGTGGGACTACGAGGGCCGGACCAGTTGGGTGCGACTGGACCGGGTGCTCGATGTCCCCGAAGACGGGATCCGTCGCGAGGGGGCGATCCTCGCCCGCGAGCGGTTCGAGGCCGTGGCCACGCGCCTGCGCGCCGAGTACTCCTGGAGCTGAGCTTCTGGCCTCAGCGGGGCGGCCGCCACATCGGCCACATGCTCGGGCCGCCGTCGGGCAGCGTGATCTCGCCGGTGACGTCGAACCCGAAGCGCTGGTAGTAGCCGATGTTATCCGGATTGCTGGACTCGAGGTACGCCGGTGCGTGCTCGGCGTCGCAGCGGTCCAGCCGCGACCTCATCAGTGCCTGCCCGTATCCGGTGCCGCGCACGGTGGGGTCGCTGCCGATCACCCCCAGATACCAGTGCGGCTCCTCGGGGTGGTGCTCCTTCATCAGGTCCGCAATCTGCTGGCCTCGCCGCACGTTCGAGCCCATTGCCAGCATGAACGCCGGCATCATCCGCAGCTCCTGCAGCCCGGTCTGCCGCCACTCGCCCGGCGGATCCCACAGCGCGGCCGCGCCGATGGGTCCGCTGCCCGCCACCTCGACGCCCTCGGTGCGCAGGAAATGGTGGCGGATCATGGTCGCGAACATCCGCCCGAGGCCCCGCTCGCGCCCGGCGTCGTCGGGCAGCATCCACTTCATCACCGGGTCGTCGTAGAAGGCGCGCGCCAGCACCCCGGCCATCTCACGCACTTGCCGCCGCGACGCCGGCGCGACCTCGACGTCAGCCACGGGTGATGTAGGCCTGCAGCTGCTCCTGCTGTGCCTCGAGCTCTTCCATCCGCGTCTTGACGACGTCGCCGATGCTCACGATGCCCACGAGCCTGCCGTTGTCCATCACCGGGACGTGCCGGACTCGGTTCGTCGTCATCAGCGCGCTCAGGCTGTCGACCGAATCGTCGGGCGCACACGTCGCCACCAGCGTGGTCATGATCTCCGAGACCGGCTGGGTGAGCAGCTCCGCGCCTCGGCGGTGCAACGACCGCACGACGTCGCGCTCGGAGACGATCCCCATCAGACCGTCGGGCGACACCACGACCATGGCGCCGATGTTGTGCACCGCCAGCTCGGTAAGCAGTCCGGAGACCGAGGTCTCGGGGGTAATCGTGGCCACCGCGGCGCCCTTGTTCCGCAACACGTCCGCGATCCGCATCTTTGCCTCCGCTCGTGATGTTCCTCACAGGCTAGGTCGGACGAAGGCGGCGCGGAAGGGTTTGCGAGGTTGCAACCGGGTCACACTCGGCGCGGCCGCCGAGACCTCGAAGCGGAATACCGCCGGGATGCGACTGGTTGGGAGACGCCATGGACAACGCGCACTCAGTGCCCACCGTCGAGCTGGGCGACAAGTTAACTGCCAGCGCCATCGGATTCGGAGCCATGGCCCTGACCCCGGTGTACGGCGACGTCGACGACGACGAGTCGCTTGCCACGCTGCACCGCTGCCTCGACCTCGGGGTGACGTTCATCGACACCGCCAACATCTACGGGAACGGCAACAACGAGCGGCTCATCGCGCGCTTGCTGGCCGACAGGCGCGACGAGGTCACGCTCGCGACGAAGTTCGGCATCACCGGCAACCCGGCCGACCGCGCCGCGGGCCGCCCCAAGATGCGCGGCGACGCTGCCTACGTCCGGCAGTGCCTCGACGAGAGCCTGCAACGCCTGCAGACCGACGTGGTCGACCTGTACTACATGCACCGTCGCGACACCACGGTGCCGATCGAGGAGACCGTCGGCGCGATGGCTGAACTCGTCGCCGCGGGGAAGGTTCGTCACCTCGGGCTCTCGGAGGTCACCGCCGACGAGCTGCGCGCCGCCGTCGCGGTGCACCCGATCGCCGCCGTGCAGAGCGAGTGGTCGATCTGGAGCCGCGACGTCGAACGCAACGTCGTGCCCGCGGCCGCCGAACTCGGCGTCGGATTCGTGCCGTACTCGCCGCTGGGCCGCGGCTTCCTCGCCGGCGCGGTCCGGTCGTCGGCGGATCTGTCGTCGTCCAACGACTTCCGGCGCAACATGCCGCGCTTCCGCGCCGACGCGCTCGACGCCAACCTCGCGGTCGTCGACGTCGTCGCCGCGATCGCCGAGCAGCAGCAGGCGACGCCCGCCCAGGTGGCGCTGGCGTGGCTGCGGCACCGTGCCGAGGAACTCGGTGTGGCTTCCGTGCCGATTCCCGGTACCCGACGGGCGTCGCGGGTCGAAGAGAACCTCGGGTCGCTGGCGGTCACGTTGACCCCCGAGCAGCGCGAAGCCCTCGCCGCCGCCGGAGCGGCCGTCAGCGGCGATCGGTTCGAGGACATGAGCTGGGTGTCGGCGGGACGCGAATAGCGCCCTTCGCGCACGGCCCTCAGGTATATGTGGGCCATGATCGAGGTCACGCTGCTTGGCACCGGAAGTCCCATCCCCGACGCCCGCCGGGCGGGTCCGTCGACGCTCGTGCGCGCGGGCGGGCAGACGTTCCTGATCGACTGCGGGCGCGGCGTACAGCAACGCCTGACGGCCGCCGGGGCCGCCGCGAACGGGCTGTCGGCGCTGTTGTTGACGCACCTGCACAGCGACCACATCGCCGATCTCGGGGACGTGATCATCACCCGCTGGGTCTCGACGTTCACCGAGCAGACCCCGCTGCAGATCATCGGTCCGCCGGGCACCGCCGAGGTGGTCGAGCACACGCTCAAGGCGTTCGGATTCGACATCGGATACCGCATCGCGCACCACGCCGACCTGACGGCGCCGCCGCCCGTCGAGGTGCACGAGTACACCGAGGGCGAGGTGTGGAACCGCGACGGCGTGACGATCCGGGTCGCGCCGACCGATCACCGGCCCGTCGAACCGACGATCGGTTTCCGTGTCGAGCACGCCGATGCGTCGGTGGTGCTCGCCGGTGACACCGTGCCCTGCGAGAGCCTCGATGCGCTGGCGGCGGGTGCTGGAGCGCTGGTGCACACCGTGATTCGCCAGGATCTGGTGGACAAGATGCCGATGCAGCGCATCCGTGACATCTGCGACTACCACTCCTCGGTCGAGCAGGCGGCCGCCACGGCGGCCCGCGCCGGCGTGGGGATCCTGATCCTCACCCACTATGTACCGGCGATCGAGCCCGGGCAGGAAGACGATTGGCGCGCCCTGGCCGCGTCGGTCTTCGATCGGCAGATCGAACTCGGTGACGATCTGCTGCGGGTCGAGGTGCATCCCGGAGTGTGCGCCAAACCGGCGGGCTGACCGTCTCTCAGGCGATGACGCCGCACAGTCGGTCGGCGGCGTCGGCGAGCGAGTCCAGATCACCATCGCCGAACGGCCGGCCCCGCGCGATCACGACGGTGTGCCCGATACCCAACTCCCCGAGTTTCCAACACCTCTCGGCGAGTTGATCGGCGGGTTCACCGGGGTCCAGCGCGGTGGTCACGGTGCGCTCGATCTGGTCGGGCGGACGACCGATGTCGGCGCAGTGCCGGTTCAGCACGTCGAGCTGGTGGGAGATCGCGGCCCCACCGTCGGGGATGTCGAACAGGTTGCAGGCGTCGGCGTACTCGGCCACCAGGCGCAGCGTCCTGCGCGTGCCGGTTCCGCCGATCAGCACCCGCGGTGGTGTGGTCGACAGCGGGCTCGCGACGGGCCGCTCCAGTCGCAGATACCGTCCGGTGAACGGTGTTTCGTCACCTCGCCACATCTGGCGTGCCAGCTGCAGCAGTTCCCTCATGCGGTCGAAACGTTCGGCGGTGTCCGGCAGGAACAACCCCAATGCGCGCGCCTCGTCGGCGTTGTAGCCCGCGCCGAGTCCGAGCCAGGCACGTCCGCCCGAGAGGGCGTCGACGGTCGTGACGGCCTTGACCAGCAGCGCCGGGGCGCGAAACGTCGCCGCACTCACCATGGTGCCCAACCGGATTCGCGATGTCACCGCCGCCAGGTAACCGAGCGTGGTGTACGCCTCGAGCATCGGTTCCTCGACGCGGCTGAAGGGGTCGGCCTGCAGCAGGTGATCGGCCACCCACAGCGTGTCGACGGCGGTGTCGTCGAGGAATCGGGCGAGCCGGGTCAGTCGCTCACCGAGCGGTTCGTCCCACGAGTAATTCGTGACGCTGACACTGAGTTTCATCGCGTCGGCTCCTTTCGGGGTCGGTGCCGCGGCAGCAGCGCGCCCGCCGCGATCAGCCAGATCAGCCCACCGATCCGCGCGACGGGCAGCAGCGGGGACAAGCCCGGCCAGATCAACACCAGCGTGGTGATCTCGGCGATGCCCGCCAGGACCAGACCCGCCCATGCGAGCGGTCGCGGCAGCAGGCCGATGATCAGGCTGGGCACCGCGATGCCGGCGATCAGCAGTCCGAGCGCCACGATGTGCGCGGGTCCACCCGTGAGGAACGTCAGGTAGTACAGCGCTCGGATCAGCGTCGCGTCGGACGTCACCTCCGGTTGCGACAGCGTCCAGGCCAGCAGCCCCGACAGCCCCAGCGCCCCGGAGGCGAGGACACCGCCCGCCAGCGCGATCGTCGCGCCGGGCGCCGTCACGCCGAGTTGCCGCAGACGGGCGCTGGCGGTGGCCGCGTAGATGCCCAGCGGCACCGCGGATGCGAACATCCCGACGGCGCAGGCCCGCACCGCCGCGTGATGGTCGGCGATGTAGTCCGAAACGCCCGTCCCCGCCCCGTAGGGCAGCGGTATCACGCCGCCGAGGGCGCCGCCCCCCGCGAGACCTGCGACGAGGAGCGCCAGCGACACACCCGCCACCACCGCCAGCGGCGGACCGCCCTGGCGCGGGCGCGCGGCTCGGGTAACTCGATCTGTCGATGAATCGTTCATGTCCCGAACGATATGACTGTCCGATGGTCGATGCAAGGATCGAACGGTTCTAATTCATAATCGTTCACTAGTGATACGATTTACGTCGTGCCACGCGAAGACCATGGTGACGGGGCGGCGTTCCTGCTGGCCCAGATCGGCCACCACGCCGCAACCCTGTTCGCCGAGAAGATGCGCGCGCTCGATCTGACGCCCCCGCATGCGGGGATTCTCCGCGCGATCGCCGCTACTCCGGGGCAGAGCCAGCAGGCCCTCAGCGCGCAGCTAGGACTCTTACCGAGCCGTGTCGTCGCGTTCATCGACGACCTGGAGGGCCGCGGTTACGTCGAACGCCGACGCAACCCCGACGACCGGCGCCTGTACTCGCTGTATCTGACCTCGGCCGGCGCCAAGCTGATGGGCAAGATCGGTGAACTGGCCCGCGACCACGAACGTCAGCTCACCGCGGGACTGACCGACCGGCAGCGAGACACCTTGCGCCGCTTGCTGGGTATCGTCGCCGACGAGCAGAAGCTGACGCCCCATGTGCACCCGGGCTTTCGCACCATCGGGCGCGTCGAACGCGCCCGGAGTTAAGCCAACCGGGTGATCTCGACGACGACGTCCAGGTCGGTCGAACCCTCACCGGAGTAGATCCCCTTCAGCGGGCTGACGTCGGAGTAGTCCCTGCCCACACCCACGCTGATGTACTGCTCGTTGATCGGGGTGTCGTTGGTGGGGTCGTAGTTCCACCAGCCTCCGGTCCACGCCTGCACCCAGGCGTGGCTCTGCCCGTCGATGGTGTCGCCGATGGCGGCCTTGCGTTTGGGATGCAGATAACCCGATACGTAACGGGCGGGAATACCCATGGAGCGCAACAGGATCAGCGTGAGGTGGGCGAAGTCCTGGCAGACGCCCTTACCCTCGCGCAGAGCGTCGACCCCCGACGAGTGCACCCCGGTCGTGCCGGAGACGTACTTCAACTCGCTGCGCACCCAGTGCGCGGCAGCGGTGACGGCGTCGCAAGGCGCGTGGTTCTTGATGATGCGCTGGCCGACCCGGGCGATGCGCTTGCTCGCCGGCGTGTAGTGGGTGGGCGACAGGACCTCGTCGAAGCGGTCGATGACGGCCTCGGACTGCAGGTCTTCCCACGTCACCTCCTCGGCAGGCATCTGGTCGAGATCGGTTTCCACCACCGACGACGACGTCACCTCGAGTTCGGTGTGCGGTGCGTGCAGATCGAATGCCGTCACCGCGGTGCCCCAGTAGTCGACGTAGCGGTAGTTGCGCGTGGCAGGCACGGTTTCCACGCGGTTGAGGATGACGTTCTGGCGCGAGTCCGAACGCGGAGTCAGGCGCGCCTCGTTGAACGACGCCGTCACCGGCGATTTGTACGCGTAGCCGGTCGAGTGCACCACCCGCATCCGCCACATCATTGGCTCCTGTTCATCGTTAGAGTTCGCCTTCTTCGATGACGAGCGCGCCGGTCTGGCCGGCGTCGTGCCACGCCACCCAGGGTGCGGAGTGAAAGTACTGCAGCGCCAACGCCTCCCCGACGTCGAAGCAGGTCTTCTGCAGGTCGGCCAGCCGCTCCTCCAGAGATTCGAGCAGCACCCCGGGACGCAGGAACTCCAGCTCGCTGCGCGCCCTGCCGAGGAGGCGCTGCGCCTCGGCGGTCGCACCGAGTCGGCTGTGCGGGCGGTTCATCAACTCGTCGAGGCTGTGCTCGGCCAGCCGCAGCGAATAGAAGATCGAGCGCGGGAAAAGCCGGTCCAGCATCATGAATTCGACCACCCGCCCGGCGTCGAGCACCCCGCGGTAGGTCCGCAGATAGGTGTCGTGCGCACCGGCCGACCGCAGCAGCGTCACCCATGCCGGGGACGACGCGCTGTCCCCGACCCGCGACAGCAGAAGCCGCACGGTCATGTCCACGCGTTCGATCGCCCGGCCCAGCACCATGAAGCGGTAGCCGTCGTCGCGAGACAGCGTCGAGTCGGCAAGGCCGGCGAACATCGCCGCGCGGCCCTCGACGAAGGACAGGAACTCGTGCGGCCCAAGCCGTTTGGCGGCACGCTCGCGCTCGGCCAGCGCGTTGTAGGTGGTGTTGAGGCACTCCCAGATCTCGGTGGACGTGACTTCGCGTGCACCGCGGGCGTTTTCGCGGGCCGCCGAAATGGCGTCGACGATCGAGCCCTGGGTGCCCCGGCTGAACGCGACGATGTCGGTCAGCGACCACACGTCCAGCTGCGCGTCGGGCGCCTCCATGCCCAGCACCCGCAGCAGCGTCCGCGACGCCTGGTCAGGGTCGACGCTGGAGTCTTCGAGCAGTTGGTGCACGGTGACGTCGAGGATGCGCGCGGTGTCGTCGGCGCGTTCGACGTACCGTCCGATCCAGTACAAGGATTCGGCGTTGCGGGCCAACATCAGCGCACCACCCCTTACTGCTGCTGTTGCTGCTGGTCTTGGGTCTGCCCGTCGCCGCTCTCGGCCTTCGGCCCCCGCGCCGCCTTGGGCAGCTTGCGCACGATCTCGGCGGCCCCGAGCTCGCGGTCGGCGACCGAGGCGCGCGACGCGAGCACCCAGGTGTCCTTCGATCCGCCGCCCTGACTGGAGTTGACCACCAGCGAGCCCTCGGGCAGGGCGACGCGGGTCAGCCCGCCGGGCAGCACCCACACGTCGTCGCCGTCGTTGACCGCGAACGGGCGGAGGTCGACGTGGCGCGGGACCAGCTGGTCCCCGATCTGGGTGGGCACCGTCGACAGCTGCATGACGGGCTGGGCGATCCAGCCGCGCGGGTCGTTACGGATCTTCTTGGCGATGGCTGCGAGCTCTTTTTCCGACGCGTCCGGCCCGAACACGATGCCGTATCCGCCCGACCCCTCGACCGGTTTGATGACGAGTTCGTCGATGCGGTCGAGCACCTCTTCACGTTCCTCGTCGAGCCAGCAGCGGAAGGTATCGACATTGGCCAACAGCGGTTTCTCGCCGAGGTAGTACTCGATGATCGTGGGCACGTACGTGTAGACGAGTTTGTCGTCGCCGACGCCGTTGCCGACCGCGCTGGAGATGACGACGTTGCCCGCGCGCGCCGCGTTGAGCAGGCCCGCGACCCCGAGCACGGAGTCCGGCCGGAACTGCATCGGGTCGAGGAACGCGTCGTCGATGCGGCGGTAGATGACGTCGACCTGCCGCTCCCCCTCGGTGGTGCGCATGTATACGGCGTTGTCGCGGCAGAACAGGTCGCGGCCCTCGACCAACTCGACACCCATCTGCCGGGCCAGCAGCGAATGCTCGAAGTACGCCGAGTTGTAGACGCCGGGCGTGAGGACGACGACCGTCGGGTCGGCGACGTTGTTGGCGGCGGCGTTGCGCAGCGCGCGCAGCAGGTGCGATGAGTAGTCGCCGACCGCGCGCACCCGGTGGGTGGCGAACAGGTTCGGGAACACCCGCGCCATCGTGCGGCGGTTCTCCATGACGTAGGAGACCCCCGACGGCGAGCGCAAGTTGTCCTCGAGCACACGGAAGTCGCCCTTGGCGTCGCGGATGAGGTCGATGCCCGCGACGTGGATGCGCACCCCGTTGGGTGGGACGATGCCGGCGGCCTCGCGGTGGAAGTGCTCGCAGGAGGTGATCAGCCGGCGCGGGATGACGCCGTCGCGCAGGATCTCCTGCTCGCCGTAGATGTCGTCGAGATACAGCTCGAGCGCCTTGACCCGCTGGATGATGCCGCGTTCCAGGCGCGTCCACTCCGCGGCGGAGATGACCCGGGGCACCAGGTCGAGCGGAAAGGGTCGCTCCTGGCCGGACAGCGAGAACGTGATGCCCTGATCGATGAAGGCGCGGCCGAGGGCCTCGGCACGGGCCTCGAGTTCCGAGGCGTCCGACGGGGCGAGCTCGGCGTAGATGCCCTTGTAGGGTCCGCGCACATTGCCTTGAGCGTCGAACATCTCGTCGAAGGCCTTGGCGTAGCTTCCGAGATCGCTGTAGCCGGAGAAGACGCCGTCGTAGCGCTTGGCCTGCTTACGGGGGCTTCGCGACGGTCTCGCGGATTCGGTCGGCAGGGTTCGCAGGCTCACAGCTGCCATGCTGCAACACTTCGGACGTTTCGGCAGGCCAGAGGACTCACTTTGGGCATTTACCCACTCCGCTGGTAACCTGAACCCTCGCTGCCCGCGTGCCGGGCGCCTACAAACTTTGCGAAACCCCTACAGGATTTACGAAGGACTACACGCGTGGCCAACATTAAGTCGCAGGAGAAGCGCATCCGGACCAACGAGCGCCGCAGGTTGCGCAACAAGTCGGTCAAGTCGTCGCTTCACACCGCAGTGCGCGGTTTCCGCGCGGCCGTCGAGGCCGGTGACAAGGACAAGGCCCAGGAGCTGCTTGCCTCGACCAGCCGTCAGCTGGACAAGGCCGCCAGCAAGGGCGTGATCCACAAGAACCAGGCCGCCAACCGCAAGTCGGCGCTGGCCTCCGCGTTCAACAAGCTCTGAGCCTTCAACAAGCTCTGAGCGTTCAACCCGCTCAGTCTGCTCAGTCCTCGATGAGTTCGGCGACGCGTCGCACCGTCGCCTCCAGCGCATAGTCCGCATCCGCCGCGGCGCCCTTGACGTCCGCGTTGAGCGCGGCCACCAACCGCATCGCCTCCGCGACCGAGGTGTTCGACCACCGCCGCGCCTGCTTCTGCGCCTTCTGCACCCGCCACGGCGGCATGCCCAGCTCTGAGGCCAGCCGGTAGGGGTCGCCCGACAACGGCCGCACCCGCGCGATGGTGTGCACGGCCTCGGCCAGCGCGTCGGCCAGCACGACGTGCGGTTCGCCGCGCATCATCGCCCAGCGCAAAGCTTCGGCCGCTCCGGCCACATCGCCGACCACCGCCTTGTCGGCGACGTCGAACCCCTTCACCTCGGCTTTGCCCGAATGGTAGCGCCGCACCGCTGCGGCGTCGACCGTCCCGCCGGTGTCGGTGACCAGTTGCGAACACGCCGCCGCCAGCTCCCGGATGTCGGAGCCGATCGCGTCGAGCACGGCGGTGACCGTGTCCTCGCCGACCTTCACCTTCAGAGTCCGGAATTCGCGGCGGACGAAGTCGGCGCGCTCGGCGACCTTGGTGATACGCGCGCAGGGGTGCACCTGAGCGCCGAGCTTCTTGAGCTGATCCGCGAGCGCCTTGGCGCGTCCGCCGCCGGAGTGCACGACGACGAGCATGGTGCCCGGCGGCAGGTCCGCCGCGGCCTCGGCGATGAGTGAGACCGCGTCCTTGCCCGCCTCGGCCGCCGACTCCAGGACCACGACGCGTTCCTCGGCGAACAGCGACGGGCTCAGCAGTTCGGCCAGTTCACTGGTGCTGACCTCGCCGGCGCGCAGGCGGTCGACCGGAATGTCATGGGTGCCTGCCTGTTTGCGTGCCTCCCGCAGAACGGCCGCCACCGCGCGTTCGACCAGCAACTCCTCGTCGCCGAGGACCAGATGCAACCGCGACGCTTCGCTCACCCCACGATCGTGTCACGGCCGGCCGACAGCCCCGACACCGTCCACGCCAGCAGGCACAGCACGGCGGCGCGATCACGACGAGAGGCTGCGGTCGCGGACACAGGCAGCGCGAATCCGACGTCGACGGCCGACTCCGGTGATCCGATCATCAACACCAGCACGCTGGCCGACAGGGCGGGGATGGCCTGCCTGTGCCGGTACGACAACACCGCCAGCAAGGTGATCGCGCCCATCACCGATGCCCGCAGCACGCTCGCCGACGGCCTGCACGACCACCACGAACGCGAGCAACGCGACGGCCACCAGGCCGATAGCGCCCGTGGCCCGATCAGTCTGCCGTCAGCAAGACTGCGCCACAGACGATCGCCACGTTCGCGCCGGAGACCGCGGTCAGATGCGTCAGTACATCAACAGGGCAGGGAAGGGTTCTGAGCTGTTTGTAGACGATTTGCGAGCTGAGGTATCGGAATACTCGGTTGCCGCGGCAGCATGGCCAAATGACCGCAAGCCAGCGCATTAGCGAGGACCGGGAGGAGTCATAGATACGAGGCCGCCGACGTTCTTCATCTTGAGCCGCGGGTGATCTTGGGCAGGCCGCCGTTGTGCTCGCGTTGTTGGCCGCAAACGCGATGGAAATGACGAGCAGAGGACCGCCATGTGGTTGCGAACGTTAGGGGCCGCGCAGACTTCGCCGCGATAGCGAGGCTTCGACAAGCTGATCGTGACAGACGGAGACGCAAGCGATGGGTTTTGAGGCTCTCGGAGGTGGAGCCTTTGGTGACCACATAGAGGGAGCCACGGTCCAGAGATGATCGCGTGAATTATCGCGGGATCCAGCGCGAAACGAGACTCTTGGACAACTGGTCAGAAGGCAAAGGCAAATCGTCTTGGAGCCTCGGATGCAATCTCTTCAAATCGTTCTGAAGAGCTTTCCGCTTCCTAACCCCTATCGACTCATCGACCGCCGCCCGTACGTCCTCGCGTTGGAGAAGAATCCAGACGACCTCGGCAAAAATTTTTTTCGTTGCAAGGTGAAGAGTTACCGCGTCTTCGACGAATCCGGCTTTCCAGAGTGACAACACATCGCGCTGCCGGTCAGTCGGACACGCAATCGCACTTTCTGCAGCCATGATTTGGTTGTAGACGTCAGCGAGGTAACTCCACTGCGCAGAGAATCGCGTGTACAAGGCCACATAAACGCCCGCGAAGATAGCGCCCACCCACTGCAGAGTCTCGGATAGCTCCTTGCCCAAGACCTGCAAATCGAAGTCGAAAGACCAGCCGGAGGATGCCCATGAGTGGATGGTTATTGCTGGCACATATACGAGAACCGAGATCAGAATGGTACGTATCAGAATTACGTCTCCGCCGTTAGCTCGCCCGGAGAGAAGAACCCATTCGCCGGTTAGCCCGTTGAAGGTACTCCGCAGCCATGGATTTCGAAGTGTGGGTAGATTCGGTCTTTGATCGTTTCGAAGTGCGGAATTAGACGTCCGCTCGCGGCTGTCGGGAGCGCCACGTAGGCATTGATGTAACAGAATGGTCAGCACAAGGGCACCACCAATCACCAATTCGGCCAACGTACGCATGGCGGCAATTTAGTCCGAAAGACGCCACGGCGGCCGTTATTTGTCAACTCCGATCAGGGTCAAAAATCCCGGTCATCAGGGCATCCGACTTCCTCGAGCAAGCCCATCCCCGGAGATTGTGACAGGCCAAAACGCGCCCTCCTGGCAGACAGGCGACACGCAAAACACGCAAGCATGGCACGCGCGCTATTGCCGGAACGTGTCGATGCGGGACCCGACCGCGACGAGCTGAGCGTTACTCAGGATGCGCCAGAAAATCGCCCCGCCCGGCAACGGAAAGTTTTTTCGCGCGGCATCAAATCGCGGTTCTCGTTCTGGCACCAGTCAATGCGGGCTTTGACACGCTCGACATGCCGTTGAGAGGGTTTGGAGCTCCGCATCAGGGATGCATGAAAGCACTCTCGAGGGTCCACGCCAGCAGGCACAGCACGGCGGCGCCCGCCGCAATCCGCACCCAGCCGAAGCGCCACATGAGCACGGCCGTCGCGCCCACCGCCGCGATCAGCACCACCCCCGGCAGACCCGACGGCACCGACACCGCCGACCCCGGGACGGCCGCGGCCCAGCGGGCCACATGCAGCAGCCACCACAGTTCCGGTCCGGTGAACCGGATCAGCAGGTCGGCGCCGGCGGGCCACACCCGGCCGAGGGTGGCCGCGGCCGTGCCGATCACGGTGATCGGCGGGATCACCGGGGCCGCCGCGACATTGGCCGCGACCGATACGACGCTGAACGTGCCCGCCATCCCGGCGACGAGCGGTGCGGTGACCAGTTGCGCGGCGGTGGCCACGCTGACCGCGTCGGCGGCGGGCTTGGGCCAGCCCCTCCCGACGAGTCGCTGCGACCACACCGGCGCGATCACGACGAGGGCCGCGGTCGCCGACACCGACAGCGCGAATCCGACGTCGACGGCCAACTCCGGTGATCCGATCATCAACACCAGCACGCTGGCCGACAGCGCGGGGATGGCCTGCCTACGCCGGTGTGACAACACCGCCAGCAAGGTGATCGCGCCCATCACGGCCGCGCGCAGCACGCTCGCCGACGGTTGCACGACCACCACGAACGCGAGCAGCGCGACGGCCGCCAGGCCGACGGCCGCCCGCGGCCCGATCAGGCCCGCCGTCAGCAAGACTGCGCCGCAGACGATCGTCACGTTCGCGCCGGAGACCGCGGTCAGGTGCGTCAAGCCCGCAGCGCGGAAGTCAGCGGCCGTCTGACGTGGCACGCCCGAGGTGTCGCCGAGCACGAGCGCGGGCAGCATCGCGGCCTGATCGGCGGGCAGCGACCGTCGTGCGGCTTCGGCGAAGCCGGCGCGGACTCCGTGGGCGGCGCGCTGGACGGCGGAGGCCTCGCCGTAGGCCGGGTCGCCCACGGCCGACAGCACCGCCACGCTGAGGTCGCGCCGCGTGGCTGGCCCGATCCGGGCCCGGAACGCCACCGGGGTGCCTGCCGTGAGATCTGCGATGCGAGTGGTCGACGCGAAAACCACGACGCGGCCGGACATTTCGTGTCCGTCGAGCGCCACCAGGGAGCCGCGGAACATCGTCCGGTTGCCGCCGAGCGCGCGTGGGCTCTCCGTCGGCGTGACCACGACGGCGGCGGTCGCGCCGTAGCGCTCGGTGACCGGGTGGTGGCGGACCTCGTCGACCCGCAGACCGATCGCGATCGCGAACGCCGCGGCCACCAACCCCACCGCCAGCACGCCCGCGCCGAGACCCGTCCTGTCACCCGCCGACCCGCGCGCACTACCCCACCACCCCACCGCGGCGGTCGCGGCGACCGACCCCACCGCTGCGGCCACTGCCCCGCCGCCGGGCCAGAGGATCCCCGCGGCAGTGACCGCCCAGCAGGTCAGCGCCGCGGGCGCCAGCCGCAGATCGAGCGGGCCCGCGTCGGCGTCCGTCACGACGGTCACACATGCACGAGGTCGCGCAGCTTCTCCAGCCGCGCCGGTCCGATGCCGTCGACGTCGCCGAGCTGGTCGACGCTGGTGAACCGGCCGTTCGCGTCTCGCCAGGCCACGATTGCGGCCGCGGTCACCGGGCCGATCCCGGGCAGCGTGTCGAGTTGTTCGACGGTCGCGGTGTTCAGGTCCACCGTGCCGCCCGCGGATGCGCCGCCGCCCTCCCCGGATGCGGGCGCGTTCGCTGGAACGGGCGCCGCGGCGCCCGAGCTGACGGAGCTGCCCATGGCGGGCGGCTCACCCGGCGGCGGCGCGATGCCCACGACGATCTGCTCACCGTCGGTGATGCGTCTGGCCATGTTGAGCCCCACCAGGTCGGCGCCGTCTAGCGGCCCGCCCGCGGCGGTGAGCGCGTCGGCGATCCGCGCACCCGTCGCCAAGGTGACCAGACCCGGCTTGTGCACCAGGCCCACGACGCTGACGACGACGGGCCCGCCCGGCGCGGGCGACGCGGCATCCGGTGTCGGGCTCGCCGACGAAACCATCTGCACCGGCGGCAGTTTGGCCGCCGCCACGGCCGGACTGTCGTCACGCAGCAGCACGAACACCGTCACCAGCACGGCGAGAAGCCCGACACCGCCGAGCGCGATGACACCGGCTCGACCGGGATCAGCGCGCACCGCCGCGATCCAACCGGCCGCACCGCCGCCGGTGGATTCGGGTAGCCAGCGGGTCAGCGACGTGTCCGGCCGGCGATCCTCATCGACCGGTTCGGGCTCCACTTCGGCGCCCAGCCTGCGCTGCAGGCGCTCGGCGGGCAGTTCGGTTCGCATGCATGTGAAGTTAGGTGCGGGCGCCGACCGCGCGGCCCGCCAACGGCCGCCGACGACGCGCCCTGTGGATGAAATGAGCGTTGGGGATAAGGGGGCTGTCTACAGTGTTGGCTGTGGATCGTCGAGTGCCGATGGTCGCCGCCATCGCGTTCGCGGTGCTCTACGCCGTTGCGCTGCTGATCGTTCCGGCACTGCCCGGGATCGACCGACCTGGCCTCGACATCGTCACCCACCTCAACGAGCACTCCGGCGCGATGCGGACCCAGGCGCTGCTGTTGGCGTTCGGCTCGCTGGCCTTGGTGGTGGTGCTCGGCCATGCCCGCGACCGGCTCGCGGGTCCGTACGCGTTCGTCTTCACCATCGGGTCGGCCGTCGTCCTCGTCCAGATCAGCGTCGCGACCTGGTTCACCGCGGGACTGTCATTGCATCCGGGCGATCTCGGCTCGGGAACCGCGCGGGCGATCACCGACGTCGTCACGATGTGGGGACCGATCCTGACCGTCGCCGACATCATGGTCGCCGCTCCGATCCTGTTGGCCGCCAACGAAGGACGCTTTCCCCGCTGGGTCGGCATCGTCGCCGCCGTGTTCGCCGTCGAGCAGCTCATCGAGACGATCACGATCATCGGACCGCCGGGAAGCTTCATCTCCCCTGGCGGGCCGATGAACCTGTACCTCGGCGGGCCCTTGTTCATCCTGTTCTTCCTGGCGCTCGGCGTGGCGCTGTCGTTTCCCGAAACGCCGCCGTTGCCCGCCGGGGGTGAGCCCGCGGCAGCGGACACCGAGCCCGTCGCCGAGGACACCGACACGACCGACGGCGTCGAGCCCGAGCCCGAATAACGCAGCAGGAGCGCACCGACGCACTAGCATTCCCCCGGTGGCAACGTTGCAGCGGTTCACCGACCGTCGGGTCTTGATCACCGGAGCAGGATCGGGCATCGGACAGGCGACTGTCCTGCGCATCCTCGAGGAAGGCGGCGCCGTCGTCGCCGCCGACGTCAGCGAGACCGGGCTGGCCGACACCGAGTCCAAAGCCCACGGGATCAAGGGTCGGCTCACCACCATCGTGATGGACGTCGGCAGCGCGGAATCCGTGATCACCGGGGTGTCGCTCGCCGTCGCCGCGCTCGACGGCCTGGACGCGCTCGTCAACGCGGCGGGAATCCTTCGGTCCTGCCACTTCACCGACACCACGCTCGCCGACTTCGAACACGTCCTGCGCGTCAACCTCATCGGGACGTTCCTGGTCACCCGTGAGGCCCTGCCCGCGTTACGCAAAGGCACGGCGCCGGCGGTCGTCAACTTCAGCTCGACGTCGGCGAACTTCGCCCATCCCTACATGTCGGCGTACGCGGCGTCCAAGGGCGGCATCCAGGCCATGACACACACGCTGGCACTGGAGTTCAGCAAGGAAGGCATCCGGTTCAACTGCGTGCAACCGGGATCGATCTCCTCCGGGATGACCGACGGCACAGGGCAATCCGGGCAGAGCGTCGGACCGGGGCTGCCGGACGACGCCGACTACACGCTGTTCGGCAAGATCACGCCGCTCTTACCGGTCGACGGCGGTGGAATGTTCGCCGGACCCGACGCGGTGGCGGCCGTGGTCGCCATGCTCGCAGCCCCGGAAGCCTATTTCGTCACCGGCACCGAGGTCCGCGTCGACGGCGGAACTCACATGTAATCAGTTGACACCGAGGAGTTTTCGTGACGACACCTGATCTGCCGCTGCGCGTCATCCAGTGGACCACCGGCAACATCGGCCGCCGTTCGCTGCACGCGATCATCGGGCGCGAGGACATGGAACTCGTCGGCGTCTACGCCCACGGTGCGGACAAGGTCGGCGTCGACGCGGCAGAGCTGGCCGGCTGGCCCGAGCCGACCGGGGTGACGGCCACCAACGACATCGATGCGCTGCTGGCGCAGCGGCCCGACGCCTGTTGCTACAACCCGCTGTGGCCCGACATCGACGAGCTGACCCGGCTTCTCGAAGCCGGCGTCAACGTCTGCTCGAGCGCCGCGTGGATCACCGGCGGCAAGCAGTCGCCCGAGGACCTGGACCGCATCCGGAAAGCCTGCGAGAAGGGCAATTCGACGATCTTCGGCAGCGGAGCACATCCCGGCATGAGCAACATGGTCGGCATGGTGCTCTCGGGCGCGTGCGAGCGCGTCGACGAGATCCGCATCACCGAGTCGGTGGATTGTTCGACGTATGAATCGGCGGGCACGCAGGCCGCGATGGGCTTCTCGCAGGATCCGGACACTCCCGGGCTGGCCGAAAGTGTGCGGCGCGAAAGCGAGGTGTTCGCCGAGTCGGCGGCGATGATGGCCGATGCGATCGGCGCCAAGCTCGACCGGATGACGTTCGACGTGGAATTCACGACGGCCACCGGCGATTCCGACCTCGGGTTCATGCAGATCCCCGCGGGTACCGTCGCCGGCGTCTACGGGTACCACCGCGGCTGGGTGGGTGAGAAGAACGTCGTCAGCGTCGGGTTCAACTGGATCATGGGCGAACACGTCACTCCGCCCAAGCCGCTCGAACACGGCCACGTCATCCAGGTGTTCGGACTCCCGAACATGCGCACGGTGCTGCATTGCCTGCCGCCCAGGGACTGGACCGAACCCGGCTTCATGGGCCTGGGCATGATCTACACCGCGCTACCGGTGACCAACGCGGTCCCGGCGGTGGTCGCGGCGCCGCCGGGCATCGTGACGCTGAAGGATCTGCCGCCGGTCACCGGGCGTGCCGCGGTCTGAGCTCACCGAAGCCGTTGCGCGAGGGTGTCTTTCCCGGGTCCGTCGAGATCGGCGAGCGCGGCGGGCCGACCCGTCATCGCCATCATCAGCGCCTCCCCCGGGCCGGTCACCTCCGCACCTTGACCGTGGGTCCAGTCGACGTCGGTAGCACTCAGGCGCAGTCCGCGGATACGACGGCCCGCGCCCAGCCGCGGATTGCCGGGGATCAGCGGCAGGATGCGCGCGAGCCGTTCGGCGGGGATGGTGCGGGGACGGCCGAGCGCACGACGGATGTCCTGGTGATGGACTGTGCCGTCGACGAATCCGATCGTGCCGCCGAGGCGAGCCGTCAGACCGCTCGGGTACAGGTGGCGCTTCAAATAGGCCAGCAGCTCGTCGGGTGACAAGCTTGCGAATTCGTCCACACCAACCTGATTGGCGTTCACCACCATGCCCTTGGCGAACCGCTTGAGCAGACCGGCGGTGCTGAGCTCCTCATAGCTGACCACGTGTGCCACAACATCTTTGACCGTCCACTCAGTGCAGAGGCTGGGATGATGCCATTCGTCGGGAGTCAACTCGCCCAGAAACGAGGCCAGGTCGGCCCGTTCGTCGCGGGTCAGGTCCTTCAGATCGGCGCCCGTCACTGCGCTTCCCGATCCAGCAGCTCACCGTAGCGGCGCAGGTACAGCGGCCAGCCCGCATCGCCCCCGACGCCCGAAGCAACCGAATCCCAACCGTCGCCGTGCCGTTCGATGTGGCGATGCTCGATGCTGACGCGCGTGCGATTGTCCGACTCGGCGGTGAACGCCACCTCCACCTCACTGCACCGCGCGGGGTCGGATTCCAGCTGCCACGTCGCGCCGATGTTCCACGAGAAGACGAGGCGATGAGGAGGGTCGACGACCAACACCCGTGCCCACGCGCACACGCTGCCGTCGACGCCGCGGTCGTAGATGCGGCCGCCCACGTGAGGCTCCAGCACCGTCTCCTCGATCGGCACGCTCAGCAGGTTGTGTTCGCGGGGTTTGAAGTCGCCGAATCTCTCGGTGAACACCCGAAATGCCTTCTCGAGCGGCGCGTTGACCGTGATGTCTTGGCGGACGACCGCGGACCGGGCAGAGGTCATCGGGGTTCTCCTTCGCTCTCTACTATCTCCTTGAATCCGGACAGCGCCTGCATCCAGAAGCGGTCGAGTTCGGCCCGCATGGCGGCCAATCCGGCCGGGTCCAGCTGATAGACACGGCGGGTTCCGGCGGCGCGGTCGCACACCAACCCGGCGAGCTTGAGCACCTTCAGGTGTTGAGAAACCGCCGGCCTGCTGACCGGAAGATCGCGGGCCAACTCCCCCACCGCCATCGGCCGGTGCGCGAGGCGTTCGACGATCGACCGCCGGGTGCGGTCGGCCATGGCCACCCACGCATCGCCCTCTTGGTAAGCCAGCACGAACGGTAAGTTACCACTTACCAATGCTCGCGACAAGACCCGCCGAGCGCACGGTTGCGGACACGAAACGCGAGAGCAGGCGCGAACAAGCGTGCGCTCGCCGCGGGAAGGGGTTAGGAAGCCAGCTGGACGACGACGCCGATCGCACCCGCACCGACATGGATCGACAACACCGGCCCCATGTCGGTTACGGTGAGCGCCTCGAGCTGAGGGAGGCGGTCGGTCAGCGCGGCGCCCACCTCGTCGGCGCCGTCGTGATTGTCGACATGGTGCACCGCGATCGACGCCTGACGCTCACCGACGAGGTCGGCGATGCGGTCGACCATCGCCGCGTGCGCCTTGGTGATCGTCCGGATCCGCTGGTCGAGCACGAGGCGGCCGTCGACGTCGAGGCGCAGCAGCGGTTTGAGCGACAGGGCGGTACCCAGCCAGGACGCCGCGGTGCCGATCCGTCCGCTGCGGCGCAGGTTGTCGAGCCGGTGCACCACGATGAACGCGTGGGTGCGCTGTGCGGCCGAACGGGCAGCGGCCTCAACCGAATCCAGGTCGGAACCGGACGCCGCGACCCTGGCCGCAGCCACGGCGGTGAAGCCCACGCCCATCGCCGCCGACCGCGAATTGACCACGCGCACCGACGATCCGAACTCGCGCGCGGCCTGGACCGCCGAACTGTAACTGCTCGAGAGCGCCGACGACAGATGCACCGCGACCACGCCGTCACCGCCGCTGTCGCGCAACGCCTGCCGATACGTCTCCGTGAGATCGGCGGGTGCGGCGCCCGCGGTGCTGGCGCGCGGCACCTCGTGGATGTCGTAGGGCACGTCGTCGATGCCGTCGCGCAGATCGATGACGTCGACCAGGACGTGCAACGGCACCTGGCGGATGTCCCACTGCTTCAACTCGTCGGGCCCCAACCGCGACGACGAGTCGGTGACCACCACTACCGACATGGCACGCCGGCTTCGGCGAGCGCCTTGAGCATCAAGTCCGCGACCGCCTGGTGGGCCTCGAAGTTCCAGTGGATGCCATCGGGGTTGCCCTGGCCGCTCATGATGTACTCGCCGACCGCGGCCTTGAGATCGACCAGCGGAACGTCATGCTGCTCGGCCCATTCCGTGATCGCCTTGACCGTGCCGTCGCGGCCGTGGTGCGCCCTGCCGTAGGTGTCGGCGATGTGCACCGAGGGCAGGCACGCGACGACGGGGATCCCGGGACGGTTGAAATCGATAGCGCCGCGGGTCATCTCGAGGTACTCCGCCGACAGGTGCGGGGGCAGCGCCGCCCGCGCGACCGGCGACAGGCGCGGCTGGATCCAGCCGTACCCGTCGCGCACCCAGCGCCGCAGCCACGACGGGCGCACGTAGCGGATGAGCTCGCGAAGTGCGGTCGGCAGCGGCGAAGGCAGCGAATCCATCCCGCCCGTGGCGAAGACGACCGCACCGGCACGCGGCAACGCCGCCCAGGCCCGCGGATCCTGGATGGCCGCCCACCACACGTCGCGACATGTCCAGCCGATCCGGCCGATCAGCTCGACATCCCAACCCAGTTGCGCGGCAACGATGTTCGGCCAGATGCGCGGGTCGTCGGACGGCAGACCGCCGGTCGGCCCGTAGTAGGACAGCGAGTCGCCGAAGATCAGCAGGGTCTGACGGTCAGAGGACATCGTTGGCGACCTGTGCCGAGGCGTTCCACACGTCGAGCCGCCACCGGATATCGGCGGGCGCGGCGTCGACGGCGCTGTGGCCGGACAGCTGGACCCAGCTGGCGTTGCCCATTCCGCCGAGGATCGGCCAGTTGTCCACGGGTAGGTCGAGGAGCGAGGCGGTCAGCGCCGCGATCAGCCCGCCGTGGGCGACCAGCACGACGGGCCGGTCCGGTTCGTCGCCGGCCTGGTCCACACCCCACTCGGCGTGTGCGCCGACGAGCTCGTCGACCAGCGGCCTGCTGCGGGCGGCGACGTCGACGCGGCTTTCGCCGCCGGGCGGCGCCCACCGCGAATCGTCGCGCCACGCCAGGCGGGCCCCGGGGGCGGCGGCGTCGACCTCGACGTGTGTCATGCCCTGCCACTGACCGAGGTGGGTTTCGCGCAGGCGGACGTCGGCGAGCACCGGCATGCCGGCACGCTCCCCCAGCGTGACGGCGGTGTCGAGGGCGCGGCGCAGATCCGACGACACGATCACCAGGGGTTGACGCTTGGCCAGCACCTCCGCAGCCGCGACGGCCTGGTGGCGGCCCAGGTCGGTAAGGTCGGTGTCCAGCTGGCCCTGCATGCGGCTGCCGGCGTTGTACTCGGTCTGCCCGTGCCGCAGCATTACCAGGCGCCGGACCCGCCTCACTGCGCGCCGTCCTCGTCGCCCGCCGGTTGCGCGGCCGGCTGGTCGAGGTCGACGGGAATGGTCGGGCAGTCCTTCCACAACCGGTCCAGCGCATAGAAGTTGCGCTCGTCCTGATGCTGGATGTGCACGACGATGTCGACGTAGTCGAGCAGCGTCCAGCGACCCTCGCGGGCGCCCTCGCGGCGGGCGGGTTTGTAGCCGGCCAGGCGCATCTTCTCCTCGACCTCGTCGACGATCGCGTTGACCTGACGTTCGTTGGAGGCCGAAGCGATCACGAAGCAGTCGGTGATGACGAGTTGGCTCGACACGTCGATCACGACGACGTCGTCGGCGACTTTGGACGCGGCCGCCTGCGCGGCCACTCCTGCCATGCGAACGGCTTCGTCGGAGGCGCTCATTGATGCTTTCCTTGGGTTGTCATCGGTTGTCTCGCATAGAGTTTGCGCTTGGCCACGTACTGCACCACGCCGTCGGGGACCAGGTACCAGATCGGCCGGTCCTGCTCGGCGCGCTTGCGGCAGTCGGTCGACGAGATCGCCAGCGCGGGCACCTCGACCAGCTTGAGCGCATCGTCGGGCAGCTCCTTGATCGCCGCGGCGATGTGCTTGCCGTCCAACTCGTAGCCCGGCCGGCTCACCCCGACGAAGTTCGCGATCGCGAACATGTCCTCCCAGTTCTGCCACGTCAGGATCGACGCCAGCGCGTCGGCCCCGGTGATGAAGAAGAGGTCGGCGTCGGGGTTGAGCGCGTGCAGATCGCGCAACGTGTCCTTGGTGTAGGTCGGCCCGCCCCGGTCGATGTCGACGCGGCTGACGCTGAACCGCGGATTGGAGGCGGTCGCGATCACCGTCATCAGGTATCGGTCCTCGGCGGCGGTGACGTCGCGGTCCTTCTGCCACGGCTGCCCGGTCGGGACGAACACGACCTCGTCGAGCCCGAACAGGTCGGCCACCTCGCTGGCGGCCACCAGGTGGCCGTTGTGGATGGGATCGAACGTCCCACCCATCACGCCGAGCCTGCGTCGCGGAGCCACGAATAGCCAGCTTACGGGACCGGTATGCGCAGCTCTCCTCCCGCCGAACGTGGGTTACCGTCACGCCTGAGCGAAAAATGCGTGCGGGTAACCCACGTTCGCGGAAGGGAGCTAGACCGGGAGCAACCGGTCGATCACCGACGCCAGCTGCTTGGCCGACCGGCATTCGTGCATTGTGATGACATCCTGGTAGCGCGGTACCGCCGAGTCGCCGCTGCCCCACAGGTGGCGCGGTTCGGGGTTCAGCCAGTGCGCGTGCCTGCTCGAGTTGACCATGTGCGCGAGCAGCTCGATCTCGGGATTGCGGTAGTTGTTGCGCCCGTCGCCCAGGATCAACAGCGCGCTGCGCGGCGAGAGCGCGTTGGGCCAGCGGTCCATGAACGACACGAACGCGTGGCCGTAGTCGGAGTGCCCGTCGCGCGTGTACACCCCGGCCTCGCGGGTGATGCGCTGCACCGCGACCGCCAGATCGGCGTCGGGGCCGAACAGCTCGGTCACCTCGTCGGTGGTGTCGATGAACGCGAACACCCGCACGCGCGAGAACTGCTGGCGCAGCGCGTGCACGAGCAGCAACGTGAAGTGGCTGAAACCGGCGACCGAACCGGACACGTCGCACAGCACCACCAGCTCGGGCCGCGCCGGATGCGGTTTCTTGAGCACGACGTCGATCGGCACACCGCCGGTCGACATCGACTTGCGCAGCGTCTTGCGCAGGTCGATCTCGCCGGCCCGCGACCGCCGACGCCGTGCGGCCAGCCGGGTCGCCAGCGTGCGGGCCAACGGCGCCACCACCCGTCGCATCTGG
This sequence comes from Mycolicibacterium komanii, assembly GCF_001050035.1. Next base: position 36,603 of record NZ_CVTA01000003.1, read on the forward strand.
CGCAGCTGCTCCCCTGAGGCGCGCAGAAACTCGACGTTCTCGGCGAGTTGCGGCACGCCGTACATCTGCACGTGGTCGCGCCCGAGCTGCTCCGCGGTGCGCCGTTTGGTCTCGGACTCCACCATCTTGCGCAGCTGATTTATGCGTTGCGCGGCAAGGGCTTTGGCGATCTGTTCCTGGGTGGGCGTCGGCTCGTCGCCGTAGGGCGCGAGCAGACCGGCCAGCAGCCGGCCCTCGAGGTCGTCGAGGTTCATCGCCTTGAGCGCCTGATACGACGAGTACGACGGCCCGCGACTGGAGTTGTAACGGCCGTACGCCTCGACGATCTGGGCGATCATCGTCGCCATCCGCTCGTCGAGGTTGGCCAGATCCTCGTTCTGGGCCAGCATGTCCAGCAGCGCCGCGCGCATCGCCTCGACGTCTTCGGGCGGCAGGCCCGGCTCGTCGGCGTCGCTGTCGTCGTCGTCCTCGACCAGGATCGTCCTGGCGCCCAGCGCGGCGGGGAACCACAGGTCGAACATCGCGTCGTAGGTGTCGCGGTGGTCGGGGCGGCGCAGCACCGCGCACGCGATGCCCTCGCGCAGCGCGTCGCGGTCGGCCAACCCTAGCACCGAGAGCACCCGTCCGGCGTCGACGGTCTCCGACGGACCTACCGCGATGCCTTGCGCGCGTAAAGCTTCGACGAACCCGACCAGGTGGCCGGGCAGGCCGTGCGGCGCCAGCGGCTGCGGCGGTCGGGTCCGGCGGACGGCCATGTCAGTTGAGCCTCAGCTCGCCGGACGCCTTGATCTGGTCCGACTGGTGTTTGAGGACGACACCGAGCGTGGCCGCGATGGTCGCGTCGTCGATGGTGTCGAGTCCCAGGGCCAGGATCGTGCGGCCCCAGTCGATGGTCTCGGCGACCGACGGCAGCTTCTTGAGCTGCATCCCGCGCAGCACGCCGATGATCTTGACCAACTCGTCGGCGACCCGCTCGGGCAGCTCGGGCACTCGCGACAGCAGGATGCGCCGCTCCAGGTCGGGGTCGGGAAAGTCGATGTGCAGGAACAGACACCGGCGCTTGAGCGCCTCGGACAGTTCACGGGTGGCGTTCGAGGTGAGCACGACGAACGGCGGCCGCTCGGCGACGATCGTGCCCAGCTCCGGCACGGTCACCGCGAAGTCCGAGAGCACCTCGAGCAGCAGGCCTTCGATCTCGATGTCGGCCTTGTCGGTCTCGTCGATCAGCAGCACGGTCGGCTCGGTACGCCGGATCGCGGTCAGCAGCGGCCGCGAGAGCAGGAACTCCTCGGAGAACACGTCGTCGCGGGTACTGTCCCAATCGCCGTGTCCGGCCTGGATGCGCAGGATCTGCTTGGCGTGGTTCCACTCGTACAGAGCGCGGGCCTCGTCGACGCCCTCGTAGCACTGCAACCGCACCAGTCCCGATCCCGTCGACTGCGCGACGGCACGTGCCAGCTCGGTCTTGCCGACCCCGGCGGGGCCTTCCACAAGCAACGGCTTGCCCAGCCGGTCGGCGAGGAAAACCGCTGTGGCGGTTGCGGTGTCGGGCAGGTAGCCGGTTTCGGCGAGCCGCCTGCCGACATCCTCGATGTCGGCGAACAGCGGCGCTGGGCGCGCGGGGACACTCACGGAATTGCTCCTAAATCAGGCCGGGCGGGTGTGGCCGTCTCCCCACACAATCCACTTGGTTGACGTCAGTTCGGGCAGACCCATCGGTCCGCGGGCGTGCAGCTTCTGGGTGGAGATGCCGATCTCGGCGCCGAACCCGAACTGCTCGCCGTCGGTGAACGCCGTCGACGCGTTCACCATCACCGCGGCGGCATCGACCCGTTCGGTGAAGCGTTGCGCGGCAGCCAGATCGGAGGCGACGATGGCCTCGGTGTGGCCGGTGCCGTACTCATTGATGTGCGCGATCGCCGCATCGACACCGTCGACCACCGCCAACGCGATGTCCAGCGACAGGAACTCGGCGCGCAGCTCCTCGTCGGACGGGTTGTCGTGCACGGTCACACCGGCATCCTTGAGCGCCTTGGTCAGCCGCGGCACCGCGCGGTCGGCGATGGCCGCGTCGATCAACACCGATTCGGCGGCATTGCAGACGCTGGGCCGGCGGATCTTCGCGTTGAGCAGGATCCGCTCGGCGACGTCGAGGTCGGCCGACTCGTGAACGTAGACATGGCAATTGCCGACGCCCGTCTCGATCGTCGGCACGGTCGCGTCACGGACGACGGCGTCGATCAGCCCCGCACCGCCGCGGGGGATCACGACGTCGACCAGCCCGCGCGCCTGGATCAGGTGCGTGACGCTGGCACGGTCGGCGCTGGGCAGCAGTTGGACGGCGTCCACCTCGAGCAGTTCGGTGGCCAGCGCCGCGCGCAGCGCGTTCACCAGCGCGGCGTTCGAGTTGGCCGCCGACGAGCTGCCGCGCAGCAGCACGGCGTTACCGGACTTCAACGTCAACCCGAACGCGTCGACCGTCACGTTCGGCCGGCCCTCGTAGACGATCCCGACGACACCGAGCGGCACCCGCTGCTGGCGCAGCTGTAAACCGTTGGGCAGCGTCCGACCCTGGAGCACCTCGCCGAGCGGGTCGGGCAGCCGCGACACCTGTCGCAACCCGTCGGCGATGCCGTCGATCCGCTTCGGGTTCAGCGCCAGCCGGTCGAGCATGGCCTCGGGTGTGCCCGCGGCGCGGGCGGCGGCGAGATCCTGCTCGTTGGCCTCGAGGATCTGGCTCGTCGACATCAGCACGTGATCGGCGGCGGTGTTCAGCGCGCGGTTCTTGGTTTCCGAGCTCAACACGGCCAACGCGCGGGCGGCCGTGCGGGCGCGGCGGGCAGCATCGTGCACCTGCTGACGCAGGTCTGCGGCGACAGCGCCGACGGGAGCCTCGACACTCATTTATCCAGGGTATCGAACGAGGTTCCGGCGTTCGACACGTGTCAGGTAGGCACCCTGCATTAGCGTTGGGATCCATGGCGCCGCGGGACTGCAGCCGGGTATGTGTGGTCGGCAGTGTCAACGCCGATCTGACCTTCACCGTGCGTGCGCTGCCCCGCCCGGGCCAGACCGTGCTGGCGTCGGATCTGTCGGCGTCTCCGGGCGGCAAGGGCGGCAACCAGGCGGTCGCGGCGGCCAGGGCGGGCGCACGCGTGCAGCTGGTCGCCGCGCTCGGCACCGACGGGTCGGCCGAGATGTTGCGGAACCACCTCAGCGCCAACGGCGTCGGCCTCGACGGCGTCATCACCGTCCCCGGCCCCAGCGGGTCGGCCGTCATCACCGTCGACTCGTCGGCCGAGAACACGATCGTGGTCGCGCCCGGCGCCAACGGCTTGTTGACCGTCGACTCGGCCGACGGCCGCGCCGTCATCGCCGACAGCGAAGTGGTGTTGCTGCAACTGGAGATCCCGATCGCGACCGCCATCGCCGCCGCGCAGGTGGCCCGCGCCGCCGACGCCGTCGTCATCGTCAACGCCTCGCCGACCGGGGCGCCGCCGCACGACCTGCTGGCCCTGTCCCAGTCGGCCGACGTCGTCGTGGTCAACGAGACCGAGGCCGGCGAGTGGCACTGGCCCGTCCCGCACCTGGTGATCACGCGCGGTGCGCGCGGGGCGAGCTATCTCGGCGAAGGCGAACGGTTCAGCATCCCGGCCCCCGCGGTCCGGGCGGTCGACACCACCGGCGCGGGCGACGTGTTCGCCGGCGTGCTCGCCACGCACTGGCTCGACGGCCACGAACTCGCCCTGCGACGAGCCTGCGCGGCGGCGGCCCTGTCGACGCTCGTGCCCGGGGCCGGTGACTGCGCGCCGTACGCCGAGGCCATCGACGATGTTGTGTCCAAGAGAGTGACAGAAAGGCAGTTATGACGAGCACCCAGCCGAGCACCACCAGCACCCCGCGGCCTCCGGAGGGCGACTGGCTCGGCACGCCGTTCCTGAAGTTCACCCGGGAGGGAGCGTTCGGCGTGTGCCGGCTCGACCGGCCGGAGGCGCGCAACGCGATGACGCCCGCGATGTACTTCGGCATCAAGTACGCGGTCAAGCACGTCGAGAGCGATCCGGACCTCGCCGGCCTGCTGATCACCGGCACCGGCGACGTCTTCGCGCCCGGCGGCGACATGGGTGGCGGCGGCGCCGACAACTGGATGACGTTCGGGCCGGCGCTGGGCATGGACGCATTGCCGTTCGACACGCTGCGCCAGTCGGCGAAGCCGGTGGTGGCCGCGGTGAACGGGCTGTGCCAGGGCGGTGGGCTGCAGATCGCGCTATGCGCCGACATCGCCGTGGTCAGCGATCGGGCCACGTTCCGGGTGCCCGAGCTGTACCGCGGGATCGCCGACACCTACTACAGCCATATGCTGGCCCGGCTGATCGGGCCGGTCCGCACCCGCGACCTGATGTTCACCGGGCGGACGCTGACCGCCGCCGAGGCGCACGACTGGGGCATGGTCGCGCGGGTCGTGCCGCACGACGAGCTGGCCGACGCGGCTCGCGAGGTCCTGGCGCAGTGCTGCCGGACCGCGCCGGCGGCCCGAACCGTCGTCAAGTCCAGCATCGACAACTACATCGGCCTCTACGACCGGATCGGCATGCAGGCCAGTCTGGGGGCGCCCGAGTCGATCGAGGGCTTCATGGCCTTCAAGGAGCGCCGCTCGCCGGATTGGGTGCACCCCGACCTGCGAATCGACGGCCGCCTCTGACAGCGATTTCGGTGCACTACCGGTCGCTCAGCGATCGCTAGTGCACCGAAATCGCGATGGATAGTTCAGCCTTGGCTGAATACAGGATCTGATGTACTGTCTGCGGCATGCAGACGGTCACTCACAGCGATGCGTTGTCGCGGTTCGGTTGTGCCCTGTCGGATCCGACGCGCGCCGAGATCCTGTTGATCCTGCGTGACGGCCCCGGGTATCCGTCGGAGCTGGCCGACAAGATCGGCGTCTCGCGCCAAATCCTGTCCAACCATCTGGCGTGTCTACGGGGCTGCGGCCTGGTGACCGCACGGCCGGAGGGGCGCCGCAGCCGGTACGAACTCGCCGACGAGCGAATCGCGCACGCGCTCGACGATCTGGTCGGCCTGGTGCTCGAGGTCGACCCGGCCTGCTGCCCCGCGGCCGCCGACGAGGCCTGCTGCTGATGAACATGCCGATCGTCGCCATCGTCCTGTTCGCCGTGTTCGCCGCCCTCGGGTTCGGTTGGCGCAGTTGGCAACAGAAGCGCCGCACCGGATCGACGGGTTTCCGCGGAATCAGCGGCCGCCCGTTGTCGCTCGAATGGTTCGCGGGTGTGGGGTTCGTCGTCTCGATGGGCGCGGCGGTATTCGCACCGATCCTGCAACTGGCCGGCGTCGTGGCACCGTTGGCGCCGCTCGACCGGGCCTGGGTGAACATCGCCGGCATCGCGATCGCGGTGATCGGCATCGCCGCAACGCTGTACGCACAGGTCGACATGGGCGAGTCATGGCGGATCGGCGTCGACGCCGGCGAGACGACGACGCTGGTGCGCCGCGGCGTGTTCGGCTGGGTACGCAATCCGATCTTCACGGCGATGATGGTCTTCGGCCTCGGAATCGCCCTGATCACACCGAATCTCGTCGCCGTCATCGGGTTCGCACTGCTGATCGCGACGATCGAGGCGCAGGTCCGCGTCGTCGAGGAACCGTATCTGCTCACCGTGCACGGCGACGCCTACCGCGACTATTTCGCCACCGTCGGGCGGTTCGTGCCCGGCGTCGGACGTCGTTAGCACGGGGCCGACGAGCCGGAATCGCGTGCCGTTAACGTGGGGCCATGGCACGCAATCAGACGAACAGCAAGCAGGAAGCGGGCTGGCGCTGGATGCCGCTCATCATCGGCCTGATCATCGGGTCGGCCGTGGCGGCGGCGACGGGCCAATGGTGGTGGGCCACCATCGGAGCGCTGGCCGGCGCGGCCGTCGGCGCGTTGTCCGAGCGGCTACGCAACGATCGCTGAGTAGCGCCCCTAGTCTTCGGGGATCTCCCGCTCGATCTCGTCGAGCCAGGTGCGGGCGGACATGTCCGACGGTGCCCGCCAGTCACCGCGCGGCGAGAGCGATCCGCCGTGGGAAACCTTGGGCCCGTTCGGCACCGCCGACCGCTTGAACTGGGCGAACGAGTAGTACCGCTGCGCGAACACCTGCAGCCAGTGCCGAATCTCCTTCAGCGAGTACGACGGACGCTTGTCCTCGGGGTATCCGGTCGGCCAGTCGCCGCGCTGGGGATCGCTCCAGGCGTGCCACGCCAGGAATGCCACCTTCGACGGCCGGAACCCGAAGCGCAGCACCTGGAACAGCGAGAAGTCCTGCAGCACATAGGGTCCGACCTTGGACTCGCTGCTCTGGATCTCCTCGTCCTCACCGGCGGGGACCAGCTCCGGGGAGATCTCGGTGTCGAGCACCGACTGCAGCACCTCGTTGACCTTGTCGTCGAACTGCTTGGACGAGATCACCCAGCGAATCAGGTGCTGGATCAACGTCTTCGGAACACCGCCGTTGACGTTGTAGTGCGACATCTGATCACCCACGCCGTAGGTCGACCAGCCCAGCGCGAGCTCGGACAGGTCGCCGGTGCCCAGCACGATTCCTCCGCGCTGGTTGGCCAGTCGGAACAGGTAATCGGTCCGTAGCCCGGCCTGCACGTTCTCGAACGTGACGTCGTACACCTTCTCCCCGCGGCCGAACGGATGATCCATGTTCTTGAGCATCAACTCCGCCGTCGAGCTGATGTCGAGTTCGGCGAACGTCACGCCCAGCGCCTCGGCCAACCGTTGGGCGTTGCCCTTCGTCCGCTCGCCCGTGGCGAATCCGGGCATGGTATACGCGAGAATGTCGCTGCGCGGGCGCTCTTCGCGGTCCATGGCCCGCGCGGCGACGATCAACGCGTGCGTGGAGTCGAGGCCGCCCGACAGGCCGAGGATGATCTTCGGAAAGTTCAACGCGCGCAACCGCTGTTCGAGCCCGGCCACCTGGATGCTGTAGGCCTCGTAGCAATCCTGTTCCAGCCGTTCGGGATCCGACGGGACGAACGGGAAACGCTCGATGTGGCGCAGCAGGCCGACGTCGCCGGTGGGCGGATCAAGCTGAAACTCCACCCGCCGGAAGGCATCCGCCGCCGCGCCGTGGTGCCGCCGGTTGTCGTCGAAGGTGCCCATCCGGATGCGTTCGGAGCGCAGCAGTTCCAGGTCGACGTCGGCGACGGATCGGCGCTCACCCTTGGGGAAGCGTTCGGACTGCGCGAGGCATTCGCCGTTCTCCCAAATCATCGTCTGGCCGTCCCAGGCGAGGTCGGTCGTCGACTCGCCCTCGCCCGCCGCGGCATAGACATACGCGGCCAGGCACCGCGCCGACGCGGAGCGCGCCAACAGGCAGCGATCCTCGGAACGCCCGATCGTGATCGGGCTTCCGGACAGGTTCGCCAGCACCGTGGCCCCGGCCAACGCCGCCGACGCGCTCGGCGGGATCGGCACGAACATGTCCTCGCAGATCTCGACGTGCAACACGAAACCCGGCATGTCGGTCGCGGTGAACAACAGATCGGGACCGAACGGCGCGTCCGCCCATTCGTTTCCGCGACCCATCCGGATCGAGCCGCGGATGTCGTCGCCCGGCGCCATCTGACGTCGCTCATAGAACTCTCGGTAGGTCGGCAGATACGACTTCGGCACCACGCCGAGCACCCGCCCGCGGTGAATCACGACCGCGGTGTTGTAGATCCGGTGGCGATAGCGCAGGGGCGCACCGATCACCAGGACCGGCATCAGGTCGGCGGAGGCCACGACGACGTCGAGCACGGCATCCTCGACCGCGTCGAGCAGCGCGTCCTGCATCACGATGTCCTCGATCGAGTATCCCGACAGCGTCAGCTCCGGAAACACCGCGAGCGCGACGCTGTCGTCGTGGCAGGCGCGGGCCAACCGCAGCACCGACTCGGCGTTGGCCTGTGGATCCGCGAGCGCCGTGTGGTGCGTGCAGGCGGCGACGCGGACGAACCCGTGCCGATACGCCGAGTAGAAATCCATGCCTCATTGTTGCCCGAAAACGGAACAGGGTATGCAAGTCCCCATGAGTGACACCGCCCTGCTGGTCATCGACATGATGAACACCTACCAACATCCCGACGCCGAGAAGCTGGCGCCGAACGTCGCCGAGATCATCGATCCACTCTCCAAGCTCGTCGCAGAGGCCCGGGAACGCGAGGACGTGGACCTGATCTACGTCAACGACAACTACGGCGATTTCGCCGCCGAGTTCAGCGACATCGTGCAGTCGGCATTGCAGGGTGAGCGGCCGGACCTGGTCGAGCCGATCGTGCCGCAGGAGGGCTGCCGGCTGATGACGAAGGTGCGCCACAGCGCCTTTTACGCCACCCCGCTCGCATATCTGCTCGGGCAGTTGAAGCCTCAGCGGGTGATCCTGACCGGTCAGGTCACCGAACAGTGCATCCTCTACACGGCGCTCGACGCCTATGTTCGCCACTTCCCCGTCGTCGTCCCACCGGACGCCCTCGCCCACATCGAGCCCGAACTCAGCGACGCCGCGCTGACGATGATGAAAAGCAATATGAGCGCCGAGATCACGCCCGCGTCGCAATGCTTGAAGTGAGGTTTCACCCGGCGATCACCGGGTAGGCCGACCGGGTGCCCGCCAGTCGGATAGCCGAACCGTGGGGCGCGCGGACTCCGTATGCGCGCGACGAACGCTGGCCTGCGCGACCGGACATGCATCTGGCCGACGGCGTGCCGCCGGAATCGGTCGACCGCTGGGTGCAGTCGGCGGCCATCCTGCACTCCAACGGCGACGGCCTGGACATCGCGGTGAAGGACGACCGGATCGTCGGCGTGCGTGGCCGGGAGGACGACCGGGTCAACCACGGGCGACTCGACCCGAAGGACTTCTACGGCTGGCAGGCCAACGCCTCGCCCGATCGCCTCACCACACCGATGATCCGCGTCAAGGGCCAACTGACCGAATGTGATTGGGACACCGCCATGGATCAGGTGGTGCGGCACAGCAAGCGCCTGCTCGACCGGTACGGCCCTTCGGCGTTCGGCTTCTACACCTCGGGGCAGCTGTTCCTCGAGGAGTACTACACGCTCGGCGTGATCGCGCACGGTGCGATCGGCACCAACCACGTCGACGGCAATACCCGGTTGTGCACCGCGACGGCCGCCGAGGCGCTCAAGGAGTCGTTCGGCTGCGACGGCCAACCCGGTTCCTACGCCGACGTCGATCACGCCGACGTCATCGCGCTCTACGGCCACAACGTCGCCGAGACCCAGACCGTGTTGTGGATGCGGATGCTCGACCGGCTGGCCGGACCCAACCCACCGGCCATCGTGTGCGTCGATCCGCGGAAGACCCCGGTGGCCGAGCACGCGACGGTGCATCTGGCTCCGCTGCCCGGCACCAACGTTGCGCTGATGAACGGTCTCCTGCACGAGATCGTCGCCAACGACTGGATCGACCAGGACTACATCCGCGCGCACGCCGTGGGTTTCGACGAGCTGCGCAAGCGCGTCGCCGAGTTCCCGCCCGAGCGCGTCGCCGAGATCTGCGGCGTCTCCGCCGTCGACATCCGCGCCGCGGCGCGCTTGCTGGGCACCGCGCAACGACTGCTGTCGACGGTGCTACAAGGCTTTTACCAGTCGCATCAGGCCTCGGCCGCCGCGGTTCAGGTCAACAACGTGCACATCCTGCGCGCCATGCTCGGCAGGCCGGGGTGCGGGGTGCTGCAGATGAACGGTCAGCCGACCGCCGAGAACACCCGCGAATGCGGCGCCGACGGCGACCTGGCCGGCTTCCGGAACTGGTCCAACGACAGCCACATCGAGGAATTGGCGAAGCTGTGGAACCTCGACATGACGCAGATCCCACACTATGCGCCGCCGACGCACGCGATGCAGATGTTCCGCTACGCCGAACAGGGCACGCTGCGCCTGCTGTGGATCAGCGCGACGAATCCGGCGGTCTCGCTGCCCGAGCTGCGCCGCATTCGCAGCATTCTGAGCCAGCAGCGACTGTTCGTCGTGGTGCAGGACATCTTCCCCACGGAGACAACGGAACTCGCCGATGTGGTGTTGCCTGCCGCCGCGTGGGGCGAGAAGACCGGCACGTTCACCAACACCGACCGCACCGTGCACCTTTCGGAAAAGGCCGTCGACCCGCCCGGTCAGGCCCGGCCCGATCTCGATATTTTCCTGGACTATGCGCGGCGCATGGATTTCCGTGACCGCGACGGCGATCCGCTGCCGTCCTGGACGGATCCGGAGTCCGCGTTCGCCGCGTGGCAGCGCTGCAGCGCCGGGCGGCCGTGTGACTACACCGGTCTGAGCTATGACAAGTTGCGCGGCGGCAGCGGAATCCAATGGCCGTGTAACGCCGAGCATCCCGACGGCACCGAACGCCTCTACGCCGACGGGCGATTCTGGGCGGCGCCCGGCTACTGCGAGGCGTACGGCAAGGACCTGATCACCGGCGCACCGCTGGAGCCGACCGAGTACCGGGCGATGAACCCGGATGGCAAGGCGATCATCAAGGCGGCCGAATACCTGCCCGCGCATGAGGTTCCGAGCGACGACTACCCGTTCGCGCTGATCACCGGCCGCACGGTGTACCACTTTCACACCAGGACCAAGACCGGACGCGTCCCGGAACTCGCCGCGGCGGCCCCCGAGGTGTGGGTCGAGATGGCCGAGTCCGATGCGCACCGCCTCGGTGTCCGCGACGGCGCTCTCACTGAGATCGAGACACCGCGCGGACGCGTCCGCGCCACGGCACGCATCACCGGCATCCGCGCGGGGGTGCTGTTCCTGCCGTTCCACTACGGCTACTGGGACGCCGACGACGACGAGCACGACCGAGCCGCCAACGAGCTCACCATGACCGATTGGGACCCCGTGTCCAAACAACCGATCTTCAAGACCGCGGCGGCCCGGCTTGCCGTCGTGCCGACCGGAGCGGAGTCACGATGAAACTCGGCCTGGCGTTGCGCGAACTGCACCGCTCCGAACTGAGGCTGGCCCGCTCGCTCGACGCGATCGCCGCGCGCCACCACGACGACCACGGCATCTATCACGTCGCGATGGACCTCACCACCTGGTCGCGCGAACACGTCGACCTGATCGCGCAGATCGGGCCGCGCTACGGCGTCCGGTTGCGCGCGCACCCGCGGACCAAGGCTGTCACCGAGGTGGCCCAGCAGTGGGTCAGCGACCGGCTCGGTCGACGGCCCGAGCCCGCCCTGCTGTTGCTTGCGGACCTGAGGCGGCTGCACCGGCTGGCGGCCGGCGTCTCGCTGGACTGGGAACTGCTGGCTCAGGGCGCACAGGCCGTCAAGGACGAGCGGCTGCTCGAGCTGACCCAGCGGTGCCATCCGCAGGCCCTGCGACAGATGCGGTGGGCGAACGCGATGCTCAAGGAGCTGTCGCCGCAGGCCTTGGCGAACTAGCGCCTACCCTCGATCAGGTGGAGGCACCCGAACTCGTCGCACTGCTGCGTGACCGGCGGATCGCCGTGCTCACCGGGGCGGGCATGTCCACCGACTCCGGGATCCCGGACTACCGCGGGCCGGACTCCCCGCCGAGCAATCCGATGACGATCCGGCAGTTCACCTCCGATCCCGTGTTCCGGCAGCGCTACTGGGCGCGCAACCACCTCGGCTGGCGCCATATGGACGCCACGCTGCCCAACGCCGGCCACCGCGCCCTGGCCGCGCTCGAGGCAGCGGGCGTCGTGTCGGGGCTGATCACCCAGAACGTCGACCTGCTGCACACCAAGGCGGGCAGCGACACCGTCGTCAACCTGCACGGCACATATGCGCAGGTGATCTGCCTGGACTGTGCGCACACGATGAGCCGAGCCGCCCTGGCCGATCTGCTCGAGGAGGCCAATCCCGGCTTCGCGCAGCGAGTCGAGGAGTCCGTCGGCGGCATCGCGGTCGCACCGGACGCCGACGCCGTCGTCGGCGAGACCGGTTCGTTTCGCGTCGTCGACTGCCCCCGCTGCGGCGGCATGCTCAAACCCGACATCGTCTACTTCGGCGAGAGCGTTCCGAAAGACCGTGTGGCCGAGGCATATTCGGTGGTCGACAGTGCCGACGCCCTGCTGGTCGCCGGGTCGTCGCTGACGGTGTACTCGGGCTATCGGTTCGTACGTCACGCCGCCGCGGCGGGCATGCCCGTCGCGATCGTCAACCGCGGGCCGACCCGCGGCGACGCGCTCGCGACAGTCAAGATCGACAACGGCTGCTCCCCCATGCTGGCGCTGCTGGCCGACGAGCTGCCCGCGGTCGCGACCTCGGCCTGAGAATCAGACGGCGACGAGGTCGTCGGCGTGCACCGCGGGCCGTCGCAGCTCCGGCGACAGGTCCGACGTCGAGCGGCCCAGCATTGTCGCCAGCTCGCCGCGGTCGTATGCGACCACGCCACGCGCGACCATCGTGCCGTCCTGCGCCCGTAACTCGACGACGTCGCCGCCGTAGAACCGCCCCGACACGGCGGTGATGCCGGCGGGCAGCAGCGAGCGTCGCTGCTTGACCACCGCGCGCACCGCGCCGTCGTCCAGCGTCAGCGTGCCCGCGGCTTCGGCGGCGTAGCGCACCCAGAATCGACGCGCCGACATCCGGTCGGGCCGCGGCGCGAACACGGTGCCGACCGAGGCGTCGGACAATGCCGTCGGCGCCTCCGAGGCCGCGGCCAACAACACCGGCACGCCGGCGTCGGCGGCCAGCAGTGCCGACGACAGCTTCGACGCCATCCCGCCGGTGCCCAGATGGCTTCCCCTACCGGCCACCACACCGTCGAGGTCGTCGGGACCCGCCACCTCGTCGATGAAGCGCGCGTTGCCTTTTCGCGGATCCGAGTCGTAGAGCCCGTCGATGTCGGACAGCAGGATCAGCGCGTCGGCGCCGGCCAGGTGAGCGACCAGCGCCGAAAGCCGGTCGTTGTCGCCGAACCGGATCTCGTTGGTGGCCACCGTGTCGTTCTCGTTGACGATCGCGACCGCGTGCAGCGCGCGCAGCCGGTCGAGGGTGCGCTGGGCGTTGGTGTGCTGCACTCGCATCGAGATGTCGTGCGCGGTCAGCAGCACCTGACCGACGGTGCGGTCATACCGCGCGAAGGCAGCGCTCCACGCGTTGACCAGCGCGACCTGCCCGACGCTGGCAGCGGCCTGTTTGGTGGCCAGGTCGGTGGGGCGCCTGTTCAGCCGCAGCGGTTCGATGCCCGCGGCGATCGCACCCGAGGAGACGATCACCACGTCGGAACCGGCCCGCATCCGGCCCTCGATGGCGTCGACCAGCACCGCCAGCCTGCTGGCGTCGAACACCCCGGACGGTGTGGTCAGCGCGGTGGTGCCGATCTTGACGACGACGCTGCGCGCGGTGCGGATCGCGTCCCGGTGCGGGGACTCCGCGGTGCGCGGCGAGGCCGTCACGACTCACCGCCGGGGCGCCGCCGTTCCCGCCGGGCGGCCTTGCGTTCGGCGGCCCCGACACGCTCGGTCTGCTCCAGGCGTTGGTCGGTGCCGCGGCCCGACATCGGCACGTCGACCCCGGCCGGCGTCTGCGGCTCCCAGTCGAACGTGACCTCACCGATCGTGACCGCGCAGCCGGGCCGCGCGCCCAGCTTCAACAGCTCGTCCTCGACACCGAGACGCGCCAGCCGGTCGCCGAGGTAGCCGACCGCCTCGTCGTTGTCGAAATCGGTTTGGGCGACCCACCGTTCGGGCCGGATTCCGTGCACAACGAAGCCGCCGTGTCCGTCCGGTTCGACGGTGAAACCGCTCTCGTCGACCGGGACGGGCCGGATGACGGGCCGGCGGGGCACCACCGGAGGTTGCGCTTCGCGGTAGGCCGACACCATCTCCCACAGCGCGAAGGTCAACTGGCGCAACCCTTCCCGGGTCACCGTCGACACCTCGAAGACCGGCCAGCCGTAGCGGCGGGCGACCTCGTCGCGGACGAAGTCGGCGAGCTCGCGTGCGTCGGGCACGTCGATCTTGTTGAGCACCACCGCACGCGGACGTTCGGCGAGGTCTCCCAGCGTCGAATCGCCCTGCAGCGTGGGGGTGTACGCGGAGAGTTCGGCTTCCAGCGCGTCGATGTCGGAGACGGGGTCGCGCCCGGGTTCCATCGTCGCGCAGTCGATGACGTGGACCAGCACGGCACAGCGCTCGATGTGGCGCAAGAAGTCCAGCCCCAGTCCGCGGCCCTGCGACGCGCCGGGGATCAGGCCGGGCACGTCGGCGACGGTGAACGTGTTCCCGTCGGCGGACACCACGCCGAGGTTGGGCGCCAGCGTCGTGAACGGATAGTCGGCGATCTTCGGTTTGGCCGCGGAGATGACCGAGACGAGAGAGGACTTGCCCGCGGACGGGAATCCGACGAGCCCGACGTCGGCGACGGTCTTGAGTTCCAGCGTCAGGTCGCGGACCTGACCCTTCTCGCCGAGCAGCGCGAAGCCCGGCGCCTTCCGGGCGCGCGACGCCAGCGCCGCGTTGCCCAGGCCGCCGCGGCCGCCGGCGGCCGCTTCGAAGCGGGTACCGGCTCCGACGAGATCGGCGAGCAGGCGGCCGTCCTCGTCGAGCACGACGGTGCCGTCGGGAACCTTGACCTCGAGATCCGCACCTGCGGCGCCGTCCCGGTTACCGCCCGCGCCCTGTTTTCCGGACGGTGCGACGACGTGCGGGTGAAAGTGGAAGTCGAGCAGCGTGTGGACCTGCGGGTCGACGACGAGAACCACGCTGCCGCCGCGGCCGCCGTTACCGCCGTCCGGGCCGCCGAGCGGCTTGAACTTCTCGCGATGGACCGACGCGCAGCCGTTACCGCCGTTGCCGGCCCGCGCGTGAATCACCACGCGGTCGACGAAGCGAGGCATCGGATCTTCCTTTCCGTGACGATGTGAGCTACTGCCAGCTTCAGCCGGGAAGTCGCAGCAGCATCACATTCGCGGCAGGAAGTCAAGCCTCCTGCGGCGCCGGTCGCACGACGCTGACGGTCTTGCGGCCGCGCTTGGTGCCGAACTCGACGGCACCGGGAGCCGTGGCGAACAGGGTGTCGTCGCCACCACGGCCGACGTTGGTGCCGGGATGGAAATGCGTACCGCGCTGGCGGACCAGGATCTCGCCGGCCTTGACGACCTGGCCGCCGAACCGCTTGACGCCGAGTCGCTGTGCGGCTGAGTCGCGACCGTTGCGCGAGCTGGAAGCGCCCTTCTTGTGTGCCATGTCTGTGGTTCCTCTACTTGATCCCGGTGACCTTGAGGACGGTCAGCTGCTGACGGTGACCCTGCCGCTTGTGGTAGCCGGTCTTGTTCTTGAACTTGTGGATGCGGATCTTGGGGCCCTTGGTGTGCTCCAGGATCTCGCCGGTGACGGCGACCTTCTCCAGCGACTTGGCGTCGGAGGTCACCTTCGAACCGTCGACGACGAGGGCCACGGGCAACGAGACGCTGGCGCCGGGCTCGGAATCGAGCTTCTCGACCTTCACCACGTCGCCGACCGCGACCTTGTACTGCTTGCCGCCGGTCTTGACGATTGCGTACGTGGCCATCGTGGTGTTACTCCTACGTCGTTCACTGGGCGCGCGCGACTTGCCGCTGCGCTGGTCTGGGTTTCCGGATCTCGGAGTGTCGCCGACTCCACTAGGTCCAGAGCCTCGCGACAACTGCTCAAGGCTACTTGAGCCGCCGCATGAGGGTCAAATCACCGCAGGTCACGGCTCGTCGGCGCCCGACCAGCTGGTCAGCCGTCATGGGTCGGTGGTCCCGCGGGCCGGGCGGCCGCGCGGCGCCGGTGCCGCCCACCTGAGGCGGTCGCCGCCGGCGTGACCCCGTTGGCGTCGTATCCGGAGTCCTCGTCGTCGTCGGAATCGTCGTCGGAGTCCTCGTCGTCGGAGTCCTCGTCGTCGGAGTCCTCGGCGCCGATGACCTCGATGTCGTCGTCGATGTCGTCCTCGTCGTCGTCGGAGTCCAGGTCGATCTCGTCCTCGTCGGAGTCGTCGTCCGAATCGTCCTCGTCGTCCGAATCGTCGGAGTCGTCGAACTCCTCGTCCTCGAGGTCCTCGATGTCGTCCTCGCCGGACTCGATCACCGCGTTGCGGATGGCTTCGGAGTCGGTCTCGGCGACCTCCTCGGGCTTCTGCTCGCGGGTCTCGTCGGTGTCGTCCTCGTCGTCGCCCTCGTGCCGGCCGTTGGCGGCCGCCATCGCCTTGAACATCGGGTGCTCACCCGCGGGATGCGGCGGGACCTTGGCCACGGCGACGTCGTCGGACTTGCCACCGCGTTTGCCGCGCTTACCGCGCCGCCCGCCGCCGCCGTCCGACTTGCGTCCGCTGCTCGACGTCGAGTCCACCGGGTCGCCGTGCAGCACGATCCCGCGCCCGGCGCAGTGTGTGCACGCCGTCGAGAAGGCCTCCACCAATCCGGTGCCGAGCCGCTTGCGCGTCAACTGCACCAGGCCCAGCGAGGTCACCTCGGACACCTGATGCCGGGTCCGGTCGCGGGCCAACGCCTCGGTTAGCCGGCGCAGCACCAGGTCGCGGTTCGACTCGAGCACCATGTCGATGAAGTCGATCACCACGATGCCGCCGATGTCGCGCAGCCGCAGTTGGCGCACGATCTCCTCGGCCGCCTCGAGGTTGTTGCGCGTGACGGTCTGCTCGAGGTTGCCGCCCGAGCCGGTGAACTTGCCGGTGTTGACGTCGATGACGGTCATGGCCTCGGTGCGGTCGATCACGAGCGTGCCGCCCGACGGCAGCCACACCTTGCGGTCCATCGCCTTGGTCAGCTGCTCGTCGATGCGGTGCACCGCGAACACGTCCGGGCCGTCGGGTGATGTCGGCTCGTATTTCGTCAAGCGTGGAAGAAGTTCCGGCGCAACCGAATTCACGTACTCGGTGATGGTGTTCCAGGCGTCTTCGCCGGAGACGGTCAGCCCGGTGAAGTCCTCGTTGAACAGGTCGCGGATCACCTTGACCAGCACGTCGGGCTCTTCGTAGAGCGCGACGGCCGCACCGGCCTTCGTCTCGGTGATCTCGGCGGCCTTGGCCTCGATCTCGGTCCAGCGCTTGGCGAGGCGTTCGACGTCGGTGCGGATGTCGGATTCTTTGACGCCCTCGGACGCGGTCCGGATGATCACGCCTGCGTCGGGCGGCACGACCTCGCGCAGGATCTCCTTGAGACGCTGGCGTTCGGTGTCGGGCAGCTTGCGGCTGATCCCGGTCGACGAGGCACCCGGCACATAGACCAGGTAGCGGCCCGCGAGCGAGACCTGTGTGGTCAGCCGGGCGCCCTTGTGGCCGACGGGGTCCTTGCTGACCTGGACGACGACGTAGTCGCCCGGTTTGAGCGCCTGCTCGATCTTGCGGTTCGCACCGCCGAGTCCGGCGGCTTCCCAGTTCACCTCGCCGGCGTAGAGCACGCCGTTGCGTCCGCGGCCGATGTCGACGAAGGCCGCCTCCATCGAGGGGAGCACATTCTGAACGATGCCGAGATAGATGTTGCCGACCAGGGAGGCCGACGCCGCCGAGGTGACGAAATGCTCCACGACGACGCCGTCTTCGAGGACGGCGATCTGCGTGTAGCGGGCGCCCTCGTGCGGCGGTTCGGTGCGGACCTTGTCGCGGACGACCATCATTCGCTCGACGGCTTCGCGCCTGGCCAGGAATTCGGCCTCGCTCAGGATGGGCGGCCGGCGCCGGCCGGCATCGCGGCCGTCACGTCTGCGTTGCCGCTTGGCCTCGAGGCGGGTGGACCCGCTGATGCCCTGGATCTCGCCGTCACCACTCGAAGACGACTTGTCGCCCCGGGCGGATTTCCGCGGTTCGCGCTCGTGGACGACGGTGTTGGGCGGGTCATCGGGCGACGTCGCGTCGCCGTCGTCTCCCGAACCGGACTTGCGGCGACGGCGGCGGCGCCGACGGCGGGTCGCGCCCTCGGAGCCGGAGTTCTCGTCGTCGCCGTTGTCGTCGTCGGAGTCGTCCGAGTCGTCGTCCTGGTCTACGCCCGAGGAGCCGTTCTGGTTGGTGTCCCCGTCGGCGTCGCCGTCGTCGCCGTTCTGCTCACCACGGCCGCGGCCCCGTCCACGCCTGCCGCGGCGGCGACGGCGACCGGAGGGCCGCTCGGACTGGTCGTCTTCGCTGTCGGGACCCTCGTCGTCGTCATCGTCGTCATCGTCGTCGTCGTCGGTGTCGATGTCGTCGAATTTCACCGGCTGCGGCGCCACGAACAGCGGCATGTATTCGGCGCGCTCCGGGGCCACCTCCGCGGGGGTCTCCAGAATCAGCCGGGACTCCGGCTCGTCACCGTCTTCGGTCGCGGAGTCGTCCGCCGGCTCAGGCGTGGGCGCCGAGGGTTCGGGCACCTGCGTCGCACCGGAACCGTCGGCGAGCGCTTCGCGCACCCGCTGCGCCTCGTCCTCCTCGACGGTGGACTCGGCGGTGCGCGGCCGACCGTCGAGTTCGGTCAGCGCTTCGAGGACCCGCTCGCTGGTGGTGCCGAGCACCTGGGCAAGCGAGTCGACCCTCAACGTCTCCGGCTGAGAGTCCTGCGCTTCTCGCGTGTCTTCAGAAAGGTCTTCGGTTGGGGCATCTTCGGCCACGTAGTCTCCTTAAGCCCCCGGGCGCGTCGTTTCTGACGCGGCCACGCGAGGGCTTCCGCTATGGACCCGGGTAACTTCGCCCGAGCTTGTTGTGGTCTCGCTCCGAGCGGTCCACAGGGGACCATCCCGGTGCCGGTCTGAATGATGGCTGGACGGTCGGCGCCGCATCACGCGTGGCGATGGTCGCGCACGTCTAAGTCTTCATTCGGGCTTCCGACCCCGGTTTGGCGGCCGGTAACCCGAGTCGAGTATCCCACATCACGACGCCCCGCCTGACCAGGCTGGGCGAGACCGGTGCAGAAACCCGCTACTTGCTGGGGAACCAGAGATCGATCTCGCGGGCCGCGGACTCCGGCGAATCCGAGCCGTGCACCAGGTTGTCCTGGGTGATCAG
This sequence comes from Mycolicibacterium komanii, assembly GCF_001050035.1. The sequence continues at coordinate 55,611 of NZ_CVTA01000003.1, forward strand.
GGCCAGGTCACCGCGGATGGTGCCCGGTGTCGCCTTCTCCACCGGGTCGGTTCCGCCGGCGATCTGACGGAACGCGGCGATGGCCCGCGGACCCTCCACGATCGCCGCTACGACGGGGCCGGAGGTGATGAACGCGAGCAGCGAGTCGAAGAACGGCTTGCCGTCGTGCTCGGCGTAGTGCTTGCACGCCAGCTCGTCGCTGACGGTCACCAGTTCCAGCGCCGCGATCGACAGCCCTTTGCGTTCGATACGGGCCAGGATCTCGCCGACAAGACGCCGCTTGACGCCGTCGGGCTTGACCAACACGAGGGTGCGTTCAATCGGCTCAGTCACGGCCGACAGAATAGCCGCCGCGGCGGGCTACTCCGGCGGACCCTGCTGACCAGGCAGGAGTCCTCGTTTCTGCCTGCGAAGTACCTCGGCGCGCAGCCGGGCGATGATCAGCCACACGATCAGGAAGATCACGCCGACGAACGCGATGGCACCGTCGAGGACGACGCCGGCGATCAGGACCAGCTGGATACCGACGTTCACCCAGATCGCCCACGGTTTGCCCTGTACACCGGCCAGGAGCACCAGCACCACCGCCATGCCGATCAGGAAGCCGCCGGTGGCTCTGGTCAGGCCGCCGCCCAAATTCGCCACCACCGGCAGCGCCAGCAGCACGACGATGGCCTCCAGGATCAGCGTGCCCGCCATGACCCCGCGGAAGCTCTTCCAGGGGTCCGGCTGCTGCGCAGGCCCTGTCATTGCGGATCCTTTCCGAACAGCGTGCGCGCCGCCCCCGCGGTGACCACGGAGCCGGTGATCACGATGCCGGCGCCGCCGAGCAGTTCGCCTTCGATGGCCGATTCCTCGACAATCGCGGTGGCGGTCTCGATCGCGTCGGGCAGCGTCGCGGCCGTGATCACCCGTTCGGGCCCGAACTTCTGCTCGGCCAGCAGCGCCAGCCCCTCGACGTCGAGCGCGCGCGGCGAGCCGTTGTGGGTGACGACGATCTGGTCGAACACCGGTTCCAGCGCGGCCAGGATGCCGTCGACGTCCTTGTCGCCCATCACCGACACGACGCCGACCAGGAACCGGAAGTCGAACTCCTCCTGCAAGGCCTGCGCCAGCGCGGCGGCGCCGGCGGGGTTGTGCGCGGCGTCGATGAAAACCGTTGGCGCGCTGCGCATTCTCTCCAGCCGGCCCGGGCTGGTCACCGCGGCGAAGCCCGCGCGTACGGCGTCGATGTCGAGCTGACGCTGCGCGCCCGCACCGAAGAACGCCTCGACGGCCGCGAGCGCCAGAGCGGCGTTGTGCGCCTGGTGTTCGCCGTGCAGCGGCAGGAAGATGTCGGAGTAGAGCCCGCCCAGCCCCTGCAGCTCGAGCAGCTGTCCGCCGACCGCGACCTGCCTGCCGAGCACCGCGAACTCGGAGTCCTCCCGGGCGACGGCCGCGTCGGCGCGCACCGTCTGCGCCAGAAGCGCTTCCATCGCCTCCGGCGCCTGCCTGGCGATGATCGCGACAGTGTCGGTCGGGACGAGGTCCTCTTCCTGTTTGCCGATGATTCCGGCCTTCTCCGCGGCGATCTCGGCGAGGGTGTCGCCCAGGTAGTCGGCGTGGTCCACCCCGATCGGGGTGATCACCGCGACAGGGGCGTTGACGACGTTGGTGGCGTCCCAGCGCCCGCCGAGGCCGACCTCGACGACGGCCACGTCGATCGGCGCGTCGGCGAAGGCGGCGAACGCCATCGCCGTCACCACCTCGAACTTGCTCATGGCTGGGCCAGCGCTTCCGAGAACGCCGGCTTCGGACTGCTGATCGACCAGCTGCACGAACGGCTCGATCTCGCGATAGGTGTCGACGTAGGTCGCGGGGCTGATCGGCTTGCCGTCGATGGAGATGCGCTCGACGGCCGACTGCAGGTGCGGGCTGGTGGTGCGGCCGGTGCGGCGGTGCAGCGCCGTCAACAGCGCGTCGACCATCCGCGCGACCGACGTCTTGCCGTTGGTGCCGGCGATGTGGATCGACGGATATCCGCGCTGCGGCGAGCCGAGGAGTTCGAGCAGCGCCGAGATGCGCGTCGTGCTGGGTTCGAGTTTCGTTTCGGGCCAACGCTGGTCGAGAAGGTGCTCGACCTGCAGGAGCGCCGCGATCTCGTCCGGTGACGGCTCGGGTTCCGGAGGTGGCCGGTTCTCCGGCTCGGTCATCGGAGTGCGGCCAACCTTGCGGTGATGCGGTCGACCTCCTCTTGGGCGACCTGTTGGCGTCCGCGGATCTTGTCCACCACCTCTGCGGGCGCCTTCGCCAGGAACGCCTCGTTTCCGAGTTTGCCTGTGGTGCTGGCCAGTTCCTTTTGCGCCGCGGCGAGGTCCTTCTCCAGGCGCCGCCGTTCGGCGGCCACGTCCACGGTGCCCGAGGTGTCGACCTCGACGGTCACGGTGCCGCGCGACAGCCGCACCTCGATCGCCGCGGTCGGGGCGAAGCCGTCGTCGTCGGTGGTCAGCCAGGCCAGCGACCGCACCGCGGGCACCTGCGCCTGCAGGTCCGCACCGGCGATCTCCGACAGCCGGGCGGGCACCTTCTGCCGGTCGTTGAGCCCCTGATCGCTGCGGAAGCGGCGCACCTCGGTGATGAGCTTCTGCATGTCCGCGACCCGTTGCGCGGCAACCGGATCGAGCTCGAAGCCAGACGGCGTCGGCCAATCGGCGATCACCAGCGACTCCATCTTTCCCGTCGCTTCGCTCGCCCCAGCCCGGGCGGTCAGGGTCTTCCACAGCACCTCGGTGACGAACGGCATCACCGGATGAAGCAGTTTGAGTAGCGTGTCGAGCACCGCCGCGAGCACCGCCGTCGTGTGGTCGATCCCGTCGGCCAGCTGCACCTTGGCCAACTCGACGTACCAGTCGCAGAACTCGTCCCATGCGAAGTGATACAGCGACTCGCACGCCCGGCTGAACTCGTAGGCGTCGAACGCCGAATCCACTTCGGCGCGAACCTGTTCCATGCGGCCCAGGATCCACCGGTCGGCATCGGTCAGCTCGGCGACGTCGGGCAGCGGAGCGGGCGCGGCGCCGTTCATCAGCGCGAAGCGGGTGGCGTTGAACAGCTTCGTGGCGAAGTTGCGGGACGCGCGGGCGTGGTCCTCGCCGATGGAGAGGTCGCCGCCGGGGCTCGCACCGCGCGCGAGCGTGAACCGCAGCGCGTCGGCCCCGAAGATCTCCACCCAGTCCAGCGGGTCGATCCCGTTACCGCGCGACTTGCTCATCTTGCGGCCGTGCTCGTCGCGAATCAGCCCGTGCAGGAAGACGTTCTGGAACGGCACTTGCGGACCGCGCTGGCCGTCGAGCGTGATCGCGGGGTCGTCGGCGACGAAGGTGCCGAACATCATCATCCGCGCCACCCAGAAGAACAGGATGTCGTAGCCGGTGACCAGCACGGTGGTCGGATAGAACTTGGCGAGGTCTTTCGTGTGGTCGGGCCAGCCCATGGTGGAGAACGGCCACAACGCCGAACTGAACCAGGTGTCGAGCACGTCGGGGTCCTGCTCCCAGCCTTTCGGCGGGGTCTCGTCGGGGCCGACACAGACCGTCTCGCCGTCCGGTCCGTGCCAGATCGGGATGCGGTGGCCCCACCACAGCTGCCGAGAGATGCACCAGTCGTGCATGTTGTCCACCCACGCGAACCACCGGGGCTCGAGGCTCGGCGGATGAATCGCGGTGTCGCCGTTGCGAACCGCGTCGCCGGCGGCCTTGGCCAACGCCTCGACCTTGACCCACCACTGTAGTGACAGGCGCGGCTCGATCGGCTCACCGCTGCGTTCGGAGTGCCCGACGCTGTGCACGTACGGCCGCTTCTCGGCGACGATGCGGCCCTGCTCGGCCAGCGCCTCGCGCACCTTGACCCGAGCCTCGAAGCGGTCCTGGCCGTCGAATTCCGTTCCGGTGCCGGTGATTCGGCCCTTGGTGTCCATGATCGACGGCATCGGCAACTGATGACGCAGGCCGATCTCGAAGTCGTTCGGATCGTGCGCGGGCGTCACCTTGACCGCACCGGTGCCGAATTCGGGGTCGACGTGCTCGTCGGCAACGATCACGATCTCGCGGTCGATGAACGGGTGCGGCAGCGTCTTGCCGACCAGATCGCGGTAGCGGTCGTCGTCGGGGTGGACGGCGATCGCCGTATCGCCGAGCATCGTCTCGACACGGGTGGTGGCGACCACGATGTGCGGTTCGTCGTCGTCGAGCGAGCCGTACCGAAACGACACCAGCTCGCCTTCGATGTCTTCGTATTTGACCTCGAGGTCCGAGATCGCGGTCTCGAGCACCGGCGACCAGTTGACCAGGCGCTCGGCCTGGTAGATGAGCCCGGCGTCGAAGAGCCGCTTGAAGATCGTGCGCACTGCGCGGGACAGGCCCTCGTCCATGGTGAATCGGTCGCGGCTCCAGTCCACACCGTCACCGAGGCGGCGCATCTGCGCGCCGATGGTGCCACCGGATTCCCGCTTCCAGTCCCAGACCTTCTCGATGAACAGGTCCCGGCCGAAGTCTTCTTTGGTCTTGCCGTCGACGGCGAGTTGCTTTTCGACCACCGACTGCGTCGCGATACCGGCGTGGTCCATGCCGGGCAGCCACAGCACCTCGTAGCCCTGCATGCGCTTGCGGCGGGTCAACGCATCCATCAGCGTGTGGTCGAGCGCGTGCCCCATGTGCAGGTTGCCGGTGACGTTCGGCGGCGGCAGCACGATCGAATAGGCGGGCTTACCGCTGGTCGCGTCCGCGGTGAAGTAGCCGGCCTTGACCCAACCCTCGTAGAGATCGCTCTCGACCGCACCCGGATCCCAGGACTTGGGCAGGGCTTCGGCGGAGGACGGGGGGCTGGCGGTCACCCCGCAATTCTAGGAACGCGGCGCGGGCCGTCGCTAACTGCCCCGAAACGCGGCCGAACAGGGCGGTTTCCGGCACGGACCGCTGTGACGTGGGCTACCCCTGCAGGCGCTCCGTTTTCAACGTCACCCCCGCTGCCGGCAGCCTGGTGAGCAACGCATCGCCCATCGCCGCGGCGGGTGTCAGCACGCCGCGCAGGTCGGAGAGCTTGTCGCGGTCCAGCGCCAGCGCCAACGCGCTCTCCCCCAGCAGGACCGACGTCGCCTTGTAACCGGGATCGCCCTTCTGCGACATGACCGCGCGATAGCGGGCACCCGAGGTGGTATTGGCGTACGTCTCGACGTCGTAGTAGCCGCTCTCCCGGACGCGTTCGCTCGGGCCGGTGCCCGGCTTGGGCAACACGCGCTCGACGAGCTTGTTGGGCACCCGGTGGAAGAAGCGCGTCCCCAGCGCCATCGTCGCGGTGTTGCCGGCCGCGGACAACGCCGACGCGACCGGTGCGAGCGCCGACTTCCCCATGCTCATCTGCTCGCCGTACTCGAACCGACGACCGTAGTCATGACCGAGTAATTCGTTGCTGCGCCGCACGATTCGGGTGTTGACCGCGGCCATGGCAAAGGGACCGAACCAATAGCCGCGCAGTTCCGGGGCGATCTCGGCGCCCCTGCGCCACCGCAGGTCCGGCTGGGCGCCGAACTCGGGTTCGTTGGCCCGGTCCTGGCTGAGCGTGTAGGGGTCGTTCATCAGCCGCCGGGCCTCGGGGTTGCCTGCGGCCTCACGCATGACCTCGATCAGCGAAGCGGCGGTCCCGCCCGAGACGCCGCCCTTGAATCCGCGCAGCACCAGGTTGGTGTCGGTGAGCTCGCCGGCACCGTCCTCCTGCGCGCGTCGGTACAGGGCGAAGACCGTGAGATCCGAAGGGATGCAGTCGAATCCACACGAGTGCACGATGCGCGCACCGGTGCCGGCGGCCTGTTCGTGATAGTGGTCGATGCTGTCACGCATGAACAGCGGTTCGCCGGTCAGATCCGCGTAGTCGGTGCCGGCCGCCGCGCACGCCGCAACGAGGGGCAGGCCGTAGCGGGCGTAGGGCCCCACCGTCGTCACCACGACGCGGGTCTGTGCGGCCATCGCGTTCAGCGTCGACGGTTGTGACGCGTCCGCGGTGATCAGGGGCCACGAGGCGGCGTTGTCACCCAACGAGTCTCGGACGGCGATCAGCTTGTCGTGAGATCGGCCGGCGAGCGCGATCCGGACCTTCGGAGCCGTCCTGGCCAGGTATTCGGCGGTGAGTTTCCCGACGAATCCGGTGGCTCCGTACAGGACGATGTCGAATTCCCGCTCCGATGTCGAATGTGGCCGGCCGCCCGGCTCCGGTGCGCTCATGGTCGCGACGCTACCCGAGCGTCTCGGGCACCTCGACGTCCTCACCGAGCACGTGCCGGGCCAGGAACCCGATCACCACCTGGTACCAGATCTTGGCGTGTTGCGGTGTGAGCACCCAGTGGTTTTCAGACGGGAAGTACAGGAACCGGTGCGGGCTGTCGCCGTCGGCGTCGGCGGGCAGCGCCGAGTGCGTCAACAACTCGTACCAGAGCCGCAGCGCCTCGCCGATCGGGACGCGGTAGTCCTTGTCGCCGTGAATCACGAGCATCGGCGTGCGGATCCGACCGACGTGGCGGTGCGGGGAGTTCTGCTCGGCCATCTCGCGCGTCATCTCGCGCAGCCAGTAGTACGACGAGTCGGTGGTGGCGCCGAACTGGTCGAGCGCCCAGAGGCTGGCGTGGGTGACGATCGCGTCGAACCTGTCGGTGTGGCCGGCGACCCAGTTGGCCATGTAGCCGCCGAACGAGCCGCCCATCGCCGCCGTGCGGGAGGCATCGATTCGCGGATGCGCACAGGCCGCGTCGGTGATGGCCATCAGGTCATCGAACGGAGCGCCGCCCCACGCGCCCCAGCCACGCGCGATGAAGTCCTGCCCGTATCCGGTCGACAGCCCGGGGTCGGGCAGCAGCACGGCATATCCCCGCGCCGCCAGCAGCCAGGGATTCCATCGCCACGACCACACGTTCCAGCTGTTCAGCGGGCCACCGTGGATCCACAGCAGCAGCGGCGCCTCGCCGTCGACCGCCGGCAGCACCAGCCATGAGCGCACCCGGGTGCCGTCGTCGGTCGTCGTCTCGAGTTCGGTCAGCGTCCCCGGCAGTGGCGGCGGCTCGACGCAGGGCAGTTCGGTGATCGGGCCGCCGGGATCGATGCGCACCGGGTGTGGCGGCGCGGCATAGGAGCTCCGCAACGCGTACAGCGCACCGTCAGGCGCGGCGGCGACGTCGGAGTAGCAGTGGTCGTCGAACGTCAGCTGAGTCACCGCGCCGTCGGCGACATCGATCCGGAACACCGGCGCTCGACCATCCTGGTCGGCGGTGACGATCACCGCGGAACCGTCGCGCAGCCACGTCACCGAGGCGGGCCAGCGGTCCCAGTCGGCCGCGAGCGTCGTGGGTTCCTCACCAAATCGCATACAGCCCAGAGTGATCCGCGGCGGGGTGTCGGGCGTCGAGAATGTCTCGCGAAGGTACACGACCGTCGACCCGTCCGGCGAGACGACCGGACCCCAGACGTCTGCGTCGGGATCGTCGACCAGCACCGTGCGCTCGCCGCTGTCGAGGTCGATCCGCATCAGCACCGAATGCCGGGACGCACCGGGCGCAGGCCGCTGCCACGTGGTGACCAGGAACTGCCCGTCGGAACTGATGTCGAAGTCGGAGTCGCGCAGTGCATCGCCGGGCGCGGCGGTCAGGTCGCGGACGTCCTCGCTGCGGGCGGTGTCGGCGGTCAGGTCGACGCCGAGCAGGTGTGGTTCGTCGGGCCCGAGATCGGCGTCCCAGTGTCGGATCGGATAGCCGGTGTGCAGAATCGCCGTGATCTTGTTGTCTTTGCGCAGCTCGCGGAGCCGCCGGTCGTCGTCGACGGTGCGCGCCGACGGCATCAGCGGTGAGCGCACCACCGCGACATCGGCCTCGTGGGCCGGGCGCACCGCCTCGACGCCGCCGGGCAGCGTCAGCACCTGCGCCGCCTCCCCGCCGGTGGCCGGGAGCCGCCACAGCGCGGCGGGCGGCTTGTCGTCGTCGGCCGTCGGGCGGACGGCAATGAACAGTAGGTCGCCGTCGGTCGCGAATGCCGGTGCCGACTCCCCCTTGGTCCCGCGCGTCAATCGGCGCGCCGGCTGCACACCGGCGGGGTCGAGCTCCCATACCGCGCTGACGTATTCGGTTCTCTTGTCGTTGAGTTCGGCGACGGTGGTCACCAGCCGCGCTCCGTCCGGCGACAACGCCAAACCCGAGATGCGAGGCAGCCCGACGTACTCGTCGAGGTCGTGAAACGGTGCGCGATACGAGGCGGTCTGGGCGCCGAGGTCCGTCGCGGTCATGCCCCGTTCGTAGCACACGAACCGGCCGCCTTCCCGACGTCACGACACGAGTAGGTTTGATTTTCAAACCAATGCGCGGCATGATGGTGCGATGTCGACGATCGCGACCGTGCCGTTGGCGGAGTTGCCGGGCCGCCCCTGCCCCATCGCGGCCGCCCTCGAGCTGGTCGGCGAACGTTGGGCCCTGCTGGTGGTGCGTGAAATAGCGCTGGGTGCAACGCGTTTCAGCGACATCGTGCGCGGGACGGGCGCGCCGCGCGACCGCATCGCGGCCAGGCTGAGGGCGCTGGAGCAGGCGGGCGTCGTCGCACGGTCGCGCTACCAGGATTCGCCGCCGCGCCATGAATACCAACTGACCAAGTCCGGTCGGTCGTTGCTGCCCGTCCTCGACGCACTGCTGGCGTGGGGTCAGGCTTACGCCGTCTCCGAATCCGACCCCGACCGGCAAAGCCGGTATCCCCCGCTGCACCGCCTGAGCCGACCGAAGGAAACCCGATGACCCTCGAACTGGAGAAGACACCCGGCCGCGAGGACTGGGGCCCGCAGCGTTCGCGCACGGTGACCTGGCACTCCCCCGGTGCGGGCACCGCCAAGGGCCTGTCGATGGCGGGCATCGACTACCTGCGCGCGATGGCCGAGGGTGAGTTGCCGCCCGCGCCGATCGGGGGGCTGATGCAATTCGGCATCGCGGAAGTCGAGCCGGGCCGCGTCGAATTCACCTGTGTGCCCGACGAATCCGCATACAACCCGATCGGCGCGATTCACGGCGGACTGATCTGCACCCTTCTCGACTCGGTGACCGGCTGCGCGGTGCACAGCACCCTGCCCCGGGGCAAGGGCTACACGTCGGTGGAGATCAAGGTGAACTACCTCAAAGCGGTGCGGCTCGACAGCGGCGTGCTCACCGCGACCGGAACCGTGGTCAAGGCCGGTTCGCGGGTCGGCTTCGCCGAAGGTGTGGTGACCGACGGCTCCGGCGCCGTCGTTGCCACCGCGAGCAGCACGCTGTTGATCTTCGACCTGTAACCCGACGCACCCCGCGCGCTAGTTTCGGTGCATGCCGAAGCGGATCGTTGTGATCGGGGCGGGCATCGCCGGACTGGCGACCGCCGTCGCCCTGCAGCAGCGCGGACACGACATCACCCTGATCGAGGAGCGCATCGACACGTCGTCGGGGGCCGGAATCAGCATCTGGCCCAACGCGTTGGCCGCGCTCGACGACATCGGCCTCGGCGACTCGGTGCGTCAGGCCGGCGGCCGGATCACCGCGGGCGCCGCGCGCTGGCGGGACGGCAGCTGGCTGCGACGCCCCGAATCGCAGCTCATCGTCACGTCCCTGGGCGAACCTCTCGTCGTCATCCGGCGTTCGGCGTTGACGGCGATCCTGGCCGCCGCGCTCGCCGACGGCACCTTGCGGGCCGGCGTGGCGGCCGAAGCGCTGGCGGTGGCCGCCGACGGCGTGCGGGTCAGGCTGGCCGACTCCACCGTGCTGGACGCCGAGGCCGTCGTCGGCGCCGACGGCACCCACTCGATGGTCGCGCGCCATCTCAACGGCCGTCTGCGCAACACCTACGTCGGCTACACCGCGTGGCGCGGGGTGGCGCGCTGCCGGATCGACCCCGAGCTCGCGGGTGAGACGCTTGGCCCCGCGATCGAGTTCGGCCACGTCCCGATGGGCGAGCACGACACGTACTGGTTCGCCACCGAGCGAGTGCCCGAGGGGACAACGGCGCCGCAGGGCGAACTGGCGTTCCTGCGGGAGCGGTTCGCGTCCTGGGCACAGCCCGTCCCCGAGATCCTGGCCACCACGGATCCCGCCGACGTGCTGCGCAACGACCTCTACGACCGCGACGAGGCGCGCCAGTGGTCACGGGGTCCGGTGGTGACGGTCGGCGACGCCGCCCACCCGATGCGCCCGCACCTCGGCCAGGGCGGCTGCCAGGGTTTGGAGGACGCCGCGATCCTGGCCAGGTTCCTCGACGGCGACGACGGCATCGCCGCGGCATTCGCGCGGTTCGCGGCCTTCCGCCGGCCGCGGGTCCGCTCACTGGTGCGCGAATCGCGGTTGATCGGCCGCGTCATGAACCTGCCGCCCGCACTCAGCGCGCTGGCCAGCCGCGCGACGGTGCTGGGACCCGACGTGTTGGTGGCCCGCCATCTGGCCGCCGTGGCCGCGCGTTCGGCATTCCGTCCGCCCACCGACCGCGACCTGTCCACGGCGTGAGCGTGCGCCTGGGCCCGCTGATCGTCGAGTCGGCCGACCCGCACGCGATGTCCGGCTTCTGGGCCGCTGTCCTCGGCAGCGAGGCTGCGCACCGGCTGCTGGTCTTCCGGCCGCAGGACCGCCCGAAGACGGTGAAGAACCGCGTCCATCTCGATCTCTACGTCCGCGACACCGCGGCGCTGGTCGACGCCGGCGCCCGCATCATCGCCGAGCACGCCGGGTGGACGACTCTCGCCGACATCGAGGGCAACGAGTTCTGCGCCTTTCCCGACGAGAAGGGCGATGCGGACCCGCCGGGGCGGGCGTTCGCGGTCTGCACGGACAGCGACCGGCCCGAGGAACTCGCCGCCTGGTGGGCGGCCCGGGTGGGGGCCGAGGTGCGCGACGGTCCCGACGGGACACCGCGGTGGCTCTATGGGTCGGCCGGCTGGGAGGACCTCATCTGGAAGTTCGTCCGCGTCGACGACGAGCGTGTCATCCCCAACCGGTGGCGGTGGAGCGTCGACTCGGCCCGTGACGGTCTCGTCGACCCGCACGGCAACGAGTTCAGCGTGCTCCGCTGAGCGTGCCGACCGGGTTCAGCAGCGCCGTGCACATCTGACGTGGGTTGACGAAGCCGAACAGCCCGCTGGACGGCATCGAGGCGCAACCCGTGGCCGAGGTGGGTACCGTCCGCGCCGGCGCGGAGGGCGCCGAGGGGGTGGTCCACACCGCGGGCGTGGCACCGCGGGGCCCGCACTTCGGCCACGCCTTCAGGCCCTGCGTGCGCAGGACGTTCTCGGCGACGCGGATCTGCTCGGCGCGCGATGCGGTCGCCGGGCTGCCGACACCGCCGTTGGAGGCCCAGGTGGCCGGCTTGAACTGCAGGCCGCCGTAGTGGCCGTTGCCGGTGTTGGTCGCCCAATTGCCGCCGGATTCGCATTCGGCGATGGCATCCCAGTTCACCGAATCGGCGTTGGCCGTGGCCAGCGAGGCGTCTGACAAGGCCATCGGGACCATCGCGAGCGCTCCGGAGATCGCTGCGGCCCACATGCCCTTGATAACTGCGGTACGAACATTCATCACTGCGGTCCTTCCCCGACCGTTTTTCACAAGGCCCGCATCCGAGAACCCCTCGATCTCCGCTGCGGTCATCCGGTGTGTCGGGTGATGAACGTCACGTGTTACGCGAGGGTCAAAAGTTTTATTCGTTACTTAATTGGCGTAAGAGCCTTCTGAGAAAGAAGAGGCGGCGCCGGAGTAATCCGGCACCGCCTCTTGTAGAAGACGAAATGCGGGTTTAGCCGCGACCGCCGCACACCGGCCATGCGCCGATGCCCTGCGACTGCAGCACGTTCTCCGCGACGCGGATCTGCTCTTCACGGCTGGCGTTGTGCGGCGAGCCGCTGCCGCCGTTCGCCCGCCACGTGCTCGGGGTGAACTGCAGGCCCCCGTAGTAGCCGTTACCGGTGTTGATGGACCAGTTGCCACCAGACTCGCACGCCGCGACGGCGTCCCAGTCCACACCACTGTCCGCATTGGCAGTGCCGGTGGCCATTGCCATGGGCGCCAACGCGAGCGCACCGGCGAAGGTCGCCAGGCCGAATGTCTTGCGGATGTTCTTCAACTTCTATCCTTTCGCCACGCGCGCGCCACCGCACACCCGCGCCGAAGCGCACGGGGTGGGCATGCCTGTCGAACAGGCCGGATTTGGGCCGCACCGTCTCGGTCGGGTGCGACAGCGGGAGGCCAGAAATGCCTCGCCGGGCGTCAGCGCCGGCGGCCGCCGGAGGCCTCTCGCCTCCTACAGCCCCACTCACACGCAGGTTCGTGGTTTTGAAATTATTTGCTCCGGGTAGAGCCGATTAGGACCGTACAAAAGAGGCTCCGCCTGAGTCATATCGGCCGAAGGCGTGTCGCAGCCAGATAACGGAACGATCACGACGGCGATCACTTTTCGTTATCCCAGGTCATCCGCGTGTTTTACGGAGACGGAAAATCAAACCCCCACGGCGATATCCGTGAGCCATCTCACGGCCAATTTGTGAACTGGGACACGAACGCTCAGGCGGCGGGGAGTCAGAATCCGCGAACATCGCATCGTTGACGCCGAAATTGGCTCGGAACCACCCGGTCAGGCCCGTTCACTTCCGGCGTCTTCGCTGACCTCACACCGAGAGCGATAGACGAAATCCCCTGCGCGTCAACCATTCGCGGGAACACCTCGTCCAGACGGTCGCGAGTGCCGTCCTAGCAGAGCAGAAAGCCGTTCGGCGAGCGGACATTTCGCCGCGCTCGGGGCGCGCCGCAGTCGTGCGAAGTCATCGCAATCCACGAATCTGGACCGGCCGGCCCCCGTTGCCCCAATCGGACAGCCGCGAGCAGCCCTCATGGATCGTTTTTCGTCGGCGCCGTGCGTCGAAAAAGACCAGGGGGAGGCCGAATTCGGCCATAACCGCTGCGCGTTACCGGCGAAAGCGCCTGCGACACGGGCGCATTCACGGTCCCGCTTTCGAGCACCGCGCCTTTCGCCGGTGGCGAGATATTCGCATGTCGGTGTGGTAAATCACGGCAAATCAGCGGAGAAATCCGATGGCGCGAATTCGAGCGCAGTAACTCGAATTGAAGTTATTTACTGAGGCGAATTTGCTAGGCGATTTGCACGTCGCGGATCGACTCGAGATCGGCGGCGGTGTTCACGTTCGTCAGCGCCCGCTGCTCGGGCATCACGATCCGCTGGGTGTCGACCCGGTCGACCAGTGCGCGCATGCTGCGCTCGCCCGCGGCCACCAGTTCGGCGACGCGGCCGGCCAGCGCGGTGCGGTAGACCCCGGCGAGGTAGTGGTCGCGACCGTCCCAGGGCAGGACGACATCGGCACGGAGACGGACGGCGGGGCCCGCGAGTTCGTCGATCAGATCGACCGTCAGCAGCGGCATGTCCACCGCGGCGACGAACGCCAGCTCCGATCCGGCCTCGGCGGCCGCCCGTAGCCCTCGACCGGTCGCCAGCAGTGGACCCACGCCGCGTACCTCGTCGCGCAGAATCTCGGCGTCGAGCGCGGGCAACGCCTGCCCCGGCGCGGCGATGACGTACAGAGGCGCGCACCGCGGCTTGAGGATGCTCACCATCCGCTCCACGAGCGTCGTGCCTTCGTACGGCAGCGTGGCCTTGTCGCGGCCCATGCGGCGGGAAGCCCCGCCCGCCAGGATGATTCCGGCCAACGGAACGGTGGTCGTCATGACCGAGACGTTAGTCGACAGTCCAGGTGTCTTTGCCCCGAAGCAGCGACTGAAGCGCCGCCGTGTCGTGCGCCTTCTCCGAACGGGCCGCGGTGACCTGCTGGCGGGCGGCGTCGTCGTAGGTCGGCTTGCTCACCTGACGGAAGATGCCCATCACCATGTGCTCGAGGTTCTGGTCCGACAGCCGCGACAGCGCGAACGCGTAGGCCGGGTCCTCGAGGTTGGCGTCGTGGATGACGATCTCGTCGGCCGACACATCGGCGGTCTTGGCGATCTCCAGGCCGTAACCGGACTTCACCACGCAATACTCACCATCGGCGCCGAACGTGACCGGCTCGCCGTGGGTGAGGCTGATCAGCCGCTCCTCGGCGCCCTCCTTGCGCAGCGCGTCGAACGAGCCGTCGTTGAAGATCGGGCAGTCCTGCAGGATTTCGACCAGGGCCGCGCCGCGGTGTGCGGCAGCAGCGCGCAGCACCTCGGAGAGCCCCTTGCGGTCGGAGTCCAGTGCCCGGCCGACGAACGTGGCGTCGGCACCGAGAGCCAGCGACACCGGGTTGAACGGGTAGTCCAACGAACCCATCGGGGTCGACTTGGTGACCTTGCCGACCTCCGACGTCGGGGAGTACTGCCCCTTGGTCAGCCCGTAGATCCGGTTGTTGAACAGCAGGATCGTGATGTTGATGTTGCGGCGCAGCGCGTGGATCAGGTGGTTGCCACCGATGGACAACGCGTCGCCGTCACCGGTGACCACCCACACCGACAGGTCCTCGCGCGCCAGCGCCAGGCCGGTGGCGATCGTCGGGGCGCGACCGTGGATCGAGTGGAACCCGTAGGTCTCCAGGTAGTAGGGGAAACGGCTCGAGCAGCCGATGCCGCTGACGAACGCGATGTTCTCGCGGCGCAATCCCAGTTCCGGCAGGAAGTTGCGGATGGTGTTGAGGATGACGTAGTCACCGCAACCGGGGCACCAGCGCACCTCCTGGTCGCTGGTGAAGTCCTTCGACTTCTGCGGCTGATCGGTCGTCGGCACCAGGCTGGTGCCCGCGGTCAACCCGAGATCTGCTCCGATCAAGTCGGTCATGCGTTCGCTCCCACACCGCTCACTCCGACCTCGACGGTGGCTGCCGCCAGTCGTGCGAACTTCGCTTTGTCACTTTCCTTCTCACCGAGCGTTCCGTCCAGTGCCGCATCGATGATGCCCTCGACCTCGTCGGCCAGGAAGGCCATGCCTTCGACCTTGGTCACCGACTGGACGTCGACCAGGTACTTGCCTCGCAGCAGCAGGGCGAGTTGGCCCAGGTTCATCTCCGGGCACACGACGGTCGGATACCGCCGCAGCACCTCGCCGAGGTTGGCCGGGAACGGGTTGAGGTTGCGCAGGTGCGCCTGGGCGACCTTGATGCCTTTGCGGCGAGCCCGGCGGCAGGCCTCGCCGATCGGCCCGAAGCTCGAGCCCCAGCCGAGCATCAGCAACTCCGCGTCGCCGGTCGGGTCATCGACCTCGAGATCCGGCACCGTGATGCCGTCGATCTTGGCCTGGCGCAGCCGGACCATCAGGTCGTGGTTCTTCGGCTCGTAGGAGATGTTGCCGGAGCCGTTGGCCGCTTCCAGGCCGCCGATCCGGTGCTCGAGACCGGGCGTACCGGGGATCGCGAACTGGCGCGCCAGGGTCTCGGGATCGCGGGCGTACGGCTGGAACGGCTCGCCGGACTTGGCGAAGGTGTGCTCGATGGCCGGATAGCTGCCGACGTCCGGAATCCGCCACGGCTCAGAGCCGTTCGCGATCGCGCCGTCCGACAGGATCACCACGGGGGTGTGGTAGCTGACCGCGATTCGGGCGGCCTCCACGGCGACGTCGAAGCAGTCCGACGGCGAGCGCGGCGCGAGCACCGCGACCGGCGATTCACCGTTGCGGCCGTACATCACCTGCAGGAGGTCGGCTTGCTCGGTCTTGGTCGGCAGACCGGTCGACGGCCCACCGCGCTGCACGTCGATGACGATCAGTGGCAGCTCGGTCATCACGGCCAGGCCGATCGCCTCGGATTTCAGCGAGATGCCCGGGCCCGAGGTGCTGGTGACACCGAGGGCGCCGCCGTAAGAGGCGCCGATGGCCGCTCCGATGCCGGCGATCTCGTCCTCGGCCTGGAAGGTCAGCACATTGAAGTTCTTGTGCTTGGACAGCTCGTGCAGGATGTCCGATGCCGGGGTGATCGGGTAGGTGCCGAGCACGACCTGGAGGTCGGCGAGTTGACCGGCGGTGACGAGGCCGTAGGCCAGCGCGGTGTTACCAGAGATCTGGCGGTACTCGCCGGATTTGAGCTTGGCGGGGGCAACCTCATAGGTGCTGGCGAAGGCCTCGGTGGTCTCGCCGTAGTTCCAGCCGGCCTTGAGCGCGAGCACGTTGGCCTCGGCGACGTCGGGCTTGCGCGCGAACTTCTCGCGGATGAACGCCTCGCTGTGCTTGAGTTCGCGGCCGTACATCCACGACAGCAGGCCGAGTGCGAACATGTTCTTCGCACGCTGGCCGTCCTTCTTCGAGGCGCCGATCGACTCGACCGCACCGAGCGTCAGCGTCGTCATCGGGACGGCCTGCACGACGTAGTCGGACAGCTCCTCGGTCTCCAGCGGGTTGGCCTCGTAGCCGACCTTGGCGAGGTTGCGCTTGGTGAACTCGTCGGAGTTGGCGATGATCAGTCCGCCGCGCGGCAGATCCGACACGTTGGCCTTCAGCGCCGCCGGGTTCATCGCGACGAGCACGTCGGGGCGGTCGCCGGCGGTGAGGATGTCGTAGTCGGCGATCTGGATCTGGAACGACGACACACCGGGCAGCGTGCCCTGGGGGGCGCGGATCTCGGCGGGGTAATTCGGTTGCGTGGCAAGGTCATTGCCGAACAGCGCGGCTTCCGAGGTGAACCGGTCACCGGTGAGCTGCATACCGTCGCCGGAGTCGCCGGCGAAACGGATGACGACCTTCTCGAGCTTCTGTCGAGGACTCGCACTCCCCGGACTGACCGCGTTGTCGTTCGCTGCCACGAGGCCTGCCTTCCACGCTGCGTGGGGATGTCCTCCGAGTCACAGTCGAGTCGACGCGCCGTCGGTGGACGTCCACCAAAAGTTTTGATGTCACTGCCAGTACCGATTATTGCACTTCTCTTAGGCAGCCCTTCACCGGACTCGCCCGCGGCGTGCCGCAAGTAAGGGGTCGAACGTACAGCTCAGCCAATGTGTTGATGCCTCACGTGAGACAAAACTGTGTTATTCGTCACGTACGCGAGACAAAAATTCTAAGGAAATAGCTACCGTTCAGTAGCCGCCAGCTAGCACCGTCCCGGCGCTGGTCGTCGCGCTGTCAGCCGCGGTCTGCCGTCGTCTCCGCGCGTCGCTGGTGCCAGCGCAGACGCAGGAGCAGCAGGTTGCGGTGCGCACGGAAACCGGCCGACAGCGGGTCACGCCAGACCGGCGTGCGGCGGTGCGGTGGGAGTTCGTTATGCACGCATACATTGTGCCGAATGGATGACGACCACGCCGCTTCGTGCGCCGGCGTCGTGATGAACAGCACGGAAACGTTATCCATCGCCGTTCGCCCTAGGGTGGTGTCATGGGTCGGGTCACAGCCAGACGGCGGGTACAGCACGTGACCTCGGACGCCGCGGTGGCGCGGCCGGAGACCCTCGCCGTCGAGGAACCCCTGGAGATCCGGGTGAACGGCGCACCGGTCACGGTGACGATGCGCACGCCGGGCTCCGATGTCGAACTCGCTCAGGGTTTTCTGCTCACCGAGGGTGTAATCGCGGGGCGTGACGACGTCGCGGCCGCGCGCTATTGCAAAGGAACGGGTGCCGACCAGCTCAACACCTACAACGTGCTCGACGTGACGCTGGCGCCCGGCGTCTCGATGCCCGACACCGACGTGACCCGCAACTTCTACACCACGTCGTCGTGCGGGGTGTGCGGTAAGGCGTCGCTGGAGGCCGTGCAACTGAGCAGCCGGCATGCGCCCGGCGACGACTCGTCGACCGTCTCCGCCGAGACGCTGTCAGCGCTGCCCGCCAGACTGCGCAAGGCTCAGAAGGTGTTTGCCAGCACCGGCGGGCTGCACGGCGCGGCCCTGTTCGACAACGACGGCACCACGCTCGTCGTCCGCGAGGACATCGGCCGCCACAACGCCGTCGACAAAGTCATCGGCTGGGCGGTGGAGCAGAACCGCGTCCCGCTGACCGGAACCGTGCTGCTGGTCAGCGGGCGCGCATCGTTCGAACTGACGCAGAAAGCGGTGATGGCGGGCATCCCGGTGCTGGCCGCGGTGTCGGCGCCGTCGTCGCTGGCCGCCGATCTGGCCGCGGCGTCAGGGCTCACGCTGGTGGCCTTCCTGCGGGGTGAGTCGATGAACGTCTACACCCGGCCCGATCGCATCGTCCGCTGAGACGCTAAGCCGCGAGCGCGAGCGAACCGACAACGGTGTCGTCTGCCCCTGCGATGAAGTCGTCGATCAATTCTGCGACGGTTTCGGGTCGTTGGATCTGCGGGTCGTGGCCCGCTCCGGGGATGATGGTCAGCCGACTGCCCGGCAGAGCAGCATGTGCGGTGTATGCGTGTGCGACGGGGATCACGCGGTCGTTTTCGCCGCCGATGATCTGGGCCGGCAAATCCCCCAAGGCATGCAGGCAAGCCAGCGCCGATGCCGCCTGGCCACGGTGATTGACGACCGAACGCAGCGTCTGAAGAAACACCCGCCGGTCATCGCGACTCGGGATCAAGCCCCGCAATCTCGATGGTCCGCCGGTCCAGATGGCACGGCCCGCGGCGATGAGCGGCAACACGATTCCCGCGCCAGGGACCGACAACGTCCTCAGCAGAGCCGTGACCTCCGGGCCGAAGCCGCCACTGTTGAGCAGGACCAACCGCTTGCAGTAGCCGCGGTGCCGTGCGGCGAACATCATGGCCACTCCGCCTCCGAGTGAATGCCCGACCACCGTGACCTCGGCGATCCCGAGGGTATCCAGCAGGCCGCGCAGGAGGCGCGCGAAGACGGTCGGTGAGTATTCGCAGTGCGGTTTGTCCGATTGGCCATGGCCGAGCAGATCTGGCGCGATGACCCGATAGTTCGTTGCGAGCTTCGGCATCATCTGTCGCCAACTCGACGAACTCCCGCCGAGGCCGTGAACCAACAGCAGCACCTCACCCGTTCCGGCCTCGCGGTACGCGATCCGGTGGCCGTCGACCGTGACGACCTCGCAACCATGTGCGTGAAAGGGGCGGGGCGCAGTGGCGACCATCTAAGCCACCACCTCGTGCTGTTCGGCGACGACAGCGCTGATGTATTCGGCGATATGCGAAAGGGTCGGATAGTCGAAGATCATCGTTGGGTCGACATCGATGTCGAATTCCAATTCGATATCGCCGACGAGGCCGATCGCATGTACCGAATCCACTCCCATCTCGGCCAGCGGAACAGTCGGATCGATTGTGGGCGGGGATATTTCCAAATGGGAAGCAAGCCGAGTCGCGAGCCAATTCACGATCGAACGATCCGGTCCGCCGAACCGACGTGCGCTCAGCCTCGACGTGGAAGCGGTGCGAGCGATGGTGTTTGAAGTCATGCATGGAATCGTGTTCCACCAGACATACCTACCGGAATCGACGCGAAGCCAGAATTCGCTCGTGCGCGGATAGGATTTCCTATCCGCCTGGCAAGAAGGCCGACGCATCCCGGTGCTCTGCCGGTGCCCCTTCGACAGCCGAGCGGACCGTGGCAGATGCTCGCGGACACCGACAACCACCAAACTCTTTGCCAAATCCACGACTCGGGCCCCTGGGATCGGCCACCGATGCCCTTAGCTACGAGGCGACCTCCCTCTTGATGCCTTGTCTCTGCAATGTCGAGAGGGATAACATGAACAGCACAAATTTTGCTGGATGGGTCGCCAGTCCGCTGCCGCCACACGACTGCTCCTGCTGACACCCGACCACGGGCCGGATCCGACGGAGCGGACTCCTTTCACACCAAAACCGCCGATCCTCCAAGAGAAGCGGTGTCACGTGGCTCAATCACACCACCCTCCACGCGGTAACGATCCGCACCAGTCGCTCGGGTCCGAAAGCCTCGTCGGGCGACTACGGTCGGTGTTCGAAACTGTCGGTGACACCAAGAGATTCGTGTTCCTCCAGGAGTCCGGCCGCACTCTCGTCGAGGATGTGGCAACCCTGGGCGCCCTCGACCGCAACGCGCGCGAAATCGCGGGTTGGCTGCGTTCAGGACAAACCACCCGACCAGTGTTGCTTCTGTTCGAACCCGGGCTGGAGTTCTGGCGCGCCTTCCTCGGCTGCCTCTACGCCGGAGTCGTCGCCGTGCCTACACCGTTGCCGGTCGACGAACGCAGCATGCAGCGAGTCGCCCGGATCATGCACGATGCTGACGCGGCTCTGGCGCTTACCAGCGTGAATCTGCACGATGCGCTCTCTTCCGGCATCGACGCCCTCGGCCTGGACCAGCCCGTCTCATGTGTGGCGACGAACGGGGCGCCACTTCTAGGCGCCACCGACTGGGGCACGCCTTCGGTCACCTCAGAAAGCGTTGCCTTCCTGCAGTACACGTCGGGCTCGACCGGCGATCCCAAAGGCGTGGCCGTCACCCACGACAATCTCGTGAGCAACTTGGCCACCATCTCCGAAGCGCTCAGACTCAACTCGGCCACGACGCTCGTCGGTTGGATTCCGCACTTCCACGACATGGGCCTGATCAGCGTTCTCGCCGCCTTTTACATCGGCGGAAACATCGTGGCGATGTCTCCCCTAGCGTTCCTGAAGCAACCGATCCGCCTACTCAAGGCGATCAGTGATCACCACGGAACTGTCTGTGCTGCACCCAATTTCACCTATGACATGATTGCGCGTCGGGTGAGTCCGGAGCAGTTGGTCGGTATCGACCTTTCCAGCTGGAACATCGCGCTCAACGGCGCTGAGCCGGTACGCCGCCGCACCATCGAGCGTGTCAGCAAGACCCTTGCCCCGGCCGGATTCACGCCGTCGGCGATGCGCCCGAGCTACGGCATGGCGGAAGTGACGCTGATGGCTACCGTCGGCGGCGGCGCCCCGCGCTACCTCGATGCCGACGCCGAGGCTCTCGAGCGGAACCGGTACGCGCCCGCCTCCGGCCGGGCAATCAGCCTCGTCAGCTGCGGCGCTCCCGCGCCGGGTGTCGAGGTGCGCATCGTCGATGCCGAAACCCACCACGTCCTGCAGGAGAATTTCGTCGGCGAGATCTGGTTGCGCAGCGCCAGTGTCGCCAGCGGCTACTACAACCGACCTACCGAGACCGACGACCGCTTCCGTGCGCACACCGTCGGCGGTGCAGGCCCCTACCTGCGCACAGGAGATCTCGGATTCCTGCACGATGGCGAGCTCTACGTCACCGGCCGGTGCAAAGACCTGTTGATCGTCAACGGCCGCAACCTCTACCCCCAAGATATGGAGGAGTTCATCCAAGACCTACACCCTGCCGTCGCCGGTTCACGGGGCGTGGCGGTCGCGGTGGACATCAATGACGGTGAACGGTTGGTCATCATCCAGGCCGTAAAACCTGAACTACTCGGCGAGACGACCTATGAGGAGCTCGCCACCGCCATCAAGAGGGCAGCCGCCCGCGCCTTTGAAATGCCCGCTCCCAGCGTGGTTCTCGTCAACCGCACGGGCATCCATCTGACCACGAGCGGGAAGGTGCAGCGGGCCTCGATGCGCGCTGCCTTCCTGAACGGCGAGCTCACCCATGTGGTTCACGAAAGCGTAGATCCGGCAGTGCGCCCGAGGGAGGCGATCGCATGACCGATATCGCCGTTGTGGGCCTCGACTGCCGCTTTCCGAAGGCCGACGATGTCACCGCATTGTGGAATCTGCTTCTCGACGGGGCGGACGGTGTCGACGAGATCGGTTCCGAGCGGTGGGATCCGGCCAAATTGATGGCCGACGGCACCATCAACCACCGCGACGGCGGACTGATCCGCGACGCCGACGCGTTCGACAACGAGTTCTTCGGGATCACGCCTCGCGAAGCACAGGCCATGGATCCCCAACAGCGCCTACTGCTGCAAACTGCCTGGCGCGCACTGGAGAATGCCACGCTGGACCCGCGCGGCCAAGCCGGATCCAACACGGGCGTGTTCGTCGGTGTGATGGCCAACGAATGGGCGCACATTCACATGCGCGACTACCGCGCGATCACCGCTCAATCAGGTTCCGGGAACGGGTATTTCATGACGGCCAACCGGCTGTCATACCAACTCGATCTCAGGGGCCCCAGCTTAGCGGTCGATACCGCGTGTTCATCGTCGCTGGTCGCCGTCCATCTGGCCGCCAGATCGCTGCAAGACCACGAGTGCGACCAGGCCATCGCCGCCGGCGTCAATCTGGCACTCACCCCGGCGCTCAACGCCTTTTACACACAGGCAGGCCTCGCCGCCCCAGACGGCCGTTGCAAACCGTTCAGCGGCGACGCCGACGGAATCGGCCGCGGCGAAGGGGTAGCCGCTGTGGTGCTGTGTCGTCTCGACGATGCGACCGCGGCGAAACTGCCGATCTACGCGCTACTCAAGGGCAGCGCGGTCAACAGCGACGGCCGCAGCAACGGCATCACTGCGCCCAGCAGGTGGGCGCAACAGCAGGTCGTCGCCGTCGCGTGCGAGGCCGGAGGGATAGCACCCGCGCAGGTCAGTTTCCTCGAGGCGCACGGCACGGGAACGCTCCTGGGGGACATGATCGAAGCCAAAGCCCTTGCCCATCATCACCGGTCGCGGCGTGGTGAGCCGTGCGCGTTGGGCTCTATCAAGGGCAACCTCGGCCACACCGAAGGTGCAGCCGGCGTCGCCGGGCTGATCAAAGCGTCGCTGAGTTTGCACCACCGCGTGGTCCCGCCATCTCGATTCGCTGACAGCGAGAACGCACAACTGCGCCTTGCCGCGGGTGGATTGCGACTCGTGACCGAACCGATGAGCCTTCCCGCCGAGACCGTCTACGCAGGGGTGTCCAGTTTCGGGATCGGAGGCACCAACTGTCATGTGGTGCTTGCCAGCGCGCCTCCTCCCGGTCCTCCGCCGGACGTTGCGGGCGGCGGGATCCTCACGCTGTCGGCGGACTGCCAGGAAGCCTTGCTCCGCAATTCCATTCAACTTGCCGACGAGGTGGAGAGCTCGGACGCACCGATGGCGCAGCTGTGCTGGTCGACCAATCGAATCAAGAGCTCGGGCAAAGCCCGGCTCGCGATCCTGGCCCGCGACCGCTCTGACACAACCAAAGCGCTGCGCACTCTCGACGCCGTGACGGGTACCGCCGGCCCCATATCGGCCGGTTGGTTGTTCAACGGCCAAGGCACCCAGTATCCGGGCATGGGCAGTGGCCTCTTCAAAGAAAGTGCTGTCTTCCGCGCCGCGTTCGATGAAGTCGACTCGGCGATGACGCCGCACATCGGTCGGCATCTGCGCGACGTCATGGCGGAGGATCGGGTAAACAACACTGAATTCGCACAGCCGGCGATCTTCGCCCTGCAATGCGCGCAGGCCATGGCGCTGTTGGACCTCGGTGCCGAACCGGCGTGGCTGCTCGGGCACAGTATCGGGGAGTTCGCCGCCGCCGTCATCGCCGAGGTGTTCAGTCTCGATGACGCTTGTCGGCTGGTGGCGGCACGAGGCCGGCTCATGGGCTTGTTGCCGCCTGGCGGCGGCATGCTCGCAGTGCGTGCCGACCCCGCCGAACTCTCTGACCTTCCGCTCGACGTCGCGTCGATCAACGGACCCGCCGAAGCCGTCTTGTCGGGGCCGCTGGACGATATCGAGAAGACCGCGCGTTCACTGCAGGAGGCGGGGATCACCACACGAAAGCTCAATGTATCCCACGCTTTTCATTCTCGGCTGATGGAGCCGATGGTCGCCGACTTCGCCGATATCGCCCATCAGTGCTCCTACCACCCGCCAGTTCTTCCGATCTTCTCGACGCTGCGGGGCCGGCTGCTCGGCGACAACGAGCCGCTCGGTCCCGACTACTGGGTCGACCACATCGGCAGCACCGTCTTGTTCGCCGACGCGGTAACCGAGGCGCTGCAAGCCGAGCCGACACACCTCGTCGAGTTCGGCGCCAAACGCACACTCGGGCCGATGATCACGCGTGCGCACGCGGCTGCCCCACCGGCGCTGGCGGTCGAGTCCGGTATCGCCGATACCGTCGCCATGCTCTACTGCGCCGGCCTCAATCCGAACTGGAACCTGCTGTATCCCAATGAAGCTCAGATCCCCCGTCGGCTGCGCGGTTACGTCTTTTCGCGCGCCAATCGTTATTGGATCAACGAGCAGACGCCCGCCCTCAACGCCTCCTCAGCCATCGCTTCGAAGGATTCCACGATGGACAATCTCATCGCCTTATTTCGCGAACAGGCCGCTGTGCTCGCAGCGTACGGCCACGGCATCACCGCCTCGGCAGCGGAATTGCCACCAGCGCCGACGCTCACCGGTGACATCGTTGATGTCGTGCTGGCGGAGATCGCCCGTGTCAGCGGATACCCCCAGAGCGCGCTTCACACAGCGCAGTCCCTTACCGGCGACCTCGGCTTCGACTCCATCATGGTCACCGATCTGTTCAGCGGCCTAGCCCGGAAAGTCCCGGGCGTGACGGCAAACGCCGCGGACTTCGGTCCGACCACCACCGTCGCCGAGTTGATAGCGATGGCCGGCGGAGGCGCACTCGCGCCACCGGCCGTCGACGTTGCCACGCCCACGCCCACGCCCACGCCCACCGTGTCACCGCAGACCAGCATTTGCGACTTCGAGGAGGTCAAGGCCCTATTCGAGCGGTTCAGTCTCCTCGGCGCGGCCGGCGTGGACAACCCCTACTTCCTGGTCAATGACGGCATCACCCGCGACACCTCGATCATCAACGGCACCGAGACCATCAACTTCTCGAGCTACAACTACCTCGGCATGTCGGGGCACCCGGCAGTGGAGCAAGCCGTGGTGGACGCGGTGCACCGCTGGGGCAGCTCCTGCTCGGCTTCGCGGCTGCTCTCCGGTGAGAAGCCGGTGCACCGAGAATTGGAGCTCGAATTGACACGGTTTCTCGGCACCGAGGACGCGATCGCATTGGTCAGCGGCCACGCCACCAATGTCACCGTGATCGGACACCTTCTCGGCGACCATGACCTGGTCATCCACGACAGCCTCGCCCACGACAGCATCCTGCAGGGCTGTGCACTCTCCGGCGCCACCCGCAGACCCTTCCCCCACAACGACCCCGCCGCTCTCGACGATTTACTCGGTCGCATCCGCGGTCAGTATCGCCGGGTGTTGATCATCATCGAAGGCATCTACAGCCAAGACGGTGACATTGCCGACCTGCCCGCCTTCATCGACGTGAAACGCAGACACGGCGCGCTGCTCATGATCGACGAGGCCCACAGCATCGGCGTACTCGGCGATACCGGCGCCGGCATCGGCGAACACTTCAACGTCGATCGCACGGACGTGGAGTTGTGGTCCGGAACCATGTCGAAGGCGCTCGCCGGTTGCGGCGGCTATGTCGCGGGGAGCCATGAGCTCATCGAGTTCCTCAAGTACACGACACCGGGCTTCATCTACAGCGTCGGGATGCCACCCCCAACGGCGGCAGCATCGCTGGGGGCCATCCGTACTATTCGACGCGAACCCGCGCATCTACGGCAGCTCAGGACGCTCTCCGCATTGTTCTTGAATCTGGCGCAGGAGGCGGGGCTCGACACCGGCGACTCTCACGACACCCCGATCATTCCGGTCATCGTCGGGAACTCGTTGACTGCCCTGAAGCTGTCCGACGCGCTGCTGGCTCGCCGCATCAATGTCAATCCGATCTTGTATCCCGCTGTGCCGGAGGACAAGACCAGACTCCGCTTCTTCGTCACCAGCTGCCACACCGACGAGCAGATCCGCTATGCGGTCAAGGCAGTCGCAGAGGAACTCGCGTCACTGACCCAAGGTGCGTGAAACGCGTGAAGCTGTTCTGCTTTCCCCACGCCGGCGGTGGCGCGTGCATGTTCAAAGGATGGCAGCACCCCCTCGGTCCCCGCATCGAAGTCGTCGCCGTCGACGTAGCGGATCGCGAGCGCTTCCCGATGCTGAGAGACCTTGTCGATGAGGTCCACCGCCGACTCTATGGAGAACTCGACGGCCCTCACGCCTTCTTCGGCCATAGTTTTGGCGCGTTACTGGCTTACCGGCTGGCGTGCCGTCGCGCGGTGGCCAATCTGCGTCTCCCCGGCGCACTCGTGCTGTCCTCCTACGCGGCGCCACACCTTCCGTCGCCGCTATCGGCCGTCGACCACCTTGACGACGATCGGCTGGCCACCCTGCTGACGCATCTGGGCGGCATCCCGCCCGAGCTCGACCAGTTACCGGCGCTAAAACAAGCGGCCACCGCATCGGCTCGAAATGATCTGCGGCTATGCGAGACCGACGAGGACGATGCGGACTTCGTACTGCCCTGTCCCATTCACGTCCTCGGCGGCAGTGACGACCCGCTTCTCAACGCATCCGACCTCGACCTATGGCGCGCACGCACCTCGGGACAATTCAGCGTACAAATGCTGCCCGGCGGACACTTCTACCTGAGCGATCAGCCGCAACTGTTCAAAGCGCTGCGACCCCTGCTATCCGCTGTTGAGATGGGCAACGTGAAATGTTAAGGCGGCTGGCGCTGTTCACGGTGCGGTGGCCGAAAACCGTACTGACGACGGTGATCGTTCTACTAGCACTCGGAGTTGTTCTCGGCGGCAGCGTATCCGAGAAGCTCGGAGTAGCAGGATTCACCGATCCCACGACCGAGGCTGCTCGCGCCGATGACTTCCTCGACCAGCACTTCGGCGCTACCCCCAATCTGGTGCTGCAAGTCGTTGCGCGAGACGACACCATCGACGACCCACGAGCCGTCGCCGTCGCGAACCAAGCGCGACGGGCTGTAGAAGACGAAGAAACCGCGACGGTGATCGCCTCGTACACCGAACCTTCCGCCAACGACTTGCGCAGCCGCGACGGGGGGTCCGGTCTCATCCTCGTCCACGTGGCGGGAACCGCGGACGAGGCGGCGAGAGCCGCGAGCCGCATCATCGAAGATCTTCCGGCTGAGGACGCGTCCGTCGCCGTCCGAGCCGGAGGCACATTGGGCGTGCAGATCGAGACAGAGGAACGGGTCAATCACGATCTGGTGGTCAGCGAGAGCATCGCGCTGCCGCTTTCTCTGATCGTGCTGATCATCGTCTTCGGAGGTGTCATCGCTGCGCTGCTACCCGTCGCCATCGGGATTACCTCGATCGTGTTGACGATGGTGGTGTTGTCGGGCTTGACCGCAGTCACCGACGTTTCCATCCATGCTTTGACTGTCGCCACAGCGTTCGGTCTGGGTCTGTCGATCGACTTCGGACTCCTGATGGTGTCGCGGTTTCGTGAGGAGCGCGCCAACGGTCGAGAACCTCAGGCGGCGATCGTCGCTACGGTCACCACCGCCGGACGCACCATCGTGTTCTCATCGGCGACCGTCACCGCAGCGATGACCGGCCTTCTCGTGTTTCCGGTGTACTTCGTACGCTCCGTCGGTCTGGCCGCGATCTCAGTCGTCATCTTGGCGGCGCTGAGCGCAGTCATCGTGCTGCCGGCGCTCTTGATGTTGCTCGGCACTCGCGTCGACGCGCTGCGGGTCATTCGACGAAGAACACAAGTCTCCGCCGACTCGGCTTTCTGGCGTCGCTGCGCCGAGTCGGTGATCCGCAAGCCGCTCTGGTACGCCCTGCCCGTAGTCGGGGTGCTGCTGGCCCTGGGCGTTCCATTCCTGCATGTTGAACTCGCCACCCCGGACGAACGAGCGTTGCCGACGGACTCTAACGCACGCTTGCTCACCGAATCGCTGCGCCACGACTTCCCGGTCGACTTTTCGCAGGCCGTGACCCTGGTGACCCCGACCGACGCTGAGGCGCTGACGCGACTCGCAGGCCCAGTCTCACAGGTGGACAACGTGATGCGAGTCGAAGGCCCGATTGGCGCATACGAAGGCGGAGATCGCATCGCCACACCCTCGCAGCCCGCGCCCGGTGCCAGTTACGCCTTGGTTTATCTGTCGGTCGACGCGGAATCGCCTGCCGCTCAACAGGTCGTGCGCGACATCCGCGCCCTGATCGGTGGCAATCAGATCGACGTCGGTGGGCCCACGGCCAACCTCATCGACAGCCGAGCCGCCATCGCGGCCCGCCTCCCCCTGGCTATCACGCTCATGGCGGGCGCCACATTTGTGCTGTTGTTTCTCTTCACCGGCAGCGTCGTCGTGCCCATCAAGGCACTTCTCCTCAACGTGCTTGTGCTTTCCGCGGTCCTCGGCGTGATGGTGCTGATCTTCCAGGATGGACACCTTACGCCGTTACTCGACGTGACCCCTGCACCACTCAACCTGTCAATGGTTGTCCTGTTGTGCTGCATTGCATTCAGCCTATCGGTCGATTACGAGATCTTCCTTCTCAGCCGAATCAAAGAAGCGCGCGACAGCGGCATGTCGAATAACGATGCCATCGTGGCGGGGCTGGGCCGGGTTGGCCGGATCATCACCAGTGCAGCGATTGTGCTCACGATCACGCTGCTGTCGTTCGCCAACGGCCTGTCCTTCATGAAGATGTTCGGCATCGGCACAGCACTGGCCATCGTCATCGACGCCACGGTGATACGCGGTGTCGTGGTTCCCGCGTTCCTGCGCCTCGCGGGTGAACTGAATTGGTGGGCACCAGCGCCCTTGCGGCGGCTACACGCCCGGATCGGCTTGAGCGAAGCGTCAGTGGAACATGAGACCGCGCCGCCGACGACTGCACCAGAACCGCACACAGTGAAACTCCCCCTTTCGACCGGGATGGACGACACGACCGTGCGCATCGCGGAGCGGCCCGAACCGGCCGTTCAGGTGGAAGTCCTTCCCGGTAATCACATCGTGGCCAATGCCGACGGGGCCGTCATCGTCGTCGCTCACCGTGATGCAGGGCCCCTCTCGACTAGATCGTCTGCCGGACAGGCTCTTTCGATGCTGTTGGAAACGGCGCGCGGTCGTCGACAGCTAGCGAGCGGCCTGTACGAGTTGACGGATGCGAATCGGTCGATGGCCGACTTCGCAGTGTTGATACCCAACGCCAGGACCATTGACCTGTACCTGTACGGCGCGGTGACCGCATGGCTCGACACCGGAGCAACTTCTCGGATCATCCGCGGAGCTCCGGGGAGGTTGCAGGTCCACCGTCAGATTCCGGTGGCCGTGGGAGCCACCAGCGTCACCGTCGATGAAGCGGGTAACAGGACACCTGTCGGAAGGCACCGGACTGGCGTATACACGCTGACGGCGGGCACAGTGCCGGGTCGCGGTGTCGTCATCTGGACAGCTCCACCGGTTCGGGTCCGTCATGTGCCCTACGACGAGGCGACCGACCGAGTCCGCCGGGCCCCTACGACAACGGTCGCCCGGACCCGTCCGATGCCGCGGGCCCGGGGCGTGTGACGCTGCTCAGGCGCTGTTGATCGGCCTGACTCCCCGCAGCGGGCAGTACCCCCACATCGCGGCTCGTTCCCACCCTTAGCGTCGTCAGGCGCTGTTGCTTGCGCGGCGCGGCGGGCGTCAGCACGTGGTACTGGACGGTCTCCTAGATCCGCGATCCGGCGGTTTCAGGCAGCTTGACGGTGCAGATCAGGCTGACCGCCGCGAGCGCACCCATCATCACCGCGACGGCCCATCCGCCGTACGAGTTGAGCAGGGTCGGCGAGATCACGGGCGGCAGCGCACCGCCGATGACGGCGCCGAACGTGTGCGCCAGCGCGGCGCCGGTGTAGCGGTACTGCGGCGCGAAGATCTCCGGCAGGAACGCTGCCAGCGGCCCCATGCACACACCGATCAGCGCGTAGGTCGCCACGATCGCAACACCGAACACCAGCCGATTTCCGTTCTGCACCAACGGAAACAGCACGAACGACCACGGCACCGCGATCGCGAACCCGACCGTGACGACGCGTTTGCGCCCGTAGGTGTCGCTGAGCGTCGCCGCCGCGATCACGACCAGCACCTGACACAGTCCGCCGATCACGCCGACGAGCAACACCAGGTTCGTCGAGTAGTCCAGGTGGTCGGCGGCATAGTGCGTGAAGAACGTGCTGGCCTGAAAGACGAGCATCGGGGCGCACACGGCGACGCCCGACGCCAGCAGCATCTGGCGGCCCTGGCGCCGCAGCAGCGCCGAGATGGGGGTCGCCGGCTCGACGGATTCCTCGTCGAGCGCCGGGGAGTCCTCCACGCGCAGCCGGATGTAGAGCGCGGTCGCGATCAGCACCGCCGACAGCAGGAACGGGATGCGCCACCCCCACTGCAGGAACGCGTCGTTGTACGAGCCGAAGCCGAAGTGCACCAGCAGGAACACCACATTCGCCAGTACCACCGCGGTGCCGAGGCCCAGCTGGGTGAACATCCCGTAGAACCCCCGCCGGTGCGCCGGGGCGTTCTCGGCGCTGAGCAGCACCGCCCCGGCCCACTCACCGCCGACCGCGAAGCCCTGGATCAGCCGCATGGTGATGAGCAGCAGCGGTGCGGCGATGCCGATCGACGCCGTGCTGGGGATCAGGCCGACGCCGACGGTCGCGATGCCCATCAGCAGCAGCGTCATCACCAGCGTCTGCTTGCGGCCGATCCGGTCGCCGAAGTGACCGAACACCGCCGCGCCCACCGGGCGGGCAAGGAACGCCGCGGCAAAGGCGCCCAGCGCGGCCGTCGTCGCCATCACGTGACCCAGATCGGGGAAGAACACCGCCGGGAACACCAGCGCTGCCGCGGTGCCGTAGATGAAGAAGTCGTAGAACTCGATGGCCGAGCCGACATAGCTGGCGATCGAGATGCGTCGCAGCGACGGGGGCGCAGGGGTAACCGCTGTAACCGAAGTCATGTCGACGATGTTCACAGCGCCGACGCGCGAACTCCTCGGCGAATCGGAGGATTACCGGGTGGAATCCGTTGTCCCCCGATCGGCGGACCGCACGACTGCAGCCCGATTAGTGCGAGAACATCGCCGCTTGATCGTCGTCAGGCGGTAGTTAATGGCCTGACTCCTCAACGCGGCTCGCACGCTCGCCGCTTGATCGTCGTCAGGCGGACTTGTCGCGGCGCTCCGGCCGCGACGGCTTGCGCGGCACGATGGTCGGCAGCACGTTGTCCTGGACGGTCTCCTTGGTGACGACCACCTTGGCGACGTCGTCGCGGCTCGGGATGTCGTACATCACCGGCAGCAGGACTTCCTCCATGATGGCCCGCAGACCGCGAGCGCCGGTGCCGCGATGGATGGCCTGATCGGCGATCGCTTCCAGGGCCTCGTCGGTGAATTCGAGCTCCACGCCGTCCATCTCGAACAGGCGGGTGTACTGCTTCACCAACGCGTTCTTGGGCTTGGACAGGATCTGCACGAGCGAGTCCTTGTCCAGGTTGGTCACCGACGCCACGACGGGCAGGCGGCCGATGAACTCCGGGATCAGCCCGAACTTGATCAGGTCTTCGGGCATGACCTCGGCGAAGTGGTCCTGGGTGTCGATCTCGGCCTTCGAGTGCACCTCGGCGCCGAAGCCCAGTCCGCGCTTGCCGACACGGTCGGAGACGATCTTCTCCAGACCCGCGAACGCGCCCGCGACGATGAACAGCACGTTGGTCGTGTCGATCTGGATGAACTCCTGGTGCGGGTGCTTGCGACCGCCCTGCGGGGGCACCGACGCCTGCGTGCCCTCCAGGATCTTCAGCAAAGCCTGCTGCACACCCTCACCGGAGACGTCGCGGGTGATCGACGGGTTCTCGCTCTTGCGGGCGATCTTGTCGACCTCGTCGATGTAGATGATGCCCGTCTCGGCGCGTTTGACGTCGTAGTCGGCCGCCTGAATCAGCTTGAGCAGAATGTTCTCGACATCCTCGCCGACGTATCCGGCTTCGGTCAGCGCGGTGGCGTCGGCGATGGCGAACGGGACATTGAGCATCTTGGCCAAGGTCTGCGCCAGGTAGGTCTTGCCGCAACCGGTCGGCCCGAGCATCAAGATGTTGGACTTGGCCAGTTCGACGGGCTCGGCACGCGAATCGCGGGTCTTCTCCCCCGCCTGGATCCGCTTGTAGTGGTTGTAGACCGCGACCGCGAGAGTGCGCTTGGCGGCGTCCTGCCCGATGACGTAACCCTCGAGGAAATCGCGGATTTCGGCCGGCTTAGGCAGTTCGTCGAGTTTTACGTCGTCCGCGTCGGCGAGTTCCTCTTCGATGATCTCGTTGCAGAGATCGATGCACTCGTCGCAGATATAGACGCCCGGACCCGCAATGAGCTTCTTAACCTGCTTTTGACTCTTGCCGCAGAACGAGCACTTCAGCAGGTCACCGCCGTCTCCAATGCGCGCCATGGTGGTGGGGTCCTACTTTCCTCGCAGCCGGTGAAGCTTCTTTTCTGTGGTTGCCTCGGGTGGTGAACCCGACGCTACCCGTTTGTTCCCGCGCGAGGCGACCGATAAAGCCGAATCGCGCCAGTGGTATTCATCTGTGTTCGCGCCAACATATCGTCTGATCACCCTCGGACCCCAGCGAACGCGCCGCCGTGTCTCTGGCGTGTCGTCGCCGTGACCGGACCGAGAGCCCGTCGGCACCCAAAGTACCCGTATCTCGGCGCCGTGCACGGCGCCGGCCGACTCCGTCGACTCTAACGGCGCCCGGGTCCGGCGGGGCCCGGCCCGGCCGGTCCCGGCCCAGCGGGCCCCGGCCCGACGGGACCCGGGCCGGCGGGGCCCACCACTCCTCCGACACCGACGGGGCCCGCGGGGCCCACCACCGGTGCCGGGTTCAGATACACATTGACGTCATTGGGGACGCACTGATCCGTGTACACGTCCCAGTACGTGCCCGCGGGACATGCCGGTTCCTGGGCTTGGCCGAGCGCGGGTGACGCGACGGAAGCCAGGCCCCAGACCGCGGCCGTCGCCGCCAATGTCGCCATCGCCGAGCGTGCTCGCAACCCCACCGTCATCGCAGACCTCCCCTGCCGTCCCCTGGTGTGCAGACAGCGTGCCACGCGGGAAGAGGTCGCAGACCCCGTTTCGCGCGGTTGGGAGCCGTGGTCAGGCGGTCTGAGCCGACAGCTTGCGGTACTCCAGAACGGTGTCGATGACGCCGTACTCCTTGGCCTCATCGGCGGTCAGGATCTTGTCGCGGTCGGTGTCCTTGCGGATCTGCTCGGGGGTCCGGCCGGTGTGACGGGCCAGCGTCACCTCCATCAGCGTGCGCATCCGCTCGATCTCCTTGGCCTGGATCTCCAGGTCGGAGAACTGACCCTGGATGACACCGGCCAGCGCGGGCTGGTGAATCAGCACGCGGGCGTTCGGCAGCGCCATGCGCTTACCGGGCGTACCTGCCGCCAGCAACACCGCCGCCGCCGAGGCCGCCTGCCCGAGACACACCGTCTGGATGTCGGCGCGCACGTATTGCATGGTGTCGTAGATCGCCATCAGCGAGGTGAACGAGCCGCCGGGCGAGTTGATGTACATCGTGATGTCGCGGTCGGGATCGAGCGACTCGAGCACCAGCAGCTGCGCCATGATGTCGTTCGCCGACGCGTCGTCGACCTGCACGCCGAGGAAGATGATGCGTTCCTCGAAGAGCTTGTTGTACGGGTTGGACTCCTTGACGCCGAAGCTGGAGTGCTCGATGAACGACGGCAGGATGTAGCGAGCCTGGGGCTGCACGCGGGCGTCCAGGGACGGATGAATGTGATCGGTCATTTGTCTAGTCCTGCTCCCGGTCCTGAGCCGTTGACGCTCGCGCTGGTGATGATGTGGTCGACGAAGCCGTACTCGAGGGCCTCCTGCGCGGTGAACCAGCGGTCGCGGTCGGAGTCCGCTTCGATCCGCTCGATCGGCTGCCCGGTGAACTCGGCGTTCAGCCGGAACATCTCCTTCTTGATCACCGCGAACTGCTCGGCCTGGATGGCGATGTCGGCCGCGCTGCCGGTGACGCCGCCCAACGGCTGGTGCATCAGGATGCGCGCGTGCGGCAGCGCGTAGCGCTTGCCCTTCGTACCTGCGGCAAGCAGGAACTCGCCCATCGAGGCGGCCATGCCCATCGCGTAGGTGGCGATGTCGCACGGCGCGAGCACCATGGTGTCGTAGACCGCCATGCCGGCGCTGATGGAGCCACCGGGCGAGTTGATGTAGAGGTGGATGTCCTTGGTGGGATCCTCGGCCGACAGCAGCAGAATCTGCGCGCAGAGCTTGTTGGCGATGTCGTCATCGACCTGTGAGCCCAGGAAGATGATCCGCTCCGCCAGCAACCGCTCATAGACCGAGTCGACAAGGTTGAGGCCTTGCGAGGCGCCACGCATGTGGGTCACGACTGGATACCTGCTTTCTTCAAGAGCTTGATACTCACCGACACTAGCCAACCCACGCGGGCGTGCAGTCCCTAGACGGGCCGCGTTCGCTCACAGCGTCACTTCGCGTCGGCCGACTCCTCGTCAGCTTCGGGCTCGGCGGGCTCCGAGGCCTCGTCGGCAGCTTCCTCGGTCTGCGCGTCGGCGCGGCCGAAGAACTCCGTGGTGTCGATCACGTTGCCGTCGGAGTCGGTGACGTTGGCGCCCTCGACGATCGCGGCGAGCGCCAGCCCGCGACGCACATCGGCGAACAGCGCGGGCAGCTGATTGTTCTGCTGCAACGACTGGATCAGCTGCTGCGGCTGCAGGCCGTACTGCTGCGACATCAGCATCAGGCGCTCAGTGATGTCGTTCTGACCGACCTGGACGTCGAGCTTGTCGGCGATCGCGTCGACGAGCAGCTGCGTCTTGACCGCCTTCTCCGCATTGCTGCGGTTGTCGGCGTCGAACTGCTCACGGCTGCTGCCCTGGGCCTCCAGGGCCTCGGCGAGGCGTTCCTCGTCATGGTCGAGTCCGTGGATCGCGTTGTGCAGCGCGTCGTCGATCTGGGCCTGCACCACGTTCTCCGGCAGCGGCACCTCGACCTGCTCGAGCAACGTCTCGAGCACCTTGTCGCGAATCTGCTCGGCCTGCTGCACGCGCTTGGTCCGGCGAACCTGCTCGACGAGCGACTCCTTGAGCTTCTCGATGGTATCGAATTCGCTTGCCAGCTGGGCGAATTCGTCGTCGGGCTCGGGCAGCTCGCGCTCCTTGACCGACTTCACGGTGACGGTCACCTGGGCGTCCTCGCCGGCATGCTCACCGGCGGCCAGCTTGGTGGTGAAGACGCGGGTCTCTCCCTCCTTGAGGCCGACGATCGCCTCGTCGAGGCCGTCGATCAGCTGGCCGGAGCCGACCTCATGGGACAAGCCCTCGGTGGCCGCGTCGGGTAGTTCCTTGCCGTCCACGGTGGCCGACAGGTCGATGGAGACGAAGTCGCCGTTCTCGGCGGCGCGCTCGACACCCTTGAGCGTTCCGAAGCGGGCGCGCAGGGACTGCAGTTCGGCGTCGACCTCTTCGTCGGTGACCTCGATGGGGTCGACGGTCACTGTCAGCGTCGACAGGTCGGGCAGCTCGATCTCGGGGCGGATGTCGACCTCGGCCGTGAACGTGAGGTCCTGGCCGTACTCCTTGTTGGTGATCTCGATGTCGGGCTGGCCCAGTGGCTGCACCTCGGAGCTCGTCACCGCCTCGCTGTAGCGGCCGGGAAGGGCGTCACTGACGACCTGGTCGAGCATCGCCTCGCGGCCGACGCGCGCCTCGAGCAGCTTGCGCGGCGCCTTCCCGGGACGGAAGCCGGGCAGCCGGACCTGCTTGGCCAGCTGCGCGAACGCGCGGTCGAAGTCGGGTTCGAGCTCAGTGAAGGGCACCTCCACGTTGATGCGAACCCGGGTCGGGCTCAACTTCTCGACGGTGCTCTTCACGATCTGCTCCTTGTTGTTCTGGTCGGCCGATGTCGCAGTCGGGGTGACAGGATTTGAACCTGCGGCCTTCCGCTCCCAAAGCGGATGCGCTACCAAGCTGCGCTACACCCCGTGTCCTGCTCGTCGCGTTGACGCTTGAGTGCTGCGCCCGCGCGGATCGTTCCACGAAAACATGGAACGACCACGCGAGATACTACGGGCTGGACACGCGAAGCCTTCAATTGGATTTGATTTGGCTGCCGCCGGTACGATCTGGTCTTGCTGTACATGCGGGCGTAGCTCAATGGTAGAGCCCTAGTCTTCCAAACTAGCTACGCGGGTTCGATTCCCGTCGCCCGCTCCACCAGGTCCAGCGTCGACGCTGGCGAACGTTCATTCGAAAGTCTCCGCCGTACCTACTTCGTACCTACTGCCCCCGGGTTTTCAGGCTATTTGGACCTAGCCTTCTTGGCAGCGGATTTCTTAGCCGGAGCCTTCTTGGCAGCTGCCCGCTTAGCCGGAGCCTTCTTGGCTGGAGCCTTCTTCACAGGAGCCTTCTCGGCCTTCTTCGGCAGCTCGACGCCGACCAGCTTGGCGGCGCGCTCACCGACGGCGCGGGTCTGCGCGGCGACGTTGCCCAGCGCTTCCTGGGTCAGCTCGACGGCCTGGTCGGTGTAGCCCTCGACGCGGGTGGCGGCGTCGCTTAGCCCGGGCTGGCCGCGCAGCCGCTCCAACGCTGCCTCGCCACGCTCGACGAGCTTGTTGTAGGTCGTCTGCGCGGCATCGGCGTAGCTCTCCGCGAACTTCCGCAGCTCCTCCGATGTCAGCCGGCCACGCAGCTCACCGAACTGAGTCGGCAGCTCCTCCTCCAGCTTGGCAAGGCGAGCTCGGCTCTCCTCGACGCGCGCCTCCGCGTCGGAACGAGCCTCCCCGGCGCGCTCGCGCAGGGTGGCCACGATCTCATTGACTCGCTCCAAGGCCAGATCAGCGGCTCCCACAGCAGCAAGAAGGGGTGCGCGAGTAGCTTCAAGGTCCTCTGAGCGACTAGCGCCGTAATTTAGAAGCGCTTGAATATCGTCGCCGCTGATTGTGTCTATTCTCCCAGACTCGATGGCGAACTTGTGGCTATGATCCGCTCGCGTAATGACAGCTTCGAGCGCATAGTTGATTGCACCATTCTTTGCAACAGCGAGAAACAAGCTGAGGAACTTTTCGCGCTCGTCTTCGCGGCGATAGATCGTGAATTCGATCGCGTCATGGGAATCCACACCCCAGCTGATAACTTTCCATCCCGTGGACTGAAAGCTGCGTAGTACCCCATCAAGGCTCGGCTGGCCAATATCTCTCACGATATCCGTCGGGTATTCGAGGACGTGCGTAACACTCATATCTGTTGCCTCACTTGATTTCTCGCGGCCACTGCGGAGGGACTATGGCGTCTGCATCAAAGCCGTCAATCAGAAGGTACTCTACTGCCCCACCGCCGCCCCTAATCCTTCTAGGCCCATGAGCGACGACCTTCTCTGGGTCGAGAATTAAGGCATACTTCGGGACAGGAAGGTCAGTGGGTAGGTTGAGAGTCGGAACTACGGTATCGGTACACAAAACTGTTGGTGTTAGATAATGCTTTCCGCTGAAGTGTGCGATACCCGAATTCACTGAATAACGGCGGTGATCCTTCCAGCGAACATACTTGAGCAAGAATCTGCCTCGGAGTTGATCAGCGAGGTCACCACATTGAGGTAGATCATGATCGGCAGTGTTCGCCGGGAACACGGTAACGCCATTTCTCATGAACATCTCGTCATCCAGGCTGACAGCAAGTTGGGCAGCGTGCGGCATAGCGAAAGATTATCCGCAACCACTGTCGAGGCTACGCATCTCGCGACATTCGTGCAGCGCACGATCTAGCCCCGCACCTGGTCCGACATGGTGTCCAGTTAGATGTCGAGGTTGGCGAAGTCGATGTCCTTGCGGCGCTATCGACGTTGCACCACCCAGCCCTCCCGGTGCCACTGCGCGATGGTCGCCGCGAGGGCGACGACGGCGCGTGCCTCTTCTGGTGTAGGTGGGCGGTTCTTAGCGTTGCCCTGGTGCCGGTCGATGTTGGGCCAGATGCCGTCGAGCATGCCGACGAGCGGAGCGACATCGTTGTCGTCGTCCTTACCGGGCAACACCATCTTCCATACGTGGCCCTGGTTGCGGAGTTCGCCGATCACGCCGCCGAGGTTCGCCTTGTCCTTCTTTGGGATGACCAGTGGAATGAAGAGCGCCTCCATCGCCTTGATGGCATGGTCCCAAGCGTCGGACGGGTCGCCGTTGCGGCCGAACGCATTCGCCCAAGCTTCTTTCAGTTCCGTCGTTGCCTCGTCCATGACTGAGGTGGCCACGTCGTACGTCGCCTGCGCCTCGTCGCTGACGACACGGACCAACGACAACCCATCCTCGGCAAGCGTCCACGCAGACCCTCCAGCATCCAGTACCCGTGCGAGGGACTGACCGTAGACCTTGTGGTTCCAGACCTGCAGCACGCCATCGAGTAGGTCGAGGAAATCATCATCGTCCTGTTGTTGGGCATCACCCAACAGGTTGAACATCAAGTCCGTCGGCCCCCACGACGGATGAACCTTCGCGCGCAGAAAAACCGCTAACTCGCGCAGCTTGCGCTCGTCAATTTGTTGGTGCTGAAGCGACCTAACGGTGTGTTCGTACCAGTGCACTAAGCCATGAACCAAGTGTTCCGGTACACCCTCGAACGGCCCGTCCGGTTGCGCCTTCCCCCGGCGCTGCGACAGTCGTTGTCCAGCCATGCGCTCCACCCTATGGCGGTGCGCCGACAGTTCCCGGCGCGCGGCGTGGGCGTGTCTTTGGCGCCCGCTGTACCTACTTTGTACCTACTACTGGCCCGTACTGTAGCCGTACCGCACTCGCACCGGAGTAGTGCGCTAGTCGCACCGAAGTTGCTGGTGGCGTTGCATTTTGGGTTAGCGGGCTGGACCACTACCAGCGCCGACGCGAACACGCGTTCGGGTGCGTATAAAACTTCCAAACTAGCTACGCGGGTTCGATTCCCGTCGCCCGCTCCAAAGCTACGACTACACAGTCGGTAGCACGTTCGTTGACTCCTGCCGCACGCCGCCCCTACTCCCACTGCCGGGCTGACGTGGCCGCTGGAGCGAGGGTCTCCTGGAGCCATGGGAGACAACACCGACGACGACCAGAGGTCGGCCGTGCGGCGCCGTATTTCGCGGTCGGCTGCATAAAGCCTCGCGGGCGGTTGCGCCGAACCGGCCGTGTCGCGCATGGACGTCCCGATCGACGATTGCACGCGCCCGCCCTTCGCTAGTTCTCACGCTGCGGAACCAGAACCACCGCCGTGCGCGAGTTCACACCACGGTCTTGCAGTCCTTTCACAGGCAACGAAGCGGTGCGGCATTCATTGGTATGGGCGTACCAGAAATTTGCTGCTTTTGCGCATTCGCGACACATTTTTCGTTTGGGCAAACTAATTCAGTGACACCCGATGCCTTATCTCGGCCTTATCTCGAGATTCAGGAAAATCGTCTTTTTTTCGCGAATAACTTGACTCATGGTCGCCGATCACATACCTATCTAGGAACCGACAACTAAAGGGGTTTCAGTGGGCCCGATCGACATCGCGCGCGAGGGCACCGTCGATCGCCGGCGGCAGCCCCTCTGGTGTCGAGCGGCATCGCCTGTCGGACACAAACCCGACGGTCCAGCTCAGATCGCCTTTTCTGGCCCCGCCGGATCGTGGCCCCGAACGCAGCCGCCCGGCGCCGCGGCCGAGCCGCGGACAGGCGGTTTGAATAAATGGACTTATGGGTATCGGATAAGTACTCTTATCCAGAGCCATAAGCGTACTTACGGGGGGATAGTCGGTTGCGCGTTCTGACGGGCTACGAACCCACCCACGTCGGTTTGATACCCGACGGCATGCGCCGATGGGCAAAGAGCCGCGGTGTCTCATTGGAGGACGCGTATCTTCAGGGCGCGGAAAAGGTAGCCGACATTCTTCAGGTATTGCGGCGCCACAATGTGAAGACGGTGACGGTGTACAACCTGAGCCGCGCCAACCTCGCCCGCAGTCAGGCCGAGCTCGAGCCGGTGTTCAACGCCTCCATCCAGTTCCTGACCAGGTTGATTCCCGCACGCTTCGAGCCCGACGAGTGCAGTGTGCGGCTGCACGGTGACCGGTCGGTGCTTCCGGAGGAATACGTCGCGGCGGCACAGCATGCGGAGTCCGTCATGTGTGGTGACGAATTCCGCGTCAACATCCTGGCTGCGTATGACGCCAACGACGAGCTACGCGCCGCGCACCTGCAGGCCCAGCGACAGGGTGGCGAAATTCGCGGCGCCTTCGACATCGACGACGTCGACCTGGTCATCCGCACCTCGCCCGAGCCTCTGCTGAGCGGATTCCTCCCCCTGCAGACCCAGTACGCACAACTGCGCTTCCTGACGACGCCGCTCAACGACCTCGAGGATCGGCACATCGAGGAATTCATCAACGACTACCGGCGCACACCGCAGCTTCGGGGACGGTAGCCGTCGATGCACTCCGACAAGCGTCCCCTGATCATCGGCGCCGGGCCGGCGGGCCTCACCGCCGCCCTCGAACTCGCCAAGAACGGCGTGGTGGCCCAGGTGTTCGAGGCGTCGTCGAACGTCGGTGGTCTGGCGCGCACCCCGGGCGAGCACGGATTCCGGATCGATCCCGGCGGCCACCGGTTCTTCACCAAGGACGAGCAGATCCTCGAACTCTGGAAGTCCCTGCTGCCAGCCGACCAGTGGCATTCGGTGTCCCGACGCAGCGCCATGCTCGTCGACGGCCACTACGTGCCCTATCCGCTCGTCGGCCGAAACCTGCTGACGCAGTTGGGCTATCGCCGCGGAGCGCGCGGCCTGGGCAGCCTGCTGTGGTCCAGGCTCCGACGCAATTCGATCGACGACTCGGCCAACTTCCTCGAGTGGGGGCGATACCAGTTCGGCGACTACTGGTATCGCATGTTCTTCGACGGATATGTGCGAAAGACCTGGCTCGCCGAACCCGCCGACCTCACGAGCGACTGGGCCGAGCAGCGCATCAAGCCGATCGTCTGGGGCGACGCGATCGGCGCAGACGCATTCCTCTATCCCCGGCGCGGACCCGGGCAGCTCTGGGACGCCGCAGCATCGGCGCTCGCGCAGTTCGGCGTCGAACCGGCGCTTGACTCACCGGTGGACAAGCTTCGATTCGACGGTCGACGCTGGACGATCGAACTGCGCAACGGGGACACCGCCACCGGCGACGCCGTCTTCTCCAGCATGCCCCTTCAGATGTTGATCAACGCGCTGGAACCCGCACCGCCACAGCAGGTCTGGGAGGCCGCGGCCCAGCTCAAGCACCGGGGCTTGATCACGGTCGCGGTGGCCCTCGGGCAGCGACGCGAACTTCCGTTTAACTGGTTGTACACCCCCGGCAGGAATCTGCGGGTGGGCCGCATCCAGAATTACCGCCGGTGGTCGGACGATCTGACCCCGCCGGACTGGGACGGGACGTACCTGGGCTTCGAGTACTTCATCGGCGCGGGTTCCGAACTGTGGACCGCCGACGACAGCCGCTTGCGGCGGATGGTCGAAACCGACCTGCGCACACTGGGATTCGACACCCGCACGATCGAGCGAGTCATGATCGTGCGCTCCCAGTTCGCCTATCCGATCTGTAATCCGGCGATGGACACGAGCGTCGGCCGGATCCGGGACTACCTCCGCAGGCGCTATCCGTCCCTGCACCCGATCGGGCGCAACGGCATGCACCGCTACGACAACCAGGACCACGCGATGCTCAGCGCCATGCACAGCGTGAAGCGCTATTTCGGCGAGACCATCGACCCCTGGCAGGTCAACAAGGACCGCCGCTACCACGAATCCGGGCTGCTGAAGGTCTAGTGCGTCCCTACTCCGAGGGTTTGAGCACCGCGAAGACGGTCAGGACCATGATCTTGAAGTCGAGAAGCAGCGACCAGTTCTGGATGTAGTAGTTGTCGAACTCCGCGCGGTCGGCGATCGAGGTCTGGCCGCGAAGCCCGTGCACCTGCGCCCAGCCGGTGATGCCGGCCTTCACCCGGTGCCGGTCGCCGTAGCGCCGCACCTGCATCTCGAACAGCTCGACGAACTCCGGTCGCTCGGGGCGTGGGCCGACAAGCGTCATGTCGCCGCGCAGAACATTGACCAGTTGGGGCAGCTCGTCGAGCGACATCCTGCGCATGAACTTGCCGATCGGGGTGCGCCGATCGTCGCCCTCGACTCCCCCGGGCGCGGAGCCATCCTTCAACGCGAACGCCGTCGTGGCCGGGCCGACCGGTCGCATGCTGCGGAACTTCAGGCAGTCGAACACCTTGCCGTCGCGCCCGACGCGCTGCTGACGGAAGTACACCGGTCCCGGCGAGCTCAATTTGACCAGGATCGCGAGCGCGACGTACAGCGGCGAGATCACCAGCAGGCCGACCGCGGCGATCACCCGTCCCAGCGCGTGCTTGACCGCGAACTGCCAACCCTTGGGGTCGGTGTGGCAGAGCACCAGCAGCGGTATGCCGCCGAGGTGCTCGACATATGTCGCACCGCCGATGACGTCTCGCATGCGAGGCACGACCCGCACCCGCAGTCCGAGGTTCTGCGCCAGTTGCGCCGCGAGCGCGAGCTCTTCGTCGGGGGTCGTCGACGGCGCGACGATGAGCTTCTTGGCGCCAGTGGCCCGCACGGCGACCTCGAGGTTGACCGTGGGCCCGAGGAAGGGCACGTCGACCAACTCCGCGGACGTCGGCCGGGTGTCGTCGAGCACCCCGACGGGGTGCAGGCCGTAGTCGGGGATCTGACGCATCCGCGTG
Organism: Mycolicibacterium komanii; assembly: GCF_001050035.1. The sequence continues at coordinate 98,139 of NZ_CVTA01000003.1, forward strand.
ATGAGCTGACGCAGAAACGGCCCGGAACCGATGATCAGCGCCGGCGCCCCGAAGCCGTGCCGTCGCCTCAGATACCGCTGAGCCAGAGATCTGAGGAGACGGACCGCAGGCAGCAGAACGGCCGCAAAGACCCAGATCCTGATGACCAATTCGCTTGGGCGGACGTGCTCTTCGACCACGGAGCCGGTGGGCAGCGCGGGCACGGCCACCAACAACACGGTCAGCGTCGCCAGCGCAGACACCGCCACCGACGTTTCCACGGGTTCGAAATCGTCGAGGAAGCTGTGGCCGAGCCTGCGCTTGTACAACGACCGGGTGTAAAGGATCACCAGAACGATCGGCACGAACAGCCACGAGACGGCGGCGACGTTGCGGTCCGGGACCGGTCCCGACGTCGACCACTGCGCTAGCGCGACGGCCCATACCGCCGCCCAGACGTCCAGGCCGACGGTGAGCGCGACATAGCCCGTTTCGGCGCGGAGTGCCTCGATCCAGCCTTTCTTCCTCTTGTCGGGAGAGGCTGGCGGCACTGCCTTGAGCTGCGGAACCGTGGTCCTGAGCCGAGGTTGCGAATCACGAGTGGGCGCATCCACGTCAGCCTGCATGTCCCCCCCGATTGGAACCCCAGCGTTGCAGAACTGTCTGCAATCGCAAGCGTTGCCAGTGTAAGCTACGCGCCCGAATTTCCAGGAAATTCGTCTGCTTCAACGACCGGCCTCATTGCTGCGCATCCGTGCGGGCGTTGAAAATCCGTTCAGCGGCGAGCGCGGCGAAATCACTCAGCACCTGAACGTGCCCGGTGCCCCAGAGGCGGGGTTTGGTGTCGTAAACGCACAGTGTGCCAATCGCATTGCCGGCCTGATCCATCAACGGTATGCCGAGATAAGCGACGACGCTGCCGTCGCGCACCGCCGGATGCTGCTTGAACGTCGGATCGAGGCGGGCATCCTCGAGGACCAGTGGCGCACCGTCGGCCACCGCGTACTGGCAGACCGATCGCTCCAGTGGCGTCTGCCTGCTTTCGGGAGAACTGGTGTCCTGACCGACCGCGCTCTTGAAGAACTGCCGATCCTCGTCGACGAGGGTCAGCGTGGCGTGAGGCGCATCGAGCGCATCGGCGGCGGCTCGGGTGATCCGGTCGTAGATCGCTTCCGGCGGCGAGTCCAACAGGCCGGTACGACGGAGGGCGCTCAAGCGGTCGGGGTCGGTGATGACCGTCGTCACGTCCGGCATCGCGGTCTTCTCGAGCACACCCGAATCCGACAAATGGGCTTGCAGCTCGTCGACGGCGGGATCGCTGGCGCGCCTCATATCGTTCGCCATCTGTGTGGCGACCGCGCGGGCCACGTACGTTTCGACGTTCTCCCCAGCCTCCCGCGCGAGCTCCTCGAGCAAGCGGTTGAGGTAGTCGTCGAATCGGCGTACGCGCTCCGTCACTCGACTTACGGTACGCATATTGACGCGTGAAACGAAATCGGGGCGCCCGTAGTAGAGGTTTGCCCCAGGTCATTGAGACACAGTTCACAGCGCGGTAATGGTTTGCACGCCGCCGACCCTCCCGCCGCGGTCTTCACCATCCGGTCCGTACCTGATGGCCTGGGTAGGGTGGTCGCCATGAACGGTGTTCTGCTCGTTCTCGTCGTCCTGGTCATCGTCGCTCTCGGCGTTCTCGCGTACGCCGCGATGCGCGCATCGGACCGACGCAAGGCCGCCTCGCTCGACGACGCCAAAGCGGACGCCCGCCGCGTCATCGAACGCCTCGGCGGTCAGGTGATCAGCTTGACGGGCACCGACGAGGCCTCGAAGCAGGCACTCGCCGACGCGTCCGAGCGCTACACCGCCGCCGGCTCACAGATCGACCAGGCCAACACCGTCAAGCAGGCGTTGCTCGCCAAGGAGAGCGCGATCGAAGGCCTCTACTACGTTCGGGCCGCGCGCACCGCGATGGGCATGGATCCGGGACCCGAACTCGAGACGCTGACCGGTCAGCGGGCGGCAGGCACGGTGACCGAGGATCGCAAGGTCAACTTCGAGGGCCGCGAGATCGAGGCGTCGCCGACACCGTCCGAGCGAACCCCGAACTACTATCCCGGCGGCCGGGTCGCGGGCCGTCCGGTGCCCGCGGGCTGGTACTCCGAGCCGTGGTGGAAGCCCGCGCTCGTCGCCGGCGCGTGGGGGCTGGGTTCTGTGCTGTTGTTCGACGCCCTGTTCTCCGGCATGCACGGCAGCGGCTATGAGCAGGGCTTCGCCCAGGGCTACGACCAAGGACTGGACCAGGGCGGACAGGACTTCGGCGGCGGCGACGGCGGCCAAGACTTCGGCGGCGGTGACTGGGGCGGCGGCGACTGGGGCGGCGGTGACATCGGCGGCGGCCTCGGCGATTTCGGCGGCTTCTGAGTTCCGCCGGCCCTCGACCCGTCTAGAGCCGGCTCTCCAGCCGCGCCGAAACCCCGGCCTCCTGTAGGTCGAGCCGTTCGAGCATCGCCCGCACCGCCTCGTCCTCGATGCGTCCCTCGTCGCGCTCGGCGATCAGGGCCGCGCGCTGCTGGGCCAGCACGTTGCGGTACAGCGTCGAGAACACCTCCGACCGCTTGGTGTGCGCGTCCGGATCCGGCATCTCGTCGGCATCCTGCGAGTGCCTGGCGATGATCGCCTCGATCTCGGCGGCCACGCGCGGACTCAGGTTCGCCGGCGGGTTGGCCCGGAATTCGGCGAGCACGCGGTCGGCCGCTTCGTGCACGACGCGTTCGGCCTTGAGTTCCTCGTCGCGGTCGACGGCGTGATCATCGGAGAACCGCGAGATGTGCAACTTCCGAATCAGGATCGGCAGCGTCGAGCCCTGGAGCAGCAGGGTGCCGACGCTGACCACGAACGCGACGGCCTGAATGGTGGCGCGCTCCGGGAACGGCTCGCCGGTGACCGTCGTCGCCGGAATGGCCGCGGCCGCAGCCAAAGTCACCACGCCGCGCATGCCCGTCCACGAGACGACCAGGTTCTCCTGCCAGGACAGCGACCGACGATCGATGCGCGAGCGCCACTTCCCCGGTGGGTTGTTGCGCCGTTTGGTTCCCAGCGCACCACGGCCGCCGCCCTCCGGCACCGGAACGCTCAACCGATTCCCGACATGCTGGGACAGTTTGTTGCGCCCGAAGATGGCGAAGACCGACAGCGGCCGAATCACGAGGACAATGACCAGGACCACCAGCGACGCCGTCGCGACCTCGGCGAGCGACTCGTGGGCCTCGCGCAGATCCTCCAGCACGAAGCGCAGATGCAACCCGATGTAGGCGAACACGAACGCCTCGAGCAGCACATCGACCGAGTTCCACACGTAGCGCTCCTGCAGCCGGGTCTGGTACCCGGCGGACAGCGTTCCGTTGGCCACCACGAACCCGGCGACGACGACCGCCAGTACCCCGGAGGAGTGCAGTTCCTCGGCGACGATGAACGCCGCGAACGGCACCACCAGCCCCTGCACGGTCTCCAGTCCGGGATTGGCCAGTCGCCGCCGGATCCATATCGTCACGTACCCGAGCAGCGCACCGACGATCGGTCCGACCACGGCGCTGTACCCGAACAGCAGAAACGGATTGTGGATGAAGATGTGCCCACCGGTGACCTGCACGACCGCGATCGAGAACAGCGTCAGGGCGGCGGCATCGTTGATCAGGCTCTCCCCCGTCAGGATCGCCATCACCCGCTTCGGCAGGCCGAGCTTGCGTCCCACCGCCACCGCGGTCACGGCGTCCGGCGGCGCCACGATCGCGCCCAGCACCAACGCGGTGGCGAACGTCAGCGGCACGACCACCAGCCACGCCGAGGCCGCCACCGCGAATGCGGTCACTACGACCAGCCCGATACCGAGGCCGAGGATCGGCCGGATGTTGCGCAGAAATGTCGGGAACGAGAAGTTCAGGGCGGCCGAGTACAGCAGCGGCGGCAGCACCACCGTCAGCAGGATGTGCGAATCGAGTTCGGGCGGTTCGAAATCCGGCAGGAACGACACCGCGGCACCGATGATCACGATGACCAGGGCCGGCTCCAGGCCGCGCCGGTGCGCGACAGCGGTGACGACGATGGCTCCGACGACGACGAGAATCAACTCCACGCGCCGATTGTCTCTGAGGCGCGCCCGTCACGTGGACTCGGCCGCGTGGCTAGGTCTGGTCGGTCGGGCACCAGAACAGGTTGCGGCCCTCCATCACCTGGGTGCGGATCTCGGTGCCGCACAGCCGGCACGGCTCCCCGGCGCGCCGGTAGACGTAGGTGCGGGGGCGGCCGGGCGCGTACGACGGCAGCCCGTGATCGTCCTCGCGGCGGATGGTGTGAATCTTGCCGCGCCGCAGCCCGATCCGCATCAACTCGACCAGGTCGGTCCACATCTCGTCGAACTCGTCCTCGTCGATGCGGATGCCGGGCCGGTGCGGGTCGATGCGGTGCCGGAACAACAGCTCGTTGCGGTAGACGTTGCCCACCCCCGCGATCACCGACTGGTCCATGAGCAGCGCACCGATAGGTCTGCGCGACTTACGGATTCGGGCCCACGCCAGCGATCCGTCGGCGTCCCGGCGCAGCGGGTCGGGGCCGAGCCGGTCGATGACGTCGGCGATCTCGGGCTCGTCGAGGACCTCACAGACCGTCGGACCCCGTAGGTCGGTGGCGTACTCGACGCCGATCATCCGCATCCGGACCTGTCCGACCGGGACCGGTACCGGCAGCGGCACCTCGGTGAACGTGCCGTACAACCCGAGATGCACGTGCACCACCCGGCCGCCCTCGTAATGATGGAACAGGTGCTTGCCGTACGCGGTGGCCTTCTTGAGAACCCGCCCGCTGACCGCCGCGGCGCCGTCGGCGAACCGGCCCTGCGGGCTGGACACCAGCACCGGTGCGCGACCGAAGCGGCGCTGATGCAACCGGGCGAGCCGGTGCAGCGTATGGCCCTCCGGCATCCCTAGGCGCCGGGCACCGGGGGCGCGACGCGGGTGCGTTCGTACTCGGAGAGGATGTCGATACGACGTTGGTGCCGTGCGGCTTCCGACCACGGGGTGCTCAGGAACGCGTCGACGATCGCCAGCGCCTCCTCGACGCTGTGCATACGCCCGCCGATGCCGATCAGCTGAGCGTTGTTGTGCTCGCGCGCGAGCTTGGCGGTCTCGACGCTCCACGCCAACGCACAGCGCGCGCCGAGGACCTTGTTGGCCGCGATCTGCTCACCGTTGCCCGAGCCCCCGAGCACGATGCCGAGGCTGCCCGAATCGGCGACGGTCTTCTCCGCGGCGGCGATGCAGAACGCCGGGTAGTCGTCATCGGGATCGTTGACGAAGGCTCCGCAGTCGATCGGCTCGTGCCCGGTGTTGCGCAGGTGCTCGATGATGGCCTGCTTGAGGTCGAAGCCGGCGTGATCGGCTCCCAGGTAGACGCGCATGGCGGTCATTGTGGCAGACGCCGCCGGCGCAACCGGGGTGCGATCAGTCGAACTGCGGCGACTCCGTGCGCGTGCGCTTGAGTTCCCAGAAGTGCGGATAGGACGCGAAGGTCACCGACGCGTCCCACAGCTTGCCGGCCTCTTCGCCCCGCGGGATCTTCGACAGCACGGGTCCGAAGAAGGCGACGCCATTGACGTGGATGGTCGGGGTGCCGACGTCCTCGCCGACGGGGTCCATGCCCTCGTGGTGACTCTTGCGCAGCGCCTCGTCGTACTTGTCGGTGGTGGCCGCGTCGGCGAGTTCGGCGGGCAGGCCCACCTCGGCCAGCGACTCCTTGATCACCACGTCGAAGTCCTGATTGCCCTGGTTGTGAATGCGCGTACCCATCGCGGTGTACAGCGGTCCGAGGATCTCGCGGCCCTTGGCCTGTTCGGCAGCGATCGCGACACGCACCGGCCCCCATGCCTTCTTCATCGCCTCCTGGTACTGCTCGGGCAGGTCACGCCCCTCGTTGAGCACCGCGAGGCTCATCACCCGGAAGTTCACGTCGACGTCCCGGACCTTCTCGACCTCGAGGATCCAGCGCGAGGTGATCCAGCACCACGGGCACAGCGGGTCGAACCAGAGTTCTGCGACGGACTTCTCGGGCATGATGAATCCTTCCGGGCGCGGAAATGGGGCAGGGTCCAGTTTTCACAACTGCGGTCGCGTGTGGAGTGTTCCCCGGGCGTCGGCGCCTATAGCGGCCTCCAAAGCGGATCGCGATATGAGAAACGCCTAAGAGTGCAAACGGTGACCCAACCGTGTTCCTGATGTGACCAATGTGAAGAATCGTTACCGAAGTGAATAAACCTGTTGATGTTCGAGTACGCGCTCTGGCGTTAGGAGCCGGTTTGGCGGCGGTCGCGACGACGTTCGCCGCGCCGGCCCAGGCCGACCCGACCGACGACGCCTTCCTGGCCGCGCTCCGCGGTGCCGGCATGACCGTCGACAACCCGGTGAACATGGTCGCCGTCGGGGAATCCGTATGCCCGATGCTCGTCGAGCCGGGCAAGAACCTCGCGAAGGTGTACACGCAGGTGTCCGACAACGGCATTCCGCCGGACATCGCGGCGTTCTTCACCGGCATCGCGATCTCGATGTACTGCCCGCAGATGATGGCCTCGGTCGGCAACGGCACCGTGCTGGACTGGCTGCCCGCGGCGCGGGCGATACCCGGCTTCTGACGCGGGACGTGCGGCGCGCCGTCGCCGGGCGCGCGCTATAGGTTGGTCGCGTGGCACTTCCCAACCTGACCCGCGACCAAGCCGTCGAACGCGCCGCCCTGGTGACCGTCGACAGCTACCGCATCGAACTCGACCTGACCGACGGCGCCGGCAAGCCGGGCGAGCGCACCTTCCGCTCCACGACGACCGTCGAATTCGACGCCCTCGCCGGCGCCGACACCTACATCGACATCGCGGCCGACGCGATCCACAGCGCCACGCTCAATGGCCGCGACATCGACGTCTCCGGCTATGACGAGTCCACCGGTATCCCGTTGACCGGAGTGGCCGCCCACAACGTCGTCGTCGTCGACGCCGATTGCCGCTACTCCAACACCGGAGAAGGGCTGCACCGGTTCGTCGACCCGGTCGACGACGAGGTGTATCTGTACTCGCAATTCGAAACCGCCGACGCCAAGCGGATGTTCGCGTGTTTCGACCAACCGGATCTCAAGGCCGCGTTCGACGTCACGGTGACCGCGCCGTCGCATTGGGAGGTCGTGTCCAACGGCGCCACCGTGAGCGTCGAGGACGCCGGCGCCGCCAAGCGCCACACGTTCGCCGCCACACCGCGCATGAGCACGTATCTGGTGGCGCTCATCGCGGGTCCGTATGCGCGCTGGGACGACGTGTACAGCGACGACCACGGCGACATTCCGCTCGGGTTGTTCTGCCGTAAATCGCTGGCCGAGTTCATGGACGCCGACCGGCTGTTCACCGAGACCAAACAGGGATTCGGCTTCTACCACAAGAACTTCGGCGTCCCCTACGCGTTCGGCAAGTACGACCAGTTGTTCGTGCCGGAGTTCAATGCCGGGGCGATGGAGAACGCCGGCGCGGTGACGTTCCTGGAGGACTACGTCTTCCGCAGCAAGGTCACCCGGGCGTCCTACGAACGACGCGCGGAGACCGTCCTGCACGAGATGGCGCACATGTGGTTCGGCGACCTGGTCACCATGCGGTGGTGGGATGACCTGTGGCTCAACGAGTCGTTCGCGACGTTCGCCTCGGTGCTGTGCCAGGCCGAGGCCACCGAGTACACCGAGGCGTGGACGACGTTCGCCAACGTCGAGAAGTCGTGGGCGTACCGGCAGGACCAGCTGCCCTCCACGCACCCCGTCGCCGCGGACATCCCGGATCTTGCCGCCGTCGAGGTGAACTTCGACGGAATCACCTACGCCAAGGGCGCCAGCGTGCTCAAGCAGCTGGTCGCCTATGTCGGCGAGGAAGAGTTTCTTTCCGGGCTGCGGGATTACTTCCGCGACCACGCATTCGGCAACGCCACCTTCGGTGACCTGCTGGGCGCGCTGGAGAAGGCGTCGGGACGCGACCTGTCCGGGTGGGGCAGGCAGTGGCTCAAGACGACGGGCCTCAACACGCTGCGCCCCGAATTCGACCTCGACGCCGACGGCCGGTTCACCCGGTTCTCCATCGATCAGAGCGGCGCCGCACCGGGCGCGGGTGAGACCCGCGTGCACCGTCTCGCCGTGGGCATCTACGACGACGACGGAACCGGCAAGCTGGTCCGGGTGCATCGCGAGGAACTCGACGTCGAGGGTCCGCGCACGGATGTGCCTGCGCTGCGGGGAGTTTCACGAGGCAAGTTGATCCTGGTCAACGACGACGATCTGACGTACTGCTCGCTGCGGCTGGACCAGGACTCGCTGCAGACCGTGCTGACGCGCATCGCTGACATCGCCGAGCCGTTGCCGCGCACCCTGGCGTGGTCGGCGGCGTGGGAGATGACCCGCGAGGCGGAGCTCAAGGCGCGCGACTTCGTGTCGCTGGTCACCAGCGGTGTGCACGCCGAGACCGAAGTCGGTGTCCTGCAGAGGCTTCTACTTCAGGCGCAGACGGCGTTGAACTCCTACGCCGATCCGGGCTGGGCGCACTCGGAAGGCTGGTCCGCGTTCACCGACCGGCTGCTGGAGTTGGCCCGCGGCGCCGAGGGCGGCTCGGATCACCAACTGGCTTACGTCAACGCGCTGTGCGGGTCGGTGCTGTCGAGCAGGCACACCGACGTGCTGAAGACGGTGCTCGACGCGGATCCGGCCGAGTCCGGACTGGGCGGGCTGGTGGTCGACACCGATCTGCGGTGGCGCATCGTCACCGCGTTGGCCGCGGCGGGCGTGGTCGATTCCGATGGCGCCGCAACACCGTTCATCGACGCCGAAGCCCAGCGCGACCCGACGGCGGCCGGCAGGCGCCACGCGGCGGCGGCGACCGCGGCACGTCCGCATCCGGAGGTCAAGGCGACGGCGTGGGAGCAGGTCATCGAGGACGACACGCTGCCCAACATCACCGCCCGCGCGATCATCGGCGGCTTCGTACAGCCGGGTCAACAGGATCTGCTGCAACCCTTCCGCGCCAAGTACTTCGGCGCGATCTCGGGAGTGTGGCAGCGGCGGTCCAGCGAGGTCGCACAGACCGTCGTCGTCGGGCTATACCCGTCGTGGGACATCAGCGAGGGGGGTCTGGCCGCCGCCGACGAGTTCCTCGCCGACCCGGACGTGCCACCTCCGCTGCGTCGCCTGGTCATCGAAGGCCGCGCCGGCGTCGAGCGCTCCCTGCGCGCCCGCGCATTCGACGTCACCTAGGGCGCAAGCGTGCGTGTTCCCCTCGCAAGCGGTGGGCCCAACACACGACACGCCGCGTCATCGCGACGTTTTGCGCACGCTCGCCGGGCATGCTGAGCCCGTGGCGATCAGCAGAACGCGCCGGGCCCGGGCGGCCCGCAGGCGCAAGCGTCGGCTCGGCGCCGTCGACAACGACCTCACGCCACAGCAGTGGCAGGCCTTGCAGGACGCCTGGAAGGGCTGTGCCTACTGCGGAGCGACGGATCGAGCGCTACAGCGCGACTGCGTCATGGCGATCTCGCGCGGCGGCCGGTACACCATCGACAACGTCGTCCCGGCCTGCGCATCGTGCAACACCAGCAAGTGCAACGACGAGGTCACCGGATGGCTGCGGCGAAAGCGTCTCGACGAGCGCCGCTTCCTCGAGCGCTACGTCGAGATCCGCGCCGCGCTCACGGTCGACGCACCCTGACGCGCACGCTCGCGCAACGAAGTGACGGTCAGGCCGGGGTGACGCCGGCGCTCATCACGCGCACCGCGCTGATCAGCCCGTCCATCAGGTTGCCGTCCTTGAACGACGCCGCGGCCGCCGAAACGCCCAACGGTGCGGCCTCTTCGATGCCACGCCCCTTGACGTCGGCTCCGTAGACCACCTCGATCGCGCGCTGATCGGGCGAGACCGCCAGCAGCACCGCGTTGTTCGGAGTCGGCGCCTGCGCGAGGATCTCGCGCGCGGTGGCCGCCGTGTCGCTCCCGAGGTCGCCGATGTACACGGCGAACCGCGCCTTTGCGGCCCGAGAGCCGTATTTGAGCGCGTCGTCGAGGAACACCAGATCCTTGACCGGGAAGGGGTAGTCCACCGACAGCGCGCCCGGCTGCGTGACACCGGAGATTCGACCGCTGGACGTGACCACCCAACCGACGGGGAGGTCGGTGCGCTCGACCGCGGCCCGGTGGCCACTCACTGCAACATCACCACTTGCCACTGGCGCCGCCTCCAATCGTCACCGCGTGCGTGTCGTGCCCACCCACGTTTCCGCCTTCGGCCGCGGAATCGGCCGCCAGGCTGCGCCCGGTGGCGTGCCCGTGCCCGGCCGGCTCGTCGGCCGCCCACAGGATCGGGGCGTGCTTCCAAGGTTCGGACATCTTGTAGCTCGCCGGGTGCGGGCCCTTCTTGCGCCAGATCAGAGCGGCAAGCACGGCCGTCAGCCCGAGCGGCACCAGAATCAGTAACGCGTGTGTCAGTGCGGTACTCACGTCGCAAACCGTATACCAGCCGCGTTTACGCCGCGCCTTCGCCCAGATATCGGACCCACGACGGGTCGAGTTCCTTCACGCTCGACAGCAGCCGCCAGTGCTGTCCCTTCGGCGGGACGGGCACCGTGCGCAGCGACCACCCCAGCTCGGCGAGCAGCCGGTCCGCCTTGCGGTGATTGCACGTCGAACAGGCCGCCACGCAGTTCTCCCAGGAGTGCGCCCCGCCGCGGCTGCGCGGGACCACGTGGTCGACGGTGTCGGCCTTACCGCCGCAGTAGGCGCAGCGAAACCGGTCCCGGTGCATCAGCGCGGCGCGGGTCATCGGGATGCGCGCGCGGTAGGGCACGCGCACGAAGGTGCGCAGCCGGATCACCGAGGGCACCACGATCGAGCGGGTCGCCGAGTGGATCACCGGTCCCCCGGGATCGTCGTGCACGACGTCGGCCTTACCGCACATCAACATGATGACCGCTCGGCGCATGGGCAGAGCGGTCAACGGTTCGTAGGTGGAGTTCAGCAGGAGGACCCGGCGGCGGCCCCATATCGAGGCCTCGCTGGTACTCGGCGGATGGATGTCGACGCTGTGCAGCACGCGTGCCTGCGCGCCCGGTACCGCCGACCCGGCTAGGGCGGTCGCGGCACCGTGGCTCCGCTGGCCGGCCCTTCTGGACGGGCCTTTCTTGCGATGCGCCATACGTCCTCCGTCCGACAGTTCACCACGGATTCCTGTGAATCGCACGACATTTCTCGTCGTGTTCGCAGGTCAATTGGGTGAACATCGGGCGGCGCGCCCGCCTGACCTGGCAATCCAGCAACAGGGAACAATGGGGGCGTGACACAGCCACAGAGGTCGTTCTACGACGAAGTCGGTGGCCACGAGACGTTCCGCGCGATCGTGGCGCGGTTCTACGAGTTGGTCCGCGAGGACGAGATCCTGCGTCCGCTGTACCCCGAGGAGGATCTCGGGCCCGCCGAGGTGCGGCTGCGGATGTTCCTCGAGCAGTACTGGGGCGGCCCTCGCTCCTACTCCGATCAGCGTGGGCATCCGCGGTTGAGGATGCGCCACGCCCCGTTCCGGATCGGCTACCTCGAGCGCGACGCGTGGCTGCGGTGCATGCACACCGCGGTCGCGGAGATCGATTCGCAGACGCTCGACGACGAACACCGCAAGGAGCTGCTCTCGTATCTGGAGATGGCCGCCCATTCGATGGTGAACGCGCCGTTCTGATGACGAGTCCCTGGTGGTCGGATGCGCTGTTCTACCAGGTGTATCCGCGCTCATTCCGCGACAGCGACGGTGACGGCGTCGGCGATCTCGACGGTGTGACGGCCGGCCTGGACTACCTCGAGGCGCTCGGAGTCGACGCGATCTGGCTCAACCCGGTGATGGTCTCGCCGATGGCCGACAACGGGTACGACGTGGCCGATCCCCGCGACGTCGACCCGCTGTTCGGCGGCATGGCCGCTTTGGACCGGCTCGTCGCGGCCGCACACGATCGGGGCATCAAGGTCACGATGGACCTGGTGCCCAACCACACCAGCTCCGCGCATCCGTGGTTCCAGGCTGCGCTGGCCGCGCGCCCGGGCAGCACCGAGCGCGAGCGCTACATCTTCCGCGACGGCACCGGGCCCGGCGGTTCACGACCCCCGAACAACTGGGTGTCGATCTTCGGCGGCCCCGCGTGGACCCGGGTCACCGAGGCCGACGGCAGCGCGGGCCAGTGGTACCTGCATCTGTTCGACGCAAAGCAGCCCGACCTCAACTGGGAGAACTCCGAGGTGTTCGACGACCTCGAGCGGACGCTTCGGTTCTGGCTCGACCGCGGGGTGGACGGCTTCCGCATCGACGTCGCGCACGGCATGGCCAAGCCGCCGGGCCTTCCCGACATGGCGGTTCTCGGGCGCGAGATGCTGCTGGCCGAGATGGACGACGATCCGCGTTTCAACAACGACGGCGTTCACGAACTTCATCGCCGGATCCGCGGAGTGTTCGACGACTACCCGGAATCCGTTGCGATCGGCGAGGTCTGGGTCTACGACAACGAACAGTTCGCCCGGTATGTACGCCCGGACGAACTGCATCTGGGCTTCAACTTCCGCCTGCTGCGCGCCACGTTCGACGCCACCGACATCCGCGAGGCCATCGAAAACTCCCTGGCGGCCGTGGAACTGGTGGGCGCCGTTCCGACCTGGACGCTGGCCAACCACGACGTCGAACGCGAACCCACCCGCTACGGCGGCGGCAGCGTCGGGTTGGCCCGCGCCAAGGCGATGGCGTTGGTGATGCTCGCACTGCCCGGGCCGGTCTTCGTCTACAACGGTGAGGAACTGGGGCTGCCGAACGTCGACCTCCCCGACGAGGCGCTACGCGACCCTGTGTGGGAGCGGTCCGGGCACACCCGCCGCGGGCGCGACGGCAGCCGGATCCCGATGCCCTGGAAAGGCGACGCTGCACCGTTCGGATTCTCGACAAATCCCGACACCTGGTTGCCGATTCCTCGGGAGTGGGCGGCGTTGACGGTCGAGCAGCAGCTGGCCGACCCCGATTCGACGCTGATGTTCTTCCGGCGTGCGTTCGAATTGCGTTCGCGGCAGGCCGAATTCGACGGTCCCACGGTCGAGTGGCTGGACTCCCCCGCCGACAGCCTGGTGTTCCATCGCAGCGGCGGGTTGGTGTGCGTGTTGAACGCGGGATCAGAACCGATACCGCTGCCGGAGGGGCGGGTCCTTCTGGCCAGCGCCGAGGTGTCCGACGGCGCGCTGCCGCCCGACGCCGCGGCTTGGCTGGTCTGAGTTCTCCGCGAGCGACCGCGGTCTGCACACGAATCGCGGCGTGTCGCCGCGCAAACAGGGTCGCCCGCCGCAAAGAGGGGTCAGCGCAGGACGATGGCGGGGTCGCCGCGGCGGCGGTACACCGAGCCGAACCGTGCGTCGATGCGCAGCCACGTCGGGGTGACGCGAACCCGCACGATCTCGTCGGCGGACACCGCCGAACCGGCTTGGGGCAGGAAACCCATCGCGGTCAAGGCGAACACACAGCGCATCGGTACACCGACGCTGTGGTCAGCGAAACTGACCGCGACAACCTCCTGATCCAGCAGCGACACCGGCGGGCCCTGGGCGCTGGAGTGCTGTTTGACCAGCGCGCCGCCGCGCTCGGCGAGGTCGAGCATGACGCGGGCCGGGACGTCGTCGAGGTGAATGAACCCGGAGTCCGGCGGAAGCGCGCCGCGCCAGGCGGAGTCCAGCGCGAAGCCGGGTTCGACGAAGCCACCGCGGTCCATCGCCTGTAACCCCGCGGCCAACGCGTCGGCGCCCGCGGAGAGGTCCGGCGGATTGACCCGACCCGCGACCACGCGGCTGGCCAGCACGTCGAATCCCGTTGCCACCCAGGCGGCCAAGAGCCCGTCGGCGCGTTGCCGCAATCTGATGACCGCGGCTTCGTCGAGGCGTACGGCCCGCTCGGCGAACGCGGCGAGGTCGTCACGGTGCGCCTCGTTGGTCAGCCAGACGCCCCGTTCTGAGGGCGTCATCGTGTCCAGCGCTGCAGGTACTCTTTTTGCTGCGCCGAAAGCCGGTGCAGCCGCTGCTCTTTGATGTGCACGGCGGCCAACTGCGTGTCGGCGATCACCGCCGGCTTCGAGTCGGGGGGCGCCCCCACCGACCGCACCTCGTATCCGACGGTGAAGTCGACGGAGCGGACGCGTTTGGACCACATGGTCACCTGCAGCGGCGAATCCATCAGGCGAAGCTGGGCCTTGTACGAGATGTTGACCTCGGCGATGAGCAATCCAATGGTCTCGATCTCCGGGCCGAACGGCTCACGCAGGAACGGGATCCGGGCCTCCTCGAGTATCGTCACCATGGTCGCGTGGTTGATGTGCTGGTACATGTCGATGTCCGACCACCGCACGTGCACCGGCGCGACGAACCCCGCACCTTCTGCGTTCTGCGCGAGGCTGCCAGCACCTGTCATCGAGAAGTCCCCGTTCCACTGTTTCGTGTCATGCTGCGGATCTGACGCGCCGCCACCGACAGCGTCGCCAGGTCGTGCTGACCGCTTTCATGTATTTCGCTGAGCGTGCGACGGGCGCGGTCCACCCGGGAGCCGTTCGTCGTCTCCCACTCCGCGATTTTCTCCTCGCCCGTCTCCTCCGGCTCGCCCACCGCCAGCACGTCCAGGCACAGCGATCGCAGGGAGCCGTAGATGTCGTCGCGAATCGCCAACCGCGCCAACGAGTGCCAGCGATCGTCGCGTTCCAGCCGGGACACCGCGGTGAGCAGGGTGTCGGTGTTGAGGTAGTCCATCAGCGCGAAGTAGGTGTCGGCGACCTCGTCGGGTTCGCGGTCGACGATGTCACCGATGTCGATGATGTCGAGGAGGCTGAACTGGTAGAGCCCCGTCGCGACCGTGTACGCCAGATCTCTCGGAACCCCGCGGGAGGCGAACTCGTCGGTCTCCTTGGACACGATCGCCTCATCGTCGCCGCGCAGCCATTCGGGCATCCGCGGTGTCAGCGCGGCAACCTTGGCGGCGAAGCGGTTGATCTCGGCGCCCACGGCCAGTGGCTGCGGACGGTAATTCAACAGCCAGCGTCCGGCCCGGTCGACGAGCCGTCGAAGATCCAGCGTCATCCGGTCGGTCACCGCGACGGAGACGCCGTCGCTGCCCGCGGCCCGGATCTGACGCCAGATGTCGTTGACCCGGAAGATCGCGTTGGCCGCGGCGTAGCTGCGCACGGCGTCCACCGGGCCCACTCCGGCGTCCTCGCTGGTGCGGTACGCGTAGGTGATCCCGCTGGTGTCCACGAGGTCGTTGACCAGCATCGTGGTGACGATCTCGCGGCGCAGCTGATGCGACCGGATCTCCGCGGCGAACGGTTCGCGCAACTTCTCCGGGAAGTACCAGGGCAGCCGGGAGGCGAACGCTTCCTGATCGGGCAGGTCGCTGGCCAGCACGTCGGCCTTGAGGGCGAGTTTCACGTGCGCCATCAGCGTCGCCAGTTCCGGTGAGGTCAAACCGATTCCGGCGTCGGTGCGGCGGTGGATCTCCTTCTCCGACGGCAGCGCCTCCAGCTCGCGGTTGAGGCCGCGATCGGTGACGAACGCCTTGATCATGCGCGCGTGCACAGGAAGCAGGCTGGCCGCGTTGGCGCGGCTGGTGCCCATCAGGTCGTTCTGATCCTCGTTGTCCTGCAGCACAAGTCGACCGACCTCGTCGGTCATCGACAACAGCAGCTCGGTGCGGTCTTCGGGGCTGACCTTCCCGGCGGTGACCAGCGAGTCGATCAGGATCTTGATGTTGACCTCGTGGTCGGAGCAGTCGACGCCGGCCGAGTTGTCCAGCGCGTCGGTGTTGATGCGGCCACCGGCGAGATCGAACTCGATGCGCCCGAGCGCGGTCACGCCGAGGTTGCCGCCCTCGCCGACCACTTTGACGCGCAACTGGTTCCCGTTCACGCGGACCGGGTCGTTGGCGCGGTCCCCGACGTCGGCGTCGGATTCGCTCTCGGCCTTGATGTAGGTGCCGATACCGCCGTTGAACAGCAGGTCGGCGGGCGCCTTGAGAATCGCCTTGATCAGGCTCGGCGGGGTGAGCTCATCGACGTCGTCGTCGATGCCCAGCGCGGCGCGGGCCTGCGGGCTGATCTGGATCGACTTGTGCTCCCTGCTGTAGACGCCGCCGCCCTCGCTGATCAGGGAGGTGTCGTAGTCCTCCCAGCTCGAGCGCGGCAGGTCGAACAGGCGCTTGCGCTCCTCCCACGACCGCGCGGCGTCGGGATCGGGGTCGATGAAGATGTGGCGGTGGTCGAACGCGGCCAACAGCCGAATGTGCTTGGACAGCAACATGCCGTTGCCGAACACGTCGCCGCTCATGTCGCCGATCCCGACGACGGTGAACTCCTCGGACTGGGTGTCGACACCCATCTCGCGGAAGTGCCGTTTGACCGACTCCCATGCGCCCTTGGCGGTGATGCCCATCGCCTTGTGGTCGTATCCCACCGAACCGCCCGAGGCGAACGCGTCGCCGAGCCAGAAGCCGTAGGACTTGGCGACCTCGTTGGCGATGTCGGAGAACGTCGCGGTGCCCTTGTCAGCGGCGACGACGAGATACGCGTCGTCGCCGTCGCGGCGCACGACGTCCGGCGGCGAAACCACCTGTCCGGTGGCCTTGTCGACGTTGTCGGTCACGTCGAGCAGGCCGGCGATGAACAGCTGGTAGCACGCCACGCCTTCACCGCGCTGGGCGTCGCGGTCGGCGGCCGCGTCACCGGTGGGTGTCGGCGGCTGCTTGACGACGAATCCGCCCTTGGCGCCGACGGGCACGATCACCGCGTTCTTGACGGCCTGCGCCTTGACCAGTCCGAGGATCTCGGTGCGGAAGTCTTCGCGCCGGTCCGACCAGCGCAGCCCGCCGCGCGCCACGTAGCCGAACCGCAGGTGCACACCCTCGACCCGCGGCGAGTACACGAAGATCTCGAACTTCGGTCGCGGCAGCGGCAATTCGTCGATCAGGCCCGGATCGAGCTTGAACGACAGCACATCCTGCGCACGGGCCGACTCCTGGCGCCTGACGAAGTAGTTGGTGCGCAGCGTCGCCTGGATCATCGACGCGAACGCCCGCAACACCCGGTCGGTGTCGAGGCTGACCAGCGCGTCGATGTCGGCGGTCACGGCCGCCGCGGCGGCCTGGGCGTCGCGGCGTTTCGGCGCGTCGCTGTGCTCGGTCTCGAACGGGTAGAACAGCGCCTCGAACAGTTCGACCAGCGAGCGCGCGGTCTTGGCGTGGTCGTTGATGACGGACTCGATGTGCGACTGACTGTACGGAAAACCCGCCTGCCGCAGGTATTTCGCGTAGCTGCGCAGGACGGCGACCTGTTGCCAGGTCAGCCCGGCCCGCATCACCAACTCGTTGAACCGGTCGGTCTCGGCGCGCCCCTGCCAGATCGCGGTCAACGCGTCGGCGAACCGCGTCGCGGTCTCGGCTCGCTCGGAGGCCGACTCGATGCGCGGAATCGACTTGTGCGGCGAGATCTTGAACTGGTAGATCCACACGCCGAGCCCGTCGGGTCGCTCGACGGTGAACGGCCGCTCCTCGAGCACGACGACGCCCATCGACTGCAGCATCGGCAGCAGGTCGCTCAGCGACGCGGAGTGCCCACCGAGATACAGGGTGAGCTGCGCGGTGCCTTCTTCGAGGTCGGTGAGCACCGGTCGGATCGAATCGTTCTGCAGGTCTTCGATGATCGCGATGTCGTCGATCGCGTCGAGCGGCGTAACCGCCTGCTTGTAGGCCTCGGGGAAGGCCGCCGAGTAGTGCTGGGCGGTGCGTTGCTCGATCGAGCCCGTCTTCACCGCGCCGATCAACCGGTCACCCCAGGTGCGCGCCGCCTCGGTCAGCAGGTCCTGGATGCGGGACTCGTTGGCCTCGGAGGTGTCGATTGTGCGGGCGCTGGTGCCGTCGGGCATGCGGACGGAGAAATGCACCACCGCCCAGGGGGATTCGCTCACGCGCGCGGTGTACTCGATGCTGGCCCCGCCGAGCTCGCGCACGAGGATGTCCTGCATCTCCAACCGCACCGCGGTGGTGTAGCGGTCGCGCGGCAGGTACACCAGGCACGAGACGAAGTGCGCGAGCGAATCGGCGCGCATGAACAGCAGCGTGCGTCGACGCGACCCGAGGTCGACGACGGCCTTCACCATGTCCAGCACGTCGCGCGCCGACAGCGCGAACAGCTCCGAGCGGGGAATGGTCTGGATGATGTCGAGCAGCAATTGTCCCGGGTGGCTGGGATCGTTGCGCGACAGCGACAGCGCCTCGTTGACCCGACGCGAGACCAACGGGATCTCAAGCACATTGGCGTTCATCGCCGCCACCGTGAACAGGCCGACGAATCGGTGTTCGACGACGGCCGGACCCTGCTGTTCGCGCACCACGACGATGTAGGGATAGGCGCCGTACCGCAGGTAGCTGGGAAGGGTGGCCTGCGCCAACACGAGAAGGTCACCGTCGTCGGTCAGCGGCGGCAGCACGTCATGGTGCAGCCGCAGCGTTCCGAGCCGGCTCGCGGGGTCGACGGACGACTGGCCGTCGCGTATCGAACACCGCTGATAGCCGAGCAGGACGAAGTGTCCGTCGGCGAGCCAGCGCAAGAGCGCCGCGACGTCCTCGCGGTCCCGTCCGCGGAACCGGTCTTCGGTGTCGGTGGCGATGTTGTGCGCCAATCCGCGCAGGGTCGAGGACAGTTCACCCGCGTCGAGCGCGACGTGACGTGCGTCGGCGAGCACCGCCGGCAGCATCTGCGCCACCTGGGCGAGCGCCTTGGTGTCCACGGTCGCCGCGAGCTGAACGTGGATCCAGGCCTCGAACACTGCGTCGCGGGATCCTCCTTCGGAGGCGGGGGCGACGTCGAGCAGTTCACCAGCTCGCGCACGATGCACCCGCATCACCGGGTTCATGATCGCGGTGTAGGCGACGCCGAAGCGGTGCAGCAGCACCGTGACCGAATCCATCACCATCGCGGTGCTGTCGGTGACGATCTGCAGTGCGGGGCCGAATCCCGCCGGATCGTCGGCGCGGTACACCTCGACGCGGGAGTCGCCGTAGGGCCGGAAGCGGCCGAGCCGGTGATGCGCGACGATCAGGTTGGGCGACACGATCTGCTGTGCCGTCGCCGTCACCGGCATGGTGACCGTCGAGTCGGCGGTGGGCGCGTCGGCATGCGGACCCCGGTAGGTCTCCAGGTACGCCCTCGCAAGGCGCGCCACAGTCTGATCGTCGAGTCCAGAAGAGTCGTTGGCTCCGGTGACGCCGACCCCGGCGCCCGCTGATCTCCCGACGTCCTCCGGATTCACCGACATGCGACGCTCCTGAACTGTTGGCGCGGACCTCCGCCGTTGGATGTCGCCACCAGCCCGAAAAGAGCGAAGCGGCTCCGCGGTCCGCAGAAGACGACCCTAGTAGCCCGCGCGTGCGGTTCGGGGCTACCCCGCCGGATCAGTCGCGCGTGAGCTTGCGGTGCGTCACGCGGTGCGGGCGGGCGGCCTCGATACCGAGCCGTTCGACCTTGTTCTCCTCGTAGGCACCGAAGTTACCCTCGAACCAGAACCACTTGGCCTCGTTGTCCTCGTCGCCCTCCCACGCCAGGATGTGCGTGCAGGTGCGGTCGAGGAACCACCGGTCGTGGGAGATCACCACCGCGCAGCCGGGGAAGCTCTCGAGCGCGTTCTCCAGCGACGACAGCGTCTCCACGTCGAGGTCGTTGGTCGGCTCGTCGAGCAGGATCAGGTTGCCGCCCTCCTTGAGCGTCAACGCGAGGTTGAGCCGGTTGCGTTCACCGCCCGACAGCACGCCCGCGGGCTTCTGCTGATCGGGGCCCTTGAATCCGAACGCCGACACGTAGGCCCGCGACGGGATCTCGTTCTGCCCGACCTCGATGTAGTCGAGCCCGTCGGAGACGACCTCCCACACCGTCTTCTTCGGGTCGATGCCCGCACGAGTCTGGTCGACGTAGCTCAGCTTCACCGTGTCGCCGACCTTCACCGTGCCACTGTCGGGCTGCTCGAGGCCGACGATGGTCTTGAACAGCGTGGTCTTGCCGACGCCGTTGGGGCCGATCACCCCGACGATGCCGTTACGCGGCAGCGTGAACGACAGGTCCTTGATCAGGGTGCGGCCGCCGAAGCCCTTGTCGAGGTGTTCGACCTCGACCACCACGTTGCCCAGCCGTGGCGGTGTCGGGATCTGGATCTCCTCGAAGTCGAGCTTGCGGGTCTTCTCCGCCTCCGCGGCCATCTCCTCGTAGCGCTGCAGGCGGGCCTTGCTCTTGGCCTGGCGCGCCTTGGCGCCCGACCGGACCCACGCGAGCTCATCCTGGAGGCGCTTTTGCAGCTTGGCGTCCTTGCGGCCCTGCACGGCGACGCGTTCGGCCTTCTTCTCCAGATACGTCGAGTAGTTGCCCTCGTACGGGTAGGCCCGACCGCGGTCGAGCTCGAGGATCCACTCGGCCACGTTGTCCAGGAAGTACCGGTCGTGGGTGACCGCCAGAATGGCGCCCTTGTACTCGGCGAGGTGCTGTTCGAGCCACTGCACGCTCTCGGCGTCCAGGTGGTTGGTCGGTTCGTCGAGGAGCAGCAGGTCGGGCTTGGACAGCAGCAGCTTGCACAACGCGACCCGGCGACGCTCGCCACCGGACAGGTGGGTGACGGGCTCGTCGGGTGGCGGGCAGCGCAGCGCGTCCATCGCCTGCTCGAGCTGGGAGTCGATGTCCCACGCGTCGGCGGCGTCGAGTTCCTCCTGGAGCCGGCCCATCTCCTCCATCAACTCATCGGAGTAGTCGGTGGCCATCAGCTCGGCGACCTCGTTGTAGCGGTTGAGTTTCGCCTTGATCGCCACGCCCTCTTCGACGTTCTCGCGAACGGTCTTGTCCTCGTTGAGCGGCGGCTCCTGCTGCAGGATGCCCACCGTCGCGCCGGGCTGCAGGAACGCGTCGCCGTTGTTGGGCTGGTCCAACCCGGCCATGATCCGCAGGACGCTCGACTTGCCGGCGCCGTTGGGACCGACGACGCCGATCTTCGCGCCCGGAAGGAAGTTCAGGCTGACGTCGTCGAGGATGACCTTGTCGCCGTGCGCCTTGCGGACCTTCCGCATCGAATAGATGAATTCGGCCATGCCGTGGTAAGCCTTTCGAAACTCGCGAATCTCTCGGGTGATGCTCGCGGACCATCGTAGGCGTGGCCCCACCGGCGCAGCCGAGTGAGCCACTCGTTCCTGCGCCGGCGGCGCCTTTTCGCTACGCGGTCAGGGGCAGCGCCGTGTCGGGCTGCTCCGCGTCGTCATCGTCACCGGTGTCTTCTGATTGGTCGTCTGGGTCGGTGATCCGCTGTTCGGTCAGTTGCCGGGCCCGGTCGATCTTCGCCGAGCAACGGGCCAGGTCCGGCCCGACGGACGTGGCTCGCACCTCGACCGACGAGCGCCGGTTGCCGTCGCGGTCGTCGTACTCGCTTGTGTAGACGTGTCCGACGACGATGACGGGGTCGCCCTTGACCAGCGCTGCGCTGGGCCCGGCGACCACCCTCCCCCAGCAGTTCACCGTGACGAACAACGAATTACCCGGCTCCCATGTTCCTTCGGCCGTGCGGCGGCGCGAGTTGCTCGCGACGCGGAACCGGACCATCTCCTGATCACCCACCCGCCGGTGGATCGGGTCGGTGACGATGTTGCCGACGATGGTGAACGGTGTCTCGAACATGACGATCTCCTCTGATTCCTTGCGTTTCCCTGCCGACGGCCCGATGGCGCGTCGGTGACACCGTCATTGAGCGCCGCGGCGCCGACACCGAATCCGGGCGCGCAGGCGGCGCGGGACGGCGCTGTGGATGAACACGGCGTTGGGGATGACCGGCGCTAGCGTCACGACCGAGCGCCAGGGCTGCGCCGCTTTCTGCACCAGGGTCGGGGCGTCCACGAAATCACGACCCTCAGGCAGAATTCGGCGACCCCGAACGAAGCGAGACCAACTCCGGTGCCGGCTACTGCGCGTCGCGGCGCGCGAGTTCGGCCAGCATCGCGTTGTAAGCGGCGAGGTCCGCGTCGTCGTCGCGGTCGGCGGCCCTGTCGATCCGCTTCGCCATGCGTCGGTCGCTGCGCGACCACTGGATCAGCAGCGCGAGCATCACCAGCACGAGCGGCACCTCGCCCGCCGCCCAGGCGATTCCGCCGCCGGTGCGTTGGTCGGCGAGCAGATCGGTGTGCCAGCTCAGCTGCAGCGACCGATAGAACGGCTCGCCCAGCACGGACTTGGTGCCCATCAGCACGACACCGAAGAACGCGTGCAATGGCAGTGACGCGAACACCATCCCGAGCTTGCCGAGCTGAGGAATCTGGCGCGGCGCCGGGTCGACACCGATCGTCACCCAGTAGAAGAGGTAGCCGCTGAGCAGGAAGTGAACGTTCATCAGCACGTGGGCGCCGTGCTTGTCGACCGCGGCGTCGAAGAGCCCGCCGAAATACAGCCCGTAGAAACCGGCCACGAAGATGACCGTCGCCACGACGGGCTGGGTCAGGAACTTCGACACCTTCGAGTGCAGGGCGGCCAGTAGCCACTCCCTCGGTCCCGGCGGATCCCCGCGGCCCGCGGCCGGCAGCGCGCGCAGCGCCAGCGTCACCGGCGCACCGAGTACCAGCAGGATCGGCACCAGCATCGACAGCACCATGTGCGCGACCATGTGCATCGAGAACATGGCCGGCATATACCGGCCCAGCCCCGACGACGTCGCGAACAGCAACGCCGCGCATCCGCACAGCCACCCCACCGTCCGGCCGACGGGCCACGCGTCGCCTCGGCGGCGCAGCCGCAGCACACCGAGCAGGTACACCACCGCGAAGACGATCGCGGCGGTGCCGAAGATCAGATCGAAACGCCAGTCGAGCAGGATCCGCTCAAAGGTGGGCGGGCCGGCGAGGTCGTATCCGATCGCCACCTCCACGGGGCTGGGCTGCTCGGCCAGCGGCGGCGGAGGGGTGCGCCCGAGCCCGACCGCGATGCCGAAGGTCGCTGCGAACAACGCCGCCTCCAGCAGCGCCAACCGAACCAGCGGCCCGCGCGCGCCCGGGTCGGCCTGCAGCGCGGACACCGACGAGCGACGTTGCCACCAGCCGATCGCCGCGAGCGCGACCAGCGCGCAGATCTTGGCGACGATCAGCCGGCCGTACTCGGTGCTCACCAGCTCGGCGGGGGTCACCCGCACCAGCGCGTTGATCACGCCGCTGACGGCCATCACCACGAAGCACCACAGCGCGAGCGCCGAGAACCGCCGCGCCGCGATGTCGGCGTGCTTGCCGCGGCGCAGCGCGTGCACGAGCAGTGCGAGCAGACCGCCCGCCCACAGCGCCGCGGCGCCGGGGTGGAACAGCAGGCTGTTGGTGGCGACGTCGTGGGCGCCGCCGGTCGAGGAATGTCCGGCCAGGCCCAGCGGGATCAGCGTCGCCAGCGCCCCGCCGAGCAGGACCGGCGTCCACGACCAGCGCAGCACCGGGAGGCTGGCCACCGTGACGGCCGCCGCGATGAACGCCGTCCACCGCCATGCGCTGGCCGTGTCGACGAGGCTGGCCGCCGACCAGACGGCCACCGGGTCGAGGATCTTGTTCAGCGGCTGGCCCGAGACATCGGACACCGTCAGCGGAACCATCAGCGCCGCGCACAACGTCCACACCGCCGACGCGCCGGTGCCCAGGCGCAGCGCACGGTAGCCGCCGGCGTCGAGCACGCCGTTGGGTTGGGGTGGGGTGAGGAACGCGGCGAACAGGAACGATCCGACGGCGATGACGGCCGCGATCTCGCCCGCGGCCCTGACGAAGGGGAGTCCGTAAGTGGTGAGTGGGCCGGGATCCGGCAGCCCGGTCGCGCTCAAGGCGTCGGCCAGCGACAGCGCGCCGATGCCCGCGGCCACCACACCGGCCAGCACCGCCACCCCGACGAGCACCGGCCACACCGCGCTGGTGCGCACGCCCGATGCCGTCGTCGTCATCCCCCCAGCGTATGGCGCGCGCGTCTGTTGCCCACAGCACAGTTCGGTACGGGCGTACCCGAGCCTGCGCTCACCGCACCAACAGCGGGTCAGGCCGACGCGCGACGCTCCGCCCGGCGCGCGATCTCGCGTGCGACGAACTGTTCGCGGGCGATCCGCTCGACCATGTCCATATCGCGCAGGATGCCGCGCATCTCATCCCGGAACGCGGCGCGCCTCTCGCGGAGATCGGCCGCGGGTTCGAGCAGATGCTGGTCGGCCGCGACCTGGCGCGCGGTCGCGAACAACAGCGCTGACACCGATTCGTTGCTGCGCACCCGGCTCTGCGCGACGTACTGGTTGCCCAGCCCGAGCGCCTTCTTGGTCAGGTCCTTCTCGTCGATCTCCTCGGGCGCGTCGAGCAAGGCGTCGGCGACGATCGCGTACGCCTCGAAGAACGGGCGCAGCATCGCGCCGGCCAACAACGGCGACTTGGTTCGCAGCAGTTCCCCGACCCGCCCCTCACCCGCCGTGACCTGATCCTCCCAGCCCTGCTGCCACGACAGCTCCTCGGCGACGTGCTCGCGGAACGCCGCGGAGTCGGCGAAGTAGAAGTCGAACTTCAGCAGATCGCGCAACCGCATCACCTGCGACCAGAACGCTTCGAGCCGGTCGCCCTCGGCGCGGCCGGCGTGCACGAGCGCGAGCTCGACCAACGACGTCTCCAGGAACGCGTCGATCAGTGTGTTGCGGTAGAACGCCGCCTCGTGCTCATCCTCCGGAGCGATCCGCCACACCGGCTCGCGTCCACCCTCGACGCAGGTGACGGGGTGCCGATTGGACAGCGCGTCGAGCGCGGCCCGCACCCCTTCGGAGGTACGTAACCGCAACGCGCTATTGGTCATCGGGGTCTGCTTACGCTCCAGATAGTCCAGCGACGGCTGCAGCGTGTGGTGAATCTGGTCCAGGGTCAACGCGATTCCCCGTGTGGTGAGCAGCAGCGCCGACACCAGTGCCGAGGCGTTGACCGGGGTGGCCCGCAGGATCCGCCACGACACCTCGAACGCCATCTTCTGCAGCGCAAGCCGTTTGGCGTCGTCGTCGGTGGTCATCGGCCCGTGCGGCACACCGAGGTACTCCCGCATGGACACGGCTTCGGGGAAGCGGACGTAGATCTTTCCGTAGTTGCGCTCGCCCTGTGCCTTGATGAAGTTGTACATCCACGACAGGCTTTCGGGCGTCTTCTCCCCACCGCGCGCGTAGGCGGCGTACTCGGACGTCTCGTGCAGCTGGTCGAAGCTGATCGACACCGGCTGCAACAGAATGTCCTCGCTGCGCCCGTCGAGGTACGCGTCGGCCACGTACGCGAGCAGACCGAGCTTGGGCGGCAACATCTTTCCGGTCCGCGACCGAGTGCCTTCGATCGACCAGCTGAGGTTGAACCGCTTCTCGACGATGTAGCCGACGAATTGGCGCAGCACATACTTGTAGAGCGGATCGTCGAGCTTGCGGCGCAGGAAAATCACGCCCGAATGACGCATCAGCGGCCCCATGAAGCCGAACGACAGGTTGATGCCTGCGAAGGTGTGCACCGGCGGTAACCGGTTCTCCTGCATCGCGACCGGGACGATCACGCCGTCGAGATAGGACCGGTGCGAGAACAACAGCACGGCCGGATGGTTCTCCAGGTTGCGGCGCATCAACTCGACCTCGGCGCGGTCGTAGTCGATGTTCGGGTCGAAACCGCGGCTGAAGATCGCGCGCCCCAGCGACGGGATCAGGTCGACCGAGAAGCGGCTCCACCCGGTGGACAGCTCGTCGAGCATCTCGCCGGCGGTCTCCAGGTTCGCGCCCGGAATCTTCTCCAGGCCCTCCCGAAATCGCGCCGATGCCAACAACTCCGGCTTGATCAGTCGCGGTGACTTGTACTCGGGGCCCAGCAGTCGGAGTTCGACGCGTTCGATCGCCAGGATCGCGCGCCGGATGACGAAACGTGCGAACTCGCGCGGGTTTTCGGCGACCGTGGTGTCGGCCCACTGCTGGCGAAGCTCGGAGACCTTGGCCGGTTCGCCGGCGACCACGCGGGCGCGTGAGCGGTCGCGGCGCAGGATTCGGCGCTGCAGGATCTCGGGCGGGCGGTAGGTGTCGCGCCCGGAGATCACCGCCACCACTTTGGACCGGGTGGGCAGGCCGCCGGGCACCCAGAAGACCCGCACCGGCACGACGGAACGGTCTTCTCCCGCTTCGAGTTCCGACACGAGCGACGCCAGCACCGCGGCCGGCGGGTCGTCGTACGGAAGCAGCAGCACATCGATCTTGGCCTCGGGATGCTCGCGGCGCTGGCGCTGCAGCCAGTCGTCGAGCAGATCGCGTTCGGCGGCGGAGGAGGCCGACGCCAGCACCAGGGCGTCGCCGGTCGGCGTGAAGGGGGTGTACTCGTCGACGGACGGCTTCACGGACGCCCCTTCCCCGCGGACCTCGGTGCGGACTTCTTGGTCGCCGGCGCCTTGCGCACGGACTTCGTCGCCGACTTGCCCGCCGATTTGGTCGCGGACTTGGTCGCCTTCTTGGCGCTTTTCTTCGCCGCGGACTTCTTGGCCGGCGGTTTCTCCTGCGCCGGGATGTTGCGGGAGTAGAGCTCGTCGAGATCGGCCTCGTCGTGCGGCCACTCGGCCAGGGTGTCGAGGTAGAGCTGACGCACCTGGGTGATGCGCTCGTCGAGGTTGTCGTGAGTCCAGTCGTCGATGGGAATCGGCGGATAGACGACGACGTCGACCGTACCCGGGTTGAAGGTGCTCGAATCGCGTGCGGCGATCACTTCGGCGTTGCGGATCACGATGGGCACCAGCGGGATTCCCGCGGACATCGCGATCCGGAACGGACCCTTCTTGAAGGGTCCCACCTCGGTCGTGTCCAACCGGGTGCCCTCCGGGGCGATCAGGATCGAGAGCCCCTTGCGGGCGAGTTCCTCGACCTTCTTGAGCCCTTCGACCGCCTTCTGCGGATCCTCGCGGTCGATGAACGCGGCGTCCATGATCTTGCCCAGGGTGCCGACGATCGGGTCCTTCTCCAGTTCCTTCTTGCCCACCGACGTGAAATCGGTGTCCACCAAATGACCGGCGATCAACGGGTCGGCTTGATTGCGGTGGTTGAAGAGGAACACCGCGGGACGCTTCTTCGTCAGGTTGTCCCGGCCGATCACCTTGACGTTGATGCCGATCGTGCTCATCAGCGACCGGCCGAACGCGGCGGTGAAGAAGTTGACGCCGTTGCGCTTGCTCCGCGTCAACAGCCCCAGGCCGATCGCCCCAGCGGCGATCGGCGCCATGGTCGCGATCCCCGCCGCGGTGCGCAATTGCGAAACCGGGCTCGCGCCACTGCGACTGGAGAACCGCAGCACCGGCCAACCCCGTTTGGCGGCGACGGCGGCGAGCTTGCCGCCAGGGTTCGTCGGCCGCGGATTGCCCACCAGGTACATCAGCGCGACGTCCTCGTCGCCGTCGGCGTAGAAGTAACTCTTCGACAGGTCGACACCGTGTTCGGCGGCGAACTTCTGCACGGCCCTTGCCTTGCCGGGTCCCCAGATGATCGGACGCGTCACCTCGCCGGTGAGCAAGCCGTTCTCGTCGAGCTCGAACTTGTTGCTCAACACGTTCTCGATGCCGAGGAACCGCGCGACAGGCTCGACCTGCACCGTCAACGCCGACGAGCTGAGAACGACGGTGTGGCCGCGAGCCATGTGCGCGCGCACCAACTCCCGCATCTCGGGATAGATGCGCCCGACGATCTTCTGGACGAACAACCGCTCGGCGAGCTCGTCGATGTCCTCGAGCGAGTTGCCGCGCAGCATGCGCGCACCCTTGCCGATCAGATCCTCGAACTCCGAACGGCCCAACTGGTGGTTCAGCCCGGCCTGCACCATGCCGATGAACTCGCCCATCGACATCTGGCGCCGGCGGAACCGGTCCTGCGTCATCACCACGCCGGTGAAACCGGCTACCAGCGTGCCGTCGAGGTCGAAGAACGCGCCGATCTCGGCCCCCTGCGGGCCGGCTTGGATCTCGGCGACCGAACCCGGCAGTCGCATCGTGCGTCGGGAGGGCTGACCGTTGGCCGAAGTCATTGCGCTGCACTCCCATTGGGTGAGGAGACGGTGGAGGGTTCCGGATCGGCGCTGAACGACGCGGGTTCGGCCCGGCCGTCACCGCCGAGGGCGAGGACCTCGTCGAAACCCGACAGCAGGCAACGCGCCCACAACTCTTGATCGGTGAACGCCGCCCGGTCGTAGCGGGTGGTGATCGTGCAGTAGCCCGAGCGCGAGATCAGCACCACCATCATCGCCACCCCCGGCAGCGGGCCGAGGCCGTACTGCCGAAGCACTTTCGCGCCGGCGATGAAGGTGTCGCCGGCGTACACCGGGACGTTGCTGGCCTGGACGTCGGAATTCACGATCGAGCCGGCCATCGACTCGAGGGCCGTGTCGGGCAGCAGGCCCACGAGCGGAGCGATGGCGCCGACCATGTCGATGGCCCGCTCTTCGCGCTTGGTGGTCATCTGCGAGCGGATGTTGCGGATGCGAACCTCGGGGTCCGTCAGGCTGATCGGCGCGGCGAGATTGATGCCCGCGAACCGGTTTCCGCCCGCCGGGTCGGCATCGGAACGAAGGTTGACCGGCACCGCCATCGGCAGCGTCTCGATCGGCACACCCTTGGCCTCGTGGTAGAGCCGCAGCGCACCGCACAGGCCCGCCAGATACGCGTCGTTGATCGAACCTCCGGAGGCCTTGGCCGCGCGGTGCAAGACGCCGAACTCGATGTCGATGGCCTCGCTGCGCGACGACAGGCTCCGCCGCCGCAGCAGCGGCGACGGATCGGCGACCGGACCCATCACGCGCGCACCCGACATGGCGTACTCGACGGCGCTGCCGAGCCGTGTGATCGGATCGCGGATCACCTCGCCCGCAACGTGTGCCGCGCCGAACAACGCCCCGCGCATGCGGCCCGCGATCGTGCCCGGCAGACGGAAGAACCCCTGGCGCATCAGGTCGTTGGGCGACAGGTCCTGTGGGATGGGAAGCGGCGGGAGCGGCGCCGGCTCCGGGTCTCGCTCGAGGTCATACAGATTGGCGAACATCTCCACGCCACCGACGCCGTCGGTGACCGCGTGGCTGAGGTGCACCACCATCGCGGCGCGATCGTCGGCGAGTCCCTCGACGAGCGTCGCGGTCCACAGCGGGCGTGAGATGTCGAGCGGGGACTGCGCGGCGACCTCGGCGAAGTCGAGCACCTGACGAAACGTTCCCGGTTGCGGTGCACGCACGCGACGCAGGTGGAAGTCGAGGTTGAAGTCGGGATCGACGACCCATCGGGGCGCCACGGTCGGCAGCGTCGGCATCACCACTTTCTGCCGCAACCGCAGAACCTTGCGCGAGGCCGCCTCGAACTTGGCGCGGAACGTATCCCAGTCCGGCGCGCAGTCGAGGATCTCGACGGTCATGATCCCGGAGCGGGTGCGCGGATTCGCCTCGCCGCGGTGCAGGATCTGGTCCAGCGGGCTGAGTTCCTCGGGGAGTCCCGCCGCATCGAGTTCCGGCACGTCGCTCATAGGCCGTAGCGTCCTCCTGTCGTGAAGCTGTCGTCCCCACGCTAGTCGGCGGCAAGAGGCCGCGAGAGCCCTTTAGTGCTGACGTGCGACAGGAGTTGCAGCGTGCTGACCGGTGACGCCGTGGGCAATTGGTTAGGGTTAGCGCACCCGCCCCCGTAGCTCAGTGGATAGAGCAACCGCCTTCTAAGCGGTCGGTCGCAGGTTCGAGTCCTGCCGGGGGCGCTCACCGCGGAATTTCGTCCCGGTCGATACTTGACCCGATGCCCACCAACGACGTCGAGCACCGGCTCAGCCCGCTGCCGGAAACCGGATACGTCTACCGGACGGCGTGGCGCGTCGCGACCGGCGACATCGACGGCGATCTGAACCTGCGCCTCGACGGCGTGGCCCGCTACATCCAGGAGGTCGGCGCGGAGAACCTCGTCGACGCCGGCGAGGCCGACGACCACCCGCACTGGCTCGTCCAGCGCACCGTCATCGACGTCATCGAGCCGATCGACTTCCCGAACGAGATCTCGTTCAGCCGCTGGTGCTCGGCGCTGTCGACCCGCTGGTGCACGATGCGCGTCGACCTGGTCGGCAGCGACGGCGGCCGCATCGAGACCGAAGGCTTCTGGATCGCCATCAACAGCAAGACGTTGACCCCGCAGCGCGCCTCGGACAGCCTGATCGCGCGGTTCGCCACCACCACCGACGAACTCCGCCTCAAATGGCGGCCCTGGCTGACCAACCTCGAAGGCGCCGACGAGCAGATCCCGTTCCCGCTGCGCCGCACCGACATCGACATCTTCGAGCACGTCACCAACACCGCCTACTGGCACGCCATCCACGAGGTGATGGCGCACGTGCCCGACCTCGGCCGCGCCCCGTACCGCACGGTGGTCGAGTACCGCAGGCCCATCCGGTACGGCGAGGACGTGACCGTCCGGTGGGCGCGCCGCGGTGACGCCGTGGACATCGCGCTGACCGTCGGCGAGGACGTCCGCGCCGCGGCTCTGATCGCCAAGCTGTAGTCCGTCGCGTACTATCGCGCCAAGCACAGATGTTTGCTGTGCATGGGGCGGGAGGACGAGGAATGGCCGGTTCGGGCAAAAGGTGGACACGGTTGGCGACGGGCGTGGCCGCCGCGGGGGTCGCGACCTGTGTCGTCGGGCTCGCGGCCACCCAGCCGGCCTCCATCTCCTCGGCCGTGGTCGACCTGACCGCCCTCATCGTCGTGGGCAGCTCGACGAACCCGACCGGGGCGGGGGTCGCGGACTTCTTCGGCGGACAATTCACCGACCCGATCTACACGGGAGCCGATGGCAAGAACATCGTCTACGTCGACTTCCGCACCGGTACGGCCGGTATCGAGCAGGCACTCAGCGACCACGCCGGCGAACAGAACGCGGTACTGGCGTCCGGCTGGGGCGCGGCGAACGCCAGTTTGCTGCTTCTACGAAATCGGTCGGATTTGAAGGACACCGTCTTCATCCTCGACAACGACGTCGCCAGGCCCGACGGCGGCTTCGGCACCCGGTATCCGTGGTTCGCGCTGATCGGAGTGAACCCGATCCCGACCCCGAGCGACGTCCCCGCGCTGCGCGTCGTCAACACCGGCTACGAGTACGACTACAACTCCAACGCCCCTGCGGACGTGCTGAACCCCGTCGCCGCGGTCAATTCGCTGGTCGGCTACCTCTACACCCGGCTCAACCAGTCCGAGCGCGAGCTCCCGGTCGACGCCGAGGGCAGGCCCACCGTCCAGTGCGACGCCAACACCTGCGCGATCCTCGCGACCGGCGACGTCCTCGACTGTCCGGACGCGCAGTGCAGCGCTCCCCCCGGCGACCGGATCACGGCCTACGTCACCGAGAGGGACAACACCACCTACGTCACGTACACCGCCGAAGAGCTCCCGCTGACCCGGCTGGTCCGCGACGTCTTCGGCGACCAGCTCGCCGAGCTCACCGGGCCGGTGCTGAAGCTGGCCGTCGACTCGGCCTACTACGGCGGCAATCCGATCCCCCGGGATCCGAGCGCCTACCGCCCGGCCCGGCTCGCTCCCCCGCCCGACGAGTTGTTGGCCACGGCGGTGAAGGTCCCCGGCGCGATCCTGCAGGGTCTGTCGGCGGCGTCCTCGCCGCGGCCGTCGGTGCAACCGGAGACGACGCCCGAGCAGGAGGCAGCCGTGGACCCGGAGCCGACGGTCGCACCGGAGACGACGCAACGGCGGACCGACACCACGCGGCTGGTCAAGGCGGAGCCGCCTCGACAGCCCGGCGCAGCCGATCCGGACACCGCGCAGAAGCGCCGACCGCAGCTCAACGTGCTGCGCGACAGCGTGAGGGCCCTGCCGGGCAAGCTCCGCGACGGATTCGGCCCGAAACGCGTTCAGCGGCATGATGATTCCGCTGCCAACGGCCCGCAGCTCGGCACCGCAGACGTTTCCGGAAACGACACCACGGGCAACAACGCCGGCGCACCCGGCGAGGGCGCGAAGGCGGGGGCCGACGCCGCCGCCTGACCGCCTCCGGTTCACCGGTCGAGCGATATCTCCCTGGCAGCAGCGCCCGGTCGATAGACTCATCGGCGTGAACTCGAGGCGCGCAATCGCCGCGGCCGTGTCGGCAGGCGCGATGGCCGTCGCGCTCGCCCTGCCCGCGCATGCCGCGCCACCGCCCAGCTACGGCAGCAACGGCGTCTTCAACGTCACCACGAACCCGCGACCGGGTTGGACCACGGCCTCCATCGAACCCGGCCGCTACCGGGTGGACCAGGCGCCCAGCATGTTTCCGTACCAGAGCGCACCGGGCTTCTGGTACCGCTGCCATGACTTCCCTTGCAGCCCCAGCTATCCGGGAAACCTGATCGCCTCGGGCGGCGCGCTCCGCGGCGTCCCGACCTTCGTCGACATCCTGCCCGGCGATGTCGCAGTGGCGCTGCACAACGTCACGCTGACCGTCGCCCCCTGACGGGTCACTAGGCTGAGCCGGTGACTGATCCGGTACTGATCCACATCGAAGACCGCGTCGCGGTCCTCACCGTCAACGACCCGGAGCGCCGCAACGCGGTGACGTTCGAGATCTCCACCGCGCTGCGCGAAGCCGTCGACGCCGCCGAAGCCGATCCGGATGTGCACGCGGTCATCGTCACCGGCGCGGGCAAGGCGTTCTGCGCGGGCGCGCATCTGAGCGCGCTCGGCTCGGCGACCGAGGACGGGCTGCGCAAGATCTACGACGGCTTTCTCGCCGTCGCCAACTGCGCGCTGCCGACCATCGCGGCGGTGAACGGCGCCGCCGTCGGCGCCGGACTGAACCTGGCTCTGGCGGCCGACGTGCGCATCGCCGGGCCCGCCGCGCTGTTCGACCCCCGCTTCCAGAAGCTGGGCATCCACCCCGGCGGAGGCGCGACCTGGATGCTGCAGCGCGCGATCGGTCCGCAGGCCGCCCGCGCGTCGCTGCTGTTCGGCACGCGCTTCGATGCCGAGGCCGCCGTCCGGTACGGCCTGGCGCTCGAGGTCGCCGACGATCCCGTGGCCGCGGCGAGGGAACTGGCCAAGGGCCCGGCGGAAGCACCGCGCGAGGTGGTGCTCGCGACCAAGGCGTCGATGCGGGCGACGGCCAACCCCGGCGTCGTCGACGTCGACCAGCACCGCATCGCGGTCGACACCGAACTCGGACCGCAGGCCGCCTCGATCCGCTCCCCCGAGTTCGCCGAACGGCTCGCCGCAGCGCGCCGCAGATGACCTAGAGGCGGTCGACGTAGAACCAGCGGCCCGCCCTGCGTTCGAACCGGCTGCGCTCGTCCAGCGCGCCGGGCCGTCCCGCCCGCAGGTAGCGGGCCGTGAACTCGACCTCTCCGTGGTCGTCGGTCTCGCCGCCGGCCACCACATCGCTGATGACGAGCCCGGTCCAGGTCACCTCGTCATCGAGAGTGATGTCGGACGGCCGCGTCCGCGGATGCCACGTCGTGAACAGGTAATCCCCAGCGCCTTTGGCGAATGCGGAGTAGCGCGACCGCATCAGCTCCTCGGCGGTGGCGGCGACGCGCACGCCGTCGTGCAGGGGTTCGCAGCACGCGGCGTAAACGTCTCCGCTGCCGCACGGGCATGATCCGCCGTGAGCCATAACCGAAATCATCCCGCCTACAGATCGAGCAGCGCCGTGTCCGGCGCTTCGATCAGGTCGCGCAGTTCGCACATGAACGCCGCCACCTGCGCACCGTCGGCGATCCGATGGTCGAACGCACAGGTGAGGTTCATCGTGGGCCGGGCCACCACCGCGTCGTCAACGACCACCGCGCGCGGTTTGAGCGAACCGACGCCGAGGATGGCGGCTTCGGGGTAGTTGATCACCGGCACTCCGTCGTCGAGGCCGAGCGCACCGAAGTTCGACACGGTGAACGTCGAGCCCTGCAGCTCGGTCGGTTTGAGCGTGCCCGCCCGGGCACCACCGATCAGCCGGGCCACCTCGTCCGCGAGTTGGCGGGTGGTCTTGAGGTGGGCATCGCTGACGACAGGGACCAGCAGGCCTCGCGGCGCCGCCACCCCGAAGCCGAGGTGCACCGCCGAATGCAGGTGGATCTGAGCACCTTCGGTGGTCTCCACCCAGGTCGCGTTAAGGGCGGGGTGATGCCGCAGCGCGATGGTCAGCAGCCGCAGCGTGAGCACGAACGGTGTGATCGGCGCCTCGTCACCGGCGCGGGCGCGCAGCCGGTCCCGCAGCCGCAGCAGGTTCGTCCCGTCCACCTGCACCGCGGTGTGTGCATCGGGAATCTGCCTGCGCGACATCGTCATACGACGCGCCATCTCAGCCTGGACGCCGCTGACGGTCACCATGTCCAGGCTGGGCGCGGACCTGCCCGCGGCGGCGAGTACATCCTCGCGGGTGATCACGCCGTCGGGTCCGGAGCCCGTCAGCGCCGCCAGATCCACGTTCAGTTCGGCGGCGAGCTTGCGCACGGGCGGCTTGGCGCGGGCACGGTGCTGCGGTGGTGTGGTCGTTCGCCTGCTGTGGTCCATCGCGTCATCGGCGCCGTACCCGACAAGCACGGGTTTGCGCTTCTGGGTGGGCTTTTCGGCGTCGGTCGCGATCCGCGCCAGCGTCGCGCCGACGGGTAGCGTGTCGCCTTCGCGGCCGCCCAGTTCGACCACGCGGCCCGCGTACGGGCTCGGGATCTCGACCTCAGCCTTGTTGGTCTCCACCGTGCACAGCGTCTGGTTGAGTTCGACGTCGTCGCCGACCGCGACGCTCCACGCGGTGATCGTCGCGTCCTCGAGACCCTCGCCGAGATCGGGAACCAGAAAGTCCATCACGGTCATGGCTGCTCCAAGGTGCGTTCGATGCAGTCGATCAACCGGTCGACCCCCGGCAGCCACAGCTTCTCCAGCCGCGCAGGCGGATAGGGGGTGTCGTATCCGGTCGCCCGCAACACCGGCGCCTCGAGGTCGTAGAACAACTCCTCTGAGATGCGTGCCGCCAGTTCGGCGCCGAAGCCCAGCGTGCGCGGCCCCTCGTGCATCACCACGGCCCGGCCGGTGCGCCGCACCGACTCCGAAACCGCCTCGAAGTCCAGTGGATTGAGTGTGCGCAGGTCGAGAACCTCGACGCTCCAGCCGTGGCGCTCGGCGGCGACGTCAGCCGCGCTCAGCGCGGTGGCCACCAGCGGGCCGTAGGTCACGACGGTGACGTCGGTGCCGACGCGGCGGGTCGCGGCCCGCCCCATCGGCAGCCCCGGGGTCGAGGTGTCGACGGGCTCGCGGGTCCAGTATCGGCGCTTGGGCTCGAGATAGATGACGGGGTCACGGC
Source organism: Mycolicibacterium komanii (assembly GCF_001050035.1). The sequence goes on from NZ_CVTA01000003.1 coordinate 133,568, forward strand.
TGGTGATCGACTGCCGCAGCAGCCAATACGCATCCGAGGGTGTCGAGGGCACCACAACCTTCAGCCCCGCGGTGTGCAGCCAGTAGGTTTCGGTCGACTCCGAGTGATGCTCGACCGCGCCGATCCCGCCGAAGGACGGGATGCGGATCGTCACCGGCATGTCGACGTCGCCGCGCGTGCGCGTCCGGTACTTGGCCAGGTGGCTGACGATCTGGTCGAAGGCCGGTGCGGCGAACCCGTCGAACTGGATCTCCGGAACCGGGATCAGGCCGCGGATGGCCATCCCGATCGCGATCCCGACGATCGCCGACTCGGCCAGCGGCGTGTCGAAACACCGTTGGGCGCCGAAGGTTTCGGCCAGGCCCTCGGTGACGCGGAAGACACCGCCGAGCGTCGCGACGTCCTCACCGAACACCAGTACCCGCTCGTCGGAGGCCATCGCGTCGTGCAGCGCGCGGTTGATGGCCTGTGCCATGGTCAGGGTCGGCGCATTGGTCACCGCGGGCAGCGAGGTCAGCAGACGATCGGGAGGTTCGTCCTCGCCGAACATCGGTGGCCGTTCGATGATCTGCGTCATGTCACACCTCCTTCGCGAGTTCGGCGGCGAGCTGGTCGCGTTGGGCCGCGAGATCGGGCGTGATGTCGGAGTAGACCGCGTCGAACATCTCGGTGACGTCGAAGTCCTCGTCGCCGACGACCGCGTCGCGCAGTTCGGCTCGCAGCCGTACCGACCTCGCCTTGACCCGCTCCTCGAGCCGATCGGTCCACACCCCCACCGACTGCAGATAGGTGCGGTAGCGGGCGATCGGGTCGCGTCCTGCCCACTCCTGCACCTCCTCCGGGCTGCGGTAGCGGTTCGGATCGTCGGAGGTGGTGTGCGGACCCATCCGGTAGGTGATCGCCTCGATGAGTGTCGGACCGCCGCCGTCGCGGGCCCGGCGCGCGGCCTCGGCGGTCACCGCGAAGCACGCGAGCACGTCGTTGCCGTCGACGCGGATCCCCGGCATCCCGTAGCCGGTGGCGCGGTGCGCGATCGACGGCCCGGCCATCTGCTCGCGGACGGGCACCGAGATCGCCCACTGATTGTTCTGCACGAAGAACACGCACGGTGCCTTGTAGACGGCGGCGAAGTTGAGCGCCTCGTGTACGTCGCCCTCGCTGGTGGCCCCGTCGCCGATGAACGCCAGTGTCACGGATTCCTCACCCAGCCGCTGGGCCGCCATGGCCGCGCCGACCGCATGCAGGCCGTGGGTGCCGATCGGGATCGCGATCGGAGCGACGCATTTCTCGGTGAAGCCGAGCCCGCCGTGCCATTTGCCGCGCCACACCGCGGCGATCTGCGCGGGCGTGATGCCCCGCAACAGGAAAGCGCCGATCTCGCGGTACTGCGGGAACAGCCAGTCGGTCTTGCGCAGGCACGCCGCGGCGCCGATCTGGGCGGCCTCCTGGCCGCGGCACGACGCGAACAGCGCCAGCTCACCCTGTCGCTGCAGGTTGACGAACTCGCCGTCGAGCTCGCGGGTGACGACCATGGTCTCGTAGAGCCAGGCCAGCGTCTCGGGTGGAAGGTCTCGGCGGTACCGGGATTCGGGGGTCGGCGTCCCGTTCGGGGCGACCAGTGAAACGGGCTCCATCTCGACGTCGAACGACTCGAGGGGTGCCGAAACGGTCCCTGCCATACCGCCTCCTAAGGCCACTGACGGCGGATCGCGCCGTCAGACGACTGAGGTGCTCAGCACGGAGGCGGGTAGAGCAAAACCTCTGGTCGGAGGCTGCCGGCTAGTCGCCGGGGTGGGGCGCTAGCTGGACGATGCGCTCTGCTCGCCGCAGTACTGGGGCATCCACCATTATGCCTTCGAACTGGAAGACACCCCGGGCTTCGCGGGCGGCGTCCAGCACGTGTCGCGCCCATTGCACCTGTTCGGCGGTCGGGGTATAGCCCTTCCGGATCACCGCGACCTGCGACGGATGGATCGCGACCTTCACGTCGAAGCCGACCGCCACCGCGTCGTCGACCTCGCCGCGCAGGCCATCGAGGTCCTTGATGTCGAGGTACACCGAGTCCAGCGCCAGCCGGCCGTAGGCCTTTGCGGCCAGCAGCGTCTGTGATCGCACGTGGCGGGCGACCTCGCGGTAGCTACCGTCGGGGTACCGATTGGCGGTGCCACCGGTCACCGCGAACAGGTCTTCGGCCCCCCACATCAGCGCGAATGTGTTCTCCATGCGTGCCAGGTCGGCCACGGCCAGCGCGCCGAGCGGGGTCTCGATCAGCACCACGACGTTCAGCGGCGCCAGGTCGCGGACCTGCTGCGGATCCTCGGTCTTGGCCAGCATGACCGTGGTGTAGTCGGTCTTGGCCAGCGTCTCGAGGTCGAGCGGATGATCGGCCGTGCCGGCCGGGTTGACGCGCACCACCGTCCGCTGCGGGTCGAGACGCGTCTCGATGAGCGCCGCGCGGGCGGCCTCCCGATCCTTGGCGGCGACGCCGTCCTCGAGGTCGAGGATCACGACATCGGCGGCCGCGGCGGCCTTCTCGAACCGCTCCGGGCGGTCGGCGGGGCAGAACAGCCAGGCGGGTCCCGTCGCGAGCGCCACTATGCGTCACCCTCCGGTCGCTTGCGCACCATGGTCTTTCGCGAAGCGGTGGCCACGATGTCACCGTGTTGGTTGCGGCCGACGTGGGAGAAGGTCACGATGCCCTCACCGGGGCGGCTCTTGGACTCGCGCTTCTGGAGCACCTCGGACTCCGCGTAGAGCGTGTCGCCGTGGAAAAGCGGCTTCGGGAAGGCGATTTCGCCGAAGCCCAGGTTGCCGACGATGGTGCCCTGCGTCAACTGGGTCACCGACAGCCCGACGAGGGTCGACAGCGTGAACATCGAGTTGACCAGCCGCTGGTTGAACGGCGGCAGGGCGTCGGAGAACGCGGCGTCCAGATGCAGCGCCTGGGTGTTCATCGTCAGCGTCGTGAACAGCACGTTGTCCGCCTCGGTGATGGTGCGTCCCGGCCGGTGCTGATACAGCACCCCGGTCTCGAACTCCTCATACCACAGCCCCCGTTGGACGACTATTCGTTTGTCGCTCTGGGTCTGATCGTTCGCTCCGCTCACAGGCCCAACTCCCGGCCGATCAGCATCAACTGCACTTCCGTTGTGCCCTCTCCGATTTCGAGAATCTTGCTGTCGCGGTAGTGCCGCGCGACGGAGTACTCGTTCATGAAGCCGTAGCCGCCGAAGATCTGGGTGGCGTCGCGGGCGTTGTCCATCGCGGCCTCGCTGGCCACCATCTTGGCAATGGACGCCGCCTTCTTGAACGGCTTACCGGCCAGCATCAGCGCGGCGGCGTCGTAATACGCCGTGCGGGCGATGTGCGCCCGCGCCTCCATGCGGGCGATCTTGAACGCGATTGCCTGATAGCTGCCGATGGCGGCGCCGAACGCCTCGCGTTCCTTGGCGTACTTGACCGATTCGTCGACGCAACCCTGGGCGGCGCCGACCGACAGCGCGGCGATCGCGATGCGGCCTTCGTCGAGGATGCGAAGGAAGTTCGCGTATCCCCTGCCGCGTTCGCCGAGCAGGTTCTCCTCCGGCACGCGCACGTCGTCGAAGCTCAGCGGGTGGGTGTCCGAGGCGTTCCAGCCGACCTTGCTGTACGCCGGCTCGGCGGTGAACCCCTCGATGGGCACCGGAACGAGAATGGACGAAATCTCCTTCTTGCCATCGGGTTTCTCGCCGGTCACCGCCGTCACCGTCACCAACTTGGTGATGTCGGTGCCCGAGTTGGTGATGAACTGCTTCGACCCGTTGATGACCCAGTGGCCGTCATCGAGGCGGGCGGTGGTCTTGGTGGCGCCGGCATCGCTGCCGCCACCGGCCTCGGTCAGGCCGAACGCGCCCAGCGCCTTGCCGCTCGCCAGCAGCGGCAGCCACTCTTCCTTCTGCTTGTCAGAACCGAACCGGTACACCGGCATCGCGCCCAGCGACACCCCGGCCTCGAGCGTGATCGCGACGCTCTGGTCGACCTTGCCGAGCTCCTCGAGCGCGAGGCACAGCGCGAAGTAGTCGCCGCCCATGCCGCCGTACTCCTCGGGGAACGGCAGGCCGAACAGGCCCATGTCGGCCATGCCCGCGACGACCTCGTACGGGAACGAGTGCTCCTCGTCGTGCTTGGCGGCGACGGGTGCCACCACGCTCTGCGCGAAGTCGCGGACCGTTTTGGCCAGCTGTTCGTAGTGGTCCGGCAGCATGCCGGTGGCCAGAAAGTCGCTCATGATTGTTCCTCCACTGTGGGGTCCGCGATGACCTTCGCCAGCAGCTGACCCACCTTGACCTGATCGCCTTCGGCGACAAGGAGTTCCACCGCGCCGTCGACCGGGGCGCTCAACGCGTGTTCCATCTTCATGGCTTCGACAGTGACCACGACCTCGCCCGCCGTCACCCGATCGCCGTCGGCCACCCCGACGGCCACCACGGAACCCGGCATCGGGCTGGTCAGCTCGGCGTCGCCGCTGTGCGCGTCGTCGGGCCGCACCGGCGCTTCGCGCACCTCGTCGACCGCCAGGGTGCGGCCACCGTCCGCCAACCAGACCCGACCGTCCTCGGCCGCCACGACGTAATCGGTTCGGACGCCGTCGAATGTGACCGCCAGCCGGTCCCCGTCCGACGACGTCGACAGTGGACACTGTTCGCCGTCCTCGATCGCCGCGGTGCCCGCCGAGGGTGTCCCGGTGAGGTGGACGTGGTCGGTGCGTTCACCCGACTGCAGTCGGTACGTCGTCGGCGCATGCCGGCCCATCCGCCAGCCGGAGGGGACCGCCCACAGGTCGCCGACGGGTTCCGGCCATGCGCGCAGCCACTTGTACGCCGCGACGGCGACCAGGTCGACGTCCCGAGCGGCCGCGGGCGCGAAGTCCGGGCTGCGGCGATCCAGTAGGCCGGTGTCGAGGCGGCCCGCCGCGACGTCGGGATCGGCGAGAAGGAACCGCAAGAACTCGATGTTGGTGGTGACGCCCAGTACGGCGGTTTGCGCCAGTGCACGGTCGAGCGCACGAAGGGCGGCCGGCCGGTCGTCGGCGTGCGCGATGACCTTCGACAGCATCGGGTCGTAGTCGCTGCCGATCACCGAACCCGGGGCCAGCCCCGAGTCGACGCGGACGCCGGACCCCTGCGGCTCGGCGAGATCCAACACCTCGCCGCCCGTGGGCAGGAAGCCTCGCCCGGGATCTTCGGCGTAGACGCGGGCCTCGATCGCGTGCCCGGTCATGACGATGTCGTCCTGCGCGATCGACAGCTTCTCGCCCGCGGCGATCCGCACCTGCTGCTCGACGAGATCGATGCCGGTGACCATCTCGGTGACCGGGTGCTCGACCTGCAGGCGGGTGTTCATCTCCATGAAGAAGAACTCGTCGGGCCGGTCGGCGGACACGATGAACTCGACGGTGCCCGCGCCGGTGTAGTCGACGCTGCGCGCGGTGTCGCACGCCGCCGCGCCGATCCTCGCCCGCGTCGCGGCGTCCAGCAGCGGCGACGGCGCCTCCTCGATGACCTTCTGGTGCCGGCGCTGCAGGCTGCATTCGCGTTCGCCGAGGTGCACGACGTTGCCGAAACCGTCGGCGAGCACCTGCACCTCGATGTGGCGCGGGTTGCGCACGAACCGTTCGAGGAACAGCGTGTCGTCACCGAACGCGGCGGCAGCCTCCCGACGTGCGCTGGTCAGCGCGGCCGCCAACTCGTCCGGCTCATGCACGACGCGCATGCCCTTACCGCCGCCGCCCGCCGAGGGTTTCACCAGGACGGGAAAGCCGACCTCGCCGGCGCCGGCGATGAGGTCGTCATCGGACAGGCCCGGCCGGGACACCCCGGGCACCACCGGCACGCCGAACGCGGACACCGCCGCCTTGGCCGCGATCTTGTCGCCCATGGTCTGGATCGCGCCGACGGGTGGGCCGATGAACACGATCCCGGCGTCCTGCAGAGCGGCGGCGAATTGCGCGTTCTCCGACAGGAATCCGTAACCGGGATGCACGGCCTGGGCGCTGGTGCGCCTGGCCGCCGCGACGACGGCGTCGATGTCGAGGTAGCTCTGCCTGGCCGCCGACGGCCCGATGTGAACGGCGACATCGGCCTCCGCGACATGGCGGGCACCCGCGTCGGCGTCGCTGAACACCGCGACCGACCGGATGCCCATGGCACGCAACGTACGGATGACCCGGACGGCGATCTCGCCTCGGTTGGCGACAAGGACGGTATGGAAGTTCATGTCCTCACATCCGGAACACGCCGTAGGAGATGGACTCGAGCGGTGCCTGGCCGACCGCCGAGAGCGCCAGTCCGAGAACCGTTCTGGTGTCGGCGGGGTCGATCACCCCGTCATCCCACAGCCGAGCCGTCGAATAGTACGGATTGCCTTGGTCTTCGTACTGCTGACGGATCGGCGCCTTGAACTTCTCCTCCTCTTCGGGCGACATGTCGCCGCGCACGGTGGCCAGCACCGACGCGGCCTGCTCGCCGCCCATCACCGAGATCCTCGCGTTGGGCCACATCCACAGGAAGCGAGGCGAATACGCGCGCCCGCACATCGAGTAGTTGCCCGCGCCGTACGAGCCGCCGATGACCACGGTCAGCTTCGGCACCCGCGCACACGCCACCGCGGTGACCATTTTCGCGCCGTGCTTGGCGATGCCGCCGGCCTCGTAATCACGCCCGACCATGAACCCGGAGATGTTCTGCAGGAACACCAGCGGCGTGTTGCGCTTGTCGCAGAGCTCGATGAAATGCGCACCCTTGAGCGCCGATTCGCTGAACAGCACGCCGTTGTTGGCGATGATGCCCACCGGATGGCCGTGGATACGCGCGAACCCGGTGACCAGGGTGCTGCCGTATTCGGCCTTGAATTCGGCGAATTCGCCGCCGTCGACGATCCGCGTGACCACTTCGTGCACGTCGTAGGGAACGCGGGAGTCGACGGGCACGACGTCGTAGAGCTCGTGTTGATCGGCGACCGGGTCCACGGTGGGCCGGATCTCCCACGGCAGCGGCTCGCGGGGGCCGAGCGTGGCGACGATACGCCGCACGATGCGCAGCGCGTCGCGGTCGTCGTGCGCCAGATGGTCTGTCACACCGGAGGTTTTCGAGTGCAGGTCACCGCCGCCGAGCTCTTCGGCGGTGACGACCTCGCCCGTCGCCGCCTTCACCAGCGGTGGGCCGCCGAGGAAGATGGTGCCCTGGTTGCGCACGATGACGGCCTCGTCGCTCATCGCAGGTACGTATGCGCCGCCGGCAGTGCAGGATCCGAGCACCGCGGCGATTTGTGCGATGCCCCGGGCGGACAGGTTGGCCTGGTTGTAGAAGATGCGGCCGAAGTGGTCGCGGTCGGGGAAGACCTCGTCTTGTCGCGGCAAGAATGCCCCGCCGGAGTCAACGAGATAGATGCAGGGCAACCGGTTTTCGCCGGCGACCTCCTGGGCCCGGAGGTGCTTCTTGACCGTGATCGGATAGTAGGTGCCGCCCTTGACGGTCGCGTCGTTGGCGACGATCACACATTCGCGGCCCGACACGCGACCGATGCCGGTGATCATGCCCGCGCCCGGACACTCGTCGTCATACATGCCGTCAGCGGCCAGCGGAGAAAGTTCGAGGAACGGACTGCCCGGATCCAGCAGGCCGTCCACCCGGTCGCGCGGCAGCAGTTTGCCGCGGCTGACGTGGCGCTCGCGGGCCCGGTCAGAGCCGCCGAGCGCGGCCGCGGCGAGCTTGGAACGCAGTTCGTCGACCAGCGCGAGATGCTGCTCGCGATGTGAAGGCCGCGGTGCCATCGGTGAACCCGTTCGTTGAGTTAATGACGACTAACTCGTGGTATGTTAGTCACGATTAACCGAGATGTCTACAGCGGGCGGGAGGCGTCGTGTCCCCTACTCAGGTGCCCGCGACCACTCGGCGCAGCAAGGCGAAATCGGATCGTCGCTCCCAGTTGATCGCCGCGGCGGAACGCCTGGTGGCCGAGCGCGGCTACCTCGCGGTGCGGCTGGAGGACATCGGCGCCGCGGCGGGCGTGAGCGGACCGGCCATCTACCGGCACTTCCCCAACAAGGAGGCGCTGCTCGTCGAGTTACTGGTCGGTATCAGCACCCGGCTGCTGGCCGGCGCCACCGAAGTGGTCGCGCGCGCCGAGGATGCCATGTCGGCCTTGGACGCCCTGATCGACTTCCATCTGGACTTCGCGCTCGGCGAGTCCGACCTCATCCGCATCCAGGACCGCGACTTCGCCAACCTGCCGCCCTCGGCCAAACGCCAGGTGCGCAAGGCGCAACGCCAGTACGTCGAGATCTGGGTCGACGTGCTGCGCAAAGTCGACACCTCGTTGGCCGAGGCCGACGCCCGGCTGATGGTGCACGCCACGTTCGGGCTGTTGAACTCGACGCCGCACGCGCTGACCACGAAAACGGCCGAGGCCAGACCGCGATCCGTCATGAAAGCTATGACGGTCGCGGCGCTGACCTCGGCCGCGCGGAACGTTTAGGCGTTGGGCCCGAAACGGTTAGTACCAGGCTTTCCTGCCACCGACGGGACGGCCGACGGATCCCAGAATCCAGAACACCGCTCCGATGACCATCAGGATGATGCCGATGGTCCAGAGGATGTTGATTCCGAAGATCAGTCCGAGGATGAGAAGAATCGCTCCGAGGATGATCATTAGTGTTCCTTTCGAATTGTCAAGCGCCAGTTGTCACTGGCTGGGTTCCGGCAGATTGCAGTTTTCAACCTTGGGGTTGACACCCGCGTAGTTCAGCGGACCGGCCACCACCGTGAGGGCGATGCTTCCCGCTGTCGCGCAATTGGTTTCACTGGTCTCGAAATAGCCGCGTTGGTACGCGGCGAATGCGCCGATCAGCAACCAGACGAGCACCAGAACGCCGAGAATTCCGCCACCTCGCATGCTGCGCCTCCTTTGTCGCGCCCCATCGGCGCGTGCGCAGCGTTTACCCGGCAGACAATTTCGATAAACGTGGCTACGGCGTCAATTCGGTTACGGGTCGGATTGCGGGCCGAAAGCCGCAATCAGCCACTCGCGCATGGCTTTGACCAGCACGGCGCGATTCTCGCGCCGGTCGATCTCGTGGCCGTCGTCGTCGAACATCAGCAGTTCGACTTTTCGGTTAAGTTCCTGCAGCGCTTCGAACATTTGCTGAGATTCGCTGGGGGGCACGTTGGTGTCGTTGGCGCCGTGCACCAACAGCAACGGCGCCGTCATCGCATCGACGCGTTGCAACGGCGATAGCTGCTCGAGCAGTTCGCGATCGCTGATCGGGTGGCCGTACTTCGGATATGCGGCGGCGGCGATCCACGGTTCGGTGTTGCGGTACCACGTGTTCAGATCGCTCATACCGCAGATGCTGATCCCCGCGGCGAACCGGTCGGGGTGGAAGGTGAGCGCCGCCTGGGTCAGGTAGCCACCGTAGGACCACCCGCAACATGCGATGCGGTCGGCGGGAGCGACCCCGCGCTCGACGAGATAGTCGACCGCGTCGGCGACGTCGTCGATGGCGGCGAACCGTCGCTCCTTGTCGTCGGCGTGCATGAACGTCCTGCCGAATCCGCCCGATCCGCGGACGTTGGGCAGGAACACGCTGATGCCCTCCTCGAGCAGCGCCGGGAAGAACTCGTTGTAGCCGGGCCTGCCCTGCCCCTCGGGACCGCCGTGCAGGAACAGCATCGCGCCGATCGTCGGGACGCCGTCGCGCGGGCGGAACAGCCAGCCGGAGAACTCCATGCCGTCGCGCGCGGTGACCCGTTCCAGCGTCGGGTCCGGCGCCATCGGTCCGGAACTGGGTTCGCGGTCGACGAGCTCCCACTCCCGCGTGCGGGGGTCGACCAGCTCGACGGTCGGCGGAATGGACGGGCCCTCGACGGTCATGGCCAGCATCGAACCGCCTGCGCTGATGCTCAGCTGGCTGGCCACCATGCCGGGCAGCGGGATCGGTTCGTGCAGGAAGCTGTCGGGCAGTTCGAGTATTTGTAACTCGCTGGCGCCGTGCATGTTCCACAGCATCGCCACGGTGGACCCGTCGTCGCTGACGGTGAACTCGTCGAGTTCGTAGCCGGGACGTTCGGCGACGACCTGATACGCCACGCCGTCGGCGGTGACCGTGACCTCGAGCAGTCGCGCATGCTCTGCGCCGTTCTCGCTGCGGATCAGGGCCCGCACATAGCCTTCGGTGCTGTTGACGGCGTAGGTGCTGGCCGGTTGGTACAGCTTGGTGAGCTCACCTTCGAGCCCGGCGCGCAGCCGGCGCGCGTAGTGGTCGTCGAGGATGACGCCGGTGTCGGTGGTCGAGCCTGGATCGTATGGCAGCAACGCGGTTTCGGTGCGCCCGCGCAGCATGATGAGGTCGCGGTAGCCGCGGGGCCCGACCCGCACCAGCGCGGCACCGGCCCAGGCGTCGACGAGCCGGCCGCCCGAACGGCGGTCCAGGACGGTGGTCCGACCGGTGGCCGGGTCGATCAGGCACGAACTGCCGACGCCGTCCTCGCCGGTGAGGATCGCCGCCACCAGGGTGCCGTCCCAGTTGATGAGTTCGGCGGTGCCCTCGGGCGCTCCGGCGGGCCACGAGTCGATGCGGCGGGCGTCGCGATCGTCCGGATCGGTTGTCACGACCCAGATCTGGGTTCGGGTGCTGCCTTCGGGGGCGACCTCGCAGGCGAGCCAGTGACCGTCGGCCGAGTGCAGGACCCGCGTCACCGGGCCTTCGACGGGTAGATCGACGTCGCGCGACGAACTCGCCCGCCAGCCGCGCAGGAACCGCTGCACGGCCCGCGGGAAGCCACCGTCGTCGACCAGATGTGCGAACGCGGTGGCGTCCGGCGACATGGATGCGCCGTAGACCCTGCGAACCTGCTCTCCCACCGGACCAATTCTGCCTACCTAGGCAAGTCGAGCGGTGACCTGCGCCTGTTGGGCGGTCGCACAGGTACCCTCGCACGCATGAGGTGGGTATGACCGATACACCACGGCCCGGCCGCGACGAGCAATCCGGCTCGGGTGGTCGCGGGGAGCAACCGCAGGGTTACGGCTATTCCGGTTACAGCGATCCGGCGTATGCCAGCCAGGCGTACGGCCCCACCTATCAGCCCCCGCCGGGACCTGCTCCGACGCAGCGCCTGCCGCAGTACGGCACCTACGGCTACGACCCCTACGCCACCGGCCAGTACGGGGCGCCGTACCCGTCCGGTGAGCCGTCGCCCCAGCAACCGCCGGAGGAACCGCGTTCACCCCGCTGGCTGTGGATCGCCGCGGGCATCGCGGTGCTGACCGTGCTGGGCCTGGTGATCGCGCTGGTCGTGGTCAACAGTTCGCAGCAGCAGACGGTCGTCGCACCGCCGCCGATGCAGGAGCCCGACTTCACCACGCCCATCCCGACGACGACGCTGCGCCCGACCGTCCCACGCACCACACGGCCGACCGTGCCACCCGCGACGCCCACTGTGCCGACCACTCCGCGCACCACCACCCCCGGCGCCACCCAGAGCGTCGTCTACGTCGTCAGCGGTTCCGGGCGCGCCATCAACATCACCTACGTGGACACCGGTGGTCTGCTGCAGACCGAGTTCAACGTGATGCTGCCGTGGAGCAAGGAAGTTGAGTTGTCCGAGTCCGCCGCGGCGTCGGCGAGCATCAGCATCATCAACGTCGGCCGTGAGGTGAACTGTTCGATCTCCGTCGACGGCACCGTGGTGCAGAAGCGCACGGGAGCGGGCCTGACGATCTGCACCGCCACGGGTTAGGCGGCCGCGCTGCGTGGAATGCGCACGGCGAGCATCGCGACCAGGCCCGCGGTGAGGACCACGAGCAGACCGCCCATCCCCGCGCGGTCGGTGCCGAAGATCGCGATGAACGCGGAGAACAGCGTCGGCGCGAGATACGAAACGGCGCGGCCGGTCGTCGTGTAGAGGCCGAACGCGACGCCCTCCTTGCCGTGCGCCGACATCCGCAGCATCATCGTCCGCGCCGCGGACAGCGTCGGGCCGATGAACAGGCACAGCAACAGCCCGCAGACCCAGAAGGCGAGCACCCCGTCGAGCGACAGTAAGGCCAGGCCGACCGCGATCATCGCGCTCAGCGACACGACGATGACGGGTTTGGCGCCGAACCGGTCGTCGAGTAGCCCGCCCAGGACCGCGCCGACGGCGGCGACGGTGCTCGCGCTCACGCCGAACAGCAGCACGTCGGCGTCGGATACGCCGTAGACCCGCACGCCGAGCACCGCCCCGAACGCGAAGATGCCCGTCAGACCGTCGCGGAACACGGCGCTGGCCAGCAGGTAGTAGATGACGTTGTGGTCGCGGCGCCACTCGCTGCGGATGTCGGACCACAGCCTGCGATAGCCGCCGATGAACCCGACCGACTGCCGTTGTTCCAGCGGGTCGGGTTTGACGCTGGGCACGGCCAACAGCACCGGCAGGGCGAACAGTGCGAACCAGACTGCGGTGAAAACCATGGCGGCCCTGATGTTTTGGCCGTCGTCGAGCGGCAGGCCGAGCAATCCGCCGTCACCGGAGACGAAGCCGAAGTACACCACCAGCAGCAAGGTGACGCTGCCGAGGAAACCCAAGCCGAGGCCGAGCCCGGAGATCTGGCCCGACGTCTGCGGCGTCGAGAGTTGGCGCAGCATCGCGTTGTACGGCACGGTGGCCAGTTCGTTGCACGCCGACGCACAGCCCAGGAGCACCAGGCCGAGCGCCAGGTAGCGGTAGTCGTCACGCACCGAACTCATCGCCGCGATCAGCACCACTGCGAGCGCGCTGAGCACGGCCAGCACCCGGCGCCGTCGCCACGGGGCGTCGACCCAGACACCGGTCACGGGCGCCAGCACCGCCACGACCACACCGGCCGCTCCCAGCGCCCACCCGAGCCAGCTGGTGGCGCTGATGTCGCCGGGCAGGTCGGCGCCGACGGTGTTGGTCAGATAGATCGAGAACACGAAGGTCACGACCACGGCGTTCAGCCCCGTCGCACCGAAATCCCACAGCGCCCACGAGATGACCTGTCGGCGAGGCGCGGGAGGCCGGCCGGAATCGGGTGGGTCGGTCATGGTCCGCCCACGATATAGTCCCGGCCATGTCAGTACCGGCACCCAGCGCCGACGCCCGCGCGGTGGTCACCGGCGCATCGCAGAACATCGGCGAAGCGCTGGCGACCGAACTCGCCGCCCGCGGACACCACCTGATCGTCACCGCTCGCCGCGAGGAGGTGCTGCGCACGCTGGCCGACCGCCTCACCCAGCAGTACAGCGTGACGGTGGAGGTGCGCCCCGTCGACCTGGTCGATCCCACCGAGCGCACGAAGTTCTGCGACGAACTGGCGACGCGCAACATCTCGATCCTGTGCGCCAATGCGGGCACCGCGACGTTCGGGCCGGTGTCCTCGCTGGACCCGGCGGATGAGAAGGCGCAGGTTCAGCTGAACGTGCTGGGCGTGCACGATCTGGTGCTCGCCGTCCTGCCGGGAATGGTCGAACGCAAGGCGGGTGGCATTCTGATTTCCGGTTCGGCAGCGGGCAATTCGCCGATTCCGAACAACGCGACCTATGCCGCGAGCAAGGCGTTCGTCAACACCTTCAGCGAGTCGCTGCGCGGCGAGCTCAAAAAGGACGGTGTGCACGTGACGCTGCTGGCCCCCGGACCGGTGCGCGAGGCGCTGCCGTCCGAGGAGGAGCAGTCGCTGGTGGAGAAGCTGATTCCCGACTTCCTGTGGATCTCGACGCAGTACACGGCCAAACAATCGCTGGATGCGTTGGAGCGCAACAAGATGCGTATCGTCCCCGGCGTGACGTCGAAGGCGATGTCGGTCGCGGCGGGTTACACGCCGCGGGCCATTGTGACGCCGATCGTCGGCGCCGTGTACAGGAAACTCGGCGGCGGCTAAACCCAGTCGACGTCAGCGGCGGCGGCGGGTCCGCCTGCGGCCGGTGCCGAAGATGCTGCGGGTGATCTCGCGACCGATCACCGTGCCCGCCGAGCGCATCGCGCTCTTGAAGGCCGGGCTGCTGACCACCTTTTCGACCATCGACGGCTCGGCGGTGTCGCGCGACTTGACCTGACCCGACGCGCTTGCCCCGCCGGCCTGCGGCGCCGGAGGCAGCGGTGGCGGTAGGGCGTCGGGGGCCGCGGCGGCGTCCTCCGGCGGCGCCAACCGCGCATTGAGCCGCTCGTAGGCCGACTCCCGGTCGATGGTTTGCCCGTATTCCGCTTGCAGCGCACTGGCTTTCGCCGCGGCGGTGATCGCTTCGGGGCCGATGGTGTCCATCAGCGATCGTGGGGCCCGCATCCGCGTCCACGCCACCGGTGTCGGTGCGCCCTTCTCCGACAACACGGTGACGATCGCCTCGCCGATGCCCAACGACGTCAGGTCCGACTTCAGGTCGTAGACATCGGTTTTCGGATATGTGCGCACCGTCTTCGACAGCGCCTTCTCGTCGTCGGGTGTGAATGCGCGCAGCGCGTGCTGAATGCGCGCCCCCAGCTGGGACAGCACGTCGTTGGGCACGTCGGTGGGCAACTGTGTGCAGAAGAACACCCCGACGCCCTTGGACCGGATCAGCTTGACCGTCTGCTCGACCTGTTCGAGGAACGCCTTGGACGCGTCGGAGAACAGCAGGTGCGCCTCGTCGAAGAAGAAGACCAGCTTCGGCTTGTCGAGGTCGCCGACCTCCGGAAGCGTCGCGAACAGATCGGCGAGCACCCACATCAGGAACGTCGAGAACATCACCGGACGGGCGGCCTGGCTGCCGAGTTCCAGCAGCGTGATGATCCCGCGGCCCTGGTCGTCGACCCGCAGCAGGTCCTCGGGCTCGAGTTCGGGCTCGCCGAAGAACGTGTCGCCGCCGTCGGCCTCCAGGTTGATCAGCGCCCGCAGGATCACTCCCGCGGTCGTGGTGGACACCGCGCCGATCGCCTTGAGCTCGGCCTTACCCTCATCGCTGGTGAGGTATTGGATCACCGCGCGCAGGTCCTTGAGGTCCAGCAATGAGAGCCCCTGCTGGTCGGCCCAGTGGAAGATCAGTCCAAGCGTCGACTCCTGCGTGGCGTTCAGCCCGAGCACCTTCGACAGCAGGATCGGCCCGAAACTGGAGATCGTCGCGCGCACCGGCACCCCGATGCCGGTGGTGCCCAGTGACAGGAACTCGACCGGATAGGCCGTCGGCGCCCAGTCGTCACCGGTGTCGGCGGCCCGTGCGGTGACGTTCTCGTTGGCCTCGCCGGGCCGCGACAGCCCAGAGAGGTCGCCCTTGACGTCGGCCATCACGCACGGCACGCCCGCGGCCGACAACTGTTCGGCGAGCACCTGAAGCGATTTCGTCTTGCCGGTGCCGGTGGCGCCAGCAATCAGGCCGTGGCGGTTGACGGTGGCCAGCGGGATGCGAACCTGCGCGGTGGAATCACAGGCGCCGTCGACAACGACGGAACCGAGCTCCAGCGCCGCCCCTTCGGCGGCGTAACCTGCGGCGATCTGCTGTGCGGGGGTGGGTGCGGACTCACTGGCCATGGCTGGCACCCTAACCCCCGCCGCAGTCCGAACGGGCGGGTGCAGCGGGCCTGTGACGGTGGCAAGGCTTACTGTGAGCGTCGTGCGCGACGAACTGGTGTGGATCGACTGCGAGATGACCGGCCTGGATCTCAAGACGGACCGGCTCATCGAGATCGCGGTGCTGGTGACAGACGCCGACCTCAACATCCTCGGCGACGGCATCGACGTCGTCATCCACACCGACGACGAAGCGTTGGCGTCGATGATCCCGGTGGTGACCGACATGCACACCCGCTCGGGCCTGATCGACGAGGTCAAAGCGTCGACCGTCACCTTGGCCGAAGCCGAGGAACAGGTGCTCGACTACATCCGCGGCCACGTCAAGCAGGCCAAGACGGCGCCGCTGGCGGGTAACTCGATCGCCACCGACCGCGGCTTCATCGCTCGCGACATGCCCAAACTCGACGACTACCTGCACTACCGGATGATCGACGTGAGCTCGATCAAGGAGTTGTGCAGGCGCTGGTATCCCCGCATCTACTTCGGCCAGCCCGAGAAGGGCCTCGCGCACCGGGCGCTCGCCGACATTCACGAATCGATCCGTGAACTGCAGTACTACCGCCGCACCGCATTCGTGCCCCCACCGGGGCCTTCGACCAGCGATATCGCGGCCGTCGCCGAGGAATTGGGACCCCCGAACGGCGGCCCGAAGGACATCGATTCGGCCGCTGAGCGTTCGAGCGGTTAGTATCGACGTCGCCGCTTCGCCCGTTCGGGTTCGCGGCGATGGTGGCTGTAGTTCAGTTGGTAGAGCACCAGGTTGTGATCCTGGATGTCGCGGGTTCGAGTCCCGTCAGCCACCCCGACTGATGACATTGCCCCACCCGCAATCGCCGGGTGGGGCAATGTTTTTCCGGTGCGAGACCGGCTCAGACGTTGGCGTTGCCGGCTTTCCACTGCTCCCACGGGATGTTCCAGTCACCGAGTCCGTCGGTACCCGGAAGGGTGGAACCGACCGTGTTGACGATCTCGACGACGTCCCCGCGCTTCGAGTTGTCATGGAACCACTGCCCATTGCTCGTGCTGACGTTGATGCACCCGTGGCTGACGTTGCTGTAGCCCTGGCTGCCCACCGACCACGGTGCTGCGTGGACGTAGATGCCGCTGTAGGAGATCTGCGTCGCCCAGTCGACCTCGGTGCGATACCCGTTGGGCGAGTTGGACGGAACGCCGTAGGTCGAGGAATCCATCACCATGTGCGAGCGACGGTCGCCGACGATGTATACGCCGTTGTTGGTGGGCGTGCTGTTCTTGCCCATCGACACCGGCATGGTCTTGATCACCTCGCCGTTGCGCTTGACCGTCAGCGCCTTGGTGTTGTCGTCGACGGTGGTGATCACCTCATCGCCGATGGTGAAGCTGGTGCTGACGTTCTCCTGGCCGAACAGGCCGTCGCCGAGGTCGACGCCGTAGGTGTTCACGGCGACGTCGACCTTCGTGCCGGGCTTCCAGTACTTCGCCGGCCGCCAGCGCACCTCCTGGTTGTTCAGCCAGTAGAACGCGCCCTCGACCGGCGGGTCGGTCTTGACCTTGATGGCCTTCTGCGCGGCCAGCCGGTTGGTGATGTTCTCGTCGAACCGGACGGCGATCGGTTGGCCCACGCCGACCACCTCGCCGTTGTTGGGCAGCACGTACGGCATGGTCAGGTTTTCCGGCGAATGGGTCTCGAAGGACATCCGCCGAGTGGTGGCCCCGCCGAGGCCCAGCGATTCGGCGGTGAGCGTGTAGCGCTTGTTGTAGCCGAGCGGTTCGGTGGTCGACCAGGTCAGCCCGTCCTTGCTCAAGGCGCCGGCGACGGTCTTACCGGACTCGTTGACCATGGTGACCGCGCCGAGCACACCGTCCTCCGCACTGACGGTCACCGGCGAGTCCACGGAAACGCCCACGGCGCCGTCGGTCACCGACGCAGTCAGCTTGGGAACGAGCAGATCACCGAACGGCGTGCCCTTGTCGTCGATCACCTGAGGCTGCGGCTGCGCCGAGTTGCCTCCGCAAGCGGACAACCCGAGCGCCAGGGCGGGGATCAGCGCAACGGTCACCAACCAAGCGCGTCGACGCGGACGGGCCACAGAACGGACTCGCCACATTGCTTACTCCACCTCACAACCAGGGACAGATCGATGATTCTTGGCAACAGTCTAAGGGCAATTTCGGGTGCGGGTTACGTGGCGGATGTCGGCGGAGCAACGTTGTGGGTACAGATTTCGTACTGCGCAGCAGAGCCTGTTATTGTCGCACCCGCGCGCCGTTAGCTCAGTTGGTAGAGCAGCTGACTCTTAATCAGCGGGTCCGGGGTTCGAAACCCTGACGGCGCACCAGCTTCACATCGAGTGCGACCGTGACGGACTGTCACGGTCGCGTTCTTTTCTGCACCGGCCGGCGACGCGACAGCGATCGCTTATTACGGTTGCGTAAATTTCTGGACTTATCCTGTCGTCGGGTGGGAGAAGTGTGCTGAGCGCTACATAAGGTAGCTTACGGAGACGTGGGTCTCAGTTCCGCGGGCGTTGCGGAGAAGCCACTCCGTCGGAATTACTGCTGATTAAGCTGCGATAAGACAAAACGATCTGCTAGAGTCGCGTTAGCTGACACCCTGAAACTTCAGGATCAGCAACACCTCGGAAGGAAAAAGGGACTTAGCTGATGCCTCAGCCAGGCCATTCGTTTGCGGCAGACGGAGCGGGCGCGGGCGCGTCCGCCGAGGTGACTGCCCAAAGCCCGGTCGCGGTGTACAGCTGCAATCGGATCGGCCGAGTGGCCAATCCCCCGGGCTTTTCCCTCTCCGACTGGTTCCGCTCGACGCGACGCCGCTGACGGCGGCCCGCTCAGTCCCGCCGGATCCGGCGGACGACGAGCACGAACGCGACCACTCCCACACCCGCAAGCGACACCGCCACGGCGGGTTTCGTCACAAAGCGGATCGCGGCCGACTTGACGTCCTCGACCAGCCGGCTGGGGTTGGCGCGTTCGGCGAGGCTGTCCACCGTCGCCGCGAGTTGCTCCCGAGCTTGGTCGATGTCCTGCTTGATGGTCTCGGGATCGCGGTCCGCCACGTGCGCCTCCAAGCCGTCCAAGTCGGTGCTCTTCGATAGAGCCTGCCGATCTACCCTAGAGCAGCCCGCGCTCGCTGCAGCGCACCGGTCGACAGAAGGGATGCCCGCGCGTGCCACAGACTCCGCGACTCGAGGTCGGCGACAAAGCCCCTGCGTTCAGCCTGCCCGACGCCGACGGCAACACCGTGAAGCTCTCCGATTACAAGGGCCGCAAGGTCATCGTCTACTTCTATCCCGCGGCGTCCACCCCGGGGTGCACCAAACAGGCGTGTGACTTTCGCGACAGCCTCGCGGAACTCAACGGGGCCGGGCTCGACGTCATCGGCATCTCCCCCGACAAGCCCGAGAAACTGGCGAAGTTCCGCGACAAGGAGAAGCTGACGTTCCCGCTGCTGTCGGATCCGGACCGCAAGGTGCTCACCGAATGGGGTGCGTTCGGGGAAAAGACGATGTACGGCAAGACCGTTCAGGGTGTCATCCGGTCGACGTTCGTCGTCGACGAGAAGGGCAAGATCGCCGAGGCGCAATACAACGTCCGCGCGACGGGTCACGTCGCGAAGTTACGGCGCGACCTGTCCGTTTGAGCCGAGCTCGCCGAGCCCGGCCAGCAGCAGCGCTTCGGAGACTGCGGCGCGCTCCAGCACGCCGAGGTGCAGGCTCTCGTTGACGCTGTGTGCCTGCGTCTCAGGGTCTTCCACGCCGGTCACCAAGATCTTGGCCGACGGAAACGCCGCGGCGAATTCGGCGATGAACGGAATCGAACCGCCGACGCCGGTGTGCACGGGCTCGGCGCCCCACGCCTCGCGGAAGGCTGCACGGGCGGTGTCGTATACCGGCCCGCTGGCGTCGATCGCATACGGCTGCCCGTGATCACCGCGGGTGACGCTCACCTGCGCACCCCACGGGGCGTGCTCCTCGAGGTGGCGCGTCAACGCCGTCATGTGCTGTTCGACGTCTGCCCCGGGCGCGATGCGCATGCTGACCTTGGCCCGTGCGCGGGGGATCAAGGTGTTCGACGATTTGTCGATCGGCGTCGCGTCGATGCCGATGATGGTGATCGCCGGTCTGGCCCACAATCGTTGGGGCACTGAGCCAGAACCGATTTCGCGCACGCCGGGCAGCATGCCGGTTTCCTCGCGGACCCGTTCGGGCGGGAAGTCGACGGCGGCGGCCTCACCTTCGTGCAGCCCCGCCACCGCGACGTTTCCGTCGTCGTCGTGCAGGCTGGCAAGCAGTCGCACCAGCACGCTGACGGCGTCGGGGACGACGCCACCCCACAGCCCGGAGTGCAGGCCGTGGTCGAGCGTGGCCACCTCGACGACGCAGTCGACGAGCCCACGCAGCGACACCGTCAGCGAGGGCACCTCGGTGCTCCAATTGTCGGAGTCGGCGATGACGATGACGTCGGAGGCCAGGGTGTCGTGATGCGCGGCCAGCAGACGCGACAACGACGGCGACCCCGACTCCTCCTCCCCCTCCACGAAGACGGTGACGCCGACTGGCGGATTGCCGCCGTGTGCCCGGAACGCCGCCAAATGCGTTGCGATGCCTGCCTTGTCGTCGGCGGTGCCGCGGCCATAGAGGCGTCCGTTGCGCTCGGTCGGCTCGAACGGCGGCGAATTCCACTGTGCCGGATCACCCTCCGGTTGCACATCGTGGTGGGCGTACAACAGCACCGTCGGCGCACCGGGCGGCGCGGGATGGCACGCGATGACGGCGGGTGCACCGCCTTCGCTGACCAGTTGCACATCACCGAAACCGGCGTCGGTCAACAGCTTCGCCACGGCGTCGGCGCTGCGCTGCACCTCGCCACGGCGGGCGGGGTCCGCCCACACCGACTCGATGCGCACCAGATCCTCCAGATCGCGCCGCACCTCCGGTAGCACCTCGTGGACCCGCTGCACCAGATCGCTCATGGAGACGACACTAGCGGGTCAGTCACCCACCGCGAGCGACCGCGAACTGCCAGAAAAGCGCGGCGTGTTGCGTGCAAACACGCACGCTCGCGCCAAATAGGAGCGGGGGTCAGCGTTCTTCGAGGATGGCGACCGCGGCGGCGGTATCCGCCTCGTGCGTCAACGACAAGTGGATCGTGACGTTCTTCAGATGCTCGGCGATCGCCCCGGACAAGCGCACCTTCGGCCTGCCCCACATGTCGGTGATGACCTCGATGTCGCGGTGGATGCCCTCGGGTAGTACCGGGCGCCTCGCGAAGCGCGACCCCGACCACGCCTTGATCACGGCCTCCTTGGCCGCCCACCGCGCCGCGAGGTGCCGCGCTGCCGACGAACTCTTGTCGGCGGCGTCGCGGCGCTCTCCGGGCGTGAACGTCTCGGCGAAAACCGTTCCCGGCTGATCGACCTGTTCGGCGAACTCGGGAATGGAGACCAGGTCGATCCCCACCCCGACTATCGCCATGGGCCGAACGCTATCTCATGGCTGCGCGGGCACATACACGTCGTCGTCGCCGAGCCGCGAGTCCGGATCGAGAAGCATCTCGGCTTCCCGCGGTTTCTCCGGCCCCTCGTGGCCGAACCGGCGGTCCGCCGGCTTCTCGTACAGCGGCTTGCCACCGGCGATCGCGGCGGCGAGCCGGTGTTGACCGGCCAGCACCCGCGCGTCCGCGCGATGCTTGTAGTCCGCGCGTTGCTCGGGGGTCAGCGCGGCGAGGAACGCCTGCGGATGCACCAACGCGATCAGGCCGGACACGTGACCGAAGCCCAGGCTGGTGATCAGCCCCGCCTTGAGCGGGAACGACCCGCCGAAGTGCAGGCTGTCGCGCAGCCACACCATGTGCGCGGAGCCGGCGAGCTCGTCGTCGACACAGTCCAGGCTGCGGTTCGGCGGGATGACGCCGTCGCGCAGGATCTGGCACAGCCCCATCATCTGGAACGCCGCCGCACCGCCCTTCGAGTGGCCGGTCAGGCTCTTCTGCGACACCACGAACAGCGGGGCGCCCTCCGAGCGGCCCAGCGAGTCGGCGAGCCGCTCGTGCAGCTCGGTCTCGTTGGGATCGTTGGCCAGCGTCGACGTGTCGTGCTTGGAGACCACCGCGATGTCGTCGGGTCCGACGCCGAGCTGAGCCAGCGAGCGGGCCAACTGCGACGCCCGACCCCCGCGGCCGGCGGCCAGCGCGCCGAGGCCCGGCGCCGGGATCGAGGTGTGCACACCGTCGCCGAACGACGACACGTAGCCCACCACCGCGAGCACGGGCAGCCCCATCTGCAGCGCGAGATCGCCGCGGGCCAGCAGGATGGTCCCGCCGCCCTGGCCCTCGACGAAGCCGAGGCGGCGACGGTCGTTGGCGCGGGAGAACTTCGAGTCGCTGATCCCGCGGGCCCGCATCATCTCGGTGTCCGCGGTCGCGGCCATGTCACCGAACCCGATGATGGCTTCCAGGGTCAGGTCGTCGTAGCCGCCGGCGACGACGAAGTCGGCCTTGCCGAGCTTGATCTTGTCGACGCCCTCCTCGACCGACACCGCCGCGGTGGCGCAGGCGCCGACCGGGTGGATCATCGCGCCGTAGCTGCCTACGTAGGACTGCACGACGTGGCCGGCGTACACGTTGGGCAGGACCTCCTGCAGGATGTCGTTCGGCTTGTTCCTGCCCAGCAGGTTGCCGTGGTACATCGTCTGCATCGACGTCATGCCGCCCATGCCGGTGCCCTGGGTGTTGGCCACCAGGCTCGGGTGCACCCAGCGCATCAGCTCCGCAGGCGTGAAGCCCGCCGACAGGAACGCGTCGACCGTGGTGACCAGGTTCCAGATGGCCAGCCGATCAATGGAGTTCATCATCTCCTGGCTGACGCCGTACACCATCGGATCGAATCCGTTGGGGATCTGCGCGCCGACCGTGCGGGACAGTTTCGTCTTGCGGGGCACCCGGATCTCGGTGCCCGCCTTGCGGGTGACCTGCCAGTCACCGCTGTCCGGGACGGGTGCGATGACGGTGTGCTCCGGATCGGCCCTGACGAACGCCCTGGCCTCGTCCTCGTTGGACACCACGAACGTGAAGTCCTTGTCGAGGAACACCGAAACCAGAAGCGGCGCAGTGTGGTCGGCGTCGATGGCACCGTCGCCGACGAATTCGCGGATGCCGACCCGCTCGACCACGGCGTCGTGGTAGCGCTCGACCAGCTCGCCCTCGTCGACCAGTTCGCCCGTCGCGGTGTCGTACCAGCCCGGCGTGGGATCGTCCTCCCACTTGACCAGCCCGGTCGTCCACGCCAGCTCGAGCACACCGGCGGCCGACAGCTCGTTCTCGACCTCCATCTCGAAGCGGGTGCGCGAGGAGCCGTACGGGCCGAGTTCGGCGCCGCCGACGATGACCACCATGTCGGCGGGGTCGATGTCGAGGTCCGGCCACTCGGGCGGCGGCGCGGACTTGTAACCGCGCGGCGGCGACGGCAGGGCGCGCACGGTGCCCTCGGGATCGCTGTCCTCGGTGCGGCTTTCGGTCACCATCTCTTCGCGGGCCTTGGCTGCCAGCTCCGCCATGTCGATGTCGACGTCGGCAAGCCCGCCGGTGAAGTCCGCCTGCAGCGGCTCGTGCGCCGCGGCCACCTTGGCCTCGATGTCGCACAGGCCGAGCAGCATGCTCGCCATCTCGTCGGTGGTGAACGTGCGCACACCGGCCTCCTCGACGGCCCCGACGATCGCGTCGTTGTGTCCCATCAGGCCGGTGCCTTTGGTCCACCCGATCAGTGCGTGCGCCAACGAAACCCGTTGCGCCCACGATGATTCGGCCTTCCACCGGGACACCAGCGCGTCCAGCGCGGACTTCGCCTCACCGTAGGCGCCATCGCCGCCGAACATGCCGCGGTTCGGCGAACCGGGCAGCACGACGTGCAGACGCGCGGCGATGTCGCGCTCGGCGCCGATGTGAGACAGTCCGCCGATCAGCCGTTGCACGGCCCACAGCAGCACCTTCATCTCCATCTCGGCGCGTGACCCGGCGTCGGACAGATCGCCCGCGACCCGCGGTGCGGCGAACGGGAACAGCAACGTCGGCGTCTGGGCATCCTTGATGTGGATCGACTGCGGCCCAAGGCTTTCGGTCTGCTCGGTGCCGACCCACTGCACCAGCGCGTCGATGTCGGTGTAGGACGCCATGTTGGCGGGCACCACCCACAGCTTGGCGTTCCAGCGGGCGCTGTCGCGATAGAGGTTGCGGTAGAACGCCAACCGGTCGTCGTCGAGTCGCGACGTCGTCGCGATCACGGTCGCACCACCGTCGAGCAGCTGCGCGACCACGGACGCGGCGATCGAGCCCTTGGACGCGCCGGTGACGACGGCGACCTCGTGGCTGTAGCGCCCGGTGCCCGGGTTCTCGGCACCCGCGGCGGCGCGGCCGTACAGCGAGGCGTGGATGTTGCGACCCGCCGCCAGCGCCTTGCCCTGCCACCAGGTGGCCTGCGTGCCGACCACGTGGCCCGCGCCCTCGAAGCGTTCCGAGAGCCGCTTCCAGTCGCGGTCGATCTCGTCCTCGTCGTAGAGCCACAGCTTGGCCAGGTCCTCACGCGCGCTGGCCCAGCGGTCGTCGAAGAGCACCGCCTTGCGGCCGTCGAACACCGGCGCCACCAGACGCGGCCAGTCCGAACCGAGTTCGGCGGTGACCAGGTCGATGAGTTCGGCGTCGGTGGCCTCCGGAACCGGAACCGGCGTATCGAGGCCGAGCTGCCCGAGGATCATCCGCGCCGCGGAGGCGAGCACGCCGTCGCGGCCGGTGACGCGCTCTGCAAACTCGGTGAGCGCGGCGGAGTCCACCACACCACCGCTCGCGCCGCCGGCGGACGGCAGCGACACCGCCACACCGCGCCGGGCAGCCACCGCGGCGACCGCGCTGTCGATGACCTTGTCGACGGTCGCGGCGTCAGCTAGTGCACCGTCGTGCAGGCCGCCCAGTTCACCACCGCGCACGCTGGTTCCCTCGCGGGTGCCCAGCGCGACCTCGACGGTGACGTGCTTGACCCAGCCCGGACCCAGCTCCCAGGTCTTGGTGACCCGCTCGCCGATGTACGCGGGGCGCTTGCCCGAGGGCCCGAAGACGGTGCGCAACTGGTCGTTCACGGCGTCGGACAGCACCGGGCCGAACGGCTTGTAGGTCCTGGCCAGCTTGGTGACCTGACCCTTGAGCGCGGCCAGGTCGGCCTCCCCCGCACCGTCGATGGCGCCGAGGTTGAGCTCGGAGCCGAGATCGACGAGCAGCTGGTTGCGCCGTGACGACGCACCGTCGGTGATCGACTCGATGGAGTCGAGCGGCTCGATCTGGTCGATGCGCATCTTGGCCGACAGCGCGATCAGCGCCATGGTGGCGTCGGAGGCGTCGAAGGTCAGGTCATCGGGGCGCGGAGCGCCGGGGGACGCGACAGACGGACTGGGAGCGCCGGCGGGTGCCGCGGGCGCCGGGGCGGCCGCCTCGACGGGCGCGGCGGCCTCCGATGCCGGGGCCGGTGCCGGCTCGTCGTCGAGCTCCGGCTCGGGATCGGTGTCGGTGGCGAACAGCACCGCCGCGTCGCGTTCGGAGTTCAGCACTTCGGTTGTGCTGTGCGAATATTCGGGCAGCTTCAGCGTGTTGGCGGCGAGCCCGGCCACCGTCGGCGCGGACTTCACCCCGATTTCGACGAAGCGCTCGATTCCGAGACCGCCTGCGGCCTCCTCGATGAACAACAGGTCCTGGGTCTCGATCCACCGCACCGGGCTGGCGAACTGCCAGGCCAACAGCTCGATGACAATCTTGCGGCACAGCTCACGCGGCTTCTCGTTACGCCAGGTGTCGTAGTCGGCGAGGATCTCGTCGAGCGGCTCGGCGGGCACCAGATCCCGGATCTCCTGGATGAATTCGCGATCCAGCGTGAACGGCTTGGGCACCAGGTTCGGGATGTAACGCCCGACGATCAGGTCGGGATCCTGGTCGCGCGGCATGACGCGCTCCAGGGAGCGGCGGAAGTCGGCGACACCGACCCGCAGCACCGACGAGTGGAACGGCACGTCGATGCCGGGCACCAGGATGAACGAGCGCTTGCCGCCGGTGATCTCGCGACGCCGCTCGACCTCTTCCTCCAGTGCCTCCAGACCCCGCACCGTGCCCGCGATCGCGTACTGCGAACCGCGCAGGTTGAAGTTGACGATCTCCAGAAATTCCCCTGTGCGCTCGGAGATCTCGGCGACGAAGTCCTTGACGTCGGCGTCGTCCAGGTCGATCTGCGACGGACGGATCGCGGCCAGCCGGTAGTTCGACCGGCCGAGATGATCGCGCGGCACGATGTCGTGCATCTTGCTGCCGCGGTGGAACACCACCTCCAGCAGCGCCTCGAGCTCGTAGACACCGCTGACGCAGGCGAGCGCGGTGTACTCGCCGACGGAGTGACCACAGGCGATCGCACCCTCGACGAACGCGCCCTGCTCACGCATCTCGGCGACCTGGGCCGCGGCGACCGTGGCCATCGCGACCTGGGTGAACTGCGTCAGGAACAGCACGCCGTCGGGATGGTGATAGTGCACGCCGCTGGCGATCAAACTGGTCGGGTTGTCCCGCACCACGTGCAGCACCGAGAAGCCCAGCGTCTCGCGGGTGAACTTGTCGGCGGTGTCCCACACCTTGCGGGCGGCCTTCGACCGGGCCCGCACCTCCATGCCCATGCCCTTGTGCTGGATCCCCTGTCCGGGGAACGCGTACACGGTCTTCGGAGCGGCCAACTGCGCCGTCGCTGACATCACGAGCTCACCGCCGACCTTGGCGCTCACCTCGAGAATCTCTGCGCCGCGGTCGATTCCGACCCGGTCGACACGGAAGTCGATGTCGTCGCCCGGCAGCACCATGCCCAGGAACCGGGACGTCCAACCGACCACCCGGGCCGGCGGGGCGGCCCTGCCGTCGGTCGCCGCCACGACGTGCTGTGCGGCGGCCGAGAGCCACATGCCGTGCACGATGGGCGATTTCAGGCCCGCGAGCAGGGCAGCGGCGCGGTCGGTGTGGATCGGGTTGTGGTCCCCGGACACAACGGCGAACGCGCTCATGTCCGTGGGTGCGGTGACCGTGACGTCGCGGCGGCGGCGACGCTCCGTGTCGGTGGCGTTGTCGGTGACCGCGCCGCCCGCGCGCGGCGGATCAGCCAGTTCGGCGGCGCCGGTGCGGCCGCGGATCGCGAAGCGCTCCTCGAGCCTGGCCAGCACCGTGTCGTCGGCGTCGCGAATCTCCACCGACACCGGCACGACGCGGCCGTACTCGGTGTCGGTCGCCGCGGAAGCCGTTGCAGTGACGGTCAATTCGGCTCGCTGCTTGGGCATCGGCGTCAGCAGGTGCGCGGCGTGGTCGAGGTGCACCAGGCTCAGCAGGCCTTCGACGACGGGGAAGCCGTCGTCGGTGAGGGCCGAGCCGATCGCGGCGAACACCGCGGGCCAGCAATGGCCGACGAGCGCGTCGGGCACCAGCGTCAGGCCGGGCGCGAGCGGGGCGCCGAACGTCGCGGTCACCCCGGTGTGGTCGGCGACGCGTTCGGGATCCCAGTCCGTGGTCACCGTCGCGGTGTTGTCCTGCACCGGCGGCAGCGCGTCGGGCCCGTCCACCCCCGCGGCGATGGCAAGTACGGAACGCATTGCGGCCGAAGCATCTTCGACCGTGACGACCGGCATGCCGCCATTGACGGTGCAGGCGGGCAGGGTGAAGGGGATGTCGATCCAGATGTCGGACAGCGGGACGCTCAGGGTCACCCGGTCGCCGCTGAGCTCGAGGCGGGCGCCGGTGGACGGGTGCGTCGCGTTCCGGTTCTCGTTCGCCTGCCATTCGTCGGGTGCGCCGATGCGGTGCACCGGGTTGATCGCGACGCGGCCCGCCCACAGCACGTCCGGAGAGTCCAGTACCACCGCGAGCGGACCGGTGACGT
The DNA here is from genome assembly GCF_001050035.1 of Mycolicibacterium komanii. Next base: position 161,085 of record NZ_CVTA01000003.1, read on the forward strand.
CGGCGCGTGCCTGCCGGCGCGACACCACCGGCACGGGGTCGCCGTCGGTGGCCAGCGTCTCGTCGATCGCGGCCTGTTCGAAGCGGTCGAGCAGTTCGCCGACCGGCTCGTCGACGCGGGTGATGCCGGCGACGGCCTGAGTGCCGGGGATGATGCACACCTCGTCGGCGCTGTAGCGGGCGTCGTGGGCCTGCCACAGCGAATCGCTGCGCCACCACCGCCGCACGTCCTTGTCGATCACCGGCACGAAGTTGACCGGCTTGCCCGGCGTCTTGCACAGCGTGACGAACCACGGCACGTCGGCCGGATGCAGCCGCAGCGTCTCCGCTTCGGGATAGCGCGACACCAGGGTCGCGATCGCGCGCTGCGGATCATCAAGCAGCGCAACGTCATCGAACAGCGTCGGGATCGGGCCCGAATCCTGCGGGTGCAGACGGGCTTCCGCGCGGTGCAGCATGTCGGCGAACCGGTCGCGCCAGGTGTCGGCCAGCCACGGGCTGTTGGCCAGCTTGGTGTCGGCGGTGCTGTCGCCGTCGCCGATGGCCAGCTCGACGTAGCGCTGCAGCCACTGCAGGTAGGTCATCTCGCCGATGTCGCCGTAGTACGGCTTGCACGTGGCGGCCATCGCGGCGATGATCTCGTCGCGGCGCGCGGCCACGGCTTCGGCATCGCCGGCGACCTCGTCGAGCAGCCGCCCGCAACGCGATGCGGCGTTGTCGATCTCGTGGATGTCGGCGCCGAGCTGGCTGCGGCTGGAAGCCATGCCGCCCGTTGCCTTTCCGGCGCTGATCCAGTGGTCGGTCCCGGTGGTCTCGACCAGCATCTGCTTGACGGCCGGGGACGTGGTCGTCTCCAGCGTCGCCATCGCGGCGGTGCCGCCCAGGATTCCGTCG
>NZ_CVTA01000004.1 GCF_001050035.1 Mycolicibacterium komanii
GGCCAGCGCATCGGCCGGCGCGGGTGGCGGCGGCGGAGCGAACGGATCACCCGGCGGGGGTGGCGGAGGCGCGGGAGCGGCCAGCGCATCGGCCGGCGCGGGTGGCGGCGGCGGAGCGAACGGATCGAACGGCGGGGGCGGCGGAGGCAGCAGGTTGTTCACTGCGTCGATCGCATCGTCGACGACGGTGCGCGGCGTCGCACCCGACAGGCCGCGACCGCACGTCGGCCACGCGCCCTTGCCCTGGCTGGCGAGCACACGCTCGGCGACCGCGATCTGCTCTTCCTTGGAGGCCAGGTGCGCGGCGGGTGCGTACTCACCGCCGCCGTGACCGGACCAGGTGCTCGGCGAGAACTGCAGCCCGCCCTGGTAGCCGTTGCCGGTGTTGATCGCCCAGTTGCCGCCGGACTCGCAGCTGGCGACCTGATCCCATTCGTTGTCCGAGGCGGCGTTGGCCTGGCTGGCCAGCGCGATGCTTCCGGTTCCGAGCACAGCGCCCGTGAAGGCGACTTTCGCAACGTTGACAGCCGACGGAGTCGGCTTGCGGTGCCGTCCACTCATAGGTGCGTTCGGTCCTCTCTTCGGCGCCCGCGAGGTCAGCTGTCGGGTTCGGGCTGGAGAGGTATGCCCGGCCGTGTCGCACAACGCGATTCGGCTTCACCCCAAGGAACCGTCGGTTCCTGGTCCGTCTCTGATTCGGCGGACCGGTGGGTCCCCCGCCTCCATCCAAGTTGTTCGTTGGTATCCCGTGCGCCAACGGATGGAGCTCGGCGCGGTTGGGCACGGCGGGCCAATCGGTTTGAGGTCGACCGGCTTGGGACTGAACCGTATCGGCTCGTTTTGGCCGCGTCATCTTTTGCCGATTACGGCGTTTTCCGCCCCGGCAAATCTTAAAAATCCTCTAAATGCCCAGCAGTTTCGGGCGTTTCCGCAGGACCATCGGGGGCTCCACCGCGTCGTAGCCAGGTTGTGATCATTCCGTTATGTGACGGAAATCACCGTTATCCGCCGGCGAATGGGGGAAGAACATCGATCGTTTGAGCGTCCCGCAACGCGACCGACTCATCGCGCACGGCGACGCCGTCGCACAGAAAACTGCAGCGTTTCAAGACTTTCGCGAGATTCTCGTCGCGTTCGGCCAGGCCCGCGACGAGCGCCGCGAGCGTCGTTCCGGGCCGAAGCCGGATCGTCTCCTCATCGTTACCGGCGGCGGCCCGTGCGGCCGCGAAATAGCGGACGTTCACCGCGAGTGTGGTCGTTGTCGACGTCATTGCTTCCTTCGACTCATCCGCCGATCGCGCTCATCGGGCGGTCGGGTTGTACGAAGTCCGGATCGTTGATGCCGTGGCCGGCCGCCTTGGCCCACATCGCCGCGCGCCACGCGGCCTCGACAGCGGCGTCGTCGGCACCGTCGCGCATAAGCCTGCGCAGATCGGTCTCCTGCCGCGCGAACAGGCAGTTGCGGACCTGACCGTCGGCGGTCAGCCGGGTGCGGTCGCAAGCGGAGCAGAACGCGTGCGAGACCGAGGCGATGATGCCGACCTTGCCCACGCCGCCGTCGACCCGCCACAACTCGGCAGGCGCCGATCCGCGCGGCGCGGTGTCGGGGGTGAGCTCGAAATGCTGCTGAAGCGCGGCCAGGACGTCGTCCGCGGCGATCGCCTTGCCGCGCTGCCACTCGTGCCCGGCATCCAACGGCATCTGCTCGATGATGCGCAGCTGATAGCCATGATCGAGGCAGTACCGCAGCAGGGCCACCGCGTCGTCGAGCCCGGTGACCGGGTCGAGCACGGCGTTGACCTTCACCGGATCGAGCCCCGCGGCCTTGGCCGCCCGCAGGCCGGCCAGCACATCGGCAAGTCGGTCCCTGCGGGTGATCGCGGCGAACCGCGCGGAGTCGACGGTGTCCAGCGACACGTTGATGCGGTCCAGCCCGGCGCGCTTGAGCCGCTCGGCCCGCTTGTCGAGTCCGATGCCATTGGTGGTCAGCGTGATCTCCGGGCGCGGTCGCAGCGCGGCCGTCGCGGCGACGACGTCCTCGAGGTGCCGGGCGACCAGCGGCTCGCCTCCGGTGAAGCGCACGCTGCGGATGCCGAGCCGCGTCACCGCGATGCGCAGCAGCCGGGTCAGCTCCTCGGGCCGCAGCAGCCGTTCCGACGGCAGCCAGTCCAGGCCCTCCGCCGGCATGCAGTAGGTGCAGCGCAGGTTGCAGCGGTCGGTCAGCGACACCCGAAGATCGGTGGCGACCCGGCCGAACGTGTCGATCAACGGTCCGTCGGCGGGCGCGGGGGAGGGCGGTGCGGTCGAGGGCACGCCGAGGTCGATGACGGTCATGCGGCGGCTCGCCACGGGTCGGCGGCGGGCTGGCCCAGGCTGTCGACGGGGACGATGTCCTTGCCGAGCGGCATCAGCGACACCGGGATCAGCTTGAGGTTGGCCAGCGCCAGGGGGATGCCGACGATCGTGATCGCCATCGCCACGGCGGTGATGACGTGGCCGATCGCCAGCCAGACGCCGAACAGGATGACCCAGATGACGTTGCCGATCAGCGCTCCGGGACGGGCTCCCGGTTTGTCGACGATCGTTTGGCCGAACGGCCACAGCGCGTACACCGCGATGCGCAGGGCGGCGAACCCGAAGGGGATGGTGATGATCAGCACGAAGCAGATCAGCGCCGCGAGCAGGTAGCCCAGCGCCAGCCATAGGCCGCCGAAGACCAACCAGATGATGTTGAGTATCAATCGCATATAGGCGCTTCTTCTCCTCCAGCGGTGGCCTTCAGCCTACCGATAAGGGGGTGCTGGCGCGGTCGAGGTCAGAGTAGGATCGAGCAGCACGCGTCCCGGCGCATCGGGGCGCTTTCCTTATGTTTCGCTATGTAGGTACACAAGACGAGCGGGTGAGACCAGTGCCGACCGGCAGGGTTAAGTGGTACGACGCCGAAAAGGGCTTCGGGTTTTTGTCGCAGGAGGACGGCGAGGACGTCTACGTCCGATCCTCGGCGCTGCCCTCCGGTGTCGAGACGCTCAAGGCGGGTCAGCGCGTCGAGTTCGGCATCGCCGCGGGCCGGCGCGGTCCCCAGGCGTTGACGTTGAAGGTGATCGATCCGCCGCCGAGCCTCACGCGGATGCGCCGCGAGGCGGCCGCCGCCGAGCGCAAGCATTCGCCCGACGAGCTGCACGGGATGATCGAGGACATGATCACGCTGCTGGAGAGCACCGTGCAGCCGGAGCTGCGCAAGGGTCGCTATCCGGACCGCAAGGTCGCCCGCCGGGTGTCCGAAGTGGTGCGGGCGGTCGCTCGCGAGCTCGAGCACTAGGTTTTTATCGGCTCGAGACTGAGCTTGTGTTCGAGTATTGGGCGCTGGAACGCGCATATGTTCAGTTTCGGCGGCCTGGCCCGGGCCAGCCGGCGTCCCGCAGAGCGGATGCCGTGCGTTCGACGATTGTGTGCGGTCGGTAGCGCAGCATCTCGGCGCTTACACGGATGATCCGCCAGCCGAGTGCTTCCAACCTCGCCTGCCTGTCGATGTCGGCCGCGCGAATCCGCGGGTTCGTCCAGTGCTGTTCCCCGTCGTACTCGACGCCCACCTTCCACTCGGGCCATCCCATGTCGATGCGACCGACATGCACGCCGTAAGCGTCATAGACGTTGATCTGCGTGCGCGATGGTCGTAGACCGGCGTCCGTCAGCACGAGCCGGGTGCGCGTCTCCTGCGGCGATTCGGCGCCCGGGTCGGCGAGTAACAGCACGTCGCGCAGTTGTCTCAGACCCCGTGCGCCGCGGTGCCGTTCGATCAAGGCGTCGACGTCGGACAGCTGCAGCGAGGTCGCATGAAGCAACGCATCGACGCGAATGATGGCCAGGGTCCGCCCGTATCGGCGGCCGAGGTCGAACGCCGTGCGCGCCGCGGTCGTCACCGGCAGTCCACGCACGGTGCAGGTTTCGTCGGGCGCCAGCGTGTCGTTGTGCAGGACGATGCCCTTCGTCTTGTGCTGGCTGCGTTGGTTGAGTTCGGCCGGTAGGCGGGTGTCGATCCACTTCGTTCCGTGCACCGCTGCGGCCGAGACAGCGACGACCGTCGCCGTGCGCCTCGACCACAGCCACGCAGCACGCGCGTTTTCCATTGGCGTCAGCACCTGACCGTGCGGGACGTACACATTGCGGAAGACAGCGTCGTATCGGGTGGACAGTTGATAGCGGTTGACCAGGCCCGCTGCCAACGCCTCGGTACCCACGAACGGCCAGTCCACAGTGTTAGGACGGCGGGATCGTCCAGCCGGTTCCACTCGGCGACTCACTCGAAACTGAGCTTGCGCGCGTAATCCCGGCGCTGGAACGCGCATAACTTCAGATTCGGCGGGGAAGAATCGACGGCATGGCATATGTCGCCGACAAGTCCGACTCGGGTGGCGAGTTCAACCGCGACACCAAATACATCGGCACTCGTATCACCGCCGATGGCCGCGACGGCTATCCCGTCGAACCCGGCCGCTACCGGCTGGTCGTCGCGCGGGCCTGCCCGTGGGCCAACCGCGCGATCATCGTTCGACGGCTGCTGGGCCTCGAGGACGTGCTGTCCATCGGATTCTGCGGGCCCACCCACGACGAGGACAGCTGGACGTTCGACCTCGATCCGGACGGCGTGGATCCGGTACTGAAGATCCCGCGGCTCAAGGACGCCTACCTCAAGCGTTTTCCCGATTACGACAAGGGCATCACGGTCCCGGCGGTCGTCGACGTGCCGACCGGCGAGGTCGTCACCAACGACTTCCCCCAGATCACGCTCGACTTCTCCACCGAGTGGACGGAGTATCACCGCGACGGCGCCCCGGACCTGTACCCCGAGCCGTTGCGCGATGAGATCGACGAGGTGGCGCATCGCATCTACACCGAGATCAACAACGGCGTGTACCGGTGCGGCTTCGCCGGCTCCCAGGAGGCCTACGAGAAGGCCTACGACCGGCTGTTCTTCGCGCTCGACCTGCTCTCCGAGCGCCTGGACCGCCAGCGATATCTGGTGGGCGACACCATCACCGAGGCCGACGTCCGGCTGTTCACCACGTTGGCGCGCTTCGACCCCGTCTATCACGGGCACTTCAAGTGCAACCGCCAGAAACTCGCCGAGCTACCCGTGTTGTGGGCCTACGCCCGAGACCTGTTCCAGACGCCGGGATTCGGCGACACAATCGACTTCGTCCAGATCAAGCAGCATTACTACATCGTGCACACCGACATCAACCCGACGCAGGTTGTGCCGAAGGGGCCCGACCTGTCCAACTGGTTGACGCCGCACGGCCGGGAAGCCCTGGGCGGCAGGCCGTTCGGCGACGGAACCCCGCCGGGCCCGCCGCGCGACGGCGAGCGCGTACCGGACGGACACGGCGCGAACTGACCGGTCAGGACCACACCGTGCGCACCGACCACTCGGCGTGCGGCGCCGGCACCTCTTCCTCGTCGATGCGGACCAGCGTGGGCAACCAGACGACGAACCCGGTGAGCTTGCCGCGGTGCGGGTCGACGGTCGGGATCGTCACCGCTAACCGGGTGTTGGGCCGGAACTCCTCGATCACGTCGGAGTCCTCGTACTGGCGCAGCAGCACCCACGGCGCCCGACCGATCGCCGGCGGCACCGACACCTGCACCGCGTGACGTTCGTTGACCGGCAGCTCGCCCTGATCCTCGAACACCTCGCACTTGGTGGGGTTCCGCACGTCGCAGTACCGATAGGGGCCGACGCGCACAAGGTGGCCACTCGAATACGCGCTGATCTCAGGGTATTTCGGGGCGGGGTCGCCGCTGAGCCGCCAGATGAGCACACCGGTGCCCACGGACGCGAGAATCACCACCGCGACGAGCGCGGCGATCATGCGCTTCACTCGTGCGCCACCGCCGCGGTGTCGGAGCGTCCGCCCTCCTGTTCGGCCAGCACGGGTCGGTTGCCGCCGAGGCCGGGAATCAGCGAGTCACCGCGATAGCTCACCACGGTCTGAGCCAGTCCGAGGATCAGCACCGAGGTGATCGCCGTGAAGCCCACCCACAATTCGGTGTAGACCAACACGCCGACCGCGCCGCCCGCGACCCAGGCCAGCTGCAGCACCGACTCCGAACGTCCGAATGCCGACGCCCGGGACTCCTCGGGCAGGTCGTCCTGCAGCGACGCGTCCAGCGAGGCCTTGCCGATCGCGCTGGCCCCCGAGGTCAACAGCGTCGCGATCGCCGCCACCAGGAGGTTGCCGGTCAACGCGGCGGCCAGCGCGGCGAGGGTGACCACGACCGTGCAGCGCACGACCACCTTCGCCGGATAGCCGAGCTTGAGCCGCGCGCTGGTGAAGTTGCCCGCGAAGTTGCCGATCGCCGCGGCCGCGCCGATCACACCGAGGATGCGCAACTGCTCCCACCCGCTGGCGTCGTGCGATTTGGCGACGAACGCCGGATACAGGAACAAGAAGCCGACCATCACCTTGATGGTGCAGTTGCCCCACAGCGCGGCGATGGTGTTGCGCCCCAACGGCTGGCGCGCCGACTTCGGCGGTGGCAGCAGTTCGGCGCCGCGCCGCAGTTCGCCGGTGCGACCGTGGTAGCTCAGCGTCGCCGGCACCTCGCCCTCGGTGACCTCCACCCATCTGGGAATCCGCATCGACAACGCGGCACCGGCCACCGACACCGCGACGATCACATAGAGCGCGCCCGGCATCTCGAACAGCTTGAACAGGTACTCCGCACCGGCGGCGACCGCGCCGCCGACCATCGTGCCGCCGAGCAGACCGAACGTCGTCAGCCGCGAGTTCACCCGCACCAGGTCGATGGTCGGCGGCAACACGCGCGGGGTCACCGCGCTGCGCAGCACGCTGAATGATTTGGACAGCACCATCATTCCCAGCGCGCACGGGTAGAGCACCCACGACGGGAAGCTTCCGGTGACGCCGTCGTAGTTGGCGATCAACACCACCGCGAGCGCCGTGCGCAATGCGAACGACGTGGCCAGCGCGACCCGGCGGCCGTGCTGCAGGCGGTCGAGCGCGGGCCCGATCAGCGGCGCGATGACGGCGAACGGCGCGATGGTGATCAACAGGTACAGCGCGACCTTGCCCTTGCTTTCGCCCGAGGCCGCCGCGAAGAACAGGGTGTTGGCCAGCGCGACCGCCATCGCGGCGTCGACGGCGAAGTTCGCGACCACCGGCCACGTCAGCGCCGTCAGACCGGATTTGTCGGCTCCGTCAGCGGTCGCGGCCCGGTGCACGAGGCCGTACATCTTGGAGCCCATCTCGCGGCTGCGCTGCGCGGCCACCCTTGTGACGGTGACCTTTTCGCCCGCCGCGCTGCCCATCCGGTGCGGAGGGGGCGTGGCGCCGAACTCGCGGGTGGGTTCGTCGAGCGGCGGCAGCCAGCGATTGGCGCTGGGGGTCGGGCCGTTGCGCCGCGGGCGACGGTAACTCGGGTCGCTCGGATAGTTCGCCATCCCCGGGTGCTCGTCATCCCACCGGTCGTCGGCGGGCGGGCGCGGCGGGTAGTAGCGGGGGTCGCGCCGACCCGTGAACTCTCGGGGGTCACGACGCGGTCCGCTCACGATGTCGATTCTCCACCATCGAAGCGGTAGCGGGCGTGCAGCCAACCGGTGTGGCTGCCGGTTGGCCGGTCAGGCAGTATTGGGGGCGATGGACAGCGTGACCGAATCCGCCGAACGGCCGGATCTGGAGGCGGTGCTTCTCGGCGCCGTCGACGACGCCCGCGCGGCGATCGTCGAGTTCAGCGGCGAGAACACCGTCGGTGAGTACCTGGGTGCCAGCTTCGAGGACCCGACCGCGGCCACGCATCGCTTCCTCGCCGACCTGCCGGGCTACCGCGGCTGGCAGTGGGCCGTCGTCGTCGCGGCGTGGCCGGGCGCCGACCACGCCACCATCAGCGAGGTGGTGCTGGTTCCCGGGCCGACGGCGCTGCTGGCGCCGAAGTGGGTGCCGTGGGAAGAACGCGTTCGCCCTGGTGATCTGGGCCCGGGAGACCTGCTCGCGCCGCCCGCAGACGATCCACGTTTGGTTCCCGGGTACACGGCGACCGGCGATCCGCAGATCGACGACGTCGCACTCGAGGTCGGTCTCGGCCGACGTCAGGTACTCAGCCAGTGGGGCCGCCTGGACACCGCGCAACGCTGGCACGACGGCGACTTCGGGCCGGGTTCGGCGATGGCGCGCTCGACGCGGCGGGTGTGCCGGGACTGCGGCTTCTATCTTCCGCTGTCCGGAGCACTGGGCACGATGTTCGGCGTCTGCGCCAATGAGTTCTCCGCCGACGGTCACGTCGTCGACTCCGAATACGGTTGCGGCGCACACTCGGACACCCCGCAGCCCGCCGGCGGCGGATCCCCGCTGTACGACCCGTACGACGACGGCGTGCTCGACGTGGCCGAGCCCGCCGACTAGCTCTCGGCCGCGGCCTTGATCCTCGCGAGCGATTCGTTCATGCCCTCGACGAGTTCACGCTCGAAGCTGGGCACGCCGCCCAACAACGCGTTGACCGTCATGTTGGAGAAGGCCTTCACGCCGTTCTCCGCATGACGCGTCTCCACCAGCCGGGTGCCGGTCTCGGTGGGTTCGAGTTCGTAGCTCCACACCGTGCCGTTCTCGTTGACCCGGAACGCGAGCTTCTTCTCCGGGACCAGCTCGGTGATCTGGCTTGTGGTGGGCCAGAACAGGAACTTGCGCCGATTGAGGTTGACCGTCTTCGCCCCCGCCCGCAGCGGGCCGAACGTCTTCATGAGCCGGCACTGCGGGCTCCATCGCGGCATGTTCTTGAGGTCGGAGATCAGCTCCCACACCTTCGACACCGGGGCGTTGATCGTCGTCTCGGCTTGCAACAGCGGCGCTGCCATTACGTCCTCCTGTCTCTTGATTACGTGAGTCCGCTCTGAGCCCCGCGCGATCCGCGACGCACGGCGCGACGTTGCCACAACCAGATGGCGGTGCCAAGGGCGCCGACACCCAGCCCGGCCAGCGTGTACGGCCGCCACTCGTGTAAACCGGTGACCGTGAACGCCAGGATCGCAGCGACGACCCAACCGGCCGCGATCGCGACGACGACCGGCCCGGGCTTGAGCAGGACACCGGGCAGCGGAGGCGGTTGCGGGGTCATCGCTATGAAAGGTAACCCACGACACGGCGGTGCCGGTCGGGCGTGACCGTGACAGCCACCGTGATCGACGTCGCCGATCCGTCCGATCCGCGGCTCGACGACTTCCGCGACCTCAACAGCGTCGACCGCAGACCCGACCTGCCCACCGGCAAGGGGTTGGTGATCGCCGAAGGTGTACTGGTCGTGCAGCGGATGCTGGCGTCGCGATTCGTCCCGCGCGCGATGATGGGCACCGACCGCCGCCTGCAGGAGCTCGCGGCCGACCTCGCCGGTGTCTCGGCTCCGTACTACCGCGTGGCCGCCGACGTGATGGCTGAGGTGGTGGGCTTTCACCTCAACCGCGGTGTGCTGGCGTCGGCGTCGCGGCCGCGGGAGTTGACGGTCGCCGAGGTCTTGGATGGAGCGCGCACCGTCGCGGTGCTCGAAGGCGTCAACGACCACGAGAACCTTGGTTCGATCTTTCGCAACGCCGCCGGCCTCGGCGTAGACGCGGTGGTCTTCGGCACCGGCTGCGCCGACCCGCTGTACCGGCGCGCCGTGCGGGTGTCGATGGGCCACGCGCTGCTCGTGCCGTACGCGTGGGCGCAGTCGTGGCCGGACGATCTGGGGTTGTTGCGTGACAACGGATTTCGATTGTTGGCCATGACTCCCGGCCCCACGGCGCGGTCCTTGGCCGACGCGATGTCCGGCGTCGTCGACGACAAGGTGGCGATCCTGGTCGGCGCGGAAGGACCGGGGTTGACCGAGCGAACGATGCGCGCGTCGGATCTTCGGGTGCGGATCCCGATGTCGCGGGGAACAGACTCGCTCAACGTCGCGACCGCTGCCGCGCTGGCGTTCTACGAGCGGGTTAGATTGGGCACCGGCCAGCTGGGGCCACACCCGAAGGGTAGGGGAGAGCGGAGCGAATCGGAGTGACGGAGATGACCGACGACTCAACGCCGTGGGCGATGGGGTTGACGGTGGCGGGGTTCGTCGCGGCGGTGATCGCGGCCGCGATCGTGGTGCTCAGCCTCGGCCTGCTGCGGTTGCATCCGCTGCTGGCGATCGGGCTCAACTTGGTCGCGGTCGGCGGCCTGGCGCCGACGGTGTGGGGGTGGCGCAATCGGCCGGTGTGGCGGTGGTTCGTGCTGGGCTCCGGCGTCGGGGTGGCCGCCGCGTGGCTGGTCGTGCTCGCCGTCGCGCTGAGCAGCTGACCTGAGGCGAACTCAGCGCTGGCCGCTGGAGCGCACGCCGAGGAGGACGTCCTCCCAGGCCGGAACCGCGGGCTTGGCCTTACCCCTGCGGGCCTTGGCCGGCTGCGGCGCGACGGGCTCGGGGGCTTCTTCGGGCTGGGGCTCGGGCGGGGTCGCCTGTACCGGCGGGTCGATCGGAAGCGTCGGCTCCTCGACCTCGACCTGCGGCTCGGGCAGCGCGGCGACGGGGCGCAGTGGTCGCGTGAAGTTCGGGTCGATCAGTTCGGATGCCGCGTCGTCGAACGCGGTGACCGTCCCGCCGTGGGCGCCTGGCGAGAAGCGGAAATGCGCCGCAAGGTCCGACCTACCTGCTTTCCATGCCAGCCGCACCGTCCAGCGGCCGTCTTCGTTGCGCCACGCGTCCCACGTCGGCGCGTCCGGGTCGAGCCCGCGCGCGATCAGAGCCGTCGTGACGGTCTCCAGCAGGGTCAGCACCGACGGTCCGTCGGCGAGCACCGGATGCGCGGCGGTTGCCAGCTCGGCGGCCCGGGCACGCTCGAGCAACACCGGATGCGCGAACCGCTCGACGCGGGACACGTCGACGCCCGACGCCTCGGCGACCTGTTCGACGGATGCACCCGCCCTGATCCGGGACTGAATCTCCTTGGGTCGCAACACGGTTTGAACCTCGGCCTCGTCTCGTGTCTGACTCGAGCCCACCTGGTCGCCACGGACGGCGGCGCGCAACCGATCGTCGCGCAGCAGCGTGAACTTCTCGCCGGAGCCGTCGGCCTCGCAGATGATTCGTCTGCCGTCCACATCGAGTCCGACGACTTTGAGTTCCCGCATGGCGACCTCCTCCGGGCTAGCGCGAAGCCCGATCAACCGGACACTACTGCGTTATCCGCCCGTTACCTGGTACGACACGCGGACTAAAGCCGCGACACCACCCAGTCGATGCATGCGGTCAGCGCACTGACATCCTCCGGGTCGACGGCAGGGAACATGCCCACCCGAAGCTGGTTGCGGCCGAGCTTGCGATAGGGCTCGGTGTCGACGATGCCGTTGGCGCGCAGCGTCTTGGCCACCGCGGCCGCGTCGACGTCGTCGTTGAAGTCCACGGTGCCCACCACCTGCGAGCGCAACGCCGGGTCGGTGACGAACGGCGTCGCGAACGGCGCCGCGTCAGCCCAGCCGTACAGCCGCTGCGATGAGTCCGCCGTGCGCTTCACCGCCCAGTCCAGGCCACCGTTGCCCAACAGCCAGTCCAGCTGCTCGGCGAACAGGATCAGGGTGCCGATCGCCGGTGTGTTGTACGTCTGGTTCTTGAGGCTGTTCTCGATCGCGATCGGCAGCGACAAGAACTCGGGCACCCATCGACCGGCACCCGCGATCGCCTCGACGCGGGCGAGCGCGGCCGGCGACATGATCGCCACCCACAGCCCGCCGTCGCCGGCGAAGTTCTTCTGCGGTGCGAAGTAGTAGACGTCGGATTCGGTGATGTCGACGGGCAGCCCGCCCGCCGCGGACGTCGCGTCGATCGCGATCAACGCGTCACCCGAACCGTCCGGACGCTGGACGGGAACCGCGACACCCGTCGACGTCTCGTTGTGCGCCCAGCCGATCAGGTCGACCGACGGATCCGACGTGGGCTCCGGTGCGCTGCCCGGATCGGCCTTGACGACGACGGGATCGCCCACGAACGGGTTCTTGGCCACGGCCGAGGCGAACTTCGCGCTGAACTCGCCGTAGGTCAGGTGCAGCGAACGCTTGTCGATCAGGCCGAACGCCGCCGCATCCCAGAACGCGGTGGTGCCGCCGTTGCCGAGGATCACCTCATACCCGTCGGGCACCGAGAACAGCTCACGCAGTCCGTCGCGCACCCGCCCGACCAGGTTCTTCACCGGCGCCTGGCGGTGCGAGGTTCCGAACAATTCACCCGCCGCGGCGAGCGCAGCCAGCTGTTCGGGGCGGACCTTCGAGGGTCCGCAGCCGAAACGGCCGTCGCGCGGTTTGAGGTCGGCGGGGATCGTCAGCTGGGACATGCGCTCAACAGTAATGACCGGTCCGGTGCGACCGGCGACGGGCTGGGCGGCAGAGATATGTCACAAAAGTGGGTAAACGACCTACATAGAGACCTCGTTGTGTCCATACTGTGACCTGTCGGGGACTGAAGCTCGAGCCCAGGGGGGCACGTGAACAGTCGTAGAAAAAGCTCGGTCCTGTTTTCCATCTGCGCGGGTGCTCTAGCGGTCTGCGCACCGCTGGTCGCGGGTCCGGCTCAGGCCGACGGCGCCGACGACGGCGCACTGCTGAACGAGATCAACGCCACGCGCGCGGCCAACGGCTGCGGACCGGTCGCGGGAAACCCGCAGCTGAGCGCCGCCGCGGCCCGGCAGGCCAATGACATGCTCGCCCACAACGTGCAGAGCCACACCGGCTCGGACGGGTCGTCTGCCGGCCAGCGGATCAACGCCGCCGGTTACACGACGTACTCCAAGGCGGGCGAGATCATCTTCTGGAGCACGGGGGTCGGGGCCGTCCCGGCCGAAGCGGTCAACTGGTGGATGAACAGCCCCGGGCACCGGGCGATCATCACCGACTGCAGCATGACCGAAGTCGGTGTCGCCGTGGTGCGCAACGGCCCCCGGGCCGCCGCCGTGGGCGAGTTCGGCAGCAGATAGCGCCCGACGCTCATCTCTTCGCGCGGCACGCATGGGTTGTGACCGCGATCACACAACGATGTCTTCGACGCCGTGTGACACATCGCGCTCGGGGGTATGTTCAGTAGGCGATACCTCCGGTACCGTTGTTGGACATCAGAGGCGCGAATGTAAACCTCATAGGGGAGGTCCGAGAATGGCGCGAACCCGACTGGTCAGGCGATGGCGTCGCAACATGGAAGTCACCGAGGACGCCGAATACGTCGACACGCTCACCACGCTCTCCGAGGGTTCGGTGCGGCGGAACTTCAACCCGTACACCGACATCGATTGGGACTCGCCGGAGTTCGCGGTCACCGCGAACGATCCACGCTGGGTGCTGCCCGCGACCGATCCGCTCGGCGGGCATCCCTGGTATCAGGCGCAGCCGCTCGAACGGCAGATCCAGATCGGGATGTGGCGGCAGGCCAACGTCGCGAAGGTCGGTCTGCAGTTCGAGATCATCCTCATCCGCGGGCTGACGAATTACGCGTTCTGGGTCCCCAACGGGTCCCCCGAGTACCGGTACTGCCTGCACGAGTCGGTCGAAGAGTGCAACCACACGATGATGTTCCAGGAGATGGTCAACCGCATCGGCGCAGACGTGCCGGGCATGCCCCGCATGCTGCGCTGGCTGTCGCCGTTCATCCCGCTCGTGGCCGGACCGCTTCCGATCCCGTTCTTCTTCGGTGTGCTCGCCGGCGAGGAGCCGATCGACCACACGCAGAAGAACGTGCTGCGCGAGGGCAAGGAACTGCACCCGATCATGGAGCGGGTGATGGCCATCCACGTGGCTGAGGAGGCCCGTCACATCTCGTTCGCGCACGAGTATCTGCGCAAGCGCCTGCCGCGGCTCAACCGGCGTCAGCGGTTCTGGCTATCGCTGAACGTGCCGATCATCATGCGGGTGTTGTGCCAGGCGATCATCGTGCCGCCCAAGGCATTCTGGCGTGAGTTCGACATCCCGCGTTCGGTGCGCAAGGAGCTGTTCTTCCGCGCGCCGAAGTCCCGTCAGTTCCTGCGCGACATGTTCGGCGATGTCCGGATGCTGTGCCACGAAACCGGTCTGATGAACCCGTTCGCCAAGCTGATGTGGCGGCTCTGCAAGATCGACGGCAAACCGAGCCGTTACCGCAGCGAACCGGCCCGCCAGCACGTGATTGCCGCCTAGGACGCACAACGTGCCCCATGTGATCACCCAGTCGTGCTGCAGCGACGGGTCCTGTGTCTACGCGTGTCCGGTGAACTGCATTCACCCGACACCCGACGAGCCCGGTTTCGCGACCGCCGAGATGCTCTACATCGATCCCGTGGCATGCGTCGACTGTGGAGCGTGCGTGTCGGCGTGCCCGGTCGGCGCCATCACGCACGACTCGAAACTCGAGCCCGCACAGCTCCCGTTCGTCGAGCTGAACGCGGCGTTCTATCCCGAACCGGACGGCAAGCTGCCACCGACGTCGAAGCTGGCGCCGGTCATCGAGGCGCCGGTGGTGTATCCCCGCGCCGGCGGCCCGCTGACCGTCGCGATCGTCGGGTCCGGGCCCGCCGCGATGTATGCCGCCGACGAGTTGCTCACCCAGAAGGGCGTGCGCGTCAACGTCTTCGAGCGGCTGCCCACGCCGTACGGGTTGGTGCGCGCGGGTGTCGCGCCCGACCACCAGAACACCAAGCGGGTGACCAAGCTGTTCGACAAGGTGGCGGCGCAGCCCGGGTTCACCTTCTACCTCAACGTCGAGGTGGGCACGGACCTCACACAAGACGAGCTGCTCGAGCATCACCACGCCGTGCTCTACGCGGTGGGGGCGCCCAACGATCGGCGGCTCGACATCGCGGGAATGGGTCTGCCGGGCACGGGCACCGCCACCGAGTTCGTGGCCTGGTACAACGGTCACCCCGAATTCGACTCGCTGCCAATCGATCTGGACCACGAACGGGTGGTCATCGTCGGCAATGGCAACGTCGCCCTCGACGTCGCGCGGATTCTCACCACGCCACCGGATGTTCTTGCAGGAACCGACATCTCGGATCACGCGCTCGCCGCGCTCCGCGAGTCCAAGGTGACCGAGGTCGTGATCGCGGCTCGGCGCGGTCCGAAGGACTCGGCCTTCACGCTGCCGGAGTTGTTGGGGTTGACGTCGACCTGCGAGGTGGTGCTGTCGCCCGCCGACCACGAACAGGTGGAACAGGACCTGGCCGCAGCCGAGGACCCGTTGACGCGCACCAAATTGGAGGTCCTGAGCAAGCTCGGGGACACCTCGGCTCCGGCGACGCGGCCACGCATCCGCCTGGCGTATGGGATGACGCCGAAGCGCGTCGTGGGTGACGGTCGGACCGACGCGATCGAGTTCACGGTCACCGGGACCGACGAGGTCCGCCGACTCGACGCGGGTTTGGTGTTGACCTCGATCGGCTACCGCGGCAAACCGATTCGCGGCCTTCCCTTCGACGAGTCCGCCGCGGTCGTGCCCAACGACGGTGGGCGCGTCGTCGACCCCAGGTCGAGTGAGCCGGTTCCAGGCAGCTACGTCGCCGGGTGGATCAAACGCGGACCGACGGGGTTCATCGGCACCAACAAGTCGTGCGCCGCGCAGACCGTGCACAACCTGGTCGCCGATTACAACGACGGCAGGCTGCGTGACCCGCTGTACAAGCCGGGGGCACTCGACAAGCTCGTCCGCAGCAGACGGCCCGACGTGGTCGATTCGGCTGGGTGGAAAGCGATCGACGCCGCCGAGATCGCCCGCGGCGGCGACGAGCGCCCGCGCGTGAAGTTCACCGCGGTCGCCGACATGCTGAGCGCCGCGGCGGACGCGCCCCGGTTCGGCCGGCGCCTACTGGCCGGTCTGCGCCGCTGATGTCACCGGCCGGCCTGCGCCGCTGACCTCACTGGGGCTGGTGGATCGCCTTCTCGATCTCCTCGGGGCTGACCTCGCGCATCGGCTGTCCCATCGACCACATGTGCCCGAACGGGTCGCGCAGCACGCCGTAGCGGTCGCCCCAGAACATGTCGTCGAGCGGCATCACGACGGTCGCGCCGGCGTCGACCGCCTTCTGAAACTTGGCGTCGACATCGGTGACCGTCAGGTGAATCGTCACCGGCGAACCGCCGAACGCCTCCGGCGTCTCCGACTTGCCGTCGTTCATCTCCGGGAAATCGTCGTTGAGCATCACCAGCGAGCCGTTGATCCGCAGCGCCGCGTGGAACAGCTTCTTACCGTCAGGTCCCGGCACCCGGCCGAGTTCCTCGGCGTCGAACGCCTTGACGTAGAAGTCGATGGCAGCGGCGCCGTCGCTGACCGTGAGCATGGGGGATACCTCTGGCGTTACGTCGATGGCCATGTGCAGGGCTCCTTTCGATTCGGGTTGCGCCCGCGGAGGGGTCACCAGTACCGACCGGCGCGGAGCGCCGAATTCATCGGTACGTGGGCCATGCAACCACTGCCCACCGACAGGATCAGACGATCGAGAACGACGGCGGAAGCCCGTCGCGTCCGGTCAACGCCATCAGCACCGTCTCACCGTGTTCCTCAGCCGCGATCCGAGCCGCCAACACCAACGCCTCCTCGACCACCGGCGGCGGCAGCGTGAACGAAATCCCGGTCGCGCGTGCGATATCCAGGCTGTGCACGGCCAGCTCGAACGTCCGCGTCGGCAGGTAATCGCGCAACCGGATGCCCAGCCCGCCGATCACCTGGATCAGCGGATCGTCCACCGTCTGCAACCGAGCGAGCGCTCGAGTGACCAGATCGGCCACGGCCGCTGCCGGGTCGTCACCAAGGTCCCGCCCGGCCTGCCGACCGCGCTCGGCCACGTCGGCGGGATCCATGCCCAAGGCGGTCGGGTTCACCCGCGCGTAGTACTCCTGCGGGGTGGTGATGTCCGCGCGGTCGGCAGTGGTCTCGAGGTAGGTGAGCACCGTGGTGAGCGAGCGCGACGTGTGCCCGACCAGCGAGCGCACATCCCAGTCACCCAGGCCCGTCTCGGACCACGCGCCGGCGGGAATCCGG
This sequence comes from Mycolicibacterium komanii, assembly GCF_001050035.1. Next base: position 17,014 of record NZ_CVTA01000004.1, read on the forward strand.
CCGACGAGGTCCGCGAAACTGTGTGCCGCCGCGGCGAACGTCGGGGTCACGACCGGGCGATCTGATCCCAGCCCTCGACCTGCTCCGGGCTGCGTGGCGCAGGCCCGACGTAGATCGCCGACGGACGCACCAGCTTGCCGAGCCGTTTCTGCTCCAGGATGTGCGCGCACCAGCCGGCGGTGCGGCCGCAGGTGAACATCGCGGGCATCATCTTGGTCGGCACCTGCGCGAAATCAAGGATCACCGCCGCCCAGAACTCGACGTTGGTTTCGATGGCGCGGTCCGGCCGCCGCTCCCGGAGCTCGGTCAGGGCGGCCTGTTCGAGCGCGGCGGCCACCTCGTAGCGGGGCGCCTCGAGCCGCTTGGCCGTCGCGCGCAGCACCCGGGCCCGCGGATCCTCGGCGCGGTAGACCCGGTGCCCGAAGCCCATCAGCTTCTCCTTGCGGTCGAGGATGCCTTTGACCACCGCGCGGGCGTCGCCGGTCTTCTCGGCCTCCTCGATCATTGGGATGACGCGGGCCGGGGCGCCGCCGTGCAGAGGTCCGCTCATCGCGCCGATCGCGCCGGACAGCGCGGCCGCGACGTCGGCTCCGGTCGACGCGATCACGCGGGCGGTGAACGTCGAGGCGTTCATGCCGTGCTCGGCGGCGCTGACCCAGTAGGCGTCGATGGCTTCCACGTGGCGGGGATCGGGATCGCCCTGCCACCGGGTCATGAATCGCTCTGTCACCGTTGAGCATTCGTCGATGGTGCGCTGAGGGACCGCGGGTTGGTAGATGCCGCGCGCCGACTGAGCGACGTAAGACAACGCCATCACCGAAGCCCGCGCGAGGTGTTCGCGGGCGGTGGCGTCGTCGATGTCGAGCAGCGGCGGGTAGCCCCAGATCGGCGCCAGCATCGCGAGCCCCGCCTGGACGTCGACGCGGACATCGCCGCTGTGAATCGGCAGCGGGAACGGTTCGGCGGGCGGCAGACCGTTGCCGAACTTCCCGTCGACCAGCAGCGCCCACACGTCGCCGAAGGTCACCCGCTGGTTGACCAGATCCTCGATGTCCACGCCGCGGTACCGCAGCGCGCCGCCGTCCTTATCGGGTTCGGCGATCTCGGAGGTGAAGGCGACGACGCCTTCGAGGCCGGGTACGAAATCTTCAGGCACCGCACTCATGGCCAGATTCTCGCACCCCCGCGACGGCGGTCATCTGGCGGTTGCTGACACGGCGGTGGGCGGTGTGGGCGTAGCGTTGTCGCGTGGCGGAGGTAGGCCCAGAACGCTTGGCGAGGATGCGGGTGGAATACGGTTCGGCGGAAAAGGACGGCAGCCCCGATCTCGATGTGGATTGGCTGGCCGAAGGCTGGGTTACGTTGCTGCGCAAGTGGTTAGCCGATGCTGAGCGCGCCGGTGTCGCAGAACCCAACGCGATGGTGGTCGGCACGGTGGACGGTCGTGGACGGCCCGTGACCCGGTCGGTGTTGTGCAAGAGCGTCGACGACGCGGGCATCACGTTCTACACCAATTACGACTCGGACAAGGGCGAGCAGTTGGCGGCGACGCCGTACGCGTCGGCCACCTTTCCCTGGTATCTGATCGGGCGCCAGGTCCACGTGCGCGGACCGGTCACAAAAGTATCCGCGGAGGAAACGGCTGAATACTGGTCAAAGCGCCCGCGGGGTTCGCAGCTCGGTGCGTGGGCGTCGTACCAGTCGAAGCCGATCGCGTCCCGCGCCGCGCTGCTTGACCAACTGGCCGAGGTGACACAGCGGTTCGCTGACCACGAAACGGTTCCCGTGCCGCCGAATTGGGGTGGCTATCTGATCGCGGCTGAGGTCGTGGAGTTCTGGCAGGGCCGGGAGAACCGGGTGCACAACAGAATTCGCATCCAGGATGGACGGGTCGAGCGGCTGCAGCCGTAGGGGCTGGCGTTAGCTGCGGTGTGGCAACGGCCCGAAATGCAGACGTGGAGCATGTTATCGGCGTCGACAAATTCTTAGCTCCTTCATAGATTCGGCGGTTAGGATCGCCTTTGTGCCTGACGGTAGGGGGGCGCAGACTCTCGGGCTGCGCGAGCGCAAGAAGCTGCGCACGCGAGCGACTCTCATCGACGCCGCGGTGGAGCTCTGCAATAGCCAGGGTTTCGACAACACCACGGTGGACCAGATCGCCGCGGTGGCCGACGTCTCACCCCGCACCTTCAGCCGGTACTTCCCGACCAAAGAGGCGATCGCGCTGGCGTTGGTCGACGAGATTCTCGACCGAACCGCCGTGGAGCTCGCCCGCCAGGGTGATGAGGTCAACCACTATGAGGCGCTGCTGAGGGCCAACGTCGCGATGGCCGAGTCGGCGAAGCGGGCGGGGCCCGACGGGCTGACGGCCGAGCGCCTGCTGTGCATCACCCGGATCATCGTGACGTCGTCGATTCTGCGCCAGGCCAGCGTGGAGTTTCGCGGCAACGCGATCGAGCGTGCGTTGGCCGCCCGACTCGATGTCCCCCTGCACGATCAGAAAGTCAGGCTCACGGCCGCGGTCTGGGGCGCGGTGATGATGACGGCGCTGGGAAGCGTCGCGCATGACAGCAGGGACTGGTCGCAGGTCTCCGTGGACGACCTCATCGAGCGTCTGAAAGCGGTATTCGGTGAGTTCGCCGACTTAGCGGGTAATCTGCATCAGCCCGTCTGAGCAACTGAGCCCCCGCCGGGGCGCGGCTGCCGGAATGGGACTACCTTTTGTAGGAGCAATGTTCGAATACTCCCAGCAGCGACGAAGGGAACCTCGTGGCCGATAACGCGAAGAGTGGGGAAGGGCAAGCCACCCTCTCCTACCCCGGTGGCACGCTCGACCTTGACATCGTTTCCGCCACTGAAGGCTCGGATGGCATCGCGCTGGGTTCACTGCTGGCCAAGTCCGGCTACACGACGTACGACGAGGGCTTCGTCAACACCGCGTCGACCAAGAGCGCGATCACCTACATCGACGGCGACGCCGGCATCCTGCGCTACCGCGGGTATCCGATCGAGCAGCTCGCGGAGAAGTCGAACTTCATCGAGGTGAGTTACCTGCTCATCTACGGCGAGCTGCCCACCAAGGAGCAGCTGGCGGAGTTCACCACCCGGATTCAGCGTCACACGCTGCTGCACGAGGACCTCAAGCGGTTCTTCGACGGCTTCCCGGCCAACGCGCACCCGATGCCGGTGCTGTCGAGCGCGGTCAATGCGCTGTCCACGTACTACGAGGACTCGCTCGACCCGTTCGACGACAACCAGGTCGAGCTGTCGACGATCCGGCTGCTGGCCAAGCTGCCGACCATCGCGGCGTATGCCTACAAGAAGTCGGCGGGCCAGCCGTTCCTGTATCCGGACAACTCACTGACGCTGGTCGAGAATTTCCTACGGATGACGTTCGGTTTCCCGGCCGAGCCCTACGAGGTGGACCCGGAGATCGTTCGCGCGCTGGACATGCTGTTCATCCTGCACGCCGACCACGAGCAGAACTGCTCGACGTCGACGGTGCGGCTGGTCGGCTCCTCGCAGGCGAACCTGTTCACGTCGATCTCCGGCGGCATCAACGCGCTGTGGGGCCCGCTGCACGGCGGCGCCAACCAGGCGGTGCTGGAGATGCTGGAGAAGATCCGCCAGGCCGACTTCGACGTCCACGAGTTCATCAAGAAGGTGAAGAACCGCGAGGACGGCGTCAAGCTGATGGGCTTCGGCCACCGGGTCTACAAGAACTACGACCCGCGCGCCCGCATCGTCAAGGAGCAGGCCGACAAGATCCTCGGCAAGCTCGGTGGCGACGACGAGATGCTGGAGATCGCACGGACTCTCGAGGAAGCCGCCCTGACCGACGACTTCTTCATCGAGCGCAAGCTCTACCCGAACGTCGACTTCTACACCGGCGTGATCTACCGGGCGATGGGCTTCCCGACGCGCATGTTCACCGTCCTGTTCGCGCTCGGCCGGTTGCCCGGCTGGATCGCGCACTGGCGGGAGATGCACGACGAGGGCAGCGGCAAGATCGGCCGTCCGCGCCAGATCTACACCGGTTACACCGAGCGCGATTACAAGGACGTCGGCAGCCGCTAGGCCTGTCTGCGCCGTCCGCCGAACGTGGGTTACCCGCACGTTTTGGGCGTCCTAAGCGTGGCGTAACCCCACACTCGACGTCGCGTATCTCACTGCTGGCCGGCCTTGCCGGGCGAACAGTTGTAGTTTCACAATTGTTGAGTGAATGAATCCGTCGTCCGGTCAATGAGCGCTCGGCGCAAGGCCATCATCCTGGTGACCTGCTGCCTGAGCCTGCTGATCGTGTCGATGGACGCGACGATCGTCAACGTCGCGATACCGAACATCCGCGCCGACCTCCACGCCACCGGGTCCCAGCTGCAGTGGGTGATCGACATCTACACGCTGGTGTTGGCGTCGTTGCTGCTGTTGTCGGGTGCGACGGCTGACCGGTTCGGCCGGCGGGGGACCTTCCAGATCGGGCTGACGGTCTTCGCGGTCGCGTCGCTGCTGTGCAGCCTGGCGCCGAATATCGAGACGCTGATCGCCGCGCGCTTCCTGCAGGCGATCGGCGGATCGATGATGAATCCGGTCGCGATGTCGATCATCACGCAGGTGTTCACCGGAAGGGTGGAACGAGCGCGGGCCATCGGTATCTGGGGCGGGGTCGTCGGGATCTCGATGGCGGCAGGCCCGATCGTCGGTGGTGCGCTGATCGAGTGGATGAACTGGCGGGCGGTGTTCTGGATCAATCTGCCGATCTGCGCGCTGGCGATTCTGTTGACGGTCATCTTCGTTCCGGCGTCCAAATCGGCCATGATGCGCGACCTAGATCCGATCGGGCAGGCGTTGGGGATGGCGTTCCTGTTCGGCCTCGTCTTCGTGCTCATCGAGGGACCCGGATTCGGCTGGGGCGACGTTCGGACCGTCGCAGTCGCGGTGGCCGCAGTGGCGGCGTTCGTCGGTTTCCTAGCTTTCGAGGCGCGTAGGCGGGACCCGTTCATCGATCTGAGGTTCTTCCGGAGCATCCCGTTCGCGTCGGCGACGATGATCGCGGTGTGTGCATTCGCGTCGTGGGGTGCATTCTTGTTCATGATGTCGTTGTATCTGCAGGACGAGCGTGGCTTCTCGGCGTTCCACACCGGATTGATCTATCTGCCGATAGCCGTTGGGGCGCTGGTGTTCTCGCCGTTGTCGGGCCGGATGGTCGGGCGGTTCGGGGCGCGGCCGTCACTGTTGATCGCGGGCATACTGATCACGGCGGCGACGGTGATGCTCGCCCAGCTTTCGGCGACGACACCGATTTGGGAGCTGCTGGTGATCTTCGCGGTCTTCGGTATCGGGTTCTCGATGGTCAATGCGCCGGTGACCAATGCGGCGGTCAGTGGCATGCCGACCGACCGTGCAGGGGCGGCATCGGCGATCGCGTCGACCAGCAGGCAGGTCGGGGTCAGTATCGGTGTGGCGTTGTGTGGTTCGGTGGCTGGCGGTGCCCTCGTGGCGATGGGGCCGGACTTTGCGGTGGCGACGCGGCCGCTGTGGCTGATCTGCGCGGCGCTCGGGGTGGCGATCATCGTGCTGGGCTGGTACTCGACGTCGGCTAGGGCGTTGCGGTCGGCGGATCGACTGGAACCATTGGTGGCGGCCGATGTCCGGTAAAAGTGTGGCCGACGAGGCGTGGCGGGCGATGGCGGCGTTCGTCATCGAGAACCACGACAGTTGGAAGAGGGCGGTCGTCGAACAGTCCGGGTTGCCGTTCAGCAGGGTGCGAATCCTGCGACGGTTGAGCCGACGACCGATGACGGTCAAGGAATTGGCGCACGCGGCGACCATCGACGCGCCGGCGGCGACCGTCGCGGTCAACGACCTGGAAGCGCGCGGGTTGGTGGTGCGCAAGGTCGATCCGGAAAACCGTCGATGCAAACGGGTTTCGCTCACCGACGCGGGGCGTGCCATGGTCAGTAAGATCGACGCGATCGATGACCCGGCGCCTGAGGTCATGACTGCGTTGGATGAGCACGACCTCGAGGCGCTACGGCGCATCCTCGCCAAGCTGACGTCGTCTTAACCCTCCAGCACCGCCATCGCCGCGTTGTGGCCGCCGATCCCGGAGACGCCGCCGCCTCGACGCGAACCTGAGCCGCACAGCAGGATTCGTTCGTGCGCAGTGGCCACACCCCAGCGTTGAGCGGGAGTATCGAGTGGCTCGTCGTCTTCGGCGAACGGCCACGCCAGCCCACCGTGGAAGATGTGCCCGCCCGACATGCCCAACGAGTTTTCGAGATCGACGGTCGTCTTCGTCTCGATGCACAGCCGTCCCGCCGAATCTTCCATCACCACGTCGTGAATGGGTTCGGCCAGAACGGAGTTCAGCGAGTTGAGCACCGCTGAGGTCAACGAGTCGCGCATCCGGTCGGGGTCACCCGTCGATACCAGTTGGTGGGGAGTGTGCAGGCCGAAGACCGTCAACGTCTGCGCCCCGGCGGCGCGGAGTTCGTCCGAGAGGATCGACGGGTCGGTGAGCGAGTGGCAGTAGATCTCGCACGGCAGCGGGTCCGGCATCACTCCGTGATCCGCTCGTGCGTACGCCTCGTCCAGCTGGCTGTACGTCTCGTTGATGTGAAACGTACCGCCGAATGCCTGCTCGGGTGTCACGGCGTCGTCGCGCAAGCGTGGTAGCCGCCGCAGCATCAGGTTCACCTTGACCTGTGCTCCCGGAGTCGACTCCGGCGGTTGCTCACCCATCAAGCCCGCCAGCACAGTCGGTGTGACATTGGCCAGGACGACGTCGCCGTGGACGGTCTGCTCGGCGCCGTCGCAGTTGAACCGCACCTCGCCCGTCGGGTCGATCGCGTAAACATCGGCACCGCACGTGATTTCGGTACCGAAGCCGGTCGCGGCCGCCGCCAGGGCACCGCTGACGGCGCCCATTCCTCCGATCGGCACGTCCCAGTCGCCGGTCCCGTTGCCCAGCAGGTGGTAGAGAAAACAGACGTTCTGAATCAGCGACGGGTCGTCGAGACGGGCGAACGTCCCGATCAAGGCGTCAGTAGCCATCACACCACGCACGACATCGCTGTCGACGGCCGAGGTGATCGCGCGCCCTATCGGTTCGTCGATCATCATTCGCCACGCAGCCTCATCGCCGACGAGACGACGAGACTGCGTACGCGTCTGAAGCGGCTCCAGCAGCGTCGGCCACAACTTCTCGACGAGGCCACCACATCGTTGGTAGAAGCCGGCGAACCGCGCCTCGTCGTCAGCCGCGCCGATGGCGTCGAACGTCGACGTCGGCCCGATCAGCAATCCCGTGCGGCCGCCGGTCGCGGGGTCGGGCGTGTACGACGAGTAGCGGCGCCGAAGCAACCGCACCCGCGCGCCGAGGTCGTCGACGATGCGCCGCGGAAGCAGGCTGACGAGATAGGAGTAGCGAGAGAGCCGCGCGTCGACTCCCTCGAAGGCGTGCGCAGATACGGCCGCCCCGCCCACGTGGTCCAGGCGCTCCAGCACCCGCACTCGGCGACCAGCCTTGGCGAGATAGGCCGCCGCGACGAGGCCGTTGTGCCCACCGCCGACGACGACGGCGTCGTATGTCGCCGCCGAAGCGGCTCCGGCGTCGTAACCGGAACTCAGTTGAGGTAGCCCTCGACCTCGTCGGGCGGACGCACCTCTGCTTCTCGCGGATCACCGCCCGTCTCCCGCTTGGCCCGGCGCTGCCGCAGCAGATCCCAGCACTGATCGAGCTGCACCTCGACGGCTTTGAGCCGTTTGTGCTCCTCGGACTCGTCGATCTCGCGGTTCTGAAGCTTCGCCCGGAGTTCCTGCTCCTCGGCGACCAGCTTGTTGACCTGGTTGAGAATGTCTTGGTCTTTGGTCACCGGACCAGTCTGCCCGACTACCGTGAGTGCGTGACTTCAAGTTCAGGGCAGAAACCCGAAATCGAATTCCCCGACGGCCCTCCGCCCAGCGAGTTGGTGATCACCGATCTGGTCGTCGGTGACGGCGCCGAGGCGGTGCCCGGCGCCAACGTCGAGGTGCACTACGTCGGTGTGGAGTACGACACCGGCGAGGAGTTCGACAGTTCTTGGAAGCGAGGCGAGTCGATCGAGTTTCCGCTGCGCGGCCTCATCCAGGGCTGGCAGGACGGCATCCCGGGGATGAAGGTCGGCGGGCGGCGACAGCTCGTCATCCCGCCGGAGCAGGCCTACGGACCTGCGGGTGGCGGACACCGGCTGTCGGGCAAGACGCTGATATTTGTCATCGACCTGTTGGCCACGCGCTAGCTCACTGATGGCCGGGTAGCCGCAGCAGCAGGCGGGCGCCGCCGAGCGGACTCTCCTCCAAAGAGGCTGTGCCGCCGTGTAATTCGGCCTGCTGCGCGACCAACGCGAGGCCAAGGCCCGAACCCGACACCGACGCCGTCGATCCGCGGGAGAACCGCTCGAACACGATCGAGCGCTCTTCCTCGGGAATGCCGACGCCGTCGTCGTCGATCGCGATCTCGACTCCCGCTCGCGAACTGACCGCCGACAATTGGACTCGCGTTGCGCCGCCGTGCTTCACGGCGTTGGCGATCGCGTTGTCCACGGCCAACCGCAGGCCGGCGGGCAGGCCCACGATGATGACCGTCGGCGCGGGAACCAGCGACACCTCCAGGTCCGGGTAGACACGCATCGCATCGTGGGCGGCGCGGTCCAGAAGTTCGGTGATGTCGACGGGCACGTGGTCGTCGGCGGTCGACAGTTCGCCCTGCGCCAGGCGCTCGAGCGCACTGAGCGTGGCCTCGATGCGCGACTGCGTCCGAATCACGTCGTTGACCACCTCTTTGCGCTGGTCCTCGGGCAGATCAAGGGTGGCCAGCACCTCGAGGTTGGTCCGCATCGCGGTCAGCGGCGTGCGCAGTTCGTGGGCGGAGACCGATGCGAAGTCGCGCGCCGACGCCAGGGCGGCCTTGGTCCGGTCCTGTTCTTTCCAGACACGTTCGACTAGGCCCTTGACGGCCTCGGCGATCTCCACGGCCTCGGTGGCTCCGCGCACTTCGACGTCGGGGTCCTCGTCGCCGGCGTCGATCTGACGGGTCTGCCGCGCGAGGCTTTTCAGCGGGCGCACCGCGAATGCGGCTAGCACCCAGCCGAACACCGACGCCGCGCCCACGGCGAAAACGCAGATGATGATCACCCGTCGGTGCAGATTGTTGGTGTCGGCGATGGTGGCGTCGTAGGTGGCGCCGACGGCGACTGACATCGGGCCGGGATAGTAGGGGATGTCGACGGTGCGGACGCGGTAGCGCACGCCGTCGACATAGGTGTCGGCGTAGCCGGGGGGCAGCTGCGGGAGGACGACGTCGGAGTTGGACGTCACCTCGTTCCCGCGGTGCACGGTGATGACGGCGTCCTGGTTGGTGGGGGATTTGGGGATCTCGTCCAGACCGCGGGGGAGGAAGGGGATCGCGAAGCCGGCGGCCTCGTCGAGTCGCCGGTCGAGGCGCTCCTTGCGGTCGTTGGTGATGCCGACCCAGACCACCGTTCCTACGATGACGACGACGATCGCGGCGCCGATCGCGGTGGCCAGTGCGACGCGGGTGCGCAGCGAGGGAGTTCGGCGGAAGATCCGCGACAGCAGGTTCATCGGCTCTTCATCGTTGGTTCTTCGCGCGAGCGCTCATCACTGAGTCCGCAGGACGAAACCCACTCCGCGGACGGTATGCAGGAGTCGGGGAGCGCCGCCCGCTTCGAGCTTGCGGCGCAGGTAGCCGATGAACACGTCGACGACGTTGGTGTCGGCGGCGAAGTCGTAGCCCCAAACGAGCTCGAGCAGCTGCGCGCGGGACAGCACGGCCGTCTTGTGCTCGGCCAGCACCGCGAGCAGGTCGAACTCGCGTTTGGTCAGGTCGACGTCGACGCCGTTGACGCGGGCGCGACGGCCGGGGATGTCGACTTCGAGCGGGCCGACCTGGATGGTCTCGGAGGAGAAGGTTGCGGTGGAGCCGCGCCGACGCAGCAGGGCCTTGACTCGGGCCACCAGTTCAGCGAGGACGAAGGGTTTGACCAGGTAGTCGTCGGCGCCCGCCTCCAGGCCGGCGACGCGGTCGTCGACCGAACTGCGGGCGGACAGCACGCAGACCGGTACGTCGTTGTCCATCGCGCGGAGTGCGGTGACCACGCTGACGCCGTCGAGGACGGGCATGTTGATGTCGAGGACGATCGCGTCCGGTCGGGTCTCGGTCGCGCTGCGCAGCGCCTCGGCGCCGTCCACCGCGGTGGCCACGTCGAACCCGGAAAGCCGCAGGCCGCGCTCGAGCGAGGCCAGCACGTCGGGGTCGTCGTCGACCACGAGAACCCGGGGTGAGGCTCCGCCACTCTCTGTACCACTGGCCATGTAGCCAATCTTGCCTGATTGGCGGTCCCGATTGCGGGAGGCCGTGCCCCCGCGCGCAGGGGCCGCACCGTGCTCGCCGAATGACGGGACGCGGGTTGCCGCGGGCTCGTGGATCCATACCGTTTTGCTGGATCCGAGCAGATCTTTGCTGACGCTCGTATCGTCGCTCATTGCACGCGCTCACGGCATGTTGGGCCGATCCGTTAGCGCGCTTCGGAGACGTCGACGTTTCCGCTGCTCGAGCGAGCAACCACTGTGGGCGCGCTCCGATCGGTGGTCTTCGACACGGTCACCGTCGTTGACCTGGCGGGATCCTTGGATCCGGCGTTCACTCGGTACGCGTCGGATGCGGGCAACCTGACAGTGACGTTGCCACCCGCGATCACTTCGGTGTTGCGAGGCACCGAGCGGAATTCCACCCAGATGTCGCTGGACTCGCTCGTCGCCTCGAACCCCTCGCTCACTGCGATTCCGGTGCTGGTCCTGATGTCTCCATGTCGGTTGGAAACGCGGACCGAACGGGCCGAACCCCCGAGCGTCAGGGCCCCGTTATCGGACTTCACCACCAGCTCGTCGAGGTCCGCATCAGAGGTTAAGGGGCCGGTCCGGTGGTTGACCGTCAGGCGCAGCTTGCGTGCGACATCCGGCGGGAGGACGACGCTGACTGAGGTGCCGATGAGCGAAGCGAACCCTGAAGTACTGTCGCCCAGCGTAACTCGGCTAGCGGCACCCTCGGAGTGCACTGCAAGCTGTGTATCGTCAGTCCGCGTCACCAGGCGCAGGTCCACGCGCGGCCGCTTTGCATCGGCGTCGGCGATGATCCGCACTGGTACCGGGACGCCGCCGGTGTCGACGGTCAGCGATCGCATGCCGACCGGGAGTTCCTGCGTATCGGTGACGACTCGACTCGTCGCCACAGCGAACGAAACCGCACCGAGACCGCCGACCGCGACGAGGACCACCAACGCACCGATGACGATTATTGCGGAACGCATCGCGCCGCGGGCGGCGGGAGCGTTTGCGGGCGGCGGAGAGGCCGGCCAGGGAGTGGGCGGCCGTTCCGTCTCGCGTAGATGGTGCTCTGGCTCAGGACTAGGACTGACACCGAATCCGCTCACAACTGCGGCTGCTCCTCCGCTTCGAGGTGGGCGGCGGCGCGCTTGAGGGCCAGGACCGCGTCGGCCCTCGTCGTGTGCGGATCGTCGTTGTAAGCCTGCAGGCTCGGCCACGCCACCGCGGCGGCCGCATTCGCCGCGCGCAAGACGAGGCTCTCCAACCGCTCAACCTGGTCAAGGGCGGCGTACGGCTCTGCGACGTCCCAGTAGCCGGCCGCAGCGCGCAACGCGCCTCCGAGGCAATAACTACACGGGGTCGCCCCCGATTCCGTGCATACGGCATAGCCGCCCCCGCCGACGTGCGGGGTATGCACCCGAACCCATTCGCCCGGCGTATCGGCGCTGGGGTGCACCTCCCGGCCGTCTACATCGCGGCAGTAGGTGCCCTGGGTCCAGCCGTTTTCCACCTCGATGAGCGCAAGCGCGTGCTGAATCACCTGGAGGTCGTACCTGTTCCTCTGAGCGAGGCGGGAGTTCGTGGTCATGACGTATGCCCCTTCTTTCTCATTACGACTCGAGGTAGCGCAGAACGGCGAGGACACGGCGGTTTTCGGTGTCATCGGGCGCCAGCCCCAACTTCGTGAAGATCGATGCGACGTGCTTCTCGGCGGATCCGGTGGACATGTGCAGCGAGGCCGCGATTGCCGAATTGGTCTTTCCTTCGGCCATCAACTGCAATACGTCGCCTTCGCGGGGTGTGAGCTGATCCAGCGCGCTGCGGCGATGCGAACGCGCGAGTATTTGCGACACGACCTCAGGGTCGAGCACAGTCCCGCCGCCTCCGACGACCGAGACGGCGTCCAGGAACGCCGGCACGTCGGCGACGCGGTCCTTGAGCAGGTAGCCGAAGCCGCGGGTGTCGGAAGTGATCAAGTCGGAGGCATATCGCTCTTCGACGTAGTGCGAGAGCACCAGCACCGGGGATTCGGGGTTCTCACTCCGGAGCAGGGCGGCGGCACGAATTCCCTCATCGGTGAAGGACGGGGGCATCCTCACGTCGACGATCACGAGGTCGGGTTTGGTCTCATCGACCAGGGCCACCAGGTTCGAGGCGTCCGGCACGCCGGCGACCACCTCATGACCGGCGTCAATGAGGATGCGTTCGACACCCGCCCGCAGCAGAGCGGAGTCCTCTGCGATCACGATGCGCATGGCAGCACCGCCGTAATCGTCGTGGGTCCGTCGGCCGGACTGGAAACCGTGAACGTTCCGCGGGCGGCGCGAACCCGGTCAGCCAGCCCCCGGAGGCCGGTGGCGTGCGTGCTGTCGGTGATCTGCGCGCCGCCGCGGCCGTCATCGAATACTGAGACGTGAAGTGTGCTTTGCGCCTGGTCTAGCCGCACCGTCACGACGGCGCTCTTCGCCGAAGCGTGTTTGGCCACATTGGTCAATGCCTCGGTGACAACGAAGTACGCGACGGATTCGGTTTCGGCGGGGATGCGCCGGGGGAGGTCGATGTTCAACGTCGTGGAAACCCCGGTGTTCTGGGCGCGCTGCACGACCGATGAGAGCGCAGCATCCAGGCCGCGGTCCGAGAGAATGGACGGTGCGATACCCCGCACCACGTTCCGCAGTTCGACAAGAGCGGTTTTCGCGTCCTGATGTGCCTCCGCGATCAGAGCCTTCGCGGCAGACGGGTCATTGTCTAACTTGGTCTGGGCGAGACCGATGGTCATTGCCAGCGAGACGAGGCGGGACTGAACACTGTCGTGCAGGTCGCGTTCGATGCGGTTGCGCTCGGAGTGCGCCGACGACACCGCGCCCATCCTGGCGTCAGCCAGCGCGTTCAGTTCGTGTTGATACATCGCAGCCGGCGAGGGGGAGAGCAACCAGAGATCGATTTTGGCGTCGAGAATCGGTGCGAACACCACGACTCCCACGGAAGCGAGCAACGCTACGACTGCCAACGGCCACGCCAGGGCCGGCGGAATGAAGGACAGGCCGGCGTCGCCATCGCTGTGGCTCACCGCGATCGCGGCAGCAGGCGCGAGAAACGCGAAGGCCAGCAGGAACAACGCGAGACCAACGGCGAAAAGGTCGTAACTCAGCCGAAGGCAATGGTGGGCGCAGCCCTTCCAGAAACGAGTACTGCTGACATCCAACCCGATCTGGGTGAGCCATCCATGAAAGCCCCTATGTTGGGACATCTTTCGAGGCGGGACCGGGATGTTCATCCCAAAGACGAGTTCACTGCGCCGCCGCTCGAGCCATTCCGCACCACGAGTCAGGTAGACAAACATCAAGAGAGCGACCGCGAATCCGACCACGGACGGCACAAGCCAAATCCCGACGATCACGATCATGACGTACAGCCACAGCCAAACCGCGGCGGCGACGGCGCCGACGACCATCGACGCACTGGGCAGGACCCCGATGCGGCGAATGGCCGGCGTGGTGGTGTCAGCCATGACCGACTCAACGTCTCGACTCGTGACTGCGACCATACCTCGAACGTACGGACACTATGGCCGCGACAACACGGCGTTTACCGGACGAAATAGGGGGGGTTATCCCCCCCAAACCCAACGCTGCGGCTAATGCGACGTCCCGAAACGTCCGATTCGAGCGGTCTTATGTCGAAGATGCGAGTCAAGCACCGGCAGACGAAGACCGAGGCGACGGGTGCATCCAGTCAATTGCCGGGCAGGTATCTCCAACTTTCCGTCGAGTGTTACATGCCTACGACGACGGTACGATACCGCCCCTCGAACAGTCCAATGGGACTTCGCCAGCACGGATATCCGTCGTCGATATCTGCAGTGCGTTGGCGCCGTCCGGTGCGATCTGCAGGACTTGCGGCGCAGTTGCGGTAACTGATTAAGTTCGCGGGACGATTGCATCACTTGACTGGGTAACAATCCTAAGGTCTTTGATGACGGAAAGGACCTTGTGTGGGTAGTTGGATCGAATACGCACCTCAGGGTCCTGACGTAGGTACCGTCAAGGTCTCGCGGGATGGCGCGATCTCGCGATTCGGCCGCATCTCCAGCCCTGTGACGACACGCGCGAGCCTTGCATTACGATCCCGTATCACGTTAGGAACGGATCGGTGCGAAGGCCGACGCCGTGGTTTACTCGTCAGCACCGGGTCGCGCTCCCCGAGGTATCGCGTGTTTGCGGTGACCGCGCCCGGACTCGTCTCGGACGCTTACCGCTCGCTCGGTGCAACCGGCCGCTCGAGCCCAGGGCGCTGTTGCTACCTTCGAGTGGCTGCCACGGCGCCGGGGTTAGTAACGGATGGAGGGGATCGTCGATTTTCAGGATTCTGAAGCGGCTCTGGATTCCGCTACTCGTATTAGCCGTGATCGTTGCTGGGGGCTTCACTGTTTCGCGGTTGCACGGCATGTTCGGGTCCGAAGTGCGGCCCTCATATGCCGATACCGACACTGAGATTGCTGCCAAACAGAACTTCGATCCGAAGTATCTGACCTATGAGGTGTTCGGTCCGCCGGGAACGGTCGCAGACATCAGCTATTTCGACGTCAACGCCGAACCGCAGTTCGTAAAGGGAGCCAGTCTGCCATGGTCATCCAAATTCGAGATCACCGAAGCGGCGGGCATTGGAAATCTCATGGCGCAGGCCAGCAATAGCGACAGTATCGGTTGCCGCATCATCGTGGACGGTGAAGTAAAGGCGGAGAAGGTTCGCCAGGGCGTAAGCGCGTTCACTTCCTGCATCCTGAAGGCAGCATGAGCACCCACCATGTGCACGGAAAGCCGCCTTTCATAGCGCGGTGGATCCGCCGATTGGCACTGCCGATCATCCTTGGGTGGGTGGTGATCGCAGTGATACTCAATACCGCGGTTCCCCAACTGGAACAGGTCGAAAGAGAGCGGGCCGTATCGCAGACTCCCATTGATGCACCGTCCATTCAGGCGCAGGAGCGTATGGGCGCGATTTTCGGGGAATCCACTTCAGACGCTTTGGCGATGATCGTCATAGAAGGTCAGGACCGGCTCGGCGACGACGCCCATGCTTTCTATTCGGAATTGATTCGGAAACTCGAGGCTGACACAAAACACGTCAAGTTCATACGGGATTTCTGGGGGGATCCGCTTACGGCTGCCGCTGCCGAAAGTGCTGATGGTAAGGCTGCATATGTTCAAATAACGCTTAACGGCAACATCGGTCAGGCGTTGGCGAACGAATCCGTCGAAGCTGTCCGCGACATCGTCGACCGCACGCCGCCGCCCCCGGGTATCAAGGCTTACCTCACCGGACCGGCCCCGTTTATCGCTGAGATGGGCGAATCCGGCAACGAGACCGTCACCTTGATCACGTTGGTGAGCTTGGCGGTGATCTTGGTTATGCTGCTCATCTTCTTCCGTTCTATTGCCACCGTAATCGTCTTGATGGTGACGGTCGGCGTTCAGTTGCAGGTGGCGAGAGGCTTCGTCGCATTTCTCGGAGATATCGGCGCTTTTGGACTGTCGACATTCGTTGTCAACCTATTGGTAGCTCTGCTGATCGCGGCAGGTACGGATTATGGGATCTTTTTCTTCGGCCGCTACCATGAGGCGCTTGAGGCAGGCGAGGACCAGGAGACCGCCTTCTACTCCACGTTCAGCGGTACTGCGAAGGTGGTGTTGGGTTCCGGTCTGACTATTGCTGGCGCACTTCTCTGCCTGAGTTTCACACGATTGCCGTCGTTCAAAGTCCTTGGTGTTCCTTCCGCGGTCGGTGTGGTCACTGCGGTCGCGGTGGCCCTCACGCTTGTTCCGGCCATCATCGCGCTCGGAGGGCGCTTTAAGTGGTTCGAGCCCAAGCGCAAGATCAAGGTTCGTCACTGGCGGCGGGTGGGCACGGCGATTGTGCGGTGGCCGGCGCCTATCCTTGCCGCGTCATGCGCAGTTGCGATGATTGGCCTGCTGGCATTACCCGGATATCAACCCAGCTACAACGATCAGGAGTCGCTTCCCAAAGATATCCCTGCGGCTCTCGGGTTACAGGCCGCAGAGCGACATTTCCCCGTGTCGCAAATGTCCGCCCCCGATGTCTTGCTCGTCGAGTCCGATCATGATATGCGGAACCCAACAGACTTCCTGATCCTGAACAAATTGGAGAAAGGCGTCCTGTCCGTTCCGGGCGTTTCTATGGTGCAGGGTCCGACGCGGCCGGCGGGATCTCCGCTTCAACACACGTCGATTCCATACATGATCAGTATGGGCCAAGCCAGTCAAATGCAGATGCTGCCTTTCCAACGAGCGCGCATGGACGACATGCTGGCTCAGGCTGAGGACATGACCAGGACGATCGCGCTCATGAACCGCATGTATGGCTTGATGCAAGAGCTAGCGTCAACAACGCACCGCATGGTCGAGAAAACTCACGAGCTCGAGGAGACCACGTACGAGTTGCGCGACCAGATATCGAATTTCGACGATTTCTTCCGACCAATTCGGAACTATTTTTACTGGGAGCCGCACTGCTTCAACATTCCTATCTGCTGGTCCTTGCGATCCATATTCGACGCGCTCGACGGAATCGACAGTATTAGCGCGCAGATGGACGACCTGATGAAGGATCTCGACGCCCTAGACGCGTTGCTTCCGCAAATGATCGCCCAGTTCCCACCGATGATTCAGACGATGGAAAGCACGCGGACAATGATGCTGACAATGCACAGCACCATGGCCGGGATGATCGGTCAGATGGATGAAAACTCCAGCAACGCCACCGCAATGGGCAAAGCGTTCGATGCCGCACAGAACGACGATTCGTTTTATATTCCCGAGGAGATCTTTAAAAACAAAGACTTCAAGCGGGTAATGGATGTCTTCCTGTCACCGGACGGCAAGGCGGCCCGCCTTCTCATTTCGCAACGAGGCGAACCCGCCTCCCCGGAGACGATGGCGCTCGTCGAACCCATCCATACCGCGGCCGAGGAAGCGCTAAAAGGAACTCCTCTGGAAAATTCCAAGGTGTCCCTCACCGGCAGCTCAGCGATGACGAAGGACATCATCGACGGTTCCACCTACGACCTATTGATTGCGGCGATCTCAGCGCTCTGCCTCATATTCACGATCATGCTGATCATGACCCGAAGCTTGTTCGCCGCCCTAGTCATCGTCGGCACGGTGGCACTTTCATTGGGCGCGGCATTCGGGCTTTCGGTGCTCGTTTGGCAACACATCCTCGGTATCCAAATCCATTGGGCTGTTCTCGTCATGGCCGTCATCTGCCTCCTGGCGGTGGGCTCTGACTACAACCTGCTCTTGGTATCCCGGATGAAAGAGGAGGTAGGTGCCGGGATCAACACCGGCATCATTCGGGCGATGGCTGGAACCGGACGAGTGGTGACGGCCGCTGGTCTCGTGTTCAGTTTCACGATGCTCTCAATGGTGGTCAGTGATCTTCGAACCGTCGGTCAATTGGGCTCGACGATCGGGCTCGGCCTGTTGTTCGACACATTGGTGGTGCGTGCTTTCATGACGCCTTCGATCGCCGCCCTCCTGGGCCGGTGGTTCTGGTGGCCGCAACGAGTGCGTCCCCGTCCAGCCAGCTCGATGTTGAGGCCGACAGGACCCCGTCCGCTGGTTCGTTCCCTCTTGCTGAACCCAGAGCGGTAATTCCGTGAAAGACCTTGCCTTGCAGAGCAACTGCGTCCACATCCGACTTCGCAGCAGTATGGGTGGTCGATTTCATTCGGGCCTGCTGAAGGCGCTATGAGTGACCACCGACTAAACAGCCGCCCGGGCTTCATTGCGCGGGCAGTTTATCGGCTGTCGATGTTCATCGTCATCGGTTGGGTGGCGGTCGCCGCTGTGACCTTCTTCGCGCTTCCCTCGCTCGAACAGGTGGGCAGAGAGCAGTCGGTCTCGCAGGTGCCTGAGGACGCGCCGTCGTTACAGTCGATGAAGCGCATGGGACAGGTTTTCCAAGAATCGGATTCCGACAGCTTCGCGATGATCGTCCTGGAGGGGGAGCAACCGCTCGGCCTCGACGCACACACGTACTACGACGAGTTGGTCCGCCAGCTGAAAGCTGACACCGACCACGTCCACCATGTACAGGATTTCTGGGGGGATCCGCTGACCGCCCCCGGCGCGGAAAGCGCCGACGGCAAAGCCGCGTATGTCCAAGTGAACCTGGTAGGTGACCAGGGAGAGGCGAAAGCGAATAGGTCCGTCGAGGCGGTCCGCGACATCGTTGAACGAACGCCCCCGCCGCCGGGAGTCAAAGCTTACGTGACAGGTCCGGCGCCGTTAGTCACCGATATGAACAGCGCCGGTGACGATTCCATCCTGAAGATCACTATTGTCACCGTCGCGGTGATCTTGATCATGTTGCTGTTCGTCTACCGCTCGATCATCACTGTGCTCGGCGTAGCGGTCATGGTAGGGGTTCAGGTTCAGGTAGCCCGGGGCTTTGTGGCGTACCTCGGTGATCATCAGGTTTTTGAACTCTCGATTTTTGCTGTCAACCTGCTGGTATCGCTGGGTATAGCCGCGGGCACAGATTACGCAATCTTCTTCTTCGGTCGTTACCACGAGGCGCGTCAGGCCGGTGAAGACCCGGAAACTGCGTTCCACACCACGTTCCGTAGCGTCGCGAAAGTTGTCATGGCGTCCGGCGCGACAATCGCCGCTGCGATCTTCTGCCTCAGCTTTGCGAGGCTCCCCTACTTCCAGACCATTGGTGTCCCGGGGGCGCTGGGCATGATGGTCGTGGTGGCCGTCGCCGTCACGCTCATCCCGGCGAGTATCGCCGCGGGAAGCCGGCTCGGTTTGTTTGAACCCAAGCGGATGGTTGCGGTCCGTCGATGGCGGCGGCTGGGGACCGCGATCGTCCGGTGGCCCGCCCCCATCCTCGCTGGGGCGAGCGTGGTCGCGCTCGTCGGCTTGCTGGCCCTCCCCGCATACGAATCCAGCTACAACGATCGGGCGTACATGCCGCAGGACATTCCGGCCAATGTCGGGTTCACGGCGGCCGAACGACATTTTCCCCAGGCACGCGTGATGCCGGACATCGTCTGGATCGAGGCCGATCACGATATGCGCAATCCATCAGATTTTCTGATTCTGCACAAATTGGCCAAAAAGGTGTTCGCCGTTCCGGGCATTTCTAGGGTCCAGGGTATAACGCGTCCGGAGGGGACGCCTCTTGAACGGACTTCTATCCCTTTCATGATCAGCCTCCAATCCGCCGGCATGGTGCAGATGTTGCCCTTCCTGCAAAGAACGACGGATCTCATGATGAAGCAGGCCGACGCGATTGGTGATATGCAAGCGCAGATGCAAAGCATGTACGAGTTGATGAAAAAAACCAACGCGATAACTCACAGTATGACCGGTAAGATGCACGGCTTAGAGGACAGCGTGAATGACGTACGCGATAGGCTCGCTGATTTCGATGACTTCTTCAGGCCGATCCGCAATTACTTCTATTGGGAGCCTCATTGCTTCAATATCCCCCTTTGCCTATCGATTAGATCCATATTCGAGACAATGGATGGCACCGACAAGATCACCGCTCAGCTGTCCATTCTTGTCGAACTCGTCGATAAGCTAGATGAGATTATGCCGCAGATGATCGCCGATTTCCCGCAGATGATAGCGACAATCGCACGGATGCGAACCTCGATACTCACTATGCAAAGCACTATGTCGGGGATGATCGAACAGATGGAGGAGGGGTCGGCGAACGCTACCGCCATAGGCAGGGTGTTCGACGCCGCCCACAACGACGACTCTTTCTATCTCCCGCCCGAAGTTTTCGAGAATGAAGACTTCAAACGGGCAATGAGTTTGTTCTTTTCGCCAGACGGTAAAGCGATGCGGTTAATCATCTCGCACAGGGATGATCCGGGGTCACCGCAATCCCTGGCGCGGGTGGATGCGATAAAGACTGCAGCCGAAGAAGCGCTCAAGGTCGGCCCGCTGGAGCATGCGAAGATACATGTCGCGGGCACCGCCGCAACGTACAAAGACATGCGAGACGGCTCGACATACGACCTCTTGATCGCGGGCGTTGCGGCTCTCTGCCTTGTCTTTATCATCATGTTGATCATTACGCGGAGTTTCATCGCCGCCATGGTCATCGTCGGCACGGTGGCATTGTCCCTAGGCGCGGCATTCGGCCTTTCAGTCCTTCTTTGGCAGCATATTTTGGGCATTCATCTGCACTGGCTCGTTCTTGCGATGTCTGTAATCATTCTTTTGGGCGTGGGCTCTGATTACAATTTGCTGCTGGTATCCCGAATGAAAGAGGAGTTGGGCGCCGGGCTGAATACAGGCATCATCCGGGCGATGGGCGGAACCGGCAAGGTCGTGACGGCTGCTGGATTGGTGTTCGCGTTCACCATGTTGTCCATGGTCGTCAGCGATCTGCGCATCATCGGCCAAGTCGGTTCGACAATCGGCTTGGGTTTGTTGTTCGACACGCTGGTGGTGCGTGCGTTCCTTACTCCGTCGATCGCGGCCCTGCTGGGACGTTGGTTCTGGTGGCCGCAGATAGTGCGGCCCCGGCCCGCCAGTGGATTACTCCGTTCGTCGGGCCCTCGGCCGCTGGTGAGGTCCACGCTGCTCGGAGAAGACCCGCAATCTCCGACATCGTCTCGCTAATGCGTCGGGCCGGTAGTCGGAGTTCACGCGTTCGAGCGAACTCCTCTTCACCACCCCCACCGGGCGTGACCCTTCAGTGGCCTCCTTTATCGTTAGAGGATCAAGTTGTCGGCGCACCATGTCGACGAGACGGCGAGGAGTGGTATGAGCATCAATCCGTTCGATGACGAAAATGGAACCTTCGTCGTTCTAGTCAACGACGAGGAGCAACACAGCCTTTGGCCGACCTTCGCCGATATCCCAGACGGTTGGCGGGTGGTGTACGGCGAAGCAGACCGTGCTGCCTGTCTCGACTACATCGAACAGAACTGGCCTGACATCCGGCCGAAGAGCTTGCGCGACAGGTTGGCAAAAGATCGCGGGCAGTAGAAATAGCTCGGCGCCGGAAACGTCGTCGCCAGATTCCATCGTCCAAGCCGGACTTTCGAGTCCCGCTCGTTTCGACCTTGGGTTTTCTGCGCTCGGGCTTTGATGAGCGATAGAAGAGGGCCGTTATCCGTTGTGCCTTCCTCCGGAAGAAAGCTTCGGGGACGGCTGCAGCGCGGGCGGCAGCCAAGCAACCGGCCACACCGCGAGATCGTGGCGTATTTCGGGTAAGTGTGGGCAACGGCCCCGCCGCAACACCGGTGGGCGAAGTGGGAAGATAACTGTCTGACCGCCGCCGACGTCGTCAGAAACTATGGGCTCCTGCGCTGAATCGCGATCAAGGTCCACTGCGCTCAATCTTTCCCGCCGAACCCAAGCCGACATCGCGGCCATCTTGACTGAACCGGGGCCCCGAGTAAGTGTCTGACTCCGTCAGTGCTTACCATTCAAGTTTGCTCTTTGCAGCCTTTACCAGCTCACAGCAACCCCTAAAGGCGACCGCGTTCCGGGATCCTCGAAGCGGAACATTGCCGTCGTCACCGGATGATCATTACGGATGACCGCGGTATGGCGACGTGTAGGGAGCCAGATTCCTATCGTTTCGTCTGAAATCAACGGCTGATGTCAACCTTTGCTGACTGACGGACCGCCGCTCTCCTTAGGTTCGCTCACGGCCTGCAAGGGTCGGAGTCGGCATTGCCCAGGTGGATTTCCGTCGGATCTGAGCATGCGTTCCAGGACAAGATCAAATCCTATTGCAGCAGGTCAACCTGCCTGCTTCGCTACAGGCCGGTCCCGGCTGCGCGGCTATTTGCTACACCGTCAATTTTTAAATTCAGAAGTTCGCTGAGAAACTTCGAAAACCCCACCCGTAACTGGCCGCCTCATCTATCGTTGGGAGAAACGAGCTATTGACGCACCAGTTCGATCTGACGGTGGAGAGTGGGATGAGCATCAATCCTTTCGATGACGATAATGGAACATTCGTCGTTCTAGTTAACGATGAGGAGCAGCACAGCCTGTGGCCCACGTTTGCCGAGATCCCAGACGGTTGGCGGGTGGTTTATGGCGAAGCGGAGCGCGCGGCGTGCCTCGACTACATCGAGCAGAACTGGCCTGACATACGGCCAAAGAGTCTGCGCGACAGGCTGGCGAGAGACCGCGCTCATTCGAATTAGCTCGGGAGCGGGAACTTCGTCGAGCGGTCTCTTGGGGGTCCATTTTGCTTCATGACCGGTCGCTGGAAGCTACCCGCCAGCAGTTAGACATATGGCTCGCGCAGGAGACGGGCCAAGCCGGCACGGAGTGGCAGCTCGGCCTGTTCGTGCGGATCGACGGACCGGTAGACCGCGATGCCCTTGAGTGGGCAATCCACCGCGTAGTGCGCGAGTCCGAACCTCTGAGGGCCGCTTTCTCTGAAGTAGACGGCAAGGTCGTTCAAGCAGCGATCGACTATTCAGACGTCGATGTGGCATTCCATGACCTCACTGGCTCGCTCGATCCCGTTGAGGAAGCGCGCCGGCTAGCCGATTCGATCCAGCGGACACCGATGTCGCTGGCAGGCCCGTTGTTTAGGTTCGCGCTGTTCAAGACGCGTCTTGATGAGTTCTACCTGTTCGGGTGCTGCCACCACATTGTCATCGACGGGTTCGGCATTGCGTTGGTCGGCCAACGGATTGCATCGCTGTACTCCTCAGCGGTATCCGGTACCGCCGTTTCTCCCGCACTCTTCGGCTCATTGGAGGACTTGGTCGCTTGCGAGTCCGAATACGAATCCTCGAACGATTACCTCGAGGATGAGGCCTTCTGGGCGGAACGCCTTCCGCAAGAAGCTTCGTCAAGCAGCCAGGGATACAACGCCGCGGAGAAGTGCGATTCGGGGCCTTCTGACCCGGTGCTTCTAGACCGCGGTGTCCTTGACCGCCTCGAAGAGTTCGCCAACCTGTGGCAAGTACCGCAAAATGCGGTCATCACCGCGGCGTGTGCGCTCGTGGTTCGAGGCTTGTGTGTGGACGGCTCGGAGGTCGTGCTCGACTTTCCGGTCAGCAGGCGAGTACGCCCGGAGTCCAAGACTCTCCCCGGGATGCTGGCCGGAATCGTCCCGCTGGTGCTGTCGCTGTCCCCGCAGTCCACTGTCGCCGACTTCTGTCGGCTCGTTGATGCACGAATGCGGGAAGCGTTGCGGCATCAACGCTTCCCGGTACATGTCCTTGAGCGCAACGCCCACGCCCGTCGATCCGGGGAGTCGACGAACAGAGTGAGCGTCAACTTCCTTCCGGCATCGTTCACACTGGATTTCGGTGGCGTTCGGGCATCGGCGTCACTGACCAATGCCGGCCGTATGGGCGGATTCGGATTGATCTTCTCCGACGCTGGCGGCGACCTTGCGCTAAGCGCGACGGGTGCTGGCCATCCGCTTTCCGGCGTCGATGTCGCTGATCTAGCGCAGCAGCTGGAGCGCGTCCTATTGGCAATGTTTGACGACCCTTCACGGTCACTGCGTTCGCTCGGCGTGCTCGATGCGCTCGATCGGGCACGACTCGATGAGATGGGTAATCGAGCAGTGCTGGCGGCTCCAACACCATCGAGGGTTTCGATCGCAGAGTTGTTCGACCGTCAGGTGGCACGCGCTCCGCAGGCAGTGGCGTTGGTTTGTGGGGAGCGGTCATGGACCTACCGCGAGGTCGATGAGGCCGCGAATCAGCTTGCGCACCTGTTCGCTCAGCACGGTGCTGGGCCGGGAGAAGTTGTGGCCCTACTGTTTCCGCGATCTGCCGAGGCGATCCTGGCGATACTGGGCGTCCTCAAGACCGGAGCGGCTTACCTGCCGATTGACATAGGGCATCCTGAGGTGCGGATCAGGTTCATGCTCGAAGATGCCGCGCCGGTGGTAGCGGTCACCAACGCGACGTTGGTGGAGCGGTTGAGCGGCTTCCATGTGCCGGTGATCGACGTCGACAGTCTTCGGATCGAATCTCGTTCCTCCAGCTCGCAGCCGGCTCCTACGGCGGATGATATCGCCTACCTCATCTACACCTCGGGCACTACCGGCGTGCCGAAAGGGGTGGCCGTTACTCACGGCAACGTCGTCCAGTTGCTGCAGTCAGCGGATCAGACGCTGATCGCGCCAGGACAGGTGTGGACGCAGTGGCATTCGTATGCCTTCGACGTGTCGTGCTGGGAGATTTGGGGCGCACTGCTGGGTGGTGGGTGCCTGGTGGTGGTGCCCGAGGCCGTGGCGAGTTCACCGGACGATTTCCACACGTTGTTGGTGACCGAGAAGGTCAGTGTGCTGTGCCAGACGCCGTCGGCCGCTGGGATGTTGCCGTCGCGGGGGCTGGAGTCCTTGACCCTTGTGGTGGCAGGCGAGGCTTGCGCACCCGACTTGGTCAGTCGCTGGGCGTCCGGGCGCGTGATGATCAATGCGTATGGTCCGACGGAAGCTACGGTGTACTCGGCGATGAGTGCGCCGTTGGCGCCGGGGTCGGGGGCGGTGCCCATCGGGGGGCCGGTGCCCGGAGCTGCGTTGTTTGTGCTCGATGTGTGGTTGCGTCCGGTGCCCGTGGGGGTGGTTGGCGAACTGTACATAGCCGGCGCTGGGGTAGCCGTCGGATATGTGCGGCGTCCCGGGTTGACTGGTTCACGGTTTGTGGCGTGCCCGTTCGCAGGAGCGGAAGCGACCGGTCTAAGGATGTATCGCACTGGTGATCTCGTGCGTTGGGACGATAACGGCCAACTGCATTACTTGGGACGCACCGATGAACAGGTGAAGATTCGCGGATACCGGATTGAGCCGGGTGAGATCCAGGCGGTATTGGGTGGACTCGACGGGGTGGCCCTGGCGGCGGTCATCGTCCGCGAGGATCGTCCCGGCTATAAGCGTCTGATTGGATACGTCACTGAATCTTCTGACGGCGCAGTCGATCCCGATAGACTACAAGTTGCGTTGGCCGAACGGCTGCCTGCGTACATGGTGCCCGCCGCCATCGTGCTGCTCGACGCGTTTCCGTTGACTGTCAACGGAAAACTCGACAGAGCTGCTCTCCCGGCGCCGGAGTACAGTGCGGGAACGTACCGCGCCCCAGTCACTCCGACCGAAGAGATACTGGTTGGCATTTACACCCAAGTGCTCGGGCTCGAGCGCGTCGGGGTTGATGAGTCGTTCTTCGATCTGGGCGGGGACAGCATTCTTGCAATGCGCCTAGTTGCCACGATCAACGCCGGCCTGGGCGTGCAACTCGCGGTGCGCGCGGTATTCGACGCCCCTACGGTGGCACAGCTAGCTCTCCGCGTGACCGAAGGCGGCGACCGGCGGGAGCCGTTGGTGGCAGTCGAGCGGCCGTCAGTGGTGCCGTTGTCCTACGCGCAGAGCCGGTTGTGGTTTCTCAACCGGTTCGAGGGCGGTGCGGCGACATACAACATGCCCACGGCGTTGCGAATCAGCGGTGCGCTCGATCTCCAAGCGCTCGACATGGCGCTGGACGACGTGATCGCCCGCCATGAATCGTTGCGCACTGTCTTCCCCGACGTCGACGGTGAGCCGTATCAGCGGGTGCTGCCTGCGGAGGCTGGAATGTGGCGGCGCGGTGGCAAGGCGATCGAGCACCTCGCCGAAGAGGATCTCCCCGTCGAGCTGGCGGCGTTGGCGGAATATCGCTTCGATCTGGCCAACGAAATACCGATACGCGCACAGATCTATGCGATGGGGCCGGATCAATATGTGCTCGGAATTGTGGTGCATCACATCGCTTTTGACGGTTGGTCGTTGGCGCCGATGGTGCGCGATGTGGCTGAGGCATATCGCACGCGACGAGCCGGGCAGGAGCCGAGCTGGTCACCGTTGCCGGTGCAGTATGCCGATTACACGCTGTGGCAACAAGATTGGCTGGGTGACGAGGTAGATCCAGACAGCGTGATCGCCGCGCAGCTGGGCTATTGGCAAGCGGAATTGGCGGACTTGCCGGAGGTGGTGTCGTTGCGGGCGGATCGTCCGCGCCCGGCGGTGCCCAGCTATCGCGGTGACGGGGTGGAGTTGCGCATCGAGGCGCCGCTGTGGGCGCAGGTCAAGGCGGTGGCCGCGGCGCACAAGACGACGGCGTCGATGGTGATGCAGGCTGTCCTGGCGGTAGTGCTGAATCGCGCCGGTGCCGGTGAGGATATCGTGATGGGCTCACCAATCGCCGGGCGGTCAGACGCCGCGCTCGACGATCTGGTCGGTTTCTTCGTCAACACCTGGGTGCTGCGTGTTCCCGTGGGCTCCCAGGACTCGTTCAGCGAGGTGCTCGAGCGGGTGCGCCAGAAGGCGTTGGATGCCTACTCCAATCAGGATGTGCCGTT
The DNA here is from genome assembly GCF_001050035.1 of Mycolicibacterium komanii. The sequence goes on from NZ_CVTA01000004.1 coordinate 43,770, forward strand.
CGAGTTGCTGGTGGAGCAACTCAACCCGGTGCGCTCCGCATCGCATCACCCGCTGTTTCAGGTGGCCTTGGCGTTTCAGAACAACCTGCGCCCGGATATGACGCTCGAGGAAGTCAGCCTCGAGACAATCGAAATGGACACTCGCACCGCAAAGTTCGACCTGGATATCCAACTCAGTGAGTCGCCAGGTTCCGATGCGCCGACGACCACCGGTACGGTCACCTACGCCACAGACCTCTACGACCGGTCGACCATCGAGCGGATGGTCGCCTGGTTCGGCCGCGTGCTCGAGGCGGTCGTCACGGACACCTCAGTCGTAGTCGGTGATATCGCATTGCTCGCCGACGGGGAACGCAGCCTGGTGCTGTCGGAATGGGCGGGTGCCCAGGTGCACACGCCGGTGGGGCTGGCTCCTGAACTACTGGCGGCGGCGGTGGCCGACAGTCCCGACACCTTGGCCGTCATCGACGGCGACCGGCAGTACTCCTACCGCGTGCTCGATGAGTGGTCGACGCGGCTGGCGCGGGTGCTCATCGAAGCGGGGGTAGGGCCGGAATGCACTGTGGCGGTGGCGATGGATCGCCGGGTGGAGCTGGTGGTTTCCTGGTGGGCGGTACTCAAGGCCGGCGGTGCATATGTGCCTGTGGATCCCGCACATCCAATCGAGCGCATCGCAGGGCTACTGGATGCGGTCGCCGCGCGCTGCGTATTGACCTACGGCACCGACACGTTGGCGGGAGCGGGATCGCGCCCGGTCTTGCGCGTTGATCGTCGGGATCTGTCGCGGCACAGTGCGGATCCGATCACCGACACCGATCGGTTGGCACCACTTTCTGCCGACAACGCCGCATATGTGCTCTTCACGTCGGGCTCCACCGGCGTGCCCAAAGGGGTCGTCGTCAGTCACGCCGGTCTACTGGGTGTGGCGGCAGCCCACCGTGGACAGTTCGCGCTTCGCGCGGGATCACGTGTGTTGATGGTCGCCGCACCGACTTTCGATGCTTCCATCTTCGAATGGATGTGGGCGGTGGGCTCATTCGCGACGTTGGTGGTAGCCGCACATGACGCCTACGGCGGGGAGGCATTGACCGATGTCTTGAGCACGCAGCGGGTCGACGCCGCGTTACTGACTCCGACGGTGCTGTCCACGCTCGATCGAGCCCGGGTAACCGGGCTCGAGACCCTGGTGACCGGAGGGGAGGCCTGCCCCGCGCAACTGGTTGCCGCCTGGGCGCCGGGCCGTCGCATGTTCAACGCCTATGGGCCGACCGAGGCGACCATCTGGGCGACGTGTGATGCGTTGACCGTCGGAGAACCGGTGCGCATCGGAACCCCGATCGCCGGGGTTACCGCGTTGGTGTTGGACGCTCGCCTCGAGCCCGCCCCCATAGGGGTGGTGGGCGAGCTGTATTTGGCTGGGCCCCCAGTGGCGCGCGGCTATGTCGGCCGACCGGGCCTGACCGCTGAGCGGTTCGTCGCCGCCCCCCATGGTGCGGCAGGGATGCGGATGTACCGCACCGGTGATGTGGTGCGCTGGACCATGGACGGCACGCTGGATTATCTAGGTCGCGCAGACGCCCAGGTGAAGCTGCGCGGGCAACGCCTGGAACTCGGCGAGGTGGAAAACACGCTGTTGGCCTGTCCGCAGGTCACTCGGGCGGCTGCCAGCCTGCACACGAGCGACAACGGTGATCATCTGGTGGCCTACGTGGGCCTGGAGCACACCACCGCCGTCGAACACGAGAGCCAAACCGTCGAGCACTGGCAAAACATCTACGACGAGCTGTACGAGGCTGACATCGAGGCGCCGGAGTTCGGCAGCGACTTCCGGGGCTGGAACAGCAGCTACACCAACGATCCGATACCCGTGACCGAAATGCAGCAGTGGCGATCGGCCACTGTGAACCGCATCATGGCGTTGCAACCAAGACATGTCTTGGAGATCGGCGTCGGCTCAGGCCTGGTGTTGTCCGAAATCGCACCTCTATGTGAGAACTACTGGGGGACAGATTTTTCCGCTCCTACCGTTCAAAAGTTGCAGTCAGCGGTGGCCTCACAGCCTTGGGGCGGTCGGGTCCGGCTGCTGACTCAGCCCGCGCACGTTTCGGGAGCACTTCCACGAGATTTGTTCGACACCATCATTATCAACTCAGTCATCCAGTACTTCCCCAGCCCACATTATCTGGCCCAGGTGATTGGGACCGCTGTCGATCTGCTCGCGCCGGGTGGAGCTTTGTTCATCGGCGACGTGCGCAACTACAGCCTGCAAAGTGCGTTCCAGACGGGTGTTGTGCTGGCCCACACCTCCGAAGGCGACGCTGCCGACATCCGGCATCGGGTTCAACGAGCAATGATGGGCGAGCCCGAATTGCTGCTTGCACCAGAATTTTTCACCACATTGGCCGCCGAGAACACATCGGTGGCCGGCCTGGACATCCAGCTGAAACGCGGAACCGCCGACAACGAGCTGACCCGTTACCGCTATGAGGTCGTCATTTACAAGACGCCCGCTGCCGTGCGCTCGCTGGTCGATGTTCCGGCATGGGAATGGAGCTCCTGTGATGGACTCGAAGGGCTGCATGCCCTCCTGATGTCTCAACACCCGGAGACGATACGTATCACCGGGATTCCGCACGCCGGCGTCATCAGCGACGTCCGGGCCGAACAGGGCCTAGCTGAAGGGCTTTCTCTGAGCGAGGCGTTGGCCTTCGCTGCCGGAGCGCCGGGGGCAGTCACTCCCGAGCAATTGCATCGTCTCGGTGAAACCAGCGGATACCGGGCGGCGGTCACGTGGGGCCGCCAGCCTGGCGATCTGGATGCGGTCTTCACGCGTCCCGCCGACTTCGGCCATTCGTCGGCGTTGTGCGATCTGTACCTCCCTGCCGCCCACCCTGGGGCCAGCGCATACGCAAACGATCCGCACGCCAACACCAAGATAAGCGCGGTGCGCCAGTGGATGAGCTCTCGGCTGCCTGACTACATGGTGCCGACTCACTTCGTGGTGCTCGACGAGTTCCCTATGACTTCCTCGGGCAAAATCGACCGAAAAGCTCTGCCCGAACCAGTGATTGCGGCAACAACATTCCGGGAGCCGCGGACTCAGACCGAAAGAGTCGTCGCCGACGTTTTCGCCGAGGTGCTGGGCGTCGACCGGGTGGGGCTCGATGACGACTTCTTCGCCCTGGGCGGAGATTCGCTGATCGCGATCCGCGTCAGTGCTCGGCTGCAGACTGCCTTGGAGCGGGAAGTCCCCGTGCGATATCTGTTCGACGCCCCCAGGGTCGGAGAACTCGCCGATCACCTGAGCCAGCCTAGTGATGGTGCGGCCCATTCCGCCCTGCGGCCGATGCCGCGTCCGGAGCGGGTGCCATTGTCTTTCGCCCAGAGTCGGTTGTGGTTCTTGGATCAGCTGCAAGGGCCGTCCGCCATCTACAACATGGCGGTGGCCTTGCGGCTGTGCGGGAAGCTGGATGCGGGCGCACTCGGCGCGGCCCTGGGCGATGTGGTGGACCGGCATGAGAGCCTGCGCACCTTGTTCGTGACAGAAGGAGGCATTCCCCACCAGGTGGTGACGCCGCCCGTTGGGGCCGACTTCGGTTGGGAGGTCATCGATGCCGGCCACTGGCCGAAGGCGCGGCTTGTCGAGGCAATAGACACGGCGGTGCGTCACAGCTTTGATCTCGCTGTCGAGATTCCAATGCGCGCGACGCTGTTCCGTACTGCTGATGACGAGCATCTACTGGTGGCAGTGGTGCATCATATCGCCGCGGACGGTTGGTCAATCGCCCCGTTGGTGCGTGATCTAGGGCTTGCATACGACAGCCGGTGTGCGGGACGGAGTCCGGACTGGTCGCCTTTGGCGGTGCAGTACATCGACTACACGCTGTGGCAGCGCGCGCACCTGGGTGACGTCGACGACGAAAGCAGTCCCATCAGCGCTCAGATCGCCTATTGGGAGCAGGCTCTTGCCGGCCTACCCGAACGGCTGATATTGCCCACCGACAGGCCCTATCCGCCGGTGGCCGATTACCGCGGGGCCAGTGTGGCGGTCGACTGGTCAGCCCAGCTGCAGCGACAGGTGGCCCGGCTGGCCCGGGAAAGCAACGCCACCAGTTTCATGGTGATTCAGGCTGCAATGGCGGTGCTGCTATCCGAAATCAGCGGCAGCAGCGATGTGGCGGTGGGCATCGCCATCGCCGGACGCGGTGACCCGGCACTCGATGACTTGGTCGGCTTTTTTGTCAACACCTTGGTGCTACGAGTCGACCTGAGCAAGGAACGCGATATCGCTGGAGTATTGGCCCAGGTACGCAGGCGTGGTTTGGCCGCTTACGAGCACCGGGATGTGCCTTTCGAGGTACTGGTGGACCGGCTCAACCCGATCCGATCGCTGTCTCATCACCCATTGGTACAGGTGATGATCACGTGGCAGAACCTCCCATGGCACAGCAGCGGCCCAGCGGCCGGCCTCCAATTGGGCGACGTTCAGGTTGAGCCGCTGCCCGCGGACACCTGCACCGCCCGCATGGATCTGGTGTTCTCTTTGGCTGAGGGGTGGACGGAAGCTGGTGAGCCGGCGGGGATTTCGGGAATGGTGGAGTTCCGAACCGACGTATTCGACGCCGATACAATCGAAACCCTGGTGAGGCGCTTGGAACGGGTGCTCCTGGCGATCACCGCGGATCCGGCTCAGGCATTGTCGTCGCTGGATGTGCTCGATGCCGCCGAACACGCTCTGCTTGACGAGATCGGCCACCGGGAGGTCTTGGCTCAGCCGTTGACCGGGGAGTCGATTCCTGCGGTGTTCGCCCAACAGGTCGCACGCGCGCCGAGGGCGACGGCATTGACTTTTGCGGGTCAGTCGATGACCTACCGTGAGCTCGATGAGGAATCAAATCGTCTGGCGCACTTGCTGATCAGTGAAGGTGCAGGTCCGGGGCGGTGCGTGGCGACGTTGTTCGACCGTTCGTCCGAGGCGATCATCGCAATCGTTGCGGTCCTCAAGACGGGGGCGGCCTACCTGCCGATCGATCCATCTGTGCCGGCGGCGCGGATCGCTTTCATGGTGGCAGATTCCACGCCGATCGCAGCGGTCACCTCTGCAGGGTTGACTGACCGCTTGCAAGGCCTCGATCTGAGGGTCATCGATGTCGCCGATCCGCGCGTTGACACCTACCCGCTGACCGCACTGGCTGCCCCGGCAGCACAGGACATCGCCCATATCATCTACACCTCGGGTACAACTGGGACGCCGAAGGGAGTGGCGGTCACGCACCACAACGTGACCCGACTCTTCGACGGTCTTGATGTCGGTCTGAGTACGGGACCGAAATCGGTCTGGTCCCAGTGCCATTCATATGCCTTCGATTATTCGGTATGGGAGATCTGGGGGGCATTGCTGTCCGGCGGGCGGCTGGTGGTGGTACCGGACGCGGTGACTCGGTCCCCCCGGGACCTGCATGCGTTGCTGGTTGCCGAAGGCGTCACCGTGCTCAGTCAGACTCCGTCGGCGGTGGGGATGCTGTCGTCTCAGGGTTTGGATCAGACGGCGCTGATGATCGCGGCCGAACCGTGCCCGCCTGACGTAGTGGATCGGTGGGCGCCGGGACGCGTGATGATCAACGGTTACGGACCGACGGAGACGACGGTGTATGCCACCATCAGCGCACCACTTGTCGCGGGGTCGGCGGACGTGCCGATCGGTGTGCCAGTCCCGGGAGCAGCGTTGTTTGTTCTCGACGCCCGGTTGCGGGCGGTACCGGCCGGGGTCGTCGGGGAATTGTATGTGGCCGGTTCTGGGGTAGGGCTGGGTTACGTGGGCCGGCCGGGATTGAGCGCGTCTCGGTTTGTGGCCTGTTCCTTCGGGGCCCCGGGTCAGCGCATGTATCGGACCGGGGATCTGGTGTCGTGGGGCGCTGACGGACAGCTGCGCTATTTCGGTCGGGCTGACGAGCAGGTCAAGATCCGCGGCTATCGCATCGAATTGGGCGAGATCCAGGCCGCGCTGACGGCGTTGGAGGGTGTGGATCAAGCCGCCGTGATCGCCCGTGAGGACCGCGTCGGCGACAAGCGCCTGGTCGGATACATAACGGGAGATGCCGATCCGACACAGGTCCGCGCCCAACTATCTGACCGGCTACCGGCCTACATGGTGCCAACGGCGGTGGTCCTCCTCAATGCGCTGCCGCTGACGGTCAACGGCAAGCTCGACAAGCGCGCGTTGCCGGCACCCGAGTACGCCGAATGCGACACGTATCGCGCCCCACGCACTGCGGTCGAGGAAATCCTGGCTGGGATCTTCGCTCAGATTCTGGGACGTGAGCGGGTGGGGGTCGACGACTCGTTCTTCGACCTCGGCGGGGACTCCTTGTCCGCAATGCGGGTGACCGCCGAGATCAACACCGCGCTGGGCGTCGACGTCGCGGTGCGAACACTGTTCGATGCGTCCACAGTCGCCCAACTCGCGCCGCGTATTGGAGAAGGTTCGCGCGGGCTTCCACCGTTGGTAGCGGGCGAGCGGCCCACGGTGTTGCCGCTTTCGTTCGCCCAACAGCGGTTGTGGTTCCTCGAACAGTTGCAAGGACCTTCGGCGATCTACAATATGCCGGTCGCGCTGCGGCTGACCGGACAGCTTGACGCCGAGGCGCTGGGTGCCGCGCTGGCCGATGTGGTAGCCCGGCAAGACACCTTGCGTACGGTGTTTGCGGCGGTCGACGGGGCCCCCCAACAGTTGCTGGTGCCCGCCGAACGGGCGGACTTCGGCTGGGAGATCATCGATGCCGGAGGCTGGTCACCCGCCAAGCTGAGTGAGGCAATCGATGAGGTGGCGTTCCACGCCTTCGACCTCAACACCGAGATTCCGCTACGTGCAACGCTTTTCCGAGTTGCCGAAGACGAGTACGTCCTGGCGGCGGTCGTGCACCACATCGCCGCGGACGGCTGGTCGATAGGTCCGTTGGTCACAGATCTCGGGCTCGCATACGCCAGCCGGTGTGCGGGTAGCGCGCCTGATTGGGCGCCGCTGCCGGTTCAGTACGTCGACTACACGCTATGGCAGCGTCGACACCTCGGCGATATTTCTGACAGCGCGAGTCCCATCGCGGTGCAGTTGGCTTATTGGGAACACGCGCTTTCGGGGCTACCCGAGCGGTTGGCCTTGCCCACCGATCGGCCGTATCCGCCGGTTGCCGATTACCGGGGGTCCACTGTGACGGTGGACTGGCCGGCTGATGTGCAGCAGCAGGTGGCCGCGGTGGCACGCGAGCGCAACGCGACCAGTTTCATGGTGGTGCAGGCCGCGATGGCGGTGTTGCTGGCCGAAATCAGCGCGAGTTCTGATGTGGCAGTGGGCTTTCCGATTGCAGGACGGCGCGATCCAGTCCTCGATGAATTGGTGGGATTCTTCGTCAACACGCTGGTGTTGAGGGTTGATGTGGCCGGGGACCCAACGGTTGCTGAGCTCATCGATCAGGTGCAACAACGTGCGCTAGCCGCTTACGAGCACCAGGACGTGCCTTTCGAGGTATTGGTAGAGCGGCTCAACCCGAACCGCAGTCTTACCCATCACCCGCTGGTGCAGGTGATGTTGGCGTGGCAGAACTTCGCCGGAAATCCCGTTGCCGATCTCTCCCTTGGTGATGTGCAAGTCGCCCCGATACCCGTGAACACCCGCACTGCACGTATGGACTTGGCGTTTTCGTTAGCTGAATGCTGGACTGCGACTGGCGAACCCGCTGGGATAAGCGGGACAGTGGAGTTCCGTACCGATGTGTTCGACCGTGCGGGGATCGAGTCACTGGTCGACCGGTTGCGACGCGTGATCGTGGCGATGACCACTGATCCGCAGCGCCCGCTGTCGTCAATCGACGTGCTCGATCCCAGTGAGCGTGAGCAACTGGATCGGTGGGGCAATCGTGCGGTGTTGGCCGAGGCCGTGACACCGGCGTCGATAACGCAGCTGTTCACCGCCCAGGTGGCACGCACGCCCGATGCGACAGCCTTGACATGCGACGGCCGTTCGTGGACTTATCGCGCACTGGATGAGGAGTCGAACCGGTTGGCGCACTTGCTGGTCGAGCACGGCGCGGGACCGGGACATTCTGTGGCGCTGCTGTTCTCCCGCTCGGCTGAAGCGATTCAGGCGATTCTCGGCGTGCTCAAGACTGGGGCGGCGTATCTGCCTATCGACCCCGCGGTCCCCCCGGCGCGGCTCCAATTCATGGTCGAAGACGCCGCACCGATGGCCGCTGTCACTACAGCTCAATTCGCCGACCGTATAGCCGGTTTCGGTGACCTGCCGGTGATCGATGTCGGTGATCCTGACATCGCCAGGTATCCGTCCACCGCATTGACGGCACCGGCACCCGACGACGTCGCTCACATCATCTACACATCGGGAACCACCGGTACTCCCAAGGGAGTGGCCGTTACTCAGAACAATGTCATCCAGCTGTTCGAGTCGCTCGACCTCGGTTTCGAGTTGGTGCAGGGCCAGGTCTGGACACAATTTCATTCGTACGCCTTCGATTTCTCGGTGTGGGAAATCTGGGGTGCGTTACTTCACGGTGGGCGGTTGGTCGTCGTGCCTGACTCTGTGGCGCGATCGCCGGAAGAATTCCATGCCTTGCTTGTTGCCGAAAATGTCAGCATCCTCACCCAGACCCCCTCAGCGGTTGGACTGCTCTCCCCGGAGGGTTTGGACTCAGCATCCCTGGTGATCGGCGCGGAGCCCTGCCCACCTGAACTCGTGGATCGATGGGCGCCGGGACGGGTGATGGTCAACGTCTACGGACCGACCGAGACCACCATGTGGGCGTCCAAGAGCGCGCCCCTGGCCGAGGGCACCGGCGCGCCCCCGATCGGCTCGCCGGTAGCAGGTGCCGCTTTCTTCGTGCTGGACAAATGGTTACGAGCAGTCCCGGTCGGGGTGGTCGGTGAGCTATATCTCGCCGGTCGCGGCGTCGGGGTCGGGTATTGGCGGCGGGCCGGTTTGACCGCATCGCGATTTGTGGCGTGCCCGTTCATCGGCGCGGAAGCACAAGGGCAACGGATGTATCGCACCGGCGACCTGGTGTGCTGGGGCCCTGATGGACAGCTTCGGTACTTCGGACGCGCTGATGAGCAGGTCAAGATCCGCGGCTATCGCATCGAATTAGGTGAGATTCAGGCGGCCCTGGCCGGGCTCGCGGGAGTGCAGCAAGCGGTAGTCATCGCGCGCGAGGACCGTCCCGGGGACAAGCGTTTGGTTGCTTACATCACCGGTACTGCGGATCCGGCAAACGCACGGGCCAAACTGGCCGAGCGGCTGCCGGGCTATATGGTTCCGGCCGCGGTGGTCGTGGTCGACGCACTGCCGGTGACCGTGAACGGCAAACTCGACAAGCGCGCACTGCCGGCGCCCGACTACGGCGACGCCGATGGCTACCGCGCCCCGACAACCGCGGTGGAGGAGATGCTGGCCGGCATCTACGCCCACGTCCTCGGATTGGATCGGGTCGGGGTCGACGAGTCATTCTTCGACTTGGGCGGGGACTCCGTGTCGGCGATGCGGCTGATCGCTGCGATCAACGACAGCCTGGACGTCGACTTGGGTGTCCGGACGTTGTTCGACACGCCCACTGTGTCCCAACTGGCGCCGCAAATCGATTCGGCTTCGCGTCGGCGTGAGCCGCTGGTGCCCGTAGATCGACCTGCTGTGGTGCCCTTGTCGTACGCCCAGAGCCGGTTGTGGTTCCTCAACCGGTTCGAGGGCGGAGCGGCGACATACAACATGCCGATCGCGTTCAGGATCAACGGACTTCTCGATATCGAGGCGCTCGCTGCGGCACTGGATGACGTGATCGCACGCCACGAATCGTTACGCACCATCTTCCCGGAGATCGGCGGTGTGCCGTCTCAGAAGGTCCTGCCGGCGGAGCCGGGAATGTGGCGGCGCGAGAGCGCGACAGTGGTGTCGTTGCCCGCATCGGAAGTCGACGGCGCGTTGGCGGCGCTGGCAGGCCACCGGTTCGATTTGGCCACCGAGATCCCGATTCGCGCGCGAATTTTTGCCGCGGGGCCTGATCGATATGTCGTAGGAATCGTGCTGCACCACATCGCTTTTGACGGATGGTCCATGGCACCGATGGTTCGCGATGTGGCCGAGGCGTACCGGGCACGGCGACAAGGTCTGCCCCCGAGCTGGGCGCCGCTACCCGTGCAATATGTGGATTACACGCTCTGGCAACAGGATTGGCTGGGTGACGAGTCCGATCCCGATAGCGTGATCGCCGCCCAGTTGGACTACTGGCAGAAGGAGTTGGCCGATCTTCCCGAAGTAGTCTCGCTGGTTTCGGATCGGCCCCGTCCTCCGGTACCCAGTTACCGCGGCGATGTTGTTGACCTGCGCATCGAGCCAGAGCTCTGGGCAGGTATCAAGGCGGTGGCTGCGGCTCACAACGCCACGGCCTCGATGGTCACACAGGCAGTCTTGGCCGTCGTATTGCACCGGGCGGGAATGGGTGAGGACATCGCGCTGGGCACCCCGATCGCCGGGCGGTCGGATCAGGCTCTGAATGAATTGGTCGGATTCTTCGTCAACACATGGGTGCTGCGCGTGGGAGTGACCCCGGGGCAGCGGTTCAACGAGGTACTCCACCAGGTGCGCCAGAAGGCGCTCGACGCCTACAGCAATCAGGATGTGCCGTTCGAGCGACTGGTCGAGCAACTCAATCCGGTTCGTTCCACATCGCACCATCCGCTGTTCCAGGTGGCCTTGGCTTTCCAGAACAATGTGCGTCCCGAGGTGGCGCTCGACGGAGTCGATGTGGAGCCCGTCGAAGTGGTTACCCGCACTGCCAAATTCGATCTGGATTTCGATGTGAGAGAGGTGGCCACTGAGGACCCTGCCAAGTCGATGGCTGCCGGCGCCGTGACGTACGCGACGGATTTGTTCGACCGGTCCTCCATCGAGCGGTTGGTGCGCTGGTTTGACCGGATCGTCGAGGCGGTCGTCGTCGATACCTCGGTGGTTATCGGTGAGGTCGGGCTGCTGGGCCACGATGAACGCGATCTAGTGCTGTCGGAGTGGTCTGGCGCAGCGGTGACAGCGCCGGCCGGTATCGCGCTGCAGTTGCTTGCGTCAGCGGTAGCCGCGGATCCGGACGCGGTGGCGGTTGTCGACGGTGAGCGCCAATTGTCGTACCGGGTGCTCGATGATTGGTCGACCCGGATGGCGCGGGCGCTCATCGAGACGGGAGTTGGCCCTGAATGCGCCGTGGGTGTAGCCACGGGCCGTTGCGCGGAGTTGGTGGTGGCCTGGTGGGCGGTCCTCAAGGCCGGTGGGGCCTATGTGCCGCTGGACACTGCGCATCCGGTTGAGCGCGTCGCCGGGGTGTTGGACACCGTGGATGCGAAGTGTGTACTGACCTGTGGCGTCGACGCTTTCGCGGGGACGGGCTCGCGCCCGGTGCTACGCATGGATGACCGGGCTGTGTGTGGTGTCTCCGCGGACCCCATCACAGATGCCGATCGTCTGGCACCGTTGTCTGTGGACACCGCCGCTTATGTGATCTTCACGTCGGGATCGACCGGCGTTCCCAAGGGCGTCGTGGTGAGCTACGCCGGTCTGCTCGGACTGGCTGCGGCGCAGCGCCATACGTTCGGCTTGGCCCCCACCTCTCGGGTGTTGATGGTCGCCGCACCGACCTTCGATGCATCGGTCTTCGAGATGTTGTTGGCCGCGGAGGCGGGTGCGACGCTGGTGGTGGCCGAACGCGATGCCTACGCCGGGGAAGCGCTGACCGATCTCCTGCAAGATCAACGGGTCAGTGCGGCCGTGGTGACGCCCTCTGTAGTGGCTTCGCTGGACCGGGCTCGGCTCGATGGGCTTGACACCCTCATCACGGCCGGGGAGCCATGTCCGGACGAACTCGCGGCCGTGTGGTCACCGGGGCGGCGGATGTACAACGCCTACGGTCCCACGGAGACGACGATCTGGGCGAGCTGCACGGCACCGCTGTCTGTGGAGCAGCCCGTCGACATCGGCGTGCCGATCCCAGGCGTGTCTGCGCTGGTTCTGGATTCACGGTTGAACCCGAGCCCGCCCGGGATGGTCGGCGAACTGTATGTGTCCGGATCTGCGCTCGCGCGCGGGTACGTCGGCAGGCTGGCACTGACGGCGGAGCGGTTCGTGGCCAACCCGTACGGCAGGGCCGGAGAACGGATGTATCGCACTGGGGATCTGGTGCGCTGGTTACCGGCGGGCACGCTCCAGTATTTGGGGCGCGCCGACGCACAGATAAAACTGCGCGGGCAGCGCATCGAGTTGGGTGAGATCGAGAACACGCTGCTGGGTTGCCCGCTCGTCACGCAGGCCGCGGCGACCGTGCACCATAGCGATACCGGTGCGGATCATCTGGTCGCCTATGTCGCCCTGGAGCATGTCAGCACCGTCCATCACGACGTTGAGATCGTCGACCAGTGGCAGCACATGTACGACGAGTTGTACGGCTCTGAGCTCGAAATATTGGAATTCGGAATGGATTTCCGTGGCTGGAACAGCAGCTACACCGGTGATCCGATTCCTCAACCGCAGATGGAGGAGTGGCGGCGCGCCACTGTGGACCGGATTCTGGAGTTGCAGCCAAGGCGTGTTTTGGAGATCGGCGCGGGCTCGGGTCTGATTCTGTCTCAAGTCGCTCCGAACTGTGAACGCTATGTCGGCACTGATATGTCCGGAGAGGCTGTCGACAACCTCGCGAACGCGCTCGAACGATTGCAGATTCCGTGGCGGGACCGCGTTGAGTTGTTGACCCGCCCAGCGCACGTGACAGACGGCCTTCCGGTCGGTTACTTCGACACTGTGATCTTCAACTCGGTAATCCAGTATTTCCCGAACGCGGGATACCTGGCCGAAGTCATTGACGCTGCAATGGACCTCCTGGCACCCGGTGGAGCTTTGTTCATCGGCGATGTGCGAAACCACAGTTTGCAGAGGGCCTTCCAGACTGCAGTGGCATTCGCACGCGCGAAGACCGACGACGCCGCCGACATTCGCCAGCGGGTGGAGCGCGCGGTGCTGGGCGAACCCGAGTTGCTGCTCGCGCCGGAATTCTTCACTACATGGGCTGTCGAGCATCCGTCAGTCGCCGGCCTCGACATCGAAGTCAAACGCGGCATAGCCGACAACGAGTTGAACCGGTACCGCTACGACGTCATAGTCCACAAGACTCCCACCCAAGTGAGGTCAATGGCCGAGGTACCCACCTGGGAGTGGAAGACGAGCGGCGGTGTCACCGCCTTGGAAGCCGCGTTGACGGCGCGGCGCATCGACGCGGTGCGAGTTTGCTCTATTCCGCGGGCCGGGGTCATCAGCGACGTTCAGGTCGAACAAGCTCTGGCCGCCGGATTGACGGCCGTCGAGGCGCGCAGTAAGGCCGCAGTGATATCGGAAGGGGTTGTCCCGGAACAGCTGTACCGCCTGGGTGAAGCGACCGGATACCACGTCGCAGTCACATGGGGCGCTGAACCCGGCACCGTCGATGCGGTGTTCACCGCAGCGCTGAACGGTGCGAACGGACCCGCGTGGACAGACCTGTATCGGGCCCCGGCCACAGCCGAACAGCGCAGCATCTACGCCAACGATCCCGACACCAACACGAAGATCAGCGCGGTGCGCCAGTGGATGGGCGAGCGGTTACCCGAGTACATGGTGCCAAGCCAGATCGTGGTCCTCGACGAACTGCCACTGACCTCCTCGGGCAAGGTAGACCGCAAGGCGCTACCCGAACCGGTGTTCGCGGCTACGGCTTTCAGGGCCCCTCAGACACAAACTGAAAAGATCATCGCCGACACCTTCGCCGACGTATTGGGCGTGAGCCGGGTCGGCCTCGACGATGACTTCTTCGGACTCGGGGGCGATTCATTGATAGCGACCCGGGTGACTGCGCGGCTTCAATTGGCTCTGGGCCGGGAAGTACCGGTGCGATGCCTGTTCGACGCGTCAACCGTTCGCGGTCTCGCTGACTACCTGCGCCGGCATGGTGGCGATGCGGTACGTCCGGCGGTGCAACCGATGCCGCGCCCGGAGCGGCCACCGCTGTCCTACGCTCAGCAACGGTTGTGGTTCTTCGACCAATTACAAGGACCATCCCCGGTTTACAACATGCCAGTGGCGTTGCGAATGAGCGGGCCGCTGAATGTGTCGGCGTTGGGGGCGGCACTGGTCGATGTGGTAACCCGCCAAGAGAGTCTGCGCACGCTGTTCCCGTCGGTCGACGGTCTACCACATCAGCTCGTGGTGCCCTCCGAGTCCGCGGACTTCGGTTGGGTCGTTGTCGATGCCAAAGGCTGGTCGGCAACGCAGCTGGAGGAAGCCGTTGGTGCGGTGGCGCGTCACAACTTCGACTTGCGCAACGAGATCCCGCTGTATGCACGGCTTTTCCGCGTGGCGGACAACGAGCACATATTCGTAGCGGTGGTTCACCATATTGCTGCCGACGGCTGGTCGGTCAGACCGCTCGTGAGGGATCTGTCAGTGGCGTACGCCAGCAGGTGTGCGGGAAGGACACCCGATTGGTCGCCGTTGCCGGTGCAGTATGTCGACTACACGCTGTGGCAGCGAGAGCATCTCGGGGACCTGACGGATGACGACAGCCCGATCGCCGCACAGCTGGCCTACTGGGAGGATTCCCTGGCCGGGCTGCCGGAGCGGCTACAGCTGCCCACCGATCGGCCGTATCCGCCGGTGGCCGACTATCGCGGTGCCAGCGTGGAGGTGGACTGGCCGGCGCAGCTGCAGCAGCGGGTACGCGATCTGGCCCGTGAACACAACGCTACGAGCTTCATGGTGATCCAAGCCGCCTTGTCGGTCTTGCTGTCCAAGCTCAGCGGCAGCTCCGATGTGGCAGTGGGGATCACGACCGCTGGTCGCGGTGACCCCGCACTGGACGAGCTGGTCGGTTTCTTCGTCAACACGTTGGTGTTACGTGTCGATCTGGGTAGCGATCCCACGATCGCCGAACTGCTGAACCAGGTTCGCGAGCGCGGCCTGGCGGCTTACGAAAACCAGGACGTGCCTTTTGAGGTGCTGGTGGATCGGCTCAACCCCACTCGTAGCCTGACCCAGCACCCCTTGGTGCAGGTGATGTTGGCGTGGAACAACCTGCCGTGGTACAGCAGCGGTCCCGCGGCCGGGCTGACTCTCGGTGATGTGCAGATCACGCCGCTATCGGCGCAAACACATACTGCACGAATGGATTTGGTCGTCTCCCTGGCTGAACGTTGGAGCGACACCGGCGAACCGGGGGGGATTGGGGGGCTAGTGGAATTCCGTACCGACGTATTCGACGTCGCAACCATCGAGCTGCTGATTGAGCGCTTGCGACGCGTGTTGATGGCGTTGACCGCCGACGTGGCGGCACAGTCATGACGGCGGATCTCACACGGCGCTTGTCGTCGATGGATCTGATGGACGACGCCGATTACGCGCAGCTGGACGACTGGGGCAATCGCGCGGTCCTGACCGAGTCGATGGGCGTACCGTCGCGGTCGATCCCCGACTTGTTCCATAAGCAGGTGGCGCGCACGCCGGATGCTGCGGCACTCACATTCGGTGGACGATCCTGGACGTATCGGGAACTGGACGAGGCGTCGAACCGGTTGGCGCACCTGCTGGCAGCGCGCGGCGCCGGTCCAGGTCAGTTTGTGGCGTTGCTGCTTTCACGCTCGGCCGAGGCGATCGTGGCGATCCTGGCGGTGCTCAAGACAGGTGCCGCTTACCTGCCGATCGACCCGCTGCATCCCGATGCTCGAGTGGACTTCATGCTCGGCGACGCGGCGCCGATGGCTGCGGTCACCACCGCCGGTCTGGCCGAGCGGTTGAACGGATATGAGCTGCCGGTGATCGACGCCGAGGGCCCCGCGGTGCATAGCCAGCCGGGTACGCCGTTACCGGTACCCGATCCCGACGACATCGCGTACCTCATCTACACCTCGGGCACCACCGGCGTGCCCAAGGGGGTGGCCATCAGCCATCGCCATGTCACACGGATGCTTGAAACCCTCGACAGTGATCTTCATTTCGCGAATCAGGTATGGACGCAATGTCACTCATTGGCCTTCGACTACTCGGTGTGGGAGATTTTCGGGGCGCTGCTGCATGGCGGTCGCCTGGTGGTGGTCCCCGACGAAGTTGTGCGCTCTCCGCGTGACCTCCACGCTCTCTTGGCTGCCGAACACGTCAGCTTGTTGAGCCAGACGCCATCGGCGTTCTACGCGCTTCAGACAGTGGATTCGCTGGAGCACGAACGCAGGTCGGAGTTGACGCTCGAGGCGGTCGTGTTCGGCGGAGAAGCCCTCGATCCTCAGCGCATCCTCACCTGGTTGAATAACCATCCGGAATCACCGCGGATGATCAACATGTACGGCATCACCGAAACCACGGTGCACGCGTCAGTTCGCGAGATCATCGAGGCTGACGTCGAGAGCGGTGCCAGCCCTATCGGGGTGCCGTTGGGTCATCTGGCCTTCTTTGTATTGGACAGTTCGCTACAACAGGTGCCGGCCGGGGTGGTCGGTGAGTTGTACGTGGCCGGTGGCGGTCTGGGTATGGGGTATTGGCGCCGAGGCGGATTGAGCGCGACGCGTTTCGTCGCCTGTCCGTTCGCGAGCAAGGACACGCCAGGACAACGGATGTATCGGACCGGGGATTTGGTCCGGTGGAGTCTTGACGGGCAGCTGACCTACATGGGGCGTGCCGACGAGCAGGTCAAGCTTCGCGGATATCGCATCGAGCTGGGTGAGATCCAGGCCGCGCTCGCCGGATTGGACGGAGTCGAGCAGGCGGCAGTCATCGCGCGTGAGGACCGCCCCGGCGACAAGCGCCTGGTCGGATACATCACCGGCGAGGCGGACCCCACCAAGGTCCGGGTGCGGCTTGGCGAGCGGTTGCCGTCATATATGGTGCCGGCCGCGGTGGTGACGCTAGAGGCGCTGCCGTTGACGGTCAACGGCAAGCTGGACAAGCGCGCCTTGCCCGAACCCGAGTACACGGAAGCGGACCGCTACCGAGCTCCCGCCACCGCGGTCGAGGAAATACTCGCCGGACTGTACGCTCGGGTGCTCGGACTGGAACGGGTGGGAGTGGACGACTCGTTCTTCGACTTGGGTGGCGATTCGCTGTTGGCGACGCGGATGATCGCCGCCATCAACAACGATCTCAGTGCCGATCTGGCCGTGCGCACGCTCTTCGAATCGCCCACCGTGGCCCAACTGGCGCTTCGCCTCGATGAGCGTTCGGGCGGATTCGAACCTTTGACGACGCGGCAACGCACTGAGATTCTGCCGCTGTCATTTGCGCAGCAGCGATTGTGGTTCCTGCATCAGCTGCATGGGCCCTCGCCCGTCTACAACCTGCCCGCGGCGTTTCGGATCAGTGGTGCGCTGGATGTCGACGCATTAGACGCAGCGTTGGCTGATGTGGTGGCCCGCCAAGAGAGCCTTCGCACAGTGTTTTTGGCACGCGAAGGGGTTCCCGAGCAGGTCATCATGTCCGCTGAGCAGGTGGATCCGGGCATGCGGGTCGTCGATGCAGCGGGCTGGTCGGAACCACAGATTGAAGAGGCCGTCGGCGCCGAGGTGCGGTATGGCTTCGATTTGTCGACGGAAATCCCGTTGCGCACAACGGTGTTCCGCCTAGGAGGCGACGATCACATCTTGGTGGCGGTGGTGCATCATATCGCCGCAGACGGCTGGTCGATCACCACGTTGATACGCGACCTCGTCATTGCGTATACCAGCCGGGCCACCGGACACACACCGGACTGGGCGCCGTTGCCGGTGCAGTATGTCGATTACACGTTGTGGCAGCGCGAGCAGCTGGGCGATCTCGATGATGCCGACAGTCGCATCGCTGCGCAGGTGGGTTACTGGGAGCAGGCGCTGGCCGGATTGCCTGAGCGACTTGACTTGCCCACCGATCGGCCGTACCCGCCGGTGGCGGATTACCGCGGGGGCAGTGTGGCCGTGGAATTTCCGGTGGAACTGCAACAAGGGCTCGGACGGGTTGCCCGCGAGCACAATGCAACCAACTTCATGGTGGTGCAGGCCGCATTGGCGGCGTTGTTGGCCAAATTGAGCGCCAGCTCAGATGTGGCGATCGGCTTCCCGATCGCTGGGCGGCGAGATCCGGCCCTGGACGATCTCGTTGGATTGTTCGTCAACACCTTGGTGTTGCGGGTCGAACTGTCCGGTAACCCCAGTGTCGCTGAGCTTCTGGCTCAGGTCCGTGCACGCAGCCTGGCAGCTTTCGAGCATCAGGATGTGCCGTTCGAGGTGTTGGTGGATCGGCTCAATCCAGCCCGATCACTGACGCATCACCCGCTTGTGCAGGTGTTGTTGGCCTGGCAGAACCTACCTGCGGGCAACCGCGAGCGCGTCGCGGGGGAGAACTCCGATCTTCAAGTCTCGCCGCTGGAGGTTGAAACCCAGGCGGCTCGGATGGATCTGACGTTTTCGCTGGCTGAGCGATTCAACGAGTTTGGTGAACCGGTAGGCATCGGTGGAGCGGTGGAGTTCCGAACCGATGTGTTCGATGCGGCCGGCATCGAGGTGTTGATCGGGCGGCTGCAACGAGTCTTGACGGCCATCACCGCCGACCCCACACGTCAGCTGTCGTCGGTGGATGTGCTCGACGCCGGCGAGTACGCGCTTCTGCGCCGGTGGGAGAACCGGAAAGCCGTGACTCCTGTCGCACCAGCGAGTACTTTGGTGCCGTCCATCCCGGCGTTGTTCGCCGAACGGGTTGCACAGGCGCCGGACGCGTTAGCGGTGAGCTTCGACGGTCACGGCATGACGTACCGGCAATTGGATGAGGCCGCCAACCGACTTGCCCATCTGTTGGTCAGCCAGGGTGCGGGTCCATCGGAGTGTGTGGCGCTACTGGTTCCGCGCTCAGCCGAGGCGATCGTGTCGATTCTCGCAGTCCTGAAAACGGGAGCTGCCTATCTGCCGATCGATCCGGCGCTCCCCGCGGCCCGGATCGAGTTCATGCTGGGCGACGCGGCGCCACTGCTTGCGGTCACTACCGATGGGCTCGCGGAGCGGTTCGAGGGGCGCGGACTGTCGGTCATCGACGTCAATGACCCAGCCGTCGCCGACCAACCGAGCATCACGCTCCCAGCGCCGGCAGGCGATGAGATCGCCTACCTGATCTACACGTCGGGTACCACCGGTGTCCCGAAAGGCGTTGCGATTACTCATCACAACGTCATCGAGCTACTTGCGTCGTTGTCTGCTGATGTACCCCGGTCCGGGGTGTGGTCCCAGTGGCATTCCTATGCCTTCGACGTGTCGGTGTGCGAGATCTGGGGTGCTCTACTCGGTGGTGGGCGACTGGTCGTGGTTCCCGAGCCGGTCACCCGCTCTCCAGAGGAATTCCATGCCCTGCTGGCCCGTGAACAGGTAAGCGTGTTGAGCCAGACCCCCTCGGCGTTCTATGCGTTGCAAACCGCCGATGGACTGGCACCCGAGCTGGGACAGCAGCTCGCGCTTCAGAGCGTGATCTTCGCCGGCGAAGCCCTTGAACCGCAACGTCTTCGGTCCTGGCTAGAACGTCATCCCCGATCACCGCGGCTGTTGAATCTCTATGGCATCACCGAGACCACGGTGCACGCCTCGTTCCGAGAAATCGCCGCTGGGGACATCGACAGCAACGCGAGCCCAATCGGGATTCCACTGAGCCATCTTGGCTTCTTTGTGCTGGATCAGTGGTTACGTCCAACCCCGGTCGGGGTGGTCGGTGAGCTGTATGTGGCCGGTAGCGGGCTGGGATTGGGGTACTGGCGCCGCCCCGCATTGACATCATCGCGGTTCGTGGCATGCCCGTTAATTGACGCGGGAGCACCCGGACAACGGATGTATCGCACAGGCGATCTGGTCTGCTGGGGCGCCGACGGTGAACTGCGCTACCTGGGTAGAGCCGATGAGCAGGTCAAGATCCGCGGGTTCCGGATCGAACTCGGCGAGGTTCAGGCTGCGCTCGCTGCAGTTCCCGGGGTGGACCAGGCGGTGGTGATCGTCCGCGAGGACCGTGCCGGCGACAAGCGTCTGGTCGGTTACGTCACCGGGACCGTTGATCCGGCGCTGGCACGCAGTGCATTGGCGGACAGACTGCCCGGATATATGGTGCCAGCCGCGGTGGTCGGCATCGAAGCGTTGCCGTTGACGGTCAACGGCAAACTCAATAGGCGCGCCCTGCCGGCTCCTGAGTATCAGGATGCGGATACGTACCGGGCCCCGTCGAACCCCGTCGAGGAGATCCTGGCCGGGATATACGCGCGGATCCTCGGCATCGAACGAGTCGGTGTCGACGACTCGTTCTTCGACTTGGGTGGCGACTCGCTGTCGGCGATGCGGGTGATCGCGGCGATCAACACCGATCTGGACGCCGATGTCTCCGTCCGTACGTTGTTCGATGCACCCTCCGTAGCGCGGTTGGCGCCGCGCATCGGTGAGGGGACAGGTCGACGCAATCCGTTGGTAGCAGTGGACAAGCGGCCGGCGGTGGTGCCGTTGTCGTTCGCTCAGAACCGGATGTGGTTTCTCAATCGGGTCGAGGGCGAGGTCGCGACCTACAACATGCCGACGGCGTTCCGGATCAGTGGGGCGCTCGACGCGGACGCCCTGGCCTCGGCACTGCGCGATGTGATTGTCCGCCACGAGACCCTGCGCACGGTGTTCCCGGCGGTCGATGGCACACCCCATCAAGTCGTGGTGCCCGCCGAGCATGCCGATTTCCGGTGGCAGGTGGTCGACGTCAGCGGCTGGCCGGCGCAGCGGCTGGCCGAAGCCGTCGGCGCGCTGGTGCGCCACAGATTCGATCTGACTGTCGAAATTCCCTTACGTGCCGAACTTTTCGATCTCGGCAACAACGAGTACGTCTTCGTGGCGGTGGTGCACCACATCGCGGGCGATGGCTGGTCCATCGCCCCGTTCGTCCGTGATCTCAGCACGGGTTACGCCAGCCGTTCTGCAGGCCAGGCGCCGGACTGGGCCCCGTTGCCGGTGCAGTACGTGGACTACACACTGTGGCAGCGCGCCGAATTCGGTGATCTGACCGACCCGGACAGCCCGATCGCCGGGCAGCTGGACTACTGGGAACACGCGTTGGCCGGGATGCCCGAGCGATTGGAATTGCCTACCGATCGGCCGTACCCGCCGGTGGCCGATTACCGTGGCGCGAGCGTGGCGGTCGACTGGCCGGCTCGGTTGCAGCAGCACGTGGCACGAGTGGCCCGCGAGCACAACGCGACCGGTTTCATGGTGATGCAGGCGGCGCTGGCAGTGCTGTTGTCGAAGTTGAGCAGCAGTTCTGATGTAGCGGTAGGGTTCCCGATCGCCGGACGACGCGACTCGGTGCTCGACGAATTGGTCGGGTTCTTCGTCAACACCTTGGTATTGCGGGTCGAGGTCGACGGTGATCCGTCTTTCGGCCAAGTGTTGGCCCAGGTGCGCGCGAAAGGGTTAGCCGCGTTCGAGCACCAGGATGTGCCTTTCGAGGTGCTGGTCGATCGGCTCAACCCGGCCCGCTCCCTGACCCATCACCCGCTGATCCAGGTGATGTTGGCGTGGCAGAATTTTCCCGGGCTTGACGACGACTCGGCGGCCGGGCTGACCCTGGGCGATCTGCAGATCACACCGTTCTCCGCGGAGACCCTCAGCGCCCGTATGGATATGGTGGTGTTCCTGCGGGAGCGCTGGACGGAAGCGGGTGAGCCCGCCGGGATCGGCGGGATGGTCGAGTTCCGGACCGATGTGTTCGACCCGGCGAGCATCGAGACGCTGATCGGGCGGCTGCAGCGAGTCTTGGAAGCGATTGGGGCCGAGCCCACACGGCCGCTGTCGTCGATCGATGTGCTCGACACCAGCGAGTACGCCACGCTCGACGAGGTTGGTAACCGGGAGGTCCTGACCGAACGATCGAGCAGGTCGGTTGCGATCCCGGAGTTGTTCGCCGCGCAGGTGGCTTGCGCGCCCGAGTCGGTCGCGATCCGCTGCGGTGAGGTCACCTTGACCTATGGCGAACTCGATGAAGCATCAAATCGTTTGGCGCACTTGTTGGTCGGGCTAGGTGCGGGCGCAGGCCAATCTGTGGCGCTGCTCTTACCGCGATCAGCAGAGGCGATCGTGGCCATTCTGGCAGTGCTCAAGACCGGGGCGGCGTATCTGCCGATTGATTCGGCCTATCCGCAGACGCGCATCGAATTCATGGTGTCTGACGCCGAGCCGATCGTCGCGGTCACCACAGCCGATTTCGCCGAAAGGCTGCGCGGGTGCGGGCTGCTCGTTGTCGATGTCGACGATCCGCGCATCCCCGGTCAACCCAGCACCGCGTTGCCGGGGCCGGTTCCGGAGGACATTGCCCACATCATCTACACCTCGGGCACCACCGGTCTGCCCAAGGGAGTGGCCGTAACCCACCACAATGTGACGCGCCTGTTCGACGCCATGGACATCCGCTATCGGCCGGCGCCGGACCAGGTCTGGTCGCAATCCCACTCGTATGCCTTCGACTATTCCGTCTGGGAGATGTGGGGCGCGCTGCTGCACGGCGGTCGCCTGGTGGTGGTGCCCGAGGAGGTTAGCCGCTCCCCGCAGGACTTCCATGCGTTGCTGGTCGCCGAGAAAGTCACCATGCTCAGCCAGACTCCATCGGCGCTGGGGGTGCTGTCCCCTCAGGGTCTGGACCGCGCGGCGCTGATGATCGCCGCCGAGCCCTGTCCGGCGGAGGTGGTGGACCGGTGGGCACCCGGACGGGTGATGATCAACGGATATGGTCCGACCGAGACCACCGTCTATGCCACCATCAGCGCGCCGCTGGCCGCGGGAGCGGGGGAGGTGCCAATAGGTCTCCCCGTACCGGGTGCGGCGTTGTTTGTGCTGGACGCGTGGTTGCGTCCGGTGCCGACCGGGGTCGTCGGCGAGCTGTACGTCGCAGGCCGAGGAGTGGGCGTGGGCTACGTGCGCCGGCCCGGGCTGACCGGCTCGCGGTTCGTGGCGTGCCCGTTCGTGGGCGACGAAACGTCGGGCGGGCAAAGGATGTACCGCACCGGGGATTTGGTGCGCTGGGGCGCCGACGGGCAGTTGCGTTATGTGGGACGCGCTGATGAACAGGTCAAGATTCGCGGCTATCGCATCGAACTCGGTGAGATCGAGTCCGTGCTTCGCGCCCATCCCCGGGTATCCCAGGCGGTGGTCGTCGCCCACGCCGCAGATGTGGTCGACGGTGTCGGCGACAAGCAACTGGTGGGCTATGTAGTTCCCGACCCACAGATGAAGTTGGTTCGTGAGCCCGCCCGGGAAGCCCAGCTCGTGAGCCAGTGGCAAGGCGTGTATGCGGACCTCTATACGGGGGAGGCCTTCACACAGCACGACGAATCCACCGAGTTGGGGCAGGATTTCGGTGGGTGGAACTCCAGTTACACCGGTGATCCGATCCCGCTCGACCAGATGCGTCAGTGGCAGGCAGCGGCGGTGAAGCGGATTCAAGCGCTGGGGCCGGGCCGAGTGTTGGAGATCGGTGTCGGCTCAGGTCTACTGCTGGCGCCCCTCGCCCCACATTGCGTCGAGTACTGGGGCACCGACTTCTCCGCGCCGACGATCGAGAGATTGCGGGCGGCGGTGGCGTCGCAGCCGTGGGCAGGCCGGGTTCACTTGGCGGTGCAGCCTGCCGATGCGGCCGACGGGCTGCCGGAAGGCTATTTCGACACCATTGTCCTGAACTCTGTCATCCAGTATTTCCCCAGCGCGGGCTACCTGCTCGACGTATTGAAGTTGGCGATGCGACTTCTTGCCCCCGGCGGGGCGGTCTTCGTCGGTGATGTGCGCAACCTCGCGCTGCTTCGGGAATTCACCACAGGGCTGGTGTGCGCCGAGGATGCCAGTGGGGAGCTGACCGCCGCCGTGGTGCGCGAGCGAGTGCGTCGCGAAATGCTGGCCGAGCAGGAGCTGTTGGTGGCTCCGGAATTCTTCAGCGCGTTGCCATCTCATTACCCAGAGATCGGCGCGGTCGATGTGCAACTCAAGGCGATGGACGCGATCAACGAGCTCAGTGGTTACCGCTACGAGGTCGTGTTGCGTAAGGCGCCGGTGTCGGCGCGTTCGGCGGCCCGCATCCGGACCGAAGCGTGGGAGCGGTTCGGCAGCTTGGCCGCGTTGGGTGACTTCTTGCGCGCGACGGACCTACCGGACTTGCGTGTCACGGGTGTGCCACATTCCGGGGTCTGGCCGGCGGTGGCATTGGCGGCGGCGCTGGCTTCCGCGCCGGATCGGGTGGCTCTCAACGAGTTGAGTGCCGTTGTGGCGGAGCCGGAGAACGCGGTCGTTGCGCGACAATGCCATCTTTTGGGCGAGGAACTGGGCTACGTCACGGCGGTAACCTGGTCAGCCGCAGCCGGTTTCGTCGACATCGTTCTGACCCGCGCAGTAGAGCCTTTGTCGGATGTGTATGTGCCCGCCGGATCGGTGGGGCCGCTGGCCGGCTATGTGAATGACCCGGCCGCGATCGAACGCGCCGCGGAGTTGCGCAGCTTCGTGTCAGAGCGGTTGCCGGAGTTCATGGTTCCAGCTTCGATAACGATGTTGGACTCACTACCTCTGACGGTCAACGGCAAGCTGGACAAACGGGCGCTGCCTGCTCCGGAGTTCATCAGCACGGTGACCTACCGCGCCCCACGGGATGACCGTGAGCGGGTGTTGGCCGCATTGTTCGGCGAGGTACTGGGCGCGAGCCGGGTCGGCATCGACGAATCATTCTTCGATCTGGGCGGACACTCGCTGTCGGCTACGCGTCTGGTGGCCCGCGTCCGCGCCGAACTGAACGTGGATGTCCCGATTCGGGCATTGTTCGACGCGCCCACGGTGGCCGGACTGGCGGCGTGGATCCACGCTCACGCCGACGATGCGACATCCACCGCTCTGACAGCGCGCCCCCGCCCGCCGGTAGTGCCGTTGTCCTATGCCCAGCAGCGGTTGTGGTTCCTCGATCAGTTACATGGGCCTTCGCCGGTCTACAACATGCCGGCAGCGTTCACAATTTCGGGATCTCTGGACGTCGCGGCATTGGGGGCGGCGCTGGGTGATGTGGTGGCCCGTCACGAAAGCCTGCGCACCCTCTTCGTCGCGGCTGAGGGCATCCCCCAACAGGTCGTCATCCCGCCCGAGCGAGCCGACTTCAGCTGGGCTGTCGTCGATGCCACCGGCTTCTCGTCGCAGCAGGTTGACGACGCCGTCGCCGCGACCGTGGGACACAATTTTGATCTCAGTGCTGAGATTCCGTTGCGGGCAACGCTTTTACGCCTCGACGAGGACCAACATGTGTTGGTTGCGGTGGTGCACCACATCGCCGGAGACGGCTGGTCCATCGCCCCGCTTGTACGCGATGTCGGCTCCGCCTATGCCGCTCGCTGCGCAGGGCACGCCCCGATTTGGGCGCCGCTGGCGGTGCAATATGTCGACTACACGCTTTGGCAACGCGAGTCTCTCGGAGAACTCGACGACCCGACGAGCCGCATCGCGGGGCAGCTCAGTTACTGGCAGCAGGTGTTGGCGGGACTGCCCGAGCGGTTGGAGCTGCCCACCGATCGGCCCTACCCATCCGTCGCCGACCAGCGCGGGGCCAGCATCGCCATCGAATGGCCTGCCGAGTTGCAGCAACAGCTGGCCAGGGTGGCCGCTCACCATCAGGCGACGAGCTTCATGGTGGTCCAAGCCGCGTTGGCGGTGGTGTTGGCCAAACTGTCCGCCAGCACCGACGTGCCCATCGGCTTCCCGATCGCCGGGCGGCGCGACGCCGCACTCGATGAGCTGGTCGGGTTCTTCGTCAACACGCTGATTCTGCGCGTCCAGATCGAGGGGGACCCCACGGTTGCGGAGTTGCTCGAGCAGGTCCGCTCCCGCAGCCTGGCCGCCTATGAACATCAGGACGTGCCCTTCGAAGTCCTCGTCGAACGCCTCAACCCCACTCGCTCGCTCGCTCACCACCCGCTGATCCAGGTGATGCTGGGCTGGCAGAACTTCGACCGTCCCGACCATGCGGCGCCCACCCCGGCCCTAGGCGATGTTCAGGTCCACCCGCTGACCGTCGACACCCACACCGCCCGCATGGACCTCTCGTTCTCCCTCGAGGAACGCTGGAACTCCTCCGGTGAGCCCCTCGGGATAACCGGGTCGGTGGAGTACCGCACCGATGTGTTCGACGCGGCGAGCATCCAGACCCTTATCCAGCGGCTGCTCCGTGCGCTCACCAATCTCACCGACGACCCGAGCCGCCACCTGTCCACGGTCGATCTGCTCGACGAGGTCGAACACCACAGGCTCGAACAACTCGGTAACCGCACCGCGCTGATCCAGCCGCCGTCCGGTACGCACCTGTCGATACCGGCGCTGTTCGCCACCCAGGTGGTCCGAACGCCGGACGCCGTCGCGATCAGCGGTGACGGCAGGTCCATGACCTATCGAGAACTCGATGAAGACGCCAACCGGCTGGGCCACCTACTCGCGGATCGGGGCGTCGGGCCGGGGCGTTCGGTGGCGCTCCTCGTCGAACGGTCAGCCCAAGCAGTCGTCGCCATGCTGGCAGTGCTCAAGACGGGGGCCGCGTATCTGCCGATCGACCCGATCGTGCCCGATGCCCGGCTGCGTTTCATGCTCGCCGACGCCGCGCCGACCGCCGTGATCAGTACCACCGAACTCGCCGGCAGGCTCGACGGCGGCGAGTACGCGGTCGTCGACGTCGACGACCCGGCCATCGACGCCTATCCCAGCACAGGGCTTGCGGCGCCGGAACCCGACGACATTGCGTACTTGATCTATACCTCCGGCACCACCGGAATTCCCAAGGGCGTGGCCATCACCCACCGCAGTGTGACCAACTTGCTCGGGTCACTGGACGCGGGGCTGCCCGCATCGGGGGTGTGGCCTTTGTGTCACTCGCTCGCCTTCGACGTGTCGGTCTGGGAGATCTTCGGTGCGCTGCTCCGCGGTGGGCGGCTGGTCATCGTCCCCGAGACGGTGGCGAGCTCGCCTGATGAGCTTCACCGACTGCTGGCCGCTGAATCAGTCACCGTATTGACTCAGACCCCGTCGGCGATCGCGACGCTGCCGGATGATGGTCTCGAGTCGACCACGGTCGTGATGGCCGGAGAAGCCTGTCCGACCGAGGTGGTGGAGCGTTGGGCGCCGGGGCGGGTGATGGTCAACGCCTACGGCCCAACCGAAACCACGATGTGTGTGGCTGTCAGCGCCCCGCTGACGGCGGGCACGCAGGTGGTCCCGATCGGTACCCCGGTGCCGGGCGCGGCGTTGTTCGTTCTCGATGCGTGGCTGCGTCCGGTGCCGGTGGGAGTGGTCGGCGAGTTGTACGTTGCCGGCCTCGGACTGGCGTACGGCTACCTGGGCCGTGCCGGGTTGACCGCAGGCCGATTCACTGCCAGCCCATTCGGCGCACCGGGCCAGCGGATGTATCGGACCGGCGATCTGGTGCGCTGGGGCACCGACGGGCAGCTGACATACCTGGGCCGCGCCGATGAACAGGTCAAGATCCGTGGCTATCGGATCGAGCTCGGCGAAGTCCACACTGCGCTGACCGTCCTAGACGGAATCGACCAGGCCGCCGTGATCGCCCGCGAAGACCGGCCCGGCGACAAGCGCCTCGTCGGATATGTCACCGAAAGCTCCGACGCCAGCGTCGATCCCGCGGTGGTGCGAGCAAAGCTGGCCGAGCGGCTACCGGCGTACATGGTGCCTGCGGCCATCGTCGTCCTCGACGCTCTGCCTTTGACGGTGAACGGCAAACTCGACACCCGCGCGTTGCCCGTCCCCGAATACAGTGCCGGCCAGTACCGTCCTCCGAGCACCCCCACCGAGGAAATTCTGGCGGGCATCTATGCCCGCGTTCTGGGATTGGAACGCGTCGGAATCGACGAGTCCTTCTTCGACCTCGGCGGCGATTCGCTATCCGCAACCCGGGTCATCGCCGCCATCAACACCAGCATGGACGCCGGCTTGGCCGTCCGGACGATATTCGAGTCACCCTCTGTCGCGCAGCTGGCTCCACGTATCGGTGAGGGCTCGGTACGCAGGGCGCCATTGGTGGCCGCTGAACGTCCAACGGCGGTACCGCTGTCGTACGCCCAGAGCCGGTTGTGGTTCCTCAACCGGTTCGAGGACGGATTCGGGACCTACAACATTCCCACCGCGTTGCGGATCACTGGGGCACTTGACGTGTCGGCGCTCGACGCGGCGCTGGACGATGTGATCGCGCGACATGAATCGCTGCGGACCGTCTTCCCCGACACTGACGGTGTGCCGTTCCAGAAGGTGCTGCCTGCGGAGCCGGGGATGTGGCGGCGTGGCGGTCCGGCGGTGGTGTCGTTGCCCGAGCCGGAGTTGGCCATCGAGTTGGCAGCTTTGGCGGGGTATCGGTTTGATCTGGCCGGCGAGATCCCGGTGCGCGCACAGATCTATGCGCTTGGGCCAGAAGAGTTTGTGCTCGCAATCATGGTGCATCACATCGCTTTTGACGGTTGGTCGTTGGCGCCGATGGTGCGTGATGTGGGCGAGGCGTATCGGGCGCGTCGGCAGGGGCAGGAGCCGGGCTGGTCGCCGTTGCCGGTGCAGTACGCCGATTACACGCTGTGGCAACGGAATTGGTTGGGTGTCGAGTCCGATCCGGACAGTGTGATCGCTGCTCAGCTGGCGTATTGGCGAGCCGAGTTGGCGGACTTGCCGGAGGTGGTGTCGCTGCCGGCGGATCGTCCGCGCCCGGCGGCGCCCAGCTATCGCGGTGACGGGGTGGAGTTGCGCATCGAGGCGCCGTTGTGGGCGCAGGTCAAGGCGGTGGCGGCGGCGCACAATGCGACTGCCTCGATGGTGATGCAGGCGGTGCTGGCGGTGGTGTTGCACCGCGCCGGGGTGGGTCAGGACGTGGTGATGGGTTCGCCGATCGCCGGTCGGTTGGATGCCGCGCTCGATGATCTGGTGGGGTTCTTCGTCAACACGTGGGTGCTGCGGGTGGCGGTGGATTCTGAGGATTCGTTCGGTGAGGTGCTCGGGCGGGTGCGACAGAAGGCGTTGGATGCCTACAGCAATCAGGATGTGCCGTTCGAGTTGCTTGTCGAGCACCTCAATCCGGTGCGTTCCACGTCGCATCATCCCCTGTTCCAGGTGGGCATGCTCTTCCAGAACAATGTGCGCCCAGAGGGGGCGGCATTCGATGGGATCACTGTTGAGCCGCTGGAGATGTCCGTCGGTACTTCGAAGTGGGACTTGGACTTCGACTTCGGTGAGGTGCCCACCGAGGACCCGAACGCACCGATGGCTGCCGGCACCGTCACCTATGCGACAGACCTCTACGACCGGTCGACCATCGAGCGGTTGGTTGCCTGGTTCGGTCGGGTGCTTGAGGCGGTCGTCGCCGACGCCTCGGTGGCAGTCGGCGAAATGACATTGCTCGACGCCGGAGAGCAGAGCGTTCTCGATGAGGTGGGCAACCGTGCGGTCATGACTAGGCCGGCGCACACCTTGGCGTCGATCGCAGAGGCTTTCGCCGAACAGGTTGCCCGCACCCCGCAGGCAGTGGCGCTGCGCTGCGGTCAGGTGTCGTTGACCTTCCGCGAACTAGACGAGACGTCAAACCGGTTGGCGCACTTGCTTGCCGCCCAGGGCATCGGCACAGGTGATTGCGTGGCGCTGCTGTTCAACCGGTCCGCCGAGGCGATCACGGCAATGTTGGCGGTGCTGAAGGCGGGAGCTGCGTACCTGCCGATCGATCCGGCGCTGCCGGCGACTCGGATCGCGTTCATGATCGGCGACGCCATGCCGAAGGTCGCCATCACCACTGGTCGGCAGGCCGAGCGGCTGGCGGGGCACGACTTGCTGGTCATCGATGTCGACCACGCCGGCATTCACGACTATCCACACACGTCTCTGCCCGCGCCGGAACCGGGTGACGTCGCGTACATCATCTACACCTCGGGAACTACCGGTACGCCCAAGGGCGTGGCCATCACCCACCACAACGTGACCGAGCTGATGGCTTCTTTGAACCCGGCTCTGGCGGCGCCGGGTCAGGTGTGGTCGCAGTGGCATTCCTATAGCTTCGACATCTCGGGTTGGGAGATCTGGGGGGCGCTGCTGCATGGTGGGCGGCTGGTGGTGGTGCCCGAGGCAGTGGCCCGCTCGCTCACAGACTTCCACGCGTTCCTCGTTGCCGAGCAGGTAACGGTCTTGAGCCAAACCCCCTCTGCGGTCGGGGGATTGTCCCCTGAAGGGCTTGACGGCGTGACCTTGCTGGTTGGCGGAGAGCCATGCCCGGCCGAGGTGGTGGACCGATGGGCGCCGGGCCGGACGATGATCAACGAGTATGGGCCGACCGAAGCCACGATGTGGGTTACCGCGAGTGCGCCGCTGAAAGCAGGTTCGGGCGCGGTACCAATCGGCGCGCCGCTGCCGACCGCGGCATTGTTCGTGCTCGACCACAGCCTGCGGCCGGTGCCGCCCGGGGTGGTTGGGGAGTTGTATGTCGCCGGCCCTCAGGTCGGGGTTGGGTATTGGCGTCGGCCCGGTTTGACCTCGTCGCGGTTCATGGCGTGTCCGTTCGGAGGGCCCGGTCAGCGGATGTATCGGACCGGGGATCTTGTGCGCTGGGGCGTCGACGGACAACTGCGCTACCTGGGTCGTGCCGACGAACAGGTCAAGATCCGCGGCTACCGTATAGAACTCGGTGAGATCGGCGCGGTGCTCGCGGCGCATCCACGCGTCACGCAGGCGGTCGTACTCGCCCATACCGCAGATGCCGGGGGGCCCGTCAGCGACAAGCAACTGGTTGGCTACATCGTTGCAGATCAGGAGGCGATGCTGGTACGCGAGCCCGACCGGGAAGCGCAGATCGTCGAACAATGGCAGCGGGTGTGGGGCGGCCTGTACTCAGCGGGGTCGGGCGCTGCGGATGAGCCGGCGCCGCTGGGCGAAGATTTCGGCGGCTGGATCAGCAGCTACACCGGCGAGCCGATTCCTCTTGAGCAGATGCGTGAATGGCGCTCGGCAGCGGTGAATCGGATCCGCGCGCTGGGCCCCCGGCGGGTGCTGGAGATCGGTGTCGGTTCGGGGCTTTTGCTGACGCCGTTGGCGCCGAACTGTGACGAGTACTGGGGCATCGATCTCTCCAGTGCCACGATCGAGAAGTTGCAGGCGGCGGTGGCAACGCAGCCGTGGGCTGACCGCGTGCGATTGCGGGCGCAGCCCGCCGATGTGGCTGAAGGGCTGCCACACGCCCACTTCGACACCATCATCCTCAACTCAGTGATCCAGTATTTCCCAAGCGCGGGTTATCTGCTCGACGTCCTCGCGTCGGCGTTTCGATTGCTGGCGCCCGGCGGTGCCGTGTTCATCGGCGACGTGCGCAACCTGTCGCTACTGCAAGCGTTTACCACCGGTGTAGTGTGCGCCGACGGTGGCGGCGCCGAGCGGACCGCGGCTGTCGTTAAAGAACGTGTGCGCAGGGAGATCTTGGCGGAGCAGGAGCTGTTGTTGGCGCCAGAATTCTTCGTGGCCTTACCCCGACAACTCGATGAGATCGCTGCCGTGGATCTTCAGCTCAAAGCGATGGACGCGGTCAACGAGCTCAGTGGTTACCGCTACGACGTGGTGCTACGTAAGGGGCCGGGATACGCGCGTTCGGCCGCCGAGATGCCTACCGAACCGTGGCAACGTTGGGGGAGCCTGACCGCATTGGGTGATTTCTTAAGCACCCGGCAGCCGACGCAACTGCGTGTCACCGCGGTGCCGCATGGCGGGATATGGCTCGAGGTCGCGCTTGCCGAGGCGCTGGCATCGGCAGGGGACCGGGTAGCGGTCAGCGAGGTACGTTCCGGCCTAGAGGTTCCTGAGGACGCGGTCCTGCCGCGGCAGTGTCATCTGCTGGGTGATCAGCTCGGTTACGCCACAGCTGTGACCTGGTCGCCGATCGCCGGACGGATGGATGTGATCTTCTCGCGCGTCGATGATCCGCAGCAGGTGGTGACCGATCTGTACCGGCCGGCGACATCGGTCGAGTCACTTGCCGGGCATGTCAACGACCCGGCGGCTGTCGAGCGGGTGGCCGAACTGCGCAGCTTTGCCGCTGAACGGTTGCCGGAGTTCATGGTGCCCGCTGCGATAATGATGCTGGACTCGCTGCCCTTGACGGTAAACGGCAAGTTGGATAGGCGTGCATTGCCGGCGCCGAAGTTTGTCAGCGGCGCTGCCTATCGGGCACCGCGCGATCAACGCGAACAGACGGTGGCCGCATTGTTCGGCGAGGTGCTAGGAGCGACGAAAGTCGGCATCGACGACTCGTTCTTTGACCTTGGTGGGCATTCGCTTTCGGCGATGCGGCTACTGGGTCGACTGCGCGCCGAACTGGGTGTCGAGGTCCCGATCCGGGAGTTCTTCGACGCGCCAACCGTCGCCGGGTTGGCCGAAATCGTCAGTGTGTCCGGCAGTACCGCTCGTAGGCCGGCATTGACCGTTCGGCAACGGCCCGCAGAGATTCCGTTGTCGTACGCCCAACAGCGTCTCTGGTTCCTCGACCAGTTGCACGGACCGTCGGCGATGTACAACATGCCGACCGCTTATCGGATCAGCGGCGCACTGGATACCGAGGCGCTGGGGGCAGCCTTGGCTGATGTCGTTGCCCGCCAAGAGAGCCTGCGGACACTGTTCACCGCGCCCGCAGGCAAACCGCAGCAGGTCGTCGTACCGGTGGAGCAGGCCGATTTCGGCTGGGGAGTCGTCGATGCCGACGGATGGTCCGCCGAGCAATTCGAGCGCGCCTTCAACGATGTCGTGCGCCACGCGTTCGAACTGACAACCGAGATTCCTTTGCGGGCAACGGTTTTCCGTCTCGCTGCTGACGAGCATGTACTGGTGGCCGTGGTTCACCACATCGCTGCCGACGGCTTGTCGATTGCCCCCTTGATGCGAGATCTGGGTATGGCGTACGCCAGCCGGTGTCAGGGGCACGCTCCGGATTGGTCGCCGTTGCCGGTGCAGTATGTGGACTACACCCTGTGGCAGCGTGAGCACCTGGGCGACTTGACCGATTCCGACAGCCCCATCGCCGCGCAACTGGCGTACTGGGAACAAGCGCTCAGCGGCCTGCCAGAGCGGATGGAACTGCCGACCGATCGGCCATATCCGCCGGTGGCCGATTACCGGGGCGATACTGTGGCCGTCGAATGGCCGGCCGAGCTGCAGCAACAGATTGCTCGGATGGCCGCAGAACACGACACGACCAGTTTCATGGTTGTTCAAGCTGCCCTGGCGGTGTTGTTGGCCAAGCTCAGCGCCAGTCCGGATGTCGCCGTCGGTTTCCCGATCGCCGGGCGCGACGACCCCGCTTTGGATGAGCTGGTGGGGGTCTTCGTCAACACTCTGGTGCTTCGGGTCGATCTCGCCGGTGATCCCCGCTTATCTGATCTGCTGACCCAGGTGCGTCACCGCAGCCTGGCCGCCTACCAGCATCAGGATGTGCCGTTCGAGGTGCTCGTTGACCGGCTGAACCCCGACCGCAGCCTGACCCACCATCCGGTCGTTCAAGTGATGCTGGCTTGGCAGAACCTGTCCGGGCACACGGGCAGTTCCGACTCATTCGCCCTGGGCGGTCTGCGATTCGCCCCGATGGTCGCCGAAACTCAGACTGCGCGGATGGATCTCACGTTCTCGCTGGCCGAACGCTGGAACGAGGCCGGTGAACCCGCCGGTATCGGCGGAGCGGTGGAGTTCCGCACCGACGTGTTCGATGCGGCAACGATCGAAGCGCTGATCGGAAGGCTGCTTCGGGTGGTCACGGCGCTGATCGCTGACCCGGCGCGACGACTCTCGTCGATAGATGTGTTGGATGCAGGCGAACACACCCGGCTTGACGTGTGGGGGAACAACGCAGCGCTGACTGTGCCGATGTCTCGCGGGAAGTCGATCCCGACCCTCTTCGCCGATCGGGTTGCGCGCGCTCCGGAGGCTGTGGCGCTCACGTTCCGTGACCGGTCCATGACCTATCACGAGCTCGACGAGACGTCGAATCGATTGGCGCACCTGCTCATCGAATACGGTGCTCGACCTGGAGAGCGGGTGGCACTCCTGTTCGACCGGTCGGTCGAGGCGATCATCGCTATCATGGCGGTGCTCAAGACCGGAGCGGCCTACCTCCCGATCGACCCGGCGCATCCGGCCGCACGCGTCGAGTTCATGCTCGATGATGCCGCGCCTCTCGTCGTGGTCAGTTCCATGACCGTCGCAAGGACCCTGAATGGGCGCGAACTGCCGGTGATCGATATCGATGACCCGCGGATCACCGACCAGCCGAGCACTGCGCCATCACTCGTAGATTCCTCCGAAATCGCCTATGTCATATACACTTCCGGTACCACCGGTGTTCCTAAGGGCGTAGCGGTCAGTCATCGCAACGTGACCGGCCTCCTAGAGGCACTGGACGCGAAGTTGGAGCTCACTCCTGGACACGTGTGGACCCAGTGTCACTCCTATGCCTTCGATTACTCGGTGTGGGAGATCTTCGGTGCGCTACTGCGTGGCGGCCGGCTCGTGGTCGTACCCGAAGAGGTAGTGCGCTCACCACAGGAACTGCACTCCCTGTTGATCACCGAAAACGTGACCATCTTGAGCCAGACTCCGTCGGCGTTCTATGCACTTCAAACCGTCGATGCGCTGTCGTCCGCGAGTGACGAAAAGCTGAAGCTCGAGACGGTGGTATTCGGCGGAGAGGCGCTGGAACCGCAACGGCTCGAGACGTGGTTGCGCAACCATCCCGGATCGCCACGGTTGGTGAACATGTACGGCATCACCGAGACGACGGTGCATGCCTCGTTCCGCGAAATCCTCAGCCGTGACGTCGAGGGGAGCGCAAGCCCCATCGGGGTGCCCTTGGAAAACCTCGCCTTCCATGTGCTCGATCAGTGGCTGCATCCAGTACCCGCTGGAGTGGTCGGCGAGCTGTACGTCGCAGGTGGTGGGCTGTCCTACGGCTATGTGGGACGCCCCGAATTGACCGGATCGCGGTTCTTGGCTTGTCCGTTCGGCGGCCCAGGGGCACGGATGTATCGCACCGGGGATCTGGTGCGCTGGGGTGCAGACGGACAGCTGCGCTATGCGGGGCGCGCAGATGAACAGGTCAAGATTCGCGGCTATCGCATCGAACTCGGTGAAGTCGAGTCGGCCCTGGCTGGGCTGTCTGGGGTGAATCACGCTGTGGTGATCGCCCGCGAGGATCGCCCCGGCGACAAGCGTCTGGTCGGTTACGTCACCGAATCGTCCACCGGCACAATCAATACCGCTGAGGCACGAGCTGCACTTGCCGAATGTCTTCCCGCATATATGGTCCCTGCAGCCGTAGTCGTGCTGGATGCGTTGCCGTTGACGGTCAACGGCAAACTCGATCGACGGGCGCTGCCGCCACCCGAATACATCGACACCGACCACTATCAGGCCCCGGCGACCCCAACCGAGCAGATTCTCGCCGACGTTTACGGCGAGGTACTCGGACTCGAGCGCGTCGGGGTGGACGACTCGTTCTTCGACCTGGGTGGGGATTCGCTGTTGGCGATGCAGGCGATCGCGGCGATCAACAGCCGCCTCGACATCCACCTTGCGGTGCGCACGTTGTTCAACGCGCCGTCGGTGAGGGACTTGAGCCAGCAGCTGAACCGGCGCGTCGACGCCGCCGAAGTGGTCCCCGTGGAGGTGCTCAAGGACGGCACCGGTGTTCCCTTGTTCTGCATCCACCCCGGCGGTGGTGTGAGCTGGCAGTACCAAGCCCTCGGAAAGTACCTGGACTGCCCCATCATCGGGATTCAGCAGGCTCTTCAGGGCGACGAAGCCGAACCTCGGTCGATACGTGAGATGGCGGCGAACTATGCCGACCGGATTCAACAGATCTGCCCAACCGGCCCCTACAAACTCCTCGGCTGGTCGTTCGGGGGCGTCGTTGCTCATGAACTTGCCATCGAGCTGCAACGGCGCGGATGTGATGTTGGCCGCCTGATCCTCATCGATACTCAGCCAAGGCTCGACAGCGTTTACTTACCAGACGGCGCTCTGGACAAGAAGCGCGTGCTCCAAGAAGTCATGCGGTTGTACAACATTGACAATCCAGACGCGGACGGGTCGCTCACCTACGATCAACTGCAGGACCGGCTTCGTCAACAAGTGGCTGTGGAGTCTCCTCAATTCGAGCAGCTCATGGATTCGTTCATTCAAAACCTGGATTTACTGGTTCAGAACATCACCTTCAACCGCGCATTGCATGCCGCACATGAACCGGGCGTTTTCGACGGGGACATGATCGCATTCGCCGCTGCTCAGGAAGGAGCTGAATCGTATACGTCTGCGCAAGACTGGCGCCCGTACGTCGGCGGCACGATCACAGAGCAAACCGTCGACTGTCCGCACGAAGTCATGTTGACAGCCGAATCGTTGAATCTCTATGGCCGGCAACTGAAAGATTTCGTTGAGTGATCGGCACGTTCGAGATCTGCGACTGCGGGGGCAGGATATGGCAATGCTGTGATCGCGATGTTCGGGCGTTATGACGACATTGCCCCGCCGAGACCAATTTTCGACTGGCATCACCGGCTAATAGGGTTCAACGACTGAGGGAGGATGAACCATGATCTGTGTCCTGGCATGCTACGGAACTCGCGGCGATGTCGAACCCGGTCTCGCTCTTGCTCGTGAGCTACTACGTCGCGGGCACGAAGTACGCGTGGCCGTGCCGCCGGACCTCGTCGGCTTTGCCGAGGCAGCAGGCATTGCAGCAGTTCCCTACGGGCTGGATACGCAGACGTGGATGGATCAGCACCGAGACCTGTGGGCATCAATCCTTCGCGCATTCTGGAATATCCAGAAATTGAAGACGCTGGGACAAGAACTCTGGGGGGTGTATTCGCAGTGCCGGCGATCCGCTAGTGCGACGTTGGTTTCGCTAGCGGACGGGGCGGATCGAATAATCTCCGGTCGGGGTCTGGAGGAGCCGGCTGCGAACGTGGCGGAGTATTACGATATCCCCTTAGCCACATTGCATTTCGCGCCAGCTCGCCCCAACGGCCAGTTTCTTCCCACCTTACCGCCGCTAGTCGGGAGCTCCTTGATGACTCTCAATCTGTGGCTCTTTTGGCGCATGACGAAGCGGGTGGAGGACTCGCAGCGCCGTGAGTTGGGCCTGGCGAAGGCATCGATCTCTCCGTCGCGACGAATTGCCGAACGTGGCTCGCTCGACATCCAGGCCTACGACGAGTGTTGCTTTCCGGGATTGGCGAGCGAATGGGCGAAGTGGGCACATCAACGACCCTTCGTCGGTGCGCTGACGATGGAATTGTCAACGGATGCAGACGAGGAGGTCGCGTCGTGGATCGCGGCGGGCACGCCGCCGATATATTTCGGCTTCGGAAGCGTACCCGTCGAATCCGCGAGGCGCACAATTGAAATGATCAGCGCCGCGTGCGCCCGGTTGGGCGAGCGAGCGTTAATCTGCGCCGCAGGGACCGACGTCAGCGACGTCCTGCCGTCGGCACATGTCAAGCTTGTAAGTACGGTGAGCCACGCCGTGATCTTCCCCGCTTGTCGCGCGGTCGTACATCACGGCGGCGCGGGAACGACTGCCGCGGGCTTGCGGGCTGGCGTTCCGACATTGATCCTGTGGACTGCGGCCGACCAACCGTTGTGGGGAATCCAGATCAAGAGACTCAAGGTGGGCAGCGCCCGACGCTTTTCGGGGACCACGGCGGACACGCTGGTCGATGATCTCCGCACCATCCTTGCTCCGGAAACGGTCTCTCGCGCGCGTGAGTTCGCCAACGAAATGACAGCCGCCGCTGAGAGCGTTGCGGCCGCAGCGGATCTGATAGAGAACTCGTCCCGCTTGCCGCTTGCTAACTGACCGGCAGGCGCCGGTCATCGGGATGTGTTCCTGGGAATCGAGGTTACATGATCACCGACAACTCCAATGCCCGGAAGTGTCCGCGCCAACGCAGTATCTTCCATTGCGATCGAAGGCGGAGCCATTCCCAAGACGTGGCACGAAAACCGAAGGGGCGTCGGAACTTATGTTCGAACGGGGGGTAGGGCGCCGAAATGCTTGACGAGCTGATCCTGCCGCAGTGGCGGCGGTACATTCGGTTTCTACAGACCAATAAGAAAAGCATCTCCGCTGCCGAGCGTTGGGTGCGGGCGCTACTGCTCATAATCCCCTTCTACGCTGTGGCCGTGCCGCTATGGCTTTGCTCGGCACGCCATCAGCCGCAGACCGTGGACACCGCGTCCGAAGACGGCCTTCAATTTCGATGCCGGCTCCCAGACTTGATCGCCATGTACATGTACCTATTCGGCACATGGGAGCCTGATCTCGCCGCGTTCCTTCGCCGGAGACTCCGTCCCGGTGACGCCTTCATCGACATAGGTGCCAATATCGGCACCGTAACTGCGTTGGGCAGCAGGCTAGTTGGACCTCATGGCATCGTTTATGCGATCGAACCTTGCCCCAACGTCTTCGTCATGCTGCGGGATACCGTCGAGCGGAACGATTTGACGAACGTTCGTGTGGTGACTGCCGCGGTCTCGGATCGCGATCAAGAACTTCCGCTGTTTGTGGGTCCAAATTTCAACATCGGATTGACCTCGATGGTTGCCCGCCGCGGGCTACAAGAACAGGGTCGAGTACGGGCAGCGCCGCTCGGTGCGCTCTTGAACCGCGAGGAGCTACTCACCGCACGGCTGATCAAGATTGACGTGGAGGGAGCCGAAGACCGCGTGCTCGCCGGCATCCTGACATCTGTTGATGCGCTCGCCGACGACGTCGAACTCGTGGTTGAGCTGACACCGAGTTACTGGAGCGATCCTGAGCTTCGGCCGATTGACGTGTTACGGCCCTTCCTCGATCGCGGCTTTCATGTCTATCTGCTGCCGAACACCTACGCGCCGTGGCGATATCTATGGCCCAAAGTCGTCGAGCCGCCTCAGCGGCTCGACGACCTCACGGCCCTGGAACGGCGCGGATTCCGGCGCGATATCGTTATGTCCCGCATCGACGCCGCTGTGCTATGACCCCTGCATCTCGATGTGAGTCTGTCTGTGTGCGGGAAGAGGGCCGTGTGCTCTAGACCGTGCGTGCAAGACGCTCGGCGAGCATCCCGGCGAACCTCGTCGAATCCTCGGGCACGTCGCCTTCGGCGAGAAGAGTTGTTCCGTAGAGCAATTCGGCGGTTTCGACCAGAGACGGATCGGCCCCGCGGTCCTTATACGCCTGCTGCAGCCCAGTGATCAGCGCATGCTTCGGGTTCAGCTCGAGAATACGCTTACCGACTGGGACCGACTGTCCCGAAGCTCGATACATGCGCGCGAGCGCAGGTGTGATGCCGAAGGTCGGAGTGATCAGGCAGGCCGGCGATTCGGTCAGCCTCTTTGACAATCGCACTTCTGCAACGTGTTCGCTCAAGACCTCCTTCAACCAGGTCAGCAAGTCGGCGAAATCCTTCTCCTGCTCCTCGCGCTCGGCCTCGCTCTTGTCGTCCTCCGAGTCAAGGTCGACCTCACCCTTGGCCACCGATTGCAGCGGTTTGCCGTCGAATTCGGGCACGGACCCCACCCAGATCTCGTCGACGGGGTCGGTGAGCAGTAACACCTCGTAGCCCTTCGCGTTGAATGCTTCTAGATGCGGCGACTTCAGTAGTTGCTCACGCGACTGGCCGGTGGCGTAGAAGATCTGCTCTTGCCCTTCCTTCATGCGCTCGACATATTCGGGCAAGGTAATGAGGTCTTCGTCGCTGTGCGTTGAGGCAAACGACGAAACACGCAACAGTGTGTCGCGGTTGTCGGTGTCTGACATCAGACCCTCTTTGAGCACCGCGCCGAACTGTGCCCAGAACGCGCGGTAGTCCTCCGGTCGCCCCGACTGCAGATCCGAAATCGTCGACAAAACCTTCTTCGTCAAACGGCGACGTATCGCTGTGACTTGCCTATCCTGCTGCAGGATCTCGCGAGAAACATTGAGGGACAGATTTTCCGCGTCGACGACCCCTTTGACGAAGCGGAGGTACCTGGGCATCAATTCGTCGCAGTCGCCCAGCACGAAAACCCGCTTGACATAAAGTTGCACGCCGATCTTGGCATCCCGGGTGAACAAATCGAACGGGGCCTGCGATGGGATGAACAACAGCGCCTGATACTCGTAGGTGCCTTCGCCTCTCATCGTGATTATCTCGAGAGGGTCGTCCCACGCGTGGGCGATATGTTTGTAGAACTCGTTGTACTCCTCGTCGGAGACCTCGTGTCTGGACTTGGCCCACAGCGCCTTCATCGAATTGAGGGTCTGCGTCTCGATGGTTACGGTGTCACTACCCCCCTCCTCCGCGGCACTTGCGATTCGCTCGACCTGCATCTGAATCGGCCACGCGATGAAGTCGGAGTACTTCTTGACGAGCTCCTTGATCTTCCACTCAGCGGTGTAATCGTGCAGCTGGTCATCCCGGTCTTCGGGCTTGAGGTGAAGCGTGACCGACGTACCCTGCGGCGCATCATCGACTGATTCGATCGTGTATGTGCCGTCGCCGCTTGACGCCCACCGCGTGCCCTCGCTCTCGCCGGCCTTCCGGGTGAGGAGCTCGACATTGTCGGCCACCATGAATGTCGAATAGAAACCGATGCCGAACTGACCGATCAGTTCCTCAGATGCCGCGTCGGTCTTGGCTTCACGCAGCTTTTGACGCAATTCGGCGGTGCCTGATTTTGCGAGGGTGCCGATGAGATCCACGACCTCTTCGCGCGTCATCCCGATGCCGTTGTCTCGCACGGTAAGGATGCGTTGTTGCTTGTCGACGTCGATCTCTATACGTAGATCGGATGTGTCGACATCGAGGTCCTTATCCTGCAGCGACGCCAGACGCAGCTTGTCCAGCGCATCCGAGGCGTTCGAGATCAGCTCCCGCAGGAATGAGTCCTTGTTGGAGTAGACCGAGTGGATCAGCAAATCCAGGAGTTGGCGTGCCTCGGCCTGGAACTCAAGTCGCTCGATATGTGTAGTCATGTGATTTCCGTTCGACGAAACAACCTTCGCTTGTCCGTTTCTCGCCAAGATAGCACCGACCACGTCATC
Source organism: Mycolicibacterium komanii (assembly GCF_001050035.1). Next base: position 84,946 of record NZ_CVTA01000004.1, read on the forward strand.
GACCGGGCCACCCAGCAACGGAGACCAGCGGGGCAGTTAGAGAAATCCCATACCCCTGGCTATCATCGTTATCCCGGCCACCGCCAGGAAAGCCACCAGTATTTTTCGTGTGTGAGTAACCGTCCAATCGTGGAGCCGCCGCAGTGCCGCTTCGGTTTTCGCCGGTGCGGCGAGGTGGGAAACCAGAATGACCTCCTCGACGGTGAGCATTCCGATGATGTAGGCGATAGCGGCGATGACTTGGACTTCCACCGCTGCACCCGAAGCGACGATGAGAGCTAATACTAGTAGAAGCCCGTCGAGCGGCGGGACGATGATCACCCCGACGATGAACGCGGGCCATGGGGATCCGTTCTGCCATGCACTGCGGATGCGGCGGAACAGTCTGACGATCACGGATCCGCCCTCGCCCTCCGCGGTACCGATCAGCTGAGAGATCACCGATGGGACGCTCGAGCGTTGTTCTTGGTGAGCTCGTTCGCCGCCGTCCGCCTCATCGGGCGTGGAACCCCGACCGTGGCTGCTTGTCACCGGCACACGGGCCCGCTGGCGTGCGATCGAGCGCAGACCTATGAAGGCGGCGACCAGCAGCAGGGCGACGCCGGTGCCGATTGCTGTTTTCTGGACGGTCGGGTTGTCGGCCGGGTCGGCGAACTGCTTTATGAACGCTGCCGACGTCGGAATGGCGTGAAGCACAAGGAGTGGACCCACCACGGAGGCTAGACCAATCACCACGCAACCGGTCCAATAGGCGAGCAGGCTCGGGATGGGGCGTGGACGGCAAAGCACCAGCAGGATGATGGCGAGGCGCACGGGGTTGACCGTTGTCAACAGCGCGAGCACCACCAAAGACCCCCACATGGGGTCGAACATTACCTTGACGATCTTCACTTATCGATAGTTTCGGTTTGCTGGAGGCTATGACGCAGCGCTGGATCTGAGCTACGACATCGCCGTCGAACCCTCGACGCGCGAGCCGGGCCGCACTGACAACTACGGCCATGTGTCGGGTGCGGAGTAGGAGCGCCGGCGCCGTAACCCCAGGTGGTGGGGCCGCGTCGTACCGCGAATGTGGACTGCGCACATGTCGCGCGGAAATTGGAAGGCGTCGGCGCGTCCATCCCTTGTTACGCTGGCTTCGAACGCCTCAGCCGAGGCGATGGCGCGTTACTGCGTCGGATCCGCTGTGGGGGACTGCGGCCGAATTGCGAAGAGGAAACTGGTGGGGGTACCGAGGCGACTTGCCGACTTTGTTGCGGGGATGATCTACCGGCCAACCGGTGCGGTGGCCGAGGAATATCACAAGTGGTACTACGGGACGCTGCTTCAGGGTCAAACGACCTGGATGGGGATCACCTGCTGGAAATCCGTCAGCGACATGTGGAATTACCAGGAAATTCTTGCCGACCTGACGCCCTCGTTGGTAATCGAATTCGGCACCCGCTACGGCGGCTCGGCAGTGTTCTTCGCGACCGTTATGCGGCAACTAGGGAATCCCTTCAGGGTTCTGTCGGTGGATGTTTCGCTCAGGGTGCTGGACCAGTCAGCCCGCCGTGACCCGGACATCACCTTTGTGAAGTCATCGTCGACGGAGCCGGCCGTGGCCGACCGAATTCGAAGTCTGAAGGAAGACTACCCGGGTAAGATTTTCGTCATCTTGGACAGCGACCATTCCATGCGTCACGTCTTAGGTGAGATGAAGTTGCTGAGGCCTCTACTGGATCCCGGCGATTACATGATCGTGGAGGATGCCAACGTCAACGGCCATCCGGTCCTGCCCCATTTCGGCCCAGGGCCGTATGAGGCGATAGAGGCCTACGAACAAGAATTCCCTGATGACTATGGTCACGACAAGAAACGGGAGAACAAGTTCGGCTTCACCTTTGCTACAAATGGGTTCTTGATTCGTCGCTGATCAGGGGACGTTCTGATCCCCTGGAGCGAGGTCGTGCAGCGACACCTCTCCAGCGCGTCGCTTCAGTCGTACGAATCCGAGGGCGTGCTCGTCTGCGCCGCTTGGACGGCACTTTGCAGGTGGTCGGCAGCGACCGCAACGCTTTCGCCGGCGCTTGTCATGTGTGCGGCAATGTCGCGAGCCCGGGCAACGTAGTCGGCGTCGAGAATGTCGCGCAGGTCCGCAACCAGGGTCTCAAGACTGACACTTGCGAAGCGCCGCGTTTTCCCCACTTTCAACCGTTCGACCTGCTTTCCCCAAAGCGCTTGGTCAAACCATGTCGAAAGGATCAATGTGGGGACTCCGGCGCGCAGCCCCGCCGCCGTGGTCCCACCACCGCCGTGGTGCACTACCGCGCGGCAGGCAGGGAAAACAGCTGCGTAATTCGCGGCGCCCACGACCTTCAGATTCGTAAAGCGCGCGATGTCGCCGAAGTCGGTCTCCGCTGCGCAAACCAACGCCCGTTCGCCGAGCTGGGTGCAGGCGTCGCTGATCATTGCGAGCGTTTCGGACGGAGTTTTCACCGGCGTGCTGCCGAAGCCGAAAAAGATGGGCGGCGTCCCGTCGTTTATCCATGCCTGGATTTCGCCATCGGACGGGGTTGGCTGCGCCACCGTCAAAGCGCCCACGAAAGGCCGTTGACTCCGCCATTGCGCCCATTCGGACTGCAGGCCGGGGAAGCACACCGAATCGTAAGCTTGGACTTCGAGCGCTCCGCTCATCGGAATGCGTCGCGAGGGGGGCCTTTTCGCCTTCGGTAGACCCAGCGCGACGCGTTGGGTGTCCTCGAGCCTCTTTGTCATCGGCCACCCAAACCACTCGGACGCTGCCGCTGCATTGCGAGCCAGGGCGGTTGGAAGGAACGGAACCAGCTGTCCACTGGGCCTCATCGGGAAGGTGTGAAGGGTCGCAAACGGAATACCGTAAGACTCCGCTACGTTGGCGGCGGCTTCCTCGCCGATAACGCCACTGAGCAACAGATCGGCTCCCTGCGCCAGCGTTTTCAACGTCTTGCTGGTCTCTTCCCAGCACTGTCGCAGCAGCGCCCAATCTTCGCGGCCCAACCTGACCAATTCGCGCGGCTTCCAGAAGAAGCGGGAAAGGCGCGTCAGAACCTCGCGATGCAGATCCTGCCAGTGCTGCGGATCCGGCCCATATGCGACAGCGACTAAGCCCGCAGCCTCGGCGAAGTCGACGAAGTTGGGTGAGACCGCCACGCGCACCTCATGTCCCCTGCGTGATAGCTCACGGCCAAGAGCAATACACGGCTCGACATCGCCACGAGTTCCATAGCTTGCGAGGACGAACTTCATCGTGATGATCCTAGTCGTTGGGGTCGGGCATATCGGAAGCGACGGGGGCGTCATACATGGAGGCACAAATCTGAAGGGTGTAAGACGACCCGGTTGACGAGGCTGTACCGGCTGACCGGCCGAAGACGCGACGACGAGAAACTCAAACAGCGGACCGTCCGCGGATCGGCACAGACGTGGTCACGCTGTGAACGTTAGGGGGAAGGAGACCTAAGACCGAAAGCAAGCGCACGCAACTGTTGCATATGATCCAGTATGGAAATGCTCGCGCTTTCGTACACGGAGGTATTTAGGGAAGTGAAAGAGTACCAACAGCAATGAAATTCGCGCTGGCGTGTTACGGAACTCGTGGCGATGTCGAGCCGTCGGTTGCGTTGGGCCGGGAATTGGTGCGCAGGGGACATGAGGTGCGCATGGCGGTCCCGCCCGACTTGGTCGACTTCGCGGCGGCGGCCGGCTTACCCGCGGTCGCGTATGGGCCGGACCTGCAGGAGATGCTCGATGCACATCGCGCCTTATGGTCGCGTTTCTCTCGCAACTTCTGGAAGGTCCACCAACTGATTGCGCTTTGGCAAGAAGCATGGGCTCCCCGCATTCGGTGCTGGGAAGAGATGAGCGAGACGCTGAAGTCGCTGGCAGATGGTGCCGATCTGTTGATCACGGGATTGGTGTTTGAAGAGCCCGCCGCCAATATCGCGGAGTATTACAATATCCCGCTGGCAGCACTGCATTACTTTCCAATACGTACCAATGGCAGCCTCATTCCGTCCCTCCCTCGACTGCTCACGCGCACCGCGATGGCCGCAAATGAATGGGTGACCTGGCGCATAACCAAGAAGGTCGAAGACGCACAGCGTCGCGAGTTGGGTCTGCCAAAGGCAACCGACCCGTCGCCGCAACGGGTCACGAAAAGAGGGGCCCTCGAAGTCCAGGCATACGATGAACTCTCGTTCCCGGGGCTGGCAGATGAATGGGCGCAATTCGGTTGCAGACGGCCATTTGTCGGTGCGCTCACGGTGGGATTGCCGACCACGGCCGATGACGACGTCCTCTCGTGGATCGCAACGGGAACGCCGCCGATTTTCTTCGGCTTTGGCAGTACGCCGGTCCAGTCTCCCAGCGAGACGCTCGAGATGATCAGGGTGGTCTGTGCGGAACTGGGAGAGCGCGCATTGGTATGCGCCGGCGCAAGTGATTTCTCCGACGTCAGCGCGCATGAGCACGTCAAGGTTGTGGATGCTGTCAATTACGCTGCAATCTTTCCGGCCTGCCGCGCTGTCGTCCATCATGGGGGCGCGGGCACGACTGCGACGGCCCTGCGTGCAGGGGTCCCCCAATTAATTCTCTCGACGGATCTCGATCAGATGATGTGGGGGATCCGTATCAAAAGGTTGAATGTCGGTACTGCCCACCGACTTTCGAAAGTGACCAGCACCTCGCTGCTAACGGACCTCCGTAGAGTTCTTGAGGCGCACTACATTACGCGGGCGCGCGAGATCGCCACTCAGATGACGACTTCGGCAGAAAGCGCGCAGACGACGGCGGATCTTGTGGAGGAGTTTGCGCGCTCGAGCAGGGTGGCCGGGCCGCAGTAGCAGGCTTGTGCTGGTTCAACCAGAAAAGGCCACGTCTTCTTGATCGCCCACTCCGCGGTGGCTCCGTCCGACGGCTTCTAGGTAGTGACGCTTCATTCGATTGCCTAGAGCGCGTCAGCGTATGCGCCGCAGATATCCGTCGGGCGCCACGGTTATCTGCAGTTTCGATTGAATGTCGCGGTCGATCTCGAATTCAGGATGCGACTTCAGGAACTCCCAAACCGCTGTCTTGGGGTTATTGCCGCGCCCCCAGGGCCGGTCTGAGAAGCTTTGCGTGCCAATGTCTTCGATGAGCGTGTCGAATACGACGCAATAGCTGTCTCGAGTGACCAAGTCAGCGTAAGCGGTCAGCTCCGCAAGCACGTGGTCATGGGTGTGATTGCTATCGAGGCAGACGAGCGTAGCGCCGCGGTCACCGGCGGCTTCGTGAACTTGCCCAATCGTTTCGGGGTCGATCGCGGAGCCTTCGATCATCTTGATGTAGCTCGACAATGGATGCGCGTCGATCGCCGCACGGTTGTGGGGCCGGATATCTATATCGACCGCGATGACCTGCCGGTTAGAGGGGGCGCGAACGTCGAGAACAGTATCGCTGGTTAGAGCATCACACACGTCCAGCAGTGCGAGCATGGAGGCGCTGAAAATCGCTGAGCCTCCGTGCGCTATTCCGGTTTCAACGATGACGTTCGGTTTGACCGTCCATATCAGCTCCTGGAGACCTACGATGTCCTGGGGGTACTGAATTATCGGCCGTCCGAGCCACTCGAAGTTGTACGAGTAGCGACTCATGGCGCTTCGACTGACCCATTCAAGCGATAACTGTGCGAGCTCTTGGTCTTCGGCAAGAGCCTTCAAGTTCTCGATCACGCTCTGCTTGTGGTCCGATCGATCTTCATCCACCACTATCGCCTCCTTATCTATGATCCGGCCAGGGTAGAGATCCAGCAGAGATGGCGCTAGTCAAGGAATGACGCGAGTTGTCATCAGCTGCGGCGGAACCCATCGCGTCAGTCAAGAACCGCATATGAGAGTTGAGGCGTGAACGGAAACCGCCGGATATGTAGGTTGCGGATACCCACCGTCTCCAAGACAGCGAGAGTCTCGCCGGGCCAGTACTTCTGATTGAGCTCGTCGAATGCGATGACGGCGCCCTTGGGCATCCGCGGCAGAAAGGTTTCGATCGCCGTCACCGTCGGTTCGAACAGATCGAAATCGAGATAGAGCAACGCGACCACCGTGTGCTTGTTGGCGTCCAGGTAGGCAGGAATCGTCTCTTGCGCATCACCTTTCACGAGCTCTACTCGATCGATGTGTCCGAGTGGCCGATTGAGATCGTATAGCGAGATCGCATGAAGGATGTCCTTTTCCATGCCGTCCACCGCGAGTCCGCCTACCTTCGCGAACGACAGGTTGGCGTCTGGGGGGGGCACGTCCTGATCGGCCTCACTCGGGAAGCCAGTGAAGGTGTCGAAACCCACAATTCGTCGAGTGTGATTGTAAGGCTCGTAGATCGCCGATAGTTGCGCCCACGTCATCAGGCCGCCCCCCATGAACACGCCGCATTCAACGATGTGGCCATGAACTTCTAGGACGTGCCTGAAGATCTCGCTTTTGGCCAAGAAGGTGGCCACCGTCTGGCGAGGTACGTAGTTTGCGAAGTTCTTCAGCTTGGCAAGGACGTCGCCTTCACTCGAGGCGAAGAACTCCTGAATCTGCCTGGCGTATTCCTCGTCCGCTGAAGTTTGAGTGCGTGCATCGAGCATCGAATAGCGCTCATCCATTGCTCACCTCCGGTCCTCGGTCTTCTCGACTAGCCGCGCATGCAAACGTTCGGCGCAACCCGTCACTCAACGTCGTTGTGGGCCGCCAGCCCAATTCCGTTTCCGTTCTCGACCAGTCGAGGGAGACGTTGGCGACATCGTCATCGATGTCAGCCTCGTGTATCTCTGCTTGGCGTCCGAGTAGCCGGGCGAGGTGGTCTATGATTTCGCGTGGCTCATAAGAAGACTCACCGCCTAAGTGGTAGACAGGCGTTTCTGCGCCCTGATCAACGATGGCGGTGAACCCGCTCACAGCGTCATCGACGTAGAGAAGCTGCAGTCTGGGTAACCCGTTGCGATAGCGGTGGGTAACGATCGGTCGTCCTTCCATCAGGTACCGACGCGCGAACCCTATCAGGCGTGGCCGCAAGCTTCGCGGGCCGAATGTAGGGGAGATTCGAACGATGGTGGAACGAAGTTCGCCGTTAGCTCGGGCGTTGGACACCAAGACTTCCTCGAGGAACTTCGTTTCGCCATACACTCCTCGGGGGCGCATCGCGGTATCGACGTCTGCGGTCATTGAGACCGACCTGTACCCACTGAACACCATTGCCCCGGAAGCCAGGAAGAGGTGCACATCAAGGAGTTTGCAGACGTCGAGAATTCCACGCAGCATCGTGAGGCTTTGGCCCAATGCCTCATTGTTGGTGTAGACACGAGGAGATGCGAGATGAACGATCTTTCCGATTTCGTTGCTGCGGCAATACTTTTCAAGATGCACCACAGGGCCCAGCAGGTCCACCGTCGCGCGGTCAGGCGCGACCACTCGATGCGATTGGTTCAACCCGGCTCGTATGGCGGCGCCTAGAAAGCCGCTGCTGCCGGTGATGAGGACCCCGTCTCGGCGCCCAGGCGTTGGGGCCTTTTGCAAGGCAACGCGCAGCGAGGCGACCATCTCGAGCTTGATAGCCTTTTCTCCCGTTCTGGCAATGACTTCGGCGACTGCCTCGTCTACCTCGAGACCCCGCCATTCGGCAAGAATTCCTGCTGCGACAGTGTTGCTTCGCGAGACCCCGAAATCGCAGACGACGACCACTGCCTGGTTTGCTTTGAGCGCTTCCACACCCTCTCGGATCTTGGCGAGCAGCTCTGCTTGCGAATTGCCGCGCTTGTCGACCATTGCCCTGACATCCACGACCTTGAGATGCTGATCGCCCACCAGACTGTCGCCAGCTGCCGTCCCCAGTCGGTGGTCGACAACCCACCGGATCATCCCTTCACCTCCAAATCCGGCACGACGGTCTCGTCCAAACTCCGCATGTACCAACCTGGGTTGACAGCGAGGGGAGAACGAGGTTCGGCGCCGAGTAGGTGTCGTACGTAGCAGTCGACTTCGTTGAAACCCGCAAGGGTGCGCAGGTAAGTGCTGGCGGAAAAGCGGGCGTTTATCTCAAAAGGTACAAACATGCCGTCGGCGTCGACACGACCCTGAATATTCATGGGTCCGGTGCTATCGAGACGTTGGGCGATCACCCGGGCCGTCTCACAGACGTCGGAGAATGCCTCAATTCGGCCTTGACTATATCCGCTGGATATCAAGAAGTCGTGGCCGCGCACCGAAACGGAAAGCTTGTTGTGGAAAGTTCGTTTGAGGGCTATGACCCCCGCACATTCGCCACTGGGCAGAGAGAGGACGCCGACCGTGAACTCGCCTCTGTCCTCTGGAATGTATTCCTGGACGATCGGCGTGCGGCCGTTATTTTGCAGGTACGTGCAGTATAGTTTCGCTTCCTCACGGTCCCTGGCGTAGAACACGAATACGCTGCCACCGCTTGCTTCTGCCGGCTTCACGATGCAGGGAAGAGGAATCGTGTCGATGTCTACCCCAGCCTCGATGGTTCGCGTGGCGGGCGTGCGGACACCGGCGCTTTTGAGCAGTTCGAAGCATCGCCCCTTATGGGCAAGCAATTGGGTAACCCGAGGGTTGTTCTGGCCGATGTGGATTCCAGCCCGCGTGAACATCTGGTGATCTTCGGCGATCAGGACCGCGGGCTCGTCACCGCCCGGGAGGATGCAATCGACCCGCTCGCGGACGCAGATCTCCAGAAGGTTCCGAGCATAATCTTCGCGGTCAACCACGAAGGTCGATGCAAAGCGCGCGTCGTAGTGGCCGAAGGCGAGAGGCGAAATATCGCTCCCCAGAACGTCGTATCCACCGGCATGAGATAAAGCCTTGGCGAGCTCTGTTCCCAGAGACGCACCCGCGATGCCGGCGATGAGAACCCTCGGATTCTTGTCAGGCATCGCATAGCTCCTGGATCACTTCGATGACCCGGTTCTGATCTTCCTCGGTGATGTCATGGAAGCTGGGAAGATTAATCGCACGATGTGGAATGTCGCTTGCCCATCGGCCCCCAGCCGGACCCTCGAACGGAGGGACCGTCGACAGGGGATGAAAGAACACCCGAGCATCGATGTTCGCAGCGGTGAACGCATCCAAGATGATTCCGGACGTCATGCCTTTCGACTTGTCAAATACGACGTTTGGCATCCAGAACCCGTTCTGAGTGTGCGGGGCCTCCGGATTCATCGAGATTCCGTCGAGGCTGCTCAAGGCGTTTTCATACCGTCGAAATATCTGTCTTTTCCGAGCGATGAGTTCGTCGATACGTTCTGTTTGAGCACAGCCGATTGCTGCCTGAATGTTCGACATTTTGTACTTGAAGCCGACCACATCCGGCCAAAACTGTTTGGTCTGGCCGCGGGCCCGTCCATGATTACTCAGGGTCAGCACGCGCTCGTATAGGTCCTCGTCATTGGTGACGAAGATCCCGCCCTCGCCTGTGCTGACCGTCTTGGTGCCGTGAAAAGAGAACGTCCCGAAACGTCCCATTGAGCCAGCCCGCTTCCCGTGGTAACTGGAACCGATGGCCTCGGCGGCGTCCTCTATCACTGGAATACCGTGCTTGCGCCCGACCTCGAGGAGGCGGTCCATCTCGCAAAGGTTGCCGTATAGATGAACAGCGATAATGGCCTTGGTGCGCGGGGTTATTGCCGCTTCCACCAATTCCGGGTCGATGCACCAGCTTTCGGGACAGATATCGACAAAGACTGGTTTCGCCCCGAGGTGAACTATGGGCGCCGCGGTCGCGATCCAATTGGTGTCGGCCATGATGACCTCGTCGCCCGGGCCGATGCCGAGTGCGCTCATACCCATGTGCAATGCACCGGTGCAGCTCGAGGTCGCGATTGCGTACGTGACCCCGATGTGCGCTTTGAACAAATCCTCGAAACGTTCGATGTACTCGTAACACCGCTCGCCCCATCCGTTTGCCGCGGCATCGGAGGCGTAGCGTACTTCGAGTTCTGTGATGGAGGGCTTGGTATAGGGGATGCGGGTTTTCACAATACGCTCAGCTCGGGAACAGCAGTGACAAAACGTACGCCGTCTCGAGCGAGATCATTGAGTTCGGCACGGATTTCGCTCGCGATATTCCACGGGAGGATGAGGACGTAGTCCGGTCGATTCTCTCGGATTGCTGTGGGCGGATAGATGGGTATGTGGCTTCCAGGCATGAACTTTCCTTGCTTGGACTCCGCAGCATCGCATACGAATGGCAACAAATCCGGTTTGATGCCTGCGAAGTTCAACAAAGTGTTACCTTTTGCAGCCGCTCCGTACGCTGCGACACGACGGTTGGCCCGCTTGTGTTCGATGAGGAACGCCACGAGGTCCGTCTTCAACCGTTCGGCGCGTTCTTGGAACTCGGTGTAGGTCTTGAGTTCGGTGATGCCGAACTGGTTTTCGCAGGCGAGCAACTTGCCCACGCGGTCTGCCGTGGCGATCGCGGCGTCCTCGTGGCAGCCGTAGATTCGGAGGCTACCGCCGTGAGTCTGCAGTTCCTCAACGTCCCAGACGCGTAAGCCGGCCGCCGCAAATATGCGACTCACGGTTGTCAGCGACAGATATGAGAAATGTTCGTGATAGATCGTGTCGAATTGCGTGCGTTCTATGAGTGGTAGTAGGTGGGGGAACTCCAATGTGACGGTGCCAGTGGGCTTTAGCACTGCAGCCAAACCTCGAGTGAAGTCGTTGATGTCGGGTACATGGGCATATACGTTGTTACCGACAATCAGATCTGCGCGGCGACCGTCATTCGCCAATTGCTCCGCCAAACGTTCACCGAAGAATTCGGTTATGACCGGAATGCCTGATGCTCGAGCGACTGCCGCAGTACTCTCCGTCGGTTCGACACCCAGGCAGGGGATTCCGTTCGCGACGAAATTCTTCAAGAGGTAGCCGTCATTGGACGCGATCTCGATGACGAAAGCATCCGACCCAAGACGTAGCCGCTCGGTGATCATGCTCGCGTAGGTAGCGGCGTGGATGAGCCAACCACTCGAAGTACTGGAGAAGTATGCGTAGTCAGCGCTGAACAGTTCGTCGGCGAGGGCGTAGTCCTCGGTTTGGACCAACCAGCAACGCTCGCACACCTTCACTCGCAGCGGGTAGTACACCTCGGGCTTGGACAAATCTTCGGTCACGAGGTATGCGTTGGAGGGGGGTGCGAAACCGAGGTCGATGAAAGTGTTTCGCAGAAGCGCGTCGCAGTGTCGACATTTCATAAGACGACTCCGGTGAAGTCCGCGCTCAGCAGCGGATGTGAAAGATCGCGATCTGACAGGTCTCGGGGAGGCTGCGGCCAAGCGATGGACAGCCGCGGGTCGTCGTAGCGCACACCCCCTTCCGCTTCCGGTTCGTAGGGTGTTGTGTGCAAGTAGAGCAGCTCGCTGTTGGGCTCAAGGGCTTGGAACCCGTGGGCAAAGCCTTCAGGAATGACGAGCATGCGCGCGTCCTCCTCTGCCAGCTCCTGGGCGCGCCACTGTAGAAACGTCGATGATCCAGATCGAAGGTCGACGACCACATCCCAGGCCCGACCGCGCAGACACCGGACCAGCTTCATTTCGGCGTATGGCGGCCATTGGAAGTGCAAGCCGCGGACTGCTCCCGCCTGGCTGGTTTTTGAGTGATTGATCTGGGCGATTTGCCTGCTACCGAGGATGGACTGCAGTTTATCTGCACAGAAGAACCGGACGAACGACCCGCGAGCATCGCGGTGAGGTGAGGATTGCACGATCTTGAGATCTGGGATCTCAGTGTCGATGAATTTCATTCGGCAGCCCAGCCCGCACCTTGTGCGACTGCGTCGTTCAGATAGGTATCGAGCTGAGAAGCACTCGGTACTTCGCCGTGCTCAATCCAATGCCGATACCAGTCAGCCGTGTAATGGATCGCTTCTTCGAGGTTCCATACGGGACGCCACCCGAGATAGGCCGTTGCCTTCGCGATGTCCAACTGCAGCAAGCCCGCCTCGTGGAGCTGTGGGTTTGATGTGATCTGCCATGTTATCTCGGGCCACGTGCGCCTGAAGCAGTGAAGCACTTGTTCGACGGTGCGGTTTCCCTCCCCGCCAGGCCCGAAGTTCCAGGCGTCAGCGAATGCCGCGTCCCCGGTCAGAAGCTGTTGACCTAGTAGCAAATAGCCACTGAGGCAATCCAGCGCATGCTGCCAGGGTCGCGTCGCGTGGGGCGAACGAATGAAAAGTTCGTCGTGGTTGATTATTGACCGGATCACGTCGGGAATCAGTCGGTCCTCCGACCAGTCACCGCCTCCGATCACATTGCCGCCTCGGGCGGTGGCAATCAAAGGGGACGAAGGGCCTTCCAGGAAGGCGGAACGGTAGCTGCTCGCCACCAACTCGGCCCCCGCCTTGGATGAGCTGTAGGGGTCGTGCCCCCCGAGGCGGTCTCGCTCTCGGTACGCCCAAGCCCACTCCTGATTTTCGTAGCATTTGTCGGTCGTGACGACCACGACGGCGCGCACGTCCGACGTATGACGTGCAGCCTCGAGTACATGAACAGTTCCCATGACATTGGTGGCCCAGGTGGCGACTGGTTCGCAGTAGGACGCCCGCACGAGAGGTTGAGCGGCCAGATGGAAGACGATCTCGGGTCGTTCGATGGCGAAGACATTTCGAACGGCCGCCTCATCGCGGACATCGGCACGATGGTCTGGCATCGATAGTTGCAGCAGCTCCCAATGGCTGGGCACGGATGAAGGCTCCAGCGCCAGACCCGACACCTCTGCGCCGAGCGCCTGCAGCCAAAGACATAACCAACTGCCCTTGAAGCCGGTATGACCGGTAACGAGGACTCGTCGGCCGCGATAGATGTCTCGAAAAAAGTTCAACGCCAGCACTTCCACGGAGCTTTACCGCTTCGCCACAGTTCTTCGAGGATGTTCTTGTCTCGGAGCGTGTCCATGGGTTGCCAGAAGCCCGAATGCTCGAAGGCCATCATCTCCCCGTCGGCAGCGAGCCGCGCCAGCGGTGGTCCTTCCCACGAAGTATTGTCACCGTCGATATAGTCGAGCACCGCCGGCGATAAGACGAAGAATCCCCCGTTGATGAGACCGCCATCGCCAGGTGGTTTCTCAACGAACCGAGTGACCCGGCCGTCGAGGCACTCGATCGCACCGTAGCGGCCAGGTGGTCGCACCGCGGTGACCGTGGCATGACGTCTGTGTTCCCGATGGAATGCAATGCTCGCAGTGATATCGACGTCGCTGAGCCCGTCTCCGTAAGTGAAACAAAAAGCTTCTTCATTTTGGATGTGGGCGGCGACACGTTTGAGACGCCCGCCCGTGAGCGTATCGTCGCCAGTATCGACCAAGGTGACCCGCCACGGTTCTGCATGGTGCCTATGTACTTCCATATTGTTGGCGGACATATCAAAGGTCACATCGGACATATGCAAGAAGTAATTGGCAAAATACTCTTTGATGAGGTAGCCTTTATACCCGCAACACACTACGAATTCGTGAATGCCGTGGTGCGAATACGCTTTCATGATATGCCACAATATGGGCCTGCCCCCGATTTCCACCATCGGTTTCGGACGCACCGTCGTTTCCTCGCTGAGGCGGGTGCCGAGGCCCCCCGCCAGTATGACCGCCTTCATTCGACTCGATTGGGTGCCGCCGAATTGAATCCGGTGGACGAAGGTCGGGGAAGGTCCGGCGTCGCCTCGACGTAACTCGAGCCAGCTTCGACCATCGAAGTCATGTAGCCGAAGACATCAGCGGGAATGTTGTTCGAGAACTTCTCCTTGAGGTGACGGAGCAAGAGAAATGATCCCAGTCTCTCCGAAAGGAATCCCACTGCCCGCACCTGATAGGAGCTGTAATTTTCAACCCGACTGCGATACAACGTGAGGAAAAGCCTACTGATACGTTCGATCTTGGGCATCACGTCTGCTATCCACGAACGCGGAAAAATCCCTAGCTCCGTCCCACCGGGAATGAAATGCTTAGCGGCGAGGAATTCTTTGGCCGATTTTGTGTCCAGCACGCCAACTTCGATTGCTAGAGATGCATAATCTTTGATATCTCTTCGATGATGACAGACTGTATAATTTCCAATGATTGATTCTTTGAGATAGAGTGGCTGCGCGACGAGAAATCCATGCGGAGGGGTATAAACTGCCAATTTTTCCTCGGTCTGGATATCCGCGTCGTGCAATTCGCGCATCGTGGGATACACCGGTGACTCTTTCCCCTCGGGTGAGGGTAAGATTCTTTTCCTGTATGAGTTGACCTCGATGTACTTCATATCGGCTGGCAGAAGCCGGATGGCAGCTGGCATGGCGTTCGATCCTGCGGCGCCATATGCGACCGGTCGCGCCTCGTGCCAGAAGCCGTCAAGTTTTTTCACATGGAATGGCGACTCGGTCTGGAAGTCGCCCATCGCGATGCAGTCGTCATACCAGCTGTCTGGCAACAGGGGCTTCTCGTGGGTAATGCAGAATCGATGAATAGCTTTCATTTGTCATACGAGTATGGGTGGGCAGTTGGGACTGCATACGGTAAACATTTGAACTCCAGCGGGTGTTCGCCGCACATCCTGCCCTCCCCAACAGGGGCCGCCACTGGGCGGCTACGCTTCGATTGCTTGGTGTCGAGACCGACCACGACGCCTTACCTTAGTGCATCTTAGTAGCGTTGGGCGACTCGAAGTCGCCCAACGCTCTATTACAGCCGAGACCCGTACACGACATGACTCGATCGACGAACCGGTCGCCACTCGGAAGAACAGCGGACAGTCCCGTGCTTCTCAGTTAAACCTCGTCGCTCGCAAACGCTGCCATGGAGGTGTGCCGCCTAAAAGGGGGGGCGTCCTCGTGCGAGACAACGGTCGTCGACAGTTCCTCAAATGCGGGAGTCTCGGTGGAGAGCTCCCCACAGGCGCGAGAATCGGGGCCGATGTCGGCACACGGTTAGCCATTCAGTCGGTTGTGCGGCGCACGACGACAAGCGGTCCGCCGTCCGGTTCCCTCTTCCCCTTCGCTACCTGACAGTGGCCGTATATCAAATCGGCGAAAGCGCCGGGGACGCCAGAAAACGATAGTCCGTTGTAAAAAGCCCACGGATGAAAGCGAACGTTATCCACCAGATAGACGCCTGCCTCGGTCAAAGCGCTGGTGTACAGGTGTCGGAAAAGAGCTACCGTTTGAACGCTCGTGGGGGTCCCAGCATCAAGGATGACGTCGAACGGTCCATACTCTGATGTAAGCTCGCGTAGCAAAGATGTAAAGTCTTTGTCCACGCGAACGTAGATCTCTCCTGCATGGGCGATTTTCGCTAGCTTGGAGCTGACGTCGATAATGACAATGGTCGATTCCCGCGGGGCACTTTTCTGCCACGCTTCCAGCGCAGACCCATAAAATCTACCTATCTCCAGTACGCGGAAAGATTTGCTTCGCTCTATCGTGCTGTGGCAGATCTCCAGGTAATGTGCGCGCCGACTCGCAACCTCTGCATGGTCGCTTGTAGTGCTCTCGATCGGTAGGCCTGTCTCCACGCTGGACCACTCGGTTGCCGATACAAGATCAGGATCCAGTGCCCGCAGCATCCTGCGTCGAATCCGACGCCGAGATCGCCGTGCGACAGGCGAGAAGATGAAGGCGAAGGTTATTTCCACGATATCAATCTGTTGCCATCGTCATCGGAGGTGAATCGGTCCTCGTCTAGAAATGGTGTGAAGGAAGCTTAGGGTCAGTGATTCGACGAGTGCATTTGTTGTCATGTCGGAGTCGGTTCGTCGATTCAATCCATTCCTCTTCTTCACCTCTATTCCGTACCCAACACGCGACGGCCGCTGCGTGGTCGTCACCTGGCTGACGGCGGGTGTCTCCACCGCTTGGACGATAGCGTTATTCCACATTGCCGGACAATCCGAAGTCGGCCAGCGTGAGATTAGCGACCTCGCATAACGCCGACTTTGTGTTCTCCGTACCGGGTTGATATGCGACCACACTGATGCCGATTTTGCCAACGATACGAAAAGATTGCAGTGTGAGGTGTCCGCCCGTTCGCTCTAGCCAACCCCTCGTGACACGCTGCCTGGTCACCCGGGCGGTAACGGGTTCTGCATCGGTGCCGTCGATGCGGCACAACTCGGGACCGAAGTGCCCGAGATCGGAGCAGAACACAGGTAGATCCGGGTCTGCGAACGCCGCTTCAGAAAGCCGCTTCAGCGCGCGTTTCGGCATGAAAGGGGTGAGCCAGAAGAATTGCAGCGACTCGTCGGGCGATTCGTGGAGCGTCGCGAGTGCCTCCTTGATGGTGGCACGGAGGCCGCGCAGATCCGTTGTCACGGGTGCCGGGTCGGTGCTGACGCGCGCGAAGGAAACCGCGATTGCCCGGGTATCGCCTTCCGTGCGTTCGCTGATCGGGAGTTGCAAGGTTACGGCGCCATCAGAGGCGCGTCGGCGTCCCAACCGCTCGGCGAGTTTCGTAGCGAACCCGACCACCAGTGTTCTGCCGGTTCCGCCAAGAAGCTCTGCGCGGGCGTCCCAGTCGTTCAGGTCCACATAGATCGTGACGCTAGGCACGACCAGTACTTCATCGGGAGGCCCGCTATCGACGGGGCCGAGCCTGGATTTCGGCGGAGCTACGAGGTTGTCGCGACGATGGCGTGCGGTTCTCACGGTCGCGGATACCGCACGGCGGACTTCCGGGGCGTCCTCGACTCGCTGTCGCAAGTCCTGCAATATCGCCTGTCGTCGAGTTCGCGCATGCGGCGGCGGGTATTTCAAGTTTCGCCTGTTGCCTGCAACGGCATCGGCGATCGTGCCGGCCATTCCCAGCCCGTCGACGAGATAGTGGGAGGCCACTAAACTGACCGCCGTCGAACCATCGGTCAACGGGACTATGCCGAGGTGCCAACCAGGCCCAGATTCCGAATTCGTAGGTATCTGCGAGCGTTCGTCAGCCCACTCAAGGAGTTCGGCTCGTGGCCGAGCTTCGTCGACGTCGATGTCGGATGGTCCGTGGTCGAGAACCCAGCGGTCTCGGGCAAAGGGAAGAGGCGACCGCTCGATGCGCCGCCCCAATAGGCCGTAGCGGAGGTTTTCGTGGAATCGCTTCAATCCGTCGAAGTCGATGGCGTGCTCATAAATCCAGACGCATTGCACAACTTCTTCTTGGCCTGTGGCGCAGCGCCCGGCGAACCAACCTTGGTCGATGAAGGTAAGGGAATTATCCAGCCGCGTATCACGGCTGGATTCGCCTCGGCGGACTGCACGCATCGGACGCCTACGCCTCGAAGCTGACATGGTCACCTTTCCGCGTCGATGTTCGATTCGCACGTGTCACTCTCGAGGTATGCCTGCACACTAGGAGGTGACGCGGCCGGCCGGGGTGGTCAGCCACGACTTCTGGCGAGAAAGCGCGAAGCAGATTCACCGAGACATCATCTCTCTAGTTGCTTAGCGTATGAAGGTATTCCCGATCGACAGTTCTTGGCGTCGCGGAGTGACACCTCTACGTCGATGTGTTTCGCTGAGACCGTGTCGGAATGTTCCCGGCCGCGATAGCCGCGTGCGGCCAACCCTCTCAGAGGAAGTCATAGGAAACCGATCCCGTTGGCCACGACCGAGATACCAACCACGGTCACAAACGCGACGAGAAGATGCTGGCGGTGGACCCACGCCCAGTCATGCAGTCGTTGCAGCACCACGTGGGTTCTGGCCGGCATGATGAGGTAACTGATGAGGATGATTTCGACGGCCGCCAAAAGCACGATTACGAAAACGGTCGCTGCGGTGATCTGCATCCCCATTGAGGCTCCGGAAGCCACGATCATCGCGAGGACGAGAACCGCCCACTCGATCGACAGTAGGTATCCGAAGCCGAGGAACCATCCGATCCACGGCGACCCGGTGTGCCACGCGTTGTGGACCCGGCCGAGGAGTCGGCGGAATGGAGATCCCCCGGTCGTTGCGGCGTCCTGCGCCTTCTGCAGGAGCCTCGTCAGCGAAGGAGGAGTTATCGCGTCTGGTGCCGCGGGGGCCGTACCGTCCCCCGTCGCCTGAAGGACTCGTCGACGTACCCTGAACCGCCATGCCAGTACCGCCGCGACCACGAGCATGAGGACCCCCACCCCGATCTGGACGAACCGGACCGTGGGGCCTTCTGCTGCCATTCTCATAAAAGAATCGAACATCGACGTGCTGTGCAGCAGCACGAGGGGGATAAGCAGGTAGGGAAGCGTGATCATCACCGAACCCACCCAGTAAGCGAAAAGGTTCGACACCGGCCGTGGCCGCGAAATAATGAGGAGGATGGCGCCGAGCCGCCATGGATCCAGCGTTCCTAGGAGTGCCAACGCCAGAACCGAGCTCCACATGGCGAGAACACTACTCTGTAGCTGTTAGCGGTACGTTGGCGTGAACATTGGTGGCTGACTGGTGGCAGCGTCCCGTGAGGGGCGATGTTCCAGCTGTAGCGGCCGAAAATCGCTCGTTGCTGGCTTCCAGTGCTCGTTCGCGCCGGATGATCGGGGCCGAAGCGATTCCGCACGACGATCGCCCGTCGAAGTATCAGGATCGACTGTTGGTATAGGGTGCTTTTCGAGGCGGTATCATGTTGGCGCCCGAAAATGTCTGTAACCACCACTCGGTGTCTAGCCGACCGCGGACGAACCGGAGTTTGTGTGCTGGGCACAAGGTTCCGCCTGCGGCGGCACTACCCCTGCGAACAGATCGCCGATCCGATGGGATCGCATGTGGAGGCCCGGCATCAATTTGCTCGCTCGACCGATATGTGCGATTCAGCACAGGCCAATGGTCGTCCACTGGCTAAGCTGACCCACGGTGCTGATATCGCCAAGACGCTTGGGTTTCCTCGAAACCACCTGAAAGATAGGGGCCAGCCTTGACCGGCGACCGACCGGAACTGAAAACCCTCTACCTTGACCTGCTGCGCAGGAACCTCACCAGATACGGGATGCACGAGCGCATGCCCACCGGTTGGTCGCTTCGACGACGTCTCTATCTGCGGGTCATAAACACAGTGCAACCGATCGCGTTGGGGACCAGCCCATTCGGGCAACGTAAGCGCGAGTTGGGTGTGGACTGGCCGCTCAATGCGGAAACGATGATCGGAACGCAACGGCTGGCCAGCCTTCAGCAATGTGTTGAAACCGTGTTGGAGGAAGAAGTCCCGGGCGATCTGATCGAATGCGGGGTCTGGCGCGGAGGCGCATGCATCCTGATGCGTGGCGTCTTGGCCGCGTACGGGGACGAGCGCCGTAACGTTTGGCTCGCAGACTCGTTTGAAGGGGTCCCTCGACCGGACGTCGAAAATTACAGCGCAGATAAAGGGATAATGATGAGGTTCGACCTTTCTGCGCCCGTATTGGCGGTCTCGCAAGAGGAAGTCATGGCCAATTTTGAACGTTATGGGCTGCTAGATGACCAGGTGCGCTTTCTGCCTGGTTGGTTCAAGGACACGCTTCCCACCGCGCCGATCGATCAACTCGCGGTGTTGCGAATCGACGGCGACCTCTACGAATCAACTATCCAGGCGCTCGACGCGTTGTACCCCAAACTGGCTCCTGGCGGCTTTTGCATCATCGACGACTATCTGATCAAGGCGTGTCGCAAAGCCGTCACGGATTACCGTCGCGAACACGGCATCTTCGCGGAGATCGTGGACATTGACGGCAGCGGTGTGTTCTGGCGCAAGCCATAAGATCGTTCCCAGCGGCCTGGAGTGGCGCCGCCCTCAGATTGCAGACTTGACGCCAAACGGCATCAGGGCGAAGGGCGAGCATGCGTCCGCTGCTGTCCAATCAACACCCGGTATGCGTACTTACTAGCTAGCTGTTGGCCACGGAGGCATCATCGACTAGCGCATCAATGTCGCACAAGGAGATCGCGGTAGAACTGACTTCTGGCGCGGAGCGGGTTCGACAGGGTCCGGAGACGCATCGGCCGCCTCGGTGCTCGCCGTGAGAAAGGGCAGTGACTTCGATGAAGTTCGTGTTGGCAAGCTATGGGAGCCGTGGCGACGTCGAGCCCAGTGCTGCCGTTGGTTGCGAGTTGCTGCGCCGAGGGCACGAGGTGGTCATGGCCGTTCCGCCCGACCTGGTTGCCTTTGTCGAGCAGGTCGGGTTGACTGCGGTCGCCATCGGCCGCGAGACCGGTGCCTGGCTGGACGTCCACCACGACTTTTGGACACGATTCTTCCGCAGCGCCTGGAAGGTTCATAGCCTGCGGAGGTCGTGGCGCGAACTGTGGGATCCGGTCGCTGAGATATGGCAGGACATCAGCGCGACGCTGACGGTGTTAGCGGACGGGGCTGACGTTTTGATCACCGGACTGGTCTTCGAAGAGCCGGTCGCCAACGTTGCTGAGTATCACCAGATTCCATTGGCCACATTGCACTACTTCCCCACGAGGGCGAACGGTCACCTCGTGCCGGCGATCCCAGCGCCGCTGACACGTGCCGCGATGACAGCTTACGAGTGGCTTGGTTGGCGCTGGACGAAAGAATTCGATGACGCGCAGCGGCGCGAGCTAGGGCTATCGCAGGCAACCCGTCCCTCAGCACGCCGGATAGCGGAGCGTGGGTCCTTGGAGATCCAAGCTTACGACGAAGCGTGCTTTCCCGGGTTGGCCGAGGAATGGATCAAATGGGACGGCCAGCGACCATTTGTTGGCACGCTGACGATGGAGTTGGCGACAGAATCCGATGAGGAGGTCGCGGCGTGGATAGCCGCAGGAAAACCGCCGATCTATTTCGGCTTCGGGAGCATACCGGTGCAGTCTCCCGCCGATACGCTTGCGATGATCGCCGGAGCATGCGAGCAGCT
The DNA here is from genome assembly GCF_001050035.1 of Mycolicibacterium komanii. The sequence goes on from NZ_CVTA01000004.1 coordinate 105,784, forward strand.
GGGAGAGCGAGCCTTGGTTGGCGCCGGGTGGAGCGACTTTGGCGCGATTGAGCACGCTGACCATGTCAAGGTCGTGAACACAGTGAACTTCTCCACGATCTTCCCGAAGTGCCGGGCGGTCGTCCATCATGGTGCTGCGGGGACCACGGCAGCAGGTCTGCGGGCGGGAATTCCAACACTCGTTCTCTGGACATGGCCGGACCAGTCGCTCTGGGGTGGGCGGATCAGTCGGTTGAAGGTGGGGGTCGCTCGACGATTCTCGGCGACCAACCTGACTTCGCTTGTTTCAGACCTACGTCGGATTCTTGAGCCGCAATATGCTAGTCGTGCTCGGGAGCTTGCTCGGCAAATGACGAAGCCAACCGAAAGCATCACGGCCGCAGCTGATTTGGTGGAAAAATTCGCCCGTCAACCGAGTTGATCGTCACCGTAGCATCTCAGCGACCGTCGGGCATCGGCGCTTCGAGAGCATGCAGGGCCGCAGATGACGCGTTCTCTGCAGCTGTTTTCCGCCTGATTTGTCTTGATGGCGAGCAGCGCCTTATTCGAAGCCCGGATTATGTCTTCCGGGTATAGAAAATGCGAAGGATGGAACCGCATTCAACGTCGGTATGGCCGGCAACGGCGTGATGAAAAAGCTAATTACTTTTGCGTGCTGCAGTGCAACTGTTGTTATCAAAGTGAGTTTTAGATCACATGGAGGTGCGGCCGGCCGGACAATGCCCCCATTTCGACATCCGTCTGCCTGCGGGCCGCTCCCGTGGCCGACTCGCGCCGAGAAGGTGTCCAGGTCGGTTACTTCACACCCTTGCCGCCAAACCCGGCGGCGATCGCCCCATCTCGACGTACGCCTATAGGCGTGGGCGTTTCGCAAGTTTCGCGCGCTAGCACTGCGGCCCACCGCTAACTGCAGCGGCGGCGGCGGCGACGGGCCGAAGCAGCGCCGTGCGAGCCGGAACGCGCTCGCCAGCGAACTTGATCGTGGTCCGTCGCTATTAACGATCTTGATTACAATGAAGACCCCTTTTGGCTTCGATTTGGGCTTGGGTAGCCGCCTTCAGTGTTCGCTCGGCAAATCTCACCCGCGCGGTGTGACCGGCCCGGATGCGACCTCACTCTCGCGCCGCGGGGCATCGCGCAATGGGGGACGTGGACGCATCGGCGCAGCGTACTGGGGTCGGGGACGGGGAGCCCGCGGTTCGCACGCCGCACTGTGGTCTGCTAAGCTCACTGATGGCGCTGTGACGGTGAGCACAGCGGGAAATTTGCCAGAACGCGAAGCAGGTCCTTTCGCACCGGAGTATGGTTTGGCGGGTTCCACCCATGTCAATTAGATTGTCTGGAGAACCGTGAGCATCGATCCGTTCGTGGACGACACCGGAAGCTCCATCGCCTTGACCAAGGACGGTGAGCAACGCCGCTGGAGGCCGCTGTCGCCGACCTTTCAGGTGGCTGGCCGGTGGTTTACGGGGGCGCTGCCTGTGCAACTTGAAACATTGTGCAGAACGGAACCGATAGCCCGGCGGGACACACTTCCCAGCGGACTCGGCAGTTCGGGGTTCTGATCAGTAACGGTGGGGAAAGCTAATGCAAACTGAGGACCAATTGCTACCGCTCACGCGGGGGCAGCTAGACATCTGGCTAGCGGAAGAAATTGGTCGCTTCGGCGCGAAGTGGCAGCTCGGCATTCTCGTGCGGATCGAGGGTTCGATAGATCCCGGACTGCTTAAGCGGGCTATCCACCATGTGGTGACCGAGGCCGAGCCTCTGCGGGCAACCTTCGTGCGGGTCGGAGAGCAAGTCTTTCAGAAGGTTGTCGATTACTCGGATATCGATTTACCTTATTTCAATCTGGTCGGTGCAGAAAATCCCGCCGATGCACTCGATGAATCGATCTCATCGATTCAAAGAGCGATGATGCCGCTCGACGGTCCGCTTTTCAAGTTCGCACTATTGCAGACAAAGGGCGACGAGTTTTATCTGTTCGTCTGCTGTCATCATATAGTGATTGACGGTCTTGGCCTTGCTCTCGTTTGTCATCGCATTGCCGACGTCTATTCTTCAATCGCTTCCGGCGTCCCCATCTCCCCGTCCTTTTTCGGTTCTCTGCGGGACCTGCTCGAATGCGAATCGGATTACGAAACGTCCGAGGAGTACGCCCGAGACCATTCTTATTGGGCCGCGGCCCTTCCCGAAGAAGGCGATGTAAGTCATCGGTCCGCCCTGTCCCTTGACGAGAACGATCAAAGTGAGGTCGTGGCGCCGGTCCGGTTGGATTCATCCGTCGCCGACAACATCGATTTACTGTCGAACACGTTGGGTATCCGTCGGTCTTCTGTGATGACCGCCGCCTGCGCATTGCTCGTCCACGGTTTCGACCCCAACAGCTCCGAGATAGTTGTCGATTTCCCGGTGAGCAGGCGTGTGCGCCCGGAATCCAAGACGGTGCCGGGAATGCTCTCCGGTATCTTGCCGCTTGTCTTCAGCGCTACCGCGCAATCCACCACTGCCGAATTCTGTGCACAAGTCGACCTGCGCATGCGAGAAGCGCTGGAGCATCAGCGTTTCCCGGTGCATAACCTCCGGAAGAATGTGGGGGTCCACAGCCCGGGCAACGCGGCAAGTCGTGTGGTGGTGAACATCATTCCCGCGACCCATCTTGGACATTTCGCCGGCGCTCCCGGATCGGGCACTCTTACCCATGCGGGCCTCGTGGATCAGTTCGGGTTGATCTTCCTCAAGGATGGCGAAGAGCTCTTCCTGAGCACTCAGGGGACCGGGCACCCGTTTGCCGCTCACCGCGTCTCGGATCTGGCGAAGCGATTCCAAGACGTGCTGGCGGCGATGGCTGCTGATCCGAGCCGACCATTGTCTGCGATCGACATCTTGGGAGCCGAGTGGGCACAACTCGAGGATCTGGGCAATCGCGCGGTGTTGGGTCAGCCTGCTCCGTCCGGTTCCTCCATCCCGGAGTTGTTCGCCGAGCAGGTGGCGCAATCTCCGGGCGCCGTCGCGTTGACATGTGGTGATCGCTCCTGGACGTACCGCGAGCTCGACGAGTCCGCGAATCGGTTGGCAAAATTGCTGGTCAGCCGAGGGGCAGGCCCGGGACGCTATGTCGCACTTTTGTTCCCTCGGTCGGCCGAGGCGATCGTGTCGATTCTGGCAGTGCTCAAAGCGGGGGCAGCATATCTGCCGATAGACCCAGCCCACCCGGACTCGCGGGTTGGGTTCATGCTTGAAGACGCCGCGCCGGTGGCCGCAGTGACCACTGCAGCCTTGCGGTCGCGGCTTGAGGGGCACGGTTTGGTCATCATCGATGTCGATGATGATCGCCTTGCGGATTTCCCGGCGACGGGTCTTCCCTCGCCCGCGCCCGACGATATTGCGTACCTGACTTACACCTCGGGGACGACTGGTGTGCCGAAGGCCGTAGTGGTCACTCACCGCAACGTCACTCAATTGGTGAAGCCGTTGCACCACAGCCTGCCGGATGGAGCGGGTCAGGTCTGGTCGCAGTGGCATTCGCTGGTCTTCGATGTTTCGGTATGGGAGATCTGGGGTGCTTTGCTGCACGGTGGGCGGCTGGTGGTGGTACCCGAGAAGATTGCGGTCACACCAGACGAGTTTCAGGCTCTGCTGGTCGCTGAGAAGGTGAACGTCCTGTGCCAGACGCCTTCTGCGGCCGGAATGCTTTCGCCGGAGCGGTTGGGTTCGGCGGCGTTGGTGGTTGCCGGGGAGGCGTGTCCACCGGATCTGGTGGATCGGTGGGCGCCGGGGCGGGTGATGCTGAACGCCTACGGCCCAACCGAGGCAACCGTTTATGCGGCGATCAGCGCGCCCCTGGCGCCCGCGGGGGGTGCTCCGATCGGTTCGCCGGTGGCCGGTGCGGCGTTGTTCGTTCTTGATGGGTGGTTGCGTCCGGTGCCGGTGGGTGTGGTCGGCGAGTTGTATATAGCCGGTTCGGGTCTGGCTTCTGGATATTGGCAACGGGCGGGGTTGACCGGGTCGCGGTTTGTGGCGTGTCCGTTCGGTGGTCTGGGTTCGCGGATGTATCGCACTGGGGATTTGGTGCGTTGGGGTGCTGATGGGCAGTTGCAGTATTTGGGGCGGGCCGATGAGCAGGTCAAGATCCGCGGGTATCGCATCGAACTCGGTGAGGTGCAAGCAGCACTAGCCGGTTGCGATGGAGTCGAGCAGGCCGTCGTGATTGCGCGTGAGGATCGTCCGGGTGATAAGCGGTTGGTGGGTTATATCACCGGAACCGCGGATCCGGGTGTGGTGCGTGCGGTGTTGGGGCATCGGTTGCCGGGTTATATGGTGCCGGCGGCGGTGGTGGTGCTTGATGCGTTGCCGTTGACGGTCAATAACAAGCTCGATGTGCGGGCGTTGCCGGCTCCGGCGTACAGCGATGTGCATAGTTATCGGGCGCCGTCGAGTGTGGTCGAGGAGATCTTGGCCGGGATTTACGCCGAGGTGCTCGGGGTGGAGCGGGTCGGGGTTGATGATTCGTTCTTCGAGTTGGGTGGGGATTCGCTGTCGGCGATGCGGTTGGTGGCGGCGATCAACAGCGGGCTCGATGCTGGTGTTGGTGTGCGCGCGGTGTTCGAGGCGCCGACGGTGGCTGAGTTGGCGCTTTGTGTTGGGGTGGATGGAGTTCGGCGGGCGCCGGTCGTTCCGGTTGAGCGCCCGGCGGTGGTGCCGTTGTCGTTTGCCCAGCAGCGGTTGTGGTTCATCGAGCAGTTGCAGGGCCCCTCCCCGATGTACAACATCGCGACCGCGTTGCATTTAGATGGCGTACTCGATGTGGAGGCGTTGGGGCTGGCGTTGGGCGATGTGGTGGTTCGCCATGAGAGTTTGCGGACTGTGTTTGCGGCCCCGGATGGGGTGCCTCAGCAGGTGATTGTGTCGGTCGCGCCTGGTGATTTCGGCTGCGATGTTGTTGATGCCAGTGGTTGGTCGGCGGGTCGGCTGCGTGAGGCTATCGATGAGGTGGCGTGGCGTCCGTTTGATGTGGCGGATGAGATCCCGTTGCGGGCCAGGGTTTTCCGGGTTCGTGATGATGAGCATGTTTTGGTGGCGGTGGTGCATCATATTGCCGCTGATGGTTGGTCGATCACGCCGTTGGTGCGTGATTTGGGGGTTGCTTACGCCAATCGGTGTGCCGGGCGGGTGCCTGATTGGGCTCCGTTGCCGGTGCAGTATGTCGATTACACGCTGTGGCAGCGTGAACAATTGGGTGATCTCGACGATCCGGACAGTCCGATTGCGGCGCAGGTGCGGTATTGGGAACAGGCGTTGGCGGGGATGCCTGAGCGGCTTGATTTACCGACTGATCGGCCGTATCCGGCGGTAGCCGATCATCGTGGTGCTCGGGTGGCGGTGGCTTGGCCGGCGCAGTTGCATGAGCAGGTTGTGCGGGTGGCTCGTGAGCACAACGCGACCAGTTTCATGGTGGTTCAGGCTGCTCTTGCGGTGTTGTTGTCCAAGATCAGCGCCAGTTCTGATGTGGCGGTTGGTTTCCCGGTCGCTGGTCGGCGTGATCCGGCTTTGGATGAGTTGGTGGGTTTTTTCGTCAACACGCTGGTGCTGCGTGTTGATGTGGCCGAAAATCCCAGTGTCGCTGAGTTGTTGGCTCAGGTGCGGGCACGCAGTTTGGCGGCCTATGAGCATCAGGATGTGCCTTTCGAGGTTCTTGTCGAGCGGCTTAATCCGACTCGTAGCTTGACTCATTCGCCGTTGGTTCAGGTGATGCTGGGTTGGCAGAACTGGCAGGGCGGCGAGTCGGTCGGGCTGGGTTTGGGTGATGTGCAGGTCACGCCGGAATCGGTGAATACGCGTACTGCGCGGATGGATCTGACGTTCGGGTTGGCTGAGCGTTGGGATGAGGCCGGTGCGCCTGCGGGGATCGGTGGGGAGGTGGAGTTCCGCACCGATGTGTTCGACGCCGCCAGTATTGAGGCGCTCGTCGAGCGGTTGCAGCGTGTGTTGTCGGTGATGATCGCCGATCCGGCTCAGCGGTTGTCGGCGGTCGATGTTGCCGATACCGATGAGCATGTCCAGCTGTTCGGGTGGGGTAATCAGGCGGGGTTGAGTGAGCCGTCTGCGGCGTTGATGTCGATTCCGGCGATGTTTGGTGTGCAGGTGGCGCGATCGCCGGAGGCGGTGGCGCTGTCGTGTGAGGGCCGCTCGTTGACCTATGGCGAGTTGGATGTGGCGTCGTCTGGTTTGGCGCAGGTGTTGGCCGCTGCCGGTGTGGCCGCCGGTGATCGGGTGGGATTGTTGTTGCCGCGCTCGGTTGATGCGGTGGTGGCGATGCTGGCGGTGCTCAAGTGTGCGGCGGTATATGTGCCGCTGGATCCGGCTCATCCCGAGGCGCGCACCGAATTTGTGCTCGGTGATGCTGGGCCGGCGGCGGTGGTGACGACGGCGGGTCTGCGCGCACGTGTTGATGGGCTCGGTGTGCGGGTTGTCGATATCGACGAGGTGGCGCTCGATTCGCTGCCCGCTGGGGATGCCGGCATGGCAGCGCCCTCGCTCGATGATGAGGCTTACGTGATTTACACCTCGGGCACGACAGGTGTGCCCAAGGGGGTGGCCGTAGCGCACCGCAACGTGGCGCAATTGTTGAACACCCTGGATGCCGATTTGGAGTTGGCGGGTCAGGTGTGGACGCAGTGTCATTCGTTGGCGTTCGATTTCTCGGTGTGGGAGATCTGGGGGGCGCTGCTGCATGGCGGGCGGTTGGTGATTGTGCCCGACGCGGTGGTGCGTTCTCCTGAGGAACTTCATGCGTTGTTGGTGACCGAGCAGGTCGGGGTGTTGAGTCAGACCCCGTCGGCGTTTTATGCATTGCAGACCGCTGATGCGCTGCAGCCGGAGTTGGGTCAGCAGCTGAAGTTGCAGACGGTGGTCTTCGGTGGGGAAGCCTTGGAGCCGCATCGTCTTCGTCCGTGGTTGCACAACCATCCCGGTTCACCGCGGTTGATCAACATGTACGGGATCACCGAGACGACGGTGCACGCGTCGTTTAGGGAGATCGTCGAGGCCGACATCGACAGCACGGTCAGCCCGATCGGGGTGCCGTTGGCGCATCTGGGCTTTTTCGTCCTCGATGGGTGGTTGCGTCCGGTGCCGGTCGGTGTGGTCGGTGAGTTGTATGTCGCCGGTGGCGGGCTCAGCCACGGATACACCGGGCGTGCGGGGTTGAGTGCGACGCGGTTTGTGGCTTGTCCGTTCGCCGGTGCCGGAGCGCGGATGTATCGCACCGGGGATCTGGTGCGCTGGGGCGCTGATGGACAGTTGCAGTATGTGGGCCGCATCGACGAGCAGGTCAAGATCCGCGGATACCGCATCGAGCTCGGTGAGGTCCAAGCAGCCCTGGCCGCTCTTGATGGGGTCACCCAAGCCGTCGTGATCGCCCGCGAGGACCAGCCAGGAGACAAGCGGCTGGTCGGCTACGTCACCGGCACCGTGGATCCAGCCCAGGCCCGCACCGCGCTGGCCGAACGGCTGCCCACCTATATGGTGCCGGCCGCGGTAGTGGTCCTCGAAGCCCTGCCATTGACAGTCAACGGCAAACTCGACACCCGCGCCCTGCCCGCACCTGAATACCAAAACACCGACCGCTACCGCGCCCCGGCCAACGCCGTCGAAGAGATCCTGGCCGGCATCTATGCCCAAGTACTCGGCATAGAACGCGTCGGCGTCGACGAATCCTTCTTCGAACTCGGCGGAGACTCGCTCTCCGCGATGCGCTTGGTTGCCACCGTCAACAGCGGGCTGGATGCGGGCCTTGGCGTGCGCGATGTGTTCGAGGCACCCACTGTTGCTCGGCTTGCGCCCCGCATCGGTACGAATGGGAACCGGCACGCACCGATAGTTCGCGTGGAGCGTCCGCCGGTGATTCCGCTTTCTTATGCGCAGAATCGGCTCTGGTTCATCGACCAGCTGCAAGGTCCCTCGCCGATGTACAACATGGCGACCGCACTGCGACTTAACGGAAGCATCAACACCGAGGCATTAGCCAATGCGCTTGCCGACGTGGTCGATCGCCATGAGAGCCTACGCACACGGTTCCACGCGTCGGACGGGCTGCCTCAGCAGTTGATCGTCCCCAGCGAAGAGGCCGATTTCGGGTGGCGGATCGTCGACGCCAGTGATTGGTCGGCCGCTCGGCTCGGCGAGGTCATCGATGAGGTGGCGCGGCACCCGTTCGACCTGGCGACCGAGATTCCCATTCGAGCAGGACTTCTGCGCATCACTGACGATGAGCATGTACTGGTGGCGGTGGTGCATCACGTCGCCGCCGACGGTTGGTCGGTCGCGCCGTTGGTTCGCGATCTGGGTACGGCCTATGCGAGTAGGTGCAAGGGACACGCTCCGAACTGGGCGGAGCTACCCGTGCAGTACGCCGATTACACGCTGTGGCAACGCGACCAACTAGGCGATCTCGACGACCCGCATAGCGCGATCGCGGCGCAGGTCGGCTACTGGGAGCAGACTTTGGCGGGGATGCCTGAACGCATCGAGCTGCCGACCGATCGGGCTTATCCGATGGTGGCCGATCAGCGTGGTGCGCACGTGGCGGTGAACTGGTCGGCCGAGGTCCAGCAGGGGATTTCTCGGGTCGCTCGCGAACACAACGCGACCAGTTTCATGGTCATGCAAGCGGCGCTGGCAGTGCTCTTGTCGCGAATGAGCGGCAGTACCGATGTGGGCGTAGGGTTCCCGGTCGCCGGGCGCAATGATCCCGCCCTCGATGATTTGGTCGGCTTCTTCGTGAACACGCTGGTGCTGCGCGTGGAACTGGTCGGTGATCCGACCGTGGCCGAAGTGCTGCAGCAGGTACGGACACGCAGTCTGGCTGCCTACGATCATCAGGATGTGCCCTTCGAGGTGCTGGTGGAGCGGCTGAACCCGACACGTGGCCTCGCTCATCACCCGTTGATCCAGGTCATGTTGGCCTGGCAGAACAACCAGGCTGCGGAGGTCGCCCTCGGTGATCTCCAGGCCGTGCCGATGCCGGTCGATACTCACACTGCGCGAATGGATTTGGCATTCAATCTGGCTGAGCGGTGGAGCGAGGACGGGTCACCGGCAGGGATCAGCGGAGAGGTGCAATTCCGCACCGATGTATTCGATACCGTCTCCATCGAGGCGCTGGTCGAGCGGTTCCAGCGGGTGCTGGTGGCCATGACCGCCGGTCCGACTCGTCGGCTTTCGTCCATAGCAGTGTTGAGTGCGACTGAGCTCGACTACCTCTACGGGTGGGGTAATCGAGTGGCGTTGAGTGAATCGGTCAGCACGCCGTTGTCGGTGCCGGCACTGTTCGCGCAACAGGTGACTCGGACACCTGGTAGGGCGGCGCTGACGTCATCTGGCCGTTCACTGACCTACCGCGAGTTGGATGCGGTCTCGGATCGGTTGGCGCGGTTGCTGGTCGCGCATGGGATCGGCCCGGGTCATTCCGTGGGTCTGTTACTGCAACGTTCAGCCGAAGCTGTGGTAGCAATGCTGGGGGTCCTCAAGGCCGGGGCATCCTACGTACCGATCGATGCGAAAGTGCCAGGGGCACGGCTCGAATTCGTGTTGGATGATGCCGCACCGGCGGCAATGATCACCACGGGAGCCTTACGGTCGCGGCTGGACGGCTATGACGGGCTGGTCGTCGACGTCGATGATGTCGGCGACGTTGGTAGCGATACCGCGCTGGATGCAGCAATGCCGGTGCCTGCGCCGGATGACATCGCCTACATCATCTATACGTCGGGCACGACCGGTGTGCCGAAGGGCGTAGCAATCACACATCGCAATGTGACGCAGTTGTTGGTCAGCCTGGATGCCGGGTTACCGGTGTCGGGAGTATGGCCGCTCTGTCACTCGCTGGCTTTCGATGTTTCGGTGTGGGAAATCTTCGGGGCGTTGTTGCGCGGTGGGCGGCTGGTGGTGGTGCCAGAAGATATCTCTGCCTCGCCGGAGGACTTCCAGAACGTGTTGGTCGGCGAAGAGGTCAGCGTGCTGACTCAGACGCCCTCCGCCGTCAGGATGCTTTCGCCGGAGCGGTTGGGTTCGGCGGCGTTGGTGATGGCAGGGGAGGCGTGTCCGCCGGAGGTGGTGGATCGGTGGGCGCCGGGGCGGGTGATGCTGAACGCCTACGGCCCAACCGAAACGACTATGTGTGTTGCAATCAGCGCACCGCTGAGGCCGGGCTCGGGCGCGGTGCCGATCGGTTCGCCGGTGGCCGGTGCGGCGTTGTTCGTTCTTGATGGGTGGTTGCGTCCGGTGCCGGCGGGTGTGGTCGGCGAGTTGTATATAGCCGGCGCCGGTGTGGGAGTGGGCTATGTCGGCCGCGCGGGGTTGACCGGGTCGCGGTTTGTGGCGTGTCCGTTCGGTGGTGTGGGTTCGCGGATGTATCGCACTGGGGATTTGGTGCGTTGGGGTGCTGATGGGCAGTTGCAGTATTTGGGGCGTGCCGATGAGCAGGTCAAGATCCGCGGGTATCGCATCGAACTCGGCGAAGTCCAGGCGGCATTGGCGGCCTTGGAAGGTGTGCGTGAAGCCGCGGTGATTGCGCGTGAGGATCGTCCGGGTGATAAGCGGTTGGTGGGTTATATCACCGGAACCGCGCATCCGGGTGTGGTGCGTGCGGTGTTGGGGCATCGGTTGCCGGGTTATATGGTGCCGGCGGCGGTGGTGGTGCTTGATGCGTTGCCGTTGACGGTCAATAACAAGCTCGATGTGCGGGCGTTGCCGGCTCCGGCGTACAGCGATGTGCATAGTTATCGGGCGCCGTCGAGTGTGGTCGAGGAGATCTTGGCCGGGATTTACGCCGAGGTGCTCGGGGTGGAGCGGGTCGGGGTTGATGATTCGTTCTTCGAGTTGGGTGGGGATTCGCTGTCGGCGATGCGGTTGGTGGCGGCGATCAACAGCGGGCTCGATGCTGGTGTTGGTGTGCGCGCGGTGTTCGAGGCGCCGACGGTGGCTGAGTTGGCGCTTTGTGTTGGGGTGGATGGAGTTCGGCGGGCGCCGGTCGTTCCGGTTGAGCGCCCGGCGGTGGTGCCGTTGTCGTTTGCCCAGCAGCGGTTGTGGTTCATCGAGCAGTTGCAGGGCCCCTCCCCGATGTACAACATCGCGACCGCGTTGCATTTAGATGGCGTACTCGATGTGGAGGCGTTGGGGCTGGCGTTGGGCGATGTGGTGGTTCGCCATGAGAGTTTGCGGACTGTGTTTGCGGCCCCGGATGGGGTGCCTCAGCAGGTGATTGTGTCGGTCGCGCCTGGTGATTTCGGCTGCGATGTTGTTGATGCCAGTGGTTGGTCGGCGGGTCGGCTGCGTGAGGCTATCGATGAGGTGGCGTGGCGTCCGTTTGATGTGGCGGATGAGATCCCGTTGCGGGCCAGGGTTTTCCGGGTTCGTGATGATGAGCATGTTTTGGTGGCGGTGGTGCATCATATTGCCGCTGATGGTTGGTCGATCACGCCGTTGGTGCGTGATTTGGGGGTTGCTTACGCCAATCGGTGTGCCGGGCGGGTGCCTGATTGGGCTCCGTTGCCGGTGCAGTATGTCGATTACACGCTGTGGCAGCGTGAACAATTGGGTGATCTCGACGATCCGGACAGTCCGATTGCGGCGCAGGTGCGGTATTGGGAACAGGCGTTGGCGGGGATGCCTGAGCGGCTTGATTTACCGACTGATCGGCCGTATCCGGCGGTAGCCGATCATCGTGGTGCTCGGGTGGCGGTGGCTTGGCCGGCGCAGTTGCATGAGCAGGTTGTGCGGGTGGCTCGTGAGCACAACGCGACCAGTTTCATGGTGGTTCAGGCTGCTCTTGCGGTGTTGTTGTCCAAGATCAGCGCCAGTTCTGATGTGGCGGTTGGTTTCCCGGTCGCTGGTCGGCGTGATCCGGCTTTGGATGAGTTGGTGGGTTTTTTCGTCAACACGCTGGTGCTGCGTGTTGATGTGGCCGAAAATCCCAGTGTCGCTGAGTTGTTGGCTCAGGTGCGGGCACGCAGTTTGGCGGCCTATGAGCATCAGGATGTGCCTTTCGAGGTTCTTGTCGAGCGGCTTAATCCGACTCGTAGCTTGACTCATTCGCCGTTGGTTCAGGTGATGCTGGGTTGGCAGAACTGGCAGGGCGGCGAGTCGGTCGGGCTGGGTTTGGGTGATGTGCAGGTCACGCCGGAATCGGTGAATACGCGTACTGCGCGGATGGATCTGACGTTCGGGTTGGCTGAGCGTTGGGATGAGGCCGGTGCGCCTGCGGGGATCGGTGGGGAGGTGGAGTTCCGCACCGATGTGTTCGACGCCGCCAGTATTGAGGCGCTCGTCGAGCGGTTGCAGCGTGTGTTGTCGGTGATGATCGCCGATCCGGCTCAGCGGTTGTCGGCGGTCGATGTTGCCGATACCGATGAGCATGTCCAGCTGTTCGGGTGGGGTAATCAGGCGGGGTTGAGTGAGCCGTCTGCGGCGTTGATGTCGATTCCGGCGATGTTTGGTGTGCAGGTGGCGCGATCGCCGGAGGCGGTGGCGCTGTCGTGTGAGGGCCGCTCGTTGACCTATGGCGAGTTGGATGTGGCGTCGTCTGGTTTGGCGCAGGTGTTGGCCGCTGCCGGTGTGGCCGCCGGTGATCGGGTGGGATTGTTGTTGCCGCGCTCGGTTGATGCGGTGGTGGCGATGCTGGCGGTGCTCAAGTGTGCGGCGGTATATGTGCCGCTGGATCCGGCTCATCCCGAGGCGCGCACCGAATTTGTGCTCGGTGATGCTGGGCCGGCGGCGGTGGTGACGACGGCGGGTCTGCGCGCACGTGTTGATGGGCTCGGTGTGCGGGTTGTCGATATCGACGAGGTGGCGCTCGATTCGCTGCCCGCTGGGGATGCCGGCATGGCAGCGCCCTCGCTCGATGATGAGGCTTACGTGATTTACACCTCGGGCACGACAGGTGTGCCCAAGGGGGTGGCCGTAGCGCACCGCAACGTGGCGCAATTGTTGAACACCCTGGATGCCGATTTGGAGTTGGCGGGTCAGGTGTGGACGCAGTGTCATTCGTTGGCGTTCGATTTCTCGGTGTGGGAGATCTGGGGGGCGCTGCTGCATGGCGGGCGGTTGGTGATTGTGCCCGACGCGGTGGTGCGTTCTCCTGAGGAACTTCATGCGTTGTTGGTGACCGAGCAGGTCGGGGTGTTGAGTCAGACCCCGTCGGCGTTTTATGCATTGCAGACCGCTGATGCGCTGCAGCCGGAGTTGGGTCAGCAGCTGAAGTTGCAGACGGTGGTCTTCGGTGGGGAAGCCTTGGAGCCGCATCGTCTTCGTCCGTGGTTGCACAACCATCCCGGTTCACCGCGGTTGATCAACATGTACGGGATCACCGAGACGACGGTGCACGCGTCGTTTAGGGAGATCGTCGAGGCCGACATCGACAGCACGGTCAGCCCGATCGGGGTGCCGTTGGCGCATCTGGGCTTTTTCGTCCTCGATGGGTGGTTGCGTCCGGTGCCGGTCGGTGTGGTCGGTGAGTTGTATGTCGCCGGTGGCGGGCTCAGCCACGGATACACCGGGCGTGCGGGGTTGAGTGCGACGCGGTTTGTGGCTTGTCCGTTCGCCGGTGCCGGAGCGCGGATGTATCGCACCGGGGATCTGGTGCGCTGGGGCGCTGATGGACAGTTGCAGTATGTGGGCCGCATCGACGAGCAGGTCAAGATCCGCGGATACCGCATCGAGCTCGGTGAGGTCCAAGCAGCCCTGGCCGCTCTTGATGGGGTCACCCAAGCCGTCGTGATCGCCCGCGAGGACCAGCCAGGAGACAAGCGGCTGGTCGGCTACGTCACCGGCACCGTGGATCCAGCCCAGGCCCGCACCGCGCTGGCCGAACGGCTGCCCACCTATATGGTGCCGGCCGCGGTAGTGGTCCTCGAAGCCCTGCCATTGACAGTCAACGGCAAACTCGACACCCGCGCCCTGCCCGCACCTGAATACCAAAACACCGACCGCTACCGCGCCCCGGCCAACGCCGTCGAAGAGATCCTGGCCGGCATCTATGCCCAAGTACTCGGCATAGAACGCGTCGGCGTCGACGAATCCTTCTTCGAACTCGGCGGAGACAGCATTTTGTCCATGCAGGTTGTGTCACGCGCGCGTGCAGCCGGCGTGCAATGCCGGCCGCGTGACGTGTTCGTCGAGCAGACCGTGGCTCGGTTGGCCCGCGTGGCGCGAACGGCAGACGGTAGGGCCGGCGTCGTCGATGAGGGCGTGGGGCCCGTAGTGGCCACGCCGATCATGCGGTGGCTGCAAGACGTCGAGGGACCAGTCGACCACTTCAATCAGACGGTGTTGTTGCAGGCCCCTGCGGGTGCAACCGAAGCCGACGTGGTGATGCTCGTTCAGGCATTGCTCGATCGGCACGCCATGTTGCGACTGCATGTGGATGGCGAAGGCTCCGGCGGGTGGTCCCTGCGTGTGCCGGAGGCCGGTTCGGTCTCGGCACGCAAGTGTGTTCATGCGGTGAAGGTGTTCTCTGACGCCGCACTGGTGGCTGCGCGGGAAAGGTTGAATCCGTCCGCGGGTGCGGTACTCAGCGCACTGTGGGTGTCTTCGACGAGTCAATTGATATTGATCGTGCACCATTTGGCGGTCGACGGTGTGTCATGGCGGATCCTGCTGGAGGATCTCAACATCGCTTGGGCGCAGCACCGTAATGGTGTGCCGGTTGAGTTGGCCGCCACCGGGACCTCGTTCGCTCGGTGGTCGTCATTGTTGGCTGAGCATGCGAGCGACGCGGAAGTCGTTGCGACCGCGGATGAGTGGCGGAGAATCGCATCGGCGCCCGCGCTGCTGCCCGCGTTGAATCCGGACGTAGACACTTTCGCAACTGCCGGGAATTTGACGGTCCCGCTGGACACCGAGGTAACTCGATTGTTGCTCGGCGAGGTGCCGGCTGCCTTCCATGCGGGGATCAACGACATCTTGTTGATCGCGTTGGGTCTGGCGTTGGCAGAGTTCGTCGGTGCGGGTGCCGTGCCGGTGGGTATCGATGTCGAGGGCCACGGTCGTCACGAGGAACTCGGCGACGTCGATTTGTCTCGCACGGTGGGCTGGTTCACCACGAAGTACCCCGTCGCTCTGAAAATCGGTCGGCTGGACTGGGCGAAGGTGCGTTCGGGCGCCCCCGCCTTGGGAGCCGTGCTGAAAGCTGCCAAAGAGCAACTGCGGGGTATCCCTGAAGGCTTGACCTATGGGTTGCTGCGATACGTGAACGCCGACGTGGAGCTACCCGCACTGGATCCGCAAGTCGGTTTCAACTATCTGGGTCGCCTGGGCGCGGCCGCCGGTGAGCTGTCGGAGGATCTGTGGCGCGTCGATGCTGACGGTGCGTCGGTTGGTGCGGCGGCCGCGGCGATCGCCATGCCGCTCATGCACACGCTGGAACTCAATGCCGGCACTGTCGAAACTCCGGCCGGGCCTTCATTGCACGCAACGTGGACCTGGGCACCGTCAGTGCTCAACCACGCGCAGGTGGACCGGTTGAGTCGTCTGTGGTTCGAAGCCCTGTCTGGGATTTGCGCTCATGTCCGAGAGGGTGGGGGCGGCTTGACACCGTCTGACATCGCGCCTGCACGACTGACACAGGTGCAGATCGACGACCTGCAGCAGGAGTACCGGGTGGCTGACATCCTGCCGCTGACCCCGTTGCAGCAGGGTCTGCTGTTTCACGCCATGACCGCAGCAGGAAACGACGATGACGTCTACGCCGTGCAGCTGGATGTCACCGTCAGTGGCCCTCTGGACGCAGACCGGCTCGGGGACGCGGTAGCGGCAGTTGTGAACCGCCACCCCCATCTGGCAGCTCGCTTCTGCCACAACCGCCTCGATGAGCCGTTGCAGGTCATCCCCGGTGACCCTGAAATCCCTTGGCAGTACTTCGATTTCGTCGGTGAAGACGACCTGGATGCGCGATTGCAGCGCCTCTGTGCTGAGGAACGGGCTCTCGTCTACGATCTCGCCGAACGGCCAGCCCTTCGCGTGGCGCTGGCTCGTATCGGCCACGAGCAGCACCGGTTCATCCTGACCAACCACCACATCCTGCTCGATGGTTGGTCCATGCCGATCCTGCTTGGGGAGATCTTCGCAAGCTATTCGGGTCAGCGACTTCCCGCGTCCGTGCCATACCGCCGGTTCGTGTCCTGGTTGGCTGATCGCGATCTGGAAGCCGCCCGTGCGGCATGGCGCGAGGTGCTTTCCGGCTTCGAGAACCCGACTCTGGTCCGTCCCCCCGAACGGTTGGGTTTGGGGCCAAGAGACACGCGTTCCTTCCGAGTGGCAGAGGGCACCACAAGAGCGCTGACCGAGTTGGCCCGATCGCGGCATATCACCGTCAGTACCGTCCTTCAGGCCGCGTGGGCACAGTTGCTGATGTCGGTGACGGGCCAGGATGATGTCACCTTCGGCACCGTCGTTTCTGGAAGGCCGGCCGACGTTACAGGTGCGGATTCAATGGTGGGACTCTTGATCAACACCGTGCCGGTGCGTGCGCGCATCACGTCCACGACGACGACCATAGATTTGCTGGATGATCTCCAGGACCTGCAGGGGAAAACTTTCGAGCATCAGCACCTCGCGCTGAGCGAAATCCACCAGATCAGCGGTCAGCGCCAGTTGTTCGACACGGTGTTCGTATACGAGAACTACCCGATCGGCGCTGGTGGATTGGCAGACGGTCATGACTTGGCGGTCACCGACATCGATGTCCGCGATTATTACCACTACCCACTCACGGTCCAGGCGATGCCCGGCGACGAACTGGACTTACGCGTTCAGTTCCGCACTGATCGATTCGAACCGCAAATTATCGAGACGCTAATGAGCCGGTTCATCCGGATCCTTGACACCATGGTCGCTGATCCGACTGGAAGACTCTCGATTGCCTCGCTCGGCACGCGCAACACTCGGCGATGGGAGGATTGGACTTCGACGCCGGCGGTTGCTCCGGTGCCGTCATCGAAGCACCCTGCCCGTCATCGCGAACCGGTTGACCTTGTCGAGCAGGTCCTCGTCGACATATTCGCCCAAGCGCTGAACGCGGGTACAGTCGGCGTTCGCGATTCCTTCTTCGATCTGGGCGGGGATTCGCTGGCCGCCACGCGGGCAATCGCTGCG
This sequence comes from Mycolicibacterium komanii, assembly GCF_001050035.1. The sequence goes on from NZ_CVTA01000004.1 coordinate 122,935, forward strand.
GTCAACGCGGCCTTCGACATCCAATTGCCGGTGAATACGCTGTTGGATGCGCCATCGGTCGAAAGCCTGAGCAAGCACGTGAACTGGCATGCCAGCAAGGTGGAGAAATCGGGCGGCGAGCACGGTCAGCGACGATAGCCGTCAGCGGCTCAGGCAGTACGCCTCGCTCGTCCGTCGGTCATCGATCGCGGTTCGAAGAAGACGGTAACGAGCCTGAGTAGACGCTCAATTGGCTTGTGCGGGTACCAACTTCTCGCACAGCAGGCCCGCAAGGCCGCGGACTGTAGTGATGTCCGTGGGGGGTATGCGGACGCCGGTCTCTGTTTCGATGCGTGTGCGCAGTTCCAGAGCGCCTAACGAATCCATGCCGTACTCGGAGAGCGGGCGGTCGGGATCCACACTGCGCCGCAGGATCAAGCTGATCTGTTCGGAGATCAGATGCTGCAGACGGACAGGCCACTCGTCCACCGGCAATTGGTCAAGCTCTGCCTTCAATTTGGTCGTACCCGTGCCGTCGGCCCCGCTGGATCGAAACGCTTCGCCGAACGGACTGAGTGCGGCGAATGCGGCCAACCACGGCGCATCTATTGTCGGCGCATAGCCGCTGTAGCTCCGGTCGTGCCGCAGCAGGGCTTCGAACGCATAAGCTCCCTCGGCAGGGGCGATGGCAGCACCGGTGTCCCCAGCCAGGGCAGCGCCACGCCCGATCTCATCCCAAGCGCCCCAAGCGATTGCGGTCGCGGGCAGACCCTGGGTACGACGCCACCGCGTGAATGCGTCGAGCCAACTGTTGGCCGCCGCGTAGGCACCCTGCCCCGGCGAACCGACCAGTGCGGCGGCCGAGGAGAACGAGCAGAACCAGTCCAAAGGCTGCTCGACAGTGGCGGAGTGCAGGCTCCACGCTCCGTAAACCTTTGGTGCCCAGTTGCGTTCGACGAGGTCGTCGGTGATGTTGCTGAGTGCGGCGTCCTCGATCACCCCGGCCGCGTGCAACACCCCCCTCACCGGAAGTCCGGTGGCGGTTGCCGCGGCCACCAACCGGCGACCCACGTGGACATCGGCGACGTCGCCGCACTCCACCACGACCTCGCCGCCGAATTCGCGGATGCGCTCGATGGTCTCCAGCGCTTCGATGCTCGGTTGCGACCGTGAAGTGAGCACGATACGGCCACAACCGGCGGCAGCCATGTGCTCCGCCAAGAACAAGCCCAAACCGCCCAATCCGCCGGTGATGATGTAAGCGCCGTCGCCACGAAATATCGGCATTTGCCGCGGGGGCACCACCACCCGACTGGAGCCCGTGTGCGGGATATCGAGCACTAGTTTGCCGGTGTGCTGTGCACCGCTCATCGTCCGAATGGCGCGGACGGCGTCGGCGAGCGGATAATGCGTGGTCTGCGGCACGGGTAGCGAACCGTCTGCGGTGAGGCGGTAAACCATGCTCAGCAATTCCTGGAGCCGCTCCGGATGACTGACGGACATCAGCGCCAGGTCGACGGCATGGAATGTGAGGTTGCGCCGGAAAGGGAAGAGCCCCAGATGGGTGTCGCCGTAGATATCGCGCTTGCCGATTTCGACGAATCGTCCGCCGAATGCCAGCAACCCCAGGCCGGCGCGCTGAGCGGGTCCGGTGACCGAGTTGAGAACGATGTCGACCCCGTACCCGTCGGTGTCGCGGCGGATCCCATCGGCGAACTCAAGGCTGCGCGAGTCGTAAACGTGCTCGATTCCCATGTCGCGCAACAGCTGCCGACGCTGCTCGCTGCCGGCGGTAGCGAAGATCTCGGCGCCCGCCGCCCGAGCGATCCCGATGCCCGCCAGCCCCACCCCCCCGGTCGCGGAATGGATCAATACCTTCTCACCGCTTTTGATTCGCGCCTGGTCATGCAGGCCATACCAGGCGGTGGCCGTCGCGATGGTCAGCGCGGCGGCGTCACCATCCGCGAGGCCGTCCGGCAATGCGACGGCCAGGTCCGCATCGCAGGTGATGAACGTACCCCAACAGCCGTCGGCGCAGATCCCGCCGACGCGATCGCCCACCTGGTGGCCGGTCTCACCGGGTCCGACCGCAGTCACCACCCCCGCGAAGTCGGTGCCCAGTTGTGGCAGATGCCCCTCGAACGCGGGATATCGGCCAAACGCCACCAATACGTCGGCGAAGTTGATGCTGGACGCGTGGACAGCGACTTCGATCTGTCCGGGTCCCGGCGGAACCCTGTCTCGCGCAACCAATTCCAAGGATTGCAGATCGCCGGGAGTGCGGATCTGCAACCGGATCCCGTCTCGCCCATGGTCGGCCACCCTGGTTCGCCGCTCCTGCGGCTCCAGCGGGGCGGGTTGTAGTCGCGCCGTATACCACCGGAAGTTACGCCAGGCCGTCTCGTCTTCTTCCGAGCCGCTCAGCAGCTGCTGCGCCAGTTGACCGGCATCGGTGACGTCGTCGATATCGATCTGGGTAGCCACAAGATGCGGGTGTTCATTACCGATCACCCGGACCAGACCCCGTAGGCCACCCTGCGCAAGATTGGGTCGATCGCCCGCCAGCACGCTCTGAGCGCGGCGGGTGACCACGAAGAGGCGAGGCGGCTCGCCGGAAATCTCGGCCAACTCACGAGCGATGCGCACCAGCTGCTGCACATACTCACAGCCCAGAAATGCGGCGTCCGGGTCGGTTATGCCGGTGTCCGGGCTCATGAAAATGGCAACGCCGTCGAATCGGCTGCCTTTCAGATGATTTCTCAACCGCTCGGTGTCTGAGTCGTGATCGGCGTGCGGTGGCCAGGACATCGCTGTGCAGTGAGCGCCGTGGGCCGTCAAGACGCCGCTCACCTCGGTCATGACAGCGTCGGTGGCGGTGCTGACCAATAGCCACGCTCCAGCGTCCGCGTGCGGGACGTCAGGCAACGCTCGCTGCTGCCATTCCACGGTCAGGAGCCGTTCGGCCAACGCTCGGTCTCGCTGGCCTTGTTCCGCCATGCCCGTGCCGAGTCGCAAACCCCGCACCACGAGCACCGCTGTCCCATGTTCGTCGAGTACGTCGATGTCGGCCTCGACCCCGTCGGCCTGAATGCCGGTGACGCGGGTGTAGCAGTAGCGCGCGTTGCGTGCCGAGCCATACGCGCGCAGCAGTCGGACACCGAGTGGCAACGCCATCACGCCGGCGCCAAGGGACTGGACCTCCGGATGGGCGGCGACCGACTGGAAGCATGCGTCCAGGAGCGCAGGGTGAACGCCGTAGGCGTCTTGCTGGGAACGGATCGAGCGGGGCAGCGCGACTTCGGCGAGTACGGCGCCGCTGCCCGCGTCGCCGGTGCGCACCACCGCCAACCCCGTGAACGCGGGACCGTAGGTGACGCCGTGCCCGTCGACGCGCCTACGGACCTCATCGCCATCCAGGGCAGCGGGATGCGCGGTCAGCAGCGCGGACGTGTCGTAGGTGGGTCGTAATTCGTCATCGGCTGCCAGCAGCACCGCGGAAGCGTGGCGCTCCGGTTCGTCGCCCTGGTGCGTCTGCACCGTGAATTCGAGTGCCTCGTTCGGCTTGGACCACGACGCCGAGGCCGTCACCGTCGTCTGCTCGTCGAGCAGAAGTGCCTGCTCGAAACGTATGTCACGGACCTCGGAATCCTCGCCGAGCACCTCGCATGCGGCCGCGAGTGCCAGTTCGCAGTAAGCCGCTCCCGGAAAAACCGGAACGTTGTGGACCTGGTGATCACCGAGCCACGGTTGCGCTGCGGTGCCGATGTCGGCCTGCCACACGTGGCGCTCCGGCTCGTCTCGCAGATGCACATGCGAGCCCAACAACGGATGCACCGCGATGGTGGACCCACCACGTACCGGGCCTTCCTGGCCACCGTTGCTCAGCCAGAGGGGGCGGTGCGTCCAGGTCGGCAGCGGCGCGTCGACCAGCCGTCCGCTCGGGCAGAGAACGGAGAAGTCGATGGCAGCGCCGGCCTCGTGCAGATCCACCACGAAGCCACGCAACCCGTGGGGCAGCGGCTGGTCGCGGCGCATGGCGGCAACCGCGGCCAACGGGATCTCGCGGCTGCGGGCGGTCTGCTCGAGGGCGCGGGTGAGCAGCGGGTGTGGCGACAACTCCGCGAAGACACGGTGACCGTCCTCCATCGCCGCCTGCACCGCGGTGGCGAACCGCACCATCCGACGCATGTTGGTCACCCAGTACCTGGCGTCGCACATCGGTTGCTCGCGCGGGTCGAACATGGTGGCCGAGTAGAACGGTACGTCCGGCGTTCTCGGGTCGAGGAACGCGAGGGCGTCGGTCAACTCTGCGACGATCGGCTCAACTTGCGGTGAGTGGAAGGCCACGTCGACGGGGAGTTCCCGGGCCATCACGTCGCGCTGCTCCCAGCCTGCGACCAGATCACGGACCGTCTGGGTGGCGCCGGCCACCACTGTGGAGTCCGGAGAGGGCACCACCGCCACGACGACGTCGCCGATGCCATCAGCCGCGAGCTCTGAAAGTACCTGCTTTGCAGGTAATTCCACCGCCGCTGTGGCACCTTGGCCAGCGATGCGCGACATCAACCCCGAGCGACGACAGACCAGGCGCAGCCCGTCTTCCAGTGAGAGCGCGCCTGCGGTGACGGCCGCCGCAGCCTCGCCGAGGGAATGCCCGATGACGGCGCCGGGGTGTACGCCGTATGCCTTCATCACTTCGGCGAGGCCGACCTGGAACGTGAACAGCGTCGGCTGAAGCCGCTCTTGACCGGTCACGACCTCAGGACTCGACAGCGCCTCGGTCACTGAGAAGCCGGACTCGTCGGCGATTATCTGCTCGGCCTGGGCCACAGTGGAGGCGAAAACCGGTTCGGTTCCCAACAAATCGACACCCATGCCGGCCCATTGCGAGCCCTGCCCGGAGAAGACCCATACCGGACCTCGGTCATCGGCTCCGACCGCCGGCGCAAAGGGGTCATCGCCGTCGGCGACCTCGCGTAGCGTCTTGATGAGCTCAGGCGCGCTGCTCGCGATGACTGCCGTGCGCACCGGTCGATGGGTGCGTCGAAGCGCCAATGTGTAGGCAAGATCGGGCAACAGAACGTCGTCTCGGTCCTGGACCCAATCGGCCAGCCGCCCGGCGGTACGACGAAGTTGCTCAGGCGAGCTGGACGACAGCGGGAAGAGCAACGGTGCCGTCGTCGACGATTCGGCTGAGACCGGCGCCGCGGTAGCGGGAGCTTGCTCTACCACGGCGTGCACATTGGTTCCCGATATCCCGTATGACGACACCGCCGCGCGACGCAGATGTTCCCCGTTTGTCGGCCACGGTGTATTGCCCTGTGGCACAAATAGTTTCGTTTCGATCTGCGCCATCGCCGCGGGAAGTTGGGTGAAGTGAAGGTTCTGCGGAACGACACCGTGCTGCAGCGCCAGCACCGCCTTCATCAACCCCAGCGTGCCAGACGCCGCCTGAGTATGACCGAAGTTGGTCTTGGACGATGCCAGCGCACAAGGATGATCTCTGCCGTATACCTCTGCGAGACTGGCATATTCGACGGGGTCGCCGGTGGGTGTACCCGTGCCGTGGGCCTCCACCATCCCGACGCTGGCCGGATCCACGCCGGCCGCCGACAGCGCCTCCCGGTAGGCTGCGACTTGGGCCGGCTGCGAGGGTGTTGCGATGTTGACGGTGCGTCCGTCTTGATTGGCTGCAGTGCCCTTTATCACTGCCAGGATGCGGTCACCATCGCGTTGCGCGTCGGTCAACCGCTTGAGCAGTACGACCGTGCACCCCTCGCCGCCCACGAATCCATCGGCGGCCGCGTCGAAGGCGTGGCAACGTCCTGTGGGGGAGAGCATGCCCTCCGCGGAGCCTGCTGACCACTTGCGCGGGTCCAGGGCGAGACTGACACCGCCGGCGAAGGCGAGGTCACTCTCGCGCTCATGAAGGCTGCGGCAGGCAAGGTGGACGGCGGTGAGGCCGGAGGAACATGCGGTGTCCACGGTTAGCGCGGGACCGTGGAGGCCGAGGGAATGAGCGATCCTTCCGGACGCCAAGCTGAAGTTCGTCCCGGTGAATCCATAGGCCTGCTCGACGGCACCGGCGTCCGCGGCCAAAAGCTGGTAATCGTTGTGCGTCAACCCCGCGAACACGCCCGTCAGCGTGTCGGCCAACGCGTCCCGCGTCAGACCGGCGTGCTCCATCGCCTCCCAGCAGGATTCCAGCAACAACCGGTGCTGCGGGTCGCTCGCGGCGGCCTCGCGCTCGTTGATCCCGAAGAAGTCGGCGTCAAATCCCGCTACGTCGTTGAGGAACGCACCCCACTTCGATACCGTCCGGCCTGGTACGCCGGGCTCCGGGTCGTAATACTCGTCGGCATCCCAGCGGTCGGACGGAATCTCGGTGACCAAATCCTCGCCCCCGACCAGGGCCTCCCACAGCCGCTGCGGAGAGTCGATGCCTGCGGGAAGTCGGCACGCCATTCCGATGACGGCGACCGGAGTGACAGCTGAGCCCGAGTTCTCCGACGATTCGTGCGCGCTGTCGAACGACGTCATGTTTCCTCCCCGAACTACGATGCACTCCCCTGGCCGCTTCGCGGGTCAACGCCGCGCAGGTGCGAGGCGGGCGAAAGCTGCGCGATTCATCACAGCGTTCCAACGGGGCTTCACGTGCTGACGACACTTGTCACGACCAACCTTAATTTCGCTTGTGCCAAGTTGTCCCCGGAATACGAGTTATCGTTTCGCTCCCTCGCATGACCGCAATGGTTTGCTGCGACTTTGCGCGAACCGCCCCTTCGGGCGAGCAGGCCGGCGGCCGCCTGCCGGTTGTCTCGATGGAGTTTGCTGTGTTTCGCGGTGTGGCAGCTGTGGCCACGGTAGCCTGACGAGCGTGGCAGATACCTCCGTTCTGGCTTTGCTGCAGGAACGCGCCAGCTTGCAGCCGGATGACACGGTGTTCACCTACATCGACTACGACCGGGATTGGGACGGAGTCACTGAGACTCTGACGTGGTCGGCGCTGTATCGCCGGACCGTGACTGTCGCAGACGAGCTTCGCCGAGGGGGTTCGATCGGCGATCGAGCGCTGGTCTTGGCGCCTCAGGGAATCGACTACATCGTCGCGTTTCTCGGCGCATTGCAAGCAGGACTCATCGCCGTTCCGCTCTCGGTTCCGTTCGGCGGAGTCAGCGATGAGCGCGTCAGCTCAGTGCTGCGTGACGCCGCACCATCGGTCGTGCTCACGACGTCGGCTGTGGTCGACACCGTGGCCGCATGCGTCGAGGCGGAGTCCGGCGCATCAGCACGCCGAATCGTCGAGGCGGACCTGTTGGGTAACGAATCTCCCACCGGATTCGGCTTCGACGACGAGACGCCTCCGACGGCGTATTTGCAGTACACGTCTGGATCTACCCGCTCGCCTGCGGGCGTTGTGATGTCGCACCAGAACATCGTGGCTAATTTCCGACAATGGATGGCGGCCTATTTCGCGGATTACGGGAAGGTGCCCCCGGCGGACGGCCACGTTGTGTCGTGGCTGCCCTTTTATCACGACATGGGTTTGTATCTGGGAGTCTTCGCGCCCATCATCACCGGGAACCCCGCTGTGCTCACCAGTCCGGTCGCGTTCCTGCAGCGGCCCGCGCGCTGGCTGCAATTGCTGGCGAGCTACCGCAAGGCCTTCACGGCCGCGCCGAATTTCGCGTTTGAGTTGGCGGTGCGCAAGACGTCTGACCAAGACATGGCAGGGTTCGACCTTTCGGATCTGCTTGTCATCATCACCGGTGCTGAGCGGGTGAACCCGGCGACGCTGCAGCGCTTCACGCGCAAATTCGCTCCGTTCAACCTGCGTGAGCGGGTCATACGGCCGTCATATGGACTTGCGGAAGCAACTGTGTACGTCGCGACTCGCGCCGGTAGCGAACCTCCGTCCATCGTGCGCTTCGACTCCGAGAAGTTGACCGCCGGCAAGGCTGAGCGCATCGAGAGCGGCGGTACATCCATGGTGAGTTACGGCAAGCCGCGGTCGCCTTCAGTCCGCATTGTCGACCCCGATACCCGAACCGAGTTGCCAACGGGAGCCGTCGGTGAGATCTGGGTCCACGGCGACAACGTCGCGATGGGGTATTGGGGCAAGCCCGACGAGACCGAAGTCACGTTCAATGGACAGATCGCGAACCCGTCCGCCGGCACACCTGAAGGGCCGTGGCTGAGGACCGGCGATCAAGGCTTCTTCTTCGATGACGAATTGTTCGTCATCGGCCGCATCAAGGATCTGTTGATCGTCTATGGGCGCAATCACTCGCCTGACGACATCGAGGCTACGGTCCAAGAGATCACGCACGGTCGATGTGTGGCGATCGCCGTTCCGGATCGGGAGACAGAGAAGCTCGTCGTCATCTTCGAGGCGAAGAGGCACGACGGTGACCAAGAAACGGCAGAAAAGCTTGCCGTCGTCAAGCGCGAAGTCACCTCGGCGATATCGAACTCACATGGTCTCAGCGTCGCCGACCTTGTCGCCGTGCCGCCCGGTTCGATACCGATCACGACCAGCGGCAAGGTCAGGCGGGCGGCGTGCGTCGAACAGTATCGCCAGCGTCACTTTGCCCGGCTGGACGCTTGAGGCGGCCCTAGCGGGAAGAGGGCGCGATCACGGGAAGCCGTTGACCTCATTCCTTGTTGAGGTTCTACGGTGAAATCTGTGAGCAATTTTTGCGTTTGCCCAGCGTGCGAGGATGGGTTGAGTGGTTAACTTCGTAGCCCGCGCCCTGTGCACAGCGCCGGCCATCGCCCCGCCACCGCAACGCCGACGCGCGAGCTCGGATCTGTGGCGGATGCTGCCCTATCTGCTGCCGTATCGGACGCGGTGGATCGCGATGGTCACCGTGGCCATCGCCAGCCTCGCGGCGACGGTGTCGATCCCGTTGATGACCAAGGCCGTCATCGACGGTCCGGTGCGGCATCAGGATCAGCAGGGGCTCTGGCTGCTCGGCACCGCCGCGATGGGCGTCGGTATCACCGAAGCGGTGTTGTGGTTCATCCGGCGTTGGTTGGCCGCGCGCGCCACCATGGGCGTCGAGGCCGACATCCGCAAGGACCTCTACGCCCGGCTGCAGGTGTTGCCGATGAGCTTCCACGGGCGGTGGCAGTCCGGACAGCTGCTGTCGCGGATCATGAACGACCTGAGCACAATCCGACGTTTCATGTCGTTCGGCATGCTGTTCCTGTTGCTCAACGGCCTGCAGATCACCGTCGTCACGGTGATTCTGCTGACGATGTACTGGCCGTTGGGCGTGGTCGTGGTGGCGTCGATCGTGCCGATCACGCTGACAGTTATGCACTTCCAGCAGGAGTACACCCGCTTGTCACGGCTGGCTCAGGACCAGGCGGGCCACGTCGCCACCCACGTCGAGGAGTCCGCGCTGGGTCTGCGGGTCGTGAAATCCTTCGGCCGCGAGGATTACGTATACGACCGGTTCGACGAACAACTCACCAATCTCTATGAGACGCAGATCGATCGCGTGTCGGTCTCGGCGAAGTTCTGGACGCTGCTCGAAGTCATCCCGAACCTGACATTGATCGTCGTGCTCGGGTTTGGCGCATACGCTGCGGGCGAGGGCCACGTGACCATGGGCACGCTGGTCGCGTTCATCACGATGATGTTGTCGCTTGTCTGGCCGATCTCCTCGCTCGGCTTCCTCTTGTCGATGACGCAGGAGTCGTTCACCGCCGCGAACCGGATCGCCGAGATCTTCGACAGCCCAATCGACATCGCAGACGGTCCGGTCGACCAGACCCCGCGGGGCGGGCGCCTCGAACTCGTCGACGTCGGTTTTCGGTTTCCTGATTCCGAGGACTTGGCCCTGCGCCATGTCACCGTCACCGTAGAACCGGGGGAGACGCTCGCGCTCGTCGGCTCGACGGGTTCCGGCAAGTCGGTGTTGGCCGCGCTGGTGTCGCGTCTGTACGACGTCACCGAGGGCTCGATCCGCATCGACGGCCGCGACATTCGCGACTTCACCCTGCCCGCGCTGCGTGAAGCCGTCGCTACCGCCTTCGAAGACCCGACGCTGTTCTCGATGTCGGTCGCCGAAAACCTCAGGCTCGGAAGGCCGGACGCGTCCGACGACGAGCTGGCCCAGGCCATCGACGTCGCCGCCGCGCAGTTCGTCTACGACCTACCGTTCGGGCTCGACACCCGCATCGGCGAGCAGGGTATGAGCCTGTCCGGCGGACAGCGGCAGCGGCTGTCGCTGGCCCGCGCGATTCTGGCGGCACCAAAAATCCTCGTGCTCGACGACACGTTGTCCGCTCTCGATGTGCACACCGAGGCGGTCGTCGAGGAGGCGCTGCGGCGCGTGTTGCACTCGGTCACCGGAATTGTTGTGGCGCATCGTGCATCGACGGTACTGCTCGCCGACAAGGTCGCGCTGTTGGAGAACGGCACGATCACCCACGTCGGCACGCACGCCGAACTGCTGGCTGAGGTGCCGCAGTACCGCTACCTGCTCGCGGCTGACGACGAACTCGACGACGGCGCCGAGCGGGCATGCGCATGGGAGGACGACCAGGACCGCAGCCGCCTCGACCACGCCGTCGAGGAGCAGGAGGCGCTGGAACGCGACCGCGCGCGGCGACGATACGTCACCTCGGAGGCCGAGCGCCGATGACCGCCACCGACACCGCGACCGCCGAGTGGCGCGGCAAGTTCGAAGAGCACCAAGACGATTCGCCGATCGACGAGAGCATCGATAGGCGCCGGGAGGCGCGTTTCCTGCTCGGTGATCTGCTCCGGCCGTACCGCGTCGCCGTCGCGCTGCTCGCCCTCGTCGTCGTGGTGGAGAACGCCGCGCGCCTGTCGGTACCGATCCTTGTCCGGCGCGGCATCGACGAGGGCATCCCACCCATCATCGCGGGCGAGACGGCGCATGCACTGATGACGATCGTCGGCGTCCTCGCCGTCGTCGTGGCGGTTCAGGCCACCAGTAGGATGTTCTTTCTCCGCCGCTCCGGACGGATCGGCCAGAAGGTGCTTCTGGAGTTGCGCCGCAGGGTGTTTCGGCACTTCCAGCGCCTGGACATTGCCTTCCACGAGCGCTATACCTCCGGACGTGTGGTGAGTCGGTCCACGAACGACGTCGAAGCCATTCAGGACATGCTGGAGACCGGCTTCGACAGCCTGGTGACCGCGGTGCTCACGCTGTTCGGCACCGCCATCCTGCTGGTCGTGCTCGACTGGCGGCTCGGGTTGATGTGCCTGGGCGCCTTCCCCCTGTTGATCGGGCTGGTGTGGTGGTTCCGCAACGAGTCCGCGAGAACATATCGCCGCGTGCGCGAAAGCGCCGCGCTGGTAATCGTGCAATTCGTCGAAACGATGACAGGCATCAAGGCTGTGCAGGCCTATCGCCGGGAACCACGTAACCAGCAGATTTTCGACGAGATCGCCGACCGCTACAAGGCCGACAACGAGCGCACATTTCAGCTGCTCGCAATCTTCATGCCGGGCGTCAAGCTCGTCGGCAACTTCACCACCGGCGTGGTGCTGCTCTACGGCGGCTACCGAGTCCTCAACGGCGAGATGACGATAGGCACGCTGACGGCCTTCCTGCTCTACCTGCGAATGTTCTTCGAACCGATGCAGGAGATCTCGCAGTTCTTCAACACTTTCCAATCGGCGGCCTCGGCACTCGAGAAGCTGGCGGGGGTGCTCGCCCAGCGGCCAGGCATCAAGGACCCGAAGCGCCCCGTGGCGCTGACCGCCGTGCGCGGCGCGATCGCTTTTCGCGATGTTCGATTCCAGTACGTCGCCGACCGCCCCGTCCTGCCTGGACTGACGATCGAGGTGCCCGCCGGTCAGACCGTCGCCCTGGTCGGCACCACCGGCGCGGGTAAGACCACAATCGCCAAGCTGATCGCGCGGTTCTATGATCCGACATCCGGCTCGGTGACGTTGGACGGCGTTGACTTGCGTGACCTTTCGCAGACCGAACTGCGTCGCCACGTGGTGATGGTCACCCAGGAGACCTTCATGTTCGATGGGACCATCGCCGACAACATCCGGTTCGGCCGACCCGACGCCACCGACGCCGAGGTGGCCGCTGCGGCCGAAGCCGTCGGCGCCGCCCGCTTCATCGCGGCGCTGCCCGACGGATATGACACCGGCGTCGCCAAACGCGGTGGCCGGCTTTCGGCCGGGCAGCGGCAACTCGTTGCGTTCGCGCGGGCGTTTCTCGCCGACCCCGCGGTGCTGATCCTTGATGAGGCGACGTCGTCACTGGACATCCCCAGCGAGCGTATGGTGCAGCGTGCGTTGGAGACGGTGCTCGCCGATCGGACCGCGCTGGTCATCGCGCACCGGCTCTCGACTGTGCAGGTTGCCGACCGGGTGCTGGTACTCGAACACGGCTGCATCGTGGAGGACGGCACGCCCCGCGAGCTGATCACGCGCGCCGACGGCCACTATGCCGCCCTACACCGCGCGTGGATGGAATCGCTCGCCTGAATCATGCTCTGCACCGCCCGCTTTCGCGATTTATTGCACTCACGCAGACGCACTCGCATTTCCCTGCCGGAGCCCGCCCGAGCTTCTCCTGACTCAGTAGATGAAACCGGTCAGCTCAAACTCGGTCAGGGTCTTCGCGATCAGCTCATAGAGAGCGGGCTTCGTCTCTACCACACCGGGTTGATAGGCGTTCACCGTGAAGTAGATCTTTGAGCCGCCTGCGACGCGCCACGATTGCATGTTCATCTGCCCGCCCGTCAACTCGAGCCACTGGCGTGTTATGCCTTGCGCCGTGGCCCGAGTCAGAACGATCTCGCCGTCGGTGCCGTCGGGGCGGTACACGCTCGGGTCGAACTCGTCGAGGTTCGAACAGAGTGACGGGGCATCGGGGTCGGTAAGCCCCGCATCGACCATCCGTTTCAACGCGAGTTTCGGCATGAAGGGGACCAGTGCCCGCAACTGCAGTGACTCGTCGGGCGTTTCCCGCAACGTGGTGAGTGCCCGCTTGATGGCGGCCCTCAGGTCACCCAGGTCTGTGGTGACGCGTGTCGGGTCGATGGTGACGCTCGCGATCGACATCGCATTGGCACGCGTATCACCTTCGGTGCGTTCGTTCATGGGGAGTTGCAGGGTGACGAGGCCGTCACCGGGACGGCTGCGCCCCATGCGCTCGGCAAGTTTCGCAGCGAGGGCGACGACCAACGTCTTACCTGTGGCACCGAGAGCCTTCGCACGGCCATCCCATGACTCGAGATCGATCTGGATCGAGACGGCCGGCACGACGATCGCGTCATCACCGTCGGTCGCGCGGAGTGGGACGGGTGGTGGTGAGGGCTTCGATCGGGCGACGTCCTGCCGTGCGCGGCGGGCCAGTCTTACCGCCGCTACTGCCGCCCGGCCGATGTCAGGCGACTCTCGCAGGATTTCTCGGGCATCCTGAAGCGCCGCACGGCGTCTTGTACGGACATCCGGCGGTGGAAAGCCGAGATCGGCAGAATTACCCAGCACCGCATCGGAGACGACCTGGTGAAGCCCGATGCCGTCGACCACGTAGTGGGAAAGCACCAGGCTGACCGCCGTCGAGCCGTCGGCAAGGGGGAGGACGCCGAGATGCCAGCCGGGCCCGCGCTCCGCATCGATAGGAAGCTGTGAACGTTCATCAGCCCAGTCGCTGAGTTCGGTGCCAGGACGCGCGCCATCGGCGACTTCTATGTCCGGCGCATCTGGCGTGGAGACCCAACGATGACGCGCGAACGGCAACGGCGAACGCTCGATGCGCCGCCCCAGCAACCCGCGACCGAGATTGTGGTTGAACCGCCTCAGCCCGTCGAGGTCGACAGTGTGCGAATAGAGCCAAACGACTTGGATCACCAGGTTGAGGCTGGCGGCGCGATGCCCCGCGTACAAACTGTGGTCGACCAACGCGAGCCTATTGTGCAGCCGCTCATCCTGTTTGGGCATACGGAGGTTCAACGAGGGGTCGGTACGACGTGTTTCGGCTGACCCTCGATTTACGGCCATGGGCGCAGAATAGACGGTGACGCGGCGTTGTTGCCCTGAATCGTCATCTGGTCGCATGGTCGGGGGCCGGGCTCGCCGTCCCCACTAGCGCCGGCGCCGGCTCATACGATCCCGATGCCTTTTGCCACGGTAAAAAGACCGACCATCGCAAAAATCACTGCCAAGACCTGTCGACGCCGAGCCAAAGCCCAGTCGTGCAGTGGTTGCAGTATCGCCTGGGTTTTGGCCGGGGCGGCGAGATAACTGAGGAGGGCGATCTCGACGACCCCGAACATTGCCAGGACGAATGCGATGACGGCGAAGATCTGCATGCCGAGCCCGGCTCCCGAGGCCACGATGGTGGTGTCCACGAACAGCACCACCAGGGGCGGCGGCAACCCGAGGACGCCGAACACGAACGCGACCCACAAAGCTCCATTGTCCCAGGCATGTTGAAGGCGCGTAAGCAGTCGCCGGATTGCAGATCCACCCTCAGTCGCCGGATCGCCGAGCGGTCCCAGTGGTGAGACGGTGCGTGGACTATCCGAGTCCAGCAATAGGACGGAGGTGTCGCGGCCCGATATCGGTTGATGCGCCCGCCGACGCACCCAGGAGCGCACTGTCATCAGCGATGCCGTGGCCAGCATGACGACACCCATGCCGATCTGGACGAACCGAATCGCGGAGTTCGCCGACGTGTTGGGGACGGTGATCTCCTCCGAGAAAGTGGCAAACGTCGGTATCAAGTCCAGCACCATCAGGGGCACCAGCAGACAGGTGAGATTCACGATCATGCCGCCGACCCAGTACGCGAGCAGATTCGGCACGGGCCGGGGCCGGGAGATCATCAGCAGAATGACGGCGAGAAGCACCGGGTTGATCGCCACGAAGAACGCCAAACCCAGTAATGTGCCCCACACGGCCGGAACACTACCTGCTCGAGCGCCGCTTTCAGAGGGCAAAGCGGTCGCCGACGTGCCTGGACATAGTTTGTATCAACGCTTACTGTCTTGTCTTACCTCGATCGGTACTCTCGGCCGAGAACATCCCGGCGGTTCAGCGAGCGATGCCGTCCCGCGTTCAGGTCGGTCGATTCTCTGCGAAGGTGGGCCACAATGTGCGAGGGGGAGCGACCCTTCACCGGGTCCACCGCTTCCGGGGCTGAACTTCAGGGCGCGCGGCAATCGGTTGGCTCGACGACCGACCGACACAACGAGATTGCTCAAGAGTGCCGGATATGCGGATCGACTGGTCCGCACGAGTGCTTCGCCGTTCGCGAGATGATGTTCGGGACGCGAGAGCGATTCGAATACTTTTTCTGCGGAACATGCGAAACATTGCAGATCCGGAATCCGCTTGAGGGTGATGAGCTCCAGCGCCATTATCCGGAGGACTACTACTCGTACAACGCCCGTCGGCTATGGCCTCTTCGATGGCTCATTGGGCAGCGAGATCGCAAGAAATTGCATGCGGGCGGAGGACTGGTGGGCGCGCTCCTCACGAGGCGGGTGCTTGATGGCATACTCCGCGTTCATCTCGGCGGAGACGTCGTCGGAATTCTGGCTCAGCTCCAGCTCAAACCGGACGCGAGAATCCTGGACGTGGGATGTGGTGGCGGTGCGCTGCTCGACCGGTTGGCCATGGTGGGGTTCACGAATTTGTCTGGTGTGGATCCTTTTATCTCCGCAGATGGCCGGTCGCCTCGTGGAGTGCCGCTGACAAAGGGTGATCTGAGTGAAGTAAGGGGCGAATTCGATCTCATCATGTTCAATCATTCGCTCGAACATGTCCCCGACCCGATCGCCGCGCTCAAAGCAGCGGCGGAAAGACTTGCACCCGACGGTATCTGCCTGGCTCGCACGCCGACGACGTCATCAGAAGCCTGGACCACTTACCGGGCGGACTGGGTGCAGATCGATGCGCCTCGGCATTTTGTCGTGCCTTCACGGCAGGCCATGGAGTTGGCGGCCGAGAGAGCCGGGCTGCGAGTGGAGCATATGTTCGACGATTCGAACTTGGGCCAGTTCGCGGGGAGCGAAGCTTATAGGCGAGGCGTTGCCGTGACCGACCCCAAAATCTCTGGGCTGTTTAGTCCGAAGCAACTCTGGGAGTGGGGGAAGCGCGCGGATCGGCTCAATCAGCTTGGCCGTGGCGACCAAGTGGGTTTCGTCATGCGGGCCCGGTGAGGAAGGGATGCATCGATGACGGCGAACGCAACAGCCCGCGCCTATATGCAAAAGCGCATGCCGGAGAGCACGTTAGACACGTCGAGGTCTCAGCCTGCGGCGCGTTGCTCGGCAAACGGTAGCCGGTCGCCGACCGCGGGCAAGTTGTCCTGCCGCTCGAGACCACCGCTTTCGGGGTCGCGATGATCATCGGCCTACACACTGACGTGACTGCCTCTGCTCAGAAGATAACGGGGGCGGAGTTGCGCGAGTGACACCTGTCGGCAAGGGCGGGGGAGCGGCCCGCCCTTCGATTCTTTTCGTGCTGGGTGTGAACCGGTCCGGAACTTCGGCGCTGGCTCGTGTCCTGTCGCTGTGCGGCGGCACGCTTCCGCCCCAGCTGGTTGGCGCAATGCCGGATAATCCTCTCGGCCACTGGGAGCCGCGCGCAGCAAACTACCTGAACGAAGCGATCCTGCAGCGCCACCGTAGCACCATGTTCGATCCCACATTGCGCCTGCAGGAGGACGGCGCGTTCGATGCCGAAGAGAGGTCTGCCTGGGTCAATGAGATCAGGGCATTTCTGTCGACGCTGCCGGCAGCACCGCTCGCGGTCGTCATCAAAGACCCAAGAATCACTTTGTTTTTCGGTTTGTGGTCTGAGGCGGCGCGTCTGGCTGGGTTCGACGTCATGGCCGCGGTCACGGTTCGCCACCCCGAGGAGGTCATGGCGTCGGTCGCCAGGCGCAGCCCGGCCTCGCGGGAGCTCTCGGCCGCTTTGTGGCTCAAATACAACTTACTGGCTGAGAGGCAAACGCGGACTGTGCCGCGGGTGTTCGTCGAGTACACGAATCTCCTGGACGATTGGCGCAGGGAAGTGAAGCGCGTTTCGGCGGCCCTCGGGATCGATCTCAACCTCCTGGAGGAGGCCGCGATCGACGAGTTTTTGAGAGTCGATCTCCGGCGGCAACGGCATGACGGTCCGGTGCCGGAGTTTTTCGGGTCCGACTGGATTTCCACGGTTTACGACGGGCTATGCGCCATCGCACGCGATGAGTATTGGGATCAGGTTGTGCTGGATCGTGTTTTCGGAGCCTATCGCGCGAGCGAACGTGATTTTGGAGTGGTCTTTGAGGATTTCCGCCGCTTCCGAAGAGCCAACCGGCTTTACCGACCACTTCTCCTCAAGATGAACTACAAGGTCCTCGCGATGGTGAACCGCCGCAACAGGACTTGGATCTGAAGTCGCCACGATTGCCGAGACCGGACCGACGTCGGTATCGTGCCGAGTTGTTCGCGCTGGCGTCGGCAGGAAGACGGCAGGACGAGGAGTAATCCGTGACGATGAAGGTCGAAGAGGCCGAATTCCGGACCCTCTGTGCGAAGTCGGCGTCGCGATTCCAGCTCTGGACCGAGTTCGTGAGGTCTGCCCAAGTCGAGGCGATGGCCGAGATCGGGGTCTACCGGGGCCGCTTTGCGGCTGAGATGCTGGCGGAATGCACTTCGATCAAAAAATATTATCTGGTCGATCCGTGGAGGCACCTCGACGACTGGAACAAGCCGGCCAACACAGGTGATGCCCGGTTCGCAACCTACCTGGCGGAAAGCATGGCCAATACCGAGTTTGCGGCTCACAAACGCATCATCTTGCGCGGAACGACGACAGAGGTCATCGACCAAATCCCGGACGGCAGCCTCGATTTCGCCTATGTTGACGGCGATCACACGTTGCGCGGTATCTCCGTCGACCTCATCAAGGTCTATCCGAAAATTCGAGATGGCGGCTGGATAGGCGGAGACGACTTCACACACATGATCTGGCAGCACGGGGACCGTTTCGAACCCAGCCTGGTGTTCCCCTTTGCCGTCTACTTCGCCGAGGCGGTGGGTGCCCGCATCTTCGGGCTGCCTCACCTGCAGTTCCTCATCTGCAAGCCAACAAGAGATACGGGCCGCTTCGAGTTCGTGGACCTGACCGGCAGCTACTCCGACACGGCTCTGCAGGCTCAATTCCGACTCCAGAGCGTCCTTCGTGGTTGGGTCACAGATACCTTGTCGCGCAGGCTCCTGGCCGAGCGGATGCCGAAGAAGGTGCGGGAGCGCATCAGAAAAGCCGGTCGCGATCAATCAGGGTTCAGGCCGCGAGCGAACCGGCCCGCGAGTAACGAGCTCAGATGACGCCCGTGCCCCAGGCCACCAACCAGACCCCGACAATTGCCACGATGGCCGCCGCGACCTGTGCGCGGTGAGCCAGCGACCATTGGTGTAGAGGCCGCAGCACCGCTTGGGTTTTCGCCGGCGCGAGCAAATAACTGACGAGGGCAATCTCGAAAACGGCAAACATTCCCAGCACGAAGACGACGCCGGCGAGGATCTGCATACCCATGGGGGCGCCCGAGGAGACGATGCTCGTGTCGACGAGCAGAACGATGGCGGGGCCCGGCAAGAAGGACATGCCCGCCACCAGTGCGATCCACAACGAGCCGCTGTCCCATGCATCGTTGGCGCGGTCGATCAGACGGCGGACTGCGGATCTGCGCTTCGCTGGCCCCTCGTGGTCGTCGGGCTCCTTCGGCAGCGACGTTGCGGCCGAGGTATCCGAGTTCGGCTCAACAGTCGACGGGCCGCCGACCGGTGTTAGTACCCGTTCCCGCCGACGCGCACGGGCGCGGACCACGATTAGCGCAGAGATCAACAGCGCGATCACACCCATCCCGAGTTGGAAGTTCCGTGCGGTTGAATTCGGGCCCGCGGTTGCCAAATCGTCTGCGACAGATCTGAATACTGGGACGTGCTGTAGCAACAGCAGCGGCACCAGTACGGCGGGAACATTGGTGATCAGGCACCCGATCCAGTACACGAACAAGTTCTGCAGTGGCCTCGGCCGGGAGATCACCAGAAGTACGATGCCGATGAGCACGGGATTGAGCGCCCACAGGAGCGCCATCCCTAGTACGGGTCCCCACACAGCGGAAGAGACTACTCCGTCAATTTTCAGCCTGGTTGGCAGCGCTATGACGGTGGGGTCGGTGAAGACCATTTCTCGGGACAGCTAACCGATGCTGCCCTTGTCTTTTGAGACGGCGAAGCTCTCCAGGAGATCGACAGCCTTGGTGACGCTTTCGGTGGGTGTGGTCGTTTGGGCGGCGACCTCGCGGGCCCGAGCGACATAGTCGCGACCGAGGATACGGCGCAAGTCCTCGGCCAGCGATTCGCGGTTTGCGGTCGAGAAGCGTCGTCCGGAGCCGACCTTCAGGCGTTTGACCATCGCTGCCCAGAGCGCCTGATCGGGCGACGTCCAGAGGATCAGCATCGGAATCCCGGCACGCAGCGCAGCCGTCGTCGTGCCCAGGCCGCCGTGGTGCACAACCGCGCGGCAGGACGGAAAGGCAGCCGCGTAGCTCATCGTGTCCACGACCTTGACGTGGGCATAGTGGGGGGCATCGTCGAAATCGCTGGAGCCGGAGCACACCAACGCCCGCTCGCCCAATTGCGCACAGGCCGCCGCGATCATCGATAGCGTCTCGGCGGGAGATCCGACCGGTGTGCTGCCAAAGCCGAAGAAGATCGGCGGTGTTCCTTGGCCGATCCATGAGGCGACCTCGTCATCGGCATCCGTGGCCAATGCCATCGTCAGAGCGCCGACGAATGGCCGTTGGTCACGCCTCTTACTCCATTCGGCTGACAGCCCGGGGAAGCAAACCTCTTCGTACGCCTGGATCTCCAGTGATCTGCGCTCGACGATCCGCCGTGGCGCGGAGCGTGTCGCCTTTGGTAGGCCCAATTCGCGCCGCTGCGCGTCGTCGAATTTCTTCATCCCGCGCCAACAGGCCCACTCGTATACCGTCAGCGCGTAACGGCCGAGTGACGCCGGCAATGGCAAGACGTGGCCGTTGGGGCGAACCGGAGAGACGTGCAGTGTCGCCAACGGAATGTCATAGCGTTCGGCGACATTGGCAGCGGGCTGCTCGAAATTCAGGAAAGTAACCAGCAGGTCGGCACCCTGCGCGACCGACTGCAGCGTCGTGGTGATCTGCTCCCAGTGTTGAACTACGGAGTTCCCGATCTCGCGCCACAATCGCACCCGCTCCCGGATATTCCAGAAGTCTCGGGACGATCGAGCCCACAAGTCACGGTGCGCTCCCCACCATTCCTGCGTATCCGGCCCATAGGCGACTGCGGCGAGCCCCGCCGACTCGGCGAACGCAATCAGGTCTGGCGGGACCGCGATGCACACGTCGTGTCCGCGGCGCTGCATTTCACGGCCGACGGCGACGCAGGGCTCTACATCGCCACGCGTTCCATAGCTGGCCAGCACACACTTCATCGCGAATCTAACGGCATCAACACTCCCTCGGATTGCGGCGAGCGGCATCGTGATACCTCGGCAGTGGCAGCCACCGACTGACGCACCAGGACGGCGCATTGCGCGAAGGAACTCTAACTCAGAGGTAATAGCCTCTCGGCGTGCGAGTTCGCACGCCATCGGGTGGCGACATACGGTTGGAAGTACGGTACGACGATGGGCAACGTACTCGATCCGTTCGACCAGCTCACCTTCGACGCCGAGCGAGCTACCGGAGTCACGTCGATTCCCCACCCCTTCTGGGTGTACAACCGCCCAGTCGACCTCGACGGTCTGCGGGAGTTCAATCACCATCTGCGACAGGGACTGTTATCTCGCCGCATCGAACCGTCGCCCCTTCCGTTCGGCCGCCACCGCTGGATTTCCGCCGACGGACCGCCCGAGATTGAGATCGTTGCGACGCCGCGCCCACGCGCAGAATTGGACGCCTGGCTCGAGGAGCAGGCCACGAGGCCTATCGACGCCGTGCACGGGCCCGGATGGCACCTTGCGACGCTGCCCTTCACGGACGGCGGCGCGGCGGTGAGCTTGACCGTTTCGCATTGCCTGGCAGACGGTATCGGTTTGTTGGAGGCGATGGCGGATGCGGCAGATGGTCGCGACGCCCGATTCAGCTGGCCCGCTGAGTCCCGTCGGCGTTGGCGAATGCTGCGCGAAGACGCTCGTCAAACCGTGCGCGACATGCCCCATTTCGGCCGCGGCGCTGCAGCAGCTATACGACTGGCTCGACGTGCCCGCCGCGAGAGTGCCGTCACCACGCAGGCGAATAGGCCGCTCAGGCTACCCCCGGTTGCCGAAGAACCCCTGACGCCGCCCACAGCGACGGCCTTCATCGATGCGAATGCGTGGCAGGACCGAGCCGCTGCGCTGGGCGGGACCAGCAACGCGCTGCTCGCGGGGCTGTCCACCCGCCTGGGCCAGCGGATGGGACGGGTTACCGCGGACGGTTCAGTCCTGATGAAGATGCCTGTCAATGAGCGCGTCGCCGGTGATACACGCGCGAACGCGGTCAGCAATGTCACGGTGCCGATTGACCCCGCACCTGCGGCGACGGACCTTCGCGGAATCAGGGCTGCAATCAAACAAGCGCTCGTGCGGCACGGGGAGTCGCGTGACGACGAGCGGGCAGTGTTGTCCCTTGTCCCCCTGTTGGGGCTGTTGCCCAAGCGGTTTGCCAGGGTCGTCGACAATACCGTCGTGGTATCCAACCTCGGTGAGGTCAACCCGCGCCTCACCAGGCCGGATGGAACACAAGCCGACATTTGGGCGTCACGGCTTTCCTATCGCGGCGTGACCGAAGCGTTGATGGACAGTCTGGGTGGAGTGCTATACGTGTTGTCGGGAACTGCGCTGGGGCGTGTCTTCGTCTCGGTCAGTAGTTACCAGCCGGGTCATGCCAACTCCAATGAAGCTCTGCGACAGGACCTTTTGGCTGTCTTGACTGACTTCGAACTCGCGGGCACATTCATCGGGGCGCCGCCTGTGACAAGTCAATGACGCCCCAGTACAGATGGCACGAATCGGATCCCGCCCGTCAGGCACGAGGTCACTCAGGTTTTTAGGCGGGGACGAGAACCGCAGAAAGCGGTGGAAGGCGACGACCGCGATGAAATTCCTGATGGCGTGTTATGGAACTTGAGGTGACGTCAGGCCTTGCGCGGCCCCTCGCTCTCGAGTTGCTGCGCAGAGGTCACGATGTGCGCATGGCGGTAGTGCCGGATCTGGTGGACTTCACCGAGTCGGTTGGTCTATCTGCGGTCGGGCGCTGATTTCCGCGGGCGGCACCGACTTCGGCCAGCTGGCTATTCGCGCAGCGTCAGGTGGTGGACGCGGTCGATTACACAACCTTTTTCCCTGCCTGCCGCGCTGTCGTTCACCACGGTGGCGCGGGCACCACCGCTGTAGGCCCGCGCAGTGGCATTCCCACCCTGATCCTTTCGACGTGGGGTGACCAAGCGGTGTGGGACACTCGGGCGAGACGGTTGAAAGTCGTTCTCACCCAGCGCTTTTGGTTCACTACCGGAAGTCGCTCGTCGCGTATTTGCGCAAGAAACTTGCGCGGGAATACGTCACGCGGGCCCGTGAACTCGCCACCAGGATGACCGAGCCTGCCGAAAGCCGCGCCGCCGCCACTGATCTGGTGGAGAACTTCGCTCGCTCGCGCCGTGGGCGCTGGTCCGTTGTCCCACGCAGCTCGACGCGTACGATGACCGGTCTGACGGGACCATAGGTGAGGGCCCGGTGTAGTCGAGCGATCGCAGAGGGTGAGGGTTTCATGGCGACGGTATTGTTCGTACTGGGTATGGCCCGAACCGGCACCTCCGCGATCACACGCGTTCTGTCACTGTCAGGCGCCGCGCTCCCGCCCGGAATGATCGGCGCGGCGAAAGGCAATTCACGGGGGTTCTGGGAACCCCGCGAAGCGAGCTTCCTCAACGAGAAGATCCTGCGCCGCCACCACAGCACCTCAGCTGACCCGACTCTGCGGCTCCACCGAAAACCCGCTGAAGGCCGAGATATCGCCGAGATCAGCACGTACCTCACGTCCCTACCGCCGTCGGATCTGTATGTCATTAAGGATCTGCAGATAACGCCCATAGCCGGGATGTGGTTCGACTCCGCTCGCATCGCTGGCTACGACGTCGGCACCGTGATCGCGGTACGGCATCCCAGCGAAGTCATCAGCTCGGTCACCGCCTTGATGCCGGTGATCGAGCCTGAACTCGCCGCTGCCCTCTACCTGAAGAACAGCCTCCTTGCCGAACGCTACACACGCGGGATGCCGCGTGTTTTCGTCGAATACTCCTATGTCCTTGAGGACTGGAGAAGAGAGGTCGAGAAGATCTCGGCAGCTTTAGAC
This sequence comes from Mycolicibacterium komanii, assembly GCF_001050035.1. The sequence continues at coordinate 146,292 of NZ_CVTA01000004.1, forward strand.
ATCACTCTCAAACCCGACGAGACCGCGATCAACGATTTTCTTGCCGTCGATGAATGCCACCATCAAGCTGACAACCCGTCATGCCCGGAACCATTCGGTACCGACTGGGTGACCACGACCTACGACAACCTCCATCGGGCGGCGGGAGGCGAGACGTGGAGTCAAGACGCACTGGATCGCGTCTTCGACGAGTATGGGGCGACCGAGCAACACCTGCGCACGGCGCTCGACAATTATCGACGCGTTACCAAGGCGCAGCGCTTCGTCCCACGCAAATTGATCCTCGAACTCGCAGCTCTCGTCCACCGACGCAAAGGAACTTGGGCCTGAAAGTCGCCTCACGTTGCTTGGAGTGCCCCGATGGATTGACGTTCGACCGCGCCCACATCGGCTAAACTGCGGCCGCTGATGCGGGGGCGGAGCTGAGAGGCGGGACCGCGGTGAAGATTGCGTTGGCATCCTATGGAAGTCGTGGCGATGTCGAGCCGTGCGTCGCGATCGGCCGAGAACTGCGGCGTCGGGGCCACGACGTGCTCGTAGCCGCCCCGCCCGACTTGATGGGGTTCGTCGAGTCGGTTGGGCTGAGCGCGGTCGCGTACGGACCGGATGTGGGGTCCATTCTGGGAGCGCACCGTGACTTTTGGACGTATTTTTTCCGCAACTTCTGGAAAGTCCGTCGCCTGATTCAGATGCGGCGCGAAATTGCGAATCCCGTTCTCCAGCGTTGGGACGAGATCGGAGACACGCTGGCAGCCTTGGGGGGTTGGGCCGACGTGCTGGTCACTGGCGTGAACTTCGAGCAGCCCGCCGCCAATGTCGCCGAGCGCTATGGCATTCCATTGGCGACAGTGCATCTCTTCCCGATGCGGGCCAACAGCCACTTCCTGCCGTTCCTGCCGGCGTCGCTCGGCCGCGCAACGCTGAAGGTGTACGAGTGGTTGGGATGGCGCGCGGCAAAAAAGCTCGATGACAAACAGCGCCGTGACTTGGGCCTACCGCGAGCCACCGGCCCGTTGCCGCAGCGGATCCGCGAACACGGATGGCTTGAAATCCAAGCCTATGACGAGGCGTGCTTCCCCGGGCTGGCCGCCGAGTGGGCCGATTTTGCCGATCAACGGCCTTTCGTCGGTGCGCTGGTGGTGGACCTGCCGAGCGACGCCGACGAGCGGGTGGCGTCCTGGATCTCGGCGGGTCCGCCGCCCATATTCTTCGGCTTCGGCAGTCTGCCGCTGAAGTCGCCGGCAGACACACTCGAGATGATCAGCTCGGTCTGCGCACAGTTGGGTGAGAGGGCGCTGGTGTGCGCCGCCGGGACCGACTTCACAGAAGTCGCCCCGGCCGGACACATCATGGTGGTGGACGTGATGAATTACGCAGCAGCGTTCCCGGCCTGCCGCGCCTTAGTGCACCACGGTGGGACCGGGACAACGGCGACGGGCCTGCGTGCAGGAGTCCCGACGTTGATCCTGTCCACGGACATCGACCAGACCCTCTGGGGTTCTCGGGTGAAACGAATGAAGGTGGGCACCGCGCGTCGGATGTCGCGCACTACGAGTGAATCGCTGGTTGCGGATCTGCGCACCATCCTGGCCCCGGGTTACGCCGCCCGAGCCCGTGAAATCGGTGCGCAGATGACCAAATCCGCAGAGAGCGCAGCGGCCGCCGCCGATCTCGTCGAGAAGCTCGCCTGCTCCGGTCCCCGATGACCGTGTAAACCTCGATATGGCGGCTCATGGCTGTCCGTTTAGAGAAAGCCACGCCGAGTTGTTCATATCTTTGCAGGTCGGACGGGTAAGTCCGCTGGACGAAACCCTGCGCCGTACACCAGGAAAGTCGAACAGCAAATTTGTCAGGCACTGACAGAATATAACTGTTTGTAATTTACTGCGGCGAAAGTGTATACAAGCTGACGTGGGACTCACTAACGTAGTTGCCATATGTCCGCTTATCAGGTGGCGTGTTGCTGGGCGCGAATCGGTGCCCAGACAGCTACTACCTTTCAGTCGTGACTAGCGACGATGAGGAGCAATACAGCGTGGGATCGACCTTCGCCAATTCAGACCGCTATAGGTGTCCGAGCGACGAACAGACTTGGACCGACCTACGACCGAGCTGTTTACGTGAAAGGTCGGCGCCGCGCCTAGCTGAAAAGTGAATCGTGTGCTTGGGGACAGTTGGATGGACTTGAACAACCGAGCACTCCCGCTCACGCGCGCCCAGCTGCATATTTGGCTCGCGGAGCAAACAGGTCGGTTCGGGGCTAAGTGGCAGCTGAGCGCACTCGTGCGGATTGCGGGACCGCTCGACGCTGACTTGTTTGAGTCGGCGCTGGTACAGGCGTTGCGGGAGGCAGAACCGCTGAGGGTCTCCATCTTCCAAACAGGAGACCAGGTATTCCAGAAGGCCATCGATGATCCGGCTGTCGAGCTCGTCCGTCATGAACTGCTGCACTCGCCAGATCCTGCCGCAGACGCGAGCAGGCTTGCCGCGTCGCTTCAACGCACACCGATGCCGTTCAGCGGCCCACTGTTCAAGTTTGCGTTACTGCACACAAAAGTAGATGAATATTATTTCGTCGCGTGCTGCCACCACATTATCGTTGATGGGGCGGGTCTTGGTCTTTTCTGTCATCGAATTGCGGAGATTTATAATTCCCTTGTTTCCGCCCAGCCGATTTCTCCCCCTTTCTTCGGCTCGTTACGTGACCTGATTGAGTGCGAGTCGGCTTACGAAGCATCCGCTGATTTCCAGCGCGATCACGCCTATTGGGTCGAAAATATCCCGCGAGAAAGCGAACTGCGCGATCGATTAGTACCGGCTACACGCGGTGAGCGTGATTCCGATGACTGTACTGAGCCGGTTGAATTAGATCCGGTTATCGTCGCCAACATCCAGGAGTTGGCTCAGGCGATGGGAGTGCGCCGCTCGTCGGTGATTACTGCCGCATGCGCGCTGCTAGTACGTGAGTACGACGTCGATGGCCAGGATGTCGTGCTCGATTTCCCGGTTAGCAGGCGCGTGCGTCCAGAGGTCCAGCTGGTGCCCGGGATGATCTCCGGCGTCGTCCCGTTGGTCTTGAAAACATCCCCACAATCCTCTGTTGCTTCCTTTTGTAAGCATGTCGACGCGAAATTGCGGGGCGCGCTCGACCATCAACGTTTTCCAGTGCAAGCTCTTGAAGACACTGCGCGATACCGGACACCGCACCGAGTGGTGGTTAACTTCATTCCACCCGCATATCAGGCCGATCTCGCCGGTTCTCCGGCGACCGCGACTCTCACTAATTCCGGCCTGGTAGATCAATCCGGCCTGCTCTTCACGAGGCTAGAAGGCCGGCTATTTCTCAGCACTGCGGGCGCTGGGCAAGTATTTGCGAACCAAACTGTCCATGACTTAGCCAAGCGGTTAGAGCGGGTATTGGGGGAGATGTCCGCCAACCCCGAGCGGTCGTTGTCATCGCTGGATCTGCTGGAACCCGCTGAGCACGCCAGACTGAATGAGTGGGGTCACCAGACGGCATTGATCGCCCGGTCGGCCGCACCGGTCTCGATTCCCGAGCTGTTCGCCGCTCAGGTGGCCAACACCCCGGAGGCGGTGGCGCTCAGCTTCGGTGATTGTTCGTACACCTATCGCGAGCTAGACGACTCCGCAGATCGGTTGGCTCATCTGTTGGTCGCTCATGGGGCGGGCCCGGGTCAGTGTGTGGCGCTGTTGCTTTCGCGGTCGGTT
>NZ_CVTA01000005.1 GCF_001050035.1 Mycolicibacterium komanii
GCCGCTGCCCCCGCCGCAACAAGTCGACGATGCCATCGCCGATCGCGTCCTCGACGGCCTCGACGGCGTCATCATCACCGGCGGCCGCGACGTCGTGCCCGCGCACTACGGCCAGGAGCCGCATCCGGCCACCGACCGCGACACCGAGGACAACCGGCGACGCGACCAGTTCGAGTTCGCGTTGGTGCGCGGCGCGATGCGGCGCGGCATGCCGGTGCTGGGCATCTGCCGCGGCGCACAGGTACTCAACGTCGCGCTCGGCGGCACGCTGCACCAGCACCTGCCCGACGTCATCGGGCATAACCGTCACCAGCAGGGCAACGCGGTGTTCACCACGTCGACGGTGCGCACCGTGCCGGGCACACGACTGGCCGGGCTCATCGGCGAGTCGTCGGACGCACAGTGCTACCACCACCAGGCGATCGACGAACTGGGCGACGGCCTGGTGATCAGCGCGCAGGACAACGACGGCGTGATCGAGGCGGTCGAGATGCCCGGCGAGTCCTTCGTGCTGGCCGTCCAGTGGCATCCCGAGGAGCGCCTCGACGATCTGCGGCTGTTCGCCGCGGTGGTCGAGGCGGCGGACGCATATGCGAAGGAAAGGGCGAACGCTTGAGCACATCTGACGTGATCAACCCGGCTACCGAAGAGTTGCTGCGCACCGTCGAGCAGACCAACGAGGCCGGCGTCGACGATGCGGTGGCGAGAGCCAAAGCGGCGCAACTGGATTGGGCCCGGCATGCCCCCGCCGAACGGGCGGCCGCGCTGCGTGCCTTCGCCGCGACGGTCGATGCGCACGTCGACGAACTGGCCGCGCTGGAGGTGGCCAACTCCGGGCACCCGATCGGCAACGCCGAGTGGGAGGCCGGCCACGTCCGCGACGTGCTGCAGTTCTACTCCGCCACGCCGGAACGCCTGTCCGGCAAGCAGATTCCCGTCGCCGGCGGTATCGATGTGACGTTCAACGAGCCGCTCGGCGTGGTCGGCGTCATCACGCCGTGGAACTTCCCGATGACGATCGCGTCCTGGGGCTTCGCGCCCGCGCTCGCGGCGGGCAACGCGGTGCTGATCAAACCCGCGGAGTGGACGCCGCTCACCACGATCCGGCTGGGGGAGTTGGCCGTCGAGGCGGGCATCCCCGCCGATCTCTTCTGCGTGCTGCCCGGCAAGGGATCGGTGGTCGGCGAACGGTTCGTCTCGCATCCCGACGTGCGCAAGGTCGTGTTCACCGGTTCCACCGAGGTCGGCACCCGGGTCATGGCCGGCGCCGCCAAGCAGGTCAAACGCGTCACCCTCGAGCTGGGCGGCAAGAGCGCCAACATCGTCTTCGACGACTGCGATCTCGAGCAGGCGGCGGCCACCGCCCCGTACGGGGTGTTCGACAACGCCGGCCAGGACTGCTGTGCGCGCAGCCGGATCCTGGTGCAGCGCAACGTCTATGACCGCTTCATGGAGTTGTTCGAACCCGCCGTCAAGGGCGTCGTGGTGGGCGACCCGGGTGCCAAGGACACCGAGATGGGTCCGCTGGTGTCCAAGGCGCACTGGAACACTGTCGCCTCGTTTGTGCCCGACGACGCGCCCGTTGCCTTCCGGGGGTCGGCGCCGTCGGGACCCGGGTACTGGTTCCCGCCGACGGTGCTCACGCCGCAGCGCACCGATCGCGCGGTACGCGAGGAGATCTTCGGTCCGGTGGTCACCGTGCTGCCGTTCGAGGACGAGGCCGACGCGATCGCGCTCGCCAACGACACCCCGTACGGGCTGTCCGGGTCGATCTGGACCGAGAACCTGTCGCGGGCCATGCGTGTCTCCCGGGCGGTGGAATCGGGCAATCTGTCGGTCAATTCACATTCGTCGGTGCGCTACAGCACGCCGTTCGGCGGCTTCAAACAGTCCGGCCTCGGCCGCGAGCTCGGACCTGACGCGCCGCTGTCGTTCACCGAAACCAAGAACGTCTTCTTCGCAGTGCAGGAGGCCTAGATGGATCTCACCCAACGGTTGGCGGGCAAGGTCGCCGTCATCACCGGCGGCGCCAGCGGCATCGGCCTGGCCAGCGCCAAGCGGATGAAGGCCGAGGGCGCGACCATCGTCATCGGTGACATCGACCCGGCGGCAGGAAAGACCGTCGCCGACGACCTCAACGGCACCTTCGTCCAGGTCGACGTGTCCGACCAGGTCGCGGTGGACACGCTGTTCGATACGGCGGCCGAGACCTATGGCTCGGTCGACATCGCGTTCAACAATGCCGGCATCAGCCCACCCGAGGACGATCTCATTGAGGACACCGGCATCGACGCGTGGCAGCGGGTGCAGGACGTCAACCTCAAGTCGGTGTTCTTCTGCTGCAAGGCGGCGCTGCGTCACATGGTGCCGCAGCAGAAGGGCTCGATCGTCAACACCGCTTCCTTTGTGGCGGTGATGGGTTCGGCCACCTCGCAGATCTCCTACACCGCGTCCAAGGGTGGTGTGCTGGCGATGTCGCGTGAGCTCGGCGTGCAGTACGCGCGGCAGGGTATCCGGGTCAACGCGTTGTGCCCGGGGCCGGTCAACACCCCGCTGTTGCAGGAGTTGTTCGCCAAGGATCCCGAACGGGCCGCGCGGCGGCTGGTGCACGTCCCGGTGGGCCGCTTCGCCGAACCCGACGAGCTCGCGGCCGCGGTGGCGTTCCTCGCCAGCGACGACGCATCGTTCATCACCGCCTCGTCGTTCCTCGTCGACGGCGGCATCAGCGGCCACTACGTCACCCCGCTGTAAACCATGACGGCGGCCGACCCGGACGGACCGGTGGCGCCCGCGGGGCTCACCGCGGAGGCGGCGGAGGTGCTGCTGCGCCCCGTGCGTGGCGGCAACGCCTTCGAGGACACCGTCGGGCGGCTGCTGCAGACCATCCGGCTCGGTGTGCTGCAACCGGGCGAATGCCTTCCGCCCGAACGGGAACTCGCCTCGCGGCTCGCCGTCAGCCGCGACACCGTGCGGGAGGCCATCAAGTCGCTGTCCGATGCCGGTTATCTGGTGTCGCGGCGGGGACGCTACGGCGGGACGTTCCTCGCCGACGAACTGCCCCGGCCCATCACCGGAAACGACGATGTGACGCGCGCGGACATCGACGATGCGCTGCGCCTGCGCGAGATCCTCGAAGTCGGTGCCGCGCACATGGCCGCCAGCCGAACGCTGACCGCCGCCGAGCGCGAACAACTATGGCTGCGGCTGGGCGACGTCCGCGGTGCCGCCCCCGATCACTACCGGCGGCTCGACTCGCGTCTGCATCTGGCGATCGCCGAGGCCGCTGGATCACCGTCGCTGGTGCCGCTGCTGGCGGAGAACAGGATGCGGCTCAACGCACTGCTCGACCAGATCCCGTTGCTGCCGCGCAACATCGCCCACTCCGACGAGCAGCACGAGGCGATCGTCATCGCGATCCTCGCCGGCGACGCGGACGGCGCGGCGTCGGCGATGCGGGCGCATGTCGAGGGCTCGGCCGCGCTGCTGCACGGCTTCCTCGACTAAGCTCCGCCCTTCTTGTGCGAGCGTGCGTGTTTGCTGACGACACGCCGCCGGATTTCCGACATTCGCGCACGGTCAAGCACCCTCGAGCGTGCACATCGGCGTTACATTGAGTCCGTGAACGATCCCGTCGGCCAGGTGGACGTCGAACGCGCGGCGTCGGCGCTGGCCGACGTCGACACCGCCAGCTGGACACAGCGGTTCGACCTGCTGTCCGACCCGCACCGGCTGGAGATCCTGCTCACCCTGCACCGCGTCCCGGGAATTCGGGTCGGAGACCTCGCCTCCGCGCTCGGCCGCTCAGAAAACGCCGTCTCGCAAGCGCTTCGCGTGCTGCGCCAGCAGGGCTGGGTCAGCGCCACCCGCGTGGGACGCGGGGTCAGCTACCGCCTCGACGACGAGATCGTCCATGACCTGCTGCACTGGATCGGCGCCCGGCACGGCTGACGCCGTTTTTCGCCCCATACACGCTGACCTGGTGAAAGCTGTATGCCGTGGCGGTGCAGTTCCGTTTACTCGGCGACGTCGAGGCCCATGTGGACGGCGCGCGGGTCGAGATCGGCCCGTCCCGCCAACGCTGCGTTCTGGCGGCGCTGCTGGTCGACGTCAACCGCCCGGTGCCGTCTGACCAGCTGATCGACCGTGTGTGGGCGGATGATCCGCCGCACCGCGCCCGAAACGCATTGGCCGCATACATTTCCCGGCTCCGGCATCTCCTCACCGGCAGTGTCGAAATCACCCGCGGCCCAGGCGGATACGTGCTCAACGCGGATCCGTCTACGGTGGATGTGCACCTGTTCCGCGACCTCGTCGCACAGGCGCGGGCGACGACCGATCCGGTTCGCGCCGACGCCCTCTTCGACTCGGCGCTGGCGCTGTGGCGCGGCGACCCGTGCGCGACCCTCGAGACGCCGTGGCTGGACGACGTCCGACGCGAGTTGCAGGCCGAACACCTGGCCGCCGCACTGGATCACAACGACATCAGGCTGCGCCTCGGCCGTCACGGAGAACTGATTCCGCTGCTGACGACCATGCTCCGCGATCATCCGCTCGACGAGCGACTGGCGAGCCAACTGATGCTCGCGCAGTACCGGTGTGGTCGGCAGGTCGACGCGCTCGACACCTTCCGGGCGATGCGAGCCCGCCTGGTCGACGAACTGGGCGTGGAGCCGGGTCCGGCGCTGCGACAGGTGCATAAGGAGATTCTCGAGGGCGATCCGATGCGGCCACCGGTCCGCGTCGCCGCCGAAAAACCCAATACTGTGCCCAGGCGCGCCACCAGCCTCATCGGCCGCGATGACGACTTGCGTCGGGTCGTCGATGCGCTGAGCGGCGGACCGCTGATCACGCTGATCGGCGTCGGCGGCGTCGGCAAGACGCGGTTGGCGTACGAAGCGGCGGCCAGGTCCGCGGAGAGTTTCCCCGACGGGGCGTGGGTGTGTGAGCTCGCGCCCGTCGAGGACGAAGCGGCCGTCGCACACGCCGTTGCGGTGACGCTGCGCCTACAGCAGCAGCAGGGCCTCGACATCGAGACCACCGTGATCGAGTATCTGCGAGCCCGCAAACTGCTTCTGCTGCTGGACAACTGCGAGCATGTCCTGGACGCCGCCGCACGGTTGGCGGACCGGATCGTGCGCCACTGCCCGGAAGTGGTGGTGCTGGCGACGAGTCGCGAAGCGCTCGGTGTCGAGGGCGAGAGGCTTATGCCGGTGCCACCGTTGCCGGTCGACGACGGCGTCCGGTTGTTCGCCGAACGCGCGCGTTCGGGCAAACCCGACTTCGACCTCGAAAGCGAGCCGGCGGGGGCGGTCGCCGAGATCTGCCGTCGGCTCGATGGTCTGCCGTTGGCGATCGAACTCGCCGCCGCGAGGATGCGGGCGATGAGCAGTCTCGATGTCGCGCGCAGGCTGGACAGTCTGCGATTGCTCAGCGGCGGTGCCCGCGACGCGTCCCCCCGACAACAGAGCCTCACCGCCACGATCGACTGGTCGTATCACCTGCTGACCGAAGGCGAACAGGACCTGTTCATCCGGTTGTCGGTCTTCGCGGGCGGCTTCGATCTGGCCGCGGCGCACGGCGTGTGCGGGACGGGCGATGAGGACGACACCCTCGATGTCCTCACCGGACTTCTCGACAAGTCGATGGTGACGCGCCGCGCGGGCGTCGGGAACACGCGGTACGCGGTGCTGGAGACGCTGCGATCCTACGGTCGAGACCGGCTGCAGGAGAACGGTTTCGATCACGAAGTGACGACGTGCCACGCCCGCTACTACACCAAGTTGGCGCAACGGGCGGGCGCCGGCATGCACGGACCGGACGAGGCCCAATGGGTTGATCGGATGCTGCCCGACTACGACAACATCCGGACCGCATTCGAACACTCCGTCGCGGCCGGAAACGTCGACACCGCGCTGCGGTTGGTCACCTCGTTGTCCGAGACCATGCATCTGCGAATCGGATACGAGTCTGCGGGCTGGGCGGAACGGATCATCGAGTCCGCCGATCCCGAGCACCCGTTGTACGCGGCCGCCGTCGGCTTCGCGGCACGGGGCGCATGGAACCGCGGCGAATCCGAAAACGCTCGCGCACTGGCTGAATTGGCCGCCGGTCGCACCCCCGGTCGAGGCAACGGCCGCATCGCCTACCCGGGCGACGTCCTGGCAGACCTCGCGCTCTACGACGGTGACCCACGCACCGCGCTCGCGCATTACGAGGCGGAGATGCGGCGTGCGCGCGCCGATGACGACCCGATTCGGTTGGTGTGGACGCTGTTCTACGTCGCCATCTGTCACGCCGCGCTGCGCCGACCGGAAGACGGAATCGCTGCGGCGCAGGAAGCGGTCCGTGTCGCGGACGGCACTTCGAACCCCACCGCCCGGTCGATGGGGCGGTACGCGCTCGGGCTGGTGCTGAAGAAATCGGAACCGGAGCGCGCGCTGGGGTTGTTCGACGACGCTGCGGCGCTCGCGGCATCGGTGAGGAACTTCTGGTGGCACGGCATCGCCCTGATGGAGGCGGCGTCCACGCGCGCGGTTCACGGTGAACCGCGCACGGCGGCCACGGCCCTCATCGACGTGCTCGACCATTGGGACCGGGTGGGCGACTGGAGCCAACAGTGGCTCAATCTGCGCTACATCACCCGTTTCCTGGCACGGATCGGCGCCGGCGACGCGGCGCTGACCGTGCACGACGCATTGGTTGGCGCGGGAAAGCCGTCGCCGCTGCCGGCCGACCGGCAACCGCAACGACGACGCATCGTCACTGGCGTCGACGCCGTTCGTGTGGCACGGGCGACGTTGACGGCGATCGGTGTCGACGACGCCGCCGCGGTAACCGGCGGGACGGCGCCGGCGTAACGCGCCCTCGCCAGGGCCGCACAAAACACTACGTGAGCTGCGAATTTCACGATCGTTCAAGGATCTGCGAAACCTCTTCTCCGACACTTCATCCGTCAAAACCGAACGGTCGGGCCACCTACGCCCGACCATCAAGAGAGAAGAGAAAACCATGAAGCATCCACTGTTCAAACGTGTTGCGGTCATCTCCGCGCTGTCGGCGTCGCTCGCGATGCCCGCGGTCGCCGGACTCGTCGCGCCGAGCGCTTACAGCAAGCCGATCAACGAGAACACCATCAAGGAGGAGTGCAAGCAGGCCGGCGGCAGGTACGAGACGGCCGTCGCCGTCGACATCAGGAGTTCGGCATGCACCTACAAGGCCAGTGACGGCGTCACCTACACCGACCACTACGCGAACGGCAACTACACCGGGACCACCGGACCCGGCGGGCGGCCGGCCTGAAGCGCAGCGCTGCCGAACCGGCGGCGACGGCGGGAAAGAACCACGAGGAGGTTGACATGACTACCACTGAACCGACCACAACGACGGGCGATGGCGATCGGCAGCTCAAGGCCAAACATCGCGCGTTATGGGCCTCGGGCGATTACCCCGCCGTCGCCGCGGAACTCATTCCCACCCTCGGCCCGGAACTGGTCCGGGCCTGCGGGGTGCGTCCCGGCGATCGTGCGCTCGACGTCGCGGCCGGCTCGGGCAATGCGGCGATTCCGGCGGCGGAGCTCGGCGCGGCGGTCACCGCGAGCGATCTCACCCCGGAACTGTTCGACGCGGGGCGCCGCATCGCCGCCGAGCGTGGTGTGACCCTGGAGTGGGCGGAGGCCGACGCGGAGGCGTTGCCGTTCGCCGACAACGGTTTCGACGTGGTGATGTCCTGTGTCGGTGCGATGTTCGCGCCGCATCATCAGGAAACCGCCGACGAACTGATCAGGGTGACTCGGCCCGGCGGAACGATCGGGATGATCAACTGGACACCCGAAGGCTTCATCGGGAAGCTGTTCGCGACCATGAAGCCCTATGCGCCGCCGCCACCGCCGGGGGCGACTCCGCCGCCGCTGTGGGGCAGTGAGGAGCACGTCCGCGCGCTGTTCGGCGATCGGGTCAGCGACCTCACGCTGCGCCGCCAGACGGTGCGCATGGACCACTGCGCCACACCGCTCGAATTCCGCGAGTACTGGAAACGCAACTACGGACCCACGATCGCGGCGTACAAGTTCAACGCCAACGACACCGAACGGGTCGAAGCACTGGACCGCGATTTCCTGGCTTTCCTCACCGAGGCCAACCAGACCGATGTTCCGGGGCGGACCGCGTACGACGCCGAATACCTGCTCGTCACCGCGATCAAGGCGCGCCGTGACAAGTGATCGGGTCACGCCGCCAGATGAACATGTGTTCAGCTAGACAGGCAACGGCGCAGCGGCCTAGGGTCGCATCATGGCCGTCGTCGAGCAGGTGCAGACATCTCCTCCCACCCGATTCGACCGCACCGACTGGACGACGATCGCCGGCATGGGCGCCTTCGTCTTCGCGCTGCATGTGTTCGGTTGGGGAGTGCTCGTCTTCGGCGTAGCGCCACAGCACATCACCTTGGGCTCGGCCGGCGTGTTCGGCGTCGGCCTCGGGGTGACGGCGTACCTGCTCGGCGTGCGGCACGCGTTCGATGCCGACCACATCGCGGTGATCGACAACACCACCCGCAAGCTCGTGGGCGAGGGGACCCGTTCCATGTCGACGGGGTTCTGGTTCTCGCTGGGCCACTCCACCGTCGTCTTCGGGCTGGCCTTCCTGCTGGCGATCGGGGTGCGGGCAGTGGTGGGGCCGGTCCAGGACGAGAACTCGCCGCTGCTGCAGACGCTCGGTCTGGTCGGCTCGTTGGTGGCGGGCACCTTCCTCATCCTGATCGGGCTCTCGAACCTGTTCGCAGCCGTGGGGATCGCCAAGATCTTCCGGCGGATGCGCAGCGGCGACTTCGACGAAGCCGAGCTGGAGCGCCAGCTCGAACAGCGCGGCTTCCTCGCGCGGTTGTTCGCCACGCTGATGCGCCGGGTGAACAAGCCGTGGCACCTGTACCCGGTCGGGCTCCTCATGGGGCTGGGCTTCGACACCGCCACCCAGGTCGCGCTTCTGGTGCTGGCCGCAGGCACGGCCGCGTTCACCCTGCCCTGGTACGCGATCCTCGTTCTTCCTGTGCTTTTCGCCGCCGGGATGAGCCTGTTCGACGCGGCCGACGGCGTCCTCATGACCAGGGCGTACGGCTGGGCATTCCTGCAGCCGATCCGCAAGGTCTATTACAACCTGACCGTCACCATGCTGTCGGTGGTCGTCGCTCTGTTCATCGGGGTGATCGTGCTCGCGGGGCTCGTCGTTGAACGCCTCGGCATCGAGTCGGGTCCGCTCGCCGCGATCGGATCGCTCAACCTGGAGTCCGTCGGCTTCATGATCGTCGGGCTGTTCGTGGCCGCATGGTTGATCGCCGTCGCCGTCTGGCGCTTCGGGCGAGTCGGAACGCGTTGGGCGCAAGCGTCTTGATGCCTTCGCGCGTTTAATGTCTTCGCGACGGCGGCCACGGCGGCTCGCCGCACAGCGCCAGCAGCGCGTTCTCGATGACCTCCGGCAACGCGGGATGAATCCAGTACTGCCCGCGCGCCATCTCCTGTGCGGGTAGGTCGAACGCCATCGCCTGGATGACGGGCTGGATCAGCGACGACGCCTGATGGCCCATGATGTGCGCGCCGAGCAGCAGGCCGGTTTCGTCGTCGACGATCAGCTTGGCGATGCCGGAGGTGTCCTCCATGGCCCACCCGTACGCGACGTCGGCGTAGTCCTGGATCTTGACCTTGATCCTGTATCCCTGTGCGCGCGCCTCGTTTTCGGTCAACCCGACGCTGGCGATCTGCGGGTCGGTGAAGACCGCCGACGGCACATGACGGTGGTTGGCAGGCATGAGCGCATCGGTGTCATCCCAGTCCTGCAGCAGGTTGTGCTTGACCACACGCGCCTCGTGGTTGGCCACATGTTTGAGCTGAAAGTCCGACGAGACATCGCCGAGTGCGAAAATGCCGCGCGCGGTGGTGCGTTGGTACTCGTCGACGACGACCTGACCGCTCGCGGTCACTTTCACCCCGGCGTGCTCGGCGTCGAGCACGTCGCCGTTGGGCACACGGCCCGTCGCCACCAACAGCGCGTCACCCCTCAACTTCGAGCCGTGCCGGCAGGTGATTTCGACGCCGCCGTCGACCTCGCGAGCGTCGGCGAGCTCGTGATGGTTGCGCACCTCCCACTTCTTGGACGCGATGTCGGTGAAGCGCATCGCGATGTCGTCGTCGTGACCGCGCAGCAACGTGCTGCCACGGATCAGCAGCGTGATCTGGCTGCCGAGCGACGAGAAGATGTGGGCGAATTCGCAAGCGACATAACCGCCACCGACGATGATGAGATGTTCGGGAAGTTCGGTGATGCGCATGATCGTGTCGCTGGTGTGGTACGGCGCACCGCATTCGGTGACCGCGTCCGGCACCACCACCCGGGAACCGGCCGCGATCACCACCTGGTCGGCGGTGAACTCGTCGCCGTCGTCGGTGCGCAGCGCATACCGGCCGTCGGGCCGGGTGGGCCGAAACCTGGTGTGGCTGCGGTAAACCTGCACGTTCGGTGACGACCGGCGGTAGTTCTCGCCGGCCGCGGCCAGCGGGTCGATGCGCCCGAAGATCCGGGAGACGATGTCGGGCCACCGCACCGTGTCGATGTGTGCGTCGATGCCGTATCGCGCTGCGTCCCTGACGTTGTCGGCGATACCGGCCGCGTAGACGAACATCTTCGTGGGGATGCAACCGACGTTGAGGCAGGTGCCGCCGAACACGTTCTTCTCGCAGATCGCGATCTTCTTGTCGATGTAGCACTCGTCGAGAATCGAGTTGCCCGAGCCGGTGCCGATGATCGCGATGTCGAAGTGCGTCATGTGGACCAGCCTCCAGGGGATCGGGTGACGGCATCGGAGCCGCGCGCGGCCTGGCGGGCCAGGTACCAGTCCAGCCATCGGTCGAGTTCGTCGTATGCGGCCTGCCGCGCCTCGGGAACCGAAAGGAACACGTCGTGCTTGGCGTCGACGATCGGCACAATCGTGGTGCGGTTCCCGATACATCCGGCCCAGCGGGCGATCTGCCCGACGTCGAGCACCGCGTCGCCGCGTTGAATCGCCTCGGGATCTCTCACCTCGCGCACGCTGCGGTCCGAGCGCAGGATCAGGTTGGGCACACCGACGTCGAGACCGCGGTGCAGTTTCGCGTGGCCCCGGCGGATCGCGGCGATCCAGCCCGTCGTGACGGGGAAGCCGCCCACCGGTTTCCACTTGAGGTCGTAGTCGAAGTCGCCGTGGTAGTCGCGGTGCAGCGACGTGCCGTATCCACCCTCGCTCGGTGGCCGCACCACCAGGCGTTTGCGCACCCGCGAAACCGCGCCCAGCGCGGCCCGCGTCGGCGCGGCCCGCAGGATCGACGGTCCCTGCAGATCCAGCCACGGACTGTTGAGCACGAGACCGCCGATGCGCTTTCGATCGGTCAACCCACCGCGGCGCACCCGGTCCAGCCACAGCGAGACGATGAGCCCGCCCGCCGAGTGCCCGTAGACCAGCACTTCGGCGGGGGACACCGAGGCGATGATGTCGAGCGCACGCTCGAGCTCGACGTCGTAGCGGGCCAGGTCGGTGGTGAAGTGCGGGGTCTGGCCCTCGCGCCATGAGCGGCCGCATTTGTGCAGGTCAATCGCGTAGAACGCGAATCCTCGGGCGGCGAAGTGGTCGGCGAGCTCGGTGTTGAAGAAGTAGTCGGTGAACCCGTGCACCAGCAGCACCGCGCGGGTGGCCGACGGATCGGGTTCACCGCGGCGCACCAGGGTGGCGGCGAGCTCACCCTCCCCATCCGGGTCCGCGCCGAGGGCCATGGTGTGTTGCCAGTAGCCCGGCAGCACATCTGCCTTCCAGTCGGGCACGACAGCAACGATAGTCGGCGCGGCCGGGGCCGCCGGGCTAAGCGCTGAACGGCGCTGCGCACGGGGATTGAGAACGCCCTCTGCGGGCTAACCTGATGACCGACCATGGCCGTGGCGACGAGGGACATCCGGGGGAGCTGAGAGTGTCTGACGAACCGAGGAAGACAGACGTCGTGCTCATCGGGGCCGGCATCATGAGCGCAACGTTGGGTACCCTGCTGCGGCTGTTGGAGCCCGACTGGTCGATCACGCTCATCGAGCGTCTCGACGCGGCGGCCGCCGAGAGCAGCGACGCCTGGAACAATGCGGGCACCGGCCATTCGGCGCTGTGCGAGCTCAACTACACCCCGCAGAAGCCCGACGGGTCGGTCGACATCTCGAAGGCCGTGCGCATCAACGAGCAGTTCCAGGTGACACGCCAGTTCTGGGCGTATGCCGTGGAGAACGGTGTGATCACCGACCCGCGCAGTTTCCTCAACCCGATTCCGCATGTGAGCTTCGTGCACGGCGCCGAAGGCGTGAAGTATCTGCGGCGCCGCTATGACGCGCTGGTGACCAACCCGCTGTTCGCGCGCATGGAGTACGTCGACGACGAGGACGAGTTCGCCCGGCGGCTGCCGCTGATGGCCGAAAACCGCGACTTCTCCGACCCGGTGGCGCTGAACTGGACGCAGCAGGGCACCGACGTCGACTTCGGCGCCTTATCGCGCCAACTGCTCGGCTACGTCGCTCAGCGCGGTATGACCACGCAGTTCGGACATGAGGTGCGCGATCTGCGCAAGGAGTCCGACGGCTCGTGGACTTTGAAGTTGGTCAACCTGCGCACCGGGCGCACGAGCAAGCTCAAGAGTCGGTTCGTGTTCGTCGGCGCCGGCGGCGGAGCGCTGAACCTGCTGCAGAAGGCGGGAATGAAGGAGGCCAAGAACTTCGGTGGCTTCCCGGTCAGCGGCAAGTTCCTGCGCACCGATGTCTCGAGCCTGACTGCCGCGCATCGGGCGAAGGTGTACGGCCAGCCCCCGGTGGGCGCGCCACCGATGTCGGTCCCGCACCTGGACGCGCGCGTCATCAACGGCCGGTCCTGGCTGCTGTTCGGCCCGTTCGCGGGCTGGTCGCCGAAATTCCTCAAACAGGGCGACGTCTTCGACCTGCCCGAGTCCATCACGCTCAACAATGTCGCGTCGATGGCCAACGTGGCGCTCACCCAGTTCGGTCTGTTGAAATACCTGGTCGGCCAGCTGATGCTGTCGGACGCCGAACGGATCGACGCACTTCGCGAATTCGCGCCCAGTGCAAGGGAATCCGACTGGGAACTGAACGTCGCGGGGCAACGGGTCCAGGTCATCTGCGGTAAGAGCGGCAAGGGCGTGCTGGACTTCGGCACCACCGTGCTGACGTCCGGCGACGGCACCATCGCGGGGCTGTTGGGCGCATCGCCGGGCGCGTCGACGGCCGTGCCCGCGATGCTCGACGTACTGCAACGCTGCTTCGCCGAGCGCTACCGGTCGTGGGAGGCCAAGATCAAGGATATGGTGCCGTCCCTGGGGCACGAATTGTCCTCCGAACCAGCGCTGTTCGACGAGGTGTGGTCGCACGGCAGCCGGATCCTGCGACTCGACGAGTCCTCGGCGGTGGCCACGGGATGACGGTTGCGCTGCGCCGCAGTTGGTCTCGTGACCTGGACGCCGCGACGCTGTACGAACTGCTGAAGCTGCGAGTCGAGGTGTTCGTGGTGGAGCAGGCCATCCCGTACCCCGAACTCGACGGCCGCGACCTCCTCGGGGAGACGCGGCACTTCTGGCTGGAAACCTCCACCGGTGAGGTCATTTCGACGCTGCGTCTGATGGAGGAGCATCCCGGCGGCCACAAGGGCTTCCGGATCGGGCGGGTGTGCACCAAGCGCGAGGCGCGCGGGCACGGGCACAGCACCCGGCTTCTGCAGGCCGCACTGGCCGAGGTCGGCGACTTTCCGTGTCGCATCGACGCGCAGACGTACCTGGCCGATATGTACGCCCGTCTCGGGTTTGTCCGCGACGGTGAGGAGTTCATGCAGGACGGCATTCCGCACGTCCCTATGCTGAAGCCGTGACCTACCCCTTCAGCGCGATCGTCGGGCATGACCGCCTACGGCTGGCGCTGCTGCTGTGTGCGATTCGCCCCGACATCGGCGGGGTCCTGATCCGTGGCGAGAAGGGCACCGCGAAGTCGACCGCAGTGCGGGGGTTGGCCAAGGTGCTCGAGTCGGCGGCGGACGGGGCGCCGGGGACCTCCGGACAGCTGGTCGAACTGCCCATCGGCGCCACCGAGGACCGTGTCGTCGGGTCATTGGACCTGCAGAAGGTGCTGCGCGACGGTGAGCATGCCTTCTCGCCGGGGCTGCTCGCCCGCGCGCACGGCGGAGTGCTCTACGTCGACGAGGTGAACCTGCTGCACGACCATCTGGTCGACGTGCTGCTCGACGCCGCGGCGATGGGTCGGGTACACGTCGAGCGCGACGGGGTGTCGCACAGTCACGACGCCCGTTTCGTCCTGATCGGCACCATGAATCCCGAAGAGGGCGAACTGCGTCCGCAGCTGCTCGACCGGTTCGGGTTGACCGTCGACGTGCGGGCCTCGCGCGACGTCGACGTCCGCGTCGAGGTGATCCGGCAGCGCATGGCGTACGAGGCCGATCCCGATGCATTCGCGCAGCGCTACGCCGAGGCCGACGCCGAGCTGGCGCAACGGGTCGCGGCGGCGCGTGCCAAGATCGACTCGGTCTCGTTGCCCGACAGCGAATTACGGCGCATCGCGGCGCTGTGCGCGGCGTTCGACGTCGACGGTATGCGCGCCGACCTCGTCGTCGCCAGGACCGCCGTCGCGCATGCCGCGTGGCGCGCCGCCGACGTGGTGGCCGAAGAGGACATCCGGGTGGCCGCCGAACTCGCGCTGCCGCACCGCCGTCGACGCGACCCGTTCGACGACCCCGGGCTCGATCCGGGACAGCTCGACGACGCGATGGCGCAGGCCGACGACGCCGCCGACGAAAACCCCGATCCCGAACCCGATCCGGACCCGCCCGGCGGTGGCGCGTCGACTCCCGAGGCCGACGGCGGAAATGGTCAACAGTCGCAACGAGATTCGGGTGGCGCATCGCGACCTAACGCCACACCGTCCGCGGTGTTCCGGACCCGGTCGCTGGTGGTGCCCGGTGTGGGGGAGGGTGCGCCAGGCCGCCGGTCGCGGGCGCGCAACCGCACCGGCAAGACGATCGCGGCGACCTCCGACGGTCGGACCGGTCACGGCGTGCACGTGTTCGGCACGCTGCTCGCCGCCGTCGAGCGGCAGCGGCAGCCTGGTGCGGTTCGCCCGCAGCCGGGCGATGTGCGGCGGGCGATCCGGGAGGGCCGCGAAGGCAACCTGGTGATCTTCGTCGTCGACGCGTCGGGTTCGATGGCCGCGCGCGACCGGATGTCCGCGGTCGGCGGCGCGACGCTGTCGCTGTTGCGCGATGCGTATCAGCGGCGCGACAAGGTCGCCGTCATCACCTTCCGCCAGCGCGACGCGCAGGTGCTGCTTCCGCCGACGTCGTCGGTGCACATCGCGAGCCGACGCCTGGCCCGCTTCGACACCGGCGGCAAGACGCCTCTGGCGGAAGGCTTGCTGGCGGCCCGCGACCTGGTGGTCAGGGAGAAGGCCCGCGACCGCGCCCGGCGCAGCCTGGTGGTGGTGCTGACCGACGGGCGCGCCACCGGCGGCGCCGATCCGTTGGGCCGGGCGCGCACGGCCGCCGCCCGGTTGGTGGCCGAAGGCGCGGCCGCGGTCGTCGTGGACTGCGAAACGTCATATGTGCGGCTGGGCTTGGCCGAAGAGCTCGCCGGACAACTGGGTGCACCGGCGGTGCGGCTGGCCCAGCTCCGGGCCGACAGCCTGACCGACGTGGTCCGCACCGCCGCCTGAAAGGGAGTTTCGAATGCCTCAGGGCCAGCCGCTCACGGTTCCCGACGACGGGTTGACCACCCGGGCGCGCCGGAACGCGCCGTTGTTCGCCGTGCACACCGGCGCCGGTAAAGGGAAGTCGACCGCGGCGTTCGGGATGGCGTTGCGCGCCTGGAACCAGGGATTCGACATCGCGGTGTTCCAGTTCGTCAAGAGCGCCAAGTGGAAGGTCGGCGAAGAGGCCGCGTTCCGCGAGCTCGGCACGCTGCACGAGGAGCACGGCGTCGGGGGACCGGTCCAGTGGCACAAGATGGGCTCCGGCTGGTCGTGGTCGCGCAAGCAGGGTGACGAGGTCGATCACGCGGCCGCGGCGGCCGACGGCTGGGCCGAGATCGCGCGGCGGCTCGCCGACGAGCGCCACGACTTCTACGTGCTCGACGAGTTCACCTACCCGCTGAAGTGGGGCTGGATCGACGTCGACGAGGTTGTCGAGACTTTGCGTTCGCGGCCCGGCACGCAGCACGTCGTCATCACCGGCCGCGACGCCCCGCAGCGACTGCTGGACGCCGCGGATCTGGTCACCGAGATGACGAAGGTGAAGCATCCGATGGACGTCGGCCGTAAGGGGCAGAAGGGCATCGAGTGGTGACCCCGCTTCCCGCTGACGATCGCGCGAGCGTGCGTGTTTGCACACGACACGCCGCGCAAAGGCAGCTCTTTGTGCACGCTCGTGCCGCCGCGAGCGTGCGCGAAGTGTCGAGATCTCCCCGCGTGTCGTGTGCAAACACGCGCGCTCGCGGAGAGAGGGTTCGCGCGTGAGCAGGTCGACGCCTGCCGTCGTGATCGCCGCGCCCTCGTCGGGTAGCGGGAAGACCACCGTCGCAACGGGTTTGATGGGGGCGCTGCGGCGCGCGGGACGGGCGGTCGCGCCGTTCAAGGTCGGCCCCGACTACATCGACCCCGGCTACCACGCGCTGGCCACGCTGCGCCCCGGCCGCAACCTCGACCCCGTGCTGATGGGCGAGCACCTGATCGGCCCGTTGTACCGGCACGGCAGCACCCGCGCCGACATCGCGGTCGTCGAAGGCGTCGTGGGCCTGTTCGACGGGCGCATCACCGAAGAACCGCGCAGCAGCGCGTTCGGTTCCACCGCTCATGTGGCGGGCCTGCTCGGCGCGCCGATCGTCCTGGTTGTCGACGCCCGCGGGCAGAGCCACAGCATCGCCGCACTGCTGCAGGGGTTTTCGACGTTCGACTCGTCGGTGCGCGTCGCCGGGGTGATCCTCAACCGGGTCGGCTCGCTGCGCCACGAAGAGGTGCTGCGCCAGGCGTGCGAGCACGCCGGTGTCCCGGTGTTCGGGGCGATTCCGCGCAGCGACGAATTGACGGTGCCCTCAAGGCATCTGGGTTTGGTCACCGCGGTGGAGCACGGCGACAGGGCTCGAGCGGCGGTCGAGGCAATGACCACACTCGTCGGGCGTTACGTGGACCTCGTGGGGATCGCCGCGCTGGCCGAGAGCCGGGTCATGGACGACCCCTGGGACGCCGAGGAGGTGACGCCGGTCGGCGGTGATGCCACGGTCGCGCTGGCGTCGGGTAAGGCCTTCAGCTTCGGCTACGCCGAGCATCGCGAAGTGCTCGCCGCCGCGGGTGCCCAGGTCGTCGAGTTCGACCCGCTGACCGACCCGTTGCCGCCGGGCACGGACGCGCTCGTGTTACCCGGCGGCTTCCCGGAGGAGTTCGTGGCCGAACTGTCGGCCAACGAGGTCGCGCGGACGCAGATCCGACAACTGGCGGCGTCGGGGGCGCCCGTGCACGCCGAGTGCGCGGGTCTGACCTACCTCGTCGACGACCTCGACGGCCATCCGATGTGTGGTGTGATCGCCGGTTCGGCGACCTTCACCGATAGCCTCACACTCGGCTACCGCGAGGCGGTCGTGGTGGCGGACTCCCCGTTGCACTCGATCGGTGATCGCACCATGGGACACGAATTCCACCGCACCGCAGTCACTTTCAATGACGAGTATGCGCCCGCGTGGATTTTCGCCGGTCACGACATCGCGCGCAGGCGCGACGGCGTCGTCGACGGTGCCGTGCACGCCGGCTACCTGCACACCCACCCCGCCGCGCACTCGCGGGCGATCAGCCGGTTCGTCGCCGTCGCGGCAACCTCTAAGCTCGCGCCGATGAGCCGCTCGCGAGAAGAGGATCCAAGCCAGTGACCGAGAACGCCTACCTCGTCGGTCTACGCCTGACTGGCAGGAGGGTTGTCGTCGTCGGCGGCGGCAGCGTGGCGCAGCGTCGACTGCCGCTTCTGGTGGCCAACGGCGCCGATGTCGTCGTGATCGCCCGTGAGGCCACGCCCGTGGTCGAGGCCATGACCGGAATCACACTGCAGCTGCGCGAGTTTCGTCCCGGCGACCTCGAGGGCGCCTGGTATGCGATCGCGGCCACCGACGACCCGGCCGTCAACGCGGCCGTCGTCGCCGAGGCTGAGGACCGCCACATCTTCTGCGTCCGCGCCGACGTGGCCATCGAGGGCACCGCGGTCACACCCGCATCGTTCGAGTACGAGGGTTTGTCGGTCGGGGTGCTCGCCGGGGGCGAGCACCGCCGGTCGGCGGCCATCCGCTCGGCGATTCACGAAGCCATGCAACAGGGGCTCATCGCACCGGACGCGTCGGCGACCACCGACGTCGTGCGCGGTGGCGTGGCGCTCGTCGGCGGCGGACCGGGCGATCCCGAGCTGATCACCGTCCGGGGCCGTCGACTGCTGGCTCATGCCGACGTCGTCGTCGCCGACCGGCTGGCACCGCAGGAACTCCTCGCGGAGATGCCACCGCATGTCGAGGTGATCGACGCGTCGAAGATCCCCTACGGCCGGGCCATGGCCCAGGACGCGATCAACGGCCTGCTGATCGACCGCGCGAAAGAGGGCAAGTTCGTCGTGCGACTCAAGGGCGGCGACCCGTTCGTGTTCGCGCGCGGCTACGAAGAGGTGATCGCGTGCGCCGAGGCCGGCATCCCGGTGACCGTCGTACCGGGTGTGACCAGCGCCATAGGCGTTCCCGCACTCGCGGGCGTGCCGGTCACACACCGCCATGTCACGCACGAATTCGTGGTGGTCAGCGGGCATGTTGCCCCGGGGCATCCCGAATCGTTAGTGAATTGGAATGCCCTGGCCGCGCTCTCGGGCACGATCGTGTTGCTGATGGCGGTCGAACGCATCGAGCTTTTCGCCAATGCTCTACTGGAGGGTGGTCGACCTGCGGATACGCCGGTTCTGGTGGTCCAGCACGGCACCACGGCCGCGCAGCGGACTTTGCGCGCGACCCTCGCCGATGTCGCCGAACGCATCAGGGAAGACGGAATTCGGCCCCCCGCGATCATCGTGATCGGACCCGTGGCCGCCTTCGGCGGTTAAAGGATTCTTAAGATTACTGTAAGGTAACCCGCATGACGGCTCTCAATGACGCAGAGCGTGCTGCCATGCGCCGTGACGCCGAGGGTGGGGCAAACCGAGCCTTTTCGCCGCGTTCCCAGAAGAGCGGTGTTCAGTCCGCGCGGGAGCAAATCGGCAGGTCGCCGACGTGGCTGCCGTCGCGGAGGTTCATCGCGGCGGTCATCGCGATCGGTGGCATGCAGTTGCTCGCAACCATGGACAGCACGGTCGCGATCGTCGCGCTTCCTAAGATTCAGGACGAGCTGAGTCTCTCCGACGCCGGCCGTAGCTGGGTCATCACCGCGTATGTGCTGACCTTCGGCGGGCTGATGCTGCTCGGCGGGCGCCTCGGCGACACGATCGGGCGCAAGCGCACCTTCATCGTCGGCGTCGCGCTGTTCACCATCGCTTCGGTGCTGTGCGGCCTCGCGTGGAACGAGGCGACGCTGGTCACCGCCCGTCTGCTGCAGGGCGTCGGCGCGGCCATCGCGTCACCCACCGCCCTGGCGCTGATCGCGACCACCTTCCCGAAGGGCCCGGCCCGCAACGCGGCCACCGCGATCTTCGCCGCGATGACCGGTATCGGCTCGGTGATGGGTCTGATCGTCGGCGGCGCGCTCACCGAGGTGTCGTGGCGCTGGGCGTTCCTGATCAACGTCCCAATCGGCCTGGTGATGATCCACCTGGCCCGCAAGACGCTGCGCGAGACGAGCCGCGAACGGCTCAAGCTGGACGCCGCGGGCGCGATCCTGGCCACGCTCGGCTGTACCGCAGCGGTGTTCGGGTTCTCGATGGGTCCCGAGCAGGGCTGGCTGTCGCCGATCACGCTGGGCTCCGGCCTGGCCGCGGGTGTCGCGCTGCTCGCGTTCCTCTACGTCGAGCGCACCGCCGCCAACCCCGTCATGCCGTTCGACCTGTTCAAGGACCGCAACCGAGTCGCGACCTTCGCCGCGGTGTTCCTCGCCGGCGGCGTGATGTTCACACTGACCGTGCTGATCGGTCTGTACGTGCAGGACATCATGGGCTACAGCCCGCTGCGGGCAGGCATCGGATTCATCCCGTTCGTAATCGCGCTCGGGATCGGGCTGGGGCTGTCGTCGCAGCTGGTGCAGATGTTCCCGCCGCGGTTGCTGGTGATCGCCGGCGGCGTGCTGGTGCTGGGCGCGATGATCTACGGCTCGACGCTCGACGCGAACATCCCGTACTTCCCGAACCTGGTCCTGCCGATCACGATCGGCGGCATGGGAATCGGCATGATTGTGGTGCCGCTGATGCTGTCGGCCATCGCCGGCGTCGGCTTCGACCAGATCGGCCCGGTGTCGGCCATCGCGCTGATGCTGCAGAACCTCGGTGGGCCCGTCGTGCTGGCGGTGATCCAGGCCGTGATCACGTCGCGCACGCTGTACCTGGGCGGCACCACCGGACCGGTCAACGACATGAGCGCCGCGCAGCTGCACGCGCTGGACCAGGGCTACACCTACGGGCTGCTGTGGGTCGCGGCCGTCGCGGTGATCGTGGGCGCTGCGGCGTTGTTCATCGGCTACACCTCGTCGCAGGTGGCGCATGCGCAGGAAGTCAAGGACGCGATCGACGCCGGAGAGCTTTAGCTCGACATCGAGCCGGGGAGAGCTTTAGCTCGACATCGAGCCGGGGAGAGCTTTAGCTCGACGGTCTAGCCCGGTACCGCCAGCCGCGACCGACTACCCCTGAACACACTCGGTAGGGTGGCTGTCCATGTCTGCCGTCGGTGGTTCCTCCGAGTCGACGGACCGCCCCGTTCCGCCCGCGGCGTTGCCGCTCGCGAAGTCGGTTCTGGGCCCGGCGATCATCGCGATCACCGGCATGCAGCTGATGTCGACGCTCGACGGCACCATCGTGATCGTCGCGCTGCCCCGCATGCAGGCCGACCTCGGCCTCGCCGACGCCACCAAGAGCTGGGTCATCACCGCCTACGTCCTGGCGTTCGGCGGTCTGCTGCTGCTCGGTGGACGCGTCGGCGACGCGATCGGCCACAAGCGCGCGTTCCTGTCCGGCGTCGGGGTCTTCACCATCGCGTCGCTGGTGTGCGGCCTGGCGACCGACCCGACCACGCTGATCGTCGCGAGGGCGGTGCAGGGCACGGGGGCGGCCGTCGCGGCGCCCACCGGGCTGGCGCTGATCGCGACGACGTACGCGGTGGGGCAGGCGCGTAACCGCGCGCTGGCGATCTCGGCGGCCATGCAGGGCATCGGCTCGGTGCTCGGCCTGGTGCTCGGCGGCGCGCTGACCGTGATCTCGTGGCGGTTGGCGTTTCTGATCAACGTGCCGATCGGCATCGCGATCATCGCGATCGCGGTGTTCAAACTCGCCGAAACCCACCACGAGCGGCTCAAACTCGACATCACCGGTGCGCTGCTGGCGACGCTGGGTTGCACGTCGGCGGTGCTGGTGTTCACGCAGGGCCCGCCGCGCGGCTGGATCGACCCGCTGGTCATCGGCGCCGCGGTCGCGTCGGCGGTGTTCTTCATCAGCTTTTTGCTCGTCGAACGCACCGCGCAGCACCCGATCGTGCCGTTCTCGGTGTTCGACAACCGCAACCGGGTGATGACGTTCGTCGCGCTGTTCCTCGCCGGCGGGGTGCTGTTGACGCTGACCGTGATGATCGGGCTACTGGTGCAGGACGTCCTGGGCTACTCGGCGTTGCGGGCCGGCATCTGCTTCATCCCGTTCGCGCTCGCCTTCGGAGTGGGCACGGCGGTCGCGGCCCGGCTCGCCCCGCACGTGGCGCCGCGTTGGCTGATCCTCGGCGGCGGCCTGTTCGTGCTCGGCGCGATGCTCTACGGCTCGACCCTGGACCGCAACATCCCGTACTTCCCAGACTTGTTCGCACCGATTGTCGTCGGCGGCTTCGGCATCGGCGCCATCGCGGTGATCCTGCCGCTGTGCGCGATCGCGGGGGTCGGCCCCGGCGAGATCGGGCCGGTCTCGTCGATCACGCTCATGGTGCAGAACCTCGGCGGCCCGCTGGTGCTCGTTGTGATCCAGGCCGTGCAGACCTCGCGCACGCTGTACCTGGGCGGCACCACCGGGCCGGTGAAGGACATGACGCCGACGCAACTCGACGCCCTCGGATACGGCTACACCTACTCGCTGCTATGGGTCGCCGGTGTCGCGGTGTTGGTCGGGATCGCCGCTTTCTTCATCGGCTTCTCGGCCCGCCAGATCGCCGCCGCGCAGCACACGAAGGAGGCGGTGGAGGCCGGCGAGCTCTAGCTCGCGCGGTCAGTAAGGTTGTCGGTCGTGATCACCCGCATGTCGGAGCTGTTTCTGCGCACCCTGCGCGACGACCCCGCCGACGCCGAAGTGCCCAGCCACAAACTGCTGATCCGCGCCGGTTACATCCGGCCTGTCGGACCCGGGCTCTACAGCTGGTTGCCGCTGGGGCTGCGGGTGCTGCGCAAGATCGAGAGCGTCGTCCGCAGTGAGATGACCGCGATCGGCGGCCAGGAGATCCTGTTCCCGGCGCTGCTGCCCAGGGCCCCCTACGAGATGACGAACCGCTGGACCGAGTACGGCGATGGCGTGTTCCGGCTGCAGGACCGCCGTCGCAACGACTACATGCTGGGCCCCACCCACGAAGAGTTCTTCACCCTGACGGTGAAGGGGGAGTACAGCAGCTACAAGGACTTTCCGCTGCTGTTGTTCCAGATCCAGACCAAGTACCGCGACGAGGCGCGACCGCGCGCCGGGATCCTGCGTGGCCGTGAGTTCGTCATGAAGGACTCGTACTCGTTCGACGTCGACGACGACGGCCTGCGCGCGCAGTACGAGGCTCACCGCGGGGCCTACCAACGGATCTTCGATCGGTTGGGCGTGCGCTACGTGATCGTCTCGGCGGTGTCGGGGGCGATGGGCGGCAGCGCGTCGGAGGAGTTCCTGGCCGAAAGCGAGATCGGCGAGGACACGTTCGTGCGCTGTCTGGAGTCCGGGTACGCCGCCAACGTCGAAGCGGTGACCACTGCGGTCCCGGAGGCCCTGCCGATCGACGGCCAGCCCGAGGCCAAGGTCTACGAGACCCCGGGCACCCCGACGATCGCCACGCTCGTCGACTGGGCCAACGCCACGCTGGACCGCACGGTCACCGCGGCCGACACCCTCAAGAACGTGATGCTCAAGACCCGCCTGCCCGGCGGGGAGTGGGAACTGCTGGCTGTCGGTGTGCCCGGTGACCGCGAGGTCGACGACAAGCGCCTGGGCGCCGCGCTCGAACCGGCCGAGTACGCATTGCTCGACGACGCCGACTTCGCCAAGCACCCGTTCCTGGCCAAGGGCTACATCGGTCCGAAGGCGTTGCTGGCCAACGGCGTTCGCTATCTGGTGGATCCGCGGGTGGTCGACGGCACGTCGTGGATCACCGGCGCGGACGAACCCGGTAAGCACGTCGTGGGCCTGGTCGCCGGGCGTGACTTCGTCCCCGACGGCACGATCGAGGCCGCCGAGGTGCGCGACGGCGATCCGTCGCCGGACGGGGCCGGGCCGCTGGTGAGCGCGCGCGGCATCGAGATCGGCCACATCTTTCAGCTGGGCCGCAAGTACACCGACGCGTTCGAGGTCGACGTGCTCGGTGAGAACGGCAAACCGGTCCGCCTGACCATGGGCTCGTACGGCATCGGAGTGTCGCGGCTGGTCGCCGTCATCGCCGAACAACACCACGACGACATCGGCCTGCGCTGGCCGTCGGAGGTGTCCCCGTTCGACGTCCACCTCGTCATCGCGAACAAGGACGCCGCCGCGCGCGCCGGCGCCGAGGAGTTGGTCGGTGAGCTGGACCGGCGCGGCATCGACGTGCTGTTCGACGACCGCACCGCCTCGCCCGGGGTGAAGTTTAAGGACGCCGAACTGCTCGGGGTGCCGTGGATCGTCGTGGTCGGCCGCGGCTGGGCGGACGGTGTCGTCGAGTTGCGCAATCGGTTCAGCGGCGAGAAGCGCGAGGTCGCGGTCGACGGCGCGGCCGACGAGATCGTCTCCGCCCTCCGGGGGTCCTAGCGCGAACGTGGGTTACCCGCACGCCTGAGGCGGCCGAAGCGTGGCATAAGCCCACACTCGGCGAAGAGGGCGACGGGCTACTCGCTGCCGCCGGGGAACGGCACCGTGACCGGCGTCGTGCCGAGCACCTGGCTCCACCGCGCCGCCGTCACCGCAGCTTGCGTCAGCGCCGCCACACCGAACGCGCGCTCCTGTTCGGAGGTGGCCTGCTCGACGACGGCGCGCCATGCGACGGCCGCGTCCTCCTCCATCCGGACCGCGAGTTTGGCGGCGTCGGTGGGGGTGTCCACTTTCATCGGCAGCTGGTATCCGGCCGCGGGCAGCGGTCCGGCGATCGACCGATCGCTCAGCATCTTCAGCCCGGCCTCGCGGCGTTCGCGGTGCTCGGCCATGGAGTCCGACACCAGCTTGTTGTCCTCGGGCGTCGAATGCGCCGAGACGATGCCGTAGCCGTAGATTGTCGCGTGCTCGGTGGCGATCGCGTCGTACAGCGCGCCGTCCGCGGCTTCCGACGGCCGGGTGGGGGTGGGTTCCGCCGAGGTCATCGCGTCTTCTCCGGATCGGCGAGCGCGACGGTGTACGCGGCGGTGCAGGCCGCGGCGATCGACGCGAGCAGCCCCGCGCGGTAGCCGCTGAGTTTGGCGGCGAGTTCGGTGGCGCTCGACGCCGACGCCCGTAGCGCGTTGCGGGCATCCTTGACCGTCGGGGGCTTGGCGGGCTCGGCGGTGGTGCTGGTCGGCGTCGAGGTAGGCGCCTCTTCGCCGCGCAGCCGGACCAGTTCGTCGGACAACGCCTGGGCGTGGGCGGCACGTTCGGCGGCCACCGCCGTCAGCGCCTGGGCGACGCTGCCCCGCTCGTTGGCGGCGGCATCGGTGGCCAGCTGGCTGTCGGCGCGCGCCCGGTCGAGCTGAGCGGCGAGTTCGTCGACTTCCGGCGGCGGGGGCGGGGAGCCGCAGGCCGCCGCGGTCGCGCCCACCAGCGCCAATGCCGCGGCCGAGGCCAACAGACGTCTCCTGCTGATGGTCGGCGGGGGGCTCGGCACGAGCAACATCTTGCCATTGCGCCCTATCCGCATCGGAGTTCGTTTGGCGTTTACCGCGGCGGCGCTGGCGTATCGTGGAGTGTCGGTTCCAAGGTGTGTCGCCGGGGATCGGGTCCGGACAACTCAAGACGAGGAGCTCGCCGTGACGGAGCATTCTGCGGGATTGCCGTCGCAGAAAGAGGTGATCGAGCTACTCGACGGCGAGTTCGCGCGCGCCGGTTACGAAATCGAGGACGTGATCGTCGATCCGGCCGCGCGTCCGCCGCGCATCAAGGTGGTGGCCGACGGGGACGACGGCCTCGACCTCGAATCGATCGCCCAACTGTCCCGAACCGCCTCCACGCTGCTCGACGAGGTCGACGCCCGGTGGACGCCCTATGTACTCGAGGTCACCTCGCCCGGGGTGGACCGGCCGCTGACCACCGAGAAGCATTTCCGGCGAGCGCGCGGGCGCAAGGTCGAACTGACGCTGTCCGACGGCACCCAATTGACGGGCCGAATCGGCGAAACCCGCGACGGCGTGGTGCGTCTGGTGGTGCGGGCCGGCCGGCAGGCCAACTTCTCCGTACGTGAGTTGCCGCTGGACGGCGTTTCGAAAGCTGTTGTGCAAGTTGAATTCTCGCCTCCCAATCCGCGAGAGCTGGAGCTGGTCGGCCAATCTGGGAAGGAGGCTTCGGCGTGAACATCGACATGGCCGCGCTGCATGCCATCGAGGTCGACCGCGGAATTCCGGTGGGCGAACTCGTCGAGACCATCAAATCCGCACTGCTGACCGCCTATCGGCATACCGAGGGGCACGCCGCCGAGGCGCGCATCGAAATCGACCGCAAGACCGGTGAGGTCAAGGTCATCGCGTCCGAGGTCGACGAGGACGGCAACACGATCAGCGAATGGGACGACACCCCAGAGGGATTCGGCCGCGTCGCCGCGACGACGGCGCGTCAGGTGATGCTGCAGAGGTTCCGCGACGCCGAGAACGAGAAGACCTACGGCGAGTTCTCCGCCCGCGAGGGCGACATCGTCGGCGGGGTGATCCAGCGCGACGCACGGGCAAACGCCCGCGGGCTGGTCGTCGTCCGGATGGGTAGCGAGACCAAGGGTTCCGAAGGCGTCATCCCGGCGGCCGAGCAGGTGCCCGGTGAACGCTACGAACACGGCGATCGGCTGCGCTGCTACGTCGTCGGCGTCAGCCGCGGCGCGCGCGAACCGCTGATCACGCTGTCGCGCACGCACCCGAACCTGGTGCGCAAGCTGTTCTCGCTGGAGGTTCCCGAGATCGCCGAGGGCTCCGTCGAGATCGTGGCGGTCGCCAGGGAGGCCGGTCACCGCTCCAAGATCGCGGTCACCTCGCGGGTGCCGGGCCTCAACGCCAAGGGCGCGTGCATCGGCCCGATGGGGCAGCGGGTGCGCAACGTGATGAGTGAACTGTCGGGCGAGAAGATCGACATCATCGACTACGACCCCGACCCGGCGAAGTTCGTCGCCAATGCGCTCTCGCCGGCCAAGGTGGTCTCGGTGGCGGTCATCGACGAGGCCGCACGCGCGGCCCGCGTCGTCGTGCCCGACTTCCAGCTGTCGCTGGCCATCGGCAAGGAGGGGCAGAACGCCCGGTTGGCGGCCCGGCTCACCGGCTGGCGCATCGACATCCGTAGCGACGCGCCCCCCGCGGGTACGGCCGAGCCCGATCAGGACGCGGCACGCGGTGCCGTGGGGGACCGGTAAGCGCCGACGGCGCACGTGTCCACGCCGACCAGCGCAGCCATTTCAAATACCAGCGGCAGTGACGGTAGACTCACCTGTGATCCAGCGCGAGACTTCGGCTTCGGCGCAACGACGCAGCCCCGACGATCCTGTCGGACCGGTGCGGACCTGCGTAGGGTGCCGGAAACGAGAGCTGGCCGTCGAACTGCTTCGGGTGGTCGCTGTCGGCAACGTCGATGGGGCTGGGAATTCTCTCAGCACCCTGACCGTTGACCCGGCGAGAAAACTGCCGGGGCGGGGTGCGTGGCTGCATCCCACTCCCCAGTGCCTCGAGGCAGCAATTCGGCGGCGAGCGTTCGGTCGAGCGCTGCGCATCACCGGTTCACCGGACGTATCCGCGGTGATCGAGTATGTCGGCACTGTGAGCAGTGCGGACCCGCCCGACCTCCCGGCAACAGAACAGGTAGCGAAGAACATGAGCACACCGTGAAGTCCCGATGACCATGCGTCATAGCTAACCCGAGGCGCGGCGCCTACCACCGCTGACGCCTCTAGAGATGGAGATGTAGTGGCAGGTAAGGCCCGTGTACACGAGTTGGCCAAGGAACTCGGTGTCACCAGTAAGCAAGTACTCGCTCGTCTGAGCGAACAGGGCGAATTCGTCAAATCCGCGTCCTCCACCGTGGAGGCCCCGGTCGCACGCCGGCTGCGCGAATCCTTCGGCGGCGGGAAACCGGCCGCTGAGAAGGTCAAAGCCGACGGCAACGGCTCGGCGGCCAAACCGGCTGCCGGTACGGCGGCCGCACCGGCCGCGCCCCCCACGGCCCCCACCCCCCAGGAGCCCGCGAAGGCTCCCGCACCCAAACCTGCGGCGCCCGCCGCCGAGGCTCCGCCCGTCGCACCTCCTGCGGCGGCCGCGCCTCCGGCCGCTCCCGCTGCGCCTGCGGCACGTCCCGGCCCGCGCCCGGGCCCGTCGCCGAGCGCGCCCAAGCCCGCTCCGCGCGTCCCGCGCGTCGGTAACAACCCGTTCTCGACCCAGCAGCCGGTGGATCGCCCGATCCCGCGGCCGCAAGGTCCTCGGCCCGGTCCCGGTGGACCGCGGCCCGGCACCCCACGCCCGGGGATGTCCCCGAGCAACATGCCGCAGCGTCCCGCCGGCCCGCGGCCCCCGCGTCCCGGTGGCGGTCCGCGTCCCGGCCCCGGCGGCGGTCCCCGTCCCGGTGCGGGTCAGGGCGGTCGTCCCGGTGCCGGCGGCGGTGGCGGCGGCGGCGGTAACTACCGCGGCGGTGGCGGCGGCGGTCCGGCCGGTGGTGGCTTCCGCGGTCGCGGCGGCGGTCGGCCCGGCCAGCGCGGCGGTGCGGCCGGTGCGTTCGGTCGTCCCGGCGGTGCGCCCAAGCGCGGTCGCAAATCGAAGAGGGCGAAACGCGCCGAGTACGAGAACATGCAGGCGCCCGTCGTCGGTGGCGTTCGCCTGCCGCACGGCAACGGCGAGACCATCCGGCTCGCCCGCGGCGCCTCGCTGAGCGACTTCGCCGAGAAGATCGACGCCAACCCGGCCTCACTGGTGCAGGCGTTGTTCAACCTCGGCGAGATGGTCACCGCGACGCAGTCCGTCGGCGACGACACCCTCGAGCTGCTCGGCAGCGAGATGAACTACAAGGTTCAGGTCGTCTCCCCGGAGGACGAGGACCGCGAACTGCTGGAGTCCTTCGACCTCACCTATGGCGAGGACGAAGGCAGCGAGGAGGACCTCGAGGTCCGTCCGCCGGTGGTCACCGTCATGGGTCACGTCGACCACGGCAAGACCCGACTGCTGGACACGATCCGCAACGCCACCGTCCGCGAGGGCGAGGCGGGCGGCATCACCCAGCACATCGGCGCCTACCAGGTCGAGGTCGATCTCGACGGCACGCCGCGACCGATCACCTTCATCGACACCCCGGGCCACGAGGCGTTCACCGCCATGCGTGCCCGCGGTGCGAAGGCCACCGACATCGCGATCCTGGTGGTGGCAGCCGACGACGGCGTCATGCCGCAGACGGTGGAGGCGCTCAACCACGCGCAGGCCGCGGAAGTGCCAATCGTGGTGGCGGTCAACAAGATCGACAAGGAAGGCGCGGATCCGTCGAAGATTCGCGGGCAGCTCACCGAGTACGGTCTCATCCCCGAGGAGTACGGCGGCGACACGATGTTCGTCGACATCTCGGCCAAGGCGGGCACCAATATCGAGGCGCTGCTCGAGGCGGTCGTCCTGACCGCCGACGCGTCGCTGGACCTGCGGGCCAACCCCGACATGGAGGCCCAGGGTGTCGCGATCGAGGCGCACCTCGACCGCGGTCGAGGCCCGGTGGCGACCGTGCTCATCCAGCGCGGCACGCTGCGGGTCGGCGACTCGGTGGTGGCCGGCGACGCGTACGGACGTGTCCGGCGCATGGTCGACGAGCACGGTGACGACGTCGCCGAGGCGCTGCCGTCGCGGCCCGTCCAGGTCGTCGGCTTCACGTCGGTGCCCGGCGCGGGTGACAACTTCCTCGTCGTCGACGAAGACCGCATCGCGCGGCAGATCGCCGACCGGCGCAGCGCCCGCAAGCGCAACGCCCTGGCTGCCCGCAGCCGCAAGCGCATCAGCCTCGAGGACCTGGATTCGGCGCTGAAGGAAACCAGCCAGCTGAACCTGATCCTCAAGGGCGACAACGCCGGTACGGTCGAGGCGCTCGAGGAGGCCCTGCTGGGCATCCAGGTCGACGACGAGGTCGAGCTGCGTGTCATCGACCGCGGCGTCGGTGGCGTCACCGAGACCAACGTCAACCTGGCGTCGGCTTCGGACGCGATCATCATCGGCTTCAACGTCCGCGCCGAGGGCAAGGCCACCGAGCTGGCCAACCGCGAGGGCGTGGAGATCCGCTACTACTCGGTGATCTACCAGGCCATCGACGAGATCGAGAGCGCGCTCAAGGGCATGCTCAAGCCGATCTACGAGGAGAAGGAGCTCGGTCGCGCCGAGATCCGCGCGATCTTCCGGTCGTCGAAGGTCGGCAACATCGCCGGCTGCCTCGTCCAGTCCGGGATCATGCGGCGCAACGCGAAGGCCCGGCTGCTGCGGGACAACGTCGTGGTGGCCGAGAACCTCACCGTGTCATCGCTTCGCCGGGAGAAGGACGACGTCACCGAGGTCCGCGAGGGCTACGAATGCGGTCTGACGCTGACGTACTCCGACATCAAGGAAGGCGACGTCATCGAGACGTACGAGCTCGTTGAAAAAGAGCGTGGGTAGGAGCGTCGATTAGATGGCGGACCCCGCACGGGCGAAGCGACTGGCCAAACGCATTTCCACCATCGTCGCCTCGGCGATCGAATACGAGATCAAGGATCCCCGGCTGGCCGGGGTGACGATCACCGACGCCAAGGTCACCAATGACCTGCACGACGCGACGCTGTTCTACACGGTGCTCGGCGCGTCGCTGTCCGAAGAGCCGGACTTCGGTGGGGCGGCCGCCGCGCTGGAGAGCGCGAAGGGCGTGCTGCGCTCGAAGGTGGGCGCGAGTCTGGGCGTGCGCTTCACACCCACCCTAGCGTTTCAGCGCGACACCGTGCCCGACGCTGCGGTGAAGATGGAGGAGCTGTTGGCTCGCGCCCGGGCCGCGGATGAGGAATTGGCGCGAGTTCGGCAAGGTGCCAAGCACGCAGGCGATGCGGACCCGTACCGTGTCACTGAGATGGAGGGCGAGGCAGCAGCCGGGGGGCCTGACGACTCTGAGGACATCGGTGACCGCGATCGACAAGACGACTGACACCCCGGAAGTGGGAGATCGGGTCAACGCGCGGCGCGCGGCC
The DNA here is from genome assembly GCF_001050035.1 of Mycolicibacterium komanii. The sequence continues at coordinate 30,801 of NZ_CVTA01000005.1, forward strand.
GAACTGCTCACGACGGCCGGCTCGATCGCGGTTGTCTGCCACGTCTATCCCGACGCCGACACCATCGGCGCCGGCCTGGCCTTGGCTCTGGTGCTCGACCAGGTTGGCAAGAGCGTTCAAGTGAGCTTCGCGGCGCCGGAGAAACTGCCCGAATCGCTGCAGTCCCTGCCCGGCGGTCACCTGCTCGTCGGCCCCGACGAGATACGGCGCGACCCCGACCTGGTGGTCACCGTCGACATCCCCAGCGTCAACCGGCTCGGCGTGCTGCGCGGTCTGGTCGACCACGGCCGCGAGGTATTGGTGATCGACCACCACGCTTCCAACCGGCTGTTCGGCACCGCGAACTACGTCGACGCCTCGGCCGACTCCACCACGATGCTGGTGGCCGATCTGCTCGACGCGTGGGACAAGCCGATCGACATCGGCGTCGCGCACTGCCTGTACGCGGGGCTGACCACCGACACCGGTTCGTTCCGCTGGGCCACCCCGCGCGCGCACCGGCTGGCGGCCCGCCTCGTCGAACTCGGCGTGGACAACGCCGCCATCAGCCGGACCCTGCTCGACAGCCACCCGTTCGCGTGGCTGCCGATGCTGTCGCGGGTGCTGTCCTCGGCGCAGCTGCTGCCGGACGCTGCCGACGGCCGGGGTTTGGTGTACGCGGTCGTCGACAACCAGGAGTGGGTCAACGCCCGGCCCGAGGAAGTCGAGAGCATCGTCGACATCGTGCGCACTACCCAAGAGGCCGAGGTCGCCGCGGTGTTCAAGGAGATCGAGCCGGGCCACTGGTCGGTGTCGATGCGGGCCAAGTCCTACGACCTGTCACCGGTCGCGAGTGGATTCGGCGGCGGCGGTCACCGCCTGGCAGCCGGGTATTCGGCCACCGGGTCCACCGAGGACGTGGTGAAGGCGTTGCACGCGGCCCTTGGCTGAGCCCGGGACGGAGCCGCCGGACGCTCCGGTGACCGGCCGCCGGATCGCCGGGCTGGCGATTCCCGCGCTCGGCGTGCTGGCCGCCGAACCGATCTATCTCTTGTTCGACCTCGCAGTGGTGGGGCGGTTGGGCGCTCTCGCGTTGGCCGGGTTGGCGATCGGCGCGCTGATTCTTTCCACGCTGAGCTCGCAGATGACGTTCCTGGCTTACGGCACCACCGCGCGCTCGGCGCGGTTCTACGGCGCCGGCGACCGGGCGGCCGCGGTCGGGGAGGGCGTGCAGGCGACCTGGCTCGCGCTGGGGCTGGGCGCGGTCATCGTCGCGGCGGTGCAGGTGTTCGCGGTGCCGTTGGTGACGGTACTGGCGGGCTCGTCCGATGGGGGAGAGATCGCCGACGAGGCGCTGCCGTGGGTGCGCATCGCGATCGTCGGCGTGCCGGCGATCCTGGTCTCGGCGGCGGGCAACGGATGGATGCGCGGGGTGCAGGACACCGCGCGGCCGCTGCGGTTCGTCGTGTTCGGGTTCGCGGTGTCGGCGGTGCTGTGCCCGCTGCTGGTGTACGGCTGGCTCGGGATGCCGCGGCTCGGGCTGCCGGGTTCGGCCGTCGCGAACCTGGTGGGGCAGTGGCTGGCCGCGCTGCTCTTCTGTCGCGCGCTGCTGATCGAACGGGTGCCGCTGCGGGTGCATACCGAGGTGTTGCGCGCGCAGGTGGTGATGGGCCGCGACCTGGTGTTGCGGACGCTGGCGTTCCAGGCCTGCTTCGTCTCGGCGGGAGCCGTCGCCGCCCGGTTCGGGGCGGCCGCCGTGGCCGCGCACCAGGTCGTGCTGCAGTTGTGGAATTTTCTTGCGCTGGGTCTGGATTCGTTAGCGATCGCGGCTCAGTCGCTGGTGGGTGCGGCGTTGGGTGCGGGGCAGTTGGCGCACGCGAAGTCGGTGGCGTGGCGGGTCACGATCTTCTCGGCGTTGGCTTCGGCCGTGCTCTCCATCGTGTTCGCGGTCGGTGCGTCGGTCTTCCCGAGCGTGTTCACCGACGACCGCTCGGTGCTCGAAGCGATCGGTGTGCCGTGGTGGTTCATGGTGGCCCAATTGCCCGTCGCTGGAATCGTTTTCGCGCTCGACGGGGTGCTGCTGGGCGCCGGCGACGCGAAGTTCATGCGCAACGCGACGCTGACCAGCGCGCTGGTGGGTTTCCTGCCGTTGATTTGGCTGTCGCTGGCGTTCGGCTGGGGATTGCTGGGGATCTGGGCGGGCCTGTCGACCTTCATGGTGCTGCGGCTGGCGTTCGTCGGCTGGCGCGCGTTCTCGGGCCGCTGGCTGGTGCCCGGTACCGCCTGACCCACGCGAGAGCGCTACGCGCGGACGCGCGCGATCGCGGCCCAGCCGAACTCCGTCGTCTTGACCCGGATATCACCAAAACCAGCCGCTGCCAACCGATCCGGCAACGTGTCGGGGTCGACGGGGTTGTAGGTGTCGCCTTCGTGCGCGACGGCCAACTCGTCGCTGCCGAGGCTGTCGCTGGCGACGAGCGCCGCCCCGGGCCGCAGCACGCGCGCGACCTCGGCGAACAGCTTGTCCTGGAGGTCGGCGGTCGGGACGTGGTGCAGCATCGTGAAACACGCTGCACCGGTGAAGCGGTCGTCGTCGTAGGACAGCGCCGTCGCGTCGCCGTGCACGATCTCCACGGTCGGGACGTCGGCGAAGCGATCGGTCAGCATCGCCGCGAGCTCGTCGTCGATCTCCACCGACGTCAGCCGGCCCACCGATTCGCTCAGCACGTCGGTGGTCGCGCCGTAGCCGGGGCCCACCTCGATGACGTCGTCTCCGAGGTCCACCTCACCCAACGCCCACGGCAGGATCACCTCGCGGATCAGCTGCCGCCATTCGTCGCTGCCGCAGTATTCATGCGCTTCGTTCACGCTCGCAGCCTATGAGGGTGCGCAAACCGCTGTAAATGCGCGGCGTGTCGGCTTCAGACGTGGATCAGTGGACCTGAGAGCGGCCTCGCTGCAGGACGGCGTCCCGGTTGGCGGCGATGTCGTCACCGCTGGCCGTGCGCATCCACTCGCGCGCCGACGCCGCCTCGATCCACAACCCCTCGTTGGTCTGCGCCTCGTCGATGCGGTGGTACGACGCGAGCAGCGCACGCACGGCGCGCTGATTGTTGCCGACGATCGAGGCCGCGACCTGCCGCGCCGTCGGCATCAACTCGGCATGCGGCACCACCTGGGTGACCAGCCCGGTCCGCAGCGCGTCGTCGGCCGACAGGTAATCCCCGGTCAGGCTCATACGACGCGCCATCCCGACACCGACCTTCTGGGGCAGCCGCACCGACAGCCCCCAGGTCGGCAACAGCCCCACCCGCGCGTGGGTGTCGGCGAACCGCGCCTGCTCGGAGGCGATCAGCACGTCGCAGTACAGGGCGATCTCGAGGCCACCCGTGACCGCAGCGCCGTTGATCGCGCCGATCACCGGTTTGGTCATCGGCGGCCACTTCGGCGAGATGTCGGGGAGGTCGGTGGTGTCGCCGAGCTCCTTGAGGTCCAGGCCCGCGCAGAACACCGGATCGGCGCCCGTGACGATCACGACGTCGACATCGTCGTCGGCCTGCGCCTCGCCCAGCGCGCGGTAGAACCGCCTGCGCAGCTCGGCCGACAGCGCGTTGCGCGACTGCGGCCGATTGAGCGTGAGCGTGCGCACGCGATCTTGGGTGTCGATGAGCAGGATGTCGTCAGTCACCCGACGAACCTATCGTGGAGCCATGTGCCGAAACATCACCGAGCTCCGCGGGCTCGAACCGGCGGCGACCGACGAAGAGATCGAGGCCGCGGCGCGCCAGTACATCCGCAAGGTCAGCGGCATCACGCGGCCGACCGCGGCCAACGTCGACGCTTTCGAAGCCGCCGTCGCGGAGGTCACCGCCACCACCGGTCGGCTGCTGTCGTCGCTGCCGCCCCGGCGCCAGCCACCCAAGACGGTTCCGCCGCTGCGTCGGCCCGAGGTGCGGGCGCGCATCGACGCGGCGGCCAAGACATAGCCCGATGACGACATAGCGATGAGAACGACGCTGACGCAGCCCGCGCTCAAGGAGTGGAGCGCCGCGGTGCACGCGCTGCTGGACGGCAGGCAGACCGTGCTGCTGCGTAAGGGCGGCATTCACGAGAAGCGGTTCGCGGTCACGGCCTCGCGGTTCCTGCTGTTTCCCACCGTCGCGCACAGCCACGCCGAACGCGTGCGTCCCGAGCACCGTGATCTGCTCGACGCGGCGGTGGGCGACAGTACGGACGACGCGGTGGTGATCCGCGCCGGCGCCCGCGTCGTCGCCGCGGTCGAGGTCAACCGCCCGGAAGCCCTCGAAGAGATTGCGCCACTGCATATCTGGACCGACGAGTCGGTGCGCGCCGACCGCCTCGACTTCCGGCCCAAACATCGGCTCACCGCGCTCGTCGTGCAGGTCGGCCCGCTGGTGCGGCCACTGCGACTCGAACGAACCCCCGAGTACGCCGGCTGCACCAGCTGGGTACAGCTGCCCGTCGACCCGGAATGGGCACCGCCGGTGCACGACGACGCGACGCTGCGCGAGATCGCGTCGCGCGTCAACGATTCGGTGGGCTGACCGCTCAGCCGGCCGGTGGCTGGGGCCCAGCGGGCAGGATCAGCCGCGACGCGCCGCCACCGAGGTGCACCGTGTGGGTGGCCGACGCGAGCTTGCTGCCGGTCCCAAGCGGTTCACCGGTCCCGAGGTTGCGGGCGAAGCGGGGATGCGACCCGCCCGCCACGAGCACCCGGATCCGCGATCCGGCGCGAAACCGGTGGGCGATCGGATCGAGTTCGATGCGCACCTGGCCGGAATCCGGAGCGGCGCAGACGTATCCGTCGCTCACATTCCGCGAGCGTCCCTTCGCATCGACCTCGCTCACGCGGACGAACAGGTCGTTGTGCGGGTTGTCGCACGTATGCGACAGTTCCACGACCGGAACACCGACCACGTATTTGTCCGCGGGCAGGCGATCGCCGGTGAAGCTCAACACGTCGGCACGCTGGGCGAGCTTGTTGTCCTTTCGGTATCCGCCCTCCGGTGACAGCAGGCGACCGCCGATGGTCGGCGTCGGATTCGCCGGGTTGTAGGTGAACGTCGACGGGGCCGCGGTCTCCGGCGGAACGGCGTCACCGATGCGGCCGCCCGGTTGCAGGTACCGCACCACCTCGGGCATCGCGGGCGGCCAGTCGGGCAGATCGATCCAGCCTCGGCCATTGATGTGAACCCGCACCGGCTGGCGGCGCTTGCTCTCGCCGCCGGACAGATGCGTGTCCAGCCAGTCCAGCGTCTGGCGGATCGCGGTGGGCGCGGCCTTCGTCATCAGCTGGGTGTGGATCCACGGGCCGACGGTCAGGCCGACCTCGACACCGCGTTGGCGCAGCCGCCGGTACTGAGCCATCGTCTGCTCCAGGAACAGGTCCTGCCATCCGCTGATCAGCAGTACCGGCACGTCGGCGGTCTCCATGGCGCGGCGCAGGTTCAGCATCGTCCAGAACGGGTCGTCGGCGTCGGGGTGGTCGAGCCACGATTCCCACCACGGCGCGCCGGCGCCCAACAACGCCCGACCGGACTCACCGGCGGGCAGCCGGTTCAACGCGCGGGCCAGTCGGCGCCGCGACCGCATCTGCCGCACCAGCGCCCGCACCCTGTTCGGGTCCTCCTGGTAGGCCACCAGATGGCTCCAGCCGAGGAAGTCGCTGAGCGCGAAGGAGCCGGGACCCCAGCGCGGCCCGCTGACGTCGTGCGGACCGACCGTGATCACCGCGGCCTTCATCTCCGGTGGCGGGTCGGTGAGCAGCGCCCACTGCGTGAAGCCCAGATACGACAGCCCGATCGTGGCGAACGAGCCGGTGAACCAGTCCTGATTGCGCAGCCACTCGACGGTGTCGGCGCCGTCGGCGATCTCGTTGACCATCGGATCGAATTCGCCGCCGGAGCCGTAGGTGCCGCGCACGCTCTGCAATAGCACGTGGTAGCCGCGTGCGGCGTAGACGCGGCCGTAGAGGGCGGCGAAGGGGAAGTCCCGGCCGTAGGGGCAGCGGACCAGCAGCGTGCCCGCCGGATCGGGCGTGGACGGCGCATAGTGATCGGCGCGCAGCTCCACACCGTCACGCATCGGCACTCGGACCTTGTTGACCGTGAAGTCGGTGGTGTGCGGCGGCAGCCGCAGCAGGCGGGAGACGGTGCGTCCGGTGAGCTGCTTGACCTTCGAACGGGATGCCGGCCGGGCGGCGACGGAGGATGCGGTCACGATACGAGGCTACGCAGAACCGATGCCGCCCCGGCCGATCGCCCGCGTCACCTCGGCCATCAACCAGTCGATCGCGGCGGTCGCGGCCGCGCCGTCGAGGCCCCACACCGCGACCAGGCGCTCGTAGGTGGCCGGGCTCCACAGCACATCGAGCAGGCCCGCGGCCGCGCGCCGTTGCCTCTCGGGCAGATCCGGTGAGGCCGAGGTGACCGCCCGCAGCAGCGCGTCGCGGCGCCGGACGTCGGAGCTCACGAACGCCGGGTCCACCGGCGCGAGTGCGCTGTTCTCGACCGAGAAGCGTTGCAGCGACGCGAAAACCCGCGCCGTGACCTGACCCAGGTTTTCCAGCGTGACGTCGTCGTAGGACACGCCTGCCTCGGCCTCGAGGCGCTGCATCACCGCGTCGTGGAGCTGCCGTTCGGTTGGGAAGTGCCGGTACACCGTGCGCTCGCCGACCCCGGCGCGCGCGGCGACGGCCTTGAACGTCAACCCGCGCCAGTCCCACGTGTCGAACTCGTGCACCAGCGCGCTGCCCGCCGCGACGATGCGCTCGCGCGTCTGCGCGGCCTTGCGCCTGCGGACGCTGTTGTCGTAGGTGCGCGTTGACGGACCGGCCATAATGATGGCAGTGTACTGTCACTAATTCGATTTCCCGGCATTCGCGGGGTTCGGCGGGAGGTGCAGCGTGGCATCCGTCGGGGATCTGATGGCCACGGCCGTCGACCGCACCGGACTCGACGACTTCGGCGACGACTCGTTCCGCGAGGGTCTGGAGATCCTCGTACGCGCGCTGCGCGACGAGGCCCGGCTGAACGGTCGCGGCGAGGACTTCGTCTACCGCCGCATCGGGCTGCACCTGTCGCAGCGCCTCCAGATCGAGGACTGGTACCGCAGGCATCCCGAGATCGACGACGTGCAGATCCGTTCGCCGCTGTTCGGGCTGGGTCTGCCGAGGACCGGGTCGACGGCGCTGTCGTTTCTGCTCGCGCAGGATCCCGACGTTCGGTACCTGCGCAGCTGGGAATCGGCGCAGCCCTGCCCGCCGCCATCGACCGTGCACGGTGACGACCCGCGCATCCCGCCCGATCAGCGGCCGGTCCTGGTGGGCACCCGCCACCATGTGCCCACCGACGTCCGCGGTCCGACGGAATGCCTCGACCTGATGGCGCTCGACTTCAAGTCCCAGATCTTCCAGGCGTACGCGCAGATTCCCAGCTACTCGCAATGGCTCTGCGACAGAGCAGATTTCACGTCGACGTACCAATACGAACGACGCGTGCTCAAGTTGCTGCAGTGGGGTGAACCGACCCGGCCGTGGCGGCTCAAGTCACCTGCGCACGTGCTTTCGCTCGACTTTCTCGACCGCGTATTCCCTGACGCCCGTTTCGTCATGACGCACCGCGACCCGACCGACGTGCTGCTCTCGGTCGTCGACGTCTACGCCGACATCGTCGGCGGATTCACCGACCACCTCGACCGCCGCTACCTCGGCGAGCTCAACGTCACGCAGTGGTCGACGGGGATCGCGCGGGTGATGGCGTTCCGCGACGGGGCCTCGAAGCGGTTCTACGACATCGACTTTCGCGCCATGCAGGCCGATCCGATCGGCGAGGTGAAGCGGTTGTACGGCTGGCTCGGCGAACCGGTGAGCGACCAGTTCGAGGCGGGTATGGGGGCGTGGTGGGCCGACAACGCCGAGAACCGCGAGCCGCATCCGAAGACCGATCCGGAGGAATTCGGGCTCGACGACAACGTGATCCGGCCGTTGTTCGCCGCCTACGTCGCTGCGTACTCGGGACCACCGCAACGGGAAAAGGAAAGCGCGCCATGACGATCGACCTGACGGGCGGCATCGACCCGGTCCGGGAGCTCATGTTCGCCGAGCCGCCGCAGGACCCCGAGATGCGAGACTCGGTGAGCTTCTGGGTGTTCGACGACCGCGGTGAGGTCGGCCTGCCCAGGATCGGCATCGAGGCGGTCGCGTCCAATTGGGACGCCCACGGGATCCAGGTCAACCTGGCGTTCGCCGACGGAAGCGTGTACCGGTTGCGCGCCGACGGGCCGAGCAAGCCGGTCGCGGGCCGCGACGGGAACCCGACGGTGCTGGGCGCGGGTCCGCTGACCTTCGAGTGCGTGGCGCCGTTCGACACGTGGGCGGTGACGTTCGACGGCCAGGCCGTCCAGACGTCGTCGGAAGCGCTGGCCCACGGCGACAAGGGCGGGCCGCTGGTCGACGTGCGGTTCGAGGTCGAGGCGAAAATGGCCGTGCCGCCGTGGGTTCAGGGGGCGATGCAGGACGACGCGGCCAACCAGTTGAAGACGACGGTGGTCGGTGATCTGATGGGCGGCGCGCGCTACGAGCAGCTGTTCTGCGCCGACGGTGTCGTGGAGGTTCGAGGTCGTCGGCATGCCTTCTCCGGCAGCGGGCTTCGCATCCGCCGACAGGGCGTCCGCCGGCTGGAGGAGTTCTGGGGCCACTGCTGGCAGTCGGCGCTGTTCGGCAGCGGCCGGGCGTTCGGCTACATCGCCTACCCGCCGCGGCCCGACGGGCAGCCGAACTACAACGAGGGCTACGTCTACCTCGGCGATGGTGTCTACCTCGGCGATGGTCTGATCCCCGCCCGCGTCGTCGAGGCGCCCTGGCTGCGCCGGCTGCGACCGCGCGGCGAGGACGTGTCGCTGGTGCTGGAAACGGCCCGCGGGACCGTGCGCATCGAGGGGGAGACGCTGCTGAGCACCCACGACATCACCGATCCCGCGGAGATCCCCGCCGAGCAGCTCGCCAAGATGGCGAACTGGACGTTTCCGGCGCTACAGCAGGCCGCTGTGCGGTACCGCTGGGACGGCGAGGAGACGATCGGGATGCTGGAACGCTCCAGCCCGATGGACCGCATCGAACGCGACGGCTGACGCCTCAGAACACGTAGTGCGGGATCAGGTCGTGGGCGCGCTGCAGGTTGGTCTGCATGCAGTCGGGGGCCGGGTTGGAGTAGATCGGGGAGTAGAACAGCGATTGCTGCAGCACGCCGTAGCTGGTGTCGAAGGCGATCATGCAGGTGATCCACCACCGGTTGTTCCAGTCGGTCGGCTTCATCACCCAGTACTGCGCGGCGCGGTGCCCGTCGATGTCGAGCTGGACCGCGTCGGCCGGCAGCGTCTGCTCATAGGTGCGCCACACGATCGCCTCGACGGCCAACTGGTAGTTGCCCGCGTCGTACCGGCACCGCAGCTGGTCCTCCGGCGTGGGCGGGGTGAACGCCAGGCCCATCGCCTGAATCGCGTCGAGCGGAATCTGCTTGCACGGATTGAACGGTGCGGGGTCGGTCGTCTCGATGACGGGCCACTTGATCGACGTCGTGACATTCGTCATCGGAATGTCGTCGACATCCACCCGCGGGGCGCCCGCCGGATTGGCCTGCCACACCACCATCACCGCAGCGATCAGTGCGCACAGTGCCGAGACCAAGCGCAGCTTGGCGAGCATCTCACCCCTTTGTTCGTCGGTCCGACCCTGCGGGGAGTGTAGCGGGCCGCTCGCAGCGGCCGAAGAGGAAACGAGAACCTGTTCTAGTTGCCGGGCGAGCCGCGGGCATCCGGTTAAGTACCCTGGTCAGTTGTGACACGAGACGGCCGACGACCCACCCTATGGGCGATCAGCGACCTGCACACGGGTCACACCGGCAACAAACCCGTGACCGAGTCGCTGCACCCGGCGTCTCCGGACGACTGGCTCATCGTCGCCGGCGACGTCGCCGAGCGCACTGACGAGATCCGGTGGGCGCTGGATCTGTTGCGCAAGCGGTTCGCCAAGGTGATCTGGATTCCGGGCAACCACGAGCTGTGGACCACCAACCGGGACCCGATGCAGATCTTCGGCAAGGCCCGATACGACTACCTGGTCAACATGTGCGACGAGATGGGCATCGTCACGCCCGAGCATCCGTTCCCGGTGTGGACCGAGGAGGGCGGCCCGGCCACGATCGTGCCGATGTTCCTGCTGTACGACTACACCTTTCTGCCGGAGGGTGCGGGCACCAAGGCGGAGGGGCTGGCCATCGCACGCGAACGCAACGTCGTGGGCACCGACGAGTTCCTGCTGTCCGCCGAGCCGTACGCCACCCGCGACGCGTGGTGCCGCGACCGCGTGGCCTACACCCGCAAGCGCCTCGAGGATCTTGACTGGATCACGCCGACGGTGCTCGTCAACCACTTTCCGATGGTGCGCGAACCCTGCGACGCGATGTTCTACCCGGAGTTCTCGCTGTGGTGCGGCACCACCGCCACCGCCGACTGGCACACCCGCTACAACGCGGTGTGCTCGGTGTACGGGCACCTGCACATTCCGCGCACCACGTGGTACGACGGCGTGCGATTCGAGGAGGTGTCGGTCGGATATCCGCGAGAGTGGCGGCGCCGCAAGCCTTATCGCTGGATGCGCCAGATCCTGCCGGACCCGCAGTATCCGCCCGGATACCTCAACGAGTTCGGCGGCCACTTCCAGATCACCCAGGAGATGCGGGAGAACGCGCAAAAGATGCAGCAGCGGATCCGCGACAGGCAGTTCTCGCGATGACCGTGGCCGCTTCGCTGCTGTCGGGGGTGCTTCCGGCGACGACGTCCGGGTTGGCCGCCGCCGAGGTGTACCGCGATCCGCCCGACCTCGCGCCGCTGCCCGAAGAGGAGCGGCTGATCGCCAAGTCGGTGGCCAAACGTCGCAACGAGTTCATCACCGTGCGGTATTGCGCGCGGCAGGCGCTCTCCGAGATCGGCGTCGGACCGGTGCCGATCCTGAAGGGGGAGAAGGGCGAACCGTGCTGGCCCGACGGTGTCGTCGGCTCCCTGACGCACTGTGAGGGGTACCGCGGCGCGGTGGTCGGCCGCCAGGCCGAGGTGCGTTCGGTCGGCATCGACGCCGAACCGCACGGTGTGCTGCCCGGCGGTGTGCTCGACGCGATCAGCCTGCCCGTCGAGCGGACCGAGCTGAAGCAACTGCCGACGGGCCTGCATTGGGACCGAATCCTGTTCTGCGCCAAGGAGGCGACGTACAAAGCGTGGTTCCCCCTGACTCACCGCTGGCTGGGTTTCGAGGACGCGCACATCGCCTTCGACGTCGACGACAGCGGCACGTCCGGCAGGTTCGTCTCGCGCATCCTGATCGATCCGGCGGCAATGCACGGGCCGCCGCTGGAAACCCTGACCGGCCGGTGGTCGGTCCGCGACGGGTTGGCGCTGACCGCGATCGTGCTATGACCGAGGCGGGTCTGGTCTTCGTCGACAACCCCGCGGGCATGCCGAGCCACGACGTGGTCGGCCGCTGCCGCCGTTTCTTCGGCATCCGCAAGGTCGGCCATGCCGGCACCCTCGACCCGATGGCAACCGGCGTGCTGGTCGTCGGCATCGAGCGCGCCACCAAGATCCTCGGCCTGTTGACGGCGACGGACAAGGCGTACGCCGCGACCATCCGACTCGGTCAGGCCACGTCCACCGAAGACGCCGAAGGCGAACTACTGCAGGAGATTTCGGCCGACGCCGTCACCGACGAGCAGATCGAGGCGGCGGTGGCCCTGCTGCGTGGCGAGATCGATCAGGTGCCGTCGGCGGTGAGCGCGATCAAGGTCGGCGGGCAGCGCGCCTACAAGCTCGCGCGCGAGGGGCAGGCCGTCGAACTGGCGGCCCGCCGCATCCGCATCGACCGCTTCGCGGTGCTCGATATCCGTCGTCACCCCGGCGTGGTCGATCTCGATGTCGAGGTGGAGTGCTCCAGCGGCACCTACATCCGCGCGCTGGCCCGCGACGTCGGCACCGCGCTCGGCGTCGGCGGGCACCTCACGGCGTTGCGCCGCACCAGGGTCGGCGGGTTCGGGTTGACCGAGGCGCGCACGCTCGACGAACTGGCCGAAACGCCGCGGCTGTCCTACAGCCTCGACACCGCATGCCTTCTGGCGTTCCCGCGCCGCGACCTGAGCCCCGACGAAACCGAGGACGTGCGCCACGGGCGGCCGCTGAAACCAGCCGGCATCGACGGCATCTACGCCGCGACGGCCCCCGACGGACAGGTCGTCGCGCTGCTCGAAGACCGGTCGGCGCGCACGAAGTCGGTCGTCGTGCTGCGTCCCGCGACGTTGTAAGCGAACTAGCTCGCGACCACCCAGATCGCCTCGGCGGCGGGGCTTCCCAGGTCGACGGTCGTGTCGTCGCCCTCGGAGGACTCGATGGCCACCGAGATCATGCCCGCGAAGTCGCGCCGCGCCACGACCCGCAGCCGCGAGTCCAGGTTGATGCCGACGCTGTCGAAGTACCGCAACATCTCCGGATCGGCGTCGGAGATCCGCGCGATCGTGCCCCGATCACCGTCGTGACAGGCCGAGAGCTGGCGTGCGTCGGGGGTGGGGACGCGTCCGTCGGCGGCCGGAATCGGATCGCCGTGCGGATCGCGGGTGGGGTGTCCGAGCTTGGCGTCGATGCGGTCGAGCATCCGGTCGGACACCGCGTGTTCGAGCACCTCGGCCTCGTCGTGCACCTCGTCCCAGCTGTAGCCCAGCTCGCGCACGAGGAACGTCTCCATCAGCCGGTGCCTGCGCACCATGGCCAGCGCGGCGGCGCTGCCGGCCTCGGTCAGCGTGACCGCGCCGTACTTCTCGTGGTTGACCAGTCCCTGGTCGGCCAGCTTGCGGATCGACTCCGAGGCGGTGCTGGCCGAAACGCCGAGGCGCTCGGCGAGCAGCTTCGTGCTCACCTTCTCCTGCGACCACTCCTGAACGGTCCAGATGACTTTCAGGTAGTCCTGGGCAACCGTCGTCAGGTCACGCGCATCGCCGGCAGGATTCACAATTAGGAAGTTTAGGCAATGGTCACCTCATCCGGGGGATCCAGCGAGGCGCGCGACCCCGGCCGCGCCGTAGGCTTGCCCTCGTGCAGCGCTGGCGGGGACAAGAAGAGATCCCGACGGACTGGGGCCGATGCGTGCTCACCATCGGGGTGTTCGACGGTGTCCATCGCGGACACCAGGAGCTGATCAACCACGCGGTCAAGGCGGGACGGTCGCGTGGTGTGCCGACGGTGCTGATGACCTTCGACCCCCATCCGATGGAGGTCGTGTTCCCGGGCAGCCATCCCGCCCAGCTGACCACGCTGACCCGGCGCGCCGAACTGGTCGAGGAACTGGGCATCGACGTCTTTCTCGTCATGCCGTTCACGGCCGACTTCATGAAGCTCACCCCCGAGCGCTACGTCCACGAACTGCTGGTCGAACGCCTCCACGTCGTCGAGGTCGTGGTCGGGGAGAACTTCACCTTCGGCAAGAAGGCCACGGGCAACGTCGACCTGCTGCGCCAGGCCGGCGAGCGGTTCGGCTTCGCCGTCGAGGCGATGTCGCTGGTGGCCGAGCACCACCAGGACGAGACCGTGACGTTCTCCTCGACCTACATCCGGTCCTGCGTCGACGCAGGCGACGTCGTCGCCGCCGCGGAGGCGCTGGGGCGCCCGCACCGCGTCGAGGGCGTCGTGGTGCGCGGCGACGGACGCGGCAAGGTGCTCGGCTTTCCCACCGCGAACGTGGCGCCGCCGATGTATTCGGCGATTCCGGCCGACGGGGTCTACGCGGCGTGGTTCACCGTGCTCGGCCACGGCCCGATCACGGGCAGCGTCGTGCCGGGCGAGCGCTATCAGGCCGCGGTGTCGGTCGGCACCAACCCGACGTTCTCCGGGCGCACCCGCACGGTCGAGGCGTTCGTGCTGGACACCGACGCCGACCTGTACGGCCAGCACGTGGCCGTCGACTTCGTGGCCAGGCTGCGCGGCCAGGAGAAGTTCGGCAACGTCGACGACCTGGTGGAGCAGATGGGCCGCGACACCGAACATGCCCGTACGATCCTGACCCGCTGACGCCGACCGCTCGATCGCGGACACAAAACCCCTCCCACGGCGGGCCGATAGGTCTACGTCGCGGATTTCGTGCCGTACCGCCGCCGCTGTTAGACTCCCTGCCGACCGGGCGTGCGCTGCAGTTCGCGGCGGCCGCGCCTCACCGGGGCTACACGCCCCTTTCCCGCGGACTGAGATAGATGGAGTTGTTTCGTGGCGCTTACCGCCGAACAGAAAAAGTCGATCCTGAGCGAGTACGGCCTGCATGACACCGATACCGGCTCGCCCGAGGCGCAGGTCGCCCTGCTGACCAAGCGGATCATCGACCTGACCGAGCACCTGAAGGTGCACAAGCACGATCACCACTCGCGGCGCGGCCTGCTGCTGCTCGTCGGCCGTCGGCGGCGGCTGCTCAAGTACGTGGCCCAGGTCGACGTCCAGCGTTACCGCACGCTGATCGAACGGCTCGGCCTTCGCCGCTGACGCCGGACCGGCGCGTAGATGCGCGCCGGGATTTCGGCTGCGTACTCGCCGCAGAGTACGATGGATCCGTTCGACTGCCGTTTCGGCCCGAACGACTTGGGTGCGATCTTCGCAGCTCCGCGAGCATCGTTCCCGCGCGTCATAACCAGGACCTGCTCGATCGCGCGGTCTTCGGTAGTGGCTGCCGGAAGAATCTCCGGCAGCTTCGATCGATGGCCGTAGCCGCATCGAGGCCCGTGGTTCATACGCTGTGACGACGCAAAAACAGCTAAACAGTGGAGACACTGAACCAGAGAGGCCATACGGACACCTATGTCTGTAGTTGAAATTGAAGACGGCGTGTACGAATCGACCGCCACGATCGACAACGGGAGCTTCGGCACCCGCACCATCCGTTTCGAGACCGGCCGGCTGGCCCAGCAGGCCGCAGGCGCCGTCGCCGCCTACCTCGACGACGAGACCATGCTGCTGAGCGCGACGTCCGCCAGCAAGAACCCCAAAGACCACTTCGACTTCTTCCCGCTGACGATCGACGTCGAAGAGCGCATGTATGCGGCCGGGCGCATCCCCGGCTCGTTCTTCCGCCGCGAGGGTCGTCCGTCGACCGACGCGATCCTGACGTGCCGGCTGATCGACCGCCCGCTGCGGCCGACGTTCGTCGACGGCCTGCGTAACGAGATCCAGGTCGTGGTCACCGTGCTCAGCCTCGATCCCAAGGATCTGTACGACGTGGTCGCGATCAACGCCGCCTCGGCGTCCACGCAGATCGCGGGCCTGCCGTTCTCGGGACCGGTCGGCGGCGTGCGTGTCGCGCTCATCGACGGCACCTGGGTCGCATTCCCGACCGTCGAGCAACTCGAGCGCGCAGTGTTCGACATGGTCGTCGCCGGTCGCGCGCTCGAGGACGGCGACGTCGCGATCATGATGGTCGAGGCCGAGGCCACCGAGAACGTCGTCGAGCTGATCGCCGGCGGCGCGCAGGCACCCACCGAGGCCGTCGTCGCCGAGGGCCTGGAGGCCGCCAAGCCCTTCATCAAGGTGCTGTGCGAGGCCCAGCAGGAGCTGGCCGATCGGGCGGCCAAGCCGACGGGCGAGTACCCGGTGTTCCCCGAGTACGGCGACGACGTCTACTACTCGGTCGCCTCGGTGGCCACCGACGCGCTGTCGGAGGCACTGACCATCGCCGGTAAGGCCGAGCGCAACGACCGCACCGACGAGATCAAGGCCGAGGTGCTCGAGCGGCTGGCCGAGCAGTACGCGGGCCGCGAGAAGGAGGTCGGCGCCGCGTTCCGCTCGCTGACCAAGAAGCTTGTGCGCCAACGCATCCTGACCGACCACTTCCGCATCGACGGTCGCGGCATCACCGACATCCGTGCGCTGAGCGCCGAGGTCGCGGTGGTTCCGCGGGCCCACGGCAGCGCGCTGTTCGAGCGCGGCGAGACCCAGATCCTGGGCGTCACCACGCTCGACATGATGAAGCTGGCACAGCAGATCGACTCGCTGGGACCGGAGACGTCCAAGCGCTACATGCACCACTACAACTTCCCGCCGTATTCGACCGGTGAGACCGGCCGCGTCGGCTCGCCCAAGCGCCGCGAGATCGGCCACGGCGCGCTGGCCGAGCGTGCACTGATGCCGGTGCTGCCCAGCGTCGAGGAGTTCCCGTACGCGATCCGCCAGGTGTCGGAGGCGTTGAGCTCCAACGGTTCTACGTCGATGGGCTCCGTGTGCGCCTCGACGCTCGCGCTGCTCAACGCCGGTGTGCCGCTCAAGGCGCCGGTCGCGGGCATCGCGATGGGTCTGGTATCGGATGACGTGGAAGTTGAAGGAACTGACGGCGGCGGCACCGAGCGCCGGTTCGTCGCGCTGACCGACATCCTCGGCGCCGAGGATGCGTTCGGCGACATGGACTTCAAGGTCGCAGGCACCAAGGAGTTCGTCACCGCGCTGCAGTTGGACACCAAGCTCGACGGCATCCCGTCGCAGGTTCTGGCGGGCGCGCTGTCGCAGGCCAAGGACGCCCGGCTGACCATCCTCGAGGTGATGGCCGAGGCCATCGACGGTCCCGACGAGATGAGCCCGTACGCGCCGCGGATCACCACGATCAAGGTGCCGGTGGACAAGATCGGCGAGGTGATCGGCCCGAAAGGCAAGATCATCAACCAGATCACCGAGGAGACCGGCGCGTCGATCTCCATCGAGGACGACGGCACCGTGTTCGTCGGCGCGACCGACGGCCCATCGGCGCAAGCGGCGATCGACAAGATCAACGCGATCGCCAACCCGCAGCTGCCCAAGGCCGGCGAGCGATTCCTCGGAACCGTCGTCAAGACAACGGATTTCGGCGCCTTCGTGTCGCTGCTGCCGGGTCGCGACGGGCTGGTCCACATCTCGAAGCTGGGACGTGGCAAGCGGATCGCCAAGGTCGAGGACGTCGTCAAGGTCGGCGACAAGCTGCGTGTGGAGATCGCCGACATCGACAACCGCGGAAAGATTTCGCTCATCCTCGTCGATGAGGACGCCGCCAACTCGGAGACCGCGCCGGCAGATGCCGCAGCGGCCAGCAGTTAGGGCTTTGCGCCACGGAGGACGTGGCGGCAGATCTTCGGAGGCGCTGCGGCGCACGGTGTTACCCGGTGGCCTGCGTGTGGTCACCGAGTACATCCCCTCGGTGCATTCGGCGTCGGTCGGGCTTTGGGTCAACGTCGGATCGCGCGACGAGGGCCCGAGTGTCGCGGGCGCCGCTCACTTCCTCGAACACCTGCTGTTCAAGTCGACGCCGACCCGGTCGGCGGTGAGCATCGCGCAGGCCGTCGACGCGGTCGGCGGTGAGCTCAACGCCTTCACCGCCAGGGAGCACACCTGCTACTACGCGCACGTGCTCGACTCCGACCTAGAGTTGGCCGTCGACCTGGTCGCCGACGTGGTGCTGCGCGGCCAGTGCGCGGCCGAGGACGTCGAGGTCGAACGCGACGTGGTGCTCGAAGAGATCGCGATGCGCGACGACGATCCCGAGGACACCCTCGGCGACGTCTTCCTCTCGGCGATGTTCGGCGCGCACCCGGTCGGGCGTCCGGTGATCGGCAGTGTGGATTCGATCTCGTCGATGACGCGCGCCCAACTGCACTCCTTCCACCTTCGCCGCTACACCCCCGAGCGGATGGTTCTGGCCGTGGCGGGCAACGTCGATCACGACGAGGTGGTGTCACTGGCGCGCGAGTACTTCGGTGCCCGGCTGGTTCGTGGCCGAACCCCGGTGCCGCCGCGCAAGGGGACCGGCCGGGTGGGTGGACGCCCGAGCTTGGAACTGGTCAACCGTGATTCCGAGCAGACGCACCTGACGCTGGGTGTCCGCACGCCCGGCCGTCACTGGGAACATCGCTGGGCGCTATCCGTGCTCAACACGGCGCTCGGTGGCGGGCTGAGTTCTCGTCTGTTCCAAGAGATTCGCGAGGCCCGCGGGTTGGCGTATTCCGTGTACTCGACGGTGGACACGTTCTCCGACAGCGGAGCGCTGTCGGTCTACGCCGGTTGTCTGCCGGACCGGTTCGACGAGGTCGCCCGGGTGACCACCGACGTCCTGGAGGCGGTGGCGCGCGACGGCATCACCGAAGCGGAGTGCCGGATCGCCAAGGGTTCCCTGCGTGGCGGTCTGGTCCTGGGCCTGGAGGATTCGGGCTCGCGGATGAACCGCATCGGCCGCAGCGAACTGCATTTCGGTGAACACCGCACCATCGACGAGACATTGGCCAAGATCGACGCCGTGTCGCTCGACGAGGTGAACGCCGTCGCCCGCCAGCTCCTGCGTCGACCGTACGGTGGGGCGGTGCTCGGCCCGGTGCGTTCGAAACGGTCTCTGCCGCAGCCGCTTCGGGCCCTCGCGGGCTGATCGCCTACGCTGGAGCCGATGACTGACTTGTCGCGGCGCCACGTGCTGATCGGTGGGTTGACACTCGCGGCGCTCGCCGCATCCCCGCACAAATCCGCCGTGGCCGACCCGCCGCAGCTCGGGGACCGCCTGGGTGAGATGGAACGCAGCCACAACGCGCTGATCGGGGTGTTCGCCGTCAACCTCGATACGGGGCGCACCGTCGCGCATCGCGCGCAGGACCCGTTCTCGATGTGCTCGACGTTCAAGACCTACGCCGCCGCCCGCGTGCTACAGAAGGCCGAACGCGGTGAGCTCGCGCTGACGGACCGCGTCACCGTCGAACAGAGTGACATCGTCCCCAATTCGCCGGTCACCGGTGAGCACGCGGGGCAGACCATGACGCTGGCCGAGCTGTGCGAGGCCGCCCTGCAGCAGAGCGACAACGCCGCGGGCAACCTGCTGCTGCGCACGATCGGCGGACCGTCCGGGGTGACCGACTTCGCCCGCAGCATCGGTGACCAGCGGACTCGGCTCGACCGTTGGGAGATCGAGCTCAACGCCGCGGTTCCCGGTGACCCGCGCGACACCACGACGCCCGAGGCGATCGGCGGCGGTTACCGGTCGCTGATCACCGGAAACGTCCTGGGGGAGCCGCAACGTCGGCAGCTCGACGATTGGATGCGGGCCAATCGGACGTCCAGCGTGCGTCCGGTACTGCCGCCGGGGTGGACGATCGCCGACAAGACCGGCTCCGGCGACTATGCGAGCACCAACGATGTTGGGGTCGCGTTCGGGCCCGCGGGTGAACGTCTCCTGCTGGCGATCATGACCAGGACCGCGGCCGACGACGCCGACGTGCCCAACGACCGCCAAATGGTCGGCGAAGTGGGTTCGATGCTGGTGGCGGAACTTCTGGCCTGATCCGGCCGATGATGTGGCCAGCCTAGCCCCGGCCACCCCTCGACGGCCGGGTCCAGCTGGCTTGTCAGCGGCTGTCCCCCCACGCTCGTCGCCCCCCTGCACTGAGCGCCAGCCGCTGGAAACGACGGTATGGCATGAAGCGGTGCGACGGAATCGGGCGAATCCCTATCTTTTTGCACCGGCACGTTTAAGGGTGCCGGTGCAACACCCGGAAATCAGGCGTCGACCAGCACCGAAGCCGGATCGGTGTACGGCAGGTCGAGGTCGGTCGCGACCTGCTCGGACAGCAGCGCGCCATCGTGCGTCGACAACCCCTTGGCCAGCGATGCGTCGGCTCGGCACGCCGCCTGCCAGCCCTGATCGGCCAGCTTGAGGACGTACGGCATGGTCGCGTTGGTCAGGGCGAACGTCGAGGTGCGCGGCACCGCGCCGGGCATGTTCGCGACGCAATAGAAGAGGGTGTCGTGCACGGCGAACGTGGGGTCGTCGTGTGTGGTCGGGCGGGAGTCCTCGAAGCAGCCGCCCTGGTCGATGGCGATGTCGACCAGCACCGCACCGGGCTTCATGTGCGCGACGGTCGAATTGGTCACCAGCTTGGGTGCCTTCGCGCCCGGCACCAGCACCGCGCCGATGACGAGGTCGGCGCCCTTGACGGCGTCCTCGAGTTCCAGGATCGACGAGTAGCGGGTCTCGATGCGGCCGCCGAACTCGGCGTCCACGTCGCGCAGCTTGTTGAGGCTGACGTCGAAGACGGTGACGTGCGCGCCCATGCCCGCGGCCACGCGAGCGGCGTTGTAGCCGGCGGTGCCGCCACCGATCACGACGACGTCGGCCGGAGCCACCCCCGGCACGCCGCCCATCAGAACGCCGCGCCCGCCGTGGCTTCGCATCAGGTGGTACGCGCCGACCTGCGCCGCCAACCGGCCGGCGACCTCGCTCATCGGGGCCAACAGGGGAAGGGCGCCGTCGGCGGTCTGGACGGTTTCGTAGGCGATCGACGTGGTCCCCGAGGCCAACAGCGCTTCGGTGCACGGCCGTGACGCGGCCAGGTGCAGATAGGTGAACAGCGTCTGACCCGGACGCATCCGGTGCCATTCGGCTTCGATCGGCTCCTTGACCTTGAGCAGCAACTCGGCCTCGGCCCACACCTGGTCGGCGCTGTTGATCAGTTGGGCGCCGGCGCGTTTGAAGTCGGCATCGGAGGTCGACGAACCCTCGCCCGCACCCGACTGGATGATCACCTCATGGCCGCGGTGCACCAGCTCCGCGACTCCGGCTGGGGTGATCGCGACCCGGAATTCGTTGTTCTTGATTTCGGTGGGGACGCCGACGCGCATGACCGCTCCTCGGTTGAAAGTTGGTTCAAGTGTGAAGAAACTTCACCGTCACGGCAATTCCTGTGTTCAAGATTCTGTATGGTCTGCTCATGACCGAAACATCTTCATCACAGCGGCCGACTGGGGGCGTGCAATCGAAGGATGTTCGGCCGGTGCCCCTCGACGATGTCGACCGCCGGATCCTGGCCGCGCTGCACCGCGACGCGCGGATCTCGAACAGCGCACTCGCGGAGGCCGTGGGCATCGCGCCGTCGACCTGCCACGGCCGGGTGCGCCGCCTCCAGGAGGTCGGGGTGATCCGCGGCTTCTACACCGATATCAATCCGGCCGCGATCGGCTTACCGCTGCAGGCGATGATCTCGGTGAGCCTGCAGTCGAGCGCCCGCGGCAGGATTCACAGCTTCATCCAGCAGATCCGGCGCAGACCGCAGGTGATGGATGTCTACTTCCTCGCGGGCGCCGACGATTTCATCCTTCACGTCGCCGCGCGTGACACCGACGACCTGCGGTCGTTCGTGGTGGAGAACCTCAACGCGGACGCCGACGTGGCGGGTACTCAGACGTCGCTGATCTTCGAGCACCTGCGGGGGGCCTCGCCGCTCTAGGTCGAGGGGGTGCGTTGAAAGGCCCGCTGGCGCCATCCTGTTCGTCGGGAACTCCGTCGACGGGATGCTCGACCAGATGCGGCTTTTCGCGCACCACGTCATGCCCGCCTTCCGCGCGGCGTGACGGCTACTTGGCGACGAGATCGGGGTGGAACGCAGCGGCCATCCGGCGCAGTCCGTCCCGCCAGTCCACGGTGGTGTCGCCGGCGATCGCACGCATGCGGCCGACGTCGACCGGGTTGCCGCGCAAGGCATGAGCGTCCACCTCGAACGTCGGTTCCCGGCCGACCAGGGAGCCGAGGTAGGTACACCACTCCTGCAGGCTGATCGTCTGATGGCCGGCCCAGTTCACCGTCGTCGCCGGAACCGTCGCCGCCTCAAGCAGTTTCGGGAGCGTCGCGACGATATCGTCCTCGTGGATCGGGTTGTAGAGCGCCGGCGGGCCCGGCGGCACCGGGATCGGGGTGCCTGCCAGGACCATCTCCAGGTGAAAGAACGGCCATCCTCCGTTGTCCCCGTACGGGACGTTGAGTCGCGCGATCGTCGTCGGCACGCCGAGCGCGCGGGCCATCGACCGGGCGACGACCTCACCGGCGATCTTGGAGATGGAATACGTCGGGAACAGGTGTTTGTGGTTGTCGCCAAGGGCGGTGTCCTCGGTGCGCGGCTCGTCGTGCGGCGGGTCGTAGACCGCGGCCGACGAACAGTGCAGGAACGCCTTGGCGTCGGGGCAGTGGGCCATCAGCAGCCCGACCGATTCGGCGTTGGCGCCCAGGTCCTTGTCCCAGCGGCCGCTCTTGGCCACCGCGAAGTTCAGGACGTAGTCGAAGTCGGAAGGAATGCCGGAGAATTCGCCGACCGCCAGGTTGACCGCGTGACAGTGCACCCCGCGGTTCTCCAGCCTCTCGCGCGCGGCCTTATCGGTGAACCGGGCGATGCCCCACACCTCGTTGTCGGCCGCCAGCGCCTCGGCGACCGGAACCGCGACCTGACCCGTCGCGCCGGTTATCAACACCTTGGCGCCGCGCATGCGCCGATGGTAGGGGAGCACCGCGCCCGCTGTGGGTGGATGCGACGAGTGGATAGGGTGACGCCATGCGAGTCGGAGTACTGGGCGCCAAGGGCAAGGTCGGCGCGACGATGGTCGAGGCCGTTGCGGCCGCCGATGATCTGACCTTCACCGCGGGAGTCGACGCCGGCGATCCGTTGAGCCGGCTGACCCAGAGCCAGACCGAGGTCGTCATCGACTTCACGCACCCCGATGTCGTGATGGACAACCTCGAGTTCCTCATCGGTAACGGGATACACGCCGTCGTCGGCACCACCGGCTTCACCGACGAGCGGCTGGCCACGGTCCGCAAGTGGTTGGACGCGAAACCGGGCGCGGCGGTGTTGATCGCCCCGAACTTCGCGATCGGAGCGGTGCTGTCGATGCGCTTCGCGCAGCAGGCCGCCCGCTACTTCGAGTCGGTCGAGGTGATCGAGCTGCACCACCCCCACAAGGCCGACGCGCCGTCCGGCACCGCGGCGCGCACCGCCCGGCTCATCGCCGAGGCGCGAAAAGGCATGCCGCCCAACCCCGATGCGACCAGCACCGGTTTGGAGGGCGCGCGCGGCGCCGACGTCGACGGCGTTCCGGTTCACTCGGTGCGCCTGGCCGGGCTGGTGGCGCACCAGGAGGTGCTCTTCGGCACGCAGGGCGAGACGTTGACGATCCGCCACGACAGCCTGGACCGCACGTCGTTCGTTCCCGGAGTCCTGCTGGCCGTGCGACGGGTGGCCGAACGGCCGGGGCTGACCGTGGGTATCGAGCCGCTTCTCGATCTGTGATGGCCGACGGCGGGCGCGTCCTGCGCATCCAACTGCTGATCGGCTTCATGTGTGTGGCACTTGTCGTGTACTTCGTGCTGCTCGGCCGCCTCGCGATGGCCTTCGTCACGACCGGCGAGCCCGCCGCCGTCGGGCTGGGGCTGGCGCTGATGGCGCTGCCGCTGATCGGCCTGTGGGCGATGCTCAGCACGCTGCGCGCCGGGCTGGCCCACCAGCGGCTCGCGCGCATCGCCCGCGAGGAGGGGATGGAACTCGACGTCAGCGCGCTGCCGCGGATGCCGTCCGGGCGGATTCAGCGCGACGCCGCCGACGAGCTGTTCGTCACCGTGCGTGCGGAGTTGGAAAACGACCCGCAGAACTGGCGGCGGTGGTATCGACTGGCTCGTGCCTACGACTACGCCGGCGACCGCAGCCGGGCGCGGGAAGCGATGAAGAAGGCCGTCGAGATGGAAGAGCGCCAACCGTGAGCAAGACGCTGCTGGTCGTGCACCACACGCCGTCACCCGGCACCCGCGAGTTGCTCGAGGCCGTTCTGGCCGGCGCGAAGGACCCCGACATCGAGGGCGTCGAGACCGTGGTGAGGCCCGCGTTGGCCGCGACCCTGCCCGACATGCTCGACGCGGACGGCTATCTGTTCGGCACGACCGCCAACTTCGGATACATGAGCGGCGCGCTCAAGCACTTCTTCGACACCGTGTACTACCCGAGCCTGGACCACGTCGGCGGCCGGCCCTACGGCCTGTGGGTGCACGGCAACGACGACACCGTCGGCGCGGTGAACGCGGTGGAGAAGCTCGCGACCGGACTCGCGCTGGCCAAGGCCGCCGATGCGCTGGAGGTCGTCGGCGGTGTCGACGCCGGTGTGCGGGAACGCGCCTACGAACTCGGCGGAACGCTCGCCGCGACGTTGATGGAGGACTGACCATGCCGGGATTCGCCGAACTCGCCCTTGGCGCAGCACCCGTTGCAGGCGGGGCGCTGCTCGGGATCGCCGCAGGCAACCTGCGCGGCCCGGACTTTCGCGGGATGATCGCCAAGGATCTGGATCTGCTGGAACGCATCCCCGACGACCGACCCGAGCTCAAGGCGCGGTTGCGCGCGAACATCGATCAGCGCATCGACGATCTGATCACCACCACCGAGAAGAGCCGCGAACTGCGCACCGCGGCGTTGTCGTATCGCGGGAACTGGCGCGACATCGTGGTGTTCCTCTGCGCGATCCTGTTCACGATCGTGTGGTGGAACGTCGACCACCATCGGACGAACTGGCTGGTGATGTTCGTCGTGATGATCCTCGCGACCGTGGTCGCGGGCATCTACGCCACGCGCGGCCTGGCGTCCTCACTGCGGACGCTGCTGCACACGCGCGCCAGCCGCTCTCAGTAGTGGTACGTGTCCGACGGCGCCGGGATGTGCGCCGGGTCGTCGACGTCGTCGAACTCCGACACCTCGATGCCGTACGCACGGGCCAGATCGAGAATCTTGTTCGCGCGCGCGATGCGGGGTAGGTCCGAGCCGTTGCGGATCTCACCGCCGTCGCGTTCGAATTCGAGGAAAAACTCCTTGGCCCAAGCGATTTCGTCGGGTGAGGGGGAGAGGCCCTCGTTGACGGTCGCGCACTGCTCGGGCGTCAGGCAGATCTTGCCCGTCATCCCGAACTCCACGGACACCGCCGTGGCCTCGCTGAGCTTGAGTGCGCTCGAACCGACCGTCGGACCGTCGATCGCGCTCGGCAGGTGCGCGGCCTTCGCCGCGATCGTGAACCGCGACCGCGCATAGGCGAGCGTCGTCGGGTTCTCGCCGAAGCCGGTGTCGCGCCGGAAGTCGCCGATGCCGAAAGCCAGTCGGAAGGTGCCCTTGGCCGCGGCGATCGCGGTGATGCGCTCGAGCCCGCGCGCCGTCTCAACCAGCGCGACGATCGGCACCCTCGGCAGCCGGTTGGCGGTCTCGGTGACGTGGTCGACGGATTCGACCATCGCCAACATCACCCCGCCGACCGACGTCTTCGCCAACGCGTCCAGGTCGTCGGCCCACCACGGCGTGCCGAATCCGTTGACGCGGACCCAGTCGGTGTTCCCCTCGTTCAGCCAGCCGACGACGTTGTCGCGGGCGGCGGTCTTGTCCTTCGGTGCAACCGCGTCCTCGATGTCCATCACGACGATGTCGGCGCGGGACCGCACGGCGGGCGCGAACCGGTCGTAGTGGGCGCCGTTCACCAACAGCCAGCTGCGGGCGAGCACCGGGTCGATGCGCGAGCCCACGTCCTCGTGGTCCGGGTGAGCGCCGGGATCCTGATCGTCCATCGGATCATCGTTGCGTATCGGCCCGGCACGGGTACCGGGTCAGGGCCAATTGGGCCTCAATTCGGCAGGGCGGACTCGAACAGCTCCTGAAGCGCGATCCAGTGCCGCTCGGCGGCTTCTTCGTCGTAGGGGGCGTTGTCGGGAACCGCGAAGCCGTGGCCGGCGGGGTAGAACTCCACCGTGTGGGCGACGTTCGCCGCGGTCAGCGCCTTGTCGAGGGTTTCGGCGTGCTCGGGCGTGAAGCCGTGGTCGTTCTCGGCGCCGGCGACGTAGACCGTCGCCTTCATCCGGTCGGCGAGCAGATGCGGACTCGTGGGTTCGTCGGTGACCAGCCCGCTGGCGTGGAACGACCCGGCCGCGGCGACCCGGTCGGGCACGCGGCCGGCGACGATCACCGAGGTGCGCCCGCCCATGCAGTAGCCGCAGACCCCGAACGCGTCGCCCTTGACCTCCGGACGGGACTGTAGGAAGTCGAAGAAGGCCGTCGCGTCGGAGGCCATCATGTCGGGGGTGATCGAGGAGATCATCCGGAACAGGCGGCTGCGCTGCTTCGCATCGCTGAATGCGGTGCGCATGTCGAACGGCTCCCAGTCGCCGTGGCGGTAGTACACGTCGGGCAGCAGCACGGCGTGTCCGAATCCGGCCAGCCGTGCGGCCATCTCCTGGAAGGTGTCGCGGACCCCGCCGGCGTCGACGTACATCACGACGCCGGTCCACGGCCCGGGTCCGTTCGGAGTGTGCAGGGTGACGGGGCAGGTGCCGTCGGGTGTCGTGACGGTCGTGGAGATGCTCGGCATGGCTTCCGTTCTACTCGTCCGGTCTGGAAGTAAGCTGACCGACGTGCCGATCGCCACCCCTTACGAGGATCTCCTGCGGCTGGTGATGGAGCGTGGCACCCCCAAGTCGGACCGCACCGGCACCGGCACCCGCAGCGTGTTCGGCCACCAGATGCGCTACGACCTGGCGGCCGGTTTTCCGCTGATCACCACCAAGAAGGTGCACACCAAGTCGATCGTCTACGAGCTGCTGTGGTTCCTGCGCGGCGACTCGAACGTGCGGTGGCTGCAGGAGCGCGGCGTCACCATTTGGGACGAATGGGCTTCTCCGACAGGCGATCTGGGGCCGGTGTACGGCGTGCAGTGGCGGTCGTGGCCGACGCCGTCGGGCGAGCACATCGACCAGATCAGCGCCGCGCTGGAGCTGCTCAAGACCGATCCCGACTCGCGCCGCAACATCGTCTCGGCCTGGAACGTCGGCGAGATCCCGCAGATGGCCCTGCCGCCGTGCCACGCGTTCTTCCAGTTCTACGTCGCCGACGGCAAGCTGTCGTGCCAGCTGTATCAGCGCAGCGCCGACCTGTTCCTCGGGGTGCCGTTCAACATCGCCAGCTACGCGCTGCTGACCCACATGATGGCCGCGCAGGCCGGGCTCGAGGTCGGCGAGTTCATCTGGACCGGCGGCGATTGCCACATCTACGACAACCACGTCGAGCAGGTGGCGCTGCAGCTCAGCCGCGACCCACGCCCTTATCCGGAACTCGTTCTTGCGCCGCGGGATTCGATCTTCGACTACACCTACGAAGACATCGCGATTCTCAATTACGATCCGCATCCGGCGATCAAGGCCCCGGTTGCGGTCTGAGGCCTGCTTGCAGGGCCGAATGATGTCGTCTGAGATCGGGCTGATCTGGGCCCAGTCGAGCTCGGGTGTCATCGGCCGCGACGGCGGCATACCGTGGCGCCTGCCCGAGGACCAGGCGCGGTTCAGGGAACTGACGATGGGCCACACCGTCGTGATGGGCAGGTTGACGTGGGAGTCGCTGCCCGCCAAGGTCCGTCCGCTGCCGGGCCGGCGCAACGTGGTGCTGACCCACCGACCCGACTACGCCGCTGACGGGGCGGAAGTGGTGGCCTCGCTGGACGACGCGCCGGCCGACGGTCCGGTCTGGGTGATCGGTGGCGCGCAGATCTACACGGCGGCCCTGCCGCTCGCCACGCGCTGCGAGGTGACCGAGATCGAGATCGATCTCCCGCGCCAGGACGCCGACGTGATGGCCCCGGTGCTCGACGAGTCCTGGATCGGCGCGGCGGGTGACTGGCTGACCAGTACCTCCGGCCTGCGTTATCGGTTCTACAGCTACCGGCGGCGCTGACGGGTTTCGCCGAGCGCGCGGTTGTTCGCGTTCCCACTCGGGCGATGCGTACACAAGCGTGCGCTCGGTGTCGGTGCCGTCGGGCACGATGAAGGACGTGGCGTCCAGACTCACGGCCGACCAGGCGAGGCGTGTCGCCGTCGCCGCGCAGGGCTTCGCCGAGCCGCGCCCGCGGGGGCCGGTCACGCGTGCGCACCTGCGCAGGCTGATCTCGCGGATCCAGGTGCTCCAGCTGGACTCGGTGTCGGTGTCGGTGCGCGCCCACTACGCGCCGGTGTTCAGCCGGCTGGGGCCCTACGACCGCGACGTGCTCGACAGGGCGGCGTGGAGCCACTCGGCGCGCTCGCCGCGGATGCTGGTCGAGTACTGGGCTCACGAGGCGGCGTTGATGGCCGTCGACGACTGGCCGCTGCTGCGCTGGCGGATGCGCAAGTACACGCACGGCCGGTGGGGCAAGGAGATCGTCAAGAAGAACGCCAAGCTGGCCGATGAGGTGGTCCGCGCGGTGACCGAGTTGGGCCCGTCGACGGCGGGGCAGATCGAGGCGCACCTGGGCGCCGAACAGCGGGGCCGGAAGGGTCCGTGGTGGGACCGCAGCGACACCAAGTGGGTGACCGAGGCGCTGTTCGCCTCCGGCGTGCTGACGACGGCCACGCGGGTCGGGTTCGCGCGGCACTACGACCTGTCCGAGCGGGTGTTGCCGCCCGAGGTGCTTGCGCGCGAGGTCGATGAGGCCGACGCCGTCAGGGAACTGGTGCTGAGAGCCTCCGCCGCGCTCGGTGTCGGTTCAGAACAGGACATCCGGGACTATTTCCGGCTGTCGCCTGCGCAGGTGAAGCCGGCGATCGCGAAGCTTGTCGCGGACGGCGAGCTGGAACCGGTCGAGGTCGACGGGTGGAAGGGCCCCGCGTATCTGCGGGCGGGACAGACGGTTCCGCGTCGCGACCGTGGTACGGCGCTGTTGTGTCCGTTCGATCCGCTGATCTTCTTCCGGCCGCGGGTCGAGCGCCTGTTCGGCGGGTTCAAGTACCGCATCGAGATCTACACCCCGGCGCCGAAACGTCAGTACGGGTACTACGTGTGGCCGTTTCTGCTCGACGGTGCACTGGTGGGGAGGGTCGATCTGAAGGCGGATCGCGCGAACGACGCGCTGCATGTCGTCGGTGCCTTCGCGGAGCCGGGTGAAAAGCCGACGCGGGTGGCGCCGGCGTTGGCGGGCGAGCTGCGCGCGATGGCGTCGTGGCTGGGCTTGTCGGCCGTCACGGTCGGCGCGAACGGCGATCTGGTCGACGGCCTACGCCGAGTGGCGGGTTGACGCGTGCGCGTACCCGGCACCCGGCGAGAGAACGCCTAGACGCAGTCGGCGCAGATCGTCTTGTCGCCGGACTGCAATGCGAGCCGGCTGTGGTGCTGCACCAGGAAGCAGCTCGAGCAGGTGAACTCGTCGGCTTGCTTCGGAAGCACCCGTACGGTGAGCTCTTCACCGGACAGGTCCATGTCGGGCAGGACAATCGAATCGATCGCGTCACCGTCGTCGACGTCGAGCACCGCGACGTCGACCTGCTCGCGCCGCCGTGCGGCGATTGCCTCGAGTGACTCGTCGACCGAATCCTCGGTGTCCTTCACGCGGGGTGCGTCGTAATCGGTGGCCATCAGTCACACTCCCTCTCTTGATCGGCGTTTGGGTAACACCGATCGAGATCGGATTTGTTCCCGGCGCATCCGCCTCCGAAACCTAGATACTCGACGTTCCTCGCGCTTCGTTTGTGCATCCCGCTACGCCGCGGCCGGCGTGTCGCGAAGTCGACCGCACAATCGGCGCGCGGCCGCGCGCACACCTGAACACCGAACTGTGCGCGTTAGGGTGAGCCGTGGCCGAGACCACGCCGCTGCGCGTCCAACTGATCGCCAAGACGGAGTTCACCGCGCCGCCGGGCGTGCCATGGGAAACCGACGCCGACGGCGGGCCCGCTCTCGTCGAATTCGCCGGGCGTGCGTGCTACCAGAGCTGGTCGAAGCCGAATCCGCGCACGGCCACCAACGCCGCCTACCTCCGCCACATCATCGACGTTGGGCATTTCTCGGTGCTCGAGCATGCGTCCGTCTCCTTCTACATCACCGGGATCTCCCGCTCCTGCACCCATGAGCTGATCCGGCACCGCCATTTCTCGTACTCGCAGCTCTCGCAGCGGTACGTCCCGGAACACGACGCCCAGGTGGTGGTGCCGCCGGGCATCGAAGACGACCCCGAGCTGATCGAGCTGTTCTCCGCCGCCGCCGACGCCAGCCGCGCGGCCTACACCGAACTGTTCGAACGCCTGGAAGCCAAGTTCAGGGGCGACGAGCCCGGCGAGAAGCTCGGGGTGCTGCGCCGCAAGCAGGCGCGCCAAGCCGCGCGTGCGGTGCTGCCCAACGCCACCGAGACCCGCATCGTCGTCACCGGCAACTACCGCGCCTGGCGGCATTTCATCGCGATGCGGGCGAGCGAGCACGCCGACGTCGAGATCCGCCGGCTGGCGATCGAGTGCCTGCGCCAGTTGGTCGCCGTCGCACCCCAGGTGTTCAGCGACTTCGAGATCTCCACGCTCTCGGACGGCACGGAGGTCGCCACGTCCCCTCTGGCCACGGAAGCGTGACCATAGCGAGTAATCTGAGCCCCGTGAGCACCAGCGGAATCGATGTGACGGCCCGGTTGGGCACCTTGCTGACCGCGATGGTGACTCCGTTCAAGCCCGACGGTTCGCTGGACACCGAGACCGCGGCCCGGTTGGCGAACCGGCTCGTCGACGCCGGCTGCGACGGCCTGGTGCTGTCCGGGACCACCGGTGAGTCCCCGACGACGACCGACGCCGAGAAGATCGCGCTGCTGCGGGCGGTGCTCGAGGCGGTCGGCGACCGGGCGCGCATCATCGCCGGAGCGGGCACCTATGACACCGCGCACAGCGTGCACCTGGCGAAGGCCTGTGCGGCCGAGGGCGCACACGGGCTGCTGGTGGTGACGCCGTACTACTCGCGCCCACCCCAGGAGGGGCTGCTGGCCCACTTCACCGCGGTGGCGGATGCGACCCCCCTGCCGAACGTGCTCTACGACATCCCGCCGCGGTCGGTGGTGCCGATCCAGTGGGACACCATGCGCATCCTCGCCGAGCACCCGAACATCGTGGCCGTCAAGGACGCCAAGGGCGATCTGCACGGCGGCGGGCAGGTCATCGCCGAGACGGGCCTGGCGTACTACTCCGGCGACGACGCGCTCAACCTGCCCTGGTTGGCCATGGGCGCAGTCGGCTTCGTCAGCGTATGGGGCCACCTGGCCGCCAGCCAGTTGCGAGAGATGTTGTCGGCCTTCCAATGCGGCGATATCGCGCGGGCCCGCAAGATCAATGTCACGCTGGGCCCGCTGGTCAATGCGCAGGCACGGCTCGGTGGGGTGACGCTGTCGAAGGCGGGGTTGCGGCTGCAGGGCTTCGATGCCGGCGATCCAAGGCTGCCCCAGGTGCCCGCGACGCCCGTGCAACTCGACGCGTTGGCCGCCGACATGCGAGCGGCTGCGGTGCTGCGGTAGTGAACGAAGAACTCAGACCACCGGGGCCTCTGGCCCCAGGCGGACTACGGGTCACTGCGCTGGGCGGAATCAGCGAAATCGGTCGGAACATGACCGTTTTCGAGCATCTGGGCCGGCTGCTGATCGTCGACTGCGGGGTGCTGTTCCCGACGCACGACGAGCCCGGCGTCGACCTGATCCTGCCCGACCTGCGCCTCGTGCAGGACCGGCTCGACGACGTCGAAGCCCTGGTGCTCACCCACGCGCACGAGGACCACATCGGCGCAATCCCGTTCCTGCTCAAGCTGCGTCACGACATTCCGGTGGTCGGGTCGAAGTTCACTCTCGCGCTGGTGGCCGAGAAATGCCGCGAACATCGGATCAAGCCGGTCTTCGTCGAGGTCGACGAGGGTCAGAGCTCGCGACATGGCGTGTTCGAGTGCGAGTACTTCGCGGTCAACCACTCGATCCCCGGCTGCCTGGCCATCGCGATCCACACCGGCGCCGGCACGGTGCTGCATACCGGCGACATCAAGCTCGACCAGTCGCCGCCCGACGGTAAGCCCACCGACCTGCCCGGGATGTCACGACTCGGCGACGCGGGCGTGGACTTGTTCCTGTGCGACTCGACCAACGCCGAGATCCCCGGCGTCGGACCGTCGGAGAGCGAGATCGGCCCGAACATGCACCGGCTGATCCGCAGCGCCCAGGGCCGTGTCATCGTGGCGTGCTTCGCGTCGAATGTCGGTCGCGTGCAACAGATCATCGACGCATCGGTGGCGCTGGGCCGCAAGGTCGCGTTCGTCGGACGGTCGATGGTCCGCAACATGGGCATCGCCAAGGACCTCGGCTACCTCACCCTGCAGAACGACAACGACATCATCGACATCGGCGCCGCCGAGATGATGGCGCCCGAGCGCGTCGTGCTGGTCACCACCGGTACGCAGGGCGAGCCGATGGCGGCTCTGTCGCGGATGTCGCGCGGTGAGCACCGCAGCATCACCCTGACCGCGGGCGACCTCATCATCATGTCGTCGTCGCAGATACCGGGCAACGAGGAGGCGATCTTCGGCGTGCTCGACGCGCTCGCGAAGATCGGCGCGCGCGTCGTCACCAACGCCCAAGTCCGCGTGCATGTTACCGGGCACGCCTACGCCGGCGAGCTGTTGTTCCTCTACAACGGCGTACGGCCACGCAACGTGATGCCCGTGCACGGCACCTGGCGGATGCTGCGGGCCAACGCCGGTCTGGCCGCCCGGACCGGGGTGCCGGAGGAGAACATCGTGCTCGCCGAAAACGGCGTCAGCGTCGACCTGGTGGCCGGCCGGGCGTCGATCGCCGGTGCGGTGCCGACCGGCAAGATGTTCGTCGACGGACTGATCACCGGCGACGTCGGCGACGCCGTCGTCGGCGAACGGCTCACGCTCTCATCCGGATTCATCGGCATTACCGTCGTCCTCCAGCGCGGCACCGGAAAGCCCGCGGCCGCACCGCATCTGCATTCCCGCGGTTTCTCCGAGGATCCCAAGGCCCTCGAACCCGCCATCCGCAAGGTGGAGGAAGCGCTTGAAGCGCTTGTCGCCGAACGGGTCACCGACATCAACCGCATCGCCCAGGCGTCACGGCGCGCCGTCGGCAAATGGGTGGGCGAGGTCTACCGGCGTCAGCCGATGATCGTACCGACGGTCATCGAGGTCTGACTCGTCTCAACCCACCGCTCCGGCCGGGGCGGGCGTGAAGGTTTGGACGGTTCCGGGATTGCCGAATACCGGCGGCCGCGCGGGTTCAAGTGTCGCCGTGGTTATCACCGAAGGACGGCTGGGGGTGATATTTGCCTCCTCCGCGGGCGGAGACTGGCACTTCTTCAGGGCGGCGTTCCACACGCCGCCGGAACCGACGCAGCAGTGGTGTAGGTGCTCGTCGAACTCCTCTTGGGTGAAACCTCGCCCGAGTCCGCTATTCCGGCACTGGTCGAATGCGCCGATATCCCATTCGGGCACCGCGCTCGCATTTGTGGCAGTGGCGAGCGCCGCGACGGCCGCGAAGGCTGCAGCCGCGGTGGTGATTTGTGATCTCATGTTCGTTCCATTCGGTCGATTGCTCGGGGTGCGGTGTAGCGGTGTTGCTGAACGAGAGGCTGCCGAATGCACCGCAAATCCGTTATGGCTCCGCCGCCAGAATCCATCGCCGAAAAAGGAAGGTTTTCCTATCCGCCAGGTAAGTACCGGCGCGAGGCTAACGCTTGTTGACCGACCCGGCGTCGACGGGCAGGGCGACACCGGTGACGTACCGCGCCGCGTCGGACACCAGCCACGCCACCGCGTTCGCGATGTCCTCGGCCTGCAGCACCTGCACCGGCAGCGCGTTGCCCATGTCCTGCGGGGTCTTCTCCGCGATGCTGCCCAACCATTCGCGGGTGGCCTCGTTGTTGATCATCGGGGTGTCCACGCCGGCGGGATGCACCGAGTTGACCCGGATGCTGTGCGGGGCAAGCAGGTTGGCGTACAGCCGCATCAAACCGACGATGCCGTGCTTGGCGGCGACGTAGCCGATCGCGCCGGGGTCGTCGCTGCCGACTCCGATCAGACCGGCGACCGAACTGGTGAGCACGATCGAGCCGCCGTCGCCGTGGGCGAGCAGCGCCTCCTTCGACACCTCGACCGTGTGGTGCACACCGGTGAGGTTCACGTCGATCACGTCGCGCCATCCGTCGGCGCCCGACTGCATCGGCGCGATGCCGGCGTTGGCGACGACGATGTCGAGACGGCCGAATTCGTCGAGGCCGGCCCGCAGGGCCGACGCCAACGCGTCCTGATCGCGAACGTCGGCCTGCCGCGCCACTATTCGCGCGCCGGTGTCCTCGACCAGCTTCACGGTCTCGGCCAGATCGTCGGCCGTCGCGAGCGGATAGGGCACCGACGCGATCTGATCGCAGAGGTCGACGGCGATGATGTGCGCGCCCTCGGCGGCCAGCTTCACCGCCTCGGCGCGGCCCTGGCCGCGGGCCGCACCCGTGATGAACGCGACTTTGCCTGCGAGCCCGGCCATCAGGAGCGCAGTGCGCCCTTGCTCGGGTCTCCGGCGACGACAGGCTGCAGCATCTTGATGTCCGGCGCGCCGTCGAGATGCTCGCCGACCGCGCCGAACAGCTCACCGATCGCCGGCGCGGTGCTGTGCGTCTTCAGGGCGTCCTCGTCCGCCCACTGCTCGACGAACACGAACGTTCCATTCGCCTCGTGCAGCGCGTAGAGCTCGCACCCGGGCTCCTGGTGGACCGCCTCGATGGCCTTCTTGCAGGCGTCCCGCACCGTGTCGACGGATTCGGGTTTGGCGGTCATGGTGGCGACAACGACGACGGGCATGCGGCGAAACTCCTCGGTGAGTGCTGCTGGACGAGTGCACAGCCTACTCACCGACCCCCGCGACGCTCAGACCACGTCGATCCAGATCGTGAACGCCACGGCAAGCACCGTGACGACGACGAGCCCGACCGTGTCCACCGCACCGATCCGCGGGGCGTCGGTGCGGTGGATGCGCAACTCCCGCGCCAGGAGGAACAACGGAAACGTCACGCTGATCGCGACCAGGAACGAGGCGACGACGTACACCCAGACGAACCGGATGCCTTGTTTGCGCGCCTCGAACACCATGAAGATCACCGCGGCGAGCAGGAACAGGGTGATGTCGGCGGTGATCGACCGCGACGCCGGGTTGACCTTGGTGTCTTCCCAGAACACCCGGAGGAATCCCGCCCCGCGGTCGAGGTAGGCCAGGTTCTGGCTCCAGGTGGCGATCAGCGCGACGACCGCGATGACGCCATACGCGGCGCACAGCGCTTTGGTGGTGGTCGGCAGGCCCGCCGACGTGTTGGTTTCGGTCATTTCCGCACGGTAAGTCGCAAAAGCGCATCAATCGATACGGATCTGTTACCCGTGTGGCAGATGGTGAATCTGGGGCTGGAGCGACTAGGCTTACAAGCATGCCTAGTAAGACCGCCGCGCGCTCTGGAACCCGTTCGACCAGGTCAAAACAGGGTGCGCGCTCCGGTGGCCGGGCGGCGCCGCGACGCAAGCCGGCACCGCGGCGGACCTCGTCACCCATTTCGTCGGCCGGCGCCTCGGTCGGTCGGGGAATGCGGGCGGGCTGGCTGATGCTGGCCAAGGGCGCCGGTACCACCGCGCGTTCCGTCGGTCGGGCCCGCGATCTGGAACCGGGTCATCGGCGTGACGGCATCGCCCTGGCGCTGCTGGGCCTGGCGGTGATCGTCGCGGCGAGTTCGTGGTTCGGCGCCGCGGGTCCGGTGGGTGACTGGCTCGACATGTTCCTGCGGACGTTGATCGGCGCCGCCGTCGTGCTCGTCCCGATCGCGCTGGCCGGCATCGGCATCACGCTCATGCGCACCGAACCCGATCCGGACGCCAGGCCGAGGCTGATCCTCGGTACGGCGATGATCGCGCTGCCGGCGCTCGGGCTGTGGCACCTGTGGGCCGGTTCGCCGCAGGATTCCACCGCCCGCCAGCATGCCGCCGGCTTCTTCGGCTTCGCGATCGGCGGCCCGCTCTCCGACGGGCTCACCGCATGGATCGCCGCGCCGCTGCTGTTCATCGGTGTGTTGTTCGGCGTATTGCTGGTGACCGGCACCACGATTCGCGAAGTGCCGTCGACGGTTCGCGCCATGTTCTCCGCGCGTGGCTACGACGAGTACGACTACGACGAGTACGACGAGTACGACGACGAGGACACCGCCGTCATCTCCGAGTCCGACGACTTCTCCGACGGCTACTACGACAATTCGTTCCCGCCCGGCGACGACGCCGAACAGGCGTGGCCGTCGGGCACACCGATGGAGAACTATCCGCTCTCCGACGAAGCGCCCACGATTCCCGAGCCGACCGCGAAGACCCGCAAGAAGAAACCGAAGACCTCGACGATGACGCTGGACCGTGTCGTCGACGGGCCGTACTCGCTGCCGCCGCTCGATCTGCTGATCGCCGGTGATCCTCCGAAACGCCGCAGCGCGGGCAACGACCGGATGATCGAGGCCATCACCGAGGTGCTCGACCAGTTCAAGGTCAACGCGTCGGTGACCGGCTGCACCCGCGGCCCGACCGTCACCCGCTACGAGGTCGAGCTCGGACCGGGCGTCAAGGTCGAGAAGATCACTGCGCTACAACGCAATATCGCCTATGCGGTGGCGACGGAGAGCGTCCGCATGTTGGCGCCCATTCCGGGCAAGTCCGCCGTCGGCATCGAGGTGCCCAACGTGGACCGCGAGATGGTGCGGCTGGCCGACGTGCTGACCGACCCGGCCACCCGCGGCGACCACCACCCGCTGGTCATCGGTCTGGGCAAAGACATTGAGGGTGAATACATCTCGGCGAACCTCGCCAAGATGCCGCACCTGCTGGTCGCCGGCTCGACCGGTTCGGGCAAGTCGAGCTTCGTGAACTCGATGCTGGTCTCGCTGCTGGTGCGGGCCACGCCGGACGAGGTCAGGATGATCCTGATCGATCCGAAGATGGTGGAACTGACGCCGTACGAGGGCATTCCGCACCTGATCACGCCGATCATCACCCAGCCGAAGAAGGCGGCCGCCGCGCTGGCGTGGCTGGTGGAGGAGATGGAACAGCGCTACCAGGACATGCAGGCCTCGCGGGTGCGACACATCGACGACTTCAACAAGAAGGTGCGCTCGGGCGAGATCACCGCGCCGCTGGGCAGCCAGCGCGAGTACAAGCCCTACCCGTACATCGTCGCGATCGTCGACGAGCTCGCCGACCTGATGATGACCGCCCCGCGCGACGTCGAGGACGCGATCGTGCGCATCACCCAGAAGGCGCGCGCGGCAGGCATCCACCTGGTGCTGGCCACGCAGCGTCCCTCGGTCGACGTCGTCACCGGTCTGATCAAGACCAACGTGCCGTCGCGGTTGGCGTTCGCCACGTCGTCGTTGACCGACAGCCGCGTCATCCTCGACCAGCAGGGTGCCGAGAAGCTGATCGGCATGGGTGACGGACTGTTCCTGCCGATGGGCGCCAACAAGCCGATCCGCCTGCAGGGCGCGTTCATCACCGACGACGAGATCCACGCCGTGGTGGAAGCGACCAAGGCGCAGGCCGAGCCGGAGTACACCGAAGGCGTCACCAACGCCAAGACC
The DNA here is from genome assembly GCF_001050035.1 of Mycolicibacterium komanii. Next base: position 68,083 of record NZ_CVTA01000005.1, read on the forward strand.
AACAGCGAGCGCACCGATGTCGACCCGGACATCGGCGACGACATGGACGTCTTCCTGCAGGCTGTTGAGCTGGTGGTGTCGAGCCAGTTCGGGTCGACGTCGATGTTGCAGCGCAAACTGCGCGTCGGGTTCGCCAAGGCGGGCCGGCTGATGGATCTGATGGAAACCCGCAACATCGTCGGGCCCAGCGAGGGTTCCAAGGCGCGCGAGGTTCTGGTCAAGCCCGACGAACTGGCGGCGACGCTGGCGTCGATCCGCGGATCGGACTCCGGCAGCGACGACGACGAGTGACTTGTGCACATCTAGGAGCGCTCAGCGCAACGAGAGGTGCACAAATCGCTAGAGAGTCAACAGCATTCGGGTGTTGCCGAGGATGTTCGGCTTGACGTAGGACAGGTCGAGGAACTCGGCGACGCCGGTGTCGTACGAGCGGCACATCTCCTCGTAGACCTCGGCGGTCACGGGTGTGCCGTCGATCTCGCGAAACCCGTGCCTGCTGAAAAACTCCACCTCGAAGGTGAGCACGAAGATCCGCTCGAGGCGCAACTCGCGCGCGACGTCGAGCAGTTTGTCGACGATCGCATGCCCGACGCCCTGACCCCTGACCTTCGGATGCACCGCGACGGTGCGCACCTCGCCGAGGTCCGACCACAAGACGTGCAGCGCGCCGCAGCCGATCAGTTCGCCGTCGTATTCGGCGACCCAGAACTCCTGGACGGCCTCGTAGAGCGTGACCAGATTCTTCTCGAGCAGGATCTTGCCGGAATAGATGTCGACCAAGGATTTGATGGCGGGGACATCCGAGGTTCGCGCACGCCGCACGACGACCTCGCCGGATTCTGCGCTCACACGTGGAGAGTATCTGTTCGAGCAACCGATATTCTGTTGCGGTGTCGGGCCAACCCCATATCGATCCGCTGGTCCCGCGCGCCCGTGTAGCGAACATCGCGAATGTGCTCACCGGCGTGCGGATGGCGTTGGTTCCGGTTTTCCTCGCTTTTCTGTTCGTCGGCGACGGGCATGAAACGTTCTGGCGGATAGCCGCATTCGTGGTGTTCACCGTCGCGGTGATCACCGACCGGTTCGACGGGGCGTTGGCCCGCAACTACGGCATGGTCACCGAGTTCGGCACACTGGCCGACCCCATCGCCGATAAGGCGCTCATCGGCGCGGCACTGATCGGGCTCTCGATGCTGGGCGACCTGCCGTGGTGGATCACGGTGGTGATCCTGATTCGCGAGATCGGCATCACCGCGCTGCGGTTCGCCGTCTTGCGCCACGGCGTGATCCCGGCCAGCCGCGGCGGCAAGCTCAAGACGCTCGTGCAGGGGGTGGCGATCGGCCTGTTCGTGCTCCCGCTGTCCGGTGCGTGGCTGGCGGCCGCCTGGGTGATCATGTGGGCCGCGGTCATCCTGACCGTGCTCACCGGCATCGACTACGTCGTGTCGGCGATCAGGGACTCCCGTGGACGACCCGCTCGTCAGTGACGACGCTCGCGCGCTGGTCGCCGACCTCACGGTGCGCGGGCAGACGGTCGCGACGGCCGAGTCGCTGACGGCGGGCCTGCTGGCGGCGACGCTGGCGGGCGTGCCCGGTGCCAGCGTCGTGCTCCGCGGCGGCCTGGTCACCTACGTCGAGGACACCAAGGTCTCACTGGCGGGGGTGGCCCGCGAGGTGCTCGACGAGGTGGGGCCGGTCGCGGCGCCGACCGCGCGGGCTCTGGCCGTCGGTGCCCAACAGCGTTGCGGGGCGACCTGGGGTGTGGGCCTGACCGGCGTCGCCGGACCCGAAGCACACGGCGGGCACCCCGTCGGGACCGTCTTCCTCGGTATCGCCGGACCGGTTCAGACCGACGTCGTCGAGTTGCGGCTGGCCGGATCGCGATGGGACATCCGGCTCGCGGCGGTCGGCGAAGCCCTCGCGCGCCTGCGCTCCGCCGTCGCCGGACAGTGATCTGCGCCATCCGGGAACCAACCGGCCCGCTCTCAGCGTTGCCCTAATGGATCCCAGAAATTGACTCCGAAGGGAGAGCACGATGACGGCATTGCTGCGCGAGGTGATCGGCGACGTGCTGCGTCGTGCCCGCGTCGACCAGGGACGCACCTTGCGCGAGGTGTCCGACACCGCGCGAGTCAGCCTGGGCTACCTCTCCGAGGTCGAGCGCGGCCGCAAGGAAGCCTCGAGCGAACTGCTCAACGCGATCTGCGGCGCCCTCGACGTGCCGCTCTCGCAGGTGCTCTTCGACGCCGGTCAGGAAATGGAGCGCGAGGAGCGTGCCGCCTTCGCCGGCGCCGCCAACATCGACGCCACCACCAAGGTGGTCATCCCGCAGGTCGTGTCGATGGCGGTCGCCTGACGCGCCGATGCGCTGACGCGCGACCCGAGTGACTGTGGTGATACGCGCTGACCCGATAGATTGGGCAGCACGGTAAGCCGGGCCGGCGAGTCCGAGACAACGACACGAAGGCGGAGTGAACTGACATGGCCAATCCGTTCGTCAAGGCGTGGAAGTACCTCATGGCGCTGTTCAGCTCCAAGGTGGACGAATACGCCGACCCGAAGGTGCAGATCCAGCAGGCCATCGAGGAAGCCCAGCGCCAGCACCAGGCACTGACCCAGCAGGCCGCCCAGGTGATCGGCAACCAGCGTCAGCTGGAGATGCGGCTCAACCGGCAACTGGCCGACATCGAGAAGCTCCAGGTCAACGTCCGCCAGGCGCTCACCCTCGCCGACCAGGCGACGGCCGCCGGCGACGCGGCCAAGGCCACCGAGTACAACAACGCCGCCGAGGCGTTCGCCGCCCAGCTGGTGACCGCCGAGCAGAGCGTCGAGGATCTCAAGGGGCTGCACGACCAGGCGCTGCAGGCGGCCGGTCAGGCCAAGAAGGCCGTCGAGCAGAACGCGATGATGCTGCAGCAGAAGATCGCCGAGCGCACCAAGCTGCTCTCACAGCTCGAACAGGCCAAGATGCAGGAGCAGGTCAGCTCGTCGCTGCGCTCGATGAGCGAGTTGGCGGCCCCGGGCACCACGCCCAGCCTCGACGAGGTGCGCCAGAAGATCGAGCGCCGCTATGCCAACGCGATGGGCGAGGCCGAGCTGGCACAGAATTCGGTTCAGGGCCGGATGATGGAGGTCCAGCAGGCGAGCGTGCAGATGGCCGGGCATTCGCGGCTGGAGCAGATCCGCGCCTCGATGCGCGGTGAGCAGCTGCCCGCCGGTGGTAACGCCGCGGCGCAGCCCGCGACCCCGGCGGCCAATCCGCAGCAGGCGACGCCGGAAAACCCGCTGTCCCAATAGCCGAAGAGGAACCCGTGAGTGCGCAGACGAGCCGGCCCGAGCCGTGGCGCTCGCTGATGCAGCGAGGCCTTCAGAACGGGATCGACACGGCCGCCGAGTGGTCCGATGTGCTGGCCGACAGACTGAACGCCGCCGCCGACCCGCGCGCGAAGCTCCTGCGTAAGCGGCGGTGGGCGCTGCGGCTCACGGTGTTCTTCACGATCTCCAGCGTCTTCTGGATCGGCGTCACCGGGCTGGTGGCGGCGTGGGACGTTCCGGCATGGGCGCTGCTCATCCCGTCACCGATCGCCGTCGGCGCGGCCTTCCTCGCGACGCTGTCGTTTCTGCGGTACCGCTGGCTGCGACGTGAGCCGCTGCCCCCGCCGCGGTCGCGTGCCACCCGCCGGCTCCCACCGCGGGGGTCTGCCGCGCGTCAACCGATGGCGGCGCTGGCGACCTCCGAGCGCGGGTTGTTCTCCCTGCTCGGAGTGATGGAGCGCGGTCGGATGCTGCCCGCCGACGAACTGCGCGAGCTGACCGCGGCGGCGAATCAGACGGCGGCGACCATGGCCGCCACCGCGAACGAAGTGGTGTCGATGGAGCGGGCCATCCGCGCGACGCCGCAGTCAGGCGCCCACCTGACCCCCACCATCCGCGCGTTTACCGCACAGCTCGACCACGGTGCCCGCCAGTACGGCGAAATGGTCAACGCCGCAGCGCAATTGGTGTCGGCCGCGAACACCGGCCCGACGTCCACGTCACCGATGTGGCAGCAGCGTTACCGCGACGAACTGTCCAACGCCACCGACCGCCTCGTCGGGTGGGCCCAGGCGTTCAACGAACTGGGCCACGTCCGCGGGGCATAACCCTCCTACATACTCGGCCGCAGCGACGGAACGACCGTCGCGGCCAGCCCCCGCACCGTGGCCTTGACGAAGTCGAGGGTGTCGAAGTAGTCGCGCCACAACGTGATTCGGCCGGCGTGCACCTCGAACGTCCCGCACACCCAGAACTGCACGCGCACCGGCCCGAAGATCAACGCATCGGTGCGTTCGGTGAGCACGCAGTTGCCGTCCGCGGCGACGCGGTGGATCTTCACCTCGAAGCGCGCCCGCCCTTGACCGCGCCGAAAGATGCCCACGATGCGCTTGCGGCCGCGGATCGTGGGATAGCCGACGTTCTGCCACTCCACGTTGTCGGCGAGCAATCCGTCGACGGCGTCGAAGTCCTCATCCTGCAGCGCGTAGAGGAACGTTTCGACGGCCCGGATGTTGTCGACGTCGGTTTTCAGTTCGGGAGCCTGGTCGGTCATGCGGCCAGCCTAGTGCCGCGCTGCTGTGGCAGGGTAGGCCCAATGCGCGTCGCGGTCGTCGCCGGACCCGATCCGGGGCATGCCTTTCCGGCGATCGCGCTGTGCCTTCGTTTCCTGGCCAACGGCGATTCGCCGACGCTGCTGACCGGAACGGAGTGGCTCGACACCGCCCGCGACGCCGGCGTCCCCGCCGCTGAACTGCTCGGCCTCGACCCGGAGGACACCGACGACGACGCCGACGCCGGGGCGAAGGTCCACCAGCGTGGCGCCCGGATGGCCGTGCTCAACGCGCCGCAGATGCGCCGTCTCGGGCTGGACCTGGTGGTCTCGGACGCCATCACCACCGCGGGCGGGTTCTGCGCCGAAGTGCTCGGGCTGCCGTGGGTCGAACTCAACCCGCACCCGCTGTACCGGCCGTCGAAGGGGCTTCCGCCGATCGGCAGCGGTTTGGCGCCCGGCGTCGGTGTCCGCGGCCGGGTACGCGACGCGATCCTGCGCGCGCTGTCGTCCCGGTCGTGGCGGCAGGGCATTCGGCAACGCGCGGCTGCGCGGGTGCAAATCGGGCTGCCCGCAGCCGAACCCGGCCCGCGCCGACGGTTGATCGCCACGCTGCCGGCGCTGGAGGTGCCGCGGCCGGACTGGCCCGCCGAGGCCGTGGTGGTCGGCCCTCTGCACTTCGAGCCGACGACGGCGACGCTGGACATACCCGCGGGCGGCGGTCCGGTAGTGGTCATCGCGCCGTCCACCGCGACGACGGGGGAGGGGGGCCTGGCGGAGATCGCCCTGGCGACCCTGACACCGGGTGAGGTGTTGCCGTCGGAGTCGCGGGTGGTCGTGTCGCGCCTGGGCGGCACGCAGGTCGCGGTGCCGCCGTGGGCGGTGGTCGGACTGGGACGACAGGACGAGCTGCTGTCGCACGCCGACCTGGTGATCTGCGGCGGCGGCCACGGCATGGTGGCCAAGACGCTGCTGGCGGGCGTTCCGATGGTCGTGGTCCCCGGCGGCGGCGACCAGTGGGAGATCGCGAATCGTGTTGTACGGCAAGGAAGTGCGCAGCTTGTGCGCCCGCTCACCGCGGAGGCGCTGGCCCGCGCGGTGCGTGAGGTGTTGGACACACCGCGATACCGGGATGCGGCGCGGCGGGCCGGGGCGACGGTCGCCGGCGTCGAAGATCCGGTACGGGTGTGCCATGAAGCGCTGGCGTAGTTTGGGGCCCGTGCGGTTGACGGAATTTCATCAGCTCGTCGAAGAACAGTTCGGCTCGGTGCGCGGCGCGTCGCTGCTCGTCGACCACGTGCTGGGCGGGTTCGACGGCCGCACGGCGGCGCAGGCCATCGAGGACGGCGTGGAACCGCGGGACGTCTGGCGCGCACTGTGCTCAGACTTCGATGTCCCGCGTGATCAGTGGTGAATCGTTAGCGGTTGTCGCCCGAGCCTTCCGCTTCGGCCGACGTCTGGCGACCCTCGTACGGGGGGACCTCGGGTTTGACGTCCTTGGGCGGTTCGTCGGTGAATCCCGTCTGGAAGTCCGGATTTCCGTCGTCGTGGGCGGGCACGGACTCGTCACCGCGATAGGTGTCCGACGGACGGTCCGCCGGCCCGCCCGAGGCTTGATCGGATCCGGTCCCGCGTTTTCCTCGTTCCTCCGGCTCGGTCATGACAATCACTCCTCACTTGTCGCCGCGTGATCTGCGACGACGTATCGACGGCCTCAGGCGCGCTGCCCCAGGACCAACGCCGTCTCCCGGTGCAGCCTGCCGAAGTTGTAGTACGCCGCGCAGGCGCCCTCCGGGGACACCATGCACGTCCCGATCGGTGTCTCCGGTGTGCACGCGGTCCCGAAGACCTTGCACTCCCACGGTTTGATGACGCCCTTGAGCACCTCGCCGCACTGGCACGCCTTCGGATCGGCCACCCGCACACCCGGCATGGCGAAGGTGCGTTCGGCGTCGAAGTCCGCGTAGTCAGGGTGCAGCCGCAGCGCGCTCTGCGAGATGAAACCCAGCCCCCGCCACTCGAAATGCGGTCGCAGTTCGAAGGTCTGGGCCATCAGCTTGAGCGCCTGGGTGTTGCCTTCGGGGCGTACCACCCGTGTGTACTGGTTCTCGACCTCGCAGCGGCCGTCGCGGATCTGCTGCAGCAGCATGTGCACCGACGCGAGGATGTCGAGCGGCTCGAATCCCGCCACCACCATGGGTTTTCCGTACACGTCGGGGACGAACCGGTACGGGCGCAACCCCACCACCGTCGAGACGTGTCCGGGTCCGAGGAATCCGGACAGGCGCAGGTCGGGAGACTCCAGGATCGCCTTGATCGGCGGGACGATCGTGACGTGGTTGCAGAACACGCTGAAATTACCCACACCCAACGCCTTCGCGCGCACCAGCGTCACGGCGGTGGACGGCGCGGTGGTCTCGAAGCCCACTGCGAAGAACACGACCCGCTTGTCCGGATTGTCGAGCGCGATCTTGAGCGCGTCCAGCGGCGAATACACGAACCGCACGTCGGCGCCGCGTGCCTTCGCCTCGATGAGGTTGCCCCGCGAACCCGGCACCCGCATCATGTCGCCGAACGTCGTGAAGATGACGTCGGGCTGCTCTGCCAGCCACATCGCGTCGTCGACGCGCCCCATCGGGATGACGCACACCGGGCATCCGGGCCCGTGCACCAGCTCGACCGTCTCCGGCAGCAGATGCTCGATGCCGTGGCGGTAGATGGTGTGGGTGTGGCCGCCGCACACCTCCATGAACTTGAACTCGTCGTCGCCGGCGAGGTCGGTGATGGACCTGACCAGCGCACGTGCGGCGGCCGGGTCGCGGAATTCGTCGACGAATCTCATGGCTTGCCTCTCAGGCGATTTCGGATGAGTTGAACGCTTCGATCTCGGCGGCGTAGTCGGCGCCCATCTTCTGCACCTGGTCGAGGGTGAGCGTGGCCTCGTGTTCGTCGATCTTGGCCATCGCGAACCCGACGTGCACCAGGACCCAGTCGCCGACCTTCAGGTTGTCGTCGGCCAGCAGGCGCACACTGATGGTTCTGCGGACGCCGTTGACGTCGACCTTGGCCAGCGACTGTTCGGCGTCGACGATGTCGACCACCTGACCGGGGATGCCGAGGCACATGTCGGTCTCCTCTCAACAGATCCGCGGCAGGGGGTCGCCGACGAGCATGTCGACGATCCGGCTGCCGCCGAACGACGTTCGTAGCGCGACGATTCCGTGGGGCTCGGGGACGATCTCGCCGACCACCGCGGCCCGCGCACCCTGCGGGTGGGCGCGCAACGCGGACACCGCCGCATCGGCTTCTTCGGCGGGCACGACGGCGACGAACTTGCCTTCGTTCGCCACGTAGAGCGGGTCGATGCCGAGCATGTCGCACGCCCCGAGCACCTGCGGCAGGACGGGCAGCCTCTCCTCGTCCAGGATCATCGCGAACGGTGCGTCCTTGACGAGTTCGTTGGCCACCGTGCCCACACCTCCGCGGGTCGCGTCGCGCATCCACCTGGTCGACGGCGCCGCGGTCAGCAGCAGCTCGACGAGTTCGTGCACCGGTGCGGTGTCCGAGGCGATGTCGGCGTCGATGGCCAGATCGCCGCGCGCCAGCATGACGGCCATCCCGTGCTCGCCGATCGTGCCCGACAGCACGACCTTGTCGCCGGGCTGCACGCTGTCGCGGGAGAGCAGCCGGCCCTCGGGAATCAAGCCCATGCCCGCGGTGCAGATGTAGACGCCGTCGGCGGCGCCCCTGCCGACGACCTTCGTGTCGCCGGTGACGATCTGCACGCCCGCGTTCAACGCGGCTTCGCCCATGTCCGCGACGATCTCGCGCAGTTCGGCGATGGGGAAGCCCTCCTCGATCACGAACGCCGCCGAAAGCCACTGCGGGCGGGCGCCGGAGACGGCCAGGTCGTTGATCGTGCCGTGCACCGCGACGTGGCCGATGGAGCCGCCGGGGAAGCGCCGCGGCGACACCACATAGGAGTCGGTGGAGAAGGCCAGCCGTTCGCCCGACGGCGTCTGCACCGCGGCCGCGTCACCGAGTTGTTCGAGTTCGTCGTTGCGGAAGGCCTCGAGGAACACCGCGTCGACGAGCGCTGCCGACGACTTGCCGCCCGCCCCGTGCGCGAGCGTCACCACGTCGTCGAGCAGCCGCGGTCGTCGCTGACGGAATTTGTCGATCCGTTCCAGCACCCGGTCTTCGCGTTCGGACGCGCTCGCAGCTCGTGTCATGTGGAGTGTGCTCCGTTCAGTGCGCGGGCCGAATTGGTGTGCAGCTGCTCCTGGACCACCGACCAGAGCCGGTAGCCGAGCATCGCGTGGCTCTCCTGAATCCGGTGGATGCTCTGCGAGCCGACGGTGAAACAGAAGTCGAGGTCCTCGGCGACCGCCATCCGTCCGCCGTCGTGGCCGGAGAAGCCCACGGTCAGCAGGCCGCGACGCTTGGCCTCGGTGATCGCGGTCATCAGGTCGTCGGAGTTGCCGGACGTGGACAGCGCGATCGCGACGTCGCGGTCGCGGGCGTGGGCGATGATCTGACGTTTGAAGATCAGCTCGAACCCGACGTCGTTGCCGAGCGCGGTCACCACGGCGTTGTCGGCGGCGAGCGACCATGCGGCGACCGGCCTTCCGCATGCCGGTCGGCTGAACAGCGAGGCCAACGTCGCGGCGTCGGTGGAACTTCCGCCGTTGCCGAACGTGTACAGCCGCCCGCCTCGGCGGAATCGCTCGGCCATCTGCGTTCCGGCCGCGGTCAACGCATCGTCGTACTCGTCGAGCGATTCCCGTTGCAGCCGAGCACTTTCGGCGGCCTTACCGCGGGCCGATGCCGCGAGATCGTCCAGCAGGCTCGCGGCGTCGGTCTCCTCGGACTCGATGAAGGGGTACAGGAAGCCGGTGGCATCGGAGTCGCTCATCGGTGCACCTCCTCGGGCTCGACGCGCGAGATGGCCGCGCCGGCGTGCAGCAGAACGAGGTCGTCGACCGCGACATCACCGATCAGCGTGACGTCGACCCACTCCTCACCGTCGGCGGTGCGTACCAGCGCCGCGCTTGTCGCATCGACCGCAGGCACCAGCACCTCACCGAGCCGGCCCTCGTCGCTGCACGTCACGCAGGCGGCGGCGGACTCGGCGGGTTTGAGCAGTCCCGGATGCTCGAAGCAGACGTGGGTGAGCTCCCACAGCAGGTGATACAGCAGCACGAACGCTCCGGTCGCCGGCACCATCGGGTCCTCGGTGTCGATCCAGAGGATGTGGTTCGCCGCTCCCGCCGGTGGACGTGGTCCGGACCCGATCCACAGTGTCAGGACGCCCCACGCTCGGGCGCGCCGCATCGTGTCGACGACCGACGGTTCGTTCGCCGACGCCACCGCGATCAGCAGATCGCCGGGCCGGCTGGCCACCCGCGCCTGCGCGACGGGATCCGGTTCGACGAGAGCGACCGACGGAAGCGCCCGCTTACCCATGATCACCGGATGCACGAACTCGACCGCGATGTGGTGCGCGTGTGGTTCCCACTGTGGCGAGATCACCCACAGGGTCGCGCCGTCGTTGAACTGGCGCGCGAGATCCAGCGCGGCGGCGGCAAGGTCGGCGGACAATTCCTCGCCGACATAGGGGCGTTGTGCGGTCGTCATCGCGATACTCCCTGTCCGAGAACGGGATTCACAAGGTCGAGCGTGGCCCGCGTGGCCGTTTCGAGGTTGGCGGCCTCCTCGCCGGTCAGCGTCCCGCAGATCCAGTCCCAGTGGGCGGAGACGATCGCTCCGGGTTGCGGAGCGGGCGCCAGGGACAATTCGCCCCGCTTCCATGAGATCCGCTCCGCACGCGGATCACCCAGTGTCAGCCGATCATGCGCGTACTGCAGCGGACGCGACGCGATCTCCGCGTGGTCGCCGGTGACGGACATGACGGTGCCCCACCGGATGCGGCAGGCCTGCATGACGCCCACGGCGGTGTCGGCGTCACGGCCCAGGAACTTCACCCAGGGGTAGACGACGATGACGTGAAAGCTGTGGTGCGCCAGGGTATCGGAGGTGCAGGGCACCGTGTCGAGCATCCCGGTGACCTGACCGGTGAACGCCGCGCGCAGCCGTGCCAGCAGGTGATCGGGGTCGACCTTGGACAGCGCCGGACCGCCGATCCAGTAACTGCGGACGACTTCGTCATCGAGAGGGTCGGATACCCCGACGGCTTCGGCGATGGTGGTCAGATACGGCCAGGCCCCGTCGAATTCGTGTGCGTGCGAGGCGAGGCCGCCGGAGGTGCCGCCGCCGTCGGCCGGACCGCAGTAGCCGAGTTCGTTCGGCGGATAGGCATAGCGGCCGAACACCGTACGACCGTCCGCGCCGTTCATGAGGCGTTCCCCACCAGTAACTGGCCCAGGGCGATGCCGCCGTCGTTGGGCGGCACCGTGCGATGGGTCATCGCGTCGATGCCCCTGCCGTGTAAGCCGTTCAGGGTCGACTCGAGGAGTAGGGCGTTCTGGAACACGCCGCCGGACAGGGCCACGGGCCGCGACGAGTCGGCGTGTGTGCATGCGAGTTCGACGACCAGGTCGGCGACCGCGCGGTGGAACCGGGCGCCGATGACCGACGAGGACACCCCCGCACGGAGATCGGCGACGATGGCGTGCAGCACGGGCGCGGGATCGATCACCGCCGTCGAGCCGGATGCGTCGACGGCGAATGCGTAAACGGTTGTGCCGCCGTCGGTGCCGCGTGAGATCCCCTCCAGCTCGATCGCGGCCTGCGCCTCGTAGTCGACGATGTGCCGCACCCCGGCCAGCGAGGACACCGCGTCGAACAACCGGCCCATGCTGGAGGTCGGGGCGCAGCCGAGGCCGGTCTCGAGTTGTCCGGCGAGCGCTCGACGCTCGTCGGGCGGACACACCGAGACCGGCGGCAGTTCGGGATCCCATCCGATCCCCGCCGACCGCAGGTGTGCCAGGGCCATCCGATACGGGCGAAGGACGCTGACGTCACCACCGGCGAGGGGGACGTATTTCAGGTGCGCGAGCCGCTGGTAGCCCTTGTAATTGGCCAGCAGCACCTCGCCGCCCCACACGGCACCGTCGGGTCCGTAACCCGTTCCGTCGAAGGCGAATCCGAGCACCTGCGTGGACCCGTCGAGGCCGTGTTCGGCCATCACTGCGGCGATGTGCGCGTGATGGTGCTGGACCAGCCTGACGGGCCGGTCGGCCGCGTTGCGCCGGGCCCACTCGGTCGACCGGTACAGCGGATGCGCGTCGGCGACCAACACCTGCGGCGTGACGGACGTCAGCTCCCGCAGATGGCGTTGCGCGGAATCGAACGCCGACAGCGTCGCCAGATCGTCCATGTCGCCGATGTGCTGGCTCAGCCACGCGTACCGGCCGTCCGCGACCGCCATGGTGTTCTTCAGATCGGCGCCGACCGCCAGCGAGGGCGGGACCGGCACCGGCAACGCCACGGGCAGCGGTGCATAGCCGCGCGAGCGCCGGATCGGCAACTCCACCGGCTCGTCGCCGCCGTCGAGGGTGATCATCCGCATGACGGAGTCGTCACAGGGCACCAGGATTTCCCGGTCGTGCATGAGCCAGCCGTCGACGATGCGTGAAAGACGCTCCAGCGCAGTCGCATCGGTGAAGCAGATCGGCTCGCCGGCGAGGTTGGCCGAGGTCATCACCAGCGCGGTCGGTCCGGGGTCGTCACCGGGCAGCCCGAACAGCAGAGCGTGCAGCGGGGTGTAGGCCAGCAGGATGCCCAGGTCGGGGTTGTGCGGTGCGACGGTGTCGGCGACGGGGGCGCCGTCGCGCCGCGGCATCAAGACGATGGGCCGTTGCGGTCCGGTCAGCAATCGCGCCGACGGCGCGTCGATCTCGACCAGGTCGCGAGCGGTCGCGAGGTCGGGCGTCATCACCGCGAACGGTTTGTCGCCGCGGCGCTTCCGGGCGCGCAACTCGGCGACCGCGCGTCCGTCGGCGGCGTCGCAGGCCAGATGGTAGCCACCGATGCCCTTGACCGCGAGGACGCCTCCGTCGGTGAGCAAGCGGCGTGCGTGCCGCAGCGCGGATTCGCCGGTCGTGGTGGCGCCCGCGTGGTCCCGGCAGGTCAAGGTCGGGCCGCAGTCGGGGCAGCAGACGGGCTGGGCGTGGAACCTGCGGTCGGCGGGATCGTGGTATTCACGCGCGCAGGCCTCGCACATGTCGAAGTCCGCCATGGTCGTCGAGTGCCGGTCGTAGGGCAACGAGGCGATGATGGAGAAGCGCGGGCCGCAGTTGGTGCAGTTGATGAACGCATGTCGGAAGCGTCGGTTGCGCGGGTCGCGTTGTTCGGCGGCGCAGTCCGCGCACATGGCGACGTCGGGCGAGGTCAGCGTGCGGCCACCGTCGGTTCGCGAGGTGTCGGCGATGACGAAACCGGTCCCGCCCGCGACCGGAAGCGCTTCGGTGTCAAGGCCTTCGATCACCGCCAGCGGCGGTGGGTGGTCGCGCAACCGGATCAGGAACGTCTCGACGTCGGCGCTGCCGCCCTCGACGAGGATGAGTGCGCCCGCGCTGTCGTTGCGGACGCTTCCGGTCAACCCCAGCGCTGCCGCCGTCGTGTACACGAAGGGGCGGAAGCCGACGCCCTGGACCACTCCGCGGACCCGGACACGCAGCCGGCGCCGCGCGGTCACGGCGAATCCTCTGAGCCAGGGACAGGTTCGCCGCTGCCCATCAACTGCAGACCCGCGAGTGCCGCGTCGGCCCCTGCCTTGTCGGTCTTCTCCACGACGAAGCCCATGTGGATGATCACCCAGTCGCCCGGTGCGAACGTCTCCTCGGGCAACATGCCGACATTCACCTTGCGATGTTCACCCGCGACGTCGGCGAGGGCCAGCTGATCGCCGTAACCCTCCAGCATCGTCACGACCTGTCCCGGAATCCCCAGACACATCGGTCAGCCCTCCGCCACCGAGGCGCGGGCCGACAGTCCGGCGACCACCTCGCCGATGACCCGCACCGCCTCCGGCACGGCCGCCGCGACGGCATCCGACAGCCCGATACCCTCGTCGACGCGGTCGACCTCGCAACCGATGACCACGGTGAAGGGTGGGGTTCCGCCGAGCGCGTTGAGGCTGGCGAACACCGCTGCGGGATCCATCGCGTGTGCGTCCAGACCCGTTGCGACTCGGGCGTCGGCGAGGTCGGCCTCGAACACGTGGAGCGTGCCGGGCGCGTCGCGACTTGGGATGGCGTCCACCAGGACCAGAGCGTCGCAGCCGTCGAGCAGGTCGTAGGCGAGGTGCATGCCGCCGATCCCGTAATCCCTGACCGCAACGTGCGCTCCGGCGACGTCCGGTGGCACGCGACGCATCACCTCGGGGCCGAAGCCGTCGTCTCCGAGAAAGATGTTGCCGAGTCCGGCTACCAGAATTCGGGAGATGAGGACACCTCGCTCGCCGTCACATCCGGCGCATTCTCATGTAACGCCGCGCATCCGGCACGGAGCGGATGCCGATTGCAGCCGCCGCCACGGCCACCACCGCCACGACTCCTACCGCGATCCAGCCGATCACTTCCATTGCGGACTCCCTTCTACCAGAGGTTCGACCTCGTCGGGTGCGAAGTACAGGTAGCGGCCGTACCAGTCGTGCAGTTCGGCACCGGGATCGTCCTCGATGACGACGCCGATATGCTGCTCGCCGTCGACGTCCTCGTGCACCGAGGTGACGCGCGCGATCTTGTCGGCGTAGAACACGTCCTGCGCGTCCGCCCGCCGGGAGGGGTGCAACCGCACGCGGCTGCCGCGGGCGACGCGAGTGTCGTTGACCAGCACGGCATCCGAGTCCGGTCGCACCGCGGTATCCGCCATCGGATCCCACCACTGCACCCCGGCCGGAACCTCCGGGATCAGGTCGGGTTCCCCGCCCGGCGCATGCGGGTTCCGCAGCACGCCGTGCAGATCGAGCATCGCCTCGGGCGACATCGAGTCGCAGCGGTCGATGATCGCCGCGGCGCGTTGATCGGTGGCTCTGGCCTGGGCCTTCTCCTCGTCGGTCATGGTCATGACCCGTAGCGTCAGGATCTCGTCGATCTCGGTCGAGTCGTAGAGCGCGCCTTTGCTCTGCTCGGCGATCTCGGGGTGGTCGTAGAGGATGATCGGCGACGCGAGCACGAGGTCCCGATGCGGCGCCGGTCCGGCCAGCACCGGAAAGCAGCGCTGCTGGCGGCACCGCGCCACGGCGTCGGCGGCCCACTCCGGGGGTTCGAGCAGGGAGACGAACTCACCGTCGGCGACCTCCAGCAACAGGTGCGTCCCGATCAGTGACACGGCGATCGCCTCGTCCTTGTCGCCGGCCGGTGCTGCGGTGTTGCACACATCGAACGTGAGGCGCAGCAAGTCGCCGTCCTGCTCGGCGGAGATGTCGAGCCGACCGCTCAGCTCGCGGCGCGTCCGCATCAGCCTGCCGCCCGCGACGGGTTCGACCTCTCTCGCCGACGGAACCGAGATGTTCAGTGTGCGTGGAAGGCTCATGATCGGGAAGGGCTCGATCGGGATCTCGCACTCGACGGCCTCGTCCCAGCTGACCCATGCGTCGGATCCGGAACGCAGTTCGCCGACCGGTTCGAACCGTCCGCCGCCGGTGTCGCGTTCGACGCTGCGGCGCTGCAGTTGCAGGAAGCGGATCACGCCGGTGACCATCGGGATGCCGTGCGGGTCCAGCATCACCTGGGTGGACAGCGAGGCGTGTTCGCCGATGGCGGCCTCGGCGGCGCCGCGCGGTCCCAGAACGCCGAACTGCCAGCGGGACTGGTTCTTGCTCGAGCTGGCGCGGTAGGGGTACAGCAGGTAACCCTCGTAGAGCACCGCGTCGGCGACGGCTCGTGCGTGATCCCAGTCTGCGGTCATCGAATCTCCTCTGCGGTGTGTGCGACCAAAAGCGATGCGATCGCGTCGTCGTAATTCAGAAGGCCGCGGGCGGATTTGAACTTCGACAGCGCGTCTATGGTGTCGTGACCCAGCCGCAGCCAGCCGGTGTTGGGGTAGTGCAGACGCATCAGGGCATGCCACGTCGACACGGGCAGGTCGTAGTGGTCCTCGCGATCCCAGGGCACCTGCTGCACGCGCATGTTCTTCTCACCGCGGGTGAAAACCGTGCCACTGAACAGGAATTGCAGCGGTATCTCACCGTCACCCAGCGCGTGAAAGTATTTGGCCGCGGTCACCTCGAGGTCGTAGGTGCACTCGAGCGGGAGGTCGACCTGCGTGGTTCCGGTGAAGCCCGGAACCATGGTGCTGGCATGCTGCCAGAGAAAGTTGTGCTGTGTGGTGTCCCAGCGCTCGCGGGGCCCGAACAGGTCGAGCAGCCCGAGCGCCTCGTCATCGGAGTAGCGGCGACGCAAGGGTTCGATGCGCACCTGGCACCGCAGCGCGATGGCGTGCACGGGGTCGTCGCCGTCGGTGGCGATACCGATCCGGGCGGTGAGCACCGGCGCCACCGCGTACGGTTCGGCGCGGATGTCGAGCACCGCGAAGGTCAGCTCTGGCACGGTGCCACCACCTTCGCCCGGTCACGCACGTGCTCAAAGAAATCGTCGAGGTAGCCGCGCACCTGCTGGCCGCCGTCGAAGCCGTGCCACAGCTGGCGGAGCCTGCCGACGAACTCATAGCACGCGTCGATGGGCACCAGGAAGCATTCCGGGTCCCGACTGTCGTCGTCTGGCACCCGCACGAGCAGGGCCTCGGTGTCGTCGGCGAGCAGGTCTACCCGCGGGTCCGCCGCGCGTACGCCGTTCCATGCGGAGAGGTCGAGTTCGGACTCGGTCGCGCCGGCCGGCCCGGGATAGAAGGCCACCACGCGGTCCAGCGTCGAGTTGCGGAAGAAGAACGCCAGCCCGACCGGGATCTGCAGAAGCTTCCAATTCCGGTGCCCCAGACCGAATTCCGGGAAGGACAGCCAGCGGTCGGGGACCGCGCGATAGCGGAGTGCGGCCCTGGTGTCGGTGAACAGCAGATAGCAGCCGCGGCATACGCACATCAGCGCTCGCGCCTCGACGTTCACGACGTGTTGGTGTTCGTCGGCGATCGGCTCGGCGCACATCTCACAGCGTTCCCCCGCGGGCGCGGGGACGCCGCGGTTGGCTCGGATCATCGCGAGCACGTCGTACGCGCTGGTCATGCCACACCCGCTTCGGTGGGTTGTGCGGCCATCGCGATCGACAGCACGCCGTCGCGCGCCAGCAGCGGGATCGGCTGCAGGTGAGCGAGCGGGTCGGCGCCCTCGTCGACGCACGCCCCGGCGTGCACGACGTCGAAATGGGCGTGACAGCGCGGGCATCGCAGCACCGCTTCACCGGCGGGAGACCCCATGCGGCGATGCAGCGCGGCACCGGCCAGCGACTCGCGGCAGACACCGCACCGGTCGCGATAGGCGAACACCTCGTCGCCGATGCGACACGCCAGCACGGTGGTACCCGCCACGGAGAACCCGCCGACCTCGCCGGGCGCCAGGTCGGCGAATTCGGGTACGGGGTGCCACGAGGCATGCCCGGGCGCGCGCTGTTGGACGCGGCTGAAGAGCGTCGCCGGCGGGATCACCGTCGGGGTCGACTGCGGCGCGACCACCTCGATGGCGGTGACTTCCGGAGCCGCCGCCCGGATGGCGTCCTCGACGGTCAACTCGAGGGTGACCGCCGACGAGGGGCAACTCTTGCAGCTGCCGGAGAACTGCAGGCGAACGGTGAATCCGTCTGGGCCGTCGACGGTTTCGAGGAGGGCCACGTCACCCCCGTGCGAGCCGAGATACGGGCGCACCCTGTCCAGGGCGTCCTCGACGCGCCGGTGGATGTCGTGCGGATGCAACCCGTGCACCAGCAGCAGGCTGGCGACGAGGTCGTCGCCGGCCAGTCGTTCGCCCAACGCGGCGTCGGTGCCCGCCGCAATCCGCAGGATCCGTTTGAGTGCGGCGCCGTAGAGGTCCGTCACCTCGCCGACGAGTTGGACCGCCCGCTCGTGCGCGGCGGGCCCGCCCGCGGCGGACGCGTCAAGCAGGGCCTGTATTCGGTCGCCCGCCGTACGCCACTGTGCGTCGTCTGGGATCGGCGGGGCCATTCCCTATTCCCCGGTGACGGACTGGGTGGGGGAGTGAAGCAGGTCGAGTGACTTCCCCTTACCCAGGTACATGTGCACGCCGCACGGCAGACACGGGTCGAAACTGCGCACCGTGCGCATGATGTCGATGCCCTTGAAATGCTCCCTGTCGTTCTCCTCGAAGATGGGCTGACCCTGGACCGCGTCCTCGTAGGGTCCCGGTGTGCCGTAGCTGTCGCGGGGGTTGGCGTTCCACGGCGTCGGCGGATACGGGTGATAGTTCGCGATCTTGCCGTCGCGAATCACCATGTGGTGACTGAGGACTCCGCGGACCGCCTCGGTGAACCCGCAGCCGATGCCCTCGTCGGGCACCTCGAACTTCTCCCAGGTCTTGGTCCGGCCCGCTCGGATCTCGGTCAACGCCTTCTCCGCGAAGTGCAGGGCGCAGGCGGCCGCATAGGCCTGGAAGTACGTCCTGGCGCGGTTGCGCTCGAGCGTGTTGCTGCCGTGTTGCGGGATCTTCCACTCGAGTTCGACCGGACCCTTCAGGGCCGTCTTGGGCAGGTTGATCTGCACGCTCTGGCCAGTGGCCTTGACGTAGCCGATGTCGACCAGCCCGGCGAGCGCGGTGGACCACAGGCGCGCCAACGGGCCGCCACCGGTGTCGAGTGCCAGGTGATCCTTACCGTCGAACCAGCGCGGTGCCATCACCCAGCTGTAGTTGCCGTCGAAGTCGCGTTTCTGCGGCCGGGGGTTGGTGTGCTGGTTCCAGGGATGGCGCCGGTCGATCGGGTTGCCGAGCGGATCGGTCTTGACGAACATCTCCTGATCGGTCCAGTCGTCGTAGTACGAGTGGCCCAACAGGATTCGGATGCCGAGGTTGATGTCGACCAGCGAGTGGGTGTGCAGCTTTCCGTCGATCACCACCCCGGGCGTGACGAACATGGCGTCGCCCCAGCGCTCCATGTCCTTGTAGGAGAAGTTGCACACCTCGGGATCCTGGAAGGAGCCCCAGCAGCCCAGCAGCGTGCGGCGCAACCCGACCTGCTCGTAGCCGGGGAGCGCGTCGTAGAAGAAGTCGAAGAGGTCGTCGTGCATCGGCACGACCTTCTTCATGAACTCGACGTAGCGCATCAGCCGCGTCATGTAGTCGGTCATCAGCTGGACGGTCGCGGTGGTGCCGATGCCGCCGGGATACAGCGTCGACGGATGGACGTGGCGACCCTCCATGAGGCAGAACATCTCTCGCGTCCATCGACTGACCTGCAGGGCCTCGCGGTAGAACTCGCCGGTGAACGGATTGAGCGCACGCATGATCTCGGCGATCGTGCGGTAGCCGTGCATGTCCGCGTGCGGCGCCTGGGTGTTCTCGGCCTTGGCCAGCACGCTGGGATTGGTCTCGGAGACCATCTTCTCGCAGTAGTCGACGCCGACCAGGTTCTCCTGGAAGATGTTGTGGTCGAACATGTACTCGGCGGCTTCACCGAGGTTGATCAGCCACTCACCGAGATGCGGCGGCTTGACGCCGTAGGCCATGTTCTGGCAGTAGCACGAGCATGTCGCGTGGTTGTCACCGCAGATGCCGCAGATGCGGCTGGTGATGAAGTGGGCGTCGCGAGGATCCTTGCCCTTCATGAAGATCGAGTAACCGCGGAAGATCGACGAGGTGCTGTGGCACTCGACCACCTCGCGGTTGTCGAAGTCGATCTTGGTGTAGATGCCGAGGCTGCCGACGATCCGGGTGATGGGATCCCACGCCATCTCCACGAGTTGGCCGGGGTCGCGCTTCACGTGTGACGGCTCGGGGATGATGGTTGTCATCGAACTCTTCTCTTTCTTCAGATGAGAAGCGTCACAGGCAGTTTCGAAACCCGAAAGCACGCCTGCGCGCCGCGGGACGAGCCACACCTACCAGGTGCGGGTCGCTCCGGTCGTGAGTTGCGTGCCGGGATGGCGCCACTTCGGTTCTTTGTCGACGGTGCGGCCGGTGATATGGCGCAGGCTGCGGATCACCGATCCGTACAGGCCCGACGCCGCGGTGGACACCTTGCCGCCCGGCGGTTCGTCCATGAACGGCATGAACTTGTCCGGGAATCCGGGCATCGTGCAACCGATGCATATGCCGCCCACGTTCGGGCAGCCGCCGATTCCGTTGATCCAGCCGCGCTTGGGTACGTTGCACTTGACGACCGGGCCCCAACAGCCCAGTTTGACAATGCATTTCGGCGATCCGTATTCGGTCGCGAAATCACCTTGCTCGTAATAGCCGGCCCGGTCGCAACCCTCGTGCACGGACGCGCCGAACAGCCACTGGGGCCTCAATGCATCGTCGAGGGGGATCATCGGGGCCTGATCCGTGGCCATGTACAACAGGTAGGTCAGCGTCTCGGCGAGGTTGTCCGGATGGATCGGGCATCCCGGCACACAGACGATCGGAATGCCGGCCTTGCTCTTCCAGTCCCAGCCGAGGTAGTCCGGAACGCCCATGGCGCCGGTGGGATTGCCCGCCATAGCGTGAATTCCGCCGTACGTGGCGCACGTTCCGACCGCGACGACGGCGGTGGCCTTGGGCGCCAGCCGATCCAGCCACTCGCTTGTGGTCATGGGTTGACCGGTGGCCGGATCGTTGCCGAACCCGCACCAGTAGCCTTCGGCCTTGATCTTCTCGTTCGGGATGGACCCCTCGACTACCAGAACGAATGGTTCCAGTTCACCCCGGTCGGCCTTGAAGAACCATTCGAGAAAATCGTCGGCGCCACCGTTCGGCCCGCACTCGAAATCGATGAGGGGCCAGTGGACGGCGATTCTCGGCAGCCCGGGAAGAGCGCCAAGGGCGATCTCCTCGATGCTGGGCTGGGTGGCGGCAGTCAACGCCACCGAATCACCGTCACAACTCAATCCGGCGTTGATCCACAGCACGTGAATCAAGGCCTCTTCCGCTTTGACTGCTGCCTCCGTTGGCATAGGTCACAGCTTTCTGGGGGCCGGGCTGGGGCCCTCACGACCGGGAGCCGGGCTGGGGCTCCCAACCTCACGTTGTGCCGCGGCGCCGAATCCCGGCGCTGAGTCTGGGTTTACTCCCGGGGTTATGTCTTGTCAACGGGTGCCAGGACAGAAGCCGAGTTTGCGCAATCGTCGATCCACTCGTACCACCGCGAGCTACCATCACCGGTGGCGGCCGACATCGCCAGTATCTGCGCGTCGCGATTCAGTGATCTCACGTAACCGCAACATTTTTCAAGATCGAAGCTGACGTACGGCAGTAAGTCGATCTTGTTGATGATCACGAGTCCGGCGGCCGCAAACATGTGCGGGTACTTCATGGGTTTGTCGTCGCCCTCCGTCACCGAGATGATGACGACTTTGCTGTGCTCGCCGAGATCGAACAGCGCGGGGCAGACCAGGTTTCCGACATTCTCGATGAACAGCACCGAGCCGCGCTCAGGGTCGAGCTCGTGCAGTGCGCGGTGCACCATCTCGGCATCGAGGTGGCAGCCGGCGCCGGTGTTGACTTGCACCGCGCGCGCTCCCGCGGCCGTGATGCGTTCGGCGTCCAGCAGCGTCTCCTGATCGCCCTCGATGACCGAGACCGGGCGAGCCGAAGCGAGATCGCGGATGGTGCGCTCGAGAAGGGTGGTCTTACCGGCGCCCGGAGAGCTGGTGAGGTTGAGCGCCAGGATGTCGCGGGCGGCCAGCCATGCGCGGTTCCGTTCGGCGAGCTCGTCGTTCTTGGCGAGGACCTTCTGTTCGAGCGTGATGGTCTCGGTGTGGGGAGGGGCCTCATCGTGATGGTGGTCATCATCGTGATGGTGGTGTTCGTGATGAGTTTGGCCGTTGTCGTGAGGGTGGGTGTGTCCCGGGGCGGTGATGGTCGCACCCTCGTCACCGCAGCCGCAGGTTGCGCACATGCTCAACTCACCTCCATCGAGAGAATTCTCAAATCTCGCCCCGCGGTCACCTCGACATCCGCACTGCCGCAGGGGCACAACAGGATCAGATCGGGCAGTTCGAAGCTCTGGCCGCAGGTGCGACAGCGCGCCGCGCCGGGCTGCACATCGAGGTCCAGGCGCGCGCCGTCGGCGAGGGTGCCCGCGGTGGCGAGCTCGAAGCAGAACCGCATCGAGTCGGGTACCACGGCGCACAGCGCGCCGACCTCCAGCTTGACGCAGTGCACCCGGCGTCCCGCGGCGTGCTCGCACACCGCATCGACCACACTCTGCGTTATCGCCATCTCGTGCACGCGGACCCCGTTCCGGCCGGGATGACTTCACGATAGGCCGCGCGACGCCCGCAGGGAGCGGACTATTCGACACGCTGCCCATCCCACGGCGTGTCTCACTTGAGTCGAACAGGTGTTCGTCTACTGTGGGCAGTGTTCGACGGCTAGATGCTGCTGGTCAGCCCGACTCGTTCGGAACTTGTCGGTGACTTGTCGGTGGCTGCCTCTAGCGTCACGGCCAACTGATCGAAACCGATCACCGAACAGCTAGACATCCGAAGGACGGAGACCACCATGGCGCAGGCACCCGACCGCGAGAAGGCCCTCGAGCTGGCACTCGCGCAGATCGACAAGAACTTCGGCAAGGGGTCGGTGATGCGGCTCGGCGAAGAGGTTCGCCAACCCATCTCGGTCATCCCGACCGGTTCGATCGCCCTGGACGTGGCGCTCGGCATCGGTGGCCTGCCGCGGGGCAGGGTCGTCGAGATCTACGGCCCGGAGTCGTCGGGTAAGACCACAGTGGCGCTGCATGCGGTCGCCAACGCGCAGGCCGCCGGCGGTATCGCCGCGTTCATCGACGCCGAGCACGCGCTGGACCCCGAGTACGCCAAGAAGCTCGGGGTGGACACCGACGCGTTGCTGGTCAGCCAGCCCGACACCGGTGAGCAGGCGCTGGAGATCGCCGACATGCTGATCCGCTCCGGCGCACTGGACATCCTGGTCATCGACTCGGTGGCGGCGCTCGTACCGCGCGCGGAGATCGAGGGCGAGATGGGCGACAGCCACGTCGGCCTCCAGGCCCGGCTGATGAGCCAGGCGCTGCGGAAGATGACCGGCGCACTGAGCAACTCGGGTACCACCGCGATCTTCATCAACCAGCTCCGCGAGAAGATCGGGGTGATGTTCGGAAGTCCCGAAACCACCACGGGCGGTAAGGCTTTGAAGTTCTACGCCTCGGTGCGGATGGACGTCAGGCGGATCGAGACCCTCAAGGACGGCACCGACGCGGTCGGTAACCGCACCCGGGTCAAGGTCGTCAAGAACAAGGTCTCGCCGCCGTTCAAGCAGGCCGAGTTCGACATCCTCTACGGCAAGGGCATCAGCAGGGAGGGCTCGCTCATCGACATGGGCGTCGAGCAGGGCTTCATCCGCAAGTCCGGCTCGTGGTTCACCTACGAGGGTGAGCAGCTGGGCCAGGGCAAGGAGAACGCCCGCAACTTCCTGATCGAGAACGTCGACGTGGCCAACGAGATCGAGAAGAAGATCAAGGAAAAGCTCGGCATTGGCGCCGTGATCACCGATGACGAAGTCCTGCCCGCCCCAGTCGAATTCTGAGGCCCCTCGCGAAGAGCAGGCGCGGGACGTGTGTCTGCGCCTGCTCACCGTGAGAGCCCGGACCCGCGCCGAGCTGGCCGGCCAGCTGGCCAAGCGCGGCTATCCCGACGATGTCAGCGACAGGGTGCTCGACCGGCTCGAGCAGGTCGGTCTCGTCGACGACGCCGACTTCGCCGAACAGTGGGTCCGGTCCCGGCGTGCGAACGCCGGAAAGGGGCGGCGGGCGTTGATCGCGGAGTTGCGGACCAAGGGAGTCGACAGCGAGCTCATCGAGGCCGCACTGGCAGACGACGATCCGGGGGCCGAACGTGCCCGCGCCGAGCGGCTGGTGGCCGACCGGCTGCGCCGCGAGAAGCTGATCGACGGTGAGGACGCCAAGTTGGCGCGTCGCCTGGTCGGAATGCTCGCCCGGCGGGGTTACAGCCAGACGATGGCATTCGATGTCGTCAAGGTCGCCGTGGCCAACGAACGCGAGCGCCGCCAGGTCTAGGCCGCGGCCACACGTTCGGCAGTCGGGTCGATGGCGGGCGCCGCGTGGCGCGGTTGCAATGAAATCGCCGACCGCGTAGGCAGATTGAATGCAGTTATCGGTCAAGCTGGCACCCACCTTCGACTACCCGGTCCTCGAACGGTTCTGGCGGACGGCCGACGACCTCGGCTTCCCGGCGGTGTGGAACTACGACCACTTCTATGGTCTGGTCGATCCCACGACACCGACCCACGAAGGGTGGACCAGTCTCGCCGCGATGGCGGTGGTGGTGCGACGCGCCCGCGTCGGCTGCCTGGTCACCGGTGTCACCTACCGCAATCCGGCGGTGCTGGCGAAGATGGCCGTCACCGTCGACCACATCTCCGGCGGACGGCTGGACTTCGGCATCGGAGCCGGCTGGCACGAGGACGAACACCGCGGATACGGCATCGATTTTCCCTCGCCGGGGCGGCGGGTCGCGATGGTGGACGAGGCGCTCACGGTCATCCGCAGGCTCTGGACGGAGGAGGCTGTCGACTTCACGGGGCGCTTCTTCACGCTGCGGCAGGCGCGCTGCGATCCCAAACCGCTGCAGCGTCCGCATCCGCCGATCGTCGTGGGCGCATCGCAGCCGAAGATGCTGCGGGTCGCCGCGCGCCACGCCGACGAGTGGAACATGCCGAGCACCGCGCCCCAGGAATGGGCGGCCGCCAACAGTGGGCTCGACGATGCGTGCGCGGCGGAAAACCGTGACCCGTCATCGATCCGGCGTGGCGTCCAGTTGTTCCTGCACCCGCAACAGCCGGATCAGGTCGACACGCAACTCGACTCCGTCGCCGAGTATTCGCGTCTCGGCTGCCAGCACGTCGTGCTGTCCTTCTACCAGCCGCCCGACGACGAATTGCTCGCCCGCTGCGCGGAACTGGTGTGATCACACGGCTTTCGCGCCGGGTGCACCTTCCTGTTCGACGGCCTCCGCCTCCAGCGGCGCCGGACCCCGACGCGACCGCCGCATCCGCGCTTCGACCCGCGTCGCCACCCACGACAGCGTGAAGTTCACGCTGATGATCAACAGCGCGACCACGATCAAGGCGGGCAGCAGGTTGCTGTAGGCGGTGCCCATCTGAACGCCCTGGCGCACGAGTTCGAGGAACGTGATCACGTAGCCGATCGCGGTGTCCTTGAGCACCACGACGAGTTGGGAGATCAACACCGGCAGCATCGACGTGATCGCCTGCGGCAGAAGGATCGACCGCATCGTCTGGCCCCACGTCAGCCCGAGGGCGAACGCCGCCTCCGACTGCCCGCGGGGGAGCGCGTGCACCCCGGCCCGCACGATCTCGGCGATGACCGCGCCGTTGTACAGCGTCAGCCCGGTGATGACGGCGGCCAGCGCCAACTGTTTGGACGGGAACATGTCGTACGCCGCGTAGATCGCGAACGCGAACAGCATCATGATCAGCACCGGCACGGCGCGGAAGAATTCGACGATCACCGCGCTGGGCCAGCGGATCACACCGTGCGTCGAGAGCCGGCCCACGCCCAGCAGGAGACCGAGTATCAGTGCCAGCACGATCGACACCGCGGCCGCCGTCAGCGTGCCCTGCACGCCCGGCAGGACGTACGTCCGCCACAGATCGGCCGTCAGGAACGGTTTCCACTTGGCCGCCGCGAGCTGATCCTTCGCGGCCATCTCGGCCAGCACCGCGAGCAGTACCAGCGCGGTGACGACGATGACGGCGCCCGACACCACCCAGTTGCGCACCCGCGCCCGGGGTCCCGGCGCGTCGAAGAGAACCGAAGCGGAGCTCATCGGTTGACCGCCAACCGTTTACCGAGCCAGCCGAAGAACAGCCCGGTCGGCAACGTGAGGACGACGAAGCCGGCCGCGAAGATCGAACCGACGGCCAGGATCGCGGCGGTGTTCTCGATCATCTCCTTCATCAGCAGCGCGGCCTCGGCCACGCCGATCGCCGAGGCGATCGTGGTGTTCTTGGTCAACGCGATCAGCACCGATCCCAGCGGAATGATCACGGCGCGAAAAGCCTGCGGCAGCAGGATGAGTCGCAGATTCTGCCCGAACGTCAAGCCCAGCGACCGGGCGGCCTCGGCCTGCCCCAGCGGGATGGTGTTGACCCCCGAACGCACCGTCTCACATACGAACGCCGCCGTGTACACCGCCAGCCCCAGCACCGCCAACCGAAAGTTGCTGTCCTCGATCGACGTTCGCGAATTCGGGTCGACCAGCGTGATCCCCATGGTGCCGGCCAGCCCGAACGAACAGAACAGAATAATCAGAGTCAGCGGCGTGTTGCGCACGACGTTGACGTACGTCGTTCCAAGCCACCGCAGCACGGGCACCGGCGCCAGCCGCATCGCGGCCAGTATCGTGCCGAGCACCAGCGCCCCGACACCGGCGTAGACCGTCAGCTGGATCGTCGTCCAGAACGCCTCGGCGATCTGGCCGACGGTGTAGCCCGGCAGAACCTCCACGTCATCTCCTCGCGCGCCGGAGGCCCGTCAGCTCTGGTTGATCTGCGGCGGCTTGGGCGCGGGAATGCCCGCGGCTCCGAGGTTCTCATCCCATGCCTTCTTCCAGGCGCCTTCCTGCTCCATCTTGGCGAGCGCGTCGTTGATCTGCGTCAGCAGCTCGGTATCGCCCTTCTTCAAACCGACGCCGTACCGCTCCTCGGAGAAGGTGCCGCCGACGACCTTGAACGCGCCCGGGCTCTGCGCCGCGTAACCGGCGAGGATCACCTCGTCGGTGGTCACCGCGTCGATCGCGCCGTTCTTGAGCGCCTCGATGCACGCCGAGTACGTGTCGTACTGCTGCAGCTGCACGCCGGGGAACTTGTCCTTGATCCGTTGGGCCGGCGTCGAACCCGAGACTGAACACAGCTTCTTGTTGTTCTCCAGAGAGGCCTCACCGGTGATGTCGGTGTTGTCTGCGCGCACCAGCAGGCTCTGCCCGGTGATCAGGTACGGGCCCGCGAAGTCGACCTTCTTCTGGCGCGCGTCGGTGATCGAGTACGTCGCGACGATGTACTTCACCTGACCGTTCTGGATCAGCGTCTCGCGCTGCCCGGAAGGCGCTTCCTTCCACTCGATCTTGTCTTCGGGATAACCGAGTTGCTGCGCGACATACTTCGCGACGTCGACGTCGAATCCGCTCAGCGTGCCGTCGGGATTCCTCAGCCCCAGCCCGGGCTGGTCGAACTTGGTGCCGATGACGATCTTGTCGCTGTCGTCACCACCGCAGGCCGTGGCCGCCAGTGGCAGCGCGATGGCGAGCGCGAGCGCCCCCAGGACGCGCTTGGAGATCGATGGCATTCGAGATTCCTTTCGACTAATGGTGAAGGATCTTGCCGAGAAAGTCTTTGGCACGGTCGCTTTGCGGATTGGTGAAGAACTGCTCGGGAGTGGCCGCTTCGACGATCGCGCCGTCGGCCATGAACACCACCCGGTGGGCGGCACCGCGGGCGAAACCCATCTCGTGCGTGACGACCAACATCGTCATGCCGTCTTTGGCCAGCGACGTCATGACGTTCAGCACTTCGTTGATCATCTCGGGGTCCAGCGCGCTGGTCGGCTCGTCGAACAGCATCACCTTCGGGTTCATCGCCAGCGACCGCGCGATCGCCACCCGCTGCTGCTGGCCGCCGGACAATTGCGCCGGATACTTGTCCGCCTGATTCGCAATGCCGACCCGGTCGAGCAACTCCATCGCCCGGTCACGCGCCTCGGCCTTCGACTTCTTACGCACCTTCATCGGCGCGAGCGTGACGTTCTCGAGGATCGTCTTGTGCGCGAACAGGTTGAAGGACTGGAACACCATGCCCACGTCGGACCGTAGCTGGGCGAGTTTGCGTCCCTCCTGGGGCAGCACCTCGCCGTCGATCGTGATGGTGCCCGAATCGATGGTCTCGAGCCGATTGATGGTGCGGCACAACGTCGACTTACCCGAGCCCGACGGTCCCAACACCACGATCACCTCGCCGCGCGACACCTCGAGGTCGATGTCCTTGAGCACATGCAGGGCGCCGAAGTGTTTGTTGACTCCCGAGAGCGAGATCATGGGCACGCTCGACTGACCCGGATCGACCTCTTTCCCATCCGACCCGCTGGTCTCCATGGGTGCAGACCTTACCGAGGGAAGGGCTTGGCTGCCCGGAACTCGAGAATCCGCCCGGATCGCCGTACCGGCCGGTCCGTACGATGGGGCCGTGACTTCGATGGTGACGCGAGACGGGACGGCCGGGCAGGCCGTTAGCCCGCACGCGACCGACGAGTCCTCGAGTGAATCGGCCACCGCGCGCACCTACCAGGTCCGCACATACGGCTGCCAGATGAACGTGCACGACTCGGAGCGGCTCGCGGGATTGCTGGAGGGCGCTGGGTACCAACGCGCCGCCGAGGGCGAGGACGCCGACGTGGTCGTGTTCAACACCTGCGCGGTGCGCGAGAACGCCGACAACAAGCTCTACGGCAACATCAGCCACCTGGCGCCGCGCAAGCAGGCCAATCCCGACATGCAGATCGCCGTCGGCGGCTGCCTTGCGCAGAAGGACCGCGCAACCGTGCTGCGCCGGGCGCCCTGGGTCGACGTCGTGTTCGGCACCCACAACATCGGCTCGCTACCCACGCTGCTCGAGCGGGCCCGGCACAACCGGGCCGCCCAGGTGGAGATCGTCGAGGCGCTGCAGGAGTTTCCCTCCGCACTGCCCGCCGCGCGCGAATCCGCTTACGCCGCTTGGGTGTCGGTGTCGGTGGGATGCAACAACACCTGCACGTTCTGCATCGTGCCCTCCTTGCGGGGCAAGGAGGTCGATCGCAGGCCCGGCGACGTGCTCGCCGAGGTGCAGACGCTCGTCGACCAGGGTGTCCTCGAGATCACGCTGCTCGGTCAGAACGTCAACGCCTACGGCGTGTCCTTCGCCGATCCGGCCGAACCGCGGGACCGTGGCGCGTTCGCCAAACTCCTGCGGGCCTGCGGACGCATCGACGGACTCGAGCGGGTGCGGTTCACCTCACCGCACCCCGCGGAGTTCACCGACGACGTGATCGCCGCGATGGCCGAGACGCCGAACGTGTGCCCGACGCTGCACATGCCGTTGCAATCGGGTTCGGACCGCATCCTGAAGGCGATGCGGCGGTCCTACCGCGCCGAGCGCTACCTCGGCATCATCGACCGCGTCCGCGCCGCGATCCCGCACTCCGCGATCACCACCGACCTGATCGTCGGGTTTCCGGGGGAGACCGAGGAGGACTTCCAGGCCACCCTCGACGTCGTCGCGCAGGCGCGGTTCGCCAGCGCGTTCACCTTCCAGTACTCCAAACGACCCGGAACCCCGGCCGCGGAGCTGCCCGATCAGGTGCCGAAAGACGTTGTCAGCGAACGCTATCAGCGATTGATCGACCTGCAGGAGAGGATCTCCTTGGAGGAGAACCGGGTACTGGTCGGCAGCACCGTGGAGGTTCTGGTGGCCGCGGGTGAGGGCCGCAAGGACGCGACGACGGCCCGGATGTCGGGCCGGGCCCGCGACGGCCGACTGGTGCACTTCAACCCGGAGCGACTCGACATCCGCCCCGGCGACGTTGTGACCACGACCGTGACCGGGGCCGCGCCGCACCATCTGATCGCGGATTCGGCCGTGCACACCCACCGTCGGACCAGGGCGGGCGACGCCCACGCCGAAGGCCGGCGGCCGCGCACCGGCGTCGGGTTGGGCATGCCGGGCATCGGCGCGCCGACGACGCCCGTGACGTCGACGGGATGTGCCCGGTGACGGCCCCCGACGACAACGGTTTCGAGGACTTCAAGGGCGATATCGAGGCCGCGGAGCGCCGCGTCGCACGGGAGATCGACCCTGGCGCACGCGCTCTGGTGATCGCCATCGGGGTGTTCGTACTGCTGGTGTCGTTCATCTTGCCGCACACCGGCGATGCCCGCGGTATCGATGTGCTCGTCGGCGGCGAGACCGCGGCCCGTGAGGGGATTACGCTGCCGCTACGCGTATTCGCTTGGCTGGTACTGGTATTCGGCGTCGGCTTCTCGATGCTCGCGCTGCTGACCCGGCGCTGGGCGCTGGCCTGGATCGCGCTGGCCGGCTCGACCGTCGCGACGCTTCTCGGCCTCTTGGCGGTGTGGTCGCGCCAGACCGCACCCGATCGCTACCCAGGCCCGGGAATCGGGCTCGTCCTCGCCTGGATCGCGATCGCGGTGGTGACATTCCACTGGGCCAGGGCGGTGTGGGCACGCACCGCGCTGCAGTTGGCCGCCGAGGAGGAACGTCGCAAGGCGGTCGCCGAGCAGCAGAAGAAGGGTCTGCTCGACAATCTCGACGACCCGGACAAGCCCGACGACCCGAACGGCCCCGACAAGCCGGGCACCTAGCCCGATTCTGCAGTTCGCGAGACGAAAACCCCGAAAGCTACCGCGTTTTGCCGAGCGCCTCGGCGGCCGCATCCGCCCACTGTCGCCACTGCTCGGCGTTGGCGCGCGCCTCCGCGGCGTCCTTCTCACGACCGGCGGCCGCGGCCTTCTCCGCCTGCCGCTCGTATTGCTCTGCGCGGACGCGGAACTGGTCGGCACGCGCCTGAGCCTCCGGATCGACGCCGTGCGTCGGCGCCTCGCGGATCTTCTTCTCCACCGCGCGCAGGCGGCGCTCCAACTCGGGGCCCCGCTCGCGGGGCACCTTGCCGATGGCGTCCCACTTTTCGCCGATTACGCGCAGCGCGGCCCTGGCCGCGTCGAGGTCGGAGGTGTCGATCTTCTCCGCCTCGGCCAGCAGCGCCTCCTTGGCCTCGGCGTTGGCGCGGAACTCGGCATCGCGCTCGGCGCTGGCCGCGTTGCGCGCGCCGAAGAACTGGTCCTGCGCGGCCTTGAACCGCTGCCACAGCGCGTCGTCGACGTCCTTGGCCGCGCGTCCGGCCGCCTTCCACTCGGTCAGCAGTTCACGGAACGCCGCGCTGGTCGGGCCCCAGTCCGTCGAATCGGCCAGTTCCTCGGCGCGCACACACAGTGCCTCCTTGGCCTGGCGCGCCCCCGCGCGTTCGCGGTCCAGTTCGGCGAAATGCGAGCCGCGCCGCCGGTTGAACTGCTCGCGGGCCGCCGAGTAGCGCTTCCACAGCGCGTCGTCGGTCTTGCGGTCCAGCCCGGTGATCGTGCGCCACTCGTCAAGGATCTCCCGCAGCCGGTCGCCCGCGGCCTTCCACTGGGTGGAGTTGGCGGCGATGTCCTCGGCCTCGGCGGCCAGCCCCTCCTTGCGGGCGGTCTGCGCTGCCCGGAGCTCCTCGCGCCGGGCCTTCTCGGCCTGTGCCGTTTCGTCGGCGTGGGCGATGATCGTCTGCAGCCGCTCGGCGATGGCGTCGACGTCGCCGAGCACGTGCGCCGTCGGCAGCGTCTCGGCCAGCGACTGGGCCGCGGCCTTGATCTTGCGGGCGTCGCCGGTACCGGTCTCGAGCCGGCTCTCCATCAGCGCGACCTCGGTCTGCAGGTCGTCGAAGCGCCTACCGAAGTGCGCGTAGGCCGCCTCGGTGTCGCCTGCCTGCCACGATCCGATGATCCGTTCGCCCGAGCCGGTGATCAGCCATACCGTGCCATCGGGGTCGACGCGACCGAACCGGTGCGGGTCGCTCGACGGCGGCGCGGCCACCGGCGGTATGGGCCGGCCCGGCCGCGGCACGGGTCCCGGACGCGGCGGCCCGGGCCGCGGGGCGGGTTTCGGCGCGGAGGACTGGCCCCCTGGCTGGCTGGTCGTCATGTCCGTAATCCTCGTGCCCTCCGCGGCGCGCCGCGTACCTGCCGCGCAACGCGGCGCCTGATCGCTGTCCGACGCTATTGAAACAGGTCCCCGGGGCACGTGCGCACAGCTTTCCGCGATGACCTGCCTAGGCTCGTCGCGACAACCTACGGAAGGACTGCGATGGCCGGCTTCGGCGATGGGGTGGATCTGGCCGTCGTCCTCGCGCTCGGCGCCGCTTTTTTCATCGCGATCGGCGACGTGATCCACCAGCGGCAGGCCCACGAGGTCACCGACGAACCGGTCGGCCACCTCGAGCTGTTCACCCGGCTGCTGCGCGACCGGCAGTGGTGGCTGGGCAGTTTCGTGGCCGCCGCCGGGTTCGGGCTGCAGGCCGCCGCGCTCGGCCTGGGCTCGGTGCTGCTGGTCCAGGCGCTGCTGGTCACCTCGTTGCTGTTCGCATTGCCGATCAACGCCCGGCTCTCACACCGCAGGGTGACCCGGTGGCAGTGGATGTGGGCCGTGCTGCTGGCCGCGTCGGTGGCGGTGATCGTGACCGTCGGCAACCCGACCGCCGGGCAGTCCCGGGCCTCATGGGAGACCTGGGCCGCGGTGCTGGTGGTGCTGGGCCCGGCCCTGGTGCTCTGCGTCATCGGCGCCAACTTCTGGAAGGGACGGGTGAGCGCGGTGCTGCTGGCGCTCGTGTCCGGCGCGCTGTGGGGGCTGTTCGCGGTGCTGACCAAGGGTGTCGTCGACCGACTCGACGACGGGTTGGAAGCCCTGCTGCGCACCCCCGAGCTCTACGTGTGGGCGGCGGTGGCGGTCGCGGGCACGGCGTGGCAGCAGGCGTCGTTCCGCGCCGGGTCCTTGACCGCGTCTTTGCCGACGATGACCGTGGCCGAACCGGTGGTCGCGTCGGTGCTCGGCGTCGTGGTGCTCGGCGAGATGCTGCGGCCGGGAGAGGCCGGACTGCTCACGCTGATCGTCGCGGTGGGGGTGATGGTGGTCGCGACGGCCGCGCTGGCCCGCAGTGAAGCCGCCACCGCCGCCCAGCCCGCACCGCATTAGCGTGGACGACGTGCTGAGCGCCATCGCGATCGTCCCGTCGGCACCGGTCATGGTGCCCGAACTCGCCACAGGCGCCGCACCCGAGCTGGCCGATCTGCGCGACGCGGTGTCCACGGCCGTGGCCGGGCTTCCGTCGCGCTGGATCGCCGTCGGGGTGGGGCGCGCCGATCAGAGTTTCGGCCCGCACCACACCGGGACCTTCGCCGGTTACGGCGTCGACCTGCAGGTCACGCTGTCCGCCGGGGCCGCAGGCGATCCGGTCGCATTGCCGCTGTGCGCGCTGATCGCCGGCTGGGTGCGCGGTGCGGCCCGCGCCGACGCCTCCGTCGAGGTGCGCGTGTTCGCCGACGACCACGGCGTCGACGCCGCGCTGGCCGGTGGCGAGCGGTTACGCGCCGAGATCGACGAAGCCGGCGACTCCGTCGGTGTGCTCGTCGTCGCCGACGGCGCCAACACGCTGACGCCGGCCGCGCCGGGAGGCTTCGACCCCGAATCCGTCCCCGTACAAGCCGCGCTGGACGACGCGCTGGCCGGTGGCCGGACCGCGTCGCTGACGCGACTGCCCGAGGCCGTGGTCGGCCGGGTCGCGTACCAGGTGCTGGCGGGCCTCGTCGGCGCCGGACCCCGGTCGGCCAAGGAGCTGTACCGCGGGGCCCCCTACGGCGTCGGCTACTTCGTCGGCCTCTGGCAGCCGCGATGAGCGCACGCCCACGATGACGCGCCCGATCGCGGTCATCGGACCGACCGGGACCGGCAAATCGGCGCTGGCGTTGGACATCGCCGAGAGATTGAGCAGCGAGATCGGCGCTGAGATCGTGAACGCCGACGCGATGCAGCTGTACCGCGGCATGGACATCGGAACCGCGAAATTGACTCTCGACGAGCGCCGCGGGATCCCGCACCACCAGCTCGACGTCCTCGAGGTGACCGAGACCGCGAGCGTGGCCCGCTACCAGCAATCGGCCGCCGCCGACATCGAGGCCATTCTCGAACGGGGCGCGGTCCCCGTCGTCGTGGGCGGGTCGATGATGTACGTCCAATCGCTGCTCGACAACTGGACGTTTCCGGCGACCGACCCGGCCGTCCGCGCCCGCTTCGAGCAGCGGCTCGCCGAAATCGGACCGGCCGCCTTGCACCGGGAGCTGGCGCGCGTGGACGCCGATGCCGCCGCCTCCATCCAGCCGACGGACGGCCGACGGATCGTGCGCGCGCTCGAGGTCGTCGAACTGACCGGTCGGCCGTTCGCCGCGTCGTTCCCCGCCATCGGCGCGCCGCGCTGGGACACCGCCATCATCGGACTCGACTGGGACACAACACGTCTCGACGTTCGCCTCGCGCAACGCACCGACAAGATGTTCGCCGACGGACTGGTCGACGAGGTGCGGGCCCTGCTGAAATGCGGGCTGCGCGACGGGGTCACCGCCTCGCGGGCGCTGGGCTACGCGCAGGTGCTCGCCGACCTCGACGCCGGCGGCGACGGGTCCGGCGCGCGTGAGCCGACGTTCATCGGCACCCGCCGCTACGTGCGCCGGCAGCGGTCCTGGTTCCGCCGCGACCACCGCATCGTGTGGCTGGACGGCGCCGCCTCGGACCTCGTCGAGGAGACGCTGCGCGTGTGGCGGGACGTACCCTGAACACGTGAGGTTCGCCAAGGGGCACGGCACGCAGAACGATTTCGTGCTGCTGCCCGACCTCGACTTCGAGCTGACGCTGACCCCGGCGGTCGTAACGGCGCTGTGTGACCGGCGCCGCGGCCTGGGCGCCGACGGTGTGCTGCGCGTGACCACCGCGGCGGCCGCGCAGCGGGGCGGGCTGTTCGAACAGTTACCGGAAGGCGTCGCGGGCGAGAACTGGTACATGGATTACCGCAACGCCGACGGATCGATCGCGCAGATGTGCGGCAACGGGGTTCGGGTGTTCGCGCACTATCTGCGAGCCAGCGGCCTGGAGAGCCGCGACGAGTTCGTCGTCGGGTCGCTGGCGGGTCCGCGGCCGGTGGTGCTGCATAACTGGGACGCGACGAGAGCCGACGTCACCGTCGAGATGGGCAAGGTGAACCAGCTGGGCACCGGTGAGGCGATCGTCGGCGGCCGCCCGTTCGCGGGCTTGGCCGTCGACGTCGGCAACCCCCACCTGGCGTGCGTCGACTCCGGCCTAACCCGCGAGGAGCTGTCCGCGCTCGATGTCGGGGCGCCGGTGTCCTTCGACACCGCTCAGTTTCCGGAGGGCGTGAACATCGAGGTGCTGACCGCCCCCATCGACGGCGCGGTGTCGATGCGTGTGCACGAACGCGGCGTCGGTGAGACCCGGTCGTGCGGGACGGGCACCGTCGCGGCCGCGGTCGCCGCGCTGGCGTACTCCGGGGCTGCCACCGGAAGCCTCGACGTTCGGATTCCCGGCGGTGAAGTCTCGGTCACGGTCACCGACGCCAGCAGTTTCCTGCGCGGCCCGTCGATCCTCGTGGCGCACGGCGAGCTGTCCGAGGAATGGTGGAACGTTGCGCAACGTTAATTGGGGTGCATGAAAAGTGATCTCCGTGCGAATCTTTATTCGCCTATGACATATCCCGATCCCCCCATTAGCAGCACCCCGAGCGCGGGTGAGCTGGCCCTCGAAGACCGCACGGCGCTGCGCCGCGTGGCCGGTCTGTCGACCGAGCTGGCCGACGTCTCCGAGGTCGAGTACCGCCAACTCCGCCTGGAGCGCGTGGTGCTGGTCGGGGTGTGGACCGAAGGCAGCGCGGCCGACGCCGAAGCGAGCCTGGCCGAATTGGCCGCGCTCGCCGAAACCGCGGGTTCAGAGGTCCTCGAGGGTCTGATCCAGCGCCGCGACAAGCCGGACGCTTCCACCTACATCGGCTCGGGCAAGGCCGCCGAGCTCCGCGAGATCGTGCTCGCGACGGGTGCCGACACCGTGATCTGCGACGGTGAGCTCAGCCCCGCCCAGCTGACGGCCCTGGAGAAGGCGGTCAAGGTCAAGGTCATCGACCGCACCGCGCTCATCCTCGACATCTTCGCCCAGCACGCGACCAGCCGGGAGGGCAAGGCGCAGGTCACCCTGGCCCAGATGGAGTACATGCTGCCCCGGCTGCGCGGCTGGGGTGAGTCGATGTCCCGACAGGCGGGCGGCCGCGCCGGCGGCGCCGGCGGCGGGGTGGGCACGCGCGGTCCCGGTGAGACGAAGATCGAGACCGACCGCCGTCGCATCCGCGAGCGGATGTCGAAGCTGCGCCGCGAAATCAAGGACATGAAGAAGATTCGCGACACGCAGCGCAGCGGCAGGCGGCGCAGCGAGGTGCCCTCGGTCGCGATCGTCGGTTACACCAACGCGGGTAAGTCGAGTCTGCTCAACGCGCTCACCGGTGCGGGTGTCCTGGTGGAGAACGCGTTGTTCGCGACGCTCGAACCCACAACGCGCCGAGGCGAATTCGCCGACGGCAGACCGTTTGTGCTGACCGATACGGTCGGCTTCGTCCGCCATCTGCCGACGCAGTTGGTCGAGGCGTTCCGCTCCACGCTGGAGGAGGTCGTCGACGCCGACCTGCTGGTCCATGTCGTCGACGGATCAGACGCCAATCCGCTCGCGCAGATCAACGCGGTGCGTACGGTCGTCAACGAGGTGGTCGCCGGAGCCGCTCCGGCGGCGACATCCGAGTCGGACCGCGACGGCACGCGTGCACCGGAACTGTTGGTGGTCAACAAGATCGACGCCGCAGATGGTCTGACGCTGGCGCAGCTGCGCCGCGCGTTGCCCGATGCGGTGTTCGTCTCGGCGCGCACCGGTGAGGGACTGGAGCGTCTGCAGCAGCGAATGGCCGAGCTGATCGCGCCGACCGATACGGTGGTCGACGTGACAATCCCGTACGAGCGCGGGGATCTCGTCAACCGCGTGCACGCCGATGGTCGGGTCGACGCCACCGAGCACACCGCCGAGGGCACCAGGATCAAGGCCAGGGTGCCGGTACCGCTGGCGGCCGCGCTGCGTGAGTACGCGACGTTCTAAGCCTCTAACGCAGCGAAGAGGCGCAGAGGTCATCGACCTCTGCGCCTCTCGCTGACGGTGTTGGTTACTCCTGCTCGGCCTCTTGACGCTTCTCGGCCGTCTTGGCCGCGGCCCGCGCGCTTTCGGCCTCGGCTTCCTTCTGCGCGGCGTTGCGCTGCGCATCTGCCTTGTCCTGCTGGGCCTGCCCCTCGCGGTACAGGTCGTCTCGGCCGGCGACGGCGCCCAAAACCTCTTTGGCCTTGCCCTTCACGCCTTCAACGACGCCCTTGACGGCCTCTTC
The DNA here is from genome assembly GCF_001050035.1 of Mycolicibacterium komanii. The sequence goes on from NZ_CVTA01000005.1 coordinate 104,839, forward strand.
CGGCCCACTGTTGTTCTTGTCGGACACTGCGGCTTCCTCCTTGCCGGTCAAACGGTGTGACGGTTCAGTACCCGAAACACCGTTTCGCTAATCGGACAATTGACGTGCGGGTGAGGCACCTCACAGCGGGTCCCGCGGATTGTGCTCGGCGCTAGCCGAGTTCAAAGACCTCGGCCGCGGGCACCGCCATCACCTGCTGCGCGAGTAGCGCTTTCAACTGGTCGAGCCGGTCTTCCTGGGCTTGCGTCCGGTTTCCGGCACGGGCCAGGTCGATGAACTCGTCGGTGACGAACCCGTCGCGCAACAGCAGCGTGACCCTGCTACCGACGTGCTCGATGACGAAAACGAAGTCTTCGAGTAGGCGGCCACGGTCACTTCGCACCAGCGAACGGTCGACGACATAGCGGTCGTCGGTGACGCCGCGCATGACCGCCTCGAAGCCGTCACGTGCGCCCGGTCCGCGAAACGCGGTGCGCACCACGATGGATCGGCGCTCGGGCGGATCGCAGGGGGATACGACGGAGAAACCGAGCTGCATTGCTCTGAACGCGATTGCGACGCCGGCGGGTGAATGGCCACCGTGGTAACGATTGATGTCCTCGATCGTGAACGTGAGCGTACGTCCCCGCTCACGGACCTCGAGAACGTCGCTCATCGCGGCTCGATCACCGGCGGTTCGTGAGCCCGCACCGGCGGCAACGCGCCGGTGTACTTCTCCACTTGGACCAGCACGTGCGCGCCGGTGCAACCGTGTGCAAGCGATGAGGTGCCCGCATCGTCGGTGAGCACGTTGGGATTCCCGTGGGCGCACATGGAGTCCGGATCGGCGGGGTCGACGGGATGGAACCAGGCACCCGTCGCCAACTGCACGACGTCGGGCCGCAGGCGGTCGTCGATCACCAACCCCGCCAGGCACGCGCCGCGATCGTTGAACACCCGCACCACATCGCCTTCGGCGAGATCGCGGTCGGCGGCGTTGCGCGGATGCATCCGGATGGGTTCCCGCCCCGCGACTTTCGATTTCCGGCTGACGGCTCCGCCGTCCAACTGGCCATGGAGCCGGGACGCCGGCTGATTGGCCAGCAAGTGCAGGGGATAGTCGGCCGCCCGTGAACCGCCCAGCCATTCGGCGGGCTCGTACCACTTCGGGTGTCCCGCACAGTCGGCGTAACCGAATCCGTCGATGTCGGCGGAGAAGACCTCGATCAGGCCGCTGGGGGTGCCGAGTCGGTGGGTGACCGGATCGGCGCGGAAGTCCGCCAGCAGTGTCAACCCCTTTTCGACGGGCAACCGCAACCGCCCGCGGCTCCAGAACTCCTCGAACGTCGGCACGCCGAAATCCAGTTCAGCCGCCCACTTGTCGTACAAATGGGCCAGCCACTGCCACGCCGTGCGAGCCTCTGTGAACCGATCGCCGAAACCCAATCGGTCTGCCAGCGCGGCGAAAGTCGTGTAGTCGTCTCGTGATTCGGCGTATGGCTCCGTCAGTTTGGGCATCGCCATCAGCATCGGGTCGTTGCGGGAGCCTGAAAAGTCGTCGCGCTCGAACGGCGTCGTCGACGGCACGACGATGTCGGCGTGTTTGGCCATTGCGGTCCAATACGGTTCGTGCACCACCAGGGTGTCGATGTGACCCAGGGCCCGCCGCAGCCGGGGGATGTTCTGGTGGTGGTGAAAGGGGTTACCGCCCGCCCAGTACACCAGCCGGATGTCCGGGTAGACCAGCCTCTGGCCGTTGTAGTCGAACGCCTCGCCGGGTCGCAACAACAGATCGCTGATGGCGGCGACCGGGATGAACGACCGCACGGGGTTGATGCCCTGCGGCAGCCTTGGCAGTCCGCACCGCAGTGGCGGCAGGCCGGGCTCGTTCATCGAGCCGTAGCCGTGTCCGAATCCGCCGCCGGGAAGGCCGATCTGCCCCAGCATCGCGGCCAGGGTCACGCCCATCCACGGCGCCTGTTCGCCGTGCCTCACTCGCTGCAACGACCAGCTGACGGTGACTATCGTGCGGTGCTCGGACATCCGCCGAGCCAGCCGGGCGATGTCATCGGCGGCGATGCCGGAGATCGCCGAGGCCCACCGCGGCGTCTTCGGCACGCCGTCGTCGGCCCCGAGGAGATACCGCTCGAAACGTTCGTAGCCGGTGCAGTACGCGCTCAAGAAGTTTCGGTCGGCGAGTCTCTCGGTAGCGAGTACGTAGGCGAGCGCGAGCATGATCGCCACATCGGTTCCGGGCACCGGCGCGAACCATTCACAATCTCCGTCGACGTCGTCGCGCAACGGTGAGAACGACACGATCTGTCCACCGCGAGCGCGGTACCGCCGCAGCGCATCTCGCGCCGGATGTGCGGTGGTGCCGCCGTGGTTGATCGACGTGTTCTTCAACGACAACCCGCCGAAGCACACGAGGAGTTCGGTGTGCTCGACGATGACCTCCCAGGAGGTCGACCGCTTGAACAGGTCGTCGTGCGTGCCGACGACGCGCGGCATGATCACCCCTGTGGCGCCGAGGCTGTAGGAGTGACGGGAAAACGTGTATCCGCCAAGGAGGTTCAGAAACCGGTGCACCTGGCTCTGGGCGTGATGGAACCGGCCCGCGCTGGACCAGCCATACGAGCCACCGAATATCGCCTCGTTTCCGTGCGAGTCGACGACGCGTCGGAGTTCATCGGCGAGCAGCTCGGTCAACTCGTCCCATGTCACCGCGACGAATTCGTCGTTCCCGCGGCGCGTGGTCGGACCCGGGCCGTCGCGCAACCAACCCCGGCGCACAGCGGGTGTCGCTATTCGCGCCCGGTGTCGAAGAGATCCGGGCAGATTGCCCAGCAGCGGTGAGGGGTCGGCGTCGCCCTCGAACGGACTGACCGCGGCGATGTCGCCGTCTCGGATCTCGGCGGCGAAGGCCCCCCAGTGCGTCAGGCTGACCGGGGTGGGCATGGCGTCAGTCTAGGTGCGGGCCGCCCGCGGCTCGGAAACCGCCGACAGCGGGGTCGGCGTGCACGGTTTCAGCGATAGCGAATGGCATTACGGTCTGAATCGCGTGCGCAAGTGGCGTCGACCGGCTCAGACATTGCCTGGTGGCTACCGCTATTTGTGCAAATATTCGGCGGCCGTCGGCCATTCTCGTCTCCCGTGTGCAAACTATTTGCGATGCCGTCACCACAGTTGTGGATGCAATTAGCGGGGGTGGCGCCGCGATTAATCGGGGCGGCACGGCGGGGTTATCCACGGCGAATGGAGTATCGGCAGGTATTTTCTTCCCAAGATCGGCGTGTTCGTTGGTTATTGGCGTCTGACGACAGATAGAGGACGGGTGCGAAATCTTCGAGCGAAATTTCGTACCGACCCGGGAGGTCGAATGATCGGGCAGAACAGCCGGGGCACCTCGGTGTTGGGTCGAATGGCGATCGGTCTGCTCGTGGGCGCCGTCGCATTGCTGCTGGCGCCGGTGGTGAGCGCGTCGCCGGAATCCGATGCCGCCAACGCCGCGATCACGGCCGCGTTCGACGCCAGCGGCGGCGATGGCGGACCCCTGGGCCCTCGGCAGGGCGACGTGTACGAGGTGGGCGACGGCTTCGCGCAGAACTTCGCCGGCGGCAAGATCTTCTTCACCCCCGACACCGGCGCACACATCATGCGGGGCGCGATCCTGGAGAAGTACGAATCGCTGGGCGGCCCCGCCGACAGCGACCTCGGATTCCCCACCATGGACGACGGCCCCGGCCGGGCGCCGGGCAGCTTCAACGTCACGTTCAGCGCCAGCGACAACCCGGTGATCTTCTGGACGCCCGACACCGGCGCGAGGGTGGTCCGCGGACCGATCAACGCGGCGTGGGACAAGTTGGGCGGATCCAGCGGAACGCTCGGCGTGCCGGCCGACGACGAGTCGTACCGTGGCGATCTGGTCACCCAGAAGTTCACCGGTGGCGAGATCACCTACAACACCCGCGACAAGAAGTTCACCACCGTGCCGCCCGACCTCGCGGGACAGTTGGCCGATCTACAGGTACCGGGTGACGCGACGGCGGCGATCAACGCGGCGCGCCGTGCGGCAGGCGGCCCACTGGGGCCGTTGGGCGCTGCGGAAGGGCCCCCGTATCCGATCGGCAAGGACGGTCTGGGCCAGAACTTCGCCGGCGGCAAGATCTTCTACAGCCCGCAGACAGGCGCACGAGTCGTCACCGGTCAGGTCCTGGCCAAGTACGAAAGCCTCGGTGGCCCCGAAGGGGACCTCGGCTTCCCGGTGTCCAGCGAGAGCGACGGCGGCTTGCCGACCGCGAGCCGCATGTCCCGCTTCGCCGCCGAGGACAAGCCGGTGATCTTCTGGACGCCCGACTACGGCGCGGTGCTGGTGCGCGGCGCGATGAGTGCGGCCTGGGACAAACTCGACGGCGCGGAGGGCACGCTCGGCGCGCCGATGGCCGACCAGACCGAGAAGGGTGACGTCGTCACGCAGCGGTTCAGCGGCGGCGTCGTCTCCTGGAATCGCAAGACCGGCGAGTTCAGCACCGAACCGCCCAACCTCGCCGGGGAGCTGGCCGGCCTCGAGGTGCCTGCCGAGCAGAAGTCCGAAACGCCGGGCAGCCAGCGCACCTCGGACTCCGGCGGCGACAGGAACTGGTTCACCTTCAGCTGGTGGTGGCTGCTGGCGATCGTGCCGGTGATCGTGCTGGTCGCCCTGGTGGCATTCGCGACGATGCGCAACCGGCGTCGTCCGGATGTCGATCGCCCAGGCGCGGTCGACGGCCGGTATGACGACGCGTACGGCTCCGACGCCGAACACGCCTACAACGCACCGGGTTCGGACGAGCACCTGTCCAACGGTGGCGACCCGTCGGCCGCGATGTTCGGTGATCGGTATGCCACAGAGGGTTTGGGAGCGCTCTCCGCGCCGGGGGAGTCGACCGACTCGCCGGGTAGCCCGTGGGAGGGGCCGTCACAGAGCTTCGGCGAAACCTCGGAATCGGCTGGCATCGGTGAAGACGAGGAAAACCCCGACAACGTCGACACCGCGCCTACACGCATCCCGGCTTCCGAAGAAGCCGCGATCGCCGCGGGGCGCCTGACCGCCGACCACGACGAGACGGCCGGCGAGCACGATGAGCCCGACGAATTCGATACCGAGGCCGAAGAACTCGATGTCGCTGCCGAACCGGTTGAATCCGAACCGCGTCAACGGGATTCGCTGACCGACACGGGCCGTCACGCCCGGATCGTCATCGACGAGCCCGAAGTGCCCAGTCCCGCCTTCCGATTACCGGTCGGCGATACCGCGGAGGCGCCCGAGGGATACCCGATCAAGGCGGACACCCAGTCGGGCCGCTACTGGCTGCCCACCTCCGCCGACTATGACGAGGTGCACGCCGAAATCTGGTTCTCCAGCGAGGAATTCGCCCGGACGAACGGATTCGTCCGCGCCGACTAGATCTTTCGGATGACGGTGACGACCTTGCCCAGCACTGCGGCGTCGTTACCGGGGATCGGATCGAACGCCGGATTGTGCGGCATGAGCCAGACCTGGCCGCGCGTGCGTTTGAACGTCTTGACCGTGGCTTCGCCGTCGATCATCGCGGCCACGATGTCGCCGTTGTCGGCGACGTTCTGCTGACGCACGACCACCCAGTCGCCGTCGCAGATCGCGGCGTCGACCATGGAGTCGCCGACGACCTTAAGCAGGAACAGCGAACCTTCGCCGACCAGTTCGCGCGGCAGCGGGAAGACGTCCTCGACGGCCTCCTCGGCCAGGATCGGTCCGCCCGCTGCGATGCGTCCCAGCACCGGCACGAACGTCGGCTCCGGTAGGGCGTCGGAGCCGGCGACATCGGTGGCGACGATCGGCGTCACATGGTCGTCGGCGCCGCGGACGTCGACGGCGCGCGGCCGGTTGGGATCGCGGCGCAGATAGCCCTTGCGCTCCAATGTGCGCAGCTGGTGGGCGACCGAGGAGGTGGACGTCAATCCGACCGCGTCGCCGATCTCCCTGATGCTCGGGGGATAGCCGCGGCTGGTGACCGAGGCGCGGATCACGTCGAGGATGGTGCGCTGGCGTTCGGTGAGCGCCGGGTCCAGGGTTCGGGCCCCGCCGGTGCCTTCCGGGTTGTCGCTGCTCGAGTCCATGCCGCCGAATGTAACCCGCGACATCCGATTAATCAAACATTTGTTCGAGGCGTGTTGCCCTCGTGGTGCCTGCGCGATCGCGCGGCGATTTCTTGTCGGTGGCCCGTTCTATCGTTTCACAACAGTTCGATCACACGTTCTATCTTTCGAACATGTGAGCGAGTATGTTCGAACACAAGAGCGAAGGCAGCGGACCGGAAGGCAGTAAGATGACCGTTCTCGACATCCACGAATTTCAGCCCACGCGCGTGGTCAGGACCGGTAACCGGCCGGTTCGCGCCCGTCGACGGCCGTCGACGGTTCGACCGGCAGGGGCGGCGGTGCGTTATCGGGGAACCGGCGTGATGATGTCGCGTGCTTCGCACCGGCGTCGGCCGATCACCCCGGCCACCACCGTGCTGCTTTCCTTGGTGGCGGCGGGAATCACGGTGTGGCTCGGCCTCGTCGCACAGTTCGGCGGCGTGGTGGGCACCACCTCGGCCGCGGTGCCGGACCGGCTCGCGGTGGTCCAGGTCCAGTCCGGGGAGAGCCTGCAACAGGTGGCGCTGAGGGTGGCCCCGGACGCTCCCGTGGGCCAGGTGATGGACCGCATCCGCGAGCTGAACCAGCTCGACTCGTCGTCGGTGGACGCCGGGCAGACGCTGATCGCCCCGGTCGGCTGACGCTGGAGTCGCAGGCAAACGACCTGGTGCGCAGATATGTTCACCGACCGATCGTTCGGCTACGTGCCCTTCAGCGCGGTGCTGGGCCATCGCAACCCGCCGCAGGTACGCTCGGAGAGGTTCGAGTTGGTCGTTTGTCGGCGCGGCGAAGGAGCGGTGATGCACTGTCCGTTCTGTCGTCACCCGGATTCGCGCGTGGTGGACTCCCGTGAAACCGATGAGGGCCAGGCCATTCGGCGCCGCCGGTCCTGTCCGGAATGTGGTCGTCGGTTCACCACGGTGGAGACCGCCGTCCTGGCCGTGGTCAAGCGCAGCGGCGTCACCGAGCCGTTCAGCCGCGAGAAGGTCATCAAGGGAGTGCGCCGGGCCTGTCAGGGCAGCCAGGTCGACGAGGACGCGCTGAACCTGCTGGCCCAGCAGGTCGAGGACGCCGTCCGTGCCTCGGGATCGCCCGAGGTGCCCAGTCACGAAGTCGGGCTCGCCATCCTCGGGCCGCTGCGCGATCTCGACGAGGTCGCCTACCTTCGCTTCGCCTCGGTGTATCGCGGGTTCACCTCGGCCGAGGACTTCGAGCGTGAGATCGAGGAACTGCGGGCGCACCGAAACTCGCCGCAGCCGACGGCCAGCTGATCCCGATTCGGATTGCCGGACAACTCACCGGGCCACGTGTCCTTCAGTCGATCTGCTTGATGCCATCGTTGACCACGCGACCGGCAACACGCACCCAGCCCTCGGGGCTCCACTCGGTGTAGATGTGTGAACCCTTTCCCTGCACGATCCTCAGGTCGCGACTCAGGTAGTCGGTGATCCGCACGGCGGCGGCGCCGGTGGCTTCGTCTTCCGGCACACCCAGGTCGGTCGCGAACATCCGGGACCGCAGCTCACCCTTGTCCCTGTCGGTCCACGTCCACACGTAGTGGTTGATGTCGTCGGGATAGTCCGACGGGTTGAGCGCGAGAAGCTCGTCGACGGAGCCGATGTCGTGGATGGCGAATTCGGGTGCCCACTCCGCGCGGGCCTGAACGGAGGTGAGGTCGTCGGCGTAGGCGATCTGGACGATGCCGGCGGGAACGCGCAAGGTGTGCACGGGTGCGCCCTGCTCGCGCAGCCACCACGCCGCGCCGACAGTGGGATGTCCGGCGAAGGGCAGTTCGACGGCCGGCGTGTAGATGCGCGCGTGTGCTGTGTTCGTACCCGGGGCTGGCAGATCGACGAATATGGTTTCGCTGTAACCCAATTGGGTCGCTATCCGCTGGTGATCATTCGCGTCGACGGTGCTGGCGTCGACGACACCGAGAGGGTTTCCGTGCTTGCCGTCAGGGTCGGTGAAGACCCGCAACACCGTCACGTCGATGGCCATGGGGCCGATGCTACTTGCTATCGGCGTGAAATCAGCGTGGTGTTGGCGCGGCCGCGGTGGGCGGGGTGATCAGGTCGCGCTGCGCTCGTCGGTGCCCATCGCGTCGAGCACCGCGACCCGCGTGTCGGCCGAACCGGAGATCGTGTTCTCGGTGATCCCCGCCCGTAACAGCCCGCGCAGGTACTCCTGGTCGTAGGCGGCCGGTTCAGTGCCGTCGATGAACTTCTCGACCACCTCGACGAAGCGTTCGGGGTCGTCGTGGAACGGGAAATGGCCCGAACCGTCGAAGATTTCCAGTTGCGACCCCGGCATCGCCGCGTGGGCCATCCGCGCGTGGCTGACGGGGATCACGGCGTCGCAGCTGCCCCAGATCAGCTGCACCGGAACCGATTGTGTCAGGTAACAGCGGTCGAGCATGGTCACCACCTGGCCGCGCCAATCGACGACCGCGCGCAGCGTCCGCGCGAACGCCGAAGACGCCGTCGGCTCGGGGAGGTCGTTGAGGATGCGCAACACCTGAGGCAGATCGCGACCCAGGCCGGTGGATCCCAACACACCGCCGGCGACGCGACCCGCCACCTGCAGTGCGGGCAGCACGAACGGCAGGCGCAGCAGCGCCAGCGCCTCACTGCCCATCGGCAGCGAGGCGAACCGCAGCGCGATGTTCACATCCCGCGTCACCCCGCCCGCACCGACCAGGATGAGCCGGTCGACGAGCTGGGGGAACTGATAGGCGAACTGCATGGCCACTCCGCCGCCGAGCGAATGGCCGATCACCGTGACGTGGTCGATGTCCAACACGCTCAACAGGTCGCGCATCCCGTTCGCGTAGGCCGCGACCGAATAGTCCGCGCGTGGCTTGTCGGATTTGCCGTGGCCCAACAGGTCCGGCGCGATGACCGTGAACCGCTGCGCGAGCTTCGACTGGACCGTCTCCCACGTCGTCGAGTTGTCGCCGATGCCGTGGATCAGCAGAATCGCCGGCCCCGAGCCCGCCACGCGGTACGCGCGCCGGTAACCGTGGATGGTGCGGAACTGCAGGACGGGCGTCAGATCCCGCACGGGGCGAAGGTTCGGCTTTCGCGGCGCCATTGCGCCAACTTAGCGGGCCGCCGTCAACCTCGCGCCTCGAGCGCCCATTCACCGGGCGATGGTCGTCATCCGGCGTCGTCGCCGTCCTCGAAGCGGTCCTTGGTCTTCTTCTCGGCCTGTTGGGCCAGGAACCGCTCGAACTCGGCGCCGAGCTCCTCGCCGCTGGGTAGGTCCTCGTCGCTGGCCAACAGGGACCGGTTCTCCTGGGCCGCCATGTACGCGTCGTATTGACGCTCGAGGGCGGCGACCACCTGTGCCACCTCGGGGCTCTGCTCGACCTGCTCGTTGATCTTCGTGAGCACCTCCGCCCCGGCAGTGACCAGCGCCTCGAACGGGATCTGCAGCGACGCGTTCCTGGCGACTTCGGCCAGCAACGCCTCCGCCGCCGCGGGGTAGTCGGTCTGCGCCAGATAGTGCGGCACGTGGACGGTGAAGCCGACGACCTCGTGCCCGTGCTGCGACATCCGGAACTCGAGCAGGTTGGACACGCTCGCGGGGACCTGTACCTCGCCGATCCACGGCTGGTGGTCGGAGATCAGTTCCTTGTCGCTGGAGTGCGCGGTCATCGTGATCGGGCGGGTGTGCGGCACCGCCATCGGGATGGCGCCCAGCCCCACGACGCGGCGCACACCGAGCTGTTCGGCCAGCAGTCGCACGGCGGTGATGAACCGCTCCCAGCGCAGGTCCGGTTCCATGCCAGCCAGAAGTAGGAACGGGGTTCCGACGCTGTCGCGCATCGCGTACAGGTTGAGCTCGGGGTCCTCGTAGTTGGTGAAGTGGTCGGTCTTGAACGTCATCAACGGGCGCCGTGACCGGTAGTCGAGCAACTCGTCGATCGCGAACGACGCCACCAACTCGGTGTCGAGGGTGTCCTTCAGATGCTGGGCAGCCAGCCGGATGGCGTGACCGGCGTCGGAGAAACCTTCGAGGGCGTGGATGAGCACCGGCCCGCGGCCGTCCTTGGACGACAGCTGGGGAGCGGGGAACTCCAACTCGTACATGCCTGATTGGTCCGGCTGGTAATGCTGCTCGGGGTTATCAGCGTTGTCAGCCATGAGCCTCGCCTCCTCGCGGTAGTGCCGGACCGTGAACGTCTTACTACAGTGACAACTAGTCTCGCGCATGTTGCGTTCCCACTGCCGGGCATCCCATGCCCGGAGCGACGAAATTGTTTGCCGAGACCCGCCCGTCAGGTGCGGAACTGGTTGAGGGCGCGCAGCTTGTTCATCACGTCCAGCGCCGCGACCTTGTACGCCTCGGAGAAGGTGGGATAGTTGAACACCGCGTCGACAAGGTATTCGACGGTCCCGCCGCAGCCCATCACCGCCTGGCCGATGTGCACCATCTCGGTGGCGCTGGTACCGAAGATGTGCACGCCGAGCAACCTGAGATCGTCGGTGGACACCAGCAGCTTGAGCATGCCGTACGAGTCGCCGGCGATCTGGCCCCTGGCCAATTCGCGGTAGCGCGACACCCCGACTTCGTAGGGGATCGCGTTGCGGGTGAGCTCGACCTCGGTCGCGCCGACGTAGGACACCTCCGGAATCGAGTAGATGCCGATCGGTTGCAAGTCCGTCATGCCTTTCGCCGGCTCGCCGAACGCGTGATAGGCCGCCAGCCTGCCCTGGTCCATCGACGTCGCGGCCAGCGCGGGAAAACCGATCACGTCGCCGACGGCGTAGATGTGGTCGACCATGGTCTGGAAGTTGCTGTCGACGTCGATGCGGCCGCGCGCGTCGGTCGCCAAGCCGGCGTTCTCCAGATCGAGATGCTCGGTCTGGCCCTGCCGACCCGCGGAGTACATCACCGTCTCGGCGGGGATCTGCTTACCGCTGGCCAGGGTGGTGACCGTGCCCGCGGCGCCGACGTCCACGGCGGTCACCTCTTCGCCGAACCGGAACGTCACCGCGAGGTCGCGCAGGTGAAACTTGAGCGCCTCGACGATCTCGGGGTCGCAGAAGTCGAGCATGTTGTCGCGCTTCTCCACGACGGTGACTTTGGTGCCGAGTGCGGCGAACATCGACGCGTACTCGATACCGATCACTCCGGCGCCGACCACGACCATCGTCGAGGGCAGCGATTTGAGGTCGAGGATCCCGTCGGAGTCCAGCACGCGGTCCTCGTCGAACTCGACGCCGGCCGGACGGGCCGGCTTGGTGCCGGTGGCGATCACAATGTATTCGCCGCTGACCGTGGTGCGCTCACCGCGGGTGGGTTCCTCGACCAACACGGTGTGCGGGTCGATGAACCTGCCGTGGCCCTGGATGAGGTCGATGCGGTTGCGCATCAGCTGCGAGCGGACGACGTCCTGCTCCTTGCCGATCACGTGGCTGGTACGCGCGAGCAGGTCGGCCGGCGTGATCTTTTCCTTGACGCGGTAGCTGGCGCCGTACAGCTCGCGCTGGCTCATGCCGGTGAGGTAGACGACCGCTTCGCGCAGCGTCTTGGACGGGATGGTCCCGGTGTTCACGCAGACGCCGCCCAGCATCCGGCCCCGCTCGACGACCGCGACGGTCTTCCCGAGCTTGGCCGCGGCGATCGCCGCCTTCTGCCCACCGGGTCCCGAACCGATGACGACGAGGTCGTACTCGAGCATGGACGCCATGGCAACAAGATTTACGCCGGTTGAACGATTTCCGCACGCCGACTGGCGTCAACCGACGCTGAATTCATCCCGAGCTCGGATCGATCCACAGCCGCGCGGGCGGCCAGAGTCGCCTACAACGTCGGCTTTGCCACTGACTGGGTACGGTGACTGCCACCGGTGGGCAGTCGGTCAACCGAGGGCATCGCTGCCACCCCGTCGAATCGGCCGATCCGGGTTCGGCCCCACAAAGCGGCTGTTTCTCTGGTCGGGCGCGGTTAGCGTGGAGTGATGTACCTGATCACCGGCGCGGGCGGGGGAGTTGGCGGTGTCAGCCGTACCGTCGTCGAGTCGCTCCTGGGCAGCGGTGCGCCGGTGCGGGCGATGGTTCACCGCGACGATGCCCGGGCAGACGGACTGCGGGCGTTGGGCGCCGAGGTGGTCGTCGGTGACCTCACCCACCCGTCCGACGTCGCCGAAGCGATGACCGGCGTCGAGCGGATGTTCTTTTCCATGAGCGTGTCCCCCGACTATCTGGAGGCCACTGCGATCGTCTGCGATCTGGCCCGGGAGCGGGGCGGCTTCGAGGTGATCGTGAACATGTCTCAGATGACGGTCTCGCAGATGACATCGACCAGCACGGGCGAGTCCCGGCAGCATCGGCTGCACTGGCTGGCCGAGCACGTCATGAACTGGTCAGATCTGCCGGTGGTCCACATGCGGCCGACGGTGTTTCTCGACAACCCGATGTTCACCATGATCGGGATGCGGTCGGTCCGCGACGACGGGGTGCTGGCGCTACCGTTCGGCACCGGTCGGACCTCACCGGTTGCCGCCACCGACGTGGCCAGCGTGGTCACCACGGTGCTGCGCGATCCGGCTGAGCACATCGGACACGTCTACGAGTTGACCGGACCGGCGGCGCTGAACATCGACGAGCTGGCAGCGGCATACTCGCGCGCGTTGGGCCGAACGGTGACAAGTCGCGACGTGCCCCTCGACGACTGGGTGGAGCACACGCTGGCGCCGGTGGGCCTGCCCTCGCACGTCGTCCAGCACATCGCCACGATGGCGCGTCTGCACCGCGAGAACCGCTACGACCGCGCTACCAACGATGTCGAGAAGGTCACCGGTCAACCCGCACAGGGCGTCGCCCAGTACATCGGCGCGCACCCGGACGCGTTTGCCGTCCAATGACCAACGCCGAACACAGCGAATTATCCGACATCGAAATACGGGTGCGGGCGCTGGAATCGATCCTCACCGAGAAGGGCTACATCGACCCCGCGGCCGTCGACGCCATCGTCGAGGCCTACGAGACCCGGATCGGGCCACGCAATGGTGCGATGGTGGTCGCGAAAGCCTGGACCGACGTCGGCTTCGCCCAGGCGCTGCGCGACGACGCGACAACTGCCATAAGAACTCTGGGCTTCGGCGGGCGTCAGGGTGAGCACATGAACGCGGTCGAGAACACGCCCGGTGAACACAACATGGTCGTGTGCACGCTGTGCTCGTGCTACCCGTGGCCCCTGCTGGGCCTGCCACCGGTTTGGTACAAGTCGGCGGCCTACCGATCGCGGGCGGTGATCGAGCCACGCAGCGTGCTCGCCGACTTCGGTGTGATGCTGCCCGCGAGCACCCGTATCCGAGTCTGGGACTCGACCGCCGAGCTCCGCCATTTGGTGATTCCGATGCGCCCGGCGGGCACCGACGGCTGGAGTGAGCAGCAGCTCGCTGCGCTCGTCACCCGTGACTCGATGATCGGCACGGGCCTGGCGCTTCGTCCCGACCGGGTGGCTGCCCAGTGAACGGTGTGCACGACATGGGCGGTATGGCGGACTTTGGTCACGTCCGGGAGGAGGCTGACGAGCCGACGTTCCACGCCGACTGGGAGCGCCGATCGTTCGGCCTCACTATCGCGGCGAGCGCCACCGGCGCCTGGAACGTCGACATGGGCCGACGCGCCCGCGAGTCACTGCCCGCCGCGGTGTACCTGACCTCGAGCTACTACGAGATCTGGGCCCGGGGCCTCGAGGCACTGCTTGTGGAGACCGGGCTGGTGACCGAAGAGGAACTCGCGGCGGGGCGCATGCTGACTTCCGTCAAACCGGTCAAACGTGTGCTGACGCCTGAGCTGGTGGCGCCGGCACTGCAGGGGGGCTCACCGAGTCTGCGGACTGGGCAGGCGCCCGCCCGGTTCGCGGTGGGCGATCACGTCGTCGCCCGCAACATGCACCCGAAGGGCCACACCCGCCTGCCGCGCTATACGCGTGGCAAGTGCGGAGTGATCGAAAAGGTGCACGGGGCGCACGTATTTCCCGATACGCATGCGCACGGGCTCGGCGAGGCGCCGCAGTGGCTCTACACCGTGCGGTTCGACGGCGCCGAGCTCTGGGGAGTGGATGCCGAGCCCAACGTGACTTCGTCGATCGACGCCTGGGAGAGCTATCTTGACCCCGCCTGACGTGCCGGTGTTCGAGGCTCCTTGGCAGGCACAGGCATTCGCGCTGACGGTGGCGCTGCACGAACGCGGTCTGTTCTCCTGGACGGAATGGGCCTCGGCGCTCGCGGCCCAGATCCAACGTGCCCAAGCCACGGACGATCCGACCGACGGGTCCACCTACTATGCGCACTGGTTGTCCGCCGTCGAGTCCCTTGTCTTCGCCAAGGGCCTGACCACATCCGACCGCCTCCAGGCACGACGCGCCGCGTGGGATCGCGCCGCGCACGCAACGCCACACGGCCAGCCGATCCTGTTGGCCAGCGATCCACTTGCGGAAGCTAGCCGGCATCCGTGACGGCGAAGACGAAGTGTTGTGGCGCAGCTGAGTTGTAGGTCTACGGCAGCACCGTGCACAGCGCGTCCAGCGCGCCCGGCCATGCGCTGTCTGAGGGGGCCGCGTAGCCGATCATCAGGGCGTCCTGCTGGGGCAGCTGCCACCCGGAATCCGCTACTTCGTAACGGAACTCCGCCATCCCGCTGACCGCCAGGCGCCCCGTCCGCACGGCCTCTCGCAGGGCGGCTCAGTCCGACGCGTAATACGGTCCGTTTAGTCAAGATGCAGGTCGATCCTGAGCACGGTAAGCGGGGCGGCCGCCGAATTGGCCCGTGAATTCATCATGAAAATGGACCATATCCCTATGCCACTTGCCGCGTAGCGTCGGAGATGTAGCCCGGAATCAGTCCAGATTAGGACCCACCGATGGCCCTGCTGCCGCCGTTGGACGGACGCCGGACTGGGCCTCCACATGGCCAACAAACGTTGTGCCACAACGCATCAGCGACCAGCGCAACAACGCACAAAGCAGAAAGGCGAGTGATGGTTCACTCACACCGCGGGACGGCATCGGAGGTCGGCAGCCCAACTACAGAGGCGACCCCCCAGGTCGTCAACAGCTCTCGGGCAGGCATGCGGATTTATGTCGCAGGCGCCTCTGGTGTTATCGGTAATCACCTGCTACCCCTGCTTGTTGACGCCGGTTACACGGTTGGCGCGATGACGAGGTCGGCAGCGAAGGCTCGTCGCCTGGCTTCCATGGGCGCGCAACCGATCGTCTGCGACGTTTTCGACCGTCCGGCTCTCACGAACGCCGTTCGGACATTTTCGCCGGACCTACTCCTGCACGAATTGACCGATCTTCCCGACGAGCTGAAGGACCTCCCGGAGATATCACTGCTGAATGCCCGAATTCGGGACGAGGGCACCCGCAATCTGCTCGATGCGATCGGGGACTTGGACGGCACCAAGGTGGTGGCCCAAAGTGTCGCGTGGACAATGCGTCCCGGTCCAGAAGCCGACGCGGTTGCCTCGCTCGAGCAAGCGGTGCTTGCTGTGAACGGCGTCGTCCTCCGCTATGGGTTTCTCTACGGTCCTGGTACGTACTATGAGACGGAGCTTCCCCCCGAGCCACGCGTGCATGTCGACGTTGCCGCGACTCGTACTTTCGACGCCCTCAGTGCGCCTTCCGGCGTCCAGACGATTGTCGATAACTGACCCGACATGAACATCTGTGTATTCATGTCCGCAGCCGACCTCGACGAGCGCTACACCCAGCCGGCCCGCGAGTTCGCCGAACTCATCGGCAGGGGTGGTCACACCCTGGTGTGGGGCGGGTCCGATACAGGGCTGATGAAGGTCGTGGCCGACGGGGTACGAGAGTCCGGCGGGCGGCTCGAAGGAGTCTCGGTCGTCTTTCTGCAAGCCTGGGCCAGAGACGACGCCGACGAGATGGTGCTCGCGAAGGATCTCGCCCAACGGAAAGCGCTGATGGTCGCCCGATCGGACGCGATAGTGATAATGCCGGGCGGTCTGGGCACGCTGGATGAGGCGACCGAAATGCTCGAACTGAAGAAGCATGGCCTGCACGGCAAGCCGGTCGTGCTGCTGAACACGGCCGGCTTCTACGACGGGTTGAAACTGCAGCTCCGGCGGATGGAGGAGGACGGGTTCCTGCCAGTGACTCTCGCCGACCTGGTTTTCCTCGCCGACGACGGCGCCAGCGCACTCGCTTACTTGGAGTAGTCCGTCGGAACGCTTGGAGCATGCTCACGGCCGACTCGCCAATAAGGCTGCACCTGTGGCGGGCGGTGAAAAGCACTCATCGAGCCGAGACGGCCATTGTGGACCGCATGCTGGCGAAGTGCCGGGTTCGAAGCTGACTTCATCCCCAACCTCGTATTGATCCACAGCATCGCGGGCCGCCCCCGCCGACGGGCGCTGATCGTCCGAGCGGGCGGGGAGGCTCGGCCCATGACGACCTCACCATCACCCGATTTCCAGCTCGACCGCCCGGCGGTCCTGATCGCCGCCCTGCCCGCCGTTCTGGGCTTCGTCCCGGAGAAGTCCCTCGTGCTCGTGACCGTAGACCGCGGCGCCCTGGGCTGCGTCATGCGGGTGGACCTCTCCGACGAGCTGCCCGAATCGGTGGAGCACATCGCCGAGGTCGCCGCGTCCGCGCGACCGGACGCGGCGATCGCCGTCGTCGTGGACGAGGACGGCGCAGGTTGCCGGCTCTGCAACGACGAATACCGCGAGCTGGCCGCGATGCTGGCCTCCGCCCTCGCCGACCGGGGCATCGAACTGCTCGCCGCCCATGTCGTCGATCGGGTCGCGGCCGGCGGCCGTTGGCACTGTGCCGACGGTTGCGGCGCGTCGGGCACCGTGGACGATCCGGCCGCGTCGCCGCTGGCCATGGCCGCTGTGCTGGACGGGCGCAGGCTCTACACCCGCCGCGCCGAGCTCCAGAACGTCATCGCGGTCACCGATCCCGCCCATGCAGACGCGCTGGCCGACCGCGTCGAGGACGCGTGCGCGGCGCGATCGGACGCCGACCCATGCCGCGACATCGAGGCGGTGATGGCGGCGGCCACCCGTGTCGCCGAGGGGGCCGAGCTGTCCGACGAGACGCTCGTCCGGATCGCGGCCGCTCTGACCGATCTGCAGGTCCGTGACACGCTCTACGCTCTCGCGGTCGGCGAGCGCGCGCCCCAGGCCGAGACGTTGTGGGCGGAGCTGTCGCGGCGGCTACCGGAGCAGTGGCGGGCCGAGGCCCTGGTGCTGCTGGCGTTCTCAGCGTACGCGCGCGGCGACGGTCCGCTGGCCGGCGTGTCGCTGGAGGCGGCGCTGCGGTGTGACGGCACGCATCGGATGGCGGGAATGCTCGACACGGCGCTGCAGTCCGGGCTGCGGCCGGAGCAGATTCGGGAGCTGGCGGCCACGGGGTACCGCTTGGCCGACCAGCTGGGGGTGCGGTTACCGCCGCGGCAGGCGTTCGGGAGACGGGCCGGCTGATCGCCGACCGGCGAGCACGATCGGCTGGGTCAGACCTTCTCGACCTTGACGGCGTGGGCCATGTGGTGGGGCAACTCGACCTGTTCGTGTCCGGGGATCACGATCATCACCCCGCCGTGGTCGTTGGTCTGCACGGTCACGCGAGCGTTGGGCACCACACCCGCGTCCTTGAGCCGGCTGATGAGGTCGACGTCGCCCTGGACGTGCTCGGTCAGCTGCCGCACCACCACCGCGACGGGCATCCCCGCGGGCAGTTCGGTCAGGCGCACGAGGTTCAGGGGGTCGCGATCGGAGGAGGTGCTGATCAGGCCCAGCTCCGAGAGCCCGGGGATCGGGTTGCCGAACGGGGAGGTGGTCGGGTTGTTGAGCACCTGGACGAGCCGGCGCTCGACGTCCTCGCTCATCACGTGCTCCCAGCGGCACGCCTCGGCGTGGACTTCCTCCCAGGGCAGGCCGATGACGTCGACGAGCAGCCGCTCGGCGAGTCGGTGCTTGCGCATGACCGCGACGGCGAGGGCGCGGCCCTTCTCGGTCAGCTCGAGATGGCGGTCCCCGGCGACGTGCAGCAGGCCGTCGCGCTCCATGCGGGACACCGTCTGGCTGACGGTCGGGCCGCTCTGATCGAGACGTTCCGCGATGCGTGCACGCAGGGGCACCACGCCCTCTTCCTCGAGGTCGTAGATCGTCCGCAGGTACATCTCTGTGGTGTCGACCAGATCATTCATTGCGCTAACCCTCCGTCGAAGGCGAGTCTACCGGCTTGAGGGCCTGAACTGCGTTGTTACGTCTGCGACACCGGCCCAGACGAAACGATCCCCGCCGGGCCGTGCCGGCGGGGATCGTCATCGGGGCTTCTAGCTGGCGTAGGAGCGGAGCCGATCCGCGCGTTCGCCGTTGCGGAGCTTGGCCATGACCTCGCGCTCGATCTGGCGGACCCGCTCACGGGACAGCCCGAACAGCTTGCCGATCTGGTCGAGGGTGCGGGGCTGGCCATCGTCGAGGCCGAACCGCAGCCGGATCACCTGCTGCTCGCGTTCGTCGAGCGTGGCGAGCACGTGCCGGATGTCGGTGTGCAGCAGCTCGGAGATGACCGCGTTCTCGGCGGACATCGCTTCGGCATCTTCGATGAAGTCGCCCAAGGGGGCTTCCTCGTCGCTGCCGACCGGCATGTCGAGGCTCACCGGGTCGCGGCTGTGCTCGAGCAGATCGTTGATCTTCTCGACCGGGATGCCGGACTCGGCCGCCAGTTCCTCATCGGTGGCTTCACGTCCGAGGTTCTGGTGCATCTCGCGCTTGATTCGAGCCAGCTTGTTGACCTGCTCGACCAGGTGCACCGGAAGCCGGATGGTGCGGCTCTGGTCGGCCATGCCGCGGGTGATCGCCTGGCGGATCCACCACGTGGCGTACGTCGAGAACTTGAATCCCTTGGCGTAGTCGAACTTTTCCATCGCCCGGATCAGGCCCAGGTTGCCTTCCTGGATCAGGTCGAGCAGCGGCATCCCGCGACCGGTGTAGCGCTTCGCCAGCGACACCACCAGGCGCAGGTTCGCCTCGAGGAGATGGCGCCGCGCGGCCTCGCCGTCGCGGACCACCGCGGCAAGATCACGTTTGCGGTTCTCTCCCAAGCGCTTCCGCGTCTCGAGCAGATGCTTGGCGTAAAGCCCAGCCTCGATCCGCTTTGCGAGTTCCACCTCGTCGGCGGCGTTGAGCAAGGCCGTTTTGCCAATGCCATTGAGGTACACGCGCACGAGGTCAGCCGCTGGACTCTGCGCGTCCAGGTCCTGCTCGAAGCGGATGGTGCTGGCATTTGCCATGACGGCCTCCTGATCAAGTCGAACTGTCATGAGCTACAACGCCCACGAGGTCCAAAGAGTTCCCAGCCATTGGCTGGTTCACACCTTCTGATCAGCGGTTTCTCGGCGAGGACCTGAGAATGTCCTTAGAAAAGCGCTAGAAGCGTCTCAGCTGGGAACATCACCGTTCGAGGCGCGTCCCTCGGGTTGCGGCGTCGCGATGGTGCCGTGTTCGAGCGCCGGCCGCTCGGCGGTCGCAACTTCCGGGGAGTGGTGCCGGTTGTCGTAGCGACGCGGCTCCTCGGGCCGGCGCGGCGGGCGGTCGTTGGCGATGAGAACGGCGATCCACGGCAGCGGAATGGAACCGACCAGGATGGCCAGCGAGATCAGCCCGTTGTGCCAGATGCCGTATGCGACCGCGGCCAGGACGAGGGCCGGGATACGAAACGACATGATCGTCAGGTATTTCCGAACCCGTTGGCGGTGCTGTTCCTCGTAGGCGGGGGCGGCACGAGTGATCAGGACGGGCCGACCGTCGTCGTCGAAACTCAGCTCGGGGCTTTGTTTCATGACTCCACTGTTCCACATTGTGGCTCCGCTGTACGGGTCGGTTTTCTTACGGGCAAAATGGTGGTCATGCAAACCCAGACGATCGAGCGCACCGACACCGACGAACGCGTCGACGACGGGACTGACAGCGATACCCCGAAGTTCTTCCACTATGTCAAGAAGGACAAGATCGCCGAGAGCGCGGTGATGGGAACCCACGTCGTCGCCTTGTGTGGTGAGGTGTTTCCGGTGACGAAGTCGGCCAAGCCGGGTTCTCCGGTGTGCCCGGACTGCAAGCGCATCTACGAGCAGCTCAAGAAGTAGCGCGGTCGGCCGCCGTGCCCGGCGCGGGCGCCGGGTCCTCGGCCGAGACGCCGTTGAGTGATTCGGCCTTCTCCTTCAGCCACCACCGGAACCGCTTGGCGTGGGTGTCTGCGGCCGGCCACTCGTCCTGGACGGCGGCGTTGAGTTCGGCTCCGATCATGATCGCGAACCCGAGGAAGAATGCGAACAGCAGAAAGGCGATCGGCGTCGCCAACGCGCCGTAGGTGTAGCCGGTCGCGGTGATCCACGTCAGGTAGAAGCGCAGCCCGAACGTCGCCAGCAGGAACACCACGGTCGCCAGGATCGAACCCAGCAGCAGCCGGTGCGACGGCAACGGCTTGGGCAGTGACACCCGGTAGAGGATGTTGACCGACACGATCAGCACCAGGATCAGCACCGGGTAGTACCCGAAGCGCAGGATGTGGTCCCAGCTGTCGGGGATGAATCCCGCGATCTTGCGCGGTCCCAACGCGACGAACGGCGCCGCCAGGATCGCTCCGACCAGCATCACCACGTACAGGCCCAGCGCGTAGAACCGCTGGCGCACCGGATGGCGCAGCGGCGTCTGGTCGTGCGCCTCGGTGATCGAATCGACGAACGCCGAGATCGCCGACGACCCGGCCCACAGCGAGATCACGAACCCCACCGAGACCACCTCGCCCCGAGCGCCCTTGACGATGTCGCGAACCGTCGGCTCGATGATCTCGGTCACCACGTTGGTGGAGAAGAACCGCGCGGCGGTGTCGACGATCTGCTCTTGAATCATCGGAAGCGTCTCGGGCCCGAACAGCGGGGCGATGTACGCCAGGCTGCCGAGCATTCCGAGAAGCAGCGGGGGAAGCGACAAAGCAGACCAGAACGCCGCCTGCGCGGACTCCGAGAAGATCGAGTCGTCCCAGCTCTTGGACAGGGTGCGCCGCACGATGTGCCGGATGTGGTGGCGCGACGGCTTCGTCGGCAGCGGCCGGGGCTGGTCACTCATGACCAGTCCAGCATTACTGACGAAAGGTGCTCCTGCCCAGAGCGGCTGTCAGCCGTGTCGGGCGCTATGCCTCCACCGGGCTGACTTCGAGGACGGCGGCCAGCTCGATCAGCTTGGCCTCGTGCTCGTTGGCGTGGTGCTGGCAGAAGAGCAACTCCGCTCCCGAGGGCAGCTTCGCACGGACCCGTGCAGCGGCGCCGCAACGATCGCAGCGGTCAGCCCGGGTCAGTGGGGGACTGGTGAGCGTTGCGTTCGTCATTGCGGACCTCCGTACTGTCGCGTGCATCTACTGTCTCAGACGTTTTGGCATTCGGCGTTGTTCCCAAAGGCTTTACCGGTGTGTCGTGTCTCACCGTTACCTCGAGTTGCCGACACGGCAGGCTGGCGATATGAACTCGGCGCCCACCGTACTGGTCCACTTGTGTAGCAAAGACGAATGGCGGTCCGCACAGGCGCACGGCGAGCATCGCCCCGATTCGTTGGCCGCAGTCGGTTTCGTGCATCTCTCGACACCCGAGCAGGTGCACCTGCCGGCCAACCGGCTGTACGCCGGTCGCACCGACCTGGCCCTGCTCCACATCGACGCCGCACGACTGTCCTCTCCGATTCGCTGGGAACGCGGTGTGCCCGCTGATCCCGTGGGGATGGTGTTCCCACATCTGTACGGGCCTTTGCCAATCGGGACTGTGATCCGCGTCACTTCTTATCTGCCCGACGCCGACGGCCGGTTCGCTCCGCCGGCGCCCTGGTTCGGATCCTCGACGTAGGCGTCGGCCTCGATCTCCACGAGGAGGTCCGGCGCGATCAGTGCGGCCACCTCCACCATCGTGGCCGCGGGACGGATGTCGCCGAACACTTCGACGTGCACGGCCCCGACGTCGCGCCACATCGAGATGTCGGTGACGTAGATGCGGGTGCGCACCACGTCGGACAGCGAGGCACCCGTCTCGCGCAGGGCGGTCTCGATGCGTCTGAGGGCGTCGCGCGTCTGGGCGGCGGCGTCTTCTCCAGCGCCGGTGGTGCCGGCCACGGCGACGTAGGGGCCGGTGCGCACCGCCCGCGAGTAGCCCACCGCGGCCTCATACTGCGAGCCGGAAGAGATGTTGCGCCGCTCTCGCATGGCATCAAACTAGATCACTTACGAGGCCGGGAGGGCCCTACGTACACTTACAAATCATGGGCATTCTGTTAGGTCTGGCACCGTGGATCGTCTACTGGGTGCTCGTCGGCAATGTTCCGTTCACCGTCGCGGTGCTGATCGCCCTGGCGGTCGCGGTCGCCGGCTTCGCGCTGGGGCAGCTGCGGGGTGGTCCCGGACGGATACTCGAAATCGGCGCTCTGGCAACTTTTCTGGTGTTGACGGTGCTGACCTTTGTGCTCGACGCCTCGTTCCTCGAACGCTGGATCTTCCCGCTGAGCAGCCTGGGGATCTTCCTCGTGACGCTCATCAGTGTCTTGATCGGCAAGCCGTTCGTGCGGGAGTTCGCCGAAGCGGGTCAGCAGGCTCATGTCGTCAAGAGCGACCTGTTCGCCCGCATCACCGCGCAGCTGACCTGGATATGGGTGGCGGTGTTCGGCGGCATGACGGTGTCGTCGGCCATTCCGCCGATCGTGGACCGCGACGCGACGGTCCTGGACACCGAGACGCCGCTGTCCTTCCTCTGCTACTGGGTCATCCCGTTCGCGTTGGTGGCGGGCGCGGCGTTGGCGACGCGGGTGTTGCCGGACCGGATCGCCGCCGGCGCCGACGACATCGTCCGCAAGACGTCGTTCGTCGCATTCGCCGAAGCCGAGATCGACCAGTTGATCTATTTGGCCACCGAGCACGCCAACCGGGAGGTGGGCCCCGGCAAGGAGGCCTACGACATCAAGATCGGAAGCAAAGGCATTCCGTTGACCGGCGACGAGACGCGCGAGTCGTGGCCGTCGACCTACAAGGTGCGCGACAAGAAGCGGTGACGGGCTAGATCGGGGAGGCTTCCACGATCGAGATCGGCGTGACGGTGTCGATGACGCGGTCGAGCCGGAAACCCGCGCGGCGCAACAAATCTGCGTAATCGGCGCGGGTGCGTTCCTTGCCGCCCACGGTGACGAGCATCTCGAGGTCCAGTTGGAAGCCGATGAACGGCGTAGCCCGTTCCGGCAGAACCATTTCCAGCAGCAGCAGCTTGCCGTGAGGTGCGATTGCGGTGCGGACGTTACGCAGGATCGTCAGCGAGTTGGCGTCGTCCCAGTCGTGGATGATGTTCTTCATCACGTAGGCGTCACCGCCCTCGGGAACACGATCCAGGAACGAACCGCCCTCCGCGGTGCAGCGGTCCGCCACCCCCGCCGCCTTGAACGTCGTGGGAGCGTCGGTGACCACCGACGGCAGGTCGTAGACGATGCCGCGGGCGTTGGGCGCGCCGTTCAGGATCGTCGACAGCAGCAGGCCGTGGCCGCCTCCGACGTCGACGATCAACTTGAAGTTGTTGAAATCGTATTGGCCGAGCGCGATTTCGTTGGTGATGCCGCTCGTCGCCGTCATCGCCTTGTTGAATACCTGGGCCAGGTCGGGATCGGTGTCCAGGTAGTCGAAGTACGGCATGCCGCGCAGCTTGATGACCGACGGTTCGCCGGTCTGCACCGAATGCAGCAGGCTGCCCCAGTCCTCCCAGCGGGCCCGATGCCCGATGAACAACACCATGTCGCGCATCGACTCCGGATGGTCGGAGCGCATTGCGTCTCCTACCTTGGTCAGGCTGAACGTGTCGTCGCGGCGATGGTCGAGAAGACCCTTCGATGACAGCGCCCGCATCAGCCGGTACAGCGCGTCGGGCTCCGCCCCGACCCGCTCGGCGATGTCGGCGGCGCGTGCCGGTCCGTTCGCGAGCTCGTCGGCGATGCCCAGTTTCGCGGCGACGTACATCGTTTGCGTCTGCCACGCACCGGTCGCCATCTCGAGTAACGCGACGCTCGCCGGCACCGTCGACCGGTGAAGATGTTGCAGGGCTGCACGCACGCGGTTGACGACGCGGACCACGGGCATTGGGGGAACCTTCGCGGGCTTATTAGGCACGGCGGGAAACACTACAGGTTCCGCGCCCAGTGTGTTTGCTAGCTCCTGTCGAACGGGAACGTGTCGCAATCGGCATCCCGTGAGATCGCGTCACTCACCCCAACACTCGCGCGCGCTCAGTTGACCGCAAATGCATCCAGGCCCGGTCGCCCGCGTTGCATACTGCTGACACGCGGGCCGGACACGAAGGAGTGGGCATGGGAAGCAGGGGGGTGACCGCGGCGGCATTTGTCTTCGCGGCAGGCGTGGTGGCATTGGGTGTAGCCGCCCCGGCGTATGGCACGGACCAGATCACCGAAAACGCGCTCGGCACGTACGAGGCCGAATACGAGTGGGGCACCAAGACGTGGGTCGTCGCGCCCTGCGACGGCGACGCATTCCAGTGTGTGTACGTAACCCAGTACAACACGGACGACGTCGAGCGGAAGTCTCCGGCGTGGAGTGGTAACGCCTACTGGCAGGTTGGCTGGTGGATCATGCGGGGAGTCGTCGACCGTAATGCGGTCACGTGCGATGACGGTTCGCAGCACGACCTCGTGATGAACTACGCGTGGGACGCGGCGAGCGGCAAGGCGATCCGCTCCTTCCACGACCCTGGCTTCTGCGGGGAGGCCGGCAACGGCGCCAACGAGTTCACGCTCAGCAGGATCGGACCGCCGCCGCCGCCACCGGCGTGACGCGCGACTAGTC
Source organism: Mycolicibacterium komanii (assembly GCF_001050035.1). The sequence continues at coordinate 129,842 of NZ_CVTA01000005.1, forward strand.
AAGGTAGTCGCGCAGCACCTGAGAACGGCTGGGGTGGCGCAACTTTGACATCGTCTTCGACTCGATCTGACGGATCCGCTCGCGGGTCACGCCGTATACCTGACCGATCTCGTCGAGCGTGCGCGGCTGGCCGTCGGTGAGCCCGAACCGCAGCCGTACGACGCCGGCCTCGCGCTCGGACAGCGTCTCCAGCACCGACTGCAGCTGATCCTGCAGCAGCGTGAACGACACCGCGTCGACGGCCACGACGGCCTCGGAGTCCTCGATGAAATCGCCCAGCTGCGAGTCGCCCTCGTCACCGATGGTCTGGTCCAGCGAGATCGGCTCACGCGCGTACTGCTGGATCTCCAGCACCTTCTCCGGCGTGATGTCCATTTCCTTGGCCAGCTCTTCGGGCGTGGGCTCGCGACCCAGATCCTGGAGCAGCTCGCGCTGGATGCGGCCGAGCTTGTTGATCACCTCGACCATGTGCACCGGGATGCGGATCGTGCGGGCCTGGTCGGCCATCGCACGCGTGATCGCCTGGCGGATCCACCAGGTGGCGTAGGTGGAGAACTTGTAGCCCTTGGTGTAGTCGAACTTCTCGACGGCGCGGATAAGACCCAGGTTGCCTTCCTGGATGAGGTCCAAGAACGCCATGCCGCGGCCGGTGTAGCGCTTGGCCAGCGACACCACCAGGCGCAAGTTCGCTTCCAGCAGATGGTTTTTCGCACGGTCACCGTCGCGACAGATCCACATCATGTCGCGGCGCTGCGCGGCGGGCAGCTTCTCGCCCTTCTCGGCGAGCTCGGCCATCAACTGGGTGGCATACAGCCCGGCCTCGATGCGCTTGGCCAGCTCGACCTCTTCTTCGGCGTTGAGCAGCGCGACCTTGCCGATCTGCTTGAGGTACGCACGCACCGAGTCGGCGGATGCGGTGAGCTCCGCGTCCTTGCGGGCCTGCCGCAGTGCCTCTGATTCCTCTTCGTCCCAGACGAAGTCGCCGGACGCCTTGTCCTTCTCGGTCGGCTCGGCGATCTCGTCTTCTTCGGCGACGGCCTCGTCACCGGCTTCGGCGGCGGGGGCGTCGCCCTCGGCGGCCTCCGCTGTGTCCTCGGTGGCCTCGTCGTCGACCTCGAGATCCTCCAGGTCGATGTCGGCGTCCTCGACCGCGATGTCTGCGTCTGGTTCGGCTTCGATGTCCTCGGTCTCGAGTTCGTCGGTCTCGGCGTCGACCTTGGTGTTGTCGGGTTCGCCCGCGGTGGCCTTCTTGGCGCGTCCGCGCGGTGCTGCCGTCTTGGCGGCCTTCGCCGCCTTGGCCGGTGCCTTGCCCGAGGTGGTTGCCTTGGCGGCCTTCTTGGCCGGCGCCTTGGTGGCGGCGCGGGTCTTGGTGGCTTTCTTGGCCGGCGCCGTCCCATTGGCCGACTTCGCCGCGGTCTTCTTGGCGGGGGCGGTTTTGGTAGCGGTGCGCTTCACCGGCTCATCGGTTGCCGGGCTTGCCTTTGTCGCTGCCACGAACACCCTTTCCTTGTGCTACTCATCGCGGGCTGGGCCCACCGCGAAGCGCGGGGGAGGTGTGCCCCATCGATGAGCGTTGGCTGTCGAATATTGGCGGTTGATAATCGCCGCTATCCAGGCTGCGGCCGCCATCGACCATTGTAACGACAGTGTGGGATAACGCCGCCTCCAGCGGCAAATATCGGACTTCGGCGTGGCTACTTGGCGGTAGCTGTGACGTCCACCTCAGCGGCCATCGCGGCGCCGACGATGCCCGCCGTGTTCTGCAGGGCCGCCGCTACCACCGGCGTGCGGTTCTTCAGCAGCGGGATCCACTTCTCGGCCTTGCGGCTGATCCCTCCACCGGCGATGAAGAGGTCCGGCCAGATCGCGTTTTCGATCGCTACCAGCACTTTTGTCACCTCGACGGTCCACCGCTCGTAGTTCCAGCCCTTGCGTTCCTTGACCGAGGAAGCGGCGCGGTGCTCGGCTTCTTTACCGCCCACCTCGAGGTGGCCGAACTCCGTGTTGGGCAACAGCACGCCGTTGTGGATCACCGCCGAGCCGATGCCGGTGCCGAAGGTCAGCAGCACGATGACGCCGGTGTTGTCCCGCCCCGCGCCGAACTTCTCTTCGGCCAACCCGGCGGCGTCGGCGTCGTTGAGGACCGTGACCGGCTGCCCGTCGAGGGCCTCGCTGTAGAACTCGCTGGCATTGCTGCCGATCCAGCCCTTGTCGACGTTGGCCGCGGTGCGCACGATGCCGTCGGTGACGACCCCGGGGTAGGTGACGCCGACCTTTTCCGTCCAGCCGAACTCGCGAACCACGGCCGCGACGGTCTTGCTGACCGCCTCGGGGGTCGCGGGCTGGGGTGTTGCGAGCTTGAACCGGTCGCCGATCAACTGCCCGGTGTTCAGGTCGACGATGCCGCCCTTGACACCGCTGCCGCCGACATCGATCCCGAACCCGCGCCGTTGGTTGCCGTTGACACTCGGGGCGACGGCGGGCGAATTGGTCGCGGTCATGAGCGCTCCTCTACTTCGGGCAGGCGTGCCGCAGCCAGGTATGCGCCCCACACATTAGTGGCTCGGCAGTGGCTACGCGGGCCTGTCGGGGCAGACAGTCGGCGACAACGCCGGGCGAACATGCTGCGATGGATGGATGCCCGAACACGACGCCGATCCCGTCCAACTGCGCTCGGTCGCCGAGCGGCTCGCCGGCGAAGCTGCCGCCTTCGTGCGGCGGCGTCGCGCAGAGGTTTTCGACGAGCAGTCGTACGACAGTCCGGGGGTGCGGACCAAGAGCTCTCCCACCGACCCGGTCACGATCGTCGATACCGAGACCGAGCGGCTGATCCGCGACCGGCTGGCCGAGCTGCGTCCCGGTGAGCATGTCCTGGGCGAGGAGGAAGGCGGTTCACCTGCGCGCGGCGACGCTCTCACCTGGGTGCTCGATCCGATCGACGGCACGGTCAACTTCGTCTACGGGTTGGAGGCCTATGCGGTGTCGGTGGGCGTGCAGCGCAACGGGAATTCGGTGGCGGGCGCGGTGGCGAACGTGCCCGCCGGCACGGTGTACTCGGCCGCCCTCGGCCACGGCGCGCATCTGCGGGGCCCCGACGGCACCACACCGCTGCGTGCGAGTACCGCCGCCGATCTCTCAATGTCGTTGCTGGGCACGGGATTCTCCTACGACCGCGACCAGCGGGCCCGCCAGGCGGAGGTGCTGACGCGGGTACTGCCCGAGGTGCGCGACGTGCGTCGGATCGGATCGTGCGCCCTGGACCTGTGCATGGTGGCGGCGGGTCAACTCGACGCCTACTACGAGGACGGCGTGCACCTGTGGGACTGGGCCGCCGGAGCGCTCATCGCGGCGGAGGCGGGTGCCACGCTACGTCTGCCGCAGGGGAGTGGGGCGGCCGGCGGGCCGGGGTTCATCACGGCCGCCGCGCCCGGCGTCGCTGCTGCGCTCGATGACGTGCTGCGCCGCGCGGGCGCGCCGTAAATATCCGAAATCCGCTGTCGAACAGCTAGATCGGACGTCAGCAGGTGCCCGAGTGAACCTTGGTCAGCAGCGACGAATCGGATGCCTGGGTGGCGTCGGGCCGCAGGCTGGCCAGCACGGCTTCGATGTCGTCGCTGCTGCTCAGCTCGCTGAAATCTGTGCCGAGAGCCAGATCGACGGTGTCGTCTTCGCGGTCGTCCTGGAACAGTTCGGTGCACGGCGCGACCAGCCACACCGCGGCGGCCGCGGCCTGGCCTGCCTCACCGAATCGGATCTGGCCCTGGCATTCCAGGCGAGCGGTGGTGTAGATCGGATCGTTGGCCGCGGTGGGCTCGGCGAACCCGAGGTCCTTCAGCGCGCTGGCCACCTCGGCGGCCTGCCCGCCCTGGCCGCTGGCATTGAGCACCCGGATCTTGGTGTCCGCGAGCCGGGCGGGGCTGACCTCGACCATGTCGGCGCTCGAGATCTGTTGGCCCAACCGCGGGGCGGGGGCGCTCGGGTCGGCGGGTGCGGGCGGCGGATTGCAGACGGCGGCCTCCGGCACGTCGGCGGGTCGGCTCAGCGCGACGACCCACACGAGAAGCGTCACCACCGACAGCGCGACCAACAACAAGATGCCCGGCAGGTAGTTCCGCCGCCGGAAGGGGCGACCGTGTTCGTCGAACGCGGTTCCCTCTGTGATTTGCGCGACCACGCCTGCACTCTAAAGCCCCTGCTCCCGGGTTCAGCGCGTGGGATGATCCAGCATGTGACATAAATCACAGTGGAACGGGTACCCATACGGGCACGAATCGTTTGGTGGATGCGTTCGACGCTGGTACAAAGCTCTGCTGCACAAGGTTTATCCGGAGGGGACCAGATGGCTACCGATTACGACGCCCCACGGCGTACCGAGACCGACGACGTCTCGGAAGATTCGCTCGAGGAGCTGAAGGCGCGGCGTAACGAGGCCCAGTCGGCGGTTGTTGACGTCGATGAGTCGGAATCCGCGGAGTCCTTCGAGCTGCCCGGCGCTGACCTGTCCGGCGAGGAGCTATCGGTGCGGGTGATCCCGAAGCAGGCCGACGAGTTCACCTGCTCGAGCTGCTTCCTTGTCCACCACCGCAGCCGCCTGGCCAGCGAGAAGAACGGCGTGATGATCTGTTCGGACTGCGCCGCCTAGCTGCTCGAGCCCATTCGCAGTCCGACTACCCGCCCCGATTCGCAGCTCAGCTTGATTACCCAGCTCCCATCAACTGCGGAGCGCCGCCAGCACCTTGTCCGGATGACGACAACTCACCAGCCAATACGGCGTGGGATCGTCCGGATCGTCGAGCACCACGAGAACCATCGGGCCCACCCACGCCCGGTGAACGACGAAGGCCGCAGGATCCAGCTGGCGTCCCAGCGCTGCGGATTTGGCGCTGCGGGGCACCTCGGCGGACCGGGCGATCACCTCGGCGGGAAGGTGTGCGGCGCCCGCCCACAGTTCGGTGCCCTGCGGCCCGCTGACCACCCGCACCTCAAGGCGGCCCAGCCACAGCAGGACGACCGCCGCGACCGGCAACAGCAGCGCGAACGGCAACCATGCGGGGATGGCGGGAACACCCATCTCGATTTCGACCGCAATCAACGCCGCGAGACCCAAGCCCGGCGGCCACCACCACCACGGCACCCAGAGCCGCTCGCGGTAGCGCACGGATTGCGTCGTGGCGCGCGTGTCGGACACGCGGCCAAGAGTAATCTCTGACGTCGTGCCCACTTCTCTGGCGGTCGTGCGCCTCGACCCTGATCTGCCGATGCCCAGCCGTGCCCACGACGGCGATGCGGGCATCGACCTCTTCAGCGCGCTCGATATCGAACTGGCGCCCGGTCGGCGCGCGCTGGTACCGACCGGCATCGCGGTGGCGATCCCGCACGGGATGGTCGGCTTGGTGCACCCCCGCTCGGGTTTGGCTGCACGCGTTGGGCTTTCGATCGTCAACAGCCCGGGCACCATCGATGCGGGCTACCGCGGCGAGATCAAGGTATCGCTGATCAACCTCGATCCGGAGCAACCGATCATCGTGCATCGCGGCGACCGCATCGCGCAGTTGCTGGTTCAACGGGTCGAACTGCCCGAGCTGGTCGAGGTCACGTCGTTTGACGAGGCCGGTCTCGGTGAAACCACCCGTGGCGAAGGCGGCCACGGTTCCTCCGGCGGACATGCGAGTTTGTGAAATGGCATTCGGTAAACGCAAAGACAACGAAGCGACCGGCGACGGCGAGGACGTCGTCGGTCAGGACACGGTCGACGACGAACTCGACGGCCCTTTCGACATCGAGGACTTCGATGATGCCGAGGCCGCTGCCGCCGGCCGACTGGACCTGGGCTCGGTCCTGATCCCGTTGCCCGCGGGCGGTCAGGTGCAGGTCGAGCTCACCCCGCAGGGAGTGCCCAGCGCGGTATGGGTCGTCACCCCGCACGGCCGGTTCACCGTCGCCGCCTACGCCGCCCCCAAGAGCAGCGGCCTGTGGCGAGAAATCGCTTCCGAACTCGCCGAGTCGCTGCGAAAGGACGGCGCCGAGGTGTCGATCCAGGACGGGCCGTGGGGGCGCGAGGTCGTCGGCGTGGCGTCCGCCAAGCAGGCTCAGGCCGCGCAGCAGGGGCAGCCGGGTGTGGTGCGCTTCATCGGCATCGACGGCTACCGGTGGATGATCCGCTGCGTTGTCAACGGCCCGCAGGAACACATCGAGGCGCTTGCCGCCGAAGCGCGAGAAGCATTGTCCGACACCGTCGTTCGCCGCGGAGACACCCCGCTGCCGGTGCGGACCCCGCTGGCGGTCGAGCTACCCGAGCCGATGGCCAACCAGCTGCGCGAGGCCGCTGCGGCCCAGCAGGCCGCCGCCCAGCAGGCGCAAGAAGCCCAGCAGGCCGGTCAGCAGGAACCGGTCGCGCGCCGCAGCGAACAGGGCTCGGCGATGCAGCAGTTGCGGACCATCACCGGCGGTTGATCCTCGACGATCCCGCATAGGCGGGTTGATTCCACGTACCCGGTGCGTGCGATCCACCCGTCAGTATCCGCCCTGACGAACGGCGTCAAACCTCCAGTAGGGCGGCCACGCACGCGGCCCCCAACACACCCGGGTCGGCGCCCATCTCATCGAGCGTGACGGTGCGCAGTGCCGCCTGCGGCGCCGCCGTCACCCACTCGGCGGCCACCTCGATCGGATGCACCGGATCATCGGATGCCGCCGCCACGCCCAGCGGGACGGCGAGCCGCTCCAATTCCTCACACGTGGGGGCGACGTAGTTCGCCGCCGCCTCCATCGCCTCGGGCAGCGATGGCCATTGCCCGAGCCACGACCGGGTGAGCTCGTCGCCCAGCCACCGCGGGCTCGACGCCCGCATCGTCGCGCTGGTGGCCGCGAGCCCATCGCGGCGCAGCAGTTCGGCGGAATGGCGCGCCGCGGCCGCCGCGGGGGCGTGCTGCGGCGAGCCGGTCCACGCCGGAAGGGCGGCGAGCACCGCCACCGCCCGACTCGGATGAGCCAACGCCCAAGCGGTCGCGACCGCCGCGCCGATCGACACGCCCCCCACAGCAATGGGTCCTCCCCGCGCCGCGTCGTCGAGCGCGTCACGGTAGCCGTCGACGAGACGGTGCGGTTGCGGCGGTGGTGTGACAAGAGTCGCACCCTGCTCGTGCAGAGCACCCGAAAAGGCCCGGTAGACGAAGTCGTCATCGGAGCCCGTGCCAGGTAGAAGCACCGCGGTGACGCCGCGCAGAGTGACCGTCATGACTCGATCCTGCCGTGGTCGAAAACCGCTCGGCGTGGCGAGGTGACCCCACGTGGCATCTCGTAACTGAGAGGGTTACCGTGGCGATTATCGGGGTAGGTCCAAGGTGGATCTGCGGATAGTCAGGAGAGGCCATGGCGACGGCCGAACGTTATCTGCGCCGGCTCACGCGGCGGTTGACGGAAGACCCCGAGCAACTCGACGTCGAGGAGCTGAGCGACGAAGCCGCCATGACCGGCGCCCAAAAGGCGATCGACTGTGAACGCGGCCAAGAAGTCACGATGATCGGCACCCTGCGAAGCGTGGAGTGCAACGGCAAAGCGTGCGCCGGAGGCGTGAAGGCCGAGCTGTTCGACGGCACCGATTCGGTGATGCTCGTCTGGCTCGGCCAGCGCCGCATCCCCGGCATCGAGTCCGGGCGCACCCTGAAGGTGCACGGCCGCGTCGGCAAGCTCGACAACGGCGCCAAGGCCATCTACAACCCGCACTACGAGATTCAGAAGTGAGCGACCCCGGAACCGAACCGGGGCAGTCCAGAACCCAGCAGCAGACGAAGGCGAACGCCGTCCTCGACCAGATGGGCGGGATCAGCGGCCTGATTTACTCATCGCTACCCGTCGTGGCGTTCGTTCCGGTGTCCCAACTCGTCGGACTGATCCCCGCCATCATCACCGCGCTCGGCGTTGCCGGAATCATCCTGGCGTGGCGGCTGGCTCGGCGAGAATCGGCGCAGCCCGCCGTCTCCGGTTTCTTCGGTGTGGGGATCTGCGCCCTGATCGCCTACGTCATGGGGGAGTCGAAAGGCTACTTCCTGCTTGGCATTTGGTCATCACTGGTCTGGGCGGCGGTGTTCACGCTGTCGGTGGTGATCCGCAGGCCCGTCGTCGGCTACGTCTGGAGTTGGGTCAACGGGCACGGCCGTGACTGGCGCCATGTCCGCAGGGCCGTCACGGCGTTCGACGTCGCAACGCTGTTCTGGGTGGCCGTGTTCGCGTCGCGATTCGTCGTGCAGCGACACCTCTACGACGCCGACCAGACCGGGTGGCTCGGCGTCGCGCGCATCTCCATGGGTTGGCCGCTGACCGCCGTCGCCGCCGTGGTGACCTACCTGGCGATCCGGTCCGCACAGAAGGCCATCAACGCGCGGGAGGCCTCCGTCACCGCGCACGAGGGATCGCCATCCGAGCTCGGCGACGCGACCCAACCGGATGCCCGCTGAGGCCACCGACCGGCCGCTGATCGCGGTCGCGGTGCTCGCCTCGTTCGTGGCGTTCCTCGACGGCTCCGTCGTCAACCTCGCACTCCCGGCGATCAGCGGGACGTTCGGCGGCGGGCTGGCGCTGCAGCAGTGGGTCCTCGACGGTTATCTGTTGGCGCTGGGCGCCCTGATCCTGGTCGCCGGCGCCGTGTCCGATCAGTTCGGCAGGATCAGGGTCCTGCGGGTGGGCCTGCTGATCTTCGCGGTCTCGTCGGTGCTGTGCGCGGTGGCGACCGCGGGGTGGGTGCTGGTCGCGGCGCGGGTGCTGCAGGGGGTGGGCGCGGCGTTCCTGGTGCCCAGTTCGCTTGCCATGATCAACGCGCGCTTCTCCGGCGCCGCACAGGCGCGGGCGATCGGCACCTGGACGGCGTGGACGGGTACGGCGTTCGTCATCGGCCCGGTGCTCGGTGGCGTTCTGGTCGACGCGTTGAGCTGGCGGTGGATCTTCGGGGTGAATCTCGCCCCGCTCGCGGTGACGTTGTATCTCATGACCAAATTGCCATCCGAGGATCGTGACGGGGCAAGCAAGAGGGGGCATGTCGACGGTGTCGGGGCGACGCTCAACGCCGTCGGGCTCAGCGGTGTGGTGTACGGGCTCATCGAGGGCCAGCGTCTCGGATTCACGCATCCCGTGGTGGTGACCGGATTGGTGTTCGGCGGTATCTGCCTGGCGATCTTCCGGATCTGGGAGCGCCGCGCCTCGCATCCGATGATGCCTCCCGCGATCTTCGCCGCCCGCAACTTCGCGGTCGGCAACCTGGCGACCGTGTTCCTCTACGCCGGGGTGTCGCTCGGCATGTTGATCGTGGCGCTGTTCCTCCAGGAGACCGTCGGGCTGTCGGCGACACGCGCCGGCCTGGTCACCCTGCCGATCCCCGTGCTGTCGTTCCTGCTGGCGCGGCGGTTCGGCACGCTGGCCGGCGTGTACGGGCCACGGTTGTTCATGGCGGTGGGACCGATCGTGGCAGCGGCCGGCTTCTTGTGGATGTCGGCGGCCCACCCTCCGGTCGACATCTGGACTCAGTTGATGCCCGGGCTGGTGGTGTTCGGTCTCGGGCTGACGATCACCGTCTCACCGCTCACGGCCGCGGTGCTGGCCGCCGTCGATCCGGCGAAGAGCGGCATCGGTTCGGCGGTCAACAATGCGATCTCGCGGATCGCGGGTCTGATCGCGGTCGCGCTGACCGGCGTGATCGTCGGCGCCGCAGTCGATTTCGACGGATTCCCGCGAGGCGCACTGGTGACCGCGGCGCTATTCGCGGCGGCGGGACTGATCGCGGCGGTGGGCATTCGCAATGAGCAGTGCGATGTCGCTCGGGTACGGCCGGAGTCCACCGCCGGCTGTCATGACCGCGCGACGCCCCCGCCGGCGCACGTCGCTGAAATCTAGCGCTGCTGCGGGTGCAGCAGCAGATCCTGTAGCTGTTCCTCGACCTCGGCGACGGCGACGAACAACAACTCGTCGCCACCCTCGAGCGGTTCGTCGGACTCGGGCACGATCACGCGCGGGCCGCGCAGGATCGTCACCAGTGCGCAGTCGCGTGGCAGTTCGAGGCGCTTGACGGGCTTACCGCCCCACGGGGTGTCGTCGGGCAGCGTGATCTCGACGAGGTTGGCCTGCCCCTTGCGGAACTCCATCAGCCGCACCAGGTCGCCGACCGCGACCGCCTCCTCGACGAGCGACGCCAGCATGCGGGGCGTCGACACCGCCACGTCGACGCCCCAGCTCTCGTCGAACAACCACTCGTTGCGCGGATCGTTGACGCGGGCCACCACCCGCTGCACGGCGAACTCGGTCTTGGCCAGCAGGCTGACCACCACGTTGACCTTGTCGTCGCCCGTAGCGGCGATGACGACGTCGAACTCCTCGAGCTGAACGGACTCGAGCACGGTCAGCTCGCACGCGTCGCCCAGCCGCCACTGTGCCGCGGGGATCGCGTCGACGTCGATGTGGTCGGGATTGCGTTCGAGCAGCGTCACCTCGTGGGTGTCGACGAGTTCGCGGGCGATGGACCGGCCGACGGCGCCGGCCCCGGCGATGGCGACCTTCATCCCTCGAGGTCCTCGCTCGGCGGCAGCGCGGCAATGGCCAGGGCCTCTGCGATGTGCCCGGCGATCGCGGCCATGAAGACCTGGTCGCTGGCCTGGATGACGGTCTTGGCGTCCGGCAGCAGACCGGCGCCGAACCGGATCAGGAACGCGACCCGACCCCCGGTAGCGGCCTCGAGGTCGGTGATCCGCCGGCCCACCCACGCCTCGTGCAGCGCCAGTTCGGTGACGCCGACGTTGCCGGTGGGGTCACGCCACTTGGTGGTCTCGGTCTCGCGGGTCAGCACGTTGAGCAGGCGATCCGTCGTCCACGGCACGGTGGCCACCGTCGGGATGCCCAGCCGTTCGTAGACCGCGGCGCGCTTGGCGTCGTAGATGCGGGCCACCACCCGCTCGACGCCGAACGTCTCGCGGGCCACCCGCGCCGAGATGATGTTGGAGTTGTCGCCCGACGACACCGCGGCGAAGGCGCCCGCCTCCTCGATGCCCGCCCGCAGCAGCACGTCGCGGTCGAAGCCCATACCGAGCACCCGCTCCCCGGAGAACTCCGGCGAGAGCCGGTGAAACGCCGTGCTGTCCCGGTCGATGACCGCGACGTCGTGGCCAATCCGGGAAAGGCTGTCCGAGAGCGACGCACCCACCCGGCCGCAGCCCATCACCACTACACGCACTCCACGGTCCTTCCTGCTGTCGAACCCGCGCAGTCGAACGCTACAGCTTTCCTACGGGCAATTGCTGCTGGGCTTACCCTTGGCACTCGTGTCCAAGCTATCCAGGTTCGCGCGGCGGGTCGTCCTCGGCAGGCCGTTTCGCAGCGACAGGATTTCGCACACTCTGCTGCCGAAGCGGATAGCGCTTCCCGTCTTCGCCTCCGATGCCCTGTCGTCGGTGGCATACGCGCCGGAGGAGATCTTCCTGGTGCTCTCGGTGGCCGGCCTGGCTGCCTACTCGATGACGCCATGGATCGGCCTGGCCGTGGCCGGGGTGATGGTGGTCGTGATCGCCAGTTACCGGCAGAACGTGCACGCGTATCCGTCCGGGGGCGGGGACTACGAGGTGGTCACCACCAACCTCGGGCCGACGGCCGGGCTGACCGTGGCGAGCGCACTGCTGGTCGACTATGTGCTCACGGTCGCGGTGTCGATGTCCTCGGCGATGTCGAACATCGGCTCGGCCGTGCCGTTCGTCAGCCACCACAAGGTGTTTTTCGCCGTGATCGCGATCCTGTTCGTGGCGGCGTTGAATCTGCGCGGAATCCGGGAATCCGGAACCGCGTTCGCGATCCCGACATACGCGTTCATGGTCGGCATGTTCGTGATGCTCGGCTGGGGCTTCTTCCAGATCTTCGTGCTCGGCGACTCGCTGAAGGCCGAATCCGCCGACTTCGAGATGCATTCGGAACACGGCGAGATCCTCGGCTTCGCGCTGGTTTTCCTTGTGGCGCGCGCTTTCTCGTCGGGTAGCGCGGCGCTGACCGGTGTCGAAGCCATCAGCAACGGGGTGCCGGCCTTCCGGAAGCCGAAGTCGCGCAACGCCGCAACGACGCTGGCGCTGCTCGGTCTCTTCGCGGTCACGCTGTTCATGGGCATCATCATGCTGGCCAAGGAGACCGGTGTGCAGATCGCCGAGCGACCGCACGAACAGTTGGTCGGCGCCCCGCCGAACTACCACCAGAAGACGCTGATCGCGCAGTTGGCCGATGCGGTGTTCCACGACTTCAGCGCCGGGCTCTACCTCATCGCCGCCGTCACGGCGCTGATCCTGCTGCTGGCCGCCAACACCGCGTTCAACGGATTTCCGGTGCTCGGTTCGATCCTCGCCCAGGATCGTTATCTGCCAAGACAATTGCACACCCGCGGGGACCGGCTTGCGTTCTCCAACGGCATCCTGTTCCTGGCGTTCGCCGCGATGGCGTTCGTGATCGCGTTCCGCGCCGAAGTGACCGCGCTGATCCAGCTCTACATCGTCGGGGTGTTCGTCTCGTTCACCCTCAGTCAGGTCGGCATGGTGCGGCACTGGACGCGCCTGCTGCGGACGGAGACCGAACCGGTGATGCGGCGCAAGATGGTGCGGTCCAGGGTGATCAACGCGCTCGGCTGTGCCTGCACGGCGACGGTGCTCGTGGTCGTCGTGGTGTCGAAATTCGCTGCCGGAGCGTGGATCGCGATCCTGGCGATGAGTGTTCTGTTCGTGACGATGAAGCTGATTCGCCGGCACTACGACACAGTGGCGCGAGAGCTCGAGGAGCAGGCCGCCGAGGCGACCGACCTGGTGCTGCCCAGCCGCAACCACGCGATCGTGTTGGTGTCCAAACTGCACCTGCCCACGATGCGTGCGCTGGCCTACGCCAGGGCCACCCGGCCGGACACGTTGGAGGCGATTACCGTCAGCGTCGACGACGGTGAGACGCGCGCGCTCGTGCACAAGTGGGAGGCCAGCGACATCAGCGTTCCGTTGAAGGTGATCGCGTCGCCCTACCGGGAGATCACCCGCCCGGTGCTCGACTACGTCAAGCGGATCAGCCGCGAGTCGCCGCGCACCGTCGTCACGGTGTTCATTCCCGAGTACGTCGTCGGCCACTGGTGGGAGCAGGTGCTGCACAACCAGAGCGCGCTTCGGCTCAAGGGCCGGCTGCTGTTCGAGCCCAACGTGATGGTGACGTCGGTGCCGTGGCAGTTGAGTTCCTCGGAGCGGCTCAAGACGCTGCAACCGCATTCGGCGCCGGGCGATGCGCGCAGGGGATTCCTGGATTGACCGGAGACAAGGGTGGGTCGACGGACCTCGAGCTCACTGTCACTGCCGGGCCGCCTGCCAACGGCGGCAGCTGTGTGGCGCGTGACGACGGCCGCGTGGTGTTCGTCCGCTACGCGCTGCCCGGCGAGCGGGTCAGGGTGCGGGTCGTCGCCGACCGCGGGAAGTATCTGCACGCCGACACCGTCGAGGTCATCGAGCCCTCGGTGGACCGCATCGACCCGCTGTGCCCGATCGCCGGGGCGGACGGCGCCGGGTGCTGCGATATGGCCTTCGCGGAGCCGACGGCGGTCCGCGGGTTGAAGGGCGCTGTCGTCGCCAACCAGTTGGCCCGGCTGGGCGGCTTCCACTGGCGCGATGAGGCCGAAGCCGCGGCCGAGCCGGTCGGCGACGGCGCCGCGACCGGGTGGCGGACGCGGGTGCGGCTGGACACCACCGGCGACGGACGGCCCGGCTTTCACCGCTTCCACAGCGCGGAGCTGGTCACCGACCTGAACTGCGCGCAGCTGCCCCACGGCATGGTCGACGGGCTGACGGAGCGGACCTGGCCGCCCGGGTCGCAGCTGCACGTCGCGATCGACGACGAGGGCACACGTCACGTCGTGCAGTCCGGGCCGCGAGGGCGCAACGGTGGCCACAAGGCCCCGACCCGGGTGGTCGAGGGCGACTACGAAGCGGTCCAGCGGGTCGCCGACCGGACGTGGCGGGTGCCGGTGACCGCGTTCTGGCAGTCTCATCGCGATGCCGCGCGGCTCTACAGCGAACTGGTGGCCGGCTGGGCTCAGCTGAGTCCGGGGATGACGGCGTGGGACTTGTACGGCGGGGCGGGGGGGTTCGCGGCCGGGTTGGCCGGAGGGGGCGGGG
>NZ_CVTA01000006.1 GCF_001050035.1 Mycolicibacterium komanii
CGGCCGGCTTCCCGGCGTCACCCGGCTGCCGGGCGGGTGGCGGTATCCCGAGCCGCTGGCGCCGGCCGCGGCCGCCGGCCGGGCGGGTATGGCGCTGCCCACGCGCGGCGAACTGGTCGAGTCGGTGCGGTCCGTCGACGCGCCGCTGACGCTCGTCGAGGGGGCGGGCGGGTTGCTCGTCGAGATCGGCGCCGCAGCGACGCTGCGTGACATGGCGGTGGACCTCGGCGCGCCGGTGCTCGTCGTCGTCGCCGCCGGTCTCGGCACGCTCAACCACACCGCGCTCACGCTGGAAGCCCTTGCCCATGACCGTGTTTCGTGTGCCGGCGTGGTGATCGGCGCATGGCCGCCCGTTCCGGACATCGCCGAACGGGGCAACCGCGAAGCCCTCACCGAGCTGGCCCCCGTGCGGGCGATTCTGCCCGCGGGTGCCGGCGCGTTGAGCGCCAAGGAGTTCGAGGCGATGAGCGCGGCGGCGTTCGACCCCGACTGGTTCGCAAGCCTGGTCTGACGATGGTGCACTCGGTCGAGTTGACGTTCGATCCGGACACGGACGCGAAGCTCCGCCGCGTCTGGGATGACCTGACGCGGGCCGGGATCCGCAGTCAGGCGAGCAACACGTCGCCGAGCAATCGACCGCATGTCACCGTTACCGTCGCGGAGGACATCGACGAGACGGTCAACACCGCGCTGCGCCCGGTGCTGTCGCGGCTGCCGTTGCCCTGCACGATCGGAGCGCCGATGTTGTTCGGCGGCAGGGTGTTCACGCTGGTTCGCCTGGTGGTGCCGTCGGACGAACTGCTGGGGTTGCATCGCCAGGTGCACGAACTGTGCCAGCCCCACATGCCGAAAGGTGTACTGGGGCACGCCGATCCGGGGCAGTGGACGCCGCACGTCACGCTGGCGCGCCGCGTCGCTCCCGACAAGCTGCCCGCCGCGCTGACGGTCAAGTCCGTCGGGCGCGAGGTGCGGGGCACGCTGACCGGGTTGCGTCACTGGGACGGCGACAACCGGATCGAGTATCGGATCAGTTGACCGTTGCGCTGATGCTTTTCGGCACGCACATCCGCCAGCCGTCGATCACCAGCTCGCGCAGTTCCTCGTACTCGATCGCGTCGAGCTTGACCAGCATCCAGTTGAACCGCATCTCCGACTCGCGCGGCAGGGCGAACTTGTCGGGTTCGGCGGCGACCATCGCCGCCCGCTCCTCCTTGGGGAATGCGACGCCCATCACGGTCTCGTCACGCGAGAACGCGACGTAGACGATCTGCCCGACGCGGAACCTGATCCGGTCCCGGACGATCGCCTCGTATGAGCGCGGCAGCGTCGCGGTGATGCGCCGGACGTCGTCGACGGTGATCACGTAGCCGATCCTCGTCGAGCGTGAGCTCATGCGCGAGAAATCGGCGATTCTTCGAACACAAGCTCACGTTCGGCTACGCCGACGCCGTTCAGCAACAGGCCTACCCCGAAACGGAACCGCGCGGACGCATCTTCGGTCAACACCGACTGGTCGTCGGGGAGTTCGGCGCCCGCGGCGTCCCACTGCAGGCGCGACTGCTCGTCGACGGTGAAACCGAGCACGTAGTAGACGACCGTGCGGGCGGCCAGTTCGGCATGGGCCGCGGGCACACCGGCATCAACCGCCGCCTCGGTGAGCCGCTCCACGATGCGCGCCATCGCCGTCGACTGCCCGGCCGCGAAGCTGGCCGACACCAGCTCGGCGCCGTCGGTATGCGACAACAGCGCGTCGCGTAGGGCCGCGCACAGGGCGGAGACCCGCTCGCGCCAACTGCCCGCGGCGTCGCCGACGGGCTCCAGGATCCGGTCGGCCACCGCGCCCAGCAGCTGCTGCTTGCTGGTGAAGTGCCAGTACAGCGCGCCGGGGGAGACCTCGAGCTCGCGCGCCAGCCGCCGCATCGTCAGGTCGGCCAAGCCGTAGGTGTCCAGCAGCGTGGTCGCCGCCTGCACCACGTCGCGTTTGTGGAGCTGCACGGCCGTACCCTAACCTGAACACCGTTCAAGTGACGAGAGGTGATCCGTGAGCGACATTCTGGCAGTGGCCCGCGAGCAGGTGCTCGAGCGCGGCGAATGCCTGAACCAGGACCAGACGCTGCAGGTGCTGCAGTTGCCGGATGATCGTCTCGACGACTTGCTCGCGTTGGCGCACGAGGTGCGGATGGCATGGTGCGGTCCCGACGTGGAGGTCGAGGGCATCATCAGCCTCAAGACCGGCGGGTGTCCCGAGGACTGCCACTTCTGTTCGCAGTCAGGGCTTTTCGCCTCGCCCGTGCGGAGCGCGTGGCTCGATGTCCCGAGCCTGGTGGAGGCGGCCAAGCAGACCGCGAAGACCGGCGCGACTGAGTTCTGCATCGTTGCCGCCGTGCGCGGACCCGACGAGCGGCTGCTGGCGCAGGTCGCCGCCGGCATCGAGGCGATCCGCAACGAGGTCGACATCCAGATCGCGTGCTCGCTGGGCATGCTGACCAAGGAGCAGGTCGACCAGCTGTCCGAGATGGGCGTGCACCGCTACAACCACAACCTGGAGACCGCGCGGTCGTTCTTCACCAACGTCGTCACCACGCACTCATGGGAAGAGCGCTGGGACACCCTGCAGATGGTCCGCGACGCGGGCATGGAGGTGTGCTGCGGCGGAATCCTCGGCATGGGCGAATCCCTCGAGCAGCGTGCGGAGTTCGCCGCGAACCTGGCCGAGCTCGATCCGCACGAGGTGCCGTTGAACTTCCTCAACCCGCGACCGGGCACCCCGTTCGGCGATCTCGAGGTGCTGCCCGCCGCCGATGCGCTCCGTGCGGTCGCGGCGTTCCGCCTGGCACTGCCGCGCACCATGCTGCGCTTCGCGGGTGGCCGCGAGATCACCCTCGGCGACCTGGGCGCCAAGAAGGGCATCCTCGGCGGCATCAACGCCGTCATCGTCGGCAACTATCTGACGACGCTGGGCCGCCCGGCCGAGGCGGACCTCGAACTGCTCGAGGATCTGCAGATGCCGATCAAGGCGCTCAATGCCACCCTCTGAGGCGGCCGGTAGAACGTACGAGTATGGCGTTCAACGTCTACACGGGTGAGCCCGACGGCACCGCGGTGCCGACCGCGGCCCAGCTCGGTCTGGAGCCGCCCCGATTCTGTGGCGAGTGCGGCCGGCGAATGATCGTCCAGGTGCGCCCCGACGGCTGGTCGGCAAAGTGCTCGCGACACGGGCTGACCGATTCGAAGGATCTGGAACAGCGATGAACGACCTTGCGGCGCCGAAGATCTCGCGTACCCGTGCCATGCTGACGGTGGTGGTGTCGCTGGCGGTGATCGGCGCGCTGGTCGGTGCACTGTGGGCGTGGCTGGCGCCGCCGATCCACGGCGTCGTCGCGCTGGCGCGTGACGGAGACCGTGTCCGCGCCCATCTGGGCAACGAGGGAGACCACTTCTTCGTCGCGGCGTTTTTGCTCGTCGGCATGCTCTGCGTCGTCGCGGTCGTCGCCGCAACGGCGGTGTGGCAGTGGCGAATGCACCGCGGTCCGGCGATGACGGCCGCGCTGGTGTCCGGATGCATGCTGGCGGCGGGCGTGGCCGCCGGTGTGGGAGCGCTTCTCGTGCACCTGCGCTACGGGACCATCGACGTCGCCGCCGCGCCGGTGACCCCCGAACACCGCGTGCACTACGTCACCGAGGCGCCGCCGGTGTTCTTCGGGCACTCGCCGATACAGGCGGTGCTGACGATCCTGTTTCCGGCAGCGGTCGCGGCGCTCGTCTACTCGCTGGCCGCCGTCTCCACCGCGCGCGACGATCTCGGCGCATGGCCGCCGGTCGAGGTTCCGACGTTCGTCCCGCCGGCCGCCTCAGCGGTTACAGCGGAGAGCGCTCCACCCGCCGGCCCGTCATCACCTTGACCGCGATGCGGACCAGCCGCGTCATCCCGACATAGGTCATCGGGTTCAGCAGCGTCGGCCAGGTCGTGCGCACCAGGTGCTCCGAGAGCGGCTTGCCGTCGAAGCGGTCGATCAGCCAGCGCAGCGCCATCGGCGCCGACATCGGGTGCAGCAACATGTGCTCGCTGAACAGGTCGCGGTGGTAGGTAACCGAGGCGCCGCCGCTGCGGTAGATCTCCGTGAGTTCGTCGATGTCGCCGACCGCGACGATCCGGTCGTGTACGGCCTGCACGATCAGCACCGGCGGCGTGGGCACCGCGGTGCCCAGTTTGATGGCGTCGAAGACGTGCTTGACCTCGGGGAGGTCGAGGATCTCGTTGAGGGGCCGGTCGACCAGCTTGGCCATGTCCATGCCCGCGAACCGCAACACGGCCTGCGCGGTGGTCATGTCCTGGATGCGCAGCAACATCGCCTTGCCGGTCTCGGTGGCGTGTTCCTGGATGACCCGGTCGAGGTCCGGATAGACGTGGCTCAGCGCCGCGACCACCATCGCGGGCAGCCCGGAGTACAGGCTGCCGTTGAGCCGCCGGTACGCGTGGCCGAGATCCCCGACGGGGGAGCCGAGCACTGCGCCGACGATGTTGAGCTCAGGCGCGTACTGGCCGTGCACCTCGGCCGCCCAGGCCGACGCCAGCCCGCCGCCCGAGTAGCCCCAGATGCCGATGGGGGCCGATTCGCTCAGTCCGAGGCGCTCGCTGTTCACCGCGGCGCGCAGGCCGTCGAGGATGCGGTATCCGGGCTCGTACGGCGTGCCCCATATGCCGTGGGCGCCCTCGTGGTCGGGCACCGAGACCGCCCACCCCTCGGCGAGGGCGGCGGCGATCAGCAGGAACTCCAGCTGGGCGAGCGCGCCGGTGGCCACCGCCTTGCGGCGCAGCGCGTACGACGGGAAGCAGCGCGACGACACGGCGTCGATCGCGCACTGGTAGGAGATCACGGGCACGACGTCGCGATTCGCCCGCTCGGCGGGCACGATCACCGTGGTCACGGTGGCCTCCGCGGCACCGTTCATGTCGGTGGTGCGGTACAGCAGCTGCGTCGCGGTCAACTTCTGCGGGATCAGGCCGAAAAAGGCCAGCTCCACGTCGCGACTGCGCAGCACGGTGCCGGGTTCGGCGTGCTGGAAACCGCTCGGCGGTTCATAGAACGGATCGTCGGCCGGAAGCAGCGGACGGGCGCCGCGCGACAGCTCTTCGTGGGGTACGTGCCCGATCCACTCGGCACCTGAGGCTGGCGCGGCGTTGCCCAGAGACATTTCGCCATTGTTACTTAAGGAAGCCTTAAGAATCCAGTCGACTCACCCGGGCGGGCGCAAGGCGGCGAATTCGTCGGTCACCCGGTAACGGGACTCGGTGAACCGATACAACGCCGCCGGCCGGCCGCCGCTGCGACCCGAACGCGCCGTGGTGCCCGTGCGGGTGATGACGTTGCGACGTTCGAGCACGCGTTGCAGATTGGTGGCGTCCACGTGATGGCCGAGCGCGGCACTGTAGATGTCCCGCAGCGCGGACAGCGCGAATTCAGTTGGGGCCAACGCGAATCCGATGTTCGTATACGACAGTTTGGCGACCAGCCGGGTGCGGGCGTGTTCGACCATCGTGCCGTGGTCGAACGCCATCGGCGGCAGGTCGCTCACCGGATGCCAGCGGGTGTCCGGGGGCAGTTCCGGCGTCGCGGGGGAGGGCACCAGCCCGAGGAACGTCGATGCGATCGTCCGATCGCCGGGGACCCGGTGTGGGTCGGAGAAGACAGCGAGCTGCTCGAGGTGGGCAAGCTCACGCAGGTCCACTTTTTCGGCGAGTTGGCGACGGACGGAGCTGGTCAGGTCCTCGTCGTCGCCGAGGCGGCCGCCCGGTAGCGACCAACTGCCGCGCTGCGGATCGAGTGCCCGCTGCCACAACAGCACGTGAAGTGCTGGTTTCCCGTCTGTGGCCCCGTCGATGTCCTCCCGAACCTGGAACACAGCGGCGAGCACCTCGTGCGCGGTGCTAATATGTGCCATGTTTTCGATTGTAAGTCGAAAACCCGATTTGGACGAAGGAGGCGGCCATGACGGTTTTGCACCGTATGCCCGCAGATGACCTTTCGAGCCGCATCGTCGACGGCCCGACCGGCTTTTCCGGAGTCGACGGCGACGAGGAATGGGCCGCCGAGGTTCGTCGGCTTGCCGATCTACGGGGCGCGACGCTGCTGGCGCACAACTATCAGCTGCCCGCGATCCAGGACGTCGCCGATCACGTCGGTGACTCACTGGCGCTGTCGCGGATCGCCGCCGATGTCGGTGAGGACACCATCGTGTTCTGCGGCGTGCACTTCATGGCCGAGACCGCCAAGATCCTGTCGCCGGACAAGACGGTGCTCATCCCGGACCAGCGGGCGGGTTGTTCGCTCGCCGATTCCATCACCGCCGACGAACTGCGCGCATGGAAGGCCGAACATCCCGGCGCGGTCGTGGTGTCCTACGTCAACACCACCGCAGCGGTGAAGGCCGAGACCGACATCTGCTGCACGTCATCGAACGCGGTCGAAGTGGTGGCGTCGATCCCCGAAGACCGCGAGGTGTTGTTCTGCCCGGACCAGTTCCTCGGCGCACACGTCCGGCGCGTGACCGGTCGCAAGAACTTGCACGTGTGGGCGGGTGAATGCCACGTGCACGCCGGGATCAACGGCGACGAACTCGCCGACCAGGCTCGCACGCATCCCGATGCCGAACTGTTCGTGCACCCCGAATGCGGTTGCGCGACATCGGCTTTGTACCTCGCCGGTGAGGGCGCGTTCCCGGAGGACAGGGTCAAGATCTTGTCCACAGGCGGGATGCTGGACGCCGCCCGCGGGACCGGCGCCCGTCAGGTGCTGGTCGCGACCGAGGTCGGGATGCTGCACCAGTTGCGCCGCGCCGCACCGGGTGTCGACTTCATGGCGGTCAACGACCGTGCCTCCTGCCGGTACATGAAGATGATCACCCCCGCCGCGCTGCTGCGCTGCCTGGTGGAGGGCAAGGACGAGGTGCACGTGGATCCCGAGACCGCGCGGCTGGCGCGGGCCAGCGTGCAACGCATGATCGAAATCGGCCAGCCCGGCGGCGGAGAATGACCCGCCCGGCGGCCTGCGGTGCCGGCAGGTGGGCCGGTCACTGGCAGCAGCGCGCCGACGTCGTCGTCATCGGCACCGGCGTGGCCGGGCTGGGGGCGGCGCTGGCCGCACACCGCCGGGGCCGAAAAGTGATGGTGCTCAGCAAGACCGGTGACACGGCGACGTTCTATGCCCAGGGCGGTATCGCGGTCGTGCTCCCGGACGCCCTGCGCGAGGACGGCGACTCGATCGAGGCACACATCGCCGATACGCTCACCGCCGGCGCGGGACTCTGCGACCCCGACGCCGTGCGCTCGATCGTGACCGACGGATACCGCGCGGTCGCGGAACTGGTCGACCACGGCGCGCAGTTCGACGAGTCGACAGAGGGGACGTGGTCGCTGACCCGCGAGGGTGGGCATTCGTGGCGTCGGATCATCCACGCCGGCGGCGATGCGACCGGCGCCGAGGTGCAGCGAACCCTCGACGGCGCGGCCGCCACCCTCGACATCCGGCACAACCACGTCGCGATCCAGATCCTGCAGGATGATGGTGCCGTCACCGGCGTACTGGTGCTCAATGACGACGGCCCGGGGGTGGTGCACGCGCCGTCGGTGATTCTCGCGACCGGGGGATTGGGTCACCTCTACTCGGCGACGACCAACCCCGAAGGATCTACAGGAGACGGCGTCGCGCTGGCCAGTTGGGCTGGAGTGCCGATCAGCGACATCGAGTTCATCCAGTTCCACCCCACCATGCTCTTCGACGGTCACGCTGCGGGCAGGCGTCCGCTGATCACCGAGGCCGTCCGCGGCGAGGGGGCGAAACTCGTTGACTCCGAGGGCCGTTCCGTCACCGAAGGCGTGCACCCGATGGGTGACCTGGCGCCGCGCGATGTCGTGGCCGGTGCGATCAACGCCCGCATGGAGCAGACGGGAGCGCCGTGCGTGTTCCTCGACGCCCGGCGCATCGACAATTTCGAGAAGCGATTCCCGACGGTGACCGCGGCCTGCCGCGCGGCCGGTATCGACCCGACGCTCGAGGCGATCCCCGTCCTGCCGGGCGCTCATTACAGCTGTGGCGGCGTGGTCACCGATGTGCACGGACGCACCGAACTCGAGGGGCTGTTCGCCGCCGGCGAGGTCGCGCGCACGGGCATGCACGGTGCCAACAGACTGGCGTCGAACAGCCTGCTCGAGGGGCTCGTGATCGGGAGCCGGGCCGGAAACGCCGCCGCTGCACACGCCTTGGTCAGCGGGCCAGTTACGGCGCGGCCACCCGAGCCCGTCGTGCGACGGGCCCTGGCGCGGGCCGACCTGCAGCGGGCGATGACGAAGAACGCCGGCGTGGTCCGCGATGCCGACGGCCTGTGCGTCCTGGCCAAGGAACTCGATACCGCGCCGCGACGGGTCATTGCGTCGCGCGCCGATTTCGAGGACGCCGCGCTGACCACCGCCGCGGCGGCCGTCGCCGCGGCAGCGTTGACCCGTACCGAGTCTCGGGGTTGCCACCATCGTCGCGACTACCCGGACACCGACCCGGCGCAGGCACGCTCTCTGCTTCCGGCGGGGGTGTGCTGCTGATGGAGCTGACCGCCGACGAGCTCACCGAGGCTCGCAGGGTGATCGCCCGCGCCCTCGAAGAGGATCTGCGTTACGGCCCGGACGTCACCACACTTTCGACGGTGCCCGCGGATGCCAGGACGACGGCGTCGATGGTGGTCCGCGAGCCCGGTGTGATCGCGGGTGTGGACATCGCTCTGCTGGCCTTCGACGAGGTGATCGGCGCCGACAACTATCTGGTCAAGCACCGCGTCGAGGACGGTGCCCGGCTCGACCCGGGCGGTGTCGTCCTTACCGTCGAGGCGCCGACGCAGGGACTGCTGACGGCCGAGCGCACCACGCTGAACCTGGTCTGCCACCTGTCGGGCATCGCCACCGCGACGGCGGCATGGGTCGATGCTGTCTCCGGGACGGTGGCCAAGATCCGCGACACGCGAAAAACGTTGCCCGGCTTGCGCGCACTGCAGAAGTACGCGGTGCGCGTCGGTGGCGGTGTCAACCACCGGATGGGGCTCGGCGACGCGGCGCTGATCAAGGACAACCATGTCGCAGCCGCGGGGTCGGTGGTGGCGGCGCTGCGGGCCGTGCGCGCAGCCTCGCCCGAACTCGAATGTGAAGTCGAGGTCGACTCGCTCGAGCAGCTTGACGAGGTGTTGGCCGAGAACGTCGAGCTCGTGCTGCTCGACAACTTCCCGGTGTGGCAGACACAGATCGCGGTGCAGCGCCGCGACTCTCACTCGCCTGCAACGAAACTGGAGTCATCCGGCGGGCTGTCGCTAAAGAGCGCCGCGGAATACGCGGGCACCGGCGTCGACTACCTGGCGGTCGGGGCGCTCACCCATTCGGTGCGAGTGCTCGATATCGGACTCGATGTCTAGATCGGCCGATAGCATCGACCGCGTGGATGAGGATGCGTCGCGCCGTCTCACGTTGTTGGTCGGCATCAGCCTGGTCATAGCCGTCGCCGCGCTCGCACTCGCGGGGTGGACGCTGTACAAGACGAGTGAATCCGAGCCCGAGTACGACTCGGCCCAGGTCACCGACGCGAAGACCAAGATTTGCAGCGCGGCCGACGTCGTCCGAAAAGGCATCACGCTCAACACCAATATGCAGCCGGAGGGCGGTGCCCAGGACGTCACCGGTGCTCAGGCGGTGGCCGCCAACGCGCGGATCTCGTTGTACGACGGCGGTCAGTACCTGCTCGACCGGCTCGATCCGGCCACCCCGGTGGTGCTCACCGAGAAGGTCCGCCAATTCGCGGACAACCTGATGGACATCGGTGCCAACGCCACGGCGGGTGTGCCCAACGACGATCCGGCACAAGCGAAACGGCTCGCCGACGCCGACGCCGAGAACAAGAGCATCACCGAGCTCTGCAAGTAGCTCAGCGGTTCAGCAGAGTCCGCGCGGCCACTTTTGCGGCATCGAGAGCTGCCGTGTCACCCGCGATGCGGGAGAGCAGCAGCGCGCCCTCGATGAGCGCGATCAGCGCTAGGGCGGTCTTTTCGGCCTCGCTCTGTGGCCAGCCGTCGGCGCGCAGCCGGTCGGCGACGGCGTCGCGCCAGCCCGTAAAGGCGGCTCTCGATGCCTGCCGGACCAGTGCGCTGGCGTCGACAGATTCGGTGGCGATTGGTTCGATGGGGCAGCCATCACGCGGATCGGCGGTGAGCCCCGACGCCATCAGGTCGATCCAGCCGTCGATCAGGTCGGGCACCGGCGATTGTGTGGCGAGCAGAGTGCGAAGCCGCTGCTCGATGTCGGTGCCGACGCGCTGGACAACCGCGGCCGCCAACTGCTGCTTGCCCTCGGGGAAGTGGTGGTAAAGCGAGCCCGCTTTGACGTCTGCCGTCTCGAGGATCTGGTTCACGCCGGTCGCCGCGTAGCCCTGCCTGCGGAACAGGAGCGCCGCGGTGTCGATCAGCGCGGTGCGGCTGCGGTCTGGACGAGGCATGCTCTTGACTTTACTAGAAAGATCGCTCAAGAATAGTTGAGCGGTCATTCTAGAAGGGGCTAGCCATGCAAAAACTGATGTTCGAAGACGCAGGTAAGTACGTGTGGCGGGAGGCGTCCGATCCACAGCTGGCGGGGCCCGGCCAGGCACTCGTTCGACCGTTGGCCGTGGCGTGCTGCGACCTTGACGTGGCCGTGGTGGCCGGCAGGTTGCCGATGCCGCCGGGCCATGCGGTGGGCCACGAGGGCGTCGCCGAGGTAGTGGCCGTCGGTGACGACGTGCGCGGCGTGAAGGTCGGCGATCGGGTCATCGTGCCGTTCCAGATCAGCTGCGGCGAGTGCAGTGCCTGCCTGCGGGGCGCAACGGGATCCTGTGCGGCGCTGCCGTTGATGGCGATGTACGGGATGGCCCCGCTGGCGGGTCTCGATGGCGGCGGGTTCATGGCCGACGTGGTGCTGGTGCCCTACGCCGACGCGATGCTGGTCCCGTTGCCCGCGGAAACGGATCCGGTTGCCGTAGCGTCGATGTCGGACAACATTCCAGACGGTTGGCGGGGTGTCGGGCCGTACCTCGACGAACTGGCGGCGCTTGCGCCGGCCGACCGGCGGGCGCTGGTCGTGGGCCGGTTGTCGATCGGCTTGTACGCGGCGGCGACGGCGGCCGCGGCGGGCGTGCACGTCGATTATGTCGACACCGACCCGCAGCGGCTCGCGGTGGCCGAGAAGCTCGGTGCAGTCGTGCATGACCGCGAGAAACCCGACAAGAAAGCCGAACCGTATCCGGTGACGGTGCACACGTCGGCGGACCCGGGGCTGTTGGCTGCGGCGCTACGGGCGACGTGGCCGGATGGGGTGTGCACCGACACCGGCATCTACGCCCAGGGCTCGGTGGAGATGCCGCTGCTGCCGATGTACACGCGCGGGGTTCGGTTTGTCACCGGTCGGGTGAACGCGCGTGCGGTGATGCCGGAGGTGCTGGAACTGTTTGGCGGACAGGATCTTTCGCCGGTCGTCGAGCGGGTCGTGCCGTGGGAGGAAGCGCCAGAAGCGTGGCCGACGATGCGGGGCAAGACGGTGTTCAGCCGGGTGTAGCTCAGGCGATATCGGCGACGAAGATCCCCATCTTCTTGGCCTGGGCGCGGGCCATGAAAGGCAGGCCCTCTGCGTCGCCACCCGCTGGCACGATCCGCGGATTGACGATGTGCAGATCACTGCGCGTCAGATGCAGATCGGCCTCTCCGGCGGCCAATACGTTTTTCACCCAGTCGGTCTTGCCGTGGCCCAGCGCGACTGCGAGGACGTTGCCCTTGCGGTAGACAGTGACGATCGTCTCGTACGGCTTTCCGGACTTTCGCCCGCGGTGCTTGATCGTCGCCATCCCGGGCATCAGCCGGGAAAACGGCCTGATTATCCTATTCAGGTACCTGACCTGCAGATTTTCGAACCACGGCGGGAACACCATGGGCACGCCGGGCGCGTTGTTCGGGTGCTCACTGGCTCGCATAGCGCCTCCATAACCGATTTGGTCTGTTCTGGGAGAATGGACAGCGTGAATCTATCGCCGGGCCCAATCGCCCGCATCGACTTGCGGGGTGCACAGCTGTCAGCCGCGCGCCTGCGGTCCGCCCTGCCGCGCGGCGGGGTGGACGTGGACACGGTGGTCCCGAAGGTCCGGCCGATCGTCGACGCGGTCGCGGAGCGCGGCGCCGAGGCGGCGCTGGAGTACGGCGAATCATTTGACGGAGTGCGACCGACACAGGTTCGCGTTCCGGCAACTGAGCTAAACAAGGCGCTCGCCGAGCTGCCCCCCGACGTTCGTACCGCGCTCGAGGTGGCCATCGAACGCGCCCGCGCCGTCCACGCCGACCAGCGTCGTACTGACACGACGACGACGCTCGCTCCCGGCGCCACCGTCACCGAGCGCTGGGTGCCGGTCGAGCGCGTCGGCCTCTACGTGCCCGGCGGCAACGCCGTCTACCCGTCCAGCGTCGTGATGAATGTCGTGCCCGCGCAGACCGCCGGGGTCGACTCGCTCGTCATCGCCAGTCCGCCGCAGGCGCAGTTCGGCGGCCTTCCGCACCCGACGATCCTGGCCGCCGCCGCACTGCTGGGCGTCGACGAGGTGTGGGCGGTCGGCGGAGCTCAGTCGATCGCCCTGATGGCCTACGGCGGCACCGACACCGACGGCGGAGAGCTGGCGCCCGTCGACATGATCACCGGTCCCGGCAACATCTACGTCACCGCCGCGAAACGCATCTGCCGATCGCAGGTGGGCGTCGACGCCGAGGCCGGCCCCACCGAGATCGCCATCCTGGCCGACCACACCGCCGATCCCGCCCACGTCGCAGCGGATCTCATCAGTCAGGCCGAACACGACGAGATGGCCGCCAGCGTGCTGGTCACCCCCAGCGTCGAGTTGGCCGACGCGACCGACCGCGAACTGGCGAACCAACTGCAGACCACCGTGCATCGCGAGCGGGTGACCGCCGCGCTGAGCGGTAAGCAGTCGGCGACCGTGCTCGTCGACGACCTCGACGCCGGCATCCGCACGGTCAACGCCTACGCCGCCGAACATCTCGAGATCCAGACCCTCCACGCCCGGATGGTGGCCGGTCGAATCCGTTCCGCCGGAGCGATCTTCGTCGGACCCTATGCACCCGTCAGCCTCGGTGACTACTGCGCCGGCTCCAATCACGTGCTGCCCACCGCCGGATGCGCCCGGCATTCCAGCGGACTGTCGGTGCAGACGTTCCTACGCGGCATCCACGTCGTCGACTACGACGAGGCCGCGCTCAAAGACGTCTCCGGCTACGTGATCACGCTCGCCGAAGCCGAAAACCTGCCCGCGCACGGCGAAGCGGTGCGGCGGAGGTTCGAAAGGTGACGGTCGGGGAGAAGGTGACGCTCGACGATCTGCCGTTGCGGTCCGATCTGCGCGGCAAATCGCCGTACGGCGCACCGCAATTGGATGTCCCGGTGCTATTGAACACCAACGAGAACCCGCACCCGCCGACGCGGGCGCTCATCGACGACCTGACGGCTTCGGTCGCCGAGGTCGCGGGCGACCTGCACCGCTATCCGGACCGCGACGCGGTCGCGCTGCGTACCGACCTCGCCGCCTATCTCACGGCGCAGACCGGAACGTCGCTGACCGTCGAAAATCTGTGGGCGGCAAACGGTTCCAACGAGGTTTTGCAGCAGCTCCTGCAGGCCTTCGGCGGGCCTGGCCGCAGCGCCCTCGGATTCGTGCCCTCGTACTCGATGCACCCGATCATCTCCGACGGCACCCAGACCGCGTGGCTGGTGGCCAACCGCGCCGACGACTTCAGCCTCGACATCGACGTCGCCGTGGCGGCCATCGGCGAGCGCAACCCGGACATCGTGTTCGTCGCGAGCCCGAACAATCCGTCGGGACAGAGCGTTCCGCTCGACGACCTGCGACGCCTACTCGACGCCATGAGCACCGGCCTGATGATCGTCGACGAGGCGTACGGCGAATTCTCCTCGCAACCGAGCGCGGTGCGCCTCATCGACGAGTATCCGACACGGCTCGTGGTCACCCGCACGATGAGCAAGGCGTTCGCGTTCGCGGGCGGTCGGCTCGGGTACCTGATCGCCGCCCCCGCGGTGATCGACGCGATGCTGCTCGTCCGGTTGCCGTACCACCTGTCCTCGGTCACGCAGGTCGCCGCCCGCGCGGCGCTGCGTCACGCCGACGACACGCTCGGCAGCGTTGCGACCCTCATCGCCGAGCGCAACCGCGTCACAGAGGCACTAAGCGGCATGGGTTTCCGCGTGATCGACAGCGACGCCAACTTCGTGCTGTTCGGCGGGTTCGTCGACGCCCCCGCCACCTGGCAGCGCTACCTCGACGCGGGCGTCCTCATCCGCGACGTCGGCATACCCGGGTACCTCCGCGTCACCATCGGTCTGGCCGAGGAGAACGATGCGTTCCTCGCAGCGAGCGCACGCCTGGCCGCGACCGAACTATCCCCAGTAGGAGCATCGTGAACGAACCCCGTCGAGCGACGATCGAGCGCAAGACCAAGGAGTCCGACATCGTCGTCGAACTCGACCTGGACGGCACCGGGCAGGTGTACGTCGACACCGGTGTGCCGTTCTTCGACCACATGCTCACCGCGCTGGGCAGCCACGCGAGTTTCGACCTGACGGTGCGCGCCAAGGGTGACGTCGAGATCGAGGGTCATCACACGATCGAGGACACCGCGATCGTGCTGGGGCAGGCGCTCGGACAGGCTCTGGGCGACAAGAAGGGCATCCGCCGGTTCGGCGATGCGTGGATCCCCATGGACGAGACGCTTGCGCACGCCGCCGTCGACGTGTCCGGTCGTGCGTACTGCGTGCACACCGGCGAGCCGGATCACATGCTGCACTTCACGATCGCGGGTTCGTCGGCGCCGTACCACACAGTGGTCAACCGGCACGTGTTCGAGTCGGTGGCGATGAACGCGCGCATCGCGTTGCACGTGCGCACGATCTATGGTCGCGACCCCCACCACATCACCGAGGCGCAGTACAAGGCCGTCGCCCGCGCGCTGCGCCAGGCCGTCGAACACGACCCGCGGGTTACTGGTGTGCCGTCGACGAAAGGCACTCTGTGACAAACAAAGTCGTCATCCTGGACTACGGGTCGGGCAATCTCCGCTCGGCGCAGCGCGCGCTGGAGCGCGTCGGCGCTGATGTCACGGTCACACCCGACGCCGACGCCGCGATGAACGCCGACGGCCTCGTGGTGCCCGGCGTCGGCGCGTTCGAGGCGTGCATGGCCGGGTTACGCAAGATCGACGGCCCGAAGCTGATCGCCGACCGGGTCGCGGCCGGTCGTCCCGTGCTTGGCGTCTGCGTCGGCATGCAAATTCTGTTCTCGCGCGGCGTGGAGTTCGGCGTGGAGACCACCGGTTGCGGCCAGTGGCCGGGCGCCGTCGTGCGCCTTGACGCGCCGGTCATCCCGCACATGGGCTGGAACGTGGTCGACGCCCCCGAGGGCAGCACGTTGTTCGCGGATATGGAGGCGGGCACCCGCTTCTACTTCGTGCACTCCTATGCCGCCCAGCAGTGGGAGGGCAGCCCCACCGCCAAGCTGACGTGGGCCACCCACCACGTGCCGTTCCTCGCCGCCGTCGAGGACGGTCCGCTGTCGGCGACGCAGTTCCATCCTGAGAAGAGCGGCGACGCCGGTGCCGCATTACTCGCCAACTGGGTGAAGGCATTAGGTTGACCACCGATGAGCGCTGGCGCGAAGAGGAGACCACCACAGTGCCGGAACGACTGATTCTTCTTCCCGCCGTCGACGTGGTCGAGGGCCGCGCTGTGCGCCTGGTGCAGGGCCAAGCCGGCAGCGAGACCGAATACGGATCTGCGCTGGAGGCCGCGCTGACGTGGCAACGCGATGGCGCCGAGTGGATCCACCTCGTTGACCTCGACGCCGCGTTCGGCCGGGGCAGCAACCGCGAACTGCTGGCCGATGTGGTCGGCAAGCTCGACGTCGCTGTCGAACTGTCCGGCGGTATCCGTGACGATGACTCGCTGTCGGCGGCGCTCGCGACCGGTTGCGCCCGGGTGAATCTCGGCACCGCAGCGCTGGAGAATCCGAAGTGGTGCGCGAAGGTCGTCGCCGAACACGGCGAGAAGGTTGCCGTCGGACTGGACGTGAAGATCGTCGACGGGGATCACCGCCTGCGCGGACGCGGCTGGGAGACCGATGGCGGTGACCTGTGGGAAGTGCTGGAACGGCTTGACCGAGAAGGTTGTTCGCGCTTCGTCGTCACCGACGTCACTAAGGACGGCACACTCAACGGCCCCAATCTCGAACTGCTGTCGAAAGTCACCGACCGAACCGACGCCCCGGTGATCGCATCCGGAGGCGTGTCGAGCCTCGACGACCTGCGGGCGATCGCCACGCTGACCGGCCGTGGCGTGGAGGGGGCGATCGTCGGAAAAGCGTTGTACGCCGGGCGGTTCACGTTGCCCGAAGCGCTGGCCGCGGTGGAGCGGTAATGGCGCTGGACGCGGCCGACCTCGAAGCCCTGGTGGCTGAGGCCGCGCAAATCCTCGACGACGCGTCGACCCCGTTCATCGACGGACACCGCGCAGACTCGGCGGTGCAGAAGAAAGGCGACGACTTCGCGACCGAGGTCGATCTGGCCATCGAGCGTCAGGTCGTCGAGGCGTTGACCGCCAGAACCGGGATCGAGGTGCACGGTGAAGAATTCGGCGGCGCGGATCTGAAGTCGCCGCTGGTGTGGGTGCTCGACCCGATCGACGGCACGTTCAACTACGCCGCGGGTTCTCCCATGGCGGCGATCCTGCTCGGGCTGGTGCGCGACGGGGAACCGGTCGCCGGACTCACCTGGATCCCCTTCACCAAAGAGCGCTTCACCGCCGTCTTGGGAGGGCCCCTGCGCTACAACGGTGTCGAGCAACCGCAATTGGACGCGGCGGAGCTCTCCGACTCGATGGTCGGGGTCAGCACGTTCAACGTCGAATCACGCGGCAAGGTGCCGGGACGCTACCGACTGGCCGTCATCGAAACCCTGAGCCGCAAGTGCTCCCGCATGCGCATGCACGGCGCGACCGGTATCGATCTGGCTTATACGTCGGCGGCAATCCTCGGTGGGGCAATCAGTTTCAGCGGCCACGTGTGGGACCACGCTGCCGGGGTGGCGTTGATCCGCGCCGCGGGCGGGATCGTGACCGACCTCGTGGGCAACGACTGGACCGTGGACTGTCCGTCCGCCCTCGCCGGCGTCCCCGGCGTGCACCGGGATCTGCTCGATCTGCTTGCTTCGGTAGGCGATCCCAAGGACTTCTGATGGACGCGAAGGACCTCGCCGTACGGGTCATCCCATGCCTGGACGTCGACGACGGCCGGGTGGTCAAGGGCGTCAACTTCGCAAACCTGCGCGACGCGGGCGATCCCGTGGAACTGGCCGCGGCCTACGACGCCGAGGGCGCCGACGAACTGACGTTCCTCGACGTGACGGCGTCATCGTCGGGACGTGCCACCATGCTCGAGGTGGTGAAGCGCACGGCCGAGCAGGTGTTCATCCCGTTGACGGTCGGCGGAGGGGTGCGTTCAGTGGCCGATGTGGACGTGCTGTTGCGGGCGGGGGCGGACAAGGTCGCGGTCAACACCGCGGCGATCGCCCGCCCCGAGTTGCTCGCCGAGTTGTCCCGGCAGTTCGGGTCGCAGTGCATCGTGCTGTCGGTCGACGCACGCACGGTGCCGGCGGATCAGGAGCCCACGCCGTCGGGGTGGGAGGTCACGACGCACGGTGGCCGCCGTGGCACCGGGTTCGACGCCGTCGAATGGGCAACGCGGGGAGCCGAACTCGGCGTCGGCGAGATCCTGTTGAACTCGATGGACTTCGACGGCACCAAGGCCGGTTTCGATCTGCCGATGATTGCGGCGGTGCGCGGCGCCGTGAACGTCCCCGTGATCGCCAGCGGCGGCGCGGGGGCGCCCGAACATTTTGCGCCCGCCATCTCGGCTGGGGCGGATGCCGTGCTGGCCGCCAGTGTGTTCCACTTTCGCGAGCTGACCATATCCCAGGTCAAGGAGGCCATGGCTGCCGAAGGGATAAC
Organism: Mycolicibacterium komanii; assembly: GCF_001050035.1. Next base: position 18,131 of record NZ_CVTA01000006.1, read on the forward strand.
CGTCCGATGACACTCGATGCCGACATCGCGTCGCGACTCAAGCGCGACGCCAACGGGTTGATCACCGCCGTGGTGCAGGAGCGCGGTACGGGGCAGGTGCTGATGGTGGCGTGGATGGACGACCTCGCGCTGGCCCGCACGCTGGAAACCCGCCGCGGAACCTACTATTCGCGGTCGCGGCAGCAGCATTGGGTCAAGGGGGAGACCTCGGGCCACACGCAGTACGTCCACTCGGTGCGACTCGACTGCGACGGCGACACCGTGCTGCTGGAGGTCGATCAGGTCGACGGCGCCTGTCACACCGGCGATCACAGTTGTTTCGATGCGGATGTGCTGCTCGCTCCGGAGACCTAAGCTGCGGACGTGAGGAAGCTCGCGCCCGCCGTCGTCCTGGGGTGCGCGTCGGCCCTGACGCTCCGCTACATGAGGTCGCGGGACGCGATGGCAGCGGTGGCGCCCGAGTTACGCAGTCCGTTATTGCTGATCCTGTCGCCACCATCGAGCAGGCTGACGCTGCCTCTATCGCGCTTCAACGCAAGGCTGCCGACGCCGACCGGTGGAGGCGTCGTCGTCGAAGAGACGCGCATCGGCGATCCGCCGATTCGAGCCGTCGTCGTCGCACCGGAAACCGGAACCCCCGACCGAGCGGCGGTGCTCTGGATCCACAGCGGCGGTTATGTGGTGGGATCGCCTCAGCTCGAGTTCTTCGTCATGGGGGAGATCGCCCGCGCGACCGATGCCGTGGTCGTCTCGCCGGATTACCGCTTGGCTCCGGAACATCCGTTTCCCGCCGCGCTCGACGACTGCATGGCGACCCTGTCGTGGATGCGGGCCCAAAACGACCAGCTCGGCATCGATGCCGAGCGCATTGCCGTAGCCGGTGGCAGCGCAGGTGGTGGGTTGGCTGCCGCTGTCGCTCAACGTAGCTTTGATGACGGTAGGCCGCTCCAAGCTCAGGCTCTCCTCTACCCGATGCTGGACGACCGCACCGCGTTACGTAGTGATTTCGGTCAGCGAGGACGCTTCATGTGGACACCCGGATCCACTCGGCTCGGCTGGACCTCATATCTCGGACGCGTGCCCCGAATGTCGGATGCGCCCCCGTATGCGGCGCCCGCCCGGCGCACGGACCTCCGCGGTCTCCCGCCTGCTTGGATAGGCGTCGGCGACCAAGACCTGTTGTACGACGAAGCGGGCGAATACGCCGAGCGACTGAGGGCTTGCGGCGTCGAGTGTGAGCTCGTCGCGGTTCCTGGGATGTATCACGCGGCCGATGCGATAAAGCGAAAGGCAGCCTCTATGAGGAACTTTCGCGCAAGCATGCTGGCCTTCCTGCAGAGGAACTTAACAACTGACGCTAGACGTCGATGATGCGCGTGGCTTTCGCGCGTGCCGTCCATCGGCCTTCGTCGTAGCCGACGACCACGGGATGGGCGAACGCGGCGCTGACGTTGTCGGTCGTCACCGTGTCTCGCGCCGGTCCGATGGCCGTCGTGCGCCCCTCGGCGATCAGCAGCGCGTGCGTCGTCGTGGTCGGCAACTCCTCCAGATGATGAGTGACCAGGATCGACGCCACATCGGGATGGGTCTCGTCGAGCGAGTCGATGGTTTCCAGAAGCTGTTCGCGCGCAGCCACATCCAGGCCCGTCGTGGGCTCGTCGAGCAGCAGCAGCTTCGGCTCGGACACCAGGGCACGGGCGATCAACGTCCGGCCCCGCTCACCTTGGGACAACGTCGGCCACACGTCAGCGGCCTTGTGCGACAACCCGACCGCGTCGATCATCGCGTCCACCCGGGTGAGTTCGTCCGGGCTCGGCGTCCACCGCATCGGGGTGTCGATGGTGCCCGTGATGCCCGTCGACACGACCTCGCGCACCGACAGCGAATACTGCAGTCGGTGCCGCGGGTTGACGTGACCGATGGCGCGGCGCAACCGCGCCAGGTCCACCCGGCCCATCTGCTCGCCGAGGATGCGCACCGTTCCCGTCGTCGGGAACTGCATCGCGGCGCAGAATCCCAGGAGGGTGCTCTTGCCCGCCCCGTTGGGCCCGAGCAGCGCCCAGTGCTCGCCGGCGTGAACGGTCAGCGAAATGCCGTCGAGGATCTGCTTGCCGCTCCGTCGAAACGTGACATCGGCGAGCTCGAGGACCGGCGTCATGCCGACTGGCGTTGCCGCAACACTTCCAGGGCCTTGTCGGCGTGGCTGTCCATGCTGATCTCCGATGCGATCACGCCTAGAACGGTGCGATCGGTTTCGATCACGAATGTGGTCCTCTTGACCGGCATGAACTTGCCCAGCAGCCCTCGCTTCACGTCGAACTGTGTGGCAACCGCGCCGTTGGCGTCCGACAGCAGCGGGTAGTCGAACCGCTCCTTGTCGGCGAACTGCGCCTGCTTGTCGACCGCGTCGGTGCTGATCCCGACGCGGCTCGCGCCGACCGCGGCGAACTCCGCGGCCAGGTCACGAAAGTGACAGGCCTCCTTGGTGCAACCCGGCGTCATTGCGGCGGGGTAGAAGAACAGCACGATCGGGCCGTCGGCGAGCAGCTCGCTCAGGCTCCGCACCTTGCCCCTCTGGTCCGGCAATTCGAACTCGGCAACTCGGTCACCCGTTTTCATGAGCGCCACGCTACGCCGCAAACCTGAAAACCATTGGTGTGGGACGCGGTTACCGTGAGAGCCTCGCCTCGATGAATCTCGACGCGTTCGTCGCGGACGGTTACGTGAAGATCGACGCTGCGGCACCTCGTGAGGTTGCCGACGCGGCGCGCTGGGCATTGTGGCAACAACTGGGCTTGTCACCCGACGAACCAGAGAAATGGGTCGAGCCCGTCCGCTGGGCAGGCGACATGACCGGCGCCGGCCCGTTCGGCGAGCTGACGCGAAGCCCGAAACTCGCTGCGGCGCTGGATCGCATCTGTGGTCGAGGCGCGTGGTCGCCGTGCGGCGCGCTGGGAAACATCCCCGTCCGATTTCCCGTATCGCCGCCGAATGACGACCGCGGTTGGCACATCGACGCCAACACACCCCAGGCCGACGGGGGATGGGCGGTCACCGGTCGCCCCCATACCGTCCTTCTGCTCACCTTGCTGTCGGACGTGGGCCCGGACGACGCTCCCACACGGATCAGGGTCGGTTCTCACCGCGACGTGGCCCGTGTGCTGGGACCCGAACCGCTCGGCCTCGCCGAGATGGGCAGGCTCGTCGACGAGGCCAGCGCGGCGCGTCCCGTGGCGCACGCCACAGGCCGGCCGGGTGACATGTACGTGCTGCACCCCTTCACCGCGCACGCCGCGGACGAGCACCGGGGCAGGACACCGCGGTTCATGGCACAGACGCCGATCATGCTCACCAGCCCGCTGACGCCCACGTCGTCCTCACCACTGGGATGCGTCTGGGACACTTGACGCGTGCAGACCACCGCCTCGTCGTCGGCCCTCGGCTCGTCGCTGGCGATCACCACCTCGCGGGAGGACTTCCGCGCGCTGGCCGCCGAGCACCGCGTGGTGCCGGTGACGCGCAAGGTGCTCGCCGACAGCGAGACGCCGCTGTCGGCGTACCGGAAACTGGCCGCCAATCGGCCCGGAACCTTCCTGCTGGAGTCGGCCGAGAACGGCCGCTCGTGGTCGCGCTGGTCGTTCATCGGTGCCGGTGCGCCGTCTGCGCTCACCGTCCGCGACGGTGAGGCCGTGTGGCTGGGCACGACGCCGCAGGACGCGCCCCAGGGCGGCGATCCTCTGCAGGCGCTGCGGGCCACGCTGGAGCTGCTGAAGACCGAACCGGTGCCGGGCCTGCCGCCGCTATCGAGCGGGCTCGTCGGCTTCTTCGCCTACGACATGGTCCGGCGCCTGGAGAAGTTGCCGTCGCTCACCGTCGACGATCTGGGCCTTCCCGACATGCTGCTGCTGTTGGCCACCGACATCGCCGCCGTCGACCACCACGAGGGCACGATCACGCTGATCGCCAACGCGGTGAACTGGAACGGCACCGACGAACGAGTCGACTGGGCGTATGACGACGCCGTCGCCCGCCTCGACGTGATGACCGCGGCGCTGGGGGAGCACCTGCCGTCGGCGGTGGCGACGTTCAGCCGGCCCGAGCCGACGCACCGCGCCCAGCGCACCCTCGAGGAATACGAGGCGATCGTCGAGAAATTGGTGCGCGACATCGAGGCCGGCGAGGCGTTTCAGGTGGTGCCCTCGCAGCGCTTCGAAATGGAGACCCCCGCAGACCCTCTCGACGTCTACCGGATGCTGCGGGTGACCAATCCGAGCCCGTACATGTATCTGCTCAACGTGCCGAACGCCGCAGGCGGACCGGACTTCTCGATCGTCGGCTCCAGCCCGGAGGCGCTGGTGACGGTCAAGGACGGACGGGCCACCACACATCCGATCGCGGGTACCCGGTGGCGCGGCGCGACCGAGGAAGAAGACCTGCTGCTCGAGAAGGAACTGCAGGCCGACGAGAAGGAACGCGCCGAGCATCTGATGCTCGTCGACCTGGGCCGCAACGATCTGGGGCGGGTCTGCCAGCCCGGCACCGTGCGGGTCGAGGACTACAGCCACATCGAGCGCTACAGCCACGTCATGCACCTGGTGTCGACGGTGACGGGCCTGCTGGCCGACGGCAAGACGGCGCTGGACGCCGTGACCGCCTGCTTCCCGGCCGGGACGCTCTCGGGTGCACCGAAGGTGCGGGCGATGGAGTTGATCGAGGAGGTCGAGAAGACGCGGCGCGGCCTGTACGGCGGGGTGCTCGGCTATCTCGACTTCGCGGGCAACGCCGACTTCGCGATCGCCATCCGCACCGCGCTGATGCGCAACGGCACCGCATACGTGCAGGCCGGCGGTGGCGTCGTCGCCGACTCCAACGGGCCCTACGAGTACACCGAGGCTGCCAACAAGGCCCGCGCGGTCCTGAACGCGATTGCCGCCGCCGAGACGCTGACCGAGCCGTGATCAGGGTCGCCCAGCTCGGTCTGGTACTCGCCGCGGCGGGGCTGTGGGTGGCTTCGCGGATGACGTGGGTCGAGGTGACCTCGTTCGACGGTCTCGGTCAGCCGAAGACCGCCGCCCTGTCGGGGGGTAGCTGGTCGACTGCTCTGGTGCCGTTGGCGGTGCTTCTGCTGGCCGCCGCCGTGGCTGTGCTGGCCGTGCGGGGTTGGCCGCTTCGGCTGTTGGCCTTGCTGGTGGCCGCCGCCAGCGCCGGGACCGCCTACCTGGCCATCAGCCTGTGGGTCATCAAGGACGTGGCGGTACGCGCGTCCCACATCGCCGAGTCGCCGGTCGCAGACCTCGTCGGCACGCAGCGGCACTACGTCGGCGCGGTGATCACCGTCGTCGCCGCTGTGCTGGCGTTGGCGTGTGCGGTGCTGTTGATGCGGTCCGCTACGGCCGAGCGCTCCGGTGCGGCCCGCTACTCGCGACGGGCCGTTACACGCCCCGACGAACCCGCAGGCGAGATGTCCGAACGCGCGATCTGGGACGCCCTCGACGCGGGGTCCGATCCGACGCAAGATCCGGCGAATCCGGACAACAAGGGCCGGTGATCGTGGGTGTTGTGGTGGCGGCTACCCTTCGTGGTTGAAGATCGTTCAGTGTTTCCGGGGGAAGGGAAGCGGCAGTCATGAGTTCGGCGACGGTACTCGACTCGATCATCGAGGGAGTCCGCGCCGATGTCGCCGCCCGCGAAGCCATCATCCCGCTCGCCGACATCAAGGCGAAGGCCAAGGACGCGCCGCCTCCGCTCGACGTGATGGCAGCGCTGCGCGCTCCCGGCATCGCGGTGATCGCCGAGGTGAAGCGCGCCAGTCCCTCGCGTGGTGAGCTGGCCCCCATCGCGGATCCCGCGGAGCTCGCGGCGGCCTACGAGAGCGGTGGTGCGCGCATCATCAGCGTGCTGACCGAACAGCGTCGGTTCAACGGATCGCTCGACGATCTCGACGCGGTGCGTGCAAGCGTCTCAATCCCGGTGTTGCGCAAGGACTTCATCGTCCGGCCGTACCAGATTCACGAGGCCCGCGCACACGGTGCGGACATGTTGCTGCTCATCGTCGCGGCGCTGGAGCAGCCGGTGCTGGAGTCGCTGCTCGAGCGCACCGAATCGCTGGGCATGACCGCGCTCGTGGAGGTGCACACCGAGGAGGAGGCCGACCGCGCGCTGTCCGCCGGCGCCACGGTAATCGGTGTCAACGCACGCGATCTCAAGACGCTGAAGGTCGACCGCGACTGCTTCGCGCGGATCGCTCCTGGCCTTCCGACCGACGTCATCCGCGTCGCGGAGTCCGGGGTCCGCGGCACCGCCGATCTGCTCGCGTACGCCGGTGCCGGTGCCGACGCGGTGCTCGTCGGCGAGGGACTGGTCACCAGCGGTGATCCCCGCAGCGCCGTCGCCGATCTGGTCACCGCAGGCACCCATCCGTCGTGCCCGAAACCCGCGCGTTGAGAAGTGGCCGATCTCGCCGGGCCTGAGCTGCCCCGTTCCAGTGCGGCCGTAGCCGAGCCGACGTCCCACGACCCGGACGAGCGTGGTCACTTCGGTGTCTACGGCGGAAGATTCGTCGCCGAGGCGCTGATGGCCGTCATCGAGGAAGTCACCACGGCGTATGAGAAGGCGCGCGGAGATCAGACCTTCCTCGACGAGTTGGATCGGTTGCAGCGGCATTACAGCGGACGCCCGTCGCCCTTGTACGAGGCGGAGCGGCTGTCCGAGCACGCCGGCGGCGCCCGGATCTTCCTGAAGCGAGAAGACCTCAACCACACCGGATCCCACAAAATCAACAACGTCCTCGGCCAGGCCCTGTTGGCCCGGCAGATGGGCAAGACCCGCGTCATCGCCGAGACCGGCGCGGGCCAGCACGGCGTGGCGACCGCGACGGTGTGCGCGCTGCTCGGCCTGGAATGCATCATCTACATGGGCGCCGTCGACACCGCGCGACAGGCGCTCAACGTGGCGCGGATGCGGTTATTGGGTGCGACGGTGGTGTCGGTCGAGGCGGGATCGAAGACGTTGAAGGACGCGATCAACGAAGCGTTCCGCGACTGGGTCACCAACGCCGACAACACGTACTACTGCTTCGGCACGGCCGCTGGACCGCATCCGTTCCCGACGATGGTGCGCGACTTCCAGCGGGTGATCGGGTTGGAGGCGCGTGCGCAGATCCAGGCGCAAGCCGGTCGGTTGCCCGACGCGGTGACGGCGTGTGTCGGCGGCGGGTCGAATGCAATCGGAATCTTCCACGCGTTCATCGATGACCCCAACGTTCGACTGGTCGGTTACGAGGCGGCCGGTGACGGCGTTGAAACCGGCCGACACGCCGCGACTTTCACCGGCGGGTCACCCGGTGCGTTTCAGGGCTCGTTTTCGTACCTGCTGCAGGACGAGGATGGTCAGACCATCGAATCGCATTCGATCTCAGCGGGTTTGGACTATCCGGGCGTCGGGCCGGAGCACGCGTACCTCAAGGACATCGGCCGCGCGGAGTACCGGCCCATCACTGACACTGAGGCGATGGACGCGTTCTCGTTGCTCTGCCGCACCGAGGGGATCATTCCCGCGATCGAGTCGGCGCACGGTCTTGCGGGTGCTCTGCAGCTGGGTCGCGAACTCGGACCCGGGTCGATCGTGCTGGTGAACCTGTCCGGGCGCGGCGACAAGGATGTCGAGACCGCGGCGAAGTGGTTCGGCTTGTTGGACGGTGCCCCGTGAGTCGGCTGGCACCGATGTTCGAGACCTGCCGAAGTGAGGCGCGCAGCGCGCTGATCGGTTACCTGCCGACCGGATTTCCCGATGTGCCCACGTCGATCTCGGCGATGACGAAGCTGGTCGAGAGCGGGTGCGACCTGGTCGAGGTCGGCGTCGCGTATTCCGATCCCGGAATGGACGGGCCCACGATCGCGGCGGCCACGGAAGTCGCGCTGCGCGGGGGAGTGCGCGTCCGGGACTCGCTGGCCGCGGTCGAGGCGATCAGCAATGCCGGCGGCAAAGCCGTGGTGATGACGTACTGGAATCTCGTGTTGCGTTGGGGCATCGAGGCTTTCGCCCGTGACCTGGCGGCGGCCGGTGGACTCGGGATGATCACGCCCGACCTGATCCCGGACGAGGCTGACGAGTGGCTGGCAGCGTCGGAGGCTCACGACCTGGACCGGATCTTTCTCGTGGCGCCGTCGTCGACGCCCGAACGGCTGACGATGACGGTGAAGGCGTCGCGGGGATTCGTCTACGCCGCATCGACGATGGGGGTGACCGGTGCGCGTGACGCGGTGTCGACCGCTGCGCCCGAACTGGTCCGCCGGGTGAAGGCCGTCTCGGATATTCCCGTTGGTGTCGGCCTCGGGGTCCGTTCGGGCGACCAGGCCGCCGAGATCGGCGCCTACGCCGACGGGGTCATCGTGGGTTCCGCGTTGGTGTCGGCGCTACAGAACGGTGTCGACGCGGTCGGCACGTTGACAGCCGAGCTGGCCGACGGCGTCAGGCGAAGGGTTACTGCGTGACGACGACTGTCTTGGCCGCCATCCCCAGCCCGGCGCAGGGCGTATGGCATCTCGGTCCGGTTCCCGTTCGTGCTTACGCGGTGTGCATCATCATCGGCATCATCGCGGCGCTGATCATCGGTGACCGTCGCTGGGAAGCGCGCGGCGGTGAACGTGGGGTCATCTACGACATCGCTCTGTGGGCGGTGCCGTTCGGATTGATCGGCGGCCGGCTCTACCACGTGGTGACCGACTGGTGGCGCTACTTCGGGGACAACGGTGCTGGGCTGGCCGGTGTTTTCCGCATCTGGGACGGCGGCCTGGGGATCTGGGGAGCAGTCGCCCTCGGGGGTGTGGGCGCGTGGATTGCCTGTCGACGGAGGGGTATTCCGTTACCCGCGTTTGGCGACGCTATCGCGCCGGGAATCGTTCTCGCGCAGGGGATCGGCCGCCTTGGTAATTACTTCAACCAGGAGCTGTGGGGTGCGGATACGACGCTGCCCTGGGCGCTGAAGATCTACGAACGCCGGGACTCGGCCGGGATGATCGACAACCTCAACGGTGTGTCGACTGGTGAAGTCGTTCAGCTCGTCCATCCCACGTTCCTGTACGAACTGCTCTGGAATCTACTGATTTTCGCAGTCCTCATCTATGTCGACCGACGCTTCCAGCTCGGTCATGGTCGCCTGTTCGCGTTGTATGTCGCGGGCTATTGCCTGGGCCGGTTCTGGATCGAGCTGTTGCGTGCCGACGACGCGACGTTGATCGAAGGCGTCCGGATCAACTCGTTCACAGCGACGTTCGTGTTCATCGGGGCGGTTGTGTACATCATGGCTGCGCCGAAGGGCCGAGAGGACCCCGCCAGCCTCAAGGGCAAGGCGCAGCCGGAACGGACGACTGTCGAGGAGCTCACGGAGGAATTGGCCGCGGTGGCCTCGACGACAGGTGTGGTCGCAGCAGCGAAGGCCGCCGCAGCCGACGAAGAGTCGGACACGGTGAAGGCCGAGTCGCTCACGGCGGATGTGCCGGAGGACGAGGCGATTTCGGTCGAGGACGTGTCGGCGGAGGAGCTTGGCGCGGACGTGGCGGGTGTGCCGGCGGACGACCTCGAAGAGGCCGAAGAGTTCGCTGCTGAGGGTGTCGAGGAGCCGGCGGTGGAGCCGGAGCCCGAAGCCGAGGCGGTGGCCGAGGCCGAAGCCCTGGCTGAAGACGTGGACGAGGCACCTGCCGAGGAGATCGCGGAGGCGGAAGAATTCGCCGAAGCCGGTGAGGCCGCCGATCTCGGTGGTGTGGGTGCTGTCGAAGGTGAGGAGGCCAGCGACGCGCTGGCCGATGCCGCCGCGGCGCACGAAACCGCCGTCGAGGGTGAGGCCGCCGCCGAGGAATTGGCCGATGAAGCGGCGACACCGGCGGCTTCTGTGGCGGCTCTGAAGGCGAAGCGTCGACTGCGGTTGTGGCCAAAGCGCCGGCAGAAGGACGTCGCTGCGGCGGAGCCCAGCGGTGTTGCGGCCGCGGCCGACTCGACGCCCGAAGCCGAGGTGGCGCCCGAAGCCGAGGAGCTGGCCGAAAATGTGGCGGAGGCGCCGTCTGCAGACATCGTCGAGGCGGAGGAGTTCGCCGAGGCGGGCGAGGCTGCCGATTTGGGTGGTGTGGGTGCCGTCGAGGGTGAGGAGGCCAGCGACGCTCTCGCCGACGCGTCTGAGGCGCATGAGTCCGCCGTTGAGGGTGAGGCTGTAGCGGAGGAACTGGCCGTCGATGCCGAGTCCGATGCCGAATCCGAAGAGACACCCGACGAGGCCGAGGCCGAATCCGGCGCCGCCCCCGATTTGGGTGGTGTGGGTGCTGTCGAGGGTGAGGAGGCCAGCGACGCGCTTGTCGACGCGTCGGAGGCTCACGAGTCCGTCGTTGAGGGTGAGGCTGTAGCGGAGGAGCGGGCCGAGGAGGCCGAGGCCGAATCCGATGAGGCTGCCGATTTGGGTGGTGTGGGTGCCGTTGAGGGTGAGGAGGCCGGCGACGCCCTGGTCGATGCGTCGGAGGCGCATGAGTCCGTCGTTGAGGGTGAGGCTGTAGCGGAGGAACTGGCCGACGAGGCCGAATCCGATGCCGACGAGGCTGCCGATTTGGGTGGTGTGGGTGCCGTCGAGGGTGAGGAGGCCAGCGACGCCCTGGCCGATGCATCTGAGGCGCATGAGTCAGCCGTCGAGGGCGAAGCCGTATCCGACGAACTGACCGATGAGGCCGACGAAGCGACTGACGAGGCGCCGGCCGACGCCGCCCCCGCTTTGGGTGGTGTGGGTGCCGTCGAGGGTGAGGAGGCCAGCGACGCCCTGGCCGATGCCGCTGAAGCGCACGAGTCGGCGGCTGAGGGTGAGGCCGTAGCGGAGGAACTGGCCAACGAGGACGAGGCCGAGGCCGAATCCGACGCGCCCGACGCGCCCGAAGCCGACGAGTCGGCGGCTGAGGACGAGGACATCGCCGAAGAACTGGCGGAAGCCGCCGAGCAGCTAGCAGCAGAGCCCGAGGCCGAAACCGAAGAAACCGCCGCTGAGGAATCGGAAGCCACCGAGCCTGAAACCGAAGACTCTCCTGACGAACCCGAAGCCGAACAAACTGCTGGCGACCAAGCCGCCGCCCAGCCCGCAACCGCAACCGAAGCGGCGAGCCAACCCGAGGACTCCGGACGCGGCCGAGTGCGCAAATGGCTGCGCCGCCGCCGCAACCGCTAGACCGTTTCCCCCAGTTGTCCCCAGCCGGCCTTCGGCTGCCCCCATCTCGTCAGTGGGTCCGAGTAGTGTCGAACCTATGTTCGAAGATGCCTCGAGTAGCGATCTGCTCACCCTGATGGGTGAAGAGGCTCGCGAGGAATCTGCGGCCATGGGGCGCCGACTCGCACTGGTCGCCGAACTGTACGCGCGGCGCGTAATAGAACATCGGGAAGCACGGATGTACTTCACTGACGTTGCGGTCGTCGTGGCAGCAGAGATATCGCCGGTCCAGAACATCAGCCACGCACGGGCGCTCGGCCAGGTTCATGCGGCAAATGCGTTGCACGACCGGCTTCCTCGCGTAGCCGAGATTTTCCGGCGCGGGTGGATCGACTACCGGGTGGTGTCCACCATCATGTCGCGTACCGAGAATGTCGAGCCCGACATCATGCCCGCACTCGACGAGGCCATTGCCGCGAAGGCCGAGAAGTGGATGAAACTCTCCGGCCCCAAACTGATCGACCGCGTCGACATGTTCGTGAGTCGTTTCGACCCCGAGGCGGTGCGGGTGCCCCGCAAAGCAGAGGACAATCGTCACGTCCACGTCGAGCCGGGCTGTCCAGGGATGGCGTGGCTCGCAGGCAATCTGCGCGCCACCGACGGTGCGGCGCTGGACAATCGGCTCGACGCGATCGCCGCCACCGTGTGCGACAACGACCCCCGAACGAAGGACCAGCGCCGCGCCGACGCGTGCGGACCGCTCTCTCGCCTCGAAGCGACGATGCCTTGCGAATGTGGGCGCGAGGACTGCGCGGCGGCCAGAGAACGCGCGGCGATCACCACGGCGATCATCCATGTGCTGGCCGAACAGTCGACGCTCGACGGCACCAGCAACAAGCCCGGCTACCTGAAGGGCTTCGGTGTGCTACCCGCCGAGTCGGTACGCGAGGCGGCCAAGACCGCGCAGTTGAAGCCGCTGAACACCCCGGATACCAAGGCCGACAACGGCTATCGGCCCAACGTCGCGCTGCGCGAATTCCTACAGTGGCGCGACCTCACCTGTCGATGGCCAGGATGTGACAAACCGGTGCAAGCGTGCGACGTCGACCACACGGTTCCATGGCCCCAAGGCTCGACGCATCCCTCGAACACCAAGCACTACTGCCGAACTCACCACCTGCTCAAGACGTTCTTCTGTGGCCCACGCGGTTGGACCGATCGACAACTCGCCGACGGCACGATCGAGTTGATCGCGCCCACGGGTCACGTGTGGCGTACCGAACCCCATGGCGCAAGCATGTTTCCATCGCTCGGAGAACCGATGGGTGAGTTCGAGGTCCCGGTGGATATCGCCGACGACATCGCCGGTCGAACGTTGATGATGCCCCGTCGCAAACAGACCCGTGAGGACGACCGTCGCGACCGGATAAAGGCCGAACGTCGCCAGCGCGCTGAGCTGATCGCCGAGGAAGAGCGACAACGGCAAGCCTGGTTGGCCGCCAACTACCAACCCCCACCCTTCTGACACGCCCGGCCGTCGTGAGCCGCGAACACATTTCACCGCCTCCAGCGAATCCCCCTGAGCGACAATCTGTTGTGCGAGGTGCCGGTATCCGGCAGTTCTCGTCAGCGCCGCAAGTGCTGGGGTTACGCAGCGCGTCTATATGGCCACAAAATTCTTACTGACCCGCTCCACGCCGTCTGGCATGCTGGGGGCCATGACGGAGCCGCAGTTCGGTGGCAGTGAGCATGGCAACACACCTCCGCCGCCCCCACAGGGATCGGACTACCAGCAGCAATATCCGCCACCGCCGGGCGAGTACGGCCCGCCGACCGGCGAGTACGGCCCGCCGACCGGCGAATACGGCCCGCCGACCGGCGGCTACCCGCCCGTGTACAACGATCCGTTGGCGCCCTACGGCCGTCATCCCATCACCGGCGAGCCCTACTCCGACAAGTCCAAACTGGTCGCGGGCCTGCTGCAGCTACTCGGACTCTTCGGCCTGGTCGGTATCGGCCGCATCTACCTCGGTTACACCGGGCTTGGCGTCGCCCAGTTGGTCGTCGGCCTGATCACGTGCGGTATCGGCGCAATCATCTGGGGCATCATCGACGCCATCCTGCTGCTCACCGATAAGGTCCGCGATCCCCAGGGGCGCCCTCTGCGCGATGGCACCTAGCGCCGGCACACGCCGCAAACAGCTGTACGCCGCGCTCGGTACCGGCGCCGTACTGGCTGGCGCACTGACCTACATCGGCATAGCCGACCCGCACCGCCAGAATTCCGTCTTCCCGGCATGCCCATTCAAGGCGATCACCGGGTGGAACTGCCCCGCGTGCGGCGGCCTGCGCATGACGCACGACCTTCTGCACGGCGACTTCGCCGCTGCGGTCGTCGACAACGTCTACCTACTCGTGGGGCTCCCACTCCTGCTGACCTGCCTTCTGGTCAGGTGGCGCCAAAGCAAACCGTTGATGACCACACAAATGACCATCGTGATTGTCGTCTCGGCGCTGACCTGGACAGTGGTGCGCAACCTCCCCGGATTCCCGCTGGTCCCGACGATTCTCGACGGGTGAGGCCATAACTGCACTGATACAATCGGCTGCGGGCCGGTGCAGTCCCGGACATGAACTCTTCCGGACTGCGAAGGTGCCTCTCGATGCTCTTCTCGGCATTCCCCGAACCTCAGGGTCTCTACGACCCAGCCAATGAAGCTGACTCCTGTGGTGTCGCCATGGTCGCCGATATCCAGGGCCGACGCTCCCACTCCATCGTCGCCGACGGGCTGACCGCCCTCGAGCACCTCGACCATCGCGGAGCCGCGGGCGCCGAGACCAACAGCGGTGACGGCGCCGGCATCCTCATCCAACTGCCCGTCGAACTGCTCCGCGCAGTCGTCGACTTCGACCTCCCGGCCCCCGCACTCGACGGGAGCAACACCTTCGCCGCGGGCATCTGCTTCATGCCGCAGGAGCCCGCGGCCCGCGCCGCCGCCCGCGAAACCGTCGAGGCCATCGCCGACGACGAGGGGCTCAAGGTCCTCGGCTGGCGTGTCCTTCCGATCGACCCTCTCGGCGCCGACCTCGGCGCGACGGCATTGGGCTGCATGCCACACATGGAGCAGCTGTTCGTCACCTCGACCAGCGACGTCGGCGGCGTCGACCTCGACCGTCGCGTCTATCCGCTCCGCAAACGCGCCGAGCGCGAAGGCGTCTACTTCCCTTCGCTTTCCAGCCGCACCATGGCGTACAAGGGCATGCTGACCACAAAGCAACTGCCCCAATACTTTCCGGATCTGCGCGACGAACGCTGCCGCAGCGCCATCGCGATCGTGCACAGCCGCTTCTCGACGAACACCTTCCCGTCGTGGCCCCTGGCACACCCGTTCCGCTTCGTCGCCCACAACGGCGAGATCAACACCGTCCGCGGCAACCGCAACCGCATGCGCGCCCGCGAGGCGATGCTCGCCAGCGCCAACATCCCCGGCGACCTCACCCGCGTGTTCCCGATCTGCACGCCGGACGCCTCCGACTCCGCCTCCTTCGACGAGGTGCTCGAACTGCTGCACCTCGGCGGCCGCAGCCTTCCCCATGCCGTCCTGATGATGATCCCGGAGGCCTGGGAGAACGCCACCACCATGGACGACGCCGAGCGCGCCTTCTGGCAGTTCCACGCCTCGCTGATGGAGCCCTGGGACGGTCCCGCCTGCGTCACCTTCACCGACGGCACACTCGTTGGCGCAGTGTTGGACCGCAACGGATTACGCCCCGGCCGGTGGTGGCGCACGATCGATGACCGCATCGTCCTCGCCAGCGAGAGCGGCGTCCTCGACGTTCCCTCCGCTCAGATCGTCGCCAAGGGCCGCTTGCAGCCGGGCAAGATGTTCCTCGTCGACACGGCCGCGGGTCGCATCGTCTCCGACGACGAGATCAAGGCGGACCTCTCGGCACAGGAGTCGTACGGCGAGTGGCTGCACGCCGGCCTGCTCGACATCGCCACCCTGCCCGACCGCACCCGCGTCCAGCCCAATCACGACAACGTCGTCAAGCGCCAGATCGCCTTCGGCTACACCGAAGAAGACCTGCGCGTGCTGCTCACACCGATGGCTGCCTCCGGGGCAGAACCGCTCGGCTCCATGGGCACCGACACTCCCGCCGCTGTGCTCTCACAACGCTCACGACTGCTCTACGACTACTTCGTCGAGCTCTTCGCCCAGGTGACCAACCCGCCGCTGGATGCCATCCGCGAGGAGATCGTCACCTCGATGGCCCGCATCATGGGCCCCGAGCAGAACCTGCTCGAACCGTCGGCCGCATCATGTCGCCAGATCGTGCTGCGCTGGCCGGTTCTCGACAACGACGAACTCAACAAGATCGTCCACATCAACGACGACGGCGAACACCCCGGCCTGCGCACCACGGTGCTCAAGGCCCTCTACGACGTCGAACGCGGCGGCGAAGGCCTTGCCGAGGCGCTCGAAGACTTGCGCACCAAAGCCTGCGAAGCGATCGCCAAAGGCGCTCGCACCCTTGTCATCTCCGATCGCGACTCCGACCACCGGCGCGCGCCCATCCCATCGCTGCTGGCCGTCTCAGCCGTGCACCACCATCTCGTGCGCACCAAGGAACGCACCACGGTCGCGCTCGTCGTCGAGAGTGGCGACGCCCGCGAGGTCCACCACATCGCCATGCTCATCGGCTTCGGCGCCGCCGCGGTCAACCCGTACCTCGCGTTCGAGTCGATCGAAGACCTTGTCCGCGAAGGCGAACTCACCGGCATCGAACCCGCCGCCGCCGTGCGCAACTACTGCAAGGCCCTCGGCAAGGGCGTGATGAAGGTGATGAGCAAGATGGGCATCTCCACCGTCGCCTCCTACACCGCCGCGCAGGTCTTCGAGGCCGTCGGCATCGACAAGGCCGTCATCGACGAGTACTTCACCGGCACCCCGAGCCAACTCGGCGGCGTCGGCCTCGACGTCATCGCCGAGGAGGTCAAACAACGGCACCGCCGGGCCTACCCCGAGAACCCGACCGAGCGCGTCCACCGACGCCTCGAGGTCGGCGGCGAGTACGCGTTCCGTCGGGAAGGCGAACTGCACCTGTTCACCCCCGAAGTGGTGTTCCTGCTGCAGCATTCGACCCGCACCGCCCGCTACGACGTCTTTCAGGCCTACACCGACGAGGTGGACCGCCTCT
This sequence comes from Mycolicibacterium komanii, assembly GCF_001050035.1. The sequence goes on from NZ_CVTA01000006.1 coordinate 34,506, forward strand.
CCCGCGAAGGCGGAACCCTGCGAGGCATGTTCGATTTCAAGAAGGTCCGGCCCCCGGTGCCGCTCGACGAAGTCGAGCCCGTCGAAGAGATCGTCAAGCGCTTCAACACGGGCGCGATGAGCTACGGCTCCATCTCGGCCGAAGCGCACGCGACGATGGCGATCGCGATGAACAACCTCGGCGGCCGCTCGAACTCGGGGGAGGGCGGCGAGGACACCGACCGGCTCTACGACCCCAAGCGCCGCAGCGCCGTCAAGCAGGTCGCCTCCGGCCGCTTCGGCGTCACCAGCGACTACCTGGTCAATGCGACGGACATCCAGATCAAAATGGCGCAGGGCGCGAAACCCGGTGAAGGCGGCCAACTCCCGGGCTTCAAGGTGTACCCGAACATCGCCAAGACGCGGCACTCCACGCCGGGAGTCGGCCTCATCTCGCCGCCGCCGCACCACGACATCTACTCCATCGAGGATCTGGCCCAGCTGATCCACGACCTGAAGAACGCCAACGACCAGGCGCGCATCCACGTCAAGCTTGTCAGCAGCGTCGGCGTCGGCACGGTCGCCGCCGGTGTGTCCAAGGCCCACGCTGACGTCGTGCTGATCTCCGGCTACGACGGCGGTACCGGCGCCGCGCCGCTGACGAGCCTCAAGCATGCCGGCGTGCCGTGGGAGATCGGGCTCGCCGAGACGCAGCAGACGCTGATGCTCAACGGCTTACGCGACCGCATCACCGTCCAGTGCGACGGCGGCATGCGCACCGCGCGCGACGTCATCGTCGCTGCGCTGCTCGGCGCCGAGGAGTACGGCTTCGCGACCGCCCCGCTGATCGTCTCGGGCTGCATCATGATGCGCGTCTGCCACCTCGACACCTGCCCGGTCGGCGTCGCCACCCAGAACCCGGAACTGCGCGCCCGATTCACCGGTAAACCCGAGTTCGTCGAGAACTTCTTCCGCTTCATCGCCGAGGACATCCGTAAGTACCTGGCGGAGCTCGGCTTCCGCAGCCTCGACGAGGTGATCGGGCACGCCGAGCTGCTGGACACCGACAAAGGCGTCGCGCACTGGAAGAGCCAGGGCCTGGACCTGTCGCCGATTTTCGCGGTGCCTCAGGACGGGCATACCGGCGAACCCACGCCGCGCCGCAAGATCCGCGAGCAGTACCACGCGCTGGACCAGGCCCTCGACCAGACGCTCATTCAGCTCGCGGAGGGCGCGCTCGAGGACGCCCATCCGGTCCGACTCGAACTGCCCATCCGTAACGTCAACCGGACCGTCGGCACGCTGCTGGGCTCCGAGGTGACCCGCCGTTACGGCGCCCAGGGCCTGCCAGACGGCACCATCCACATCACCCTGACCGGATCCGCCGGCCAGTCGCTCGGCGCGTTCCTGCCGCCCGGCGTCACCCTGGAACTCGTCGGCGACGCCAACGATTACGTCGGAAAGGGGTTGTCCGGTGGCCGGATCGTCGTGCGACCGCCGGACGACGTGTTGTTCCTCGCCGAGGACAACGTGATCGCCGGCAACACATTGCTGTTCGGCGCGACGTCCGGCGAGGTGTATCTGCGTGGCCGTGCCGGAGAACGCTTCGCCGCCCGCAACTCCGGTGCGCTGACCGTCGTCGAGGGCGTCGGCGATCACGCGTGCGAGTACATGACCGGCGGCCGGGTGGTGGTCCTCGGTAAGACCGGTCGCAACATGGCCGCGGGCATGTCCGGCGGCATCGCATTCGTCCTCGGCCTGGACCCCCGACGGGTCAACACCGAGATGGTCGAGCTGCAGCGGCTGGACCCGGAAGATCTCGCCTGGCTGCGGGAGGTGATCTCGCGGCACGCGCAGTACACCGGCAGCAGCCTGGCCACGTCCGTGCTCTCCGACTGGCCCAGGCGCAGCACCCAGTTCACCAAGATCATGCCCCGCGACTACCAGCGCGTCCTGGAAGCCACACTCACCGCCAAGCGGGAGGGACGCGACGTCGACACTGCGATCATGGAGGCCAGCCGTGGCTGATCCCACCGGATTCCTGAGAGTTCCGAAGGTCGAGGCGGCCAAGCGGCCCGTCGACGAACGCGTCGGCGACTGGCGCGAGGTCTACGAACAGCAGGACCCGAACCGTCGCGCCGCCGAGGTCTCCCAACAGGCCCGGCGTTGCATGGACTGCGGAATCCCGTTCTGCCACTCCGGAACCGCCGGCTGCCCACTGGGCAACCTGATTCCCGAGTGGAACGACCTGGTGCGCCGCGGACGATGGGATGCGGCCAGTGACCGCCTGCACGCCACCAACAACTTCCCGGAGTTCACCGGCCGGTTGTGCCCGGCGCCCTGCGAGGCGGCGTGCGTACTGTCGATCTCCGAGGAGCAGACCGGCGGCAGCGTCACGATCAAACGCATCGAGCAGACCATCGCCGACCACGCCTGGCACAACGGCATCGTCGAACCGCAACCCGCGGCCATCGCTTCCGGTAAGCGCGTCGCGATCGTCGGCTCCGGCCCGGCGGGATTGGCTGCGGCGCAACAGCTCACGCGCGCCGGCCACGAGGTCACCGTTTACGAGCGCGACGACCGCATCGGCGGGCTGATGCGTTACGGCATCCCCGAGTACAAACTCGAGAAGGCGACCCTGGATCAGCGGCTGGCCCAGATGCGCGCGGAGGGAACGCGTTTCGTCACCGAGACCGAGGTCGGCGTCGACGTGTCCCTCGAACAACTCCGCGCACAGTACGACGCCGTCGTGCTCGCCGTCGGCGCCTTGCGTGCGCGCGACACCGAGGTCGAGGGTCGTCATCTCAAGGGTGTCCACCTCGCGATGGAGCACCTGGTCCTCGCCAACAAGGAGTGCGAGGGCGACGGCCCCAGCGCGATCAGCGCCGAAGGCAAGCACGTCGTGATCATCGGCGGCGGTGACACCGGTGCCGACTGCCTGGGCACCGCGCATCGGCAGGGCGCGCTGTCGGTCACCCAACTCGACTACAACCCGGAACCGCCCGAGACCCGCGACGACTCGCGCACACCGTGGCCGACGTGGCCGCTCGTGCTGCGAACCCGGCTCTCACCCGCGCACGCCGAGGGCGGTCACCGCCGCTACGAGGTCGCCGTCCAGCGCTTCCTCGGCGACGACACCGGTCACCTCCGTGCGCTCGAGATCGCCGAGGTCAAGGTCGAACGTGACGCCGACGGCCGCCGTGTCATCATCCCGGTCGGGGAACCGATGGAGATCCCCTGTGAGCTCGCGTTGTTGGCCATCGGTTTCGAGGGCGTTGAACACATGCCGCTGCTCGACGAACTGGGCCTGACCCTCAACGGGCGTGGGGCGCTGCCGTGCGGCTCGGACTGGCAGACCGACGCGCCCGGCGTGTTCGTCTGCGGTGACGCGCACCGCGGTGCGTCGTTGATCGTCTGGGCGATCGCGGAGGGCCGCAGCGCGGCGCACGCGGTCGACACGTATCTGATGGGGGAGTCGGATCTGCCGGCCCCGGTGATCCCGGGCGCACTTCCGCTGGCCGTCCTCTGAATCGATAACGACTATGCTCGAGTGTCGTGAATAGACGCGGGAAGATCGTCTGCACCCTCGGTCCGGCCACCGCGACCGATGACGCCGTTCGTGCGCTGGTGGCGGCCGGAATGGACGTCGCACGGCTCAACTTCAGCCACGGCGACTATCCCGATCACGAAGCCAATTACAAACGCGTTCGGTCCGCGTCCGACGCCACCGGCCGCGCCGTCGGCATCCTCGCCGACCTGCAGGGCCCCAAGATCCGCCTCGGCCGGTTCAAGGACGGCCCCACGTTCTGGGCGGCGGGGGAGACGGTGCGCATCACCGTCGACGACGTCGAGGGCACCGCGGACCGCGTGTCGACCACGTACAAGCGGCTGGTCGAGGACGCCACGCCGGGGGACCGAGTCCTGGTCGACGACGGGAACGTCGGGCTGGTCGTCGAGAGCATCGAGGGCAACGACGTCGTCTGCACCGTCACCGAGGGCGGTCCGGTCAGCAACAACAAGGGCATGTCGCTGCCCGGGATGAACGTCTCGGCGCCGGCGCTGTCCGAGAAGGACGTCGACGATCTGGAGTTCGCGCTGCGGCTCGGTGTCGACTTCGTCGCGCTGTCGTTCGTCCGCTCACCGGCCGACATCGAACTCGTGCACGAGGTGATGGACCGGGTCGGACGGCGGGTGCCCGTCATCGCCAAACTCGAAAAGCCCGAAGCCATCGACAACCTCGAGGCCGTCGTGCTGGCGTTCGACGCCATCATGGTCGCGCGCGGTGACCTCGGTGTGGAGCTGCCGCTCGAGGAAGTTCCGCTGGTGCAGAAGCGCGCGATCCAAATGGCAAGGGAGAACGCGAAACCCGTCATCGTCGCGACGCAGATGCTGGAGTCGATGATCGAGAACTCGCGGCCCACCCGGGCCGAGGCCTCCGACGTCGCCAACGCCGTGCTCGACGGCGCCGACGCGGTGATGCTCTCCGGCGAGACGTCCGTGGGCAAGTACCCGCTCGAGACGGTCAAGACGATGGCCCGCATCATCCATGCGGTCGAGGAGAATTCGGTGGCCGCGCCGCCGCTGACCCACGTGCCCCGGACGAAGCGTGGCGTCATCTCGTACGCCGCCCGCGACATCGGCGAGCGTCTCGACGCCAAGGCGCTCGTGGCCTACACCCAGTCGGGTGACACCGTGCGCAGGCTCGCGCGGCTGCACACCCCGCTGCCGCTGCTGGCGTTCACCTCGCTGCCCGAGGTGCGCAGCCAGCTCGCGCTGAGCTGGGGCACCGAGACGTTCATCGTTCCGCACATCCAGACCACCGACGGAATGATCCGCCAGGTCGACAAGTCGCTGCTCGAGCTCGGCCGCTACAAGCGCGGCGATCTGGTGGTCGTCATCGCCGGTATCCCGCCGGGCACAGTGGGATCCACGAACCTGATCCATGTGCACAGGATCGGCGAGGACGACGTGTGACGGCGGACTTCGACGAGCTGCTCGAGATACTCCGCCTCCGCCAGATCGCCGACGACATCTACCTCGGCTCGCATCCCAGCAAGAACCCCGTGCGGACCTTCGGCGGGCAGATGATGGCCCAGTCGTTCGTGGCGGCCGGGCGCAGCCTGAAACACCCGACGCCGCCGAGTGCGATGTCGGCTCACTTCATCGCCGGAGGTGATCCGGAGAAGGATCTCGAGTACCACGTGGTGCGGCTCCGCGACGAACGCCGCTTCGCCAACCGTCGCGTCGACGTCATCCAGGACGGTGAGCTGCTGACCACGGCGATGGTGTCGTTCCTGGCCGGCGGCCGCAGCCTCGAGCACGCGATCACGCCACCGGACCTACCGGACCCGGAGTCGCTGCCGCCGGTGGACGATCTGCTGCGCGGCTACGAGGACGTCGTCCCGCACTTCGTCAACGCCTTGCGGCCGATCGAGTGGCGCTACACCAACGATCCGAGCTGGGTGATGCGCGACAAGGGTGAGAAGCTGCCGCACAACCGGGTGTGGATGAAGGCGCTCGGCCAGATGCCCGACGACCCGGTGCTGCACGCGGCCGCGCTGGTGTACTCGTCGGACACCACCGTGCTCGACTCGATCATCACCACCCACGGCCTGTCCTGGGGCTACGACCGGATCTTCGCGGTCACGACCAACCACTCCGTGTGGTTCCACCGGCCGGTGCGCTTTGACGAATGGCTGTTGTACTCCACCGCCTCACCCGTGGCCGCCGATTCCCGCGGCCTGGGCACCGGCCACTTCTTCGACCGGTCCGGTCAGCCGGTCGCCACCGTGGTGCAGGAGGGGATCGTCAAGTACTTCCCGCCGCGCTGATCACGGCGTCGGCGTCAGGGTGACGTCGAACTGGTCCTCCACGCGCTGCTGAAACTGCTCGGAGCACTGCTGCACCGCGTCCTGGTCGTTGCCCGCGCGCGAGATGCAGTCGATGTAGTCGGTGCCGCCCACCTCGTTGAAACCCCAGACGGCGAGCCAGATGACCACGATGGCCTCGATGATGCTCAAGATCCCGAGCACGATGCCGGCCATGGCGACCCCGCCATTCGTGGCCTCACCTCGTTTGGCCCTCTGCCATCCGATGACGCCAAGGATGACGGCGACGACGCCGAGGACGATGCCGCCGAAGACGGAGAGCAGCGCGATGATCGCGACGACCAGGGCGGCGATGCCGATGCCGTTCTTCGGCGCGTTCGTCGGCGGGGGATATGCGTAACCCTGCGGCGGAGCCTGCGGATAGCCGCCGGGGTAGGCGCCGTACTGAGGCTGTTGCGGAGGAGGCGGCGGGGGTGGCTGCTGTGACGGCGGCGGCGTTTGCGGAGGCGTCTGGGGCTGTTCCGGCTCGCTCATGCCGAGGAGGTTACTCCGCGACCAGCGAGAATGAGGGTAGGACACTCAAGCTGGCCGGGTAGATGATGCGTGGCGACGACGACCGTGCGGTCGGCGGCGAACAGCGCGCCCGGCGTGAGTAGGTCGACCAGAATCCGGTCGGAATCCACGGCGTCGAGGTGCTCGGTGGGTTCGTCGAGCAACACCGTCGGCGCGCTACAGAGCAACGCGCGCGCCAGCAGCAGGCGCCTGCGCTGCCCGGCGGATACAGCGGCTGCCCCGCCGGTGAGCACGGTGGCCAACCCCTGCGGCAGCGCGTCGAGCCAGTCGCCGAGACCGACCCGCCGCAATGCGGCCCGTATCTCGTCGTCGCTCGCATCGCCGCGTGCCACCAACATGTTGTCGCGCACCGTGGTGGCGAACAGGTGGGCATCCTCGGCGAGAAAGACCGCGGTCGGATCGCGTTCGGCGATCGACAGCAACAGCGTCGTCTTGCCCGATCCGCTGGGGCCGACGACCGCCAGTCGGTCGCCGGCCACCAGCGATACCTCCGGAACGGTCGGCCGCTCACGCGTGGAGCCGATCGGATCGGTGATCTCGGCGAGTCGGCGGGCCGCGATGCGTGACCGGGTGAGCTGCACGGCAGCGGCCGGCAGTGCGGCGCTCGCTTCGAAAGCAGACAGCGGCAGCAGCATCAGGATCGCGAGCGTCGTCGGTGCGACCGAGTCGGCGATGCCGATCGCCGCGATGACGGCACCGAGCACACTGGCGCCGATCGCCGCGGTCGACGCCGCGGCGGCCATCGCGGCGGGCGCCGCCGCCTGGTCGGTGGCCCGTCCCCAGTCGCGGTGCCGACGCTCGGCCTGGGCGAGCACGGCGTCGAGTCGGCCGCCGACACGGAGCTCCGGCGCATGCTCGAGGGCGCGCATCACCGCCACGTCACGCCCCGAATGGTGTTGGGTCGCAGCCTCTTCTGTTGCCTCGGCGGCGCGGGCGGCTAACACCGGCGCGATGACGCCCGCGATCAGCAGGCACAGCGCCAGCACGACCGCCGCCTCGAGGGAGATCAGCCCGATCCCCACCACGGCCGCGACCCCCAAGACGGCGGCGACGGCGATCGGCAACACCGCCCGCACCAGGACGTCGGCGAGGTCGTCGACCGACGCGCCGAACCGGGCCACCAGCTCGCCGCTGGGCATCCGCATCGCGGTGTCCGCTGGCGCGTCCGCCATGCGCCGGTACAGCGACTCTCGGGTGTCCGCCGCCGACCGCAGCGCGGTGTCATGCGCCGCCAGCCGCTGGCAGTAACCGAGGACGCCGCGGGAGATGCCGAGCGCGCGCACGGCCACCACCGCGACGGTGAGGTCGAGCACGGGAGGCATCTGCCATGCCCTCGTGATCAGCCACGCCGAGATCGCGGCCAGCGCCAGCGCGCTGCCCAGTGACAGCACCCCGAGGAGTATCGCGAGCGACAGTCGCCCCATCCGAGCCCTCAGCAACTCACGCATCGACGAGCTCCCCCACGGACAGGACCCGGTCGCCGATGGCGCGCACCGGGGTGCGGTGCCCGACGACCACTACCGTCGCGCCGGTGCGCGCCCGATCGACGATCGCGTCGAGGACACGTGCTTCCATCGCCGCATCGAGGTGTGACGTCGGCTCGTCGAGCAGCAGCACCGGCGCCGAGGAGCCCAGCGCCCGCGTCAACCCGAGCCGTTGGCGCTGGCCGAGGGACAGTCCCGTGCCATCTCGGCCGATCTCGGTGTCCAGGCCGTCGGGCAGCGTCGCGAGCACCTCGTCGAAACCGGCTGCGCGGCAGGCCGCTTCGAGGTCGGGTATGGGGCCGAAGAGTTCCAGGTTCTCGCGGACGCTACCCGGGACGAGCATCGGGCGATGCGGCAACCAGGCGACCTGGGCCCACCATGACGGCAGGTCGAGGTCGCCGACATCGACTCCGTCGATCGACACGTCGCCGGGGTGCAGGCCGAGAATCGTGTGCAGCAGCGTGGATTTCCCGGCACCGTTGGGACCGGTCAGCACCGTCACCCGGCCCGGCTCCGCGTCCGCGTCGAGCGCTCCGAGGTGGATGGTGGCCCCCGATGCGCGCACGACGCGGTCTCCCAGGCGATGGTGCGGCACGGTGTCGAGAAGCCGGAGCGCGGCGTCGGCGGCGGTTTTGCCTTCCTGCGCAGCGTGGAACTCCACCCCGACCCGCCGGAGCGGCCAGAACACCTCGGGTGCGAGCAGCAGTGCGGTCAGCCCCGCGGTCAGCGTCATCTCGCCGAACACCAGCCGCAAGCCGATGCCGACGGCGACCAGCGCGACGCCCAAGGTGGCCAGCAGCTCCAGGACGAGCGCCGACAGGAACGCTATCCGTAGCGTGGCCATCGTCGAACGCCGATGCGCCGCAGCCAGTTCGGTGATTCGCATGACGGATCCCTCCAGGCGGCCCAACGCCCGCAGCGTCGGGATGCCCGCCACCAGGTCGAGCATCCGCGACTGCAGCGTGCTCATCGCCGCCAGGGCCGCCTCCGAGCGTTCCTTCGTCAACAGCCCGATCAACACCATGAAGATCGGGATCAGCGGCAGCGCGATCAAAACGATGAGCGCCGAACGCCAGTCGACCGCGGCGATCACCAGCACGGCGGCCGGGGTGAGGATGCCGGCGAGGAACACCGCGGGAAGATATGCCGTCAGAAACGGTCGCAGACCGTCGAGCCCACGGGTGATCAGCGCGGCGGCGGTGTCGCGTTCGGCCGCGAGCAGGCGCGGCGGCAGCGCGGTGACCGCTCGCAGAACCTGACCGGACAGGTCGGCGATCACCTGAGTGGCGCCGGTCGACGCCAGCCTGCTCTGCAGCCACTGCGCGGCGGTACGAATCGCCCACAGCCCCACCAATAGTGCGAGCGGACCGGCCCAATGCCGAAGGTGGCGGGTGCCGGGATCGGTGATGATCCCGGCCACGACATCGGCGAGTACCACCGCCGCGCCGATCGTCGCGCCGGTGATGAGCACCCCGCACACCACCGATGCGACCAGATAGCGCCGCATCGCCCGCGAGGTCCGCCACAGGTTCATGGCCTGCGCCGCGTCAATCCCACGGGCTCGGGTATCCGGTCAGCCGAGATGCGTTGCCGGAAAACCCAATACGTCCAGCCCTGGTACAGCAGCACCAGCGGCGCGAACACCAGCGCGGCCCAGCTCATGATCGTCAGGGTGTACGGGCTCGACGCCGCGTTGTCGATCGTGAGGCTGTAGGCCGGGTCGATCGTCGACGGCATCAGGTTCGGGTAGAGCACGCCGAAGAGCAGAACCACGACCGCCGCGACTGCGACCGTCGTGTACGCGAACGCCCAACCTTCTCCGACACCACGCCACACCCGGACGGTGGCCGCCAGCTGCGCCAGACCGGCGACGACAAGCACGATCCACGTCCAGTCCTTACCGTGCTCGAGCTGCGTCCACAGCCCGAACGAGGCCAGTACCGCCGTTACTGGCAACGCCACCCGGCCCGCGAACCGCAGAGCCTCTTCGCGCACTGCGCCATCGGTTTTCAGCGCCACGAACACGGCACCGTGGAACAGGAACAGCCCGGCCGTGGCGACGCCGCCGAGCAATGTGTAGCCGTTGAGCAGGTCGCCGATCGACGCCTGCAGCCGCTTGTCGACGTCGATGGGAAGCCCGCGCACCAGCGCGGCGAACGCGACACCCCACAGCACGGCGGGCACCCACGATCCGGCGGCGATCCCGATGTCGGCCCAACGGCGCCACCCGGGGTCGTCGACCTTGCCGCGCCACTCGATCGCCACGACGCGCAGGATCATCGACACCAGGATCGCCAGCAGGGGCAGGTACAGGCCCGAGAACATCGTTGCGTACCAGTCGGGGAAGGCGGCGAACATGGCGCCGCCCGCGGTGATCAACCAGACTTCGTTGCCGTCCCAGACCGGGCCGATGGTGTTGAGCACCGCGCGTCGGTGCCGCTCGGCGTCCTGGCCCGCGCCGCGGCCGAACAACCCCATCAACATCCCGACGCCGAAGTCGAATCCCTCGAGGACGAAGAACCCGAGGAACAACCCCGCCATCACGACGAACCACAGCTCTTGTAGCGCCATTGCCACCAGCTCCTTAGTACGCGAACGACAACGGAGCCACCTCGTCGCTGCCGGGCGGTAGCGGGGCGGTGGGCTCCGAGTCGTGTTCCTGGGGCCCTTCGACGGTGTAGCGGCGGATGAGCCAGAACCAGATGACCGCGAGCACCGCGTAGATCGCCGTGAACGCGACCAGTGAAAGGACGACCATGCCGACCGAATGTCCGGAGACCCCCTCGGCGACGGTCAGCCGGATCATCGGGTCGCCGGTCGGGTTCGGCACGACGACCCAGGGTTGGCGACCCATCTCGGTGAACACCCACCCGGCGCTGTTGGCCAGGAACGGTGCGGGCATCGCGACGAGTGCGAAGCGGGAAAGCCAGCGAGAGAGAGGAATCCGGCCGCGGCGCGTCAGCCACAGCACCGCGACCGAGAACAGTACCGGCACCGCCAGCAGGCCGATCATGGCGCGGAACGACCAGTACGTCACGAACAGGTTGGGCCGGTAGTCACCGGGCCCGAACTTCTCCACGTATTGGCTCTGAAGGTCTTTGACGCCTTCGAGGCGCACCCCCTCGAACTCGCCTTTGGCCAGGAACGGCAGCACGTAGGGGACGTCAATGAGGTGGACGACGCTGTCGCAGTTGTTGTGGGTGCCGACCGTCAGGATGGAGAAGTCCGGATCGGTTGCGCTGTGGCACAAGGATTCTGCCGACGCCATCTTCATCGGCTGCTGCTCGAACATCAGCTTGCCCTGAACGTCGCCGGAGGCGACGAGGCCGAGCGTGGCCGCCAGCACGACGATGGACCCCAAGACCGCGGCGGGCCGGAACATGGTCTGCGCCTCGTCGCGGTTGTCGTTACGCGCGCGGATCATCCACCAGACGCACACACCGGCGACGAAGGTCCCTGCGGTGAGGAACGCCCCGAACACCGCGTGCGTGAATGCGGCCAACGCGGTGTTGTTCGTGAACAACGCGACGATGCTGGTCAACTCCGCACGACCGGTCTCCGGGTTGAGTCGGGCGCCGACGGGATGCTGCATCCACGAGTTCGCGGCGATGATGAAGAACGCCGACAGGTTCACCGCGACGGCCACCACCCAGATGCAGGCGAGGTGGACGAGGCGGGGGAGCCGGGTCCACCCGAAGATCCACAAGCCGAGGAACGTCGACTCGAAGAAGAAGGCGGCCAGGCCCTCCATCGCCAGCGGCGCGCCGAAGACGTCCCCGACGAACCGCGAGTACTCGCTCCAGTTCATGCCGAACTGGAACTCCTGGACGATGCCTGTGGCCACGCCCAGGGCGAAGTTGATCAGGAACAGCTTGCCGAAGAAGCGGGTGAGGCGATACCAGGACGTGTTGCCGGTGAGCACCCACGCGGTCTGCATGACCGCGATCAGCGGCGCCAGCCCGATGGTCAGCGGAACGAAGATGAAGTGGTAGACGGTGGTGATCCCGAACTGCCACCGCGACACATCGAGCGCGTCCATCTCACCCTCTCCCGTGGCTGTGGCACCAGCCTACGACAGGGTGTAGTAGACGTCAGTGTGGGCTAGCTCACCGACTGCTCAGCCGCAGGTGAAGTGGCCGATCCGGGGGCGCCGAGATCCTTGGAGGCCTTGCGGATGCCGAAGGCCGTCACGATCTCGAAGACGCCGATCACGATCAGCGAGATACCGGCCACCACGGTCAGGATCGCCAGCGACTCGAACGGGGACGCGAGCATGATCACGCCCGCGATCAGGCTGACCACGCCGACGAAGATCTCCCATGCGCGGCCGGGCAGCGTCGGGTCGCTGATCGCCGACACCGCCGTGGCGACACCACGGAAGATGAAGCCGATGCCGATCCAGATCGCCAGCAACAGGATCGACTCCTGCAGGCTGCGGAAGCACAGCACCGCCAGGATCAGGGCCGCGGCACCCGAGATGAACAACAGGACCCGGCCGCCGGCCGAGACATGGAGACTGAACGCGAAGATCACCTGCGCGATACCGGCGACCAGCAGGTAAGCGCCGAAGAAGATCGCCGCGATCACGATGGTCTTACCCGGCCACAACCAAACGGCTACGCCGAGCGCTACCGCGAGGAGTCCGGAGACCAGGGTTGTTTTCCAGAGATGCCGCAGCAAGCTGGGCGGGGCGGTGCTAGTCATTGGCGCAGTGTGGCATAGCTGAACGGAAGGGATCGTCGCATTTCGATATCGATTCGACCCCCAGTCCCCAAATCGGCACGCAAGCACGCGTTTGGTTCCCCTGCCGCGGCGTGTGCTCTCTACTACTGTTCCGTTACCGGTGCTTGGTGCCGGTTCCACGACGTAGAAAGTAGGGGCATCCGTGTTAGGTGACTGTCACAACCGTCGAGGTAGATTCTGGCGCTTCGCAGTCGTATTCGCTGCGTCCGGTGTGCTGGCGCTGTCCGGGTGCGCCAGTGGCGAAGGGGGCGGCGGCGGTGGTGATTCCACCAGCGCACCGGCGACGGTCTCGGCGGCCAAGGTCGACGAGATCGCCAATACCGTTCCGGAGGCCATCAAGTCGTCAGGGAAGCTGGTCATCGGCGTCAACATTCCCTACGCGCCCAACGAATTCAAAGATCCCAACGGAAAGATCGTCGGCTTCGACGTCGATCTGATGAACGCGATCGCGGCCACGCTCGGGTTGACGCCCGAGTACCGGGAATCGGATTTCGCGAAGATCATCCCGTCGATCCAGGGTGGCACCTACAACGTCGGGATGTCGTCGTTCACCGACACCAAGGAACGTGAGAAGACGGTCGATTTCGTCACCTACTTCAATGCGGGCACGCTGTGGGCGCAGCGGCCGGGCTCGCAGATCGACCCGAACAACGCGTGCGGCAAGAAGGTCGCGGTGCAGGCCACCACCACACAAGAGGCCGAAGAACTTCCGGCGAAGAACAAGGCGTGCATCGATGCCGGCAACCCGCCGATCGAAATCGTTCCGTTCGACGGGCAGGACGCCGCCACCAACGCGGTGGTGCTCGGGCAGGTGGACGCGATGTCGGCGGATTCCCCGGTGACCTCGTACGCGATCAAGCAGAGCAACGGCAAACTCGAACCCGCCGGTGACATCTTCGACTCGGCGCCGTACGGCTGGCCGGTGCAGAAGGGATCGGCGCTCGCCCAGTCGTTGCAGAAGGCGCTCGAGCATTTGATCAAAGAGGGCACATACCGCGAAATCGCCGCCAACTGGGGCGTCGAGAACGGAATGATCGACAAGCCAGTCATCAACGGCGCCGTGTCGTAAAGGACGTTTCATGACCGATGTCGACACGCCGTCACCCGTAGCCCCGGCCGCCATCGACGCGGTGCCCCTGCGCCATCCGTGGCGGTGGGTGGCGGCGGTCGTCATCGTCATACTCGTCGCCCTGTTCCTCTACGGCGCGGCGACCAACGAGTCCTACCGCTGGTCGACGTACTGGGAGTACCTGTTCAATGAGCGGGTGCTGAAGGTCGGTGTCCTCAACACGCTGCAACTGACCATCTACTCGATGGTGCTCGCCATCGCACTCGGCGTGCTGCTCGCGGTGATGCGGCTGTCGCCGAACCCGGTGTTGAAAGCCGTTGCGTGGGTGTATCTGTGGATCTTCCGCGGCACCCCGGTGTACGTGCAGCTGGTGTTCTGGGGGTTGTTGCCGACGATCTACCAGAACATTCAGCTGGGCGTGCCGTTCGGGCCCTCGCTGCTGCAGGTGAACTTGCAATCGCTGTCGATCCCGTTCCTGCTGGCGATTCTCGGTCTGGCGCTCAACGAGGCCGCGTACATGGCCGAGATCATCCGTGCGGGAATCAGTTCCGTGCCCGAAGGTCAAGCGGAGGCGTCGACGGCGCTGGGCATGTCGTGGGGGATGACCATGCGGCGCACGGTCCTTCCGCAGGCGATGCGGGTGATCATCCCCCCGACCGGCAACGAGGTGATCAGCATGCTGAAGACCACCTCGCTGGTGACCGCGGTGCCGTTCACGTTGGACCTGTACGGCATCACCTCGCGTGAGATCGCCGCGCGCATCTTCGAACCCGTGCCGCTGCTGCTGGTCGCCGCGACGTGGTACCTGGCGATCACCAGCGTGCTGATGGTCGGCCAGTACTACCTCGAGCGGTATTACTCGCGCGGTGCGTCGCGCAAGTTGACCACCAAACAACTCGAGGCGCTGGCCAAGGCGCAGACGCTGGGGGAGGCGCACCCGTGACACCGATGGTCAAGGCCGAGGCCGTCTGCAAGAACTTCGGTGCGCTGGAGGTGCTCAAGGGCATCACGCTCGAGATCGGTCGCGGCGAGGTGCTGTGCATGGTCGGGCCGTCCGGTTCGGGCAAGTCGACGTTCCTGCGCTGCATCAACCACCTCGAACAGGTCAACGCGGGGCGCCTGTACGTGGACGGCGAACTGATCGGATACCGCGAGCGCGGCAACAAACTTCACGAGATGCCCGCTCGGGAGGCGGCCCGTCAGCGCCGCGACATCGGCATGGTGTTCCAGCACTTCAACCTGTTTCCGCACCGCACGGCGCTGGAGAACATCGTCGAGGCGCCCATCCACGTCAAGCGCGTCAAGAAGGACCAGGCGATCGCTCGCGCCCGAGACCTGCTCGACCAGGTGGGCCTGTCCGCCAAGGCCGACGCCTACCCCGCCCAGCTGTCCGGAGGCCAGCAGCAACGCGTCGCGATCGCCCGCGCACTGGCGATGAGCCCCAAGCTGATGCTGTTCGACGAACCCACCTCGGCGCTCGACCCCGAACTCGTCGGCGAGGTGCTCGAGGTGATGAAAAAGCTTGCGGCCGAAGGCATGACGATGGTGGTGGTGACACACGAGATGGGGTTCGCCCGCGAGGTGGCCAACCATCTGGTGTTCATGGACGGCGGGGTGGTCGTGGAGAGCGGGCCGCCGCGCGAAGTGCTGTCCAACCCGAAACACGAACGCACGAAGGCGTTTCTGTCCAAGGTGCTGTAGACAGATGCCGGCCAGTACCCCGGATCCCGCCACACCGTTGTGGCGCGCGGCGCAGGTCTTCCGCTTGCTCAGTTGCCTCTACGCCCTCGGTTTCCAGGTGTCGGTGAACCCCGACCTGGACCGGCCCGGGCTGGCGTGGGCGCTGTTCGCCGTGCTGATCGGGTGGAGTGCGCTGTGCGCGGTGGCCTATCTGCAGGGGTTCGGCCGACGCCCGGCCTGGGTGCTGGCCGAGATCGCAGTGGTTGTGGCATTGGTCCTGTCGACCGAGCTGGTCGCCTCGTCGCAGTGGGCGTTCGACAACCAGTCCTGGCCGACGACGTTGTGGGCAACCAACGCAACGATTTCGGCGGCGATCGTCGCCGGGCCGATTGCGGGCATGTTCGCCGGGGTGGCGGTGATGGTCGCCAGCACCCTCGTCAAGGGGTTCATCAACTACGACGTCTGGCGCAATGCGACGATCGTCATCGAGCTCGCGGTCGGCCTCGCCGTGGGCATGGCCGCGCAGACCGCGCGGCGGGCGCATACGGAACTGGAGCAGGCCGCGCGGTTGGCGGCGGCCCACCAGGAGCGGGAGCGCTTGTCTCGCGAGGTGCACGACGGTGCCATCCAGGTGCTCGCGCTGGTGTCGCGCCGCGGCCGCGAAATCGGCGGCGAGACGGCCGAACTCGCCGAACTCGCCGGCCAGCAGGAGCGTGCGCTGAGGCGGCTGGTCAGCTCCGGTGAGAGCGAACCCCGCGTCGGGGCGATGACCGACGTCGGCGCGCTGTTGCGGCAGCGTGCGTCGGACCGCGTCTCGGTCAGCCTGCCCGCCGATCCCGTTCTGCTCGATGCCGTCGTCGCCACCGAGTTGTCGGCTGCCGTCCTCAACGCGCTGGACAATGTGGTCGCCCACGCCGGACCGGACGCGCACGCCTACGTGTTGCTCGAAGACCTCGGTGACGCGGTCACGGTCAGCATCCGGGACAACGGCATGGGCATTCCAGAGGGGCGGCTGGAGGAGGCGGAGCGGGAGGGCCGCATCGGCATCTCGAAATCCATTGTGGGACGGATGAAGTGGCTCGGGGGGAGCGCCAAGCTGATCACCGGGCCGGAGAGCGGGACGGAATGGGAACTGACGCTGCCCCGACGGTGATGGTCGTCGACGACCATCCGATCTGGCGTGATGCGGTGGCCCGGGACCTCGCCGAGGACGGTTTCACCGTCGTCGCCACCGCCGACGGGGTGGGCTCGGCGCGGCGCCGCGCGGCGGCGGTCCAGCCCGACGTCGTGGTGATGGATATGCGGCTCGACGACGGTGACGGCGCGCAGGCGACCGCGGAAGTGCTTGCCGTGTCGCCGTCGTCGAAGATCCTGGTGCTGTCGGCGTCCGACGAGCGGGAGGACGTGCTCGAGGCGGTGAAGGCCGGGGCGACCGGTTATCTGGTGAAGAGCGCGTCGAAGCAGGAACTCGGCGACGCGGTGCGCGCCACCGCCGAGGGCCGGGCCGTGTTCACGCCCGGCCTGGCGGGGTTGGTGCTCGGCGAGTACCGGCGGATCGCCCAGAATCGCGGCGAAGGGCTACAAACGCCGAGTTTGACCGACCGGGAGACCGAGATCCTTCGCTACGTCGCCAAGGGTTTGACCGCCAAGCAGATCGCCGCGCGACTGTCGCTGAGCCACCGCACGGTCGAGAACCACGTGCAGGCCACGTTCCGCAAGCTGCAGGTCGCCAACCGCGTCGAGCTGGCGCGCTACGCGATCGAACACGGGTTGGACGAGTAGTCCTACTCATCCGCTGAGGCCGCCGCGCCTGTGACGATGGCTGCATGACCGAACCGCAGCGTGCCGTGATCGCCCGCCTGTCCGCCGATGTCTCCGCGATCTCCGCGTATCTGGCGCGGGTGTCGTCCGATTTGACCGAGCTCGACCGCCTGCTGGTTTCGACGTCGGTGCCGCACCAGCAGCCGCAGTACCAACCGCAATACCCGCCGCAGTATCAGGCGCAGCCCTCCGTCCCGTATCCGCCGACTTACGCTGTGCCCGTACCGCCTGCGCCGGTACCGCTTGCGCCCGTGGCGAAGCCGCCCCGCGACGAAGGTTGGATCGGCAAATTGCTGGCCGCTGCCGGTGTCGCGGTGACGCTGATCGGCGTCGTGTTCCTGCTCGTGCTTGCCGCGCAGGCGGGCCTGCTGAGGCCGGAGATCCGCGTCGCGGCCGGTGCCGCACTGGCGGGTGGACTCGTGGGCGCCGGCTGGTGGCTCGACCGCAGGCCCGGCGGGCGCACCGGTGCGATCGCGTTGGCGGCGACCGGTATCGCCGCGGCGTACATGGACGTCATCGCGGTGACCACCATCTACGAGTGGATGTCCGCGCCCGTTGGACTGGTTCTCGCCGCGCTGATCGGGGGAGGCGGGCTCACGCTGGCCCGCCGCTGGAACTCCGAGCAGCTGGGGTTGCTCGTCCTGATCCCGCTGCTGGTGCTGGCGCCGGTGGTGGTCGGTGGCGTCACGCTGCTGCTCGTGGCGTTCATGCTCGCGCTGTCGGCGGCCTCGTTGCCGGTACAGATCGGCAAGGACTGGCTCTGGCTGCACTCCGCACGCGTCGCGGCGGCCACGCTGCCGCTGCTGGTGGCGCTCGTCGGCGTGTACTTCGATGACGGACACGATGCGTGGCTGGCCGGTGCGTGCGGCATCGCGGCGTTGCTCGCGATCGCCGGTGCGCTGATTCTGTTGCCGCACACCGGGAACAAGCGGGTGATGGCCATCCTCACCGGGGCCGGCGTACTGCCTGTGCTGTCGGTCGCGCTGGCCGTCGACCGCGTCGTCGCCGCGCTGATGGCGGCGGCGCTCGCCGCAGGGCTGCTGGCGATCGTGTTCGTGGCCGACCGGTTGCCGGGGGTCGACAGCGCGGTGCGTCGCATCTGGACGGTGCTCTCAGCGATATCGGCACTGGTCGCGGTCATGGCGGCATTCGACGGTCCGATCGCGGGACCGGTGCTGTTGGCGATGGCACTGGTGGTCGCGATGGCCGGGCGCGAACACGTCACGGCCAAGGTGATCTCGATCGGCTTCGCGGCGGTCGGGTCCCTCTACTACGTGCATTGGGCGCCGCCGGACACGCTGCTGTGGGGAACGTCGACGAGCGGCGGGGTGGCCGCGTCGACGCTGGTCGCCAGCGCGCTGCTGATCGCATGGAGCGTGGCGATGGTGTGGGCGTTCGATCCGCGTAACTCCGCGCTGTGGGCGGTCGCGGCTGTGGTGGCCGGATACGCGATCACGACGTTCACCGTCACCGCGGGTGTGCTGATCGGCGGCACAGACGACGGGTTCTATGCGGGGCACATGGCCGCCACGATCTGCTGGATCGCGCTCGCGGCCGCGCTGTTCGGCTACGCGGCGCGGCTGCCGCGAACGAACCGGTCCGTTCCGATCGGCGGGGGACTGGCTCTGGTGGCCGCGGCGATGGCCAAGCTGTTCCTCTTCGACCTCGGCACGCTCGACGGCATCTTCCGGGTCGTGGTGTTCATCGTCGTCGGACTGGTCCTGCTCGGCATGGGCGCCGGCTACGCCCGGCTGTTGGAGAAGCAGGACCAGCAGAACCCCAATGTGACCAGTGACACATGATAAACTGGACTCAGTCCAGATTGGGAGGTGTTGTAGGAGTCATGAGCACATCTACACGTCGTTCGGAGACAGAAGTACAGGGATTTCAGGCCTCGCCGGAGTTCGCCGCGAACCTGCAGCGAGTTCTGGTCGACCTGATCGAGCTGCACTTGCAGGGCAAGCAGGCGCACTGGAACATCGTCGGCACCAACTTCCGGGACCTTCATCTTCAGCTCGACGAGCTCGTCGACTTCGCCCGCGAGGGCAGCGACACGATCGCCGAGCGGATGCGGGCCTTGGAGGCCACGCCGGACGGCCGGACGGACACGGTCGCCGCCACCACCACGCTGCCGCAGTTCCCGGCGTACGAGGTGAGCACCCAGGAGGCGGTCGACCTGATCGCCGGCCGGATCTACGCCGCGGTCGACACGATGCGCCAGGTGCATGACGCCGTCGACGCCGAGGATCCCAGCACCGCGGACGTCCTGCATCAGCTGATCGACGGTCTGGAGAAGCAGGCCTGGCTGATCAAGTCCGAGAACCGCAAGGTCTAGCGACTCGCGCAAACGCCGCGACTGTGCGTCTGACGACGCCGGTCGCGGCGTTTTGCGTAGCTGGTCGCACATTCGGCGTGCGTCGTTTCCCGCGATCGGGGTATATGTCGGGGCGTGACTGTGACACGCGATATCCACGCCACCCGCCAGCAGGTCTGGGACGTCATGGCCGACGGGTGGACGTACTCACAATGGGTGGTCGGCAACAGCCGCATGCGCGCCGTCGACCCGAACTGGCCGGCACCGGGAGCGGAGATCCGGCATTCAGTGGGCGTCTGGCCGCTGCTGCTCGACGACGTCACCGTCGTCGAGAAAAGCACCCCGCCCGAGGAACTGGTGCTGCACGCCAAGGGTCGCCCCTTCGGTGGCGCACGAATCATTCTGCGGCTCTTCGACATTCCCGACGGCTGCCGGGTGGAGATGACCGAGTTTCCGGTCAGCGGACCGGCCGCGATCATGCCCAACAAGCTGACCGACATCGCCGTCTATCCGCGTAATCGGGAGACCCTGTGGCGGCTGGCGGCGTTGGCCGAGCGGCTCAAACCGACTGAGGTCGACGACTGAGCGGTTCGAGCTCGACCGCCTCACGCACGGCCGCATCGTCGCGCCGTCCGACCAGGTACCACGTCGTCATGACGCCCTTGCCCTTGACCTCGACCTCGCCACGGGGCTCGAGCACGAAGGTGCTGCGCAGGCGTTCGGCGACGTCGTCGGGAACCTGGATGCGGCCCTCGACGTCGGTGGTCTCCATCCGGGATGCGACGTTGACCGCGTCGCCCCATACGTCGTAGAAGAACTTGCGCGCCCCGACGACCCCGGCGACCACCGGGCCGGCGGCGAGGCCGATCCGCAGCGGCACCCTGCGGCCCCGCGGGTCGCGCAGGTCGGCGACGGCGTCGGCCATGTCGAGTGCCAGGCAGGCCAGGGCTTCGAGGTGGTCCGGCCGGGGGTGCGGTACCCCGCTGACCACCATGTACGAGTCGCCGCTGGTCTTGACCTTCTCCAGGCCGTGGCGGTCGACGAGCGCGTCCAGGTCGGTGTAGAGACGGTCGAGGAACCGGACCAGATCGCACGGGTTGGTGTCGCTGGCCCGCAGGGTGTAGCCGGCGATGTCGGCGAACAGGATCGACGCGTCGTCGTAGCGGTCGGCGATGACGGTGCGGCTGGGGTCCTTGAGCCGCTCGGCGATGGTCGCGGGAAGGATGTTGGCCAGCAGTCGTTCGGACCGCTCGTATTCGGCCTCCATCGCCAACCGCGCCCGGCGGATCTCCCGCAGCGCGAACCACAACGTGGCGATGACGAGGATCCACGCGGTCGCGACGGTCAGGATGAACGAAGTCGTGCGGGCCCAATCCGGTTGTATCCCGGTGTTATCCGGCACCAGGTACTCCAGAAGCACCACGGTCACCGCGCCCACCGCCGACAGCACCGACGCCAGCAGGATGTGGTCGATCCCGAGGATGACCACCATGATCGCGGCCGCGACGACGAAGTAGAACTGCAACCCCGAACCGGTGCCGAGCTCGATGCACTGGATCGTGATGGTCACGTACGCGACGACGAAGAACACCAACGGCGCGAGGAGTTCGCCGAATCGACACAGCAGCGGGATGGTCGCGAAGGCCACGGCGCTCACGAGGCTGACGACCGGGATCCACCAGACCTCGACGCCGACGATCAGGCCCTGAAAACCGAAGAAGGCGCTGATGGCCGCGCTGATCATCGCGGTGACATCGAGGACCCGCCGGCGTCGCACGGACAGTTCCGCGTGGTGCCGAACCCGGGCGGGCGTCCGGTTCTCCAGCGCCACTTCGGGCACGCAGACCGGCCGCAGCCTCATCTCCACGATTAGAGCGTAACGCCGAACGCATTCGACCTGCTGATTCTCGGTGCCCTCGGTGAGACTCGAACTCACACTGTCACGATTTTGAGTCGTGTGCCTCTGCCAATTGGGCTACGAGGGCCTTCGCTGTGGCGCGGCTTACCACCATAGATGATGCCCCGAACTCGCTGAACGGCACTGCTACCGCCACAATGGCTTCCATGGCAACCGCTGCTGGTTCACCACCTGACGCCGTGAAGGCCCGCCGCGTTCTCGTCGCCGAGGACGAGGCGCTCATCCGGATGGATCTCGCCGAGATGCTCCGCGAAGAGGGCTACGAGATCGTCGGCGAGGCGGGTGACGGGCAGGAGGCGGTCGATCTGGCCGAGAGCCTGAAGCCCGACCTCGTGATCATGGACGTCAAGATGCCCCGTCGCGACGGCATCGACGCGGCCTCCGAGATCGCCGGGAAGCGCATCGCGCCGATCGTCATCTTGACCGCGTTCAGCCAGCGCGAACTCGTCGAACGGGCCAGGGATGCCGGCGCCATGGCCTACCTGGTCAAACCCTTCACCATCACCGACCTCATCCCGGCCATCGAGGTGGCGGTGAGCCGCTTCGGCGAGATGGCCGCGCTCGAGCAGGAAGTGGCGACGCTGTCCGAGCGGCTGGAGACGCGCAAGCTGGTCGAGCGGGCCAAGGGTTTGCTGCAGACGAAACAGGGGATGACCGAACCCGAGGCGTTCAAGTGGATCCAGCGCGCCGCGATGGACCGGCGCACCACCATGAAACGCGTCGCCGAGGTGGTGCTCGAAACCCTCGACACGCCGAGCGATGCAGCGGAGTCGAGCTAACCTCCGGACCGGCAGTCCGTAAAAATCCGGTTTCCGAAGATGCGGTTTGGCCACGACACCCGCCACGCATCGGTCAACAACGCGCACCAGCGTCGAGCGTTGGCTATGGTCTTCCCGGAACGTCGCCGCCCCCGCCCGCCGGGCTGAGGCGCCGTCGCCGACTAACCCAATGACCCGGAGGTGAAGCGTGCGCGGTCGCATGGCACGGAGAGCATTTGCTATCAGCAGCGCTGGTCTGGTTGTGCTCGGCATAGCTGGCTGCCAACAGTCCGAGCCGAGTGAGGGCGGCGAGGCGCAGACCGATCTGAAGATCGTCGAGCAGATCCAGATCGACGAGAACGGTGCCGAGGTCAAGGCCGACGAGGGCGCCGCACCCGCCGACCCAGCAGGGGACGGCAACGCGCAGTGCCCGCCGGTGTCGATCGCCATGGCCGGGGCGCTCAACGGCCCCGATGCCGCACTGGGCATCAACATCAAGAACGGCATCCAGTTGGCCGTCGACAAGCACAACGGCGCCAACCCCGGCTGCCAGGTCCAGTTGAAGACCTTCGACACCGAGGGCGATCCCCAGAAGGCCACCCAGATCGCGCCGCAGATCATCAACGACGCGTTCACCATCGGCCTGATCGGTCCCGCCTTCTCCGGTGAGACCATGGCCACCGGCGACGTGTTCAACCAGGCCGGCCTCGTCGCCGCGACGGCCTCGGCGACCAACGTCACGCTGTCCGACAAGGGGTGGCGGACGTTCTTCCGCGGCCTGGGCAACGACGGGGTGCAGGGCCCGTCGGTCGCCAACTACCTGAAGAACACGTTGGGCCACAAGAAGGTCTGCGTGGTCGACGACAGCACGGACTACGGTCTCGGCCTGGCGCAGACCGTGCGCGAGACGCTCGGCCCGGTGGCCGACTCGTCGTGCAACATCTCGGTCAAGAAGGGCGACAAGGACTTCTCGGCCGCGGTGACCCAGATCAAGGGCGCCAACCCGGATTCGGTGTTCTTCAGCGGCTACTACGCCGAAGCCGCACCGTTCGTCCAGCAGCTTCGGGACGGCGGCTACGAAGGGACGTTCGCCAGCGCCGACGGCACCAAGGATCCGGAGTTCGTAAAGCAGGCCGGCGACGCGTCCAAGGACGCGGTGCTGTCGTGCCCGTGCGGCCCGGCGACCGGCAGCTTCGCCGACGAGTACACCAAGAAGTTCAACCAGGAACCCGGCACCTACAGCAGCGAGGGCTACGACCTGGGCACGATCCTGTTGAAGGGCATCGACTCGGGCGCCATCACCCGGCCCGCGCTGCTCGACTTCGTCCGCAACTACGACGGCCGCGGTGTGGCCCGCCAGTACCAGTGGACGCCGAACGGCGAACTGACCACCAGCCTCATCTGGATCTACAAAGTTCAATAGCCCGCAGGCGTAACGCGTCCGAGACCGAAAGGCTCGGACGCGTTTTCGCTAAAGGCCCGTTCCCGCGAGGAGCCGCCACCGGATGACCGGGATCCCACCCGAGTGCGTCGACCAGTACACCTGCCTGGCCGCCAATATCAGCTTCAATCTGGACGGGTTGCGAGACGGCTTCTGGCAGTTGACGATCGACGGGCTGTCCTGGGGCGCGATCTACGCGTTGGTGGCCGTCGGTTACACGCTGGTCTACGGCGTGCTGAAGCTGATCAACTTCGCGCATTCGGAAGTGTTCATGTTCGGCATGTTCGGCGCGTACTTCTGCCTCGACATGATCCTGGGCTTTACGCCGAGCGGTAACACCTACAACAAGGGCATCGCGCTCACGATCCTGTATCTGGCCATCGCGATGTTGTTCGCGATGGCGGTATCCGGTGCCACCGCAATCGGTTTGGAGGCGGTGGCATACCGGCCGCTACGCCGCCGCAAGGCCGAGCGCCTGTCGTTCCTCATCACCGCCATCGGCATGTCGTTCGTGCTGCAGGAGTTCGTGCACTTCATCCTGCCGAAGATCATCGATGGGTACGGCGGCTCCAACGCACAACAACCGATCCGGCTCGTCGCGCCGCAGACGCAGTTCACCGTGTTCGGGTCGGCGGTCTCCAACATCACGTTGATCATCGTCGGTGCGGCGCTGGTGCTCGCACTGATGACGGACCTGACCATCAACCGGACCAAGTTCGGGCGCGGGATCCGGGCGGTGGCACAGGATCCGGACACCGCGACATTGATGGGCGTCTCGCGGGAACGCATCATCATGCTGACGTTTTTGATCGGCGGTCTGCTGGCCGGGGCGGCCGCGCTGCTGTACACGCTGAAGGTGCCGCAGGGCATCATTTACTCCGGCGGATTCCTGCTCGGCATCAAGGCGTTCTCGGCCGCGGTCCTCGGCGGCATCGGCAATCTGCGCGGCGCCCTGCTGGGCGGTCTGCTGCTCGGCATCATGGAGAACTACGGACAGGCCGTGTTCGGTACGCAGTGGCGCGACGTCGTCGCATTCGTCCTGCTTGTTCTCGTTCTGTTCTTCCGCCCGACGGGGATACTCGGCGAAAGCCTCGGGAAGGCACGAGCATGACGACCCGCGAGAAGCTCCTGGCGCCCGGCGACGCGTTGCGTCGTTGGTGGGACGGGCTTTCCCGCGTACAGAAGTGGGCCTTCGGCGTCGTCGCATTCGGACTGCTCGCGCTGCTCCCGCTGTTCCCGCCGCCGTTCCTGACCACACCGAACATCAGCTTCGGCGGCACCATGGCCCAGTTCGCGATGGTCGCGATCATCGCGATCGGCCTCAACGTCGTCGTCGGCCAGGCTGGCCTGCTCGACCTCGGCTACGTCGGCTTCTACGCCGTTGGCGCGTACACCGTCGCGCTGCTCACCAGCCCGAACAGCCCGTGGAACAGGTTGGGCGCCACCGGATGGTTCAACGAGGACTGGGCGTGGCTGGCCTGCGTGCCGCTGGCGATGGCCATCACCGCGTTGACCGGTCTGATCCTGGGCACGCCGACGCTGAGGCTGCGCGGGGACTATCTGGCGATCGTCACGCTGGGCTTCGGTGAGATCATCCGGCTTCTCGCCGACAACCTCGCCGAAGTGACCAACGGTCCCCGCGGCCTCAACGAGGTCGCCTACCCGCGGATCGGCGCGAGCGAACGCGTGCCCGACGGGGTCTTCTCGAGCGGCAACGCGGCGGGCGATGCCAACTACGGCACCTGGTGGTTCTGGCTGGGCATCATCTTGATGATCGGGATCCTGCTGCTGGTCGGTAACCTCGAACGCAGCCGCGTCGGCCGCGCCTGGATCGCGATCAGGGAGGACGAGGACGCCGCGGAGGTGCTGGGCGTCAACACGTTCCGGTTCAAGCTGTGGGCGTTCGTGATCGGGGCGGCGATCGGCGGGCTGTCCGGGGCGCTGTATGCGGGCCAGGTGCAGTTCGTCGCGCCGCCGACGTTCAACATCATCAACTCGATGCTGTTCTTGTGCGCAGTGGTGCTCGGCGGGCAGGGCAACAAACTCGGCGTGGTGGTGGGCGCATTCGTCATCGTCTACCTGCCGAACCGGCTGCTGGGGGTCGAGTTCCTCGGCATCAACCTCGGCGACCTGAAGTACCTGTTCTTCGGTCTGGCGCTGGTGATGCTGATGATCTTCCGGCCGCAGGGCCTGTTCCCCGCCCGAGCGCAGCTGCTGGCCTACGGTAAGGCCGCACGCGACCTGCTGCGCTCGCCGGAGAAGGAGTCCGCGCGATGAGCATCGAAGAACTGGCGGGCGTCCACCGCGACATCCAGGCCGCTGAAGGCGAGATCCTGCTCAAGACAACCGATCTCACGATGAAGTTCGGCGGGCTGACCGCGCTGGACTCGGTGTCGTTCGACATCCGTCGCGGTGAGATCCTCGGCATGATCGGGCCCAACGGTGCGGGCAAGACGACGTGCTTCAACGCGATCACCGGGGTGTACCGCCCCACGTCGGGGACCGTCATGTTCGACGGAGCGCCGCTGGGCCGGATCAAACGTCACCAGATCACGCGGCGGGGAATCGCGCGCACCTTCCAGAACATCCGGCTGTGGGGCGAGATGACCGCCCTGGAGAACGTGATGGTCGGCACCGACGCCCGTCACTTCACCTCGGTGCCCGGTGCGCTGGTCCGAACGCCGCGGCACCGCCGCGAGGAGCGGTCGGCGATCGAGAGATCTGCTGCGCTACTCCATTTCGTCGGCATCGCCCACCGCGGCGAGGAGAAGGCCAAGAACCTGCCGTATGGGGACCAGCGCCGGCTCGAGATCGCCCGCGCACTGGCCACCGAACCGAAGCTGTTGTGTTTGGACGAGCCAGCGGCCGGGTTCAACCCGCGCGAGAAGGCCGCGCTGATCGAGCTGATCCAGAAGATCCGCGACGACGGCTACACGGTGCTGCTGATCGAGCACGACATGCGGCTGGTGATGGGCGTGACCGATCGCATCGTGGTGCTCGAATTCGGGCGCAAGATCGCCGACGGTCTGCCTTCCGAGATCCGCGAGGACCCGAAGGTCATCGCAGCCTATCTGGGGGTGCCCGATGACGAAGTCGAATGACCAGCCCGGCGCCGAACGCCCCGTCGTGCTGGAGTTGCGCGACATCGTCGTCCAGTACGGCAGAATCCGTGCGCTGCACGGGATCTCGCTGACTGTCCACGAGGGTGAGCTCGTCACGCTGCTCGGCTCCAACGGCGCAGGCAAGACGACCACCATGCGCGCGATCTCCGGGCTGCTGCCGCTGACGGCGGGCTCGATCTGGTTCGAGGGCCAGGACATCAGCAAGGTCAAGGCGCACCAACGCGCGATCAGGGGGCTGGTGCAGGCACCCGAAGGCCGCGGGGTGTTCCCGGGCATGACGGTCGTCGAGAATCTCGAAATGGGCTGCTACGGGCGTAAATTCGCGTCACGGTCCGAGCACAGGGAACGACTCGACTGGATCCTGGAGACGTTCCCGCGGTTGGCCGAGCGCCGCAGCCAGGTCGGGGGCACGCTGTCCGGTGGTGAGCAGCAGATGCTCGCAATCGGCCGCGCGCTGATGGCCCGGCCGCGGGTGCTGCTGCTCGACGAGCCGTCGATGGGCCTGGCGCCGATGGTGATCTCGCAGATCTTCAAGATCATCGCCGAGATCAACGCCCAGGGCACCACGGTGCTGCTGGTGGAGCAGAACGCCCAGCAGGCGCTGAGTCGGTCGGACCGGGCCTACATTCTCGAGACCGGTGAGGTCACCCGCACCGGCAACGCCCGAGAGTTGTTGGCCGACGACAGCATTCGCGCGGCCTACCTCGGCGTCGCGTGATCAGCTGACCTCGAAGCGTTTGACCCGCGAGCTCGCGCCCGAGACCAGCTTCACCCGGCTGGGCGCGACACCGAAATGTTCGGCGAGCAACTTGGTGACCGCCTTGGTCGCCTTGCCCTCGACGGCCCGCTCGCGCACGTACACGGTCAGCTCGCCGGCGTCGTCGGCCTCGACCAGCGGGCCCTTGGCGCTGCCGGGTTTGACCCGGACCACGACGATCATCGTCGCACCCACGGCCACGTCATCAGCGCCCACACCACGAAGACGAGGGCAGCGGTGCTCACGATGTACACCGGCCATGGGCCGAGAACGTCCAACACCGAAGCGGTTTCCGGCTTGTAGTTGGTGAAGCCGTAGTTCGTGTCGGCGATCCTGTTGAACACCGCGGTCACCACGGCCCACGCGCCGGTGACCACCACCGCCAACCGGAAGTCGCGCCAGCCGGGCCGCATTCCGCGGCCCCACGTCAGATAGATGGCCGCCCACACCACGAGCAGGTGGATCGCGTAGAACGCGAGAAAGCGGTAGTGCGGAAAGTCGGGGCCCCGCAACACCGGTGAGATCAGCGCCTGGACGCTCAGCACCAGACCCCAGTAGTAGGTGAGTGCGTAGGCCCACTGGCGCTGGGTCCACAGCGCGTAGGCGGCGACGACGGTCGCGAGGTCGGTGAGCTGAAGCGGCACCGAACCGGTCAGCGTCGGCGGCACCAGGTTGTAGACAAGGATCGCGCCGTAGATCACCGCGGTCAGTCCACCGAGCACTCGACCCAGCCGGCGGGCCTGCGGCGCGGTGGAATGGCGCCCGGCCCAGACCAGCAGCACGGTGCCTACCGCGAACACCGCGATGGCGCCCCAGTAGGAGGGGCCGTACGGTTCGAACTGCCTAGCGAGCAACAATCACGGACGAGCCGTGTCCGAACAGGCCCTGGTTGGCGGTGACGCCGACCCTGGCGCCCTCGACCTGGCGACCCGTGGCCTGTCCCTTCAGCTGCCAGGTCAGCTCGCAGACCTGCGCGATGGCTTGTGCCGGAATGGCTTCGCCGAAGCAGGCCAGGCCGCCGGACGGGTTCACCGGGATCTTCCCGCCGATCGCCGTCGCACCGCTGCGCAGCAGTTGTTCGGCCTCGCCCTTGGGGCACAGGCCCAGATGCTCATACCAGTCGAGCTCCAGCGCGGTGGACAGGTCGTACACCTCGGCCAGGCTCAGGTCCTCGGGGCCGATACCGGCCTCGGCGTAAGCGGCGTCGAGGATCTGGTCCTTGAACACCCGCTCCGGCGCATTGACCACGGCCGTGGAATCGGTTGCGATGTCCGGTAATTCGGGCAGATGCTGGGGGTACTGGGGCGTGACCGTGCTGATCGCGCGCACCGACGGCACGCCGTCGACGGACCCGAAATGCTTCTCGGTGAACGACTTGCTGGCCACCACCAGCGCGGCCGCGCCGTCCGACGTCGCGCAGATGTCAAGCAGCCGAAGGGGATCGGAGACCACGGGACTTGCGAGCACGTCCTCGATCGTGGCTTCCTTGCGGTAGCGCGCGTTGGGATTGTCGAGGCCATGCTTGGCGTTTTTGACCTTCACCGCGGCGAAATCCTCGAGGGTCGCCCCGTAGAGGTCCATACGACGGCGCGCCAACATGGCGAAGTAGACGGTGTTGGTGGCGCCGATCAGGTGGAAGCGCTGCCAGTCCGGGTCGTTCTTGCGCTCGCCGCCGACCGGGGCGAAGAACCCCTTCGGGGTGGTGTCCGCGCCGATCACGAGCGCCACGTCGCAGAACCCCGCGAGGATGTGGGCGCGAGCGCTCTGCAACGCCTGCGACCCGCTCGCGCACGCCGCGTAATTCGACGACACGGGCACACCGTTCCAACCGAGCTTCTGCGCGAAGGTCGAGCCGGCCACGAAACCCGGATAACCGTTGCGGATCGTGTCCGCGCCGGCGACGAGCTGGATCTGTTGCCAGTCCAGACCGGCCTCGGCCAACGCCGACCGCGCGGCCACCACGCCGTACTCGGTGAAGTCGCGGCCCCATTTCCCCCACGGGTGCATGCCGGCGCCGAGGATGTACAGCGGTTCGGGACTCATGACGCAGGCCTCCATGCGTAGACGACACGTTCGACGCCGTCGTCGTCGACGAACAGCGGCATCGTGGTCAGTTCCATCTCCATCCCGACCTTCAGGTCGGCGGCCAAGGTTCCCTCGACGACCTTGCCGAGCACGATCAGCCCCTCGTCGGCGAGCTGCACCGCGGCGACCGCGAACGGCTCGAAGGGATCCGGCGCCGGATACGGCGGCGGGGGAGCGTAACGGTTCTCGGTGTAGCTCCACAGCGTCCCGCGCCGCGACAGCGGAACCTGCGCGAGCTCGTCACCGTCGCAGGCGGGGTTGGGGCAGTTGTTGGCCCGGGGCGGAAACACATACGTGCCGCACTGGTGGCACTTACCGCCGATCAGGTAGGGCTCTCCGGATCCGTCGGTGGCGAACCAACCGTCGATCGCGGGCTGAGTGGAAGCTGACACCCGCTCAGCGTACCGAGTCACGGAGCAGAACTGAAACGTGTTCCAGTTCAGCGGGAGGTTGGGATCGGTAGCCGCCGGCCCCGTGTGAAGTGGGTTCCGCCGGTCGGATCCGCCGCCGGACAACGGAGATCGGAGGAATGATGGGACTGTTCAAGAAAGCCAGGTCCGGTGACGGCATGGTGCACGTGCGAGGCGCGGGCCCGATCGACACCGCGCTGTTCGGAGGTCCGTCGACGCGGTCGGTGGCCGCCGACGACCCGATCTGGGAACCCATCAACGGCGTCTCGCTTCAGGACTACGCTGACCTCGCGCGCGAGGCGGGTGCCCGCGGCATCACGGACGAAGCCGGCATGATCGCGATCGCCTCGGAGCGCGGCTGGAGTTCGGCCGACACCAAGGCGGCCCTCGACGGGTGGGTGCAGCGGATGGGCCGGTCGATGGCCGTCGGTCAGCAGTTCCGCAAGCTCCTCGGTTACTGACCCGATCGGCGACCGCCCGTGGGCATGTTCGTGTCGGCGGCGGTGCCTAGAGTAGGGCCGTGAGCCCAGCCCCCACCGCAACCGGCAAGAAGACGGCATCCCAGAAGGCAGGGTCGGAAGCGACCGACCAGAAGCCGACATTGATGTTGCTCGACGGCAATTCGCTGGCCTACCGGGCGTTCTACGCGTTGCCCGCCGAGAACTTCAAGACGCAGGGCGGGCTCACCACCAACGCGGTGTACGGATTCACCGCGATGCTGATCAACCTGCTGCGCGACGAGCAGCCCAGCCACATCGCGGCCGCGTTCGACGTATCGCGACAGACGTTCCGCGTGGACAAGTACCCCGAGTACAAGGCCGGCCGCTCGACGACGCCGGACGAGTTCCGCGGGCAGATCGACATCACCAAGGAAGTGCTCGGCGCGCTGGGCATCACGGTGCTCGCCGAACCGGGCTTCGAGGCCGACGACATCATCGCCACGCTCGCCACGCAGGCCGAGCAGGGCGGCTACCGGGTGCTGGTCGTCAGCGGCGACCGGGACTCGCTGCAGCTCGTCAGCGACGACGTCACGGTGCTGTACCCCCGGAAGGGCGTGAGCGAGCTGACCCGGTTCACGCCGGAGGCGGTGGTCGAGAAGTACGGGCTGACGCCGCAGCAGTACCCGGACTTCGCCGCCCTGCGCGGTGACCCCAGCGACAACCTCCCCGGCATTCCCGGCGTCGGGGAGAAGACGGCAACCAAGTGGATCGCGGAGTTCGGCTCGTTGCAGGCGCTGGTCGACAACGTCGACACCGTCAAGGGCAAGGTCGGCGACGCGCTGCGGGCCAATCTGTCGAGCGTCGTGCTCAACCGCGAGCTGACCGATCTGGTCCGCGATGTGCCGCTGCCCCAGACGCCCGACACCCTGCGCATGCAGCCGTGGGACCGCGACCAGATCCACCGGCTGTTCGACGATCTCGAGTTCCGCGTCCTGCGCGATCGGCTGTTCGACACGCTGGCCTCCGCGGATCCCGAGGTCGACCAGGGCTTCGACGTGCGCGGGCAGGCGCTCGAGCCGGGGGAGCTTGCGGCGTGGCTCGCCGAGCACAGCTCGGGCAAGCGGTTCGGGTTGGCGGTCGTCGGCACGCACCTGGCCTTCGACGCCGATGCGACGGCGTTGGGCATCGTCGCCCCGGACGGCGACGGGCGCTACATCGACACCGCCACGCTGACCGCCGAGGACGAGGCCGCCCTGGCCTCCTGGCTCGCCGACCCGGGCCCGCCGAAGGCGCTGCACGAGGCCAAGCTGGCGATGCACGACCTCGAGGGCCGCGGGTGGGCGCTCGCGGGCGTCACCTCCGACACCGCACTGGCGGCCTATCTGGTCCGGCCGGGACAGCGCAGTTTCACACTCGACGATTTGTCGCTGCGGTACCTGAAGCGCGAACTGCGTGCCGAAAACCCTGAGCAGCAACAACTTTCGTTGCTCGATGACACGGACGGGGTCGATGACCAGGCGGTGCAGACCGTGATTCTGCGGGCCAGCGCCGTGATGGATCTGGCCGACGCGCTCGACGAGGAACTCGCCCGCATCGACTCCCTGGCGCTGCTCAACAACATGGAGTTGCCCGTGCAGCGGGTGCTAGCCGCGATGGAGACCGCGGGCATCGCGGTGGATCTCGAGCAACTCGGCCAGCTGCAGAGTGAGTTCGCCGACCTGATCCGCGACGCGGCCGAGGCGGCGTACGCGGTGATCGGCAAGCAGATCAACCTCGGCTCGCCGAAGCAGCTACAGGTGGTGCTGTTCGACGAGCTGGAGATGCCGAAGACCAAGCGCACCAAGACCGGCTACACCACCGATGCCGACGCCCTGCAGTCGCTGTTTGACAAGACCGGCCACCCGTTCCTGCAGCATCTGCTGGCGCATCGCGACGCGACGCGGCTGAAGGTCACGGTCGACGGGCTGCTCAATTCCGTGGCGTCCGACGGGCGTATCCACACCACGTTCAACCAGACGATCGCGGCGACCGGCCGGCTGTCATCCACCGAGCCGAACCTGCAGAACATCCCGATCCGGACCGACGCCGGCCGGCGTATCCGCGACGCGTTCGTCGTCGGCAAGGGCTATTCGGAGCTGATGACGGCCGATTACAGCCAGATCGAGATGCGCATCATGGCGCACCTGTCCAAGGACGAGGGCCTGATCGAGGCGTTCCGTACCGGCGAGGACCTCCACTCCTTCGTCGCGTCACGCGCATTCTCGGTGCCCATCGACGAGGTCAACGCCGAGCTGCGGCGCCGCGTCAAGGCGATGTCCTACGGGCTGGCCTACGGACTGAGCGCCTACGGGTTGGCCGCGCAGCTGAAGATCTCCACCGAAGAGGCCAAGGTGCAGATGGAGCAGTACTTCGACCGGTTCGGCGGGGTGCGCGACTACCTGCGCGATGTGGTGGATCAAGCGCGCAAGGACGGTTACACCTCGACCGTGTTCGGCAGGCGGCGCTACCTGCCGGAGCTGGACAGCAGCAACCGCAACGTGCGCGAGGCCGCCGAACGTGCGGCACTCAACGCGCCGATCCAGGGCAGCGCGGCCGACATCATCAAGGTCGCGATGATCAACGTCGACACGGCGCTCAAGGACGCCGGCCTGAAGTCGCGGATGCTGCTGCAGGTGCACGACGAACTGCTCTTCGAGGTCGCCGAGGGTGAACGGGAAACGCTCGAGGCCCTGGTCCACGAGCAGATGGGCAACGCTTATCCGCTCGACGTGCCGCTCGAGGTGTCGGTCGGCTACGGCCGCAGCTGGGACGCCGCGGCTCACTAGGAATCAGCCGACCGGTGCGCGGTATCCGGCCAGGGCGTGCAGGGCCGGCGTCGATGCGCGGACCGCGTAGAGGGCGTAGGCCTCCTCGACCAGCATCGCCTGCACGCGCGGGTCGCCGAACCCGCGGTCGATCCGGTCGCGCACGAACGCCAGCTCGACGACCTGGGCGGCGAACCGCTTAACCGCCTGGCGCGCGGGTCGTCCGCCATGCCTGCCGGCCTGCGTGAGCACCAGCTTGCGCTGTCGAAGCGAGGCCAGCCACGTGGCCTCGTTGGGAGTCACCAGACCCGCCTGCACCATGCCGGGCAGCTTGCCCGCGACGATTGCCTGCTCGCGACGGCGGCTTTGCACGCCGAGGACGATCGCCAGCGCGAACAGCGGCATCATCCAGTACAGATAGATGCCGAAATACCAGCCGATGCCCAGCAGCGACGACCCGTTCCACAACGCATGGGTGAACACCGCCGCCAGGTAGCCCAGGACGAGCACGCCGATCTTGACCCCCGTGGTGCGGCGCTGCAGCGCGAAGTAGACGCCGATGCCGAAGAACGTGGTAAACAGCGAGTGCGCGAACGGCGCCATCACCAGGCGCAGGGCGGCGGTCAGCAGCGAGTCGCCGAGCGATTCGCCGCTGGCGATGTAGAGGATGTCCTCCAGCCAGGCGAAGCCGGCGCCGACCAGCCCGGCGTAGACCAGGCAGTCGGTCAGCGAGTTCAGTTCACGGCGGCGCCGGCCGGTCATCATGACCAGCAGGAACGCGCCCTTGGCCGCTTCTTCGATGATCGGCGCGATGACGACGACCGACACCCAGCTGACGCCTTCGGAGTCGCCCCGCACGATCAGGGACTCGAGGTAGAGCCCCAGAAGCACGGACAGCACGACCGCGACCGAGGCGCCCCACAGGAACGCGAAGGCCAGCAACCGCGGCGGTTCGGGCTCGAACCGGTCCAGCCACACGTAGGCCAGGACCACGACCACCATGGCCAGGCTCGACAGGACCAGCCCGATGCCGGCGCCCACCGGGTTCAGCGCAGTCAGGCCGACGATGATCAGCCCGGCCACGGTGCCGAGCAGGATGAGCACCGCGAGGGGTGCCCCGACTTTGCGGACCTTGCGTTGGAACGGCGGTACGGGAAGCCAGGCGGGATGAGGTGCGCCGGGATGTGACACCAGAGCAGACTAGCGGCCTGTGGGGACCGGGTTTGTCCAGCATGTGCCCAGTCGAGTAACCTCTACGGGTACCTGTCTGTGGTATTTGCAGTCTTCTGCGGCGGGTAACACCAATAACAACTGTCCCTACGATCAAACCTGTCCGGAGCAACCCACCACATGCCAAGTCCCTCCGTCACCTCGCCGCAAGTAGCCGTCAACGACATCGGCTCGAGCGAGGACTTTCTCGCCGCCATCGACAAGACCATCAAGTACTTCAACGATGGCGACATCGTCGAGGGAACCATCGTCAAGGTTGACCGTGACGAGGTCCTGCTCGACATCGGTTACAAAACCGAAGGTGTCATCCCTTCCCGTGAGCTCTCCATCAAGCACGACGTCGACCCCAACGAGGTTGTGTCCGTCGGTGATGAGGTCGAAGCTCTGGTCCTCACCAAGGAGGACAAGGAAGGCCGCCTGATCCTGTCCAAGAAGCGCGCTCAGTACGAGCGGGCCTGGGGCACCATCGAAGAGCTCAAAGAGAAGGACGAGGCCGTCAAGGGCACCGTCATCGAGGTCGTCAAGGGCGGCCTGATCCTCGACATCGGCCTGCGCGGCTTCCTGCCCGCGTCGTTGGTCGAGATGCGTCGCGTCCGCGATCTGCAGCCGTACATCGGCAAGGAGATCGAGGCCAAGATCATCGAGCTCGACAAGAACCGCAACAACGTGGTGCTCTCTCGCCGCGCGTGGCTGGAGCAGACCCAGTCCGAGGTTCGCAGCGAGTTCCTCAACCAGCTGCAGAAGGGCGCGATCCGCAAGGGTGTCGTCAGCAGCATCGTCAACTTCGGCGCATTCGTCGATCTCGGCGGTGTCGACGGCCTGGTGCACGTCTCCGAGCTGTCCTGGAAGCACATCGACCATCCGTCCGAGGTTGTTCAGGTGGGCGACGAGGTCACCGTCGAGGTGCTCGACGTCGACATGGACCGCGAGCGGGTTTCGTTGTCGCTCAAGGCGACTCAGGAAGATCCGTGGCGCCACTTCGCCCGCACCCACGCGATCGGCCAGATCGTTCCGGGCAAGGTCACGAAGCTGGTGCCGTTCGGCGCGTTCGTCCGCGTCGAGGAGGGCATCGAGGGTCTGGTGCACATCTCGGAGCTGTCCGAGCGGCACGTCGAGGTCCCGGACCAGGTGGTCCAGGTCGGCGACGACGCGATGGTCAAGGTCATCGACATCGACCTGGAGCGTCGCCGCATCTCGCTGAGCCTCAAGCAGGCCAACGAGGACTACACCGAGGAGTTCGACCCGTCGAAGTACGGCATGGCCGACAGCTACGACGATCAGGGCAACTACATCTTCCCCGAGGGCTTCGACCCCGAGACCAACGAATGGCTCGAGGGTTACGAGAAGCAGCGTGAGGAGTGGGAGTCCCGCTACGCCGAGGCCGAGCGTCGCCACAAGATGCACACCGCGCAGATGGAGAAGTTCGCCGCTGCCGAGGAAGAGGCGGCGAGCCGCCCCGCTTCCAACGGTGCATCGCGCGGCGAGGAGCAGTCCGCGGGAGGCTCGCTGGCCAGCGACGCCCAGCTCGCGGCGCTGCGCGAGAAGCTCGCAGGCAACGCCTAAGTCATCACGATCGAAGGCCCCGGCTCACCGAGCCGGGGCCTTCGTCGTCGAGCGGTCCTGACAGACTGGTGCGGTGCTGCGCATTGGGCTGTCCGGCGGAATCGGCGCCGGGAAATCGACCGTGTCCGCGACGTTCAGTGAACTCGGGGGGATCGTCGTCGACGGCGACGTTATCGCCCGCGAGGTCGTCGAACCCGGAACGGAGGGGTTGGCGAAGCTGGTCGACGCGTTCGGCCGCGAGATCCTGCACGACGACGGCGCGTTGAATCGTCCTGCGCTCGCGGCGATCGCGTTCAGCGACGAGGAGAAGCGTCAGACACTCAACGGAATCGTGCATCCCCTGGTGGCCCATCGTCGATCGGAGCTCATCGCGGCCGCCTCGGAGGATGCCGTGATCATCGAGGACATCCCGCTGCTCGTCGAATCCGGTATGGCGCCGATGTTTCCGTTGGTGGTGATCGTGCACGCCGACACCGAGACGCGGATCGCGCGTCTCATCGAGCATCGGGGCTTCACCGAGGATGATGCCCGCGCGCGGATCGCCGCGCAGGCCACCGAGGAGCAGCGTCGCGCCGTCGCCGACGTCTGGCTCGACAACTCGGGCACGGCGGGGGAACTGGTCGAGAAGGCCCGTGCGCTGTGGCACGAACGCATCCTGCCGTTCGCCCACAACCTGCACGAGAACCGGCCGGCGCACACGAAACCCGCTGTGGTGCCGTATGACCCGTCGTGGCCCGATCAGGCGCGGCGCATCGTGGCGCGGCTCAACACGGCCTGCGGACACCGCGCGGTGCGCATCGACCACATCGGCTCCACCGCGGTGCCGGGGATGGACGCCAAGGACGTGATCGACATCCAGGTGACGGTCAAATCCCTCGCCGAGGCCGACGAGCTCGTGGATGCGCTGAAGGCCGCGGGCTACGTCCGGCTGCCGATCACCACGGACGTCGGCAAGCCGGACGCTCGCAGCACCGTCGGCGAGTTCGATCGCTCGAACGATGAGTCGTTGTGGCACAAGCGAGTTCACTGCTCCGCCGATCCCGGCCGGCCGACCAACGTCCATATCCGTGTCGACGGGTGGCCGGGCCAGCAGTTCGCGCTGCTGTTCGTGGACTGGATGAAGGCCAACCCCGGTGTCCAGGCCGACTACCTGTCGTTGAAACGGCGGGTGGCCGGGCAGGGGCATGTCTCCGTGGGCGCGTACGCCGACGCGAAGGAGCCGTGGTTCCTCGACGCCTATCGGCGGGCGTGGGAGTGGGCCGACGCCAGCGGCTGGCGACCGTGAGGCGCTAAGCCTGCGGCGGTGTGCCGACGTCGGGCGTCGCGGGCGCGGCCCCGTCGGCCGGCAGGTTCAGCGGCGCGCCGCACTGCAGCACTCCGTACATCGGGTCGTCCTTCGGACGCAGGAGGCGCGGCGCGATGAACTGATCGGCCTTGGCCACCACCTGGTCGTCGACGAGGATCTCGCAGTGCAGGTTCGATCCGTAGGGCCACTCGATGGAGACTTCCATGCCGGCCAGCTTCGGATCGGCGAGCACCGCGTTCACTTCGAACGTCTGGCCCGGCAGTAGCGTCGGCTGCGCGCTGTTGACGTTCTGGTCGTCCATCTTGTACGCGACTACTGCACCGCGAGACGTGCCGTCCGCACGCGCCCGGTAGATCACGTTGTGCAGGATCTCGGGCGCCGGAGGCGCGGGTGCAACCTCGGTTTCGGCGCTCGGTTGCGCGGTGGCGACTCCCGTGGACAGCACCGAGCCCACGAGCATGGCCGCGGCCGCGACGCCAGCGGTCCACATGCGATTGGTGGGGCCCATGGGACGAGAGAATACCGACCGTACCTGCGCAGACAAATTCGAAGTGGTGTCCATCGGGATCAAGATCGCTGTGTGCAGGCGGTTCGTTACCCGGGGTCCGGCTGGCAGTGCGGGCACCACACCGACGTCCTGCCGGCGATGCGGCCGCGGGCGAGCCGGGTGCGGCAGCGTGGACACGTCGGGTCCGGGGTGTCCCGGTTTCCGGTCAGCCACCGCGGTAGGTCCGGCACCCGGCCGTGCCGGACCGCGGTGTCCAGCACGCGTCGCATCGACTCGTGGAGGCGCTTGACGTCGTCGTCGTGCAGCGCGGGCACCGGCAGCTTCGGCGACAGCCGCGTGCGCCACAGGATCTCGTCGACGAGGAGGTTGCCGAGCCCGGCGATCACGGCCTGGTCCATCAGCGTCGGTTTCAGGCGTCCCCGCCGCCCCCGCAGCAGCTCGCGGAACGAGCGCAGGTCGACGTGCAGGGCATCGGGTCCCTGTGCGCCGGTCACCTCGCCGATGTCGTCCTCGGAGGGCAGCATCCACACGCCGCGGAGCTTGCGCAGGTCCGCGTAGCGGAACTCGCCCCGATCGAGCTCGACGACCAGGCGGACGTGTTTGGTCTCGTCGTCGCCCACCACGTGATACGGCCTGCCGGTCATTCCGCTGTGCACCAGCAGCGCGGGGCCGTCCGTCGGCAGGATCAGCCATTTGCCGTGCCTGCGGGGCTTTCGGAACGTGCGCCCGGTGAGGTTGCGGGCCAGCGATCGTGCGGTGGTGTTGCGCAGCACTCCCGCGTCGCGCACATCGACACCGCGGACACGGCGCCCGGGCAGCGCACGCGCCAGGTCCCGGCGGAATCCCTCGACGTCGGATAGTTCGGGCATGACTGCTATTAGTCGCGCCAGGTCAGCGGCATGCCTTGGGCCGCGAGCCAGCGGTTGAGGTCGTAGGCATGTCGGGACAGTCCGTCGATCGCGGCCACGGCGGTCTGGACCGCACGCTCGCCGGTCTCGGGCGTCAGCAGGTTGTGGCGCACCGCGGTGAGCAATTCGTCGACGTCGTGCAATTCGACGTCACGGCCGGTGCGGACCACCAGGTCGAGGTAGTGGTCCTCGGAGTGCCAGACCTGCGGACCCGGCCTGTAGTCGCCGACGTCGAGGTAGTAGTCCTGGTCCAGCTCGTGACCGGGGTTGAAGTGGAACACCGTCGCTCGCAGCCGCAGCGGCGGCAGCAGCCAGGACTCCAGATAGTGGAACTGTGCCCGCCCCGGGGTCGGCCGGGCCATGTAGAGGCCCCATGGCTGGACCGTGTAGACGTCGACGGCCCGCACGATGCCCTTCGGATCGGTGTTGGTGCGGGCGGCGAGGTCGAACGTCTCGTGTTTGGGAGCGTGGATGAGATCAGGATAGGGCTTCGCGAGGGTCAGCGGCCGGCGCGATCGTGCGATGAGATCGCGGTTTGCAGCGTTTCCTCGAGGGCCCGATGCACGTCGCGAAGCGGACGGATGTCGCGGCGGGCGCGGCACAGCAGGATCGCTCCCTCGACACCGGCGATCACGAGCGTGGCCAAGCGCCGCGCCTCGGCGCGACCGACGCCCGCACCGAGCAACGACTTCGCGATCAGGTCCTGCCATCGCGTAAACGCCTCGGCGACCGCAGCCGTCGCGGTGGATCCCGCATGGGCTTCCACCGCAACAGCGACGACCGGGCATCCCGCTCGGAAACCGCTGTCCTCGAGGATTTCCCGCCAGGACCCGACGAACATGTTGAGCGCCGCGATGGGGTCGCCGCCTTCCGTCGCGCGCTGAATCCGACGTTCGATCACGTCGGCCGCCCAGGCCACCGTGTCGGCGGCGAGCTGTTCCTTACCGCCGGGGAAGTGGTGGTAGATCGAACCGCGGGGCGCCCCGCTGTGAGCGACGACGTCACGAAAACCGGTGCCGCTGTAGCCGTTCTCGCGGAACAGCAGGGCGGCACTCTGAATCATCTTGGTGCGACTGTCACTGGCTATGACGACCATCATAGTCTAAGCTCTGGACTATGCCAACTGTCATAGTCGAGCGACGCGGTCACCTCCTCCTGATGGGGCTCAACAGGCCCGCGAAGAGAAATGCTTTCAACATCGAAATGGTGGAGGAGTTGGGCCGCGCTTACGAGCGGCTGGAACGCGACGACGAGCTGTGGGTCGGTGTGCTCTACGCCATGGGGGACAACTTCACCGCGGGGCTGGATCTCGTCGATGTCGCACCCCGGCTGGTCGGCGGCGTGATGGAGTGGCCCGACGACGCGCGCAACCCGTGGCGCAACGACGGACGACCGTGGACGAAGCCGGTCGTGGCCGCGGCGCATGGGTGGTGCATGACCCTCGGAATCGAGCTCCTGCTGGCCGCCGACATCCGGATCGCCTCCGAGGACGCCCGGTTCGCCCAGCTCGAGGTGCAACGCGGCATCTATCCCTTCGGCGGCGCGACGACGCGGCTGCCGCGGGACGCGGGCTGGGGCAACGCGATGCGGTGGCTGTTGACCGGGGATGAGTTCGACGCCGCCGAGGCCCTGCGCATCGGCTTGGTGTCCGAGGTGGTCAGCGCGGGCACGCAGCTCGATCGCGCGGTTGAGCTGGCCGAACGGATCGCCGAGCGGTCCGCGCCGCTGGGGGTGCGCGCGACGCTGACGGCCGCGCAGCGTGCGCTCCGTGACGGCGACAGCGCCGCCGAGGACCGTTTCGTCGCGGACGTGGCCGCACTGTTCACGACCAAGGACGGCGCGGAGGGGATGCAGTCGTTCGTCGAACGCAGGGCGGCGCGCTTCGTCGGGGCGTAAG
This sequence comes from Mycolicibacterium komanii, assembly GCF_001050035.1. The sequence goes on from NZ_CVTA01000006.1 coordinate 75,143, forward strand.
TGCTCGTTGACGAGGGGAATCACACCTGTCGGTGGCGGGTTCTACCCTTGTAGATATGGCTTTCGCTACTGAACATCCGGTGCTCGCGCACTCGGAGTACCGCCCCGTCGATTCGGTCGTGCGCACGGGCGGACGCTTCGAGGTGGTCAGCCCGTACGCACCGGCGGGCGATCAGCCGGCCGCCATCAACGAGCTGGAGCGCCGGATCAAGGCGGGGGAGCACGACGTGGTGCTGCTGGGCGCCACCGGCACCGGTAAGTCGGCGACGACGGCGTGGCTCATCGAACGGGTGCAGCGGCCGACGCTGGTGATGGAACCCAACAAGACGTTGGCCGCGCAGATGGCCAACGAACTGCGGGAGATGTTGCCCCACAACGCCGTCGAATACTTCGTCTCGTACTACGACTACTACCAGCCCGAGGCGTACATCGCTCAGACGGACACCTACATCGAGAAGGACAGCTCGATCAACGACGACGTCGAGCGGCTGCGGCACTCGGCGACCTCGAGCCTGCTGTCACGCCGGGACGTGGTCGTGGTCGCCTCGGTGTCCTGCATCTACGGTCTGGGCACGCCGCAGTCGTACCTGGACCGCAGCGTCGAGCTCAAGATCGGCGACGAGGTGCCGCGCGACGCGCTGCTCCGGCTGCTCGTCGACGTCCAGTACACCCGGAACGACATGGCGTTCACCCGCGGTTCGTTCCGGGTCCGCGGCGACACCGTCGAGATCATCCCGAGCTACGAGGAGCTGGCGGTCCGCATCGAGTTCTTCGGTGACGAGATCGAGGAGCTGTACTACCTGCACCCGCTGACCGGGGACGTCGTGCGCAAGGTCGACTCGCTGCGGATCTTCCCGGCCACGCACTATGTCGCGGGCCCGGAGCGCATGGCGCACGCGATCTCGACCATCGAGCAGGAGCTCGAGGAGCGGCTGGCCGAGCTGGAAGGCCAGGGCAAGCTGCTGGAGGCGCAGCGGCTGCGGATGCGCACGAACTACGACATCGAGATGATGCGCCAGGTCGGGTTCTGCTCGGGTATCGAGAACTATTCGCGACACATCGACGGCAGGCCCGCCGGGTCCTCACCCGCGACGCTGCTCGACTACTTCCCCGAGGATTTCCTGCTCGTCATCGACGAGTCCCACGTGACCGTGCCGCAGATCGGCGGGATGTACGAGGGCGACATGTCGCGCAAGCGCAACCTCGTCGACTTCGGCTTCCGGCTGCCCTCGGCCGTCGACAACCGCCCACTCACGTGGGAGGAGTTCGCCGACCGGATCGGGCAGACGGTGTACCTGTCGGCGACGCCGGGACCGTACGAACTCAGCCAGTCCAGCGGTGAGTTCGTCGAACAGGTCATCCGCCCGACGGGCTTGGTGGATCCGCAGGTGGTCGTGAAGCCGACGAAGGGTCAGATCGACGACCTGATCGGCGAGATCCGCAAGCGCACCGAGCGCGACGAACGCGTCCTGGTCACCACACTGACCAAGAAGATGGCCGAGGACCTCACCGACTACCTGCTCGAGATGGGGATCCGGGTCCGTTACCTGCACTCCGAGGTGGACACGCTGCGCCGCGTCGAGCTGCTGCGCCAGCTGCGCCTGGGCGATTACGACGTGTTGGTCGGAATCAACCTTCTCCGTGAGGGTCTCGACCTTCCCGAGGTGTCGCTGGTGTCGATCCTCGACGCCGATAAGGAAGGCTTCCTGCGGTCGACCCGCAGCCTGATCCAGACGATCGGTCGCGCGGCGCGCAACGTGTCGGGCGAGGTGCACATGTACGCCGACAACATCACCGAGTCGATGCGCGAGGCGATCGACGAGACCGAGCGCCGCCGCGCCAAGCAGATCGCCTACAACGAGGCCAACGGCATCGATCCAAAACCGTTGCGCAAGAAGATCGCCGACATCCTGGACCAGGTGTACCGGGAGGCCGACGATGTCGAGGTGGGTGGCTCCGGGCGCAACGCGTCGCGGGGACGCCGGGCGCAGGGCGAGCCCGGCCGGGCGGTCAGCGCGGGCATCATCGAAGGCCGCGACACCTCGAACATGCCGCGCGCCGAGTTGGCCGACCTCATCAGGGATCTGACCGAGCAGATGATGGCCGCGGCACGCGATCTGCAGTTCGAGTTGGCCGCGCGCATCCGCGACGAGATCCACGACCTCAAGAAGGAACTCCGCGGCATGGACGCCGCGGGACTGAAGTGATCGCCGGCCGGCGCTTGACCTCAAGTGCGGTTCAGCTCCTAGCGTGAGCGGGTGACCGTTACCGCGACGACCGCCAGGGGACGCTGGCGTGACCTGCTGGGACCGAAATGCCTCGGCGCCAGCACGGTGCTCGCCGGTGGCGTTGCGTTGTACGCCACCAACGAATTCCTCACCATCAGCCTGATGCCCAGTGCGGTGGCCGATATCGGCGGCCACCGGTTCTACGCCTGGGTGACGACGGTGTACCTGGTGGCCTCGGTGGTGGCGGCGACGACCGTGCACTCGACGTTGATGCGGTTCGGCCCGCGAATGTCATATCTGTTGGCGCTCGGCGTGTTCGGCGTCGGCAGCATGGCGTGTGCGGCGGCGCCCACCATGGAGACGCTGCTCCTCGGCCGCACGGTTCAGGGCCTGGCCGGTGGACTGCTGGCCGGGCTGGGCTACGCGGTGATCAACACGGCGCTACCGGAGTGGTTGTGGACCAAGGCCTCGGCGCTGGTGTCGGCGATGTGGGGCGTCGGCACGCTGCTGGGACCCGCCGCGGGCGGACTGTTCTCTCAATACAGTTCGTGGCGTTGGGCTTTCGGCGCGCTGGCGATCCTGACCGCGATGATCGCCGTGCTGGTGCCCATCGCCTTGCCCGCGCGCCGCGATGCCGAGGTCGATGTCGCGCGCACGTTCATCCCCGTGTGGTCGCTGCTGTTGTTGGGTGCCGCCGCGCTGGCCGTCAGCGCCGCGGGCGTCCCGCGGAAGGTGTGGCTCACGGTCATGTTGCTCGGCCTCGGCGGCGTTCTGGTGGGCGTGTTCCTGCTCGTCGATCGCCGGCAATCCGCGGCGGTGTTGCCGCCCAGCGCTTTTGGGCCCGGCCCATTGAAGTGGATCTACCTCACGCTCGCGGTGTTGATGGCCGCCACGATGGCGGACATGTACGTCCCGCTGTTCGGGCAGCGGCTGGCGGGCCTCACCCCCGTCGCGGCCGGATTCCTCGGTGCGGGTCTGGCGCTCGGCTGGACGGCGGGGGAGATCGGCAGCGCGTCGCTGAGCAACGCGCGAGTCATCCGGACGACGGTCGCGGCCGCGCCCGCCGTGATGGCCGCCGGCCTCGCCGTCGCCGCGGTGACCATGCGCGATGACGCCCCGCCTGCGGTGATCGCGGGTTGGGCCCTTGCGCTGGTCGCGACCGGCGCGGGGGTCGGCATCGCGTGGCCGCATCTGTCGGCGTGGGCGATGAGCCGCGTCGACGATCCGGCGGAAGGGCCGACCGCGGCCGCCGCCATCAACACCGTGCAATTGATCTCCGGCGCGTTCGGCGCGGGGCTCGCCGGGGTGCTCGTGAACATGACCGACGATGGCGGCGCCACGCCGGCGCGGTGGCTGTTAGCGGTGTTCGCCGGGCTGGCCGCGGCGGGCCTGGTGGCGTCGACGCGGAGCGGGCGGCAGCCCCGCGAGGCGTAGCCTTCCCGTCGTGGATCCATACACCGCTGGCCGCCTGTGCCGCAGCGTCGATGCCCTGCACTCGCTGTCCTACTTCCTCCCCGAGTCTGCCGATCGTTTCGGTGCGTTCGGAATGCACGGTATGACACCGTATTTCGCTGTCCGCTCCGCCCCGATGGGCGCGGTGTCCGCGGAAGTCGTCACCGCGACGTTCTTCAACTTCAACCCCGAACTCGTCGCGCAGTCGATCCCGCATGCGTGGAGCCTGGCGTCGCCTGAGACGGTCTCCGCGACGCGGTACGCGATGGTCGAGGAGGCGTTGCCGCGTGTCCTCGGCGAGGAGCTGACGCGGTCTCCGGAGCTGGCCCGAGCCGCCGCGATCCTGCGGCGGGCGGCGGAGGCCATTCCGAACGGCGACGGCCGTCCGCTGTATGCGGGACATTCCGGGCTGCCCTGGCCCGAATCGGTGCACGGGCAGATGTGGCACGCGGTCACCCTGCTGCGTGAGTACCGCGGCGACGGACACATCGCCGCGCTGGTGGCCAACGGGCTGAGCGGGCTCGAGGCGCTGGTCAGCCACACGGCCACCGGTATCGGGTTCTCGGTGCCGTTCGCCCAGGCGTTGCGCGGGTGGAGCGAGGACCAGTGGCGGGCCGGGTTGACGAGGCTGCAGTCCCGCGGACTCGTCGACGACGACGGCGCGTTGACCGACGCGGGCAGGCAGCTGCGCGCCCGTGTGGAGGATCTGACCGACGAACTCGGGTACGCGCCCTGGTCGGGGTTGTCCGACGACGACGGCCATCACGTCGCGGTCCTGGCGAAGCGAATCCGCGACGCCGTGTCGGCGGCCAAGCTGTTCCCGTCGGGCGCGTTCGGCCCGCGCTACGGCGAACCGCGTTAGCGATCACGGCGATTCCAACGCTGGGCTCGTACCCGCGACCCTGGCACTCTCACTGTTGATGCGGGTGTGGCTGAGCGGATAGGCACCGGCCTGCAAAGCCGTTTACGCGGGTTCGAATCCCGCCATCCGCTCGCATCGTCGCCGGTTCCTTTGCAGGGGACGCCGAGGCCGACCCGGTCATTTGCGACAGCAAATTAACGCTTCCCAACCGAGCTGTGCGACAGCGATATTCAGCGCACTGTCCCGCTTATTCGCCGGGCTTTGCTGTCCTCGGCGTGCGCCACGCCGCTGCAGGCGGAGTCGCCGACATCAGGGCAACGAGTATAAAATCGTTCCCGGGTCGGAACCGATAAATTGTTGCTGTAGTGAGGGATTGGTCGTGAACGTGAAGATGATCGGGGTGCAAGCGGGGCTCGTCGGCGCACTGGCCTTCACTGCACTGGGTGTCGGAGCAGGTGTGGCGAACGCCGAGCAGGCGGTGCCCAGCACCCCTGGAATGACGTTCAAGCTCGACAAGTGGGATCACTGGGACCACCACTGGGATAAGCCCGGTCGCGGGCCGCGCTGGGAGGGACCGGCGTACTGGGAAGGCCCGCGCTACGGCGGTCCCTGCGTATGGGTGCCGCCCGCCGTGTCGGTCTGGGTGCCGCCCGCCGTCTGCTAGCGAGCGAGGCCGGCGGCGAATCGCAGGTCGGATACCAGGGCGTCGAAGGCTTTCTCCCGCTCCTCCGGTGGGCCGCGCAGCACCGATGACGGATGCGCAGTGACCGCCACCTCGGGGGAGATGTCGAGTTCGTCGGTCGGGGGCAGTTTGAGTGCCTCGCCGCGGTGCACCGTCAGCCGAAACTTGCTGCCCAGCAACGACTGTGCGGCTGTCGCGCCCATCAGCACCAGCACCTCGGGTCTGACGGCGTCGAGTTCGGCCAGCAGCCACGGCCGGCACGCGACCACCTCGGTGCGGCCGGGCGTCTTGTGGATACGCCGCTTGCCTCGTTCGGGCACGGTGAACTTGAAGTGCTTGACCGCGTTGGTCACGTACACGCGGTCGCGGTCGATACCGGCTTGCACCAGCGCTTTGTCCAGCAGTTTGCCCGCGGGGCCCACGAACGGCGCCCCGGCCTTGTCCTCTTGATCACCGGGCTGCTCGCCGACCAACATCATCTCCGCGCTCGACGAGCCCCCGCCGAACACCACCTGAGTCGCGTTCAGGTAGAGATCGCAGCCCTTGCAACCGTGCGCGGCGTCGGCGAGGGCATCGAGGTCGCGGGTGTCGGGGATGAACTCATCGGCGGTGTGGGCGGGCCGTGCGGGCATGGGAGGCGGATACCCGCTCGGGGGCCGGTCACGCGCTACCGCGCGGACTTGACGACCTGGGCGAAGCTGAACTGCCAGCGCTCGACGATGCGGAAGCCCATCGCCTGCGGTACCCGATACGCGGGCGCTCGGCGAAGCCGCGGTCCCGGATGCAGCGCGTGTCCGCTCTCGCGATCGCCGACGGTGGGGTCGCGTTGCGACACCGTCCACAGCACGGTGCAGGGCCGAAGCCGGTCGGCCACGCCCCAGATACCAAGATGGGCGTCCCACAACCGATTTCGCTCCGCCGCGCGGCGGCCGCGTCCAGGGTCGACGAGCGAGGCGTACGCCTCGGGGCGTGCGGCGGTCAACGGGCGGATCGGGCCAGGCGCCCAGGTGGTGGTGTTGTCGAGGACCAGGCAGTCGCCGGGCGAGGCGTGCGCCGTGAGGACGTCGGCCACCTGGCTGAAGTCCATCCCCTCTTTCGAGTAGGGCCCCCGCTGTTCGAGCAGATAGTTCGGGGTCGCCGCCACCGCCAGCACCGTCAGCACCACCACGACGGCCTCCCGCGCCCTGGCGACGGCGGTGATGCCGACCGCCAGCAACAGCGCCATCCCCGGCGAGGTGTAGGTCAGATAGCGCGGGTAGTACACCGGCTCCCACCACGCCGAATAGATCAGCAGCACGGCCGTCGGGAGCACGACCCACGCGGTGCCGATCGCCACCAGCGACCGGACACCCGCATCCGTCGGCCGGAACCGTCGCCACGTGAGCAGGCTCAGGACCACCCCCGCCAGCACGGCGAACGCCACGCTGTGGTCGAAGTACTGCTCCCGCACGACCTCGGTGACGGTGTGCCAACCCAGGGGCGAGATCCACCGGACCTGCGCGATCTGGGTTCTGCCGTACGCGAGCAACGGCGCCACCGCGGCGACGGCCACTGCGGCCGTCACCAGCCAGCGCCGGATGGCCGCACGCTGGGCCGCCACCGCCGCGAGCGTCACCGCGTGCACCAGAACCATCAACACGACGAAGACGTTCAGCAGCGACGAGCCCACCAGCGCCAATCCGTAGCAGCCCCACAGCCATCGGGCGTCGCGTCGCACCGCGACCACCAACAGCACGGTCAGCCAGACGGCCGCCGCTGCCGTCAGCGCATAGGAGCGCGCCTCGATGCCGGCCCATGTGACCCGGGGAAGGACCGCGAACACGATCCCCGCGCAGACCGCCGTCGTACGTGACGCGAAGAGACGCGCCAGGACGACGACCCCGGCCGCGGCCAGCCCAGCCGCAAGACAGCTCGACAGGCGCGAGTAGAACTCGGTGACCGGGAACACCGTGAACCACCCGTGCATCAGCAGGTAGTACAGGCCGTGCACCGCATCGATGTTGTGCAGCAGACCCCACAGCTGGGGGATCGACCGCGTGGAGGCCGAGATCGTGGCGGCTTCGTCGAACCACAGCGACGGCCGAGCGGCGCCCGCCGCCGACACCGCGGCGGCGAACACGGCAGTCAGCACCGGATCGAACCGGCCGGTGCGCAGCGAGGCGGCGGCGTCGAAGCCCGCGACGCGCCGCGGCCCCAGCGTTAGATCCACGGCTACCCACCCACCCTTCCCGCGAACGGCAAAACGCTAGCGCGGGCAATCTCGTCGCGCGCGGCGAATGGGCGCGAAGAGGTACGGGAGGTGGTTCGAGGCGCGTCGAGAACGGTTCGCGCCGGTAGATGTAGGCGGCGTCACCTGGGATAGTCCAGGGTGACCTTGAGACCGAAGTAGGACGAAATCGCAGGAAACTGCCACTCGAGCGGCTACTGTTCCGGGTGGCAAAGGAACTGACACTGGGAGGATATGGATGAGCGCGTATCAGACCGTCTTGGTTGGCACGGACGGGTCCGACTCGTCGCTGCGGGCGGTGGAGAAGGCCGGCCATATCGCCGGAGCCGATGCCAGGCTGATCGTCGCCACGGCGTACTTCCCCCAGAACGAAGACCAGCGAGCGGCCGACGTGCTCAAGGACGAGGGTTACAAGATGTCCGGCAACGCGCCCATCTACGCGATCCTGCGCGAGGCCAAGGAACGTGCCCACCAGGCGGGCGCCAAGAACGTCGAGGAGAAGGCCATCGTCGGCGCCCCCGTCGACGCGCTGGTCGAACTCGCCGAGGAGGTCAAGGCCGACCTCCTGGTCGTCGGAAACGTCGGCCTCTCCACCATCGCGGGCAGGCTGCTCGGTTCCGTTCCGGCCAACGTCGCACGCCGGTCCAAGACCGATGTGCTGATCGTGCACACCACGCCGTAGCCACCACCAGGGCCGCCGCGATCGGCCACGCACCCCATCGCTGATAGAGGGTCGTCCGCGCATCCAGCGGGATGTCGACGACGGTGACCCCGCGCTCGGCGGCCGGCATCCACGCCAACCTCCGTCCCCGCGCGTCGAAGGCCGAGCTGACCCCAGACAACGCCGCGTGCACCGCCGGACGGCCCACCTCGACCGCGTGAACGGCGGGCATCGCCGCCAATTGCGGTTGGGCCCAACTGCCTTGGTACGACGACGTCGAACTCTGGTAGACGAGCAGCTCGGCGCCCTGTCGGGCCTGTGACCGCGCGAGGTCGGAGAACAACGTCTCGAAGCTGATCAGCGGTCCGATCGCGACCGTGTCGGTGTGTAGCACGACGGGTCCGTCGCCGCGCCGGCGGTCCTCGCCGGCGGCTTGGCTGTTCGAGGTGGCCCAGCCGATCAGCGGCCGCAGCGGTACGTACTCGCCGAACGGCACCAGACGGTTTTTGGCGTAGGAGCCCCGTACGCCATCCGGGTCGATGAGCACCGACGTCTTGTAGATGCCGCCCGACGCGCCCCGGGCGTCGACGTTGACCAGCAGGTCTGCACCGATCCGCCGGGACAGGTCGGCGAGGCCCGAGGTGACCTCGGGATGGGTGGCGAGGTCGACGCCGACACTGCTCTCGCCCCACACGACCAGGTCCGGCCGTCGACCCACCAGCCCCTCGGTCAACGCTTCGCTCGCCGCCTGCCGCGCCGTGGACTCGTCGATGTCACCCGGCTGCACGAGCGCGACGCGGAGTGTCGGGCCGGGCGTGGGTGCCGGCCCGCACCAGAACCACGCGGGCCCGGCGGCCAGCAAGGCCAGCGCGACGGCCGCGGGCACCGCGGAGCGCCGCACCAGCGCCGCGACGAGCGCGGTGTTGACCGCGACGATGAGGAAGCTGACGAGCCACACGCCGCCGAGGGAGGCAGGGGCAAGGGTGGCGGGCTGATTCCACTGCGATGCGCCGAGGACCGCCCAGGGCCCGCCGAGGCGGTCCCACGAGCGGACCGCCTCCGCGAGCACCCACACGCTGGGCAGCACCAGCACGGCGGTCAACGCCCTGCCGGTGGTGAGTTCGCCCGCGAGCAGGCGGTGCGCGGCCCACCCGAACGGCAGCCACAGCACACCGAGCCCGGCCGCGAGCACGAGCAGAAGGGGACCGGTGCTCGGCCACAGCCAGTACTGGGTGACACCGACCAACACCGCCATCGCCAACCACGCCCGTGCGGCGGACTGCCCGGGCGTCGGGGCGGCGCGCAGTACGAGCAACAGCGGGACCAGCCCGATCCAGGCCAGCCACCACAGGGCGGGTGCGGAAAACGCGAGCGCGGGGAACGCGCCGGCGACGATCGCCGGCGCGTAACCCCGCAGCGCGGTCAGATCAGGTGCTCGACGCCTTGGCGATGCTCGCGATTGCCTGATCGAGCGTGGAGTTGAACTCCTCATCGCTCTGCTGAGCGGTCAGACCCTCGGTCAGTGCGCGCGAGAAGCTCGCGATGACCCCGATGTTGCGTGACAGCTTCTCGTTCGCGTCGTCGCGGCTGTAGCCACCGGACAGCGCGACCACCCTCAGCACGTTCGGGTGATCGACCAGCTCCTTGTACAGATTGTCGGTGTCGGGGAGCGTCAGCTTGAGCATGACCTTCTTGTCGCCCAGCTTGTTGACCCCGTCGAGCAGAGCCGCCTTGAGCTGCTCCTCGGCTCCGGCCTTCTGCGGGCTCTTGATGTCGACCTCGGGCTCGATGATCGGCACCAGACCCTTGGCGAGCACCTGCTCGGCGACCTCGAACTGCTGCGCCACGACGGCGTCCAGGCCGGCGCCGGGCAGCTTGATGACCGAACGCTCCTTGGTCCCGAAGATCCCCTTCTCGACGGCGCGGTCGAGCAGATCGTCGAGGCCGGGCATCGGCTTCATCGTCTGCGCGCCGTCCTTCTCCTCGGCCAGACCCTTGTCGATCTTGAGGAACGGCACGATGTTCTTCACGTTCCACAGGTAATCGGCCGTCGGGCGGCCCTCGACCTCGCGGTCCATCGTCATCTCGAAGAGGATCGCGCCCATGATGCGGTCGCCGTCGAAGGCCGGGCTGGTGATGATCCGGGTGCGCATCTCGTGCACCAGGTCGAACATCTGGTCGTCGCCGGAGTAGGCGTCCTCGGGGATGCCGTAGAGCTTCAGCGCCTTGGGGGTGCTGCCGCCGCTCTGGTCCAGCGCCGCGATGAACCCGGCGCCGCTCTGCGCCTTCTTCAACTGATCGGTGTTCATGTCTGCCCTTTCTTCCTCACCAGGCAATCTATCGAAGTTCACATCGCCGATCGTCAGATGGCTGCCCAACTTCCGGTGGAGGCCTTGTCCGGGTGGGACAATGCGCTCGACGGGGAGGCCAATTATGACGGCAACAGTGGCCAGGTCAGGAATCGCGCCGCGGGAGAACGGTGTCCCGCCCCCGGTCGTACCTCTCGCCGACATCGACCTCGGCTCGCTTGAGTTCTGGGAGCTGGACGACGACGTACGCGACGGCGCGTTCGCGACACTGCGTCGCGAAGCGCCGATCGCCTTCTTCGAGGTAGCCGAGGTCGCCGGTTTCGCTGCGGGGCCCGGACATTGGGCCCTCACCCGGTTCGACGACGTTCACCATGCCAGTCGTCACCCGGAGATCTTCAGCTCCGTACCGACGAGCACGTCGCTCAATGAAGTGGCACCCGAGGTGGCGGAGTTCTCCGGCTCCATGATCAGCATGGACGACCCGCGACATCTGCGGTTGCGCACGATCGTCCACCGGGCGTTCACACCGAAGGTGGTCGCCCGCACCGAGGGCAGCGTGCGCGACCGGGCGCGCACGATCGTGACGGACATGGTGGCCAACCATCGCGACGGCCACGCGGACTTCGTCGCTGAGGCGTCCAGCCTGCTGCCGCTGCAGGTCATCTGCGACATGATGGGCATCCCGGAGGAGGACGAAGCGAAGGTCTTCCATTGGACCAACGTGCTCCTGGGCGTCGGTGACAACGAGGTATCCGGCGAGTTCGCCGAGGTTGTGGCGACGGTGGTCGAAGTGGCCGATTACGCCATGCACCTCGCCGAAGAACGGCGTGCGAACCCTCGCGACGACCTGACCACCAGCCTTGTGCAGGCCGAAGTCGACGGCGAAAAGCTCACCTCGGCCGAGATCGCGTCGTTCTTCATCCTGCTGTCGGCGGCCGGCAACGAGACGACCCGCAACGCGATCAGTCACGGCATGGTGGCCCTGTCCCGCTATCCCGAGGAAAGGGAGAAGTGGTGGGCGGATTTCGACGGAATGGCCGGCACCGCCGTCGAGGAGATCGTCCGATGGGCATCCCCGGTCATCTTCATGCGGCGCAACCTGACTCAGGACATCGAGATGCACGGCATCGAAATGAGAGCGGGGACAAGATTTCCCTGTGGTACAACTCGGGCAACCGCGACGAGGCCAGGTTCACCAACCCCTGGCTGTTCGATATTTCGCGGATCCCAACCCGCACATGGGGTACGGGGGCGGCGGCGCCCACTTCTGCCTGGGCGCGAACCTCGCGCGCCGGGAGATCCGGGTGATGTTCGAAGAACTGCACCGGCAGATACCGGACGTCGTTGCGGTTGAGGAGCCCGCGATCCTGCACTCCGCGTTCATTCACGGCATCAAACGGCTGCCCGTCGCGTGGACGGTGCCCGCGTGATCAGGGCAGCGCTGCGGCCCACTTCTGATGCCCCTCGTATCCGAGGTTGTCGGCCATCTCCCGATAACCTTGTCTCAGCTCCCGGTAGGCGTTGTCATCCCCGCGGGCGTTTGCCGATAGAGCACGCATGCGTAACAACCAGATGTCGCGGATGACTGAGCCCTCTGCCGGGGCAGCGGCGAGTCGGGTGATCACCGTCTCCGCTTCCGCGAGGTCGGCCTCGGTGCCGCGGTCCAGAAGCGTTTCGACGAATGTGCTCGCCGCGGCGATGTAGTAGCCAACCTGGCCTGCATCGGTCATGCCGCTCCATGCGCTCCGGAGGGTTGTGATTGCCCCGTCGAGGTCGCCGGCTCGGGCCCTTTCGCGTCCGAGGTACACATCGATGATCGGCAGTTCGGACTTGAGGATGTGCCGCTCAACGAGCATCCCGCGAAGCTCCGTCAGTAGATCGACCCCGCGGGGTGTGTCGCCTGCTGCGCCTCTACGTAGCAACATGCAGCCCAACAGGTAGGTGAGCATCGCTGCGGCGTAATCATCACGAGAGGCCTCAGCGGCGCTCAGTAGGCGCTCGGTCATACAAACCGGAGCCTCGCCGACAAGGAACACGCCGTTCCATATGCCGGTGCCAAACTTCCACGACATCACCATGGCGATGGTGAGCGATTCCGCCCGCTGCTCGGCCAGCGCGACAGCGTCATCGAGGTCTTTCCGCCATCCAGAACGACCGAACCATTGCCGAGCCAAGCCACGCATTCCCATTGCGACGGCCAACGGCGAGCCCACTACGAGACTGCCCTTGACCGGATCGCCCTCAGCCCAGGTGATGGTGGTCTCTGCCCACCGTCTGACCGCTTCCATGTCTCCGCTCTGAAATTTGATCCCAATCGAGCCGAAGGCGGCCTGAGCTGTGAGGGCCGGATCGCCGATCGAGTCGAGCAGATGAAGCTGTTCTGAAGCGAGTTGCTGCGCCTCGTGGACCTCGCCGCGCTGTGCATGCTCGGCCATCGGGCCCATCATCGCCAGCGCAAGAGACTGTTTGTCGCCGGCGGCTTCGCACAGCGTGCGCAGTTCGGCGAACCGCACGCCACCGTCATCCATGTGCACTCGCCAGTCCGTTGCCCGAAGCGCGGTCCGCGGCGCGATTCGCATCGCGATGCGTTGGGGATGCTCGATCGGCAGCGCATCGGCAACCTGGCAGGCGCGTTCCCAGCTAAGCCGCGCCGCGACGACGTCGCGGTTGTTCGACCACATACCGGCGCGCATGTGCCACGCATACGCGGCTGGCAGATCGCCGGCAGATTCGAGATGTTCGGCGATTAGGGCGGCGGATGCGTCACCGTCCGCTTCACTTTGTTGCTCGAGGGCTGTCGCGACCCGCCGATGCAACTCGGCGCGATCGGACCTGAGCTGTGCCTCGTAGGCGACCGACCGGATCATTGGTTGCCGGAAGGCATATTCGGGGTGTCGACCGAACGTCACCTGACCGATGAGTTGCGCCGCCAGAAGATCGTCTATGACGACCTGGACACCAAGGGCGGTCAAAAGGTCGGCACTGAATCTGGACCCGATCACCGCGGCCGCGTGCAGTGTTCGTTTCGCCTCAGGGGGCAGCCGGTCGATGCGCGAAGCGATGGTTGCGTGCAGGGTGGCGGGTACTGATATCTCCGTGGCTCCTGCGGTCGCGAAGTAGGAACCCGGGGTTCCTTTCAGGACACCACGCCCGACTAGTTCAAGAACGATCTCTTCGGCGAAAAACGGTGTTCCTGCTGACCTTTCGACGATCAACTCCCGAATGTTGCGAACTGACGGATCATCACCAAGTAGCTGTTCCACCAATCGCGTCGTTTCGGAATCGCTCAACGGTGCGAGCGCGAATGTCTGTGCGCCTGGGACTCGCGCCAACCCGCCCTGATAATCCGGGCGATAGGTGATCACAGTGAGCAGCGGTGTCTGCGGGATGACGGCCAGCAGATCGGCGAGCATTGACTCGCTCGCCTCGTCGACCCAGTGAACGTCCTCGACGACATACACGGCCGGAGTTTTCATCGCGAGTGTCGCGGCATTCACGAGAGCGCTGAGCCGCCGTCGGCGCGTGTCAGGATCAATCTGGGGCAAGTGAACGTCGGAACCGGCAATTGCCAGGAAGTCTTCAAAAAGTCTTTGGTCTTCATCGTCGACATCGCGTCGCCGCGCCTCGATCAATGCGCGTGCGCTGGCATGATCAAGACCGTCGACGCCGACAGCCGACCGAAACAACTTCTTGACGACGTGGAACGGGACCTGAGAAGTGTGAGATTCGCAGTAGGCAGCGACAACCGGCACACTGCGATGCGTCGAGATCGCCGCAAGCTCGCGTGTGAGACGGCTTTTGCCGACTCCAGCGGACCCCGAGATGCCGACGACCGCGCCTTGCCCAGCGATAGCTCTGTCCAGCAAGCCCTCAAGCGCAAGCAACTCCCATCGTCTACCGACTAGTGCTGACTCCGTCCGCAGGGTGGACCGTTCCTGGCCCAGGCCGAGTAGTCGACGAGCATGAGCGAAATTCTCGGAGCCCTTGACGCGCACCAACTCCGCGTCGTCGAGCGTCGCAACGCCTTCGACGAGCCGAGCGGTCGATGCGCTGAGCATCACCCCGCCCGGTGGGGCGACGGATTCCATTCGTTGTGCCATCCCGACGTGCTCACCGACCGCGGTGTAACCCAGAGCACGCGAACCGACTTCGCCCGCGATTACCTGTCCGGAATCGAGGCCGATCCGCAACTGCAGATTGACTCCGTCGCGGGCATGCACCTCGGTGGCGAGGATCTGCGCTTCATACTGAATCCCCAACGCGGCCAGACATCCTCGCGTCGCATGGTCCTCCAGGGCGACCGGTGCACCGAAGATAGCCATGATGCCGTCACCGGTGAACTTGTCGACCATTCCTCCGTAGCGGTGCACCACCGAACTCGCCACGTCGACGAGGTCGGCCATGATCTCGCGCAACCGCTCCGCGCCGACGGTCCTGGCGATGTCCATCGAGCGCACGACGTCGGCGAACAGCACCGTCACTTGCTTGTATTCGGCCGTCCGAGTAGCGGAGGCCAGCGGTGTGCCGCACTCGCTGCAGAATTTGGCCGTGGCGCCCGCGTCCGCGCCACACGACCCGCACCGCGCGCCGTCCACACCATCAGTGTCACCGCAATACGCGGTCGAATTGCCTGATCGGATGAATTCCGTGCAGGTCGCGGTACGACGGCGGCTCGCCGTCTCCTGCGTCCTTGATGCCGTACTCGGCCGCCAGCTCCGCTCCGATGAAGGTCTGGCCGCTCTTGTCCATCAGGCGAGGGTCGTTGAACAGGGCCCAGATCAGGTGCCCGGTGAACTCAGGTGTCTCCGTGTTGTCGAGCAGGTGGGCGAGTTTGTCGGGCGCGGTCGCGACCAGCTGCTTGAAGCGTTCGGTCAGCAGGACGCCCATCCAGATCGACGCCGTCGCGATGCCGAACTCCTGGAAGTCGACGGCCATGTCGGCGGCCATCTTGTCGGTTCCCGCCTTGTGCACGCCGTACGCCGGACCGAACACGTAGTGGGCCGACCCGGGCGCGGAGGTGAACGCCACCAACCCGCGGCGCTGCGGCAGCATCAGCGGGGCCGCGTACACGGTCGCGACGTAGCTGCTGCGCAGGCCCACGTCGAGGGTGTCGATGACGTTGACGGGTTCGTCCCAGAACCGGGTGCGGCCCATCATCTCCTCGCGGAGGATCACCGCGTTGTTCACCAGGATGTCCAGCCGGCCCTGTTCCCGGCCGACACGCTCGAACAGCGCTTTCGTCTGCTCGTCGTCGGCATGGTCGACGCGGACGGCAATACCGGTGCCGCCGGTCGCCGTCACCAGCGCGGCGGTCTCGTGGATCGTCCCGTCGGTCTCGGACTGGTCTGCGCGCTCGGTGCGGCCGGTGACGTAGACCGTGCAGCCGTGGCTGCCCAGCGCATGGGCGATCCCGCGTCCGGCACCACGACTGGCGCCGGTGACGACCGCGACCGGCGCGTCTACCAACCGCGTTCTTTCCACTCGGCCAGGTGCGGGCGTTCCGTGCCGAGCGTGGTGTCGTCGCCGTGGCCCGGATAGATGACCGTCGAATCGCCGTAGACGTCGAAGACACGGCGGGTCACGTCGCCGAGCAACTGGTCGAAGGCACCGTCCTCCCACGTCTTGCCGACACCGCCGGGAAACAGGCAGTCGCCGGTGAACAGGTGGGTCGCCTCATCGGCGCCGTCGAGCGCCAGCGCGACGGAGCCTGGGGTGTGGCCCTGCAGGTGGATGACGTCGAAGGACAGGTCGCCGATCTCGACGGTGTCGCCGTGGGCGAGGATCCGGTCGGGGCGAACCGGCAGCGGGTCGGCGTCTAGTTGATGCGCCGCCGTGGGGGCGCCGGTGACCTTGGCCACCTCCTCCAGCGCCTGCCAGTGGTCGAAGTGCTGGTGGCTGGTGACGATCAGCGACAATTTGGGGGCGTGCTTCTCGATGACCTCGAGCAGGACCGGCGCATCGTTGGCGGCGTCGATCAGCAGTGTCTCGCCGGTTCGGGAACACGTGACCAGGTACGCGTTGTTGTCCATCGGGCCGACCGAGACCTTGACGATCGAAGCGCCGGGAAGCGTGCGCCGGGCCCCGGTCCCTGGTTCGACGTGGCCGGTGTAGTTGTCGTCGACGACGGTCATGTCCTCACGGTATCCGGCTCGTCTGGGGCTTGTCGGTGGGTCCACATAGAGTGGCTTTGAACTATCTCTTCGGGAGGGAACCGGGTGGCTGACCGCCTTGTCGTCAAGGGTGCGCGCGAGCACAACCTGCGCAGCGTCGATCTTGATTTACCACGCGACGCGCTGATCGTCTTCACGGGGCTGTCGGGTTCGGGGAAGTCGTCGTTGGCCTTCGACACGATCTTCGCCGAGGGCCAGCGGCGCTACGTCGAATCGCTGTCGGCCTATGCGCGCCAGTTCCTCGGGCAGATGGACAAACCCGACGTCGACTTCATCGAGGGCCTGTCGCCTGCGGTGTCCATCGACCAGAAGTCGACCAACCGCAACCCCCGGTCGACGGTCGGCACCATCACCGAGGTCTACGACTACCTGCGTCTGCTGTACGCCCGCGCGGGTACGCCGCACTGCCCCGTCTGCGGTGAGCGCATCGCCCGCCAGACGCCGCAGCAGATCGTCGACCAGGTGCTCGCGATGGACGAGGGCCTGCGGTTCCAGGTGCTCGCGCCGGTGGTCCGCACCCGCAAGGGCGAATTCGTCGACCTGTTCGACAAGCTCAACACGCAGGGTTACAGCCGCGTGCGCGTCGACGGCGTGGTGTATCCGCTCACCGATCCGCCCAAGCTCAAGAAGCAGGAGAAACACGACATCGAGGTGGTCGTGGACCGCCTGACGGTCAAGGCCAGCGCCAAACAGCGGCTGACCGACTCGGTGGAGACCGCGCTCAACCTCGCCGACGGCATCGTCGTGCTGGAGTTCGTCGACCGCGAAGACGACCATCCCCACCGCGAACAGCGGTTCTCCGAGAAGCTGGCCTGCCCCAACGGCCATCCGCTGGCCGTCGACGACCTCGAGCCGCGCTCGTTCTCGTTCAACTCGCCCTACGGTGCGTGTCCGGAGTGTCTCGGCTTGGGCATCCGCAAGGAGGTCGACCCCGAACTGGTCGTGCCCGACCCCGACCTGACCCTGGCCGAGGGCGCGATCGCACCGTGGTCGATGGGGCAGACGGCGGAGTACTTCACCCGGATGCTGGCGGGTCTCGGCGACGCGCTCGGCTTCGACGTGAACACGCCGTGGAGGAAGCTGCCGGCCAAGGCGCGCAAGGCGATTCTCGAGGGCTGCGACGAACAGGTGCACGTGCGGTACAAGAACCGTTACGGCCGAACACGTTCGTACTACGCCGATTTCGAGGGCGTGATGGCGTTCCTGCAGCGCCGCATGGAGCAGACCGACTCCGAGCAGATGAAGGAACGCTACGAGGGCTTCATGCGCGACGTGCCGTGCCCGGAGTGTGAGGGCACGCGGCTCAAGCCCGAGATCCTTGCGGTGTCGCTGACGGCGGGGCCGTTCGGCGCGAAGTCCATCGCCGAGGTCGCCGAGCTGTCGATCGCGGATTGCTCGGAATTCCTCAACGCGCTGACACTGGGGGCACGCGAGCAGGCCATTGCGGGGCAGGTGCTCAAGGAGATCCAGTCACGGCTGGGCTTCCTGCTCGACGTCGGCCTGGACTACCTGTCGCTGTCGCGGGCCGCCGCGACGCTGTCCGGCGGTGAGGCGCAGCGCATTCGGTTGGCCACCCAGATCGGGTCGGGCCTCGTCGGGGTGCTCTACGTCCTCGACGAGCCGTCGATCGGCCTGCACCAGCGCGACAACCGTCGGCTGATCGACACGCTGGTCCGGCTGCGCGACCTGGGTAATACGCTGATTGTCGTCGAGCACGACCTCGACACCATCGCCCACGCCGACTGGGTCGTCGACATCGGTCCCGCGGCAGGCGAGCACGGCGGCCAGATCGTGCACAGCGGGCCGTACGATGAGCTGCTGAAGAACCCGGAATCGCTTACCGGAGCGTATCTTTCGGGCAAGGAAGAGATCGAGGTGCCTGCCATCCGGCGGCCCGTCGAAAAGAAGCGGCAGCTGACGGTCGTCGGGGCCCGTGAGCACAACCTGCGCGAGATCGACGTGTCCTTCCCCCTCGGCGTGCTGACCTCGGTGACGGGGGTGTCGGGGTCGGGCAAGTCGACGTTGGTCAACGACATCCTGGCGTCCGTGCTGGCGAACAAGCTCAACGGTGCGCGGCAGGTACCCGGCAGGCACACGCGGGTGACGGGCCTGGACAAGCTCGACAAGCTGGTCCGCGTCGACCAGTCGCCGATCGGCCGCACACCGCGCTCGAACCCCGCTACCTACACCGGCGTCTTCGACAAGATCCGCACCTTGTTCGCGGCCACCACCGAGGCGAAAGTTCGCGGCTACCAACCGGGCCGGTTCTCGTTCAACGTCAAGGGCGGTCGCTGCGAGGCGTGCTCCGGAGACGGCACCATCAAGATCGAGATGAACTTTCTGCCCGACGTGTACGTGCCGTGCGAGGTGTGCCAGGGCGCCCGCTACAACCGCGAGACGCTCGAAGTGCACTACAAGGGCAAGACCATCGCCGAGGTCCTCGATATGTCGATCGAGGAGGCGTCCGAGTTCTTCGCGCCGATCACCTCGATTCATCGGTACCTCAAGACGCTCGTCGACGTCGGCCTGGGTTACGTACGCCTCGGTCAGCCGGCGCCGACGCTGTCCGGCGGTGAAGCGCAACGCGTGAAGCTGGCCTCCGAACTGCAGAAGCGTTCGACGGGCCGCACGGTGTACATCCTCGACGAGCCGACCACCGGCCTGCACTTCGAGGACATCCGCAAGTTGCTCAAGGTGATCAACGGCCTTGTCGACAAGGGCAATACGGTGATCGTCATCGAGCACAACCTCGACGTGATCAAGACCTCGGACTGGATCATCGACATGGGTCCCGAGGGCGGGGCCGGCGGCGGCACGCTCGTCGCGTCGGGAACGCCCGAGGACGTCGCGGCCAATCCCGACAGCTACACCGGACATTTCCTGGCCGAGTGCCTGGGCGTCGACCGGCCGAAACCCAAGGCGCGCAACGGTAAACGCAGGAAGGTCAGCGCTTAGACAGGGGCGACGGGAACCGCGGGCTGACCCGCACGCCGTCGAGCCATTCGGTCAGTTCGTCGGCGCGCTTCTGCAATCGCGCACGCGCCGAACGGCCCACGTCCTCGAGCAGTCGCAGCTCGACCCGTCCGGCGTCGTCCTGACCCCACGCGCCGACGATCCTGCCGTTGCACCACGCGGTGGGCCCGCCGTTGCCGTTCCGGTCGAACACCTGCTCACGGTGCGGCCCGAGATACCAGTCGCGGTCGAACCAGCCCATCGTCGTGACGTCGAGCCCGGGCAGCAGCGCGCACCACGGCTCCGGCTCGGGTTCACTGTCGAGATCGTCGGGCAGGGCGAATCCCGGTGTGCCGTCGAGGTCGACCTCGACGGCGCCGATGTCCTTCAACGCGTGGCGCGCCCAGGTCAGCGTGTTACCGAACCACCACTTGACGTCGGTGACGGTGGCCGGGCCGAAACCTGCCAGCCACCGCCGCACGAGCGCCGCGCGCGCCGTCTCGGCGTCGACGGCGTCGGTGGATTCGATCCAGTCGTCGGCGGCAACCCAGCGGGGCCGTGACGTAATCCACCTACCGTCGTTTGGGCCACGCACGATGTCGCCGCGCACCGATAACACGGTCAGGATCCGCGGGGCCAGCGGCGTTTCGCCGCCCCACCGCTTACCGGGCGCCGGATCCCAGGTGCCCGCCAACTCGGGCAGGGCCGCCCGCAGGTCTTTCGCGCTCGTCGGCCCGTGCGCGGTCAGATACCGCAAGACGGCCGCGCCGGCCGCGTCGAGCCATGCGTCGCCGTCGGTGC
Source organism: Mycolicibacterium komanii (assembly GCF_001050035.1). The sequence goes on from NZ_CVTA01000006.1 coordinate 95,486, forward strand.
AGAGCCCCGCCTTCTGCGCATCGGCGATGACCCGGCGACGTTCGTTGTCGGCGACGCGGTCGCTGGCCGCGGACTGAATCAGCGGCAGGTCGCCGATGCGCACCGTCCACAGCGTTCTGCGCATCGCCAGGTGTTTAACCAGGGTGCGCCGCTCGTAGAGATCGGCGTCCAATTCGCCGGCGGCGAAACCTGGGAGGCGTGCCCACAGAGACAGATACGGGGTGGCCGGATCGGTGGCGTGCAGCCCGAGCACGCCCTCGACGGCGGCGTCGACGGAGCCGGCGGGCGCGCCGAGGAAGTGGCGACGGGCCAGCCGGGCCCGCCGCTCGTCAACCGTGAACCTGCGCATCGCCTGCGAACCGTACCGTCGGGCGGCGACAAAGTTTGGGATCGGTAGCCGCCGGCGCGGTTTTGACTTCCTCCATGACGGGCGCCATCGGGGCGACGTCCCAACGAAGGGAAGAGCGATGAATCGCGTTGTTGTGGGTGTGATCGGACTGGTCGCCGGCGCCACCGTGCTGGTCGGCTGTTCGGACGACAAGGGCAGTGCCCCCGCGGCCAGTGCCGCAGGCGTGAGCAACGGCGGCAGCACGCAGGTGAAGGTCGACGGCAAGGACCTCGCGGGCCTGGACCTCAACACGGTCACGTGCGTCAAGCAGGGCGGCCGGATCAACGTCGCCAGCGGCGCGATCGGCGGGCAGCAGGGGCTCGGCATCGTGATGACCGACGAGGCGACCCCGACGGTCGAGTCGATGGGCATGGTCGTCGACGGCAATGCCCTCGCGGTCACCCAGACCATGGGCGCCAAGGTCGGGTCGGCCGAGGTGAAGGTCGATGGCGACACGTACACCATCACCGGTGAAGCTACCGGCGCCGACATCTCGAACCCGATGGCAGGGTCGATCACCAAGCCGTTCACCGTCACGGTGAACTGCAGTTGAGCGATCCACCTCCCGGAGCGGCGGGCATGCCAGGCATGCCCGCCGCTTTCTATGATTCAGCGGTGGCGATCCCTGCGGACCTCGAGCGCGCGCGTTCGCTGGCGTTCGCCGCTAACGAGGAGGCGGCCAAGGACCTGCTGCTGTCGCTGGTTCCGCAGATCGAGCAGGCCGACCGCGACGACTGGATGCTCGAGGTGTACGCGTTGCTCGGCGAGATCTACCTCGTCCGCACCGCCTACGACGGCACCGAGGAATGCCTGCACCGCATGCGCGAATGCCTGGCTGTCTACTCGGGGATCCTCGCGGGTACCGAACCCGAGGCGGCCGCCGCAGTGACGATGTCGACGGCCGAGATCGAGCTGATGGTGCGCCGGTACTCGCGGCGGGCCCAGTTCCTGCAGACGGGGTTGGCCGCCGCGCACGGAGATCACGAAACCGCCGAGGCCGCGCTCATTGCGCTGACCGACGTCGAGCACGTGTCCGGACTCGCCGCCGAACACCGCTTCCTGATCACCTACGCGGAGATCCTGTGTGCGGTCGCTCTCTGCGACGACGACCTGCACGTGAAGTCGATTCCGCTGTGGGAACGGGTCATCGATGTCATCCAGCGCCGCGGCGCGTCTCCCGATGAGTTCGATGACCACTTCCTCGTCCAGGGGGCCACCGGCTACGGCAGGTTCTGCGTCGAGACGGGTCGGCTCTCGGAGGCGGAACCCTGGCTGCGGCGGGCAGGCGCGCGGGCCGAGGCGCGGGGGTGGCGGCTCGCGGTGGCGCGCACGCAACTCGAACGCGCGACGGCGGCGTGGTCGGCGGGGGACCGGCCGCAGGCGCAGACACTGGTACACGAGGCGTATCCGGCGATCGCCGAACATCTTCGCGCACACGACGTCTCGCGATGCTGGCTGTACTTCGGACTGATCAGCATCTCGGTGAACGCGTTCGACGACGCCGACGAGCGACTCGGACACGCGGAACGGCACTGGCGCGAGATCGAAAAGCCACTGCATATTCACCGAATCCTGTTGCAGCGCAGCTGGGTCGACATCTTCCGCAGCGACTTCACCGCGGCGAAAGAACGTGTCGCACAGGCCCGTGAGCTGCTCGACGGGTGGCCACGACACAGCTGGCTGCAGTACGCGCGGCTCGACGACCAGCTCGGTAACATCTGGCGGGCCGACGCGCTGGCCGATCCGGCGGACGCCGCGGAGAAGCTCGAGAAGGCCGCCGAACTCAAACTTCCCGCGGCGCTGGCCGTCGATTCGGTGCGGCACTCGATTCCCGACGCCGAGGCCCGCATGCGGTGGGCCACCCACGTGTCCGCACCGATCCTCGCGGGCGCCTTCGCGGTCGCCTGGGAGTGGGGCAACACCGAGCTCGTCAGCGAACTGATCGAATACCACAGCGCGCGCGGCACATTCACGGCCGAACCCGGCTCGGCCGACGCCCTGGCCTGGGCCGATACCGCCACCGCGGCCGTGCCGGTGGAGTCGGCGGAGGAGTACGCGCTGGTCGCCGCCGGACCGGTCATCACCGGCGGCGCGTCGCTGACCCGGCTCGGGCCATTGCCGCCGCTGGTGATGGATCCGACCACCGCGCCGATCATCGGTCGCTACCGCGCGCTGGCGGCCGAGCGCTACGGGCGCGACGTGACCGCGGACGAGCCCGCGTGGTGCACGTGGCCCTGACCGAGACGCTGGTCCTGCGGTTCGCCGACGTCGGCGTGGCGACCTACGCCAGCCTGCGGGTCGTCGGTGATCCGGTCAAAACGGTCACCTGGGTCGTCGAGCAGCAAGACCTCGCCGGGGCGGCGCAGCGACTGGCCGAGGCGCTGCCCGACCCCGTCGGCACCGAGACCAGGCACGACGCGCTCGACCGGGCGATCACCACCGGCGCGTTCTCCTCGCCCACAACCGAATTCGAGCTCGCCCGCGCGCTGGGCACACATCTGCTCGCCCCTGCGGCGTGGAAGCTGCTCGTCGACCACGCGACACCGCCCGCGACACTGTTCGTGTCGCCGAGCGCGAAACTGGCCAGGATGCCGTGGGGCCTGCTCGCGGCACCAGGCGATGAGGGCACTCGGCTGATGGAACTGGTCGAGGTGCTGATGGCCGCACCGCCGAACATCGTCAATTCGCCTCGGGCGTCGGCGGATTGGAACGGCAGGCGTGACGATCCGGTCCTGGTGGTGCTCGACCCACGGGTTCCGGGCCAGCGGCCTGACTCGGCGCTGGGATCGGTGCTGGGCAGGCCGTCGCCCGACACGGTCCTGGCCCGTCATTTCGCCGATCTGGGGTGCCGTCGCACGTTGTTGCCGGACGCCGAATCCGTCGTCGAGTTGTTCCGGCGCACGGACGCCGACCGCGGGTGGCTCGCCGCTCACCTCGGAAGGCGGCCCGGCCGGATGGTGTACGTCGGGCACGCGACCGCCGCCGACGGCGACGCCGGCCACGCTGACCGCGCCGCCTTGCACCTGGCCGAGGAGCGGCCGCTGACCGCCGGTGAACTCATGACGGCGCGGCTGCAGTTCCCTCCGCGGGTGGCGCTGCTGGCGTGCGCATCCGGAGGCGACTACCAGTTCGACGAGGCGAGCGGCCTGGTGGCCGCGATGGTCCTCGGCGGGGCTCAACTGGTCACCGCCACGCTGTGGTCGTTGCCCACGACGGCGGGTTACCGTCAATTCGCGGGATCCGACGCAGATCCGATGAGCGAGGCGATCGTCGCCGTCGACAGCGCGCACGAATCCGACGATGCCGGTCGAGCGGTGAACGCTTGGCAGCGGCAGCGGCAGCGGATGCGGGACTGGCGCGACGGCGATCGCAGCGCGAGCCCGCTGTACTGGGCGGCCCTGGTCAGTTTCGCCGTCGACGGCGCCCGCTGATCACACCGGCGCGACGCAGATCGCCACCGCAGACTCGTCGCCGAGACGGTAATAGGTGTCGATGACGCTGCCGGGGGCGACCTTGACGAGTGCGGATGCAGGCACCAGAGCGGTCTCATGTGCCGGAAACTGCCCGCCGCCAGGCTTTTTCACCATCACATCGAGTTCGACCTCCCGGCAGTCCTCGAGGGCCTGTCCCGTGGGCCGCATCGCGGTGACGACCGCCGGCGACCGGACTCCGTTGCGGATCAGCTCGAGCCGATCGTGAGTGAGCAGGCCTTGCGCACCAGCGTCCGGTCGAATTCCGCCCGCGCAGCGCGGATGTCGTCCGCCGTGGCCAGACGCTCCTCGGCCTCCCCGGGATCAGGCACCGAGAGCCTCCAACTGGGAAGTAACGAAGCGGCCGTGGTGCCGATGTAGACGATGCAGACGAACACGAACAGCGCAGTGAACATGTCCTCAGGGTCGGACGGTGAAACCGCTACCGAACCCAACTTTGCCGCTGTCCACAAACGGTACGTACTTCTATCCTGTCCTGATGAGCACCGAGGCGGCCGTCGCCGTCGCCCACCCGCGCCGAGCGGTCATCGACCGCGCATGGCGCGCCGTCGGTCCCGGCGTCGAGGTGCTCAGCAGCGACGACGGCGGGCCGCTGCGACGAACCGTGAAGCGGATCATCGACCCGCTCGTGCTGCGACTGCGGTCGAACACTCAGTTCTCGGCGCCGTTCGTCGCACCCGATGTGGCCGATGCGATGTTCGACGCGATCGTCGGGCGCAGTACACAACTGCGCGATACCGCGGCGTGGTTCGAGGTGCTCAAACGCGAGCGACGCCGGTTACGCATCACGTCGGGGAACGCCCAGGAGCTCTACTTCCCCGTGTGTTTCGAGTTGGCCGTGACGAAAGGTCATCCCTCGCAGCATGGTTCGGGCGCAGAGGAGGTGCTGCGCGAGATCCACGGCGAACGGGACCGTACCGCCATCGAGGTGCTGAACCGGTTCGTGTCCGACGAGAAGGTCATCGCCGAGCTGGCGAGGCAGCTGAGCCGTAGTTGGTGTGACGTGCATGCGGGCACCGAGATCACCGGTCCGTTCATGGCGGGTCTGAGCACCGTGCTCGGCCCGGCCGCCAGCCATTCCGCCGAGGCTGCGCGACAACGGGTCTGGCAGGCGCTGATCGCCGACGCCGCGCCGTACAACCTCGGAGCAACGGCACGCAGCGCTGCGGCGGAGCTGCCGTGGTCGATCGTCGAGCTGGGCCTCAGTTCGGTTGAGCCGCAGCAGCCGCCGAGCGTCATCGGTGGACCGGAGCACGACCGTCCGCTGGACCGAAGCGTGATCGACCGGGCGCGTGCGACGCTGCGGCGGGCCATGGACCGCGATGAGCTTCCCGACGTGCCGACGTTGTGCGCCGAAGAGGTTGACCGGGCATGCGCGCCCTGGGGTCTGATCGGTGAGGACAAGCAGGCGACGCTGGTCGCCGGCATCGAGGTCGCGGTCCACCTCGCGCCGCTGGCCGACGCCGCCGAGCCGCGGTACGAGTTGGCGCGGCAGATTCAGGCGCGGTTACGCAAGGAGGCCTACGTGCTTCACGCCCGCCGCTATGTCGCCGCGGGCGGGCCGATCCATCCCCGGCAACAGCAGGTGATCGACGACCTGGCGACATTCGCGCGGCCCTACCTGAGCCGCTTGTGGGCCCGGTTGCACGGCCGCGACGTGTGGCAGGAACCCTGCGACGACATCGACGACGTGCGCGCGGTGCTGGAAGGGGTGGCCAGGTCGGTGAGCCTGGACCACCGCCAGCGGATCAAGACGATGCTGGAATTGCAGGTGGCCGGATGAGGCTCGTGGCGGATTCGGGGCTCTGGACGACGGGACCGCTCGCCGCGCCGGCGCCGCTGGTGGCCGTGCTGGAGGTCAGCGGAGCCGTGCTGTCGTGGACCGTCGACGAGGCGTCGGATGCACACATCGCGTTCACCGACCCCGCGCGGGCCGACTGGTTGTGGCGGGTGGTGGGCGAGGGCGGTCACTTCGCCGTGACGTCCGCGCTGGACGGCCGCAGCCCTGAGGACAGTATCGAGGTGGCCGACGTGAGCCTGGCGCCCGGTGCGCTGGCTCCGCTGCGCCGACTCGCGCTCGGCCATTGGCTGCGGCGCTGGTGGCCGGCGAGTCAACGCGACGCGATCGCGACGCTCGACGGCGCCCTGCTCGACGCCGAGGTCGCGCTCCTGACCGCCGCGGCCCAGGACTACTTCGGCGACGACACCTTCGACTCGGAGATCACCGAGCTGCTCGCGCCGCATGCGGCTGCGCTCAACGCGGCTGCGCGAGAGGGTGATCCGCGGGTCACCGCACTCATCGATCGGTGTCGTGACGTGGCCGACGACGTCGGTGTCGCACTCGACGCCGAGCCGGTGAGCGGTCGGCGAGCCGACTATGCCCTTGCGGCAGGATCGGATTCGCGCGGGCTTGGTGCGGCCACCGTCACCCGAGGCACCGCGTCCATCAACTGGGCGGGCGTCCCGCCGGGTGTCTTCGACGCCGCCGAGGACACCGTCGAGTGGTCGGTCGAACCGGCGGGCGTGGGCGCGGAGGCGGTGCTCGGTGTGGAGCTGACGGGGCTGGGCAACCCGCATGGCATCGCGGTGCGGTTGGAGTCGGGCAACGCCGGCGGGGCCGGCGCGCTCGGTGCGGACGGACGCGCGTCGTTCCCCGTCGTCGACGCCGGTGGGGTACCGATATCCGAAGCTGTTGCGTGGAACCATGATTGGAGTAGCACCAGGGTGGTGGTCGGTGCCGACGTCGACGAGTCGGTTCAGACGCGCGACCGGGTGCGCGCCTTCGCGCGGTCACGGTTGAACCAGCCCGGTCCGGATGCGTTCCTGGCCGAGATCCTGGCCGCGGAATCGGACTACTGAGACTCGTCGGACTGTTTGCGCATCTGCTCCCGAATTTGTTCCAGGCGTTCGGCAGCCGCGCGCTGCCGTTCGTCGTACTGTTCGGCGACGCTGCGCCCTTCGGGAGTTTCGGCCGCGAGTTCGGAGGCGCCGATCGCGGTGCCGAAACGGGTCTCGATCTTTTCCCGTACAGCGTCGAAAGTCGGTACGCCGCCTGGGGTGTAGCCGCTGTCGACCGGTTCGACCGGCACGGTGGCACCAGGCTCGGGCTCGACAACTTCGGCGTCGACGGCGGCTTCCTGCTCCGGTTCCGGAGTGGTTTGGTCCGGCATGCCGCTCACGCTACCCGTTCGCAGGTCTTGACGGTTGTGACAATTTTGACGAAACGGCCGCGGTGGCCGCACGGTGCGCGTAGCGTTCTGCCGTCACTCAGCCGAAAGGAGCCACCATGCGCGGCACCCTCATTTTCACAGTGGTCGTCGGTGCGGGCATGGCGCTCGGCACCGCCGCACCGGCCCTCGCCGACGACACCGACGACATCTTCGTCTCGGTGATCAAGGAGGAAGGGATCCCGTTCTCGACCGCGAAGGACGCAATCAGCCTCGCCCACGCGGTATGTGACTACGTGGAGGCGGGCCAGAAACCCGAACAGGTTGCGGTCGAGATCAGCGAGCCGGCGAACTGGACCGTGGAGCAGAGCGGGTTCTTCGTCGGCGCTGCGACCCAGTCGTACTGCCCGTCATAGTTCGTCCGGACCGCGGGAGTTCCTGCTTCCGAACAGCATTCGCATCATGGGTCGCTAATGCGGCTCGCGCAAGGGTGACGGCGGGGTGGCGACACTGCGAACCGCGGCCGGCATCGGGGCAACTGCGCGGCCCGGCGTGCCGAGTTGGGCCGCCAGCCACGGCAGGGCGGTCGCGAAAACGTGTGCGGCGTAGGGCCAATCGTGCTTACCCGGCTGGACCACGACCTCGCAGTTGATGCCGTTGGCATCGGCCAGGCCGCAGAGGGCGTCGGCCGCGTTCTTCTGCGGGGCCGCGTCCACGGTGTTGACGTCGAAGCGCCCCGTGACGCCCGAATAACGGCCGTGTCGGCCGATCACGGTTGTCGGATCGAACGACGCGTAGGCCGCGGCATTACCGCCGAACAGGCGCTCGATCGTCTGGTCCTTCGTGCCTGAGTTGGGACTCAGATCGCCGGCGATGTCGTCGAAGGCGCCGAACATGTCCGGATGCATCACGGCCAGGTCGACCGCGCAGGTGCCGCCCATCGACCATCCGACGATTCCCCAATTCGACTGTTTGGCACTGACATTGAACTTCGACACCATGAACGGCACGACGTCCTTGGTGAGGTGGTCGGCGACGTTGCCTCGTTTGCCGTTCACGCATTCGGTGTCGTTACGGAACGTCCCGCCGGCGTCGACGAAGACGAGAACCGGGGCATATCCGCCGTGCGTGGCGGCGAAATCGTCGGCCGTGGCGACCGCATTGCCTGCACGCACCCAGTCCGCCGGGGTGTTGAACTCGCCACCGATCATCATCACGGTCGGAAGGGGCGGCGGGGGATCGGTCGCATACCACGCGGGCGGCAGGTAGACGAGTTCACCGCGGTGCTTGAAACCGGACGCCTTGTCGCCGATGTTGACAGGCACCACCGTGCCCCGGCCCGGAATCTGATGGCGCTGCTGCATCGCCAGCATGGTCGCCGCGTCGGTCTGATCGGGGAGCGGTCCCGCGGTCAGCTGATTCCAGGCGGCCCCCACGGTGGGGACATAACCCACCCACAGGTTCACGGCCAGCGCGACCGACAGCAGGCACAGAGGCAGCGACAAGAGCGATGTGCCGCGTCGCCACCAGGGCGCGCCCCGCCAACCCGCGACCAGCACGGCGCATGCCGCACCCGTCAGCGCCACCCACACCCACAGCGATCGCGGAGCGGGGTTGTCAGAGAGACCCTCGGAGGCGATGTAGGCGTACGTCGCCGCGGCGAGCGCGATACCGCACAGCGCGGCCCACGGCACCCACACCAGCCGCCACCGCCGCGATCGCCATCCGATGGCGGCGATCAACACGAGCGCCGCGACGATCTGCACCGTGGTGGGAATCCAGCCATGCATCAACGACAGGTGCCCACGCAGCGAATGAGCCAGTGTCACCAGTGTCACGGACTACAGGGTGAGGGGTGATCCTTGTAACGCCCTGTGGAGGAGCTGTCAACGGGGTTTGGCCAACGGGAACGGCAGCGTCTCGCGGATGCTGCGGCCCGTGATCAGCATGACGACGCGGTCCACGCCCATCCCCAGGCCACCCGTGGGCGGCATCGCGTATTCCATCGCCTGTAGGAAGTCCTCGTCGAGTTCCATCGCCTCGGGGTCGCCGCCGGCGGCCAGCAGCGACTGCTCCTGCAGCCGGCGGCGCTGTTCGACGGGATCGGTGAGTTCGCTGTAGGCGGTGCCGAGTTCGACGCCCCACGCCACCAGGTCCCACCGCTCCGCGACGCCGGGGATGCTGCGGTGCGGGCGGGTCAGCGGCGACACCGAGGTCGGGAAATCCTTATAGAACGTGGGCGCCTCGGTGCGGTCTTCGACCAGTCGCTCGTAGAGTTCCAGCACCACCGCGCCGGCGTCCCAGTGGGTCAGGTACGGGATGTCGGCGGCGTCGCACAGTTTGCGCAGCTTCGGCAGCTCCGTTTCGGGGCCGATCTGCTCACCGAGCGCTTCGGACACCGCATCGTGCACCGTCTTGACCGCCCACTGACCGGAGATGTCCACCGGCTCGAGCCCGCCGCCTTCCTTGGGCCGGTAGAACACCTGCGCACCATTGGCGGCGACGGCGGCGTTCTGGATGAGCTCCCGGCACCCGTCGATCCAGACGTGGTAGTCCGCGTGCGCCTGATACGCCTCCAACAGCGTGAATTCGGGGTTGTGACTGAAGTCGACGCCCTCGTTGCGAAACGCCCTGCCCAGTTCGAAGACCCGCTCGACCCCACCGACGCAGAGCCGCTTGAGGTAGAGCTCGGGAGCGATGCGCAGGTACAGGTCCAGGTCGTAGGCGTTGATGTGGGTGAGGAACGGCCGCGCGTTCGCGCCGCCGTGGATCTGTTGCAGAATCGGCGTCTCGACCTCGAGAAAACCCTTGCCGACCAACGTTTCCCGGATCGCGTGCAGCACACCGCTTCGCGCGCGGATCAGGTCGCGGGCCTCGGTGTTGATCGCCAGATCGACGTAGCGGGCGCGCACCCGGGCTTCCTGGTCGGTCAACCCCTTCCACTTGTCGGGCAGCGGCCGAAGGCACTTGCCGATCATCCGCCAGTTGCGGACCAGCAGTGAGCGGGTGCCCTTCTTGCTGTAGCCCATCGTGCCCGACACCTCGATGAGGTCGCCCAGATCGATGGCGTGGGTGAAATCGGCCGTCGTCGACGATTCGAGCAACGAATTGTCCAGCAGCAGCTGAACTTCGCCGGACCAGTCGCGCAACTGGGCGAACAACACACCGCCGTAGTCGCGGCTGCGCAACACCCGGCCCGCCACCGTCACCGGAACATCGTCGTCGGCGTCGATCGCCTCGGCGACCGAGTGCGACGGTGGCGTGCCGACGGGGTAGGCATCGATCCCATTGTCCTGCAACGCCTTCAGCTTGGACATGCGCACCCGGACCTGTTCCGGGAGCCGTGCCTCCTCGGCGTCGGGCAGATCCGCCGCCAAGCCGCTGAGGTCGGGGGCCGAACCGTCGTGGTGCAGCAGCCCTGTCGCCATCAGGTTCTGCGGCACGGCGGTGTGGTGACCGGTGTGCGGCTGTTCGTGGCGCCGCGAGAAGGGCAGCACCAAGAACCCCTCGGCGATCACCGACGCCACCCCGACCCGGGGGATCAGCCGGGCATCGTCGTAACAGGCGTACCGCGGCACCCATTCCGGTTGGTACTTCATGTTCGAGCGGTACAGCGTCTCGAGCTGCCACCACCGGGAGAAGAACACCAGCAGGCTGCGCCACAGCCGCGCGACCGGACCCGCGCCGAGCTGAGCGCCCTGTTCGAACGCCGAACGGAACATCGCGAAGTTCAGCGAAATCCTGGTGATGCCAATGTCTTCGGCCTGCATGCACAGCTCGCTGACCATCAGCTCTATAGTGCCGTTGGGCGACTGGGGAGAGCGGCGCATCAGGTCCAGCGAGACGCCGTTGGTGCCCCACGGCACCAGCGACAGCATCGCAACCACTTGATCTTTCCCACCCGCGTTCTGGACCGCCTCGACGAGGAGGCAGTCGCCGTCGGCCGGGTCGCCGAGCCTGCCCAGCGCCATCGAGAACCCGCGCTCGTCGTCGGTGTCCCGCCAGGCGTCGGCGCGGGCGATGACGTCGGCCATCTCCTCGGCGTCCAGATCGCGGTGCCTGCGGATGCGGACGCTCGCACCGGCGCGCCGCGCGCGGGTCACGGCCTGGCGCACCGCGCGCATGTCCGGACCGGAGAGCCGGAAGTTGTCCGGATAGAGGATGGCCTCGTCGCCGAGTTGCAACGCGTTGAGCCCGGCCTGGCGGAAGGCCTCGGCGCCCGCCGAGCTGGCACCCATCACCCCCGGGGCCCAGCCGTAGGCCAGACACAGCGCAAGCCACGCATCTATCGCGGCCGGCCATGCCTTGGGATCGCCCACGGGGTCTCCGCTGGCCAGGCAGACGCCGACTTCCACGCGGTAGGTGATCGCGGCGCGGCCGTTGGGTGCAAACACCACCGCCTTGTCGCGGCGGGTGGCGAAGTAGCCGAGCGAGTCGTTCTTGCCGAACAGTTCGAGGAGCCCACGCAGCGCGGATTCGTCCTCGCCGGTCAACGCGTTCTCGGCGCGTTGCGACTGAAACAGCACGATCGCCGCGACCATCAGGGCGAGGGCGCCGAAGAGCCCGAGCAGTGCGTTGATCAGCACGTGCGGGTGACCGCTGAAGTTCGAGGAGTCCGCGCCCGCGAACGCGCTCACCCGGTTCAGCGCGTACCAGAACCGGTCGCTGCGGGCCAGCGTGCCGGGGAACAGTTCGAGAAGACCCCAGCCGATCGCGGTGCCGATCGCCATCCCGGCGACCAGCACGGCAGCCGCCTTCAGCAGTGCGCCGCGGCGCACCTTCGCCCAGAACTCGCGCCGGGCCAGCAGCAGGAACAGGATGGCGGCGACGTGGAAGGCCAGGCCGATGACCTCGCCGATGTCTTCGACCACCGACTCCTCGCCGGATACCAGGTCGGCGACGTTGAACACGATCGCGCCCACCATGTAGGCGAGGAGGATCCACCAGGCGATCCGCTTGCGCGCGGCCAGCGCCGCGGCCAGCAGCGCGAGCACGAACGCCCACGCGAAGCTGGTGTCGGGGAAGTTGAAGATGTAGTCGTTGACGAACTCGCGCGGCACCCGGATGACCGACCGCACGAACGGCGAGACGCTCGCGACCAACGAGAGTGTGGCGATGACGCCGACCGTCCAGCCGGCCGCGGCCGGCACCCACCAGTGCCTCGACCTGCGGCGGGTGACAGGCGGGTTCGCGACGGTCATAGGCCGCGACATTATTCGGTTAGAACGCCAAATGGGTGGCGACTCACGACCAGACGGGACCGGTGTATTTCTCGCCGGGGCCTTGGCCCGGCTCGTCTGGTGATGCGCTAGCCTCGCGGAAGGCCAACTGCAGCGTTTTCAGGCCGTCCCGTACCGGCCCAGCATGCGGTCCGAGATACTCGACGGAGGCGGTGACCAAGCCGGCGAGCGCGGTGATCAGCCGGCGCGCCTCGTCCAGATCGCGGTGCGGGCTGTCGTCCGGATTCTCGGCCGACAACCCGAGCTTTTCGGCCGCGGCGCTCATCAGCATCACGGCCGACCGCGTGATCACCTCGACGGCGGGGATGTCGGCGAGCTCGCGAACGGCCGAGCCGTTCAGATCGTCTGAGCCGGCTGAGCCGTTCAGATCGCCTGAGCCGCCGGCGCTGTCCAGGTCAGCTGAGTTCGAGTCATCGGTCATGGCTGCTAGACTGGCATGCGCGACCGTCCCGGCAAACGCCAGGGACAGCAAGTGGAGTCCCCCTCCCACCGCTGGCCATTCCGGCTCAGCGGTCCGGTCACAGGCATCAGTGCCTGTCCTGGTCGGCTGTGGGCCCTGCTTTGAGCAGGGCTTTTCTGTTCGGTAGAGCAGAGCGCTGATGGAGTGGGCTCCTAGAGGACAACAGTAGGAGGCCCCATCAGCACTGAGACCCGCGTCAACGAGCGCATCCGCGTACCTGAAGTCCGCCTGATCGGACCGGGCGGTGAACAGGTAGGCATCGTGCGCATCGAAGATGCTCTCCGCGTCGCCGCGGATGCCGATCTCGATCTCGTCGAAGTAGCGCCGGATGCCAAACCCCCGGTCTGCAAGATCATGGACTACGGAAAGTTCAAATACGAGACGGCTCAGAAGGCACGCGAGTCTCGCAAGAACCAGCAGCAGACCGTCGTCAAGGAACAGAAGCTCCGTCCCAAGATCGACCCGCACGACTACGAGACCAAGAAGGGTCACGTGATCCGCTTCCTCGAGGCCGGGTCCAAGGTCAAGGTGACGATCATGTTCCGCGGCCGCGAACAGTCGCGACCCGAGTTGGGTTTCCGGCTCCTGCAGCGGCTGGGCGCCGATGTCGCCGATTACGGCTTCGTCGAGACGTCCGCCAAGCAGGACGGGCGCAACATGACGATGGTGCTGGCCCCGCACCGCGGCGCGAAGACTCGCGCCAAGGCGGCGCAGCAGGCCGAAGGCTCCGCAGAGCCGACCCCAGCACCCGACAGAAACAGCTAGAACAACAGAGCAGAGGACTTATGCCCAAGGCAAAGACCCACAGCGGCGCTTCCAAGCGGTTCCGTCGCACCGGAACCGGCAAGATCGTGCGCCAGAAGGCCAACCGCCGCCACTTGCTCGAGCACAAGCCGAGCAAGCGCACCCGGCGACTCGACGGCCGCACCGTTGTGTCGGCCAACGACAACGCCCGCATCAAGAAGATGCTCAACGGCTGACCGACTCAATACGTACGACCTGAACGAAGGACATTCCCATGGCACGCGTCAAGCGCGCAGTCAACGCCCAGAAGAAGCGGCGGACAATACTCAAGGCCTCCAAGGGCTACCGGGGCCAGCGGTCGCGGTTGTACCGCAAGGCCAAAGAGCAGCAGCTGCATTCGCTCAACTACGCCTATCGTGACCGGCGCGCCCGCAAGGGCGAGTTCCGCAAGCTGTGGATCTCGCGCATCAACGCCGCCGCCCGCGCCAACGACATCACCTACAACCGGCTGATCCAGGGACTCAAGGCCGCTGGGGTCGAGGTCGACCGCAAGAACCTCGCCGAGATCGCCGTCAGCGATCCGGCCGCGTTCACCGCGCTGGTGGAGGTCGCCAAGGGCGCACTGCCCGAGGACGTGAACGCGCCGTCGGGCGAGGCTGCCTGACGCTCACCGAACGATCCGCCCGGGTGGTCGCTGCGGCCAAGCTGCACCGCCACGTCGGGCGACGCCGCGCCGCGCGCTTCCTCGCCGAGGGACCCAACCTCGTCGAGGCGGCGTTGCGGCGCGGTCTGGTATCCGAGGTCTTCGCCACCGAGGACGCCCTGAACCGGTTCGGTTCGCTGCTGGCCGACGCGCCCGTGCACCTGGTGACGGAACGTGCCGCAAAAGCGCTGTCGGAGACGGTGACTCCGGTCGGCCTGGTCGCGGTCTGCACGACACCGCAGACCTCGATCGACGACGTGCTGGCCGCGTCGCCGCGCCTGGTGGCGGTCGCCGTCGAGATGTCCGAGCCCGGTAACGCCGGCACGTTGATCCGGATCGCCGACGCGATGGGGGCCGACGCCGTGGTGTTCGCCGGGCACAGCGTCGACCCGTACAACGGCAAGTGCCTGCGCGCCTCGACCGGAAGCATCTTCTCGATCCCCGTCGTCACCGAAAACGATGCCGCAGCGGCGGTGTCGCAACTCGCCGGCGCCGGCCTTGCGGTGCTGGCGACCACGGTGGACGGCGAGATCTCGCTCGACAGCCCAGATCTGGAGGCCGACCTCGGCAGGCCTACGGCGTGGATGTTCGGGCCCGAGGCGCACGGTCTGCCGGCCGAGCTCGCGGCGTCGGCCACGCACCGTGTCCACATCCCGATGCCGGGCAGCGCTGAGAGCCTCAACGTGGCCGCGGCCGCGGCGATCTGCCTGTACCAGAGCGCGCGGGCACAGCGCGCCTAGCGCCGAAGCGCGTTGTGTCACATCAGCGCCCAATCTCCCCACAGACTTAGCTCGGCGAAGTATTGTGCGGCGATGCGTCGCTTCGACTACATCATCGCGGGCGCCGGTTCGGCCGGCTGCGTACTGGCGAACCGGTTGTCCGCCGACCCGGCGACGACGGTGCTGCTGGTCGAGGCCGGCGGTCTCGACAGGCACCCGATGCTGCATGTGCCCAAGGGCTCGGGCACGTTGTTCGAGAACGAGAAGTACGTCTGGCGCTACGCGACGACGCCGTTCGGGCCCAGGCAACGCCCCGAGTTCTGGACCCGCGGCAAGGTGATCGGCGGCTCGAGCTCGATCAACGGCATGGTTTACAACCGGGGCAACCGGGCGGACTACGACGAGCTCGAGAAGCTGGGCAACAAGGGGTGGGGCTGGGACGAGATCCTGCCCGTCTTCAAAGCCATGGAGGACAACGCGTTCGGCGCCTCGCCGACACGAGGCGCGGGCGGACCGCTGCACATCTCGGTGGCGGCCGAACAAGACATCGTGAGCCACGAGTTGGTGCAGTCGGGCGCGAACGTGGGGCTCCGTCCGCTCGACGACATCAACGAAAGCGATGAACCCCGTATCGGATTCACCCCCGCCACCATTCGCAGGGGCCGCCGGGTGAGCGCGGCCGACGCGTTCCTGCGGCCGGCGATGCGACGGCCCAACCTCACCGTGATCACGCAAGCCGAGGTGTGCCGCGTCGACATCGACAACGACCGCGCCACCGGCATCACCGTCCGGACGTCCGACGGCGCGCGGTCGCAGTTCCAGGCCGACCGTGAGACGATCCTCGCCCTCGGCAGCATGGGCAGCCCGAAGCTGCTCCAGCTGTCGGGCATCGGCCCGCGCGAGGTGCTCGAGCGGGCCGGGGTCGCGGTGGTGCTCGAACGCGAGAACGTGGGCAGGCGGATGCGCGAACACCGCTGCTTCGCGCTGAAGTACCGGCTCAACGCCGAGCTCGGATACAACCGGCAGCTGTCCAGCCGATCCGGGCAGGCCAGAAGCGCGGCACGCTACCTGGCCAGGCGGCGGGGCTCGCTGGCGACGCCGACCTTCGACGT
This sequence comes from Mycolicibacterium komanii, assembly GCF_001050035.1. The sequence continues at coordinate 111,510 of NZ_CVTA01000006.1, forward strand.
GCTCGCGTTCATGAAGACCACCCCGGACGCGCCCCGCGTCGACGGACAACTGTTGTTGGGCCCCTTCACGATCCCGGCGTACAACGACGGTGAGCCGGTGGCCCTCGAACGCGAGCCGGGGGTGTCGTGTCTGGGTTTCACCCTGCGCCCCACATCGGAGGGCAGCGTCGAGATCACCGCCGCGGACCCGGCGGCGCCGCTGCTACTCGACCCGAGCTACCTCACCAGCGACTACGACCGCAGCACCACCGCCAACCTGCTGCGTCGCGCCCGCGAGCTGTTCGAGCATTCACCGATTGCCGAGCACATCGACCACGAGACGTTCCCCGGCCCGCAGGCGCAAAGCGACGACGAACTCGTCGACTCTGCGTTGGACGGCGGCTACTGCGGCTACCACGCCATCGGCAGCTGCGCCATGGGTCCCAGCGACGATGACATCGTCGACGGCCGGCTGCGTGTCCGCGGTATCGAGGATCTGCGGATCGTCGACTGCTCGGCGATGCCGATCATGTTGGCGGGCAACTTGAACGGGCCGGTGATGGCGATGGCCGCGCGCGCCGCGCAGTTCATCGTCGAGGACCGCTGACCCCGTCAGGAGCCGAGCAGACCCCGCGCCACGTGCGTGATCTGCACCTCGTTGCTTCCGGCGTAGATCATCAGCGACTTGGCGTCGCGCGCGAGTTGTTCGACGCGGTACTCGGTCATGTAGCCGTTGCCGCCGAACAACTGCACCGCATCCATCGCGACATCGGTGGCCGCCTGCGAGCAGTACCACTTGATCGCCGAGGCCTCGGGCAGTGAAATCGGAACCCCGGCCTGCGCCGCCTCGATCACGCGAAACAGGATGTTGCGCACGTTCATCCGCGCCACCTCCATGTTCGCGAGCTTGAGCTGGATCAGCTGGAACTGGCCGATCTCCTGGCCCCACAGCGTGCGGCTCTTGGCGTAGTCGACGCACAGGCGCAGGCACTCCTCGATCACGCCGAGCGACATCGCGGCGACGCCGATGCGTTCGGTGCTGAAGCTCGACCGCGCGCTGGCCCGACCGTCGCCGGCGGAATTCTCCTCGGTCTCGCCGAGCAGCCGGTCGCGGCCCAGGCGTACGTTGTTGAAGAACAACTCGCCGGTGCGCGAACTGTGAATTCCCATCTTGCGGAACGGCTTCGACTGCACGAAACCCTCCATGCCCCGGTCGAGCACGAAGGTCAGCACCTTGCGGTCCCGCTTGTCGACGCTCGGGTCGCCCTCGTCCAGCTTGGCGTAGACCACGACGACGTCGGCGTCGGGGCCGTTGGTGATGAACGTCTTCTGGCCGTTGAGGATGTAATCGTCGCCGTCGCGCACGACGTAGGACTTCATGCCGCCGAACGCGTCGGAGCCCGAGTCGGGCTCGGTGATCGCCCAGGCGCCCACCTTGTCGTAGGTGACCAGGTCCGGCAGCCAGCGCTCCTGCTGCGCCAACGTGCCGCGGCTCATGATCGTCGGCACCGTCAGCCCCAGGCTGACGCCCATGCCGGTGACCACGCCCATCGAGACCCGGCACAGCTCGCTGATCACGACGAACCCCATGCCACCGGAACCCTCGCCGAACATGCCGCCGCCCGAGGACCGCTCCGAGGATCCGCCGCCGTCGCGGAGCCGGGCGAGCCGCTTGTTGAGCGACTCGCGGGCCATGTCGGCGATGCCGAACGTCGCGAACAGCTTGCGGACGATGGGGTAGGGCTCCATCTCGCCGCTTTCCAGCGCGTCGACGTGCGGACGGATTTCTTTGTCGACGAACTCGCGCACGGCGTCGCGGACGGCGATATCGGTGTCAGACCATTCGAGCATGCACTCAGGCTGCCTTATGGCGTCCGCGGGCCGGACGCAGCCCCGCCAAAGAGAACGTGGTGTGCACGAGCGAGCCCGCCCGGTCGAGCAGTGACTTGCGCGGCGGGACGTAGTGCATCGGCAGCCCGCGCCGGTCGCTCGGCGGCGCCATGAACGCCGGTGCCTCGACCAGTGGGGCGCTCGCGGGCAGACGCCCCTGGGCGCGCCGGTACGCGGTCAACGCCCTTGGGTGCAAACGGATTTCGTCGGGAACCGCCACGAACGCAAACTCGACCAACTTGCCGAACAGCCGCAGCAGCACCTCGTCTCCCGGCGTCCACCGCATGTTGGCCTTCTCGCGAAGCGCTTCGTCGAACACGCCCGCCGCGATCCAGCGCTGCGCGCCCACCATCGGCTTGAAGAGCTGATCCCACAGCCCCGTCGGCATCAACACGAACCACGGTTTGGGGATGCGGATCGAGAAGATGTCGAGCGTGGCACGGTTGATCTCGAGCTCCTCGCGGCATTTGCGGTCCCAGTACTCGCAGAAGTCCTCCCAGCTCTCGGGCACTGGGCGCATGCTCATGCCGTACATGCGGTACCACTGCACGTGCTCGTCGAACAGTTGGCGCTTCTCGGCCTCGGTCAACCCGCCGCAGAAGTACTCGGCCGTCTTGATGATCAGCATGAAGAAGGTGGCGTGCGCCCAGTAGAACGTTTCGGGGTTCAACGCGTGGTAGCGACGACCTTCGGCGTCGACGCCCTTGATCGTGGTGTGGTAGCTCTTGATCTGCTCGCCGGTCTGGGTGGCCCGTTCCCCGTCGTAGACGACGCCCATGATCGGGTACACCGAGCGAGCGACGCGCTGCAGCGGTTCGCGCAGCAGGATCGAATGGTCCTCGACGCCCGCGCCGAGTTCGGGATACATGTTCTGCACTGCGCCGATCCACACACCGAGCAGCCCGGTCCGCAGATCGCCGAAGTACTTCCACGTCAACGAGTCGGGACCGAGGGGATCGGTGGTGGGGTCTGCGGTCATCTGATTCCTCGCTGAATCGGCGTCGAACTCGACGATAATGCTGACAACGAATGTTGTCTATGATTTGCGGGGCGCGTCGTCCCGGACCGTTATTCGGCGGCTATGGGCGCTCCACACTGCTGTGACCAGCTGCTTCGCCGACCGTGCTTTCGTGATTCGGACGACGGCTTCGTCTGACGAGATTGCTCGGCATAAAGCGGCCCGCTTAGGCTGGCGCGGTGGATGTCGAGCCGTTCGAGCGGTCGACCGGGCCCTTGGGCTGGCTGAAGAACACCAACCGCAACGAGAGCGTCATCGCCTTTCTGCGGCGGACGCGGCGCGCGTTGCCGGGCGATCCGGAGTTCGGGGATCCGTTGTCGGCCGACGGTGACGGTGGACCTCGGGCCGCCGCCCGCGCCGCGGATCGTGTACTCCAACGGGACGCTGCGACGCGCGAGGTGAGCCTCGGCGCGCTGCAGGTGTGGCAAGCCCTCACCGAGCGGGTGTCCGGAAAACCGGCCAACCGCGAAGCGACGCTGGTCTTCACCGACCTTGTCGGCTTCTCAGCGTGGGCGTTGAACGCGGGGGACGAGGCCACGTTGCGGCTGCTGCGTCGCGTGTCGCAGGTCGCCGAGCCGCCGCTGCTGGAAGGCGGGCGAATCGTCAAGCGCATGGGCGACGGCCTGATGGCGGTGTTCGCCGACCCGACGACCGCGGTACGCGCCGCGATCACCGCACGCGAAGCGGTCAAAGCCGTTGACGTGGACGGGTTTACCCCACGGATGCGGGTCGGTGTGCACACTGGCCACCCGCAGCGCATCGGATCGGACTGGCTGGGCGTCGACGTCAACATCGCGGCGCGGGTGATGAGCCGCGCGACCCGCGGAGAGCTGGTGGTCTCGGCGACCACGCTCGACCGCATCCCCGCCGAGGAGTTCGCGTCGTTGGGTGTGGAGGCCAAACGCCTGCGCCGCCAGGTCTTCGCGCACAAACAGGACGGGGTGCCGAACGACTTCGTCATGTACCGGCTGAAAACCCTCAGGCACTTGCCAGGTGGCGGAAACAACGAGGGGCATCCCGCGGGGGAATAGTGGATTCCCGTGGTGATCGGGCGTCTCGGTCTTGTTCGGGTGACCCTGGCGTACGCGGTCATGCTCACGTCGGTGACGTCGGTGCTGTTGTGGCAAGGGCCCGAGTTCAAAGACCGGGTCGTCTGCCACGCCAGCACGAACCTGCACAACCTCTCCCACGGGCGCCTCGGCACCCTGGTGGGCAGCGCGTTCGTGGTCGACGCGGGGCCGATCTACGTGTGGCTGCCCGGGCTGATCTGCCTGCTGGCGCTGGCCGAGTTGCAGTGGGGCAGCATCCGGTTGCTGACGGTGTTCGCGGTCGGACATCTCGGGGCCACCCTGCTCGTGGCGGCCGCCCTGGGCGCGGGTGTCGCGCAGGCGTGGCTGCCGGGTTCGGTGGCCCGCGCGCCGGACGTCGGAATGAGCTACGGCGCCGCCGCCGTCCTGGGCTCGCTCACCGCGGCGCTGCCGGCGCGGTGGCGCCCGGCGTGGATCGGGTGGTGGCTGGCGATCGGAATCGCCACCCTCGCCGTCGAGAGGGGGTTCAGCGACGTCGGTCATGTCGCGGCGTTGACGCTGGGCATGGTGGCGAGCGCCCGCCTCGGCCGCGAGGGACGTTGGACGACGGTGCGGTGGCTGCTGCTGGGTGTCGCCTTGGCGTTCGGCTACGCCTTGCTGGTGAGCAGCGGTCCGTCGGCCACGATCGCGACGGCGTGCGGGCTGGTCGCGTCGGCTTCGGGGTTGGTCGTCGCCCGCGTCCGGCGCCGATGGGCGTTCGAGGGCCAACTGGCGCATCACCTATGATCGCCGGGTGGCTGATCAGCCCGCAGACCTGTCCGAAGAAGCGCTGACCGAGGCTGTCAGCGCTGCTCGGCGTGCCTTCGACGCGGCCGCCGACCTCGACGCGCTCGCACGCGCGAAGACCGACCACCTCGGCGACCGGTCGCCGATCGCGTTGGCGCGTCAGTCCCTTGGGTCGCTCGCCAAATCCGACCGGGCCGACGCGGGTAAGCGCGTGAACGTGGCGCGCGGTGAGGCGCAGCGCGCCTACGACGAGCGGTTGGCGGCGCTGCGCGCGGAGCGCGACGCTGCGGTGCTGGTGGCCGAGCGCATCGACGTCACGCTGCCGTCGACGCGGCAACCGGTCGGCGCCCGTCACCCGATCACGATCCTCGGCGAGCGCATCGCCGACACGTTCGTCGCCATGGGCTGGGAGCTGGCCGAGGGGCCCGAGGTCGAGACCGAGCAGTTCAACTTCGACGCGCTGAACTTCCCGCCGGACCATCCCGCCCGCAGCGAGCAGGACACCTTCCACATCGCGCCGGAAGGCTCACGCCAGGTGTTGCGCACGCACACCTCGCCGGTGCAGATCCGAACGCTGCTCGAGCGCGAGCCGCCCGTCTACATCGTCTCGATCGGGCGTACCTTCCGCACCGACGAACTCGACGCCACCCACACACCCGTCTTCCATCAGGTCGAGGGACTGGCCGTCGACAAGGGGCTGACGATGGCACACCTGCGCGGCACGCTCGACGCCTTCGCCCGCTCCGAGTTCGGACCGCAAGCCCGCACCCGGTTCCGGCCGCACTTCTTCCCGTTCACCGAGCCGTCGGCCGAGGTCGACATCTGGTTCGAGAACAAGAAGGGCGGACCCGGATGGGTGGAGTGGGGCGGCTGCGGCATGGTCAACCCCAATGTGCTGCGCGCCTGCGGAATCGACCCCGATGCCTACTCGGGCTTTGCGTTCGGCATGGGGCTGGAACGAACTCTGCAGTTCCGCAACGGGATTCCGGACATGCGCGACATGGTCGAGGGTGACGTGCGGTTCTCCCTGCCGTTCGGGGTAGGGGCCTGATGCGGCTACCGTACAGCTGGCTGCGCGACGTCGTGCAGGCCGGCGCACCGGGTTGGGACGTGAGTCCTTCCGAGCTCGAAAAGGCGTTGATCCGCATCGGCCACGAGGTCGAGGAGGTCATCCCCGTAGGTCCCGTCACCGGACCGCTGACGGTGGGTCGGGTCGCCTCGATCGAGGAGCTCACCGAGTTCAAGAAGCCGATCCGCGCGGTCAAGGTCGATGTCGGTGAGGCCGAACCCCGTGACATCGTCTGCGGGGCAACCAACTTCGCCGTCGACGACCTGGTCGTGGTGGCGCTGCCCGGAACGGTGCTACCGGGCGACTTCACGATCGCCAGCCGCAAGACCTACGGCCGGATCTCCGACGGGATGATCTGTTCGACGGCCGAGATGAACTTGGGTACCGACCATTCGGGCATCCTGGTGCTGCCGGCCGGCACCGCCGAACCGGGGACCCCGGCGGCCGATGTGCTGGGCCTCGACGATGTCGTCTTCCATTTGGCCATCACACCGGACCGCGGCTACTGCCTGTCGGTGCGCGGTCTGGCCCGTGAGATCGCCGCCGCCTACGACCTCGACTACGTCGATCCGGCCGACGTCGCACCGTCCCCCGCAAGCGGGAGGTGCCCCCAGCCCGCCGAGGGCGAAGCGCTGCCGGTGTCGATCGAACCGGGCACCGGCGTACGGCGGTTCGGGCTGCGGCCGGTGACTGGCATCGATCCGCACGCCTTCTCACCGTGGTGGATGCAGCGACGGCTGTTGCTGTCCGGCATCCGGGCCATCTCACCCGCAGTGGACGTCACCAACTACGTGATGCTCGAGTTGGGCCACCCGATGCACGCCCACGACCGAAGCCTCGTCACCGGCGGTTTCCGGGTGCGGTTCGCCGAACCGGGGGAGACCGTGGTGACCCTCGACGACGTCGAACGCCGCCTCGACCCCGCCGATGTGCTGATCGTCGACGACGTCGCGACCGCCGCGATCGGCGGTGTGATGGGCGCCGGTACCACCGAGGTGCGCGAGACCACCACCGATGTGCTGCTCGAGGCCGCCGTGTGGGATCCGGCCGCCGTGTCGCGTACTCAGCGGCGGCTGCGGCTGTACAGCGAGGCGGGACGCCGCTACGAGCGCAGCGTCGACCCCGCGATCTCGGTCGCCGCGCTGGACCGCTGCGCCACGCTGCTGGCCGAGATCGCCGGCGTCACGGTCGAACCCACGCTCACCGACTGGCGCGGTGACCCACCCCGCGAGGATTGGTCGCAGCCGCCGGTGACAATGGCGGTCGACCTGCCCGACCGGACGGCGGGTGTCGACTATGCGCCGGGCACCGCCGAGCGGCGGCTCACCCAGATCGGGGCCCGGGTCGTCGCCGCCGACGGCACGCTCACGGTCACCCCGCCGAGTTGGCGGCCCGACCTCACCCAGCCCGCCGACCTCGTCGAGGAGGTGCTGCGGCTGGAGGACCTGGAGAAGATCCCGTCGGTGCTGCCGCTGGCCCCGGCCGGACGCGGCCTGACCCCCGTCCAGAGACGTCGGCGTGCGATCGGAAAGTCGTTGGGGCTCACCGGGTATGTGGAGATCCTGCCCACCCCGTTCCTGCCTGCCGGGGTGTTCGACCAGTGGGGCCTGTCCGCCGACGACGACCGCCGTTCTACGGTCGATGTGCTCAACCCGCTGGACTCCGACCGCCCGCAGCTGGCCACCACCCTGCTGCCGGGGCTGCTGGAGGCGTTGAGCCGCAACGTGTCTCGTGGCGCGGTCGACGTCGGGCTGTTCGCGATCCAGCAGGTCGTCGTGCCCACGCCGCAGACCCGCGCCCTCGAACGCATACCGACCGACCGGCGACCCAGCGACGAGGAGATCGCCGCGCTGGACGCGTCGCTGCCCAGCCAGCCGCAACACGTCGCCGTGGTGCTGGCCGGATTGCGTGAGCCCGCGGGCCCGTGGGGTCCCGGCCGCGAGGTGCAACCCGCAGACGCGTTCGAGGCGGTCCAGGTGATCGCGCGCGCCGCCGGCGTCGAGCTGAGCCTGCGTCCCGCGCAGCGACTGCCGTGGCATCCCGGCCGCTGCGCCGAGGTGGTGCTGGGCGGCCGCGACAGCGGCACCGTCGTCGGCCACGCCGGCGAACTGCACCCCGCCGTCGTCGAGCGGACCGGTCTGCCCAAGCGCACCTGTGCCGTCGAGGTCGATCTGGACGCGATACCGATCGTCGAGCGGCTCCCGGCCCCGCGGGTGTCGCCGTTCCCTGCGGTGTTCCAGGACATCAGCCTCGTCGTGGACGAGGACGTCGCCGCGGCCGCCGTGATCGACGCGGTCCGGGCGGGGGCGGGTCCGCTGCTCGAAGATGTGCGGTTATTCGACGTCTACACCGGCCCGCAGATCGGCGAGGGCCGCAAGTCGCTGGCGTTCGCGCTGCGGTTCCGCGCCGCCGACCGCACCCTCACCGAGGACGAGGCCAGCGCCGCACGTGAGGCGGCCGTCGAGGCCGCGACCGAGCGGGTCGGCGCCGAACAGCGCCGCTGATGGTGATTTCGGTGCACTAACGATCGCTCAGCGACTGGTAGCGCACCCAACCCAATCAATGAATTTGCATCGCATTGCATAACCATGCAGAATCGTCTGCATGGTTTCAGTCGCGGTAGCGGGCGCCAGCGGATACGCCGGCGGAGAGATCCTACGTCTCCTTCTCGGGCATCCCGCCTACGCCGACGGCCGACTGACGATCGGTGCGCTGACCGCCGCCGCGAGCGCCGGGACGGCGCTGGCCGAGCACCATCCGCACCTGCTGCCGCTGGCCGGCCGGGTGCTGGAGGCCACCGACAAAGAGGTGCTTGGCGGCCACGACGTGGTGTTCCTCGGATTGCCGCACGGACACTCCGCGGAGCTGGCCGAGCAGCTCGGCGACGACACCGTGATCATCGACTGTGGCGCCGACTTCCGGCTCACCGAGGCCGCAGCGTGGGAGCGGTTCTACGGGTCAGCGCACGCCGGAAGCTGGCCCTATGGGTTGCCGGAGCTCCCTGGGGCGCGCGAGCGGCTGCGGGAAGCAAAGCGCATCGCGGTTCCGGGTTGTTATCCGACCGCGGCCCTGTTGGCGCTGTGGCCCGCCGTCGCCGAGGACCTCATCGAACCGGCGGTGACCGTGGTGGCCGTCAGCGGCACGTCGGGTGCGGGCCGCGCGGCCAAGACCGACCTGCTCGGCGCGGAGGTGATCGGGTCGGCCCGGGCGTACAACGTCGGCGGCAAGCACCGGCACACACCGGAGATCGCCCAGGGCCTGCGCGCGCTGACCGACAAGGACGTCACCGTTTCGTTCACCCCGGTGCTCATCCCCACCACGCGCGGGATCCTGGCGACGTGCACCGCACGCACCGCCGCTCCGCTGTCGGAGGTCCGCGCCGCCTACGAAAAGGCTTACGACGCCGAGCCGTTCATCCACCTGCTCCCGGAGGGCCAACTCCCGAAGACCGGTGCGGTGATCGGCAGCAACGCCGCGCAGCTGGCGGTCGCCGTGGACGAAGACGCCAAGACGCTGGTGTCGATCGCGGTGATCGACAACCTCGTCAAGGGCACCGGCGGCGCGGCCGTGCAGTCGATGAACCTGGCGCTGGGCTGGCCGGAGGCCGAAGGACTTTCGATCGTGGGTGTGGCGCCGTGACCCGGCCCGACGCCGACGGCCAGAGCACCGGCACGCGGCTGCTGCGCACGCAGGGCGTCACCGCGCCGGAGGGCTTCCGGGCGACCGGGATCGCCGCGGGTATCAAGGCTTCCGGCGCGCTCGATTTGGCGCTGGTGTTCAACGAGGGTCCCGACTACGCCGCCGCGGGCGTGTTCACCCGTAATCAGGTCAAGGCCGCGCCGGTGCTGTGGAGCCGGCAGGTGCTCACCACCGGCCGCCTGCGGGCGGTGATCCTGAACTCCGGTGGCGCCAACGCCTGCACCGGACCCCAGGGCTTCCAGGACACGCACGCCACCGCCGAGGCGGTCGCGGCCGCGCTGAGCGACTGGGGCACCGAGACAGGCGCCGTCGAGGTCGCGGTCTGCTCCACCGGGCTGATCGGCGACCGGCTGCCCATGGACAAGGTGCTGTCCGGCGTCACGGAGATCGTGCACGAACTGGCCGGCGGCCTCACCGGCGGTGAGGAAGCCGCGCGGGCCATCATGACCACCGACAACGTCCCCAAACAGGTTGCGCTGCACCACCGCGGCAATTGGACCGTCGGCGGGATGGCCAAGGGTGCGGGCATGATCGCCCCGTCGCTGGCCACCATGTTGTGTGTGATCACCACCGACGCCGTCGCCAGTTCGGAAGCGCTGCACACCGCACTGACTCGCGCCGCCGCGCTCACCTTCGACCGCCTCGACGTCGACGGCAGCTGTTCGACCAACGACAGCGTGCTTCTTCTGTCGTCCGGTGCCAGCGCGATCACGCCCAGCCAGGACGAGCTCGACGAGGCGATACTGCGGGTGTGCGACGACCTGTGCCAGCAGCTGCAGGCCGACGCCGAGGGCGTGACGAAGCGGATCGTCATCACCGTGAAGGGTGCGGCATCGGAGGACGATGCGCTGATCGGCGCCCGCTTGGTCGCGCGCGACAGCCTGGTCAAGACCGCGTTGTTCGGGTCGGACCCGAACTGGGGCCGGGTGTTGGCGGCCATCGGCATGGCGCCGTTCAAGGTCGACCCGGATCGGGTCACGGTGGCGTTCAACGGTTTTCCCGTGTGGAAGGACGGGGCGCCGCAACCGGGTGCGCGCGATGTCGACCTGTCGGGCGCGGACGTCGACGTCACCATCGATCTCGCCGACGGCTCGGCGCAGGCCTCGATCCGCACCACCGACCTGTCGCACGGATACGTCGAAGAGAACTCGGCGTACAGCTCATGAGCGTTGAAACCCCGGTCAAGGCGAAGGTTCTGGCGGAAGCGCTGCCGTGGCTCAAACAACTGCACGGCAAGATCGTCGTCATCAAGTACGGCGGAAACGCGATGACCGACGACGTGCTCAAGGCCGCGTTCGCCGCCGATATGGTCTTCCTGCGCAACTGCGGCGTGCATCCCGTCGTGGTCCACGGCGGCGGCCCGCAGATCAGCGCGATGCTCAAACGCCTCGGCATTTCGGGTGATTTCAAGGGCGGCTTCCGGGTCACCACACCCGAGGTGCTCGACGTGGCGCGCATGGTGTTGTTCGGTCAGGTCGGCCGGGAACTGGTCGGACTGATCAATGCCCACGGCCCGTACGCCGTCGGGGTCACCGGCGAGGACGCCCAGCTGTTCACCGCGGTGCGGCGCAGCGTGACCGTCGACGGGGTGGCCACCGACATCGGCCTCGTCGGCGACGTCGAGAAGGTCAACGCCGGGTCGCTGCTGGATCTCATTGCGGCAGGACGGATCCCGGTGGTGTCGACCATCGCGCCCGACACCGACGGAGTCGTGCACAACATCAACGCCGACACCGCGGCCGCGGCGCTGGCCGAGGCGCTGGGCGCGGAGAAACTGCTGATGCTGACCGACGTCGAGGGCTTGTACACGAACTGGCCCGACCGCGGCTCGCTGGTCAGTGAGATCGACTCGGCCGCACTGACCCAGATGCTGCCGACGCTGGAGGCGGGCATGGTCCCGAAGATCGAGGCGTGCCTGCGCGCCGTCACCGGCGGTGTGCCGAGCGCACACGTCATCGACGGTCGCGTGGAGCACTGCGTGCTGGTCGAACTGCTCACCGACGAGGGAACGGGGACGAAAGTGGTGCGGTCATGAGTCTGCTCGAACGGTGGCAGGCCGTGATGATGAACAACTACGGCACCCCGCCGCTGGCGTTGGCCAGCGGGGACGGCGCGGTGGTCACCGACGTCGACGGCAAGTCCTACGTCGACCTGCTCGGCGGCATCGCGGTCAACATCCTGGGCCACCGGAACCCCGCGGTCATCGAGGCGGTCACCGCTCAGCTCAACACGCTGGGCCACACCTCGAACCTGTACGCGACCGAACCCGGTGTCGCGCTGGCCGAAGCGTTGGTCGGCCACCTTGGCCACCCCGCCAAGGTGTTCTTCTGCAACTCCGGAACCGAGGCCAACGAGGTCGCATTCAAGATCACCCGGCTGACCGGCCGCACGAAACTGGTTGCGGCGCAGGGGGCTTTCCACGGCCGCACGATGGGGTCGCTCGCGCTCACCGGCCAGCCGTCGAAGCAGGCGCCGTTCGCGCCGCTGCCCGGCGACGTGACCCACGTGCCGTACGGCGACGTCGACGCGCTGCGGGCCGCCGTCGACGACGAGACCGCGGCGGTGTTCCTCGAGCCGATCATGGGCGAGGGCGGCGTCGTGGTGCCACCGGCGGGTTACCTGGTTGCGGCCCGCGAGATCACCGCACAACACGACGCGTTGCTGGTGCTCGACGAGGTACAGACCGGGATGGGCCGCACCGGAGCGTTTTTCGCCCACCAGCACGACGGGATCACCCCCGACGTCGTGACCCTGGCCAAGGGGCTCGGCGGCGGGCTGCCGATCGGTGCGTGTATCGCGACGGGGGCGACCGCCGACCTGTTGACGCCCGGATTGCACGGCAGCACATTCGGCGGCAATCCCGTCTGCACCGCGGCCGCGCTGGCCGTGCTGCGGGTGCTGGCCGACGACGACCTGGTCGGGCGCGCCGACGTGCTCGGCAAGACGCTGTCGGCGGGCATCGAGACGCTGGGACATCCACTGGTCGACCACGTGCGCGGCCGGGGTCTGCTGCTCGGCGTCGTGCTGACCGCCGAGGCCGCCAAACCCGTCGAAGCCGCCGCCCGTGACGCCGGGTTCCTGGTGAACGCCGCGGCGCCCGACGTGATCCGGTTGGCCCCGCCGCTGGTCATCACCGAGGCCCAGATCGACGACTTCCTCACCGCGCTTCCCGCGGTCCTCGACAACGGCGCAGCCTCATGACCGGCACGCTCCGGCACTTCCTGCGCGACGACGACCTGACCCCCGAAGAGCAGGCCGAAGTGCTGGCCCTCGCGGCCGAGTTGAAGGCGCAGCCGTTCAGCCGGCGCCCGTTGGAGGGCCCGAGCGGGGTGGCGGTGATCTTCGACAAGAACTCCACCCGGACCCGGTTCTCGTTCGAGCTGGGCATCGCCCAGCTCGGCGGCCACGCCGTCGTCGTCGACGGCCGCAGCACGCAGCTGGGGCGCGACGAGACGCTCCAGGACACCGGTCGGGTGCTCTCGCGGTACGTCAAGGCGATCGTGTGGCGCACCTTCGAGCAGGACCGGCTGACCGCGATGGCCGCCGGCGCGAGTGTGCCGATCGTCAACGCGCTCTCCGACGAGTTCCACCCGTGCCAGGTGCTCGCCGATCTGCAGACGCTGGCCGAGCGCAAGGGCAAGCTCGCGGGGCTGCGGATGTCCTATTTGGGCGACGGCGCCAACAACATGGCGCACTCGCTGATGCTCGGCGGCGTGACCGCGGGTGTGCATGTGACGATCGCGGGACCGGAGGGATTCCAGCCGCATCCGGACTTCGTCGACGCTGCGAAGAAGCGGGCGTCGGAGACCGGGGTGACCGTCACCGTCACCGAGGACCCCGACGCTGCGGCCGACGGCGCCGATGTGCTCGTCACCGACACCTGGACATCGATGGGGCAGGAAAACGACGGGTTGGACCGGGTGGGGCCGTTCCGGCCGTTCCAGGTCAACGACGGGCTGCTCGGCCGGGCCGCAGCGGATGCGGTTGTGCTGCACTGCCTTCCGGCCCACCGCGGGGAAGAGATCACCGACGAGGTGATCGACGGCCCGCAGAGCGCGGTGTGGGACGAGGCCGAGAACCGCCTGCACGCGCAGAAGGCGCTGCTGGTGTGGCTGCTGGAGCGTGCAGGAGTCGAGCAATGACTTCGCGAAGACGAGTGCGAGTGAGGATCGCAGCGAAGCGAGGACCGGAGCGAGCAGGAGTCAAGCAATGACTTCAGCGGCGACCCGCGCCGGACGACAGGCCCGCATCGTGGCGATCCTGTCGTCGCAGTCGGTGCACAGCCAAACCGAATTGGCCACCCTGCTGGCCGAGGAGGGCATCGAGGTCACCCAGGCCACGCTGTCGCGCGACCTGGAAGAGCTGGGCGCGGTCAAACTGCGCGGCGCCGACGGCGGCGTCGGCGTGTACGTCGTCCCCGAGGACGGTAGCCCGGTGCGCGGGGTTTCCGGTGGGACCGAACGGATGTCGCGGCTGCTGGCCGAGCTGCTGGTGTCGACCGATGCCAGCGGCAACCTGGCCATTCTGCGGACCCCGCCGGGGGCGGCGCACTACCTCGCCGCCGCGATGGACCGCGCGGCCCTCCCGTTCGTCGTCGGCACCGTCGCCGGCGATGACACCATCCTGGTCGTCGCCCGCGAACCGATGACCGGCGCCGAACTGGCAACGAAACTCGAAAGCATTAGACAAAAGGAGACTTGCTGATGTCCGAACGCGTCATCCTGGCCTATTCCGGTGGCCTGGACACCTCGGTGGCGATCAGCTGGATCGGCAAGGAGACCGGGCGCGAGGTGGTCGCCGTCGCGATCGACCTCGGCCAGGGCGGCGAGGACATGGAGGTCGTCCGCAAGCGCGCAATCGACTGCGGCGCCGTGGAGGCCGTGGTCGTCGACGCCAAGGACGAGTTCGCCGACGAATACTGCCTGCCCGCGATCCAGTCGAACGCGCTGTACATGGACCGCTACCCGCTGGTCTCGGCGCTGAGCCGACCCCTGATCGTCAAGCATCTGGTGGACGCCGCGCGCGAGCACGGCGGCAGCACCGTCGCGCACGGCTGCACCGGCAAGGGCAACGACCAGGTGCGCTTCGAGGTCGGATTCGCCTCGCTGGCACCGGATCTCAAGGTGCTAGCCCCGGTGCGTGACTACGCGTGGACACGGGAGAAGGCCATCGCGTTCGCCGAGGAGAACGCGATCCCGATCAACGTCACGAAGCGCTCGCCGTTCTCGATCGACCAGAACGTCTGGGGTCGCGCCGTCGAGACCGGCTTCCTCGAGCATCTGTGGAATGCGCCCACCAAGGACGTCTACGACTACACCGAGGATCCGACGGTCAACTGGAGCACACCAGACGAGGTCGTCATCGGATTCGAACGCGGAGTGCCGGTCTCGATCGACGGGCGTCCGGTGACCGTCCTGCAGGCGATCGAGGAGCTGAACCGGCGCGCCGGTGAGCAGGGTGTCGGCAGGCTCGACGTCGTCGAGGACCGGTTGGTCGGCATCAAGAGCCGCGAGATCTACGAGGCGCCCGGCGCGATGGTGTTGATCACCGCGCACACCGAACTCGAGCACGTCACGCTCGAGCGTGAGCTCGGCCGGTTCAAGCGCCACACCGACCAGAAGTGGGGCGAGCTCGTCTATGACGGGTTGTGGTACTCGCCGCTGAAGACCGCGCTGGAGTCGTTCGTCGCCAAGACCCAGGAGCACGTGACCGGGGAGATCCGGATGGTGTTGCACGGCGGGCACATCGCGGTCAACGGCCGCCGCAGCGCAGAGTCGCTCTACGACTTCAACCTCGCCACCTACGACGAGGGCGATACGTTCGACCAGTCCGCGGCCCGCGGTTTCGTGCAGATCCACGGCCTGTCGTCGAGCATCTCCGCCCGCCGGGACCTGGGCAAGTGACGGTCGAGTGAGCACGAACGAAGGGTCGCTGTGGGGCGGACGGTTCTCCGACGGGCCGTCCGATGCGCTTGTCGCCCTGTCGAAGTCGACGCACTTCGACTGGGTGCTGGCGCCCTACGACATCCGGGCGTCCAAAGCGCACACACAGGTGCTGCACGATGCCGGACTGCTCACCGACGAACAGCGTGACGGACTGCTCGCGGGCCTCGACAGCCTGGCCGCCGATGTCGCGGACGGCAGCTTCGGCCCACTGGTCACCGACGAGGATGTGCACGGTGCGCTCGAACGCGGCCTGATCGACCGGGTCGGTGCCGAACTCGGCGGCCGGTTGCGGGCGGGCCGGTCGCGAAACGATCAGGTGGCCACGCTGTTTCGGATGTGGCTGCGCGACGCGATCCGGCGTGTCGCCGACGGCGCGCTGCAGGTCGTCGACGCGTTGGCGACCCAGGCCGCCGCCCACCCGGCCGCGATCATGCCCGGCAAGACGCACCTGCAGTCCGCCCAGCCGATCCTCCTCGCGCACCATCTGCTGGCCCATGCGCATCCGCTGCTACGCGACGTCGACCGGCTGGTCGACTTCGACAAGCGTGCTGCGGTGTCGCCCTACGGATCCGGGGCCCTGGCCGGGTCGTCGCTGGGCCTGAACCCCGATGCGATCGCCGCGGACCTCGGGTTCGACGCGGCCGCCGACAACTCCGTCGATGCCACCGCGTCGCGGGACTTCGCCGCCGAGGCAGCATTCGTGTTCTCGATGATCGGCGTGGACCTGTCGCGGCTGGCCGAAGACATCATCCTGTGGAGCACAACCGAATTCGGGTACGTCACCCTGCATGACGCCTGGTCGACCGGCAGCTCGATCATGCCGCAGAAAAAGAACCCGGACATCGCCGAACTGGCTCGCGGCAAGTCCGGGCGGCTGATCGGCAACCTCACCGGGCTGCTGGCCACGCTCAAGGCCCAACCGCTGGCCTACAACCGCGACCTGCAAGAGGACAAGGAACCGGTCTTCGACTCCGTCCTGCAATTGGAACTGCTGTTGCCGGCGATGGCGGGGCTGGTGGCGACGCTGCGCTTCGACACCGACCGGATGGTCGAGCTGGCGCCGCTGGGCTACACGCTGGCCACCGACGTCGCCGAATGGCTGGTGCGCAGGGGAGTGCCGTTCCGGATCGCGCACGAAGCGGCCGGCGCCGCGGTGCGCGCAGCGGAGGCGCGCGGCGTCGGGCTCGAAGAACTCGAGGACGCCGAACTCGCCGGCATCCACCCGGAACTCACGGCGCAGGTGCGCGAGGTCCTGACCGTCGAGGGCTCGGTGAACTCCCGCGACGCCCGCGGTGGCACCGCACCGATCCAGGTCGCCAAACAGCTGGGCGTCGTGCGGGAGGCGGCCGACCGGCTGCGGATCCGGCTGCAGGGCTGACTCAGCCGTCCGCGGCCGCCAACCACGCCTCTTCGAGAGATTCTTTGCGGCTCAACAACTCCTGAAGCTCGATGTTCAACTCACCCAACCGGACATGGTCCGCGGCGGCCTCGGCCATCGCCTCGTGAAGTTCGGCGATCCGCGCCTCGAGCTTCTCCAACTGTCCTTCGATGCGGGCCATCTCCTTGCCGGTGCGCCGTTCCCGAGCCGACGCCGTTTCGCCTTGGGCCCCAGCCGTCGACGATGCCGTAGCCGGCGGTGAGGCCGCCGCAGCCCGGTCGGCGAGATACTGCTCGATCCCGCCCGGCAACAGCTCGCAACGGCCGCCGCCGGTCAGCGCGTAGGTGACGTCGGAGACCCGTTCGAGGAAGTAACGGTCGTGGGTCACGGCGATCAGCGTGCCGGGCCAGCCGTCCAGGTAGTCCTCGATGACGGTCAAGGTGTCGATGTCCAGGTCGTTGGTGGGCTCGTCCAACAACAGCACGTTCGGCTCGTCGAGCAGCAGCCGTAGAAACTGCAGACGGCGTCGTTCACCACCCGACAGCTCCGACACCCGCGCGGTCAGCTTGTCCCCGGTGAACCCGAAGTCACGCAGCAAGGTGTCGGCACTGATCTCGCCGCCGCCCGCCAACTCCGTGATGCGCCGCCGGTTCTCGACGGCGTCGAGCACCCGCTCGGCCCCGTCGAGTTCGACCAACGCCTGGCTGAGGTAACCGATTTTCAGCGTGGTGCCGCGCTTGATCGTGCCCGCCGTCGGCGCGAGCTCACCGGCCAGCAGCTTCAGCACCGTCGTCTTGCCGGTGCCGTTCACGCCGACCAACCCGATCCGCGCTCCGGGCCCGATCGACCAGTCGACCTTGTCGAGCACGACGGTGTCGCCGGCCTCCAGCCGCACGCGGTGCAGGTCGAATACGTCCTTGCCCAGCCGCGAGGTGGCGAAGCGCTGCAGGACGAGCGAGTCCCGCGGCGGCGGTTCGTTCGCGATCAGCTCGTTGGCCGCCTGGATCCGGAACTTCGGCTTCGACGTCCGCGCCGGCGGCCCGCGCCGCAACCACGCCAGTTCCTTGCGCATCAGGTTCTGCCTGCGCGCCTCGGCGCCCGCCGCGAGCCGCATCCGCTCGGCCCGCGCGAGCACATACGCCGCGTAGCCACCGTCGTAGCCGTCGACGGCACCGTCGTGCACCTCCCACGTCCTGGTGCACACCGCGTCGAGGAACCAGCGGTCGTGGCTGACCACCACCAGCGCCTTGGCTCCGCGCCGGGTCAGGTGCATCGCCAGCCACCCGATCACCTCGACGTCGAGGTGGTTGGTCGGCTCGTCGAGCACGAGGACGTCGTGACCGGCGATCAGCACCGCCGCCAGCGCCACCCGGCGTCGCTCGCCGCCCGACAGCCGCCCGACCGCGCTGTCGAGGGAGACGTCGGCCAGCAGGTGCGAGACCACGTCGCGGGTCTCGGGCTCGGCGGCCCACACGTGGTCGGGCCGGCCGCCGACGATCACGTCGCGCACGGTGCTCTCGGCGGCGAAGTCGTCACTCTGGCGCAGGTAACCCACCGACAGACCCGAGGTGTGGGTGACGCGGCCCGAGTCCGGCTCCCGGGTGAGCGTCAGGACCTGCAGCAGCGTGGTCTTACCGTCGCCGTTGCGACCGACGACACCGATCGCGTCGCCCTCGTCAATGCCCAGGCTGACCGCGTCGAGAAGGGTGCGCGTGCCGTAGCCCACCGTCGCGCGCTCGACGTTGATCAGGTTCGCCATCAGCCGCCGATGATAGGTCGGCCCTGGCGCACAGG
The DNA here is from genome assembly GCF_001050035.1 of Mycolicibacterium komanii. Next base: position 130,096 of record NZ_CVTA01000006.1, read on the forward strand.
CCGCTGTGCCATGATGACCTCGGCAATTTCGGGGGTTTCACGTCGGCCTGAAGGGGAGCGTGCGGTGGATCTGTCGGCGATAACGAAGCCGGTCGGACGGCTGGTGGCCACCGCCCAGAACGGGCTCGAGGTGCTGCGGTACGGCGGCCTGGAAACCGGCGCCGTGCCCTCGCCGTTCCAGATCATCCAGAGCGTCCCGATGTACCGGCTGCGGCGCTATTTCCCACCCGACACCCGGCCCGGATCCAAGCCGCCCGGGCCGCCCGTGTTGATGGTGCATCCGATGATGATGTCGGCCGACATGTGGGACGTCACCCGCGACGACGGTGCGGTCGGCATCCTTCACCGGGCCGGCATCGACCCGTGGGTCATCGACTTCGGCTCACCCGACAAGGTCGAAGGCGGCATGGAGCGCACGCTGGCCGACCACGTCGTCGCGCTGAGCGAGGCCATCGACACGGTCAAAGAGGTCACCGGGCGAGATGTGCACCTGGCCGGCTACTCGCAGGGCGGCATGTTCGCCTACCAGGTCGCGGCGTACCGCCGATCGAAGGACCTCGCGAGCATCATCGCGTTCGGGTCGCCGGTCGACACCCTGGCCGCGCTCCCGATGAACCTGCCCGCCTCCATCGCGCCCGCCGCCGCGGACTTCATGGCCGACCACGTGTTCAGCCGCATCGACATCCCCGGCTGGCTGGCCCGCACCGGCTTCCAGATGCTCGACCCGATCAAGACCGCGCAGTCGCGCATCGACTTCCTGCGTCAGCTGCACGACCGCGAGGCCCTGCTGCCACGCGAGCAGCAGCGCCGATTCCTGGCCTCCGAGGGCTGGATCGCGTGGTCCGGGCCCGCCATCGCCGAACTGCTCAAACAGTTCATCGCGCACAACCGGATGATGAGCGGCGGCTTCTCCATCCACGGTGACCTGGTCACGCTCTCGGACATCGAATGCCCGGTGCTGGCCGTGATCGGCGAGGTCGACGACATCGGCCAGCCCGCGTCCGTGCGGGGCATCAAGCGTGCCGCCCCGAAGGCCGACGTCTACGAATTCCTCATCCGCGCAGGCCATTTCGGACTCGTGGTGGGGTCAAAGGCCTCGAACCAGACGTGGCCGACCGTGGCGCAGTGGGTCAAATGGCTCGACGGCACCGGGGAACGGCCCGAGGGGGTCGACCCGATGGCGCTGCAGTATTCCGACCCCAACGAGACCGGTGTCTCGATCAGCTCACGCCTGGCGCACGGCACCGCCGCGGCGACGGAGATGGCGTGGACATTCGCCCGCTCGGCGGCCGACGCCGTCGTCAGCGCCAACAAATCCGCCAGAGCGCTGGCCGTTGAGACGGCCCGAACACTGCCGCGCCTGGCCCGGCTCGGCCAGATCAACGAGCACACCCGTATCTCGTTCGGCCGCATCATGTCCGAGCAGGCCCGCGACTTCCCGCGCGGCGACTGTCTGCTGTTCGACGGCCGCGTGCACACCTACGAAGCCGTCGACCGACGCATCAACAACGTCGTGCGCGGCCTCATCGAGGTCGGCGTCCGCCAGGGTGCGCGCGTCGGCGTCCTGATGGAGACCCGCCCCAGTGCGCTGGTCGCGATCGCCGCGCTCTCGCGGCTGGGTGCGGTCGCGGTGCTGATGCCGCCCGACGCCGATCTGCCCACCGCCGCCCGCCTCGGCTCGGTGACCGAGATCATCGCCGACCCCAGCAATCTGGAAGTCGCCCGCCGACTCGAGATGCGCGTTCTGGTGCTCGGCGGCGGCGAGTCCCGCGACCTCGACGTCCCCGAGGACAGCGATGTCATCGACATGGAGAAGATCGACCCGGACGCCGTCGAACTGCCCGGGTGGTATCGGCCGAACCCGGGCCTGGCCCGCGATCTGGCCTTCATCGGGTTCAACTCGGCCGGCGGCCAACTCGTCGCCCGGCAGATCACCAACGCCCGCTGGGCGATCTCGGCCTTCGGTACCGCATCGGCGGCCAACCTGAGCCGCAGCGACACCGTCTACTGCCTGACGCCGCTGCACCATCAGTCCGGCCTGCTGGTCGCGATCGGCGGCGCCGCCGTCGGCGGCTCGCGAATCGCGTTGTCCCGCGGCCTGAAACCCGACCGCTTCCTCAATGAGATCCGCCAGTACGGCGTCACGGTCGTCAGCTACACGTGGGCGATGCTGCGCGACGTCATCGACGACCCGTCGTTCGCGTTGCACGGCAACCATCCGGTGCGGCTGTTCATCGGATCCGGCATGCCGACCGGGCTGTGGAAGCGCGTGGTGGAGATCTTCGAACCCGCCCACGTCGTCGAGTTCTTCGCGACCACGGACGGACAAGCGGTCCTGGCCAACGTGTCCGGCGCGAAGATCGGCAGCAAGGGCCGCCCGCTGCCGGGTGGGCGGGAACTGGCGCTGGCGGCCTACGACCCCGCCGAGGACCTGATCCTCGAGGACCAGCAGGGCTTCGTGCGTCGCGCCGACACCAATGAGGTCGGTGTGCTTCTCGCCCGTCCGCGCGGCCCGATCGACCCCACCGCGCCGATCAAGCGTGGCGTCTTCGCCCCGGCCGACACCTGGGTGTCGACGGAGTACCTGTTCCGCCGCGACGACGACGGCGACTACTGGCTCGTCGACGCCCGCGGATCGGTCATCCACACCGATCGGGGCTGCGTCTACGCGTCGACCGTCAACGATGCGGTGGGCTGCCTCGGGTCGGTGAACCTCGCGGTCACCTACGGGGTGGAGGCCAACGGACGCCGACTGGCCGTCACCGCACTGGAGTTGCGGCCCGGCGGCAGCATCCCGTCGGCCGATCTGTCGGAGGCACTGGCGGATCTGGCGGTCGGCGAGCCACCCGACATCGTCCACGTGGTGTCGAGGATGTCGCTCAGCGCGTCGTACCGGCCGCTGGTCAGCCCACTACGCGCCGAGGGCATCCCGAAGCCGTCGCGTAACGCCTGGTATCTAGACCCCGATACGAAACGGTACAAGCGGCTGACCGTGGCGGTGCGTGCCGAGATCGCCGAGGGCCAGTAACCGGAAGCCGGTCGCGACGACCTGCCGCCGGAGCCGAGCGCTGTTAGGCTCCGCCTTGCGGTACGTCGCCGGGCTGGGACCGCCGCCGACCGAGCTGGAGGATTGATGACATCGCGAACCGGTACCCATCGCGACATCTGGCGTCGCCTCGTCGCGGGCGGCATCGCCGGTGGTGCCTTGACTGCGGGCCTGCTGGTCGGTGTCGCGTCCCCGATGGCGGTGGCGCAGCCCGCCGATCCGAGCGCGCAGACCGAGGCGCCCGAGCCGCAGGCCGACGGCCCGAAGAAGCCGTGCACCGGTGACGACTGCACGAAGGGCCAGCCGGACGAGCCCAAGGTGAACGCGGATCAGGTCCTGCAGGCGATCCACGAGGAGTACCGCCAGGGCGACGGCGGCGGTCAGGTCTCTGTGCTGATCGACGACGCCGTGAAGCTGCGCAAGCTCGGCTTCCGTCCGTCGAACGCGAACGCCAAGGCGCTGGCGGACGCCCTCGAGCGCCGACCGAATCAGACGCCGCTCGTCGAAGCCCTCAAGGAGACGATCGCCTACCAGCGCAAGCTGCAGGCGCGCGCCGCACAGCAGGCCGCCGCCAGCGGCGGTTCCATCGCCGGGATCCCCGTCACGCCAATCCCGGCGGGCTGATCGCCCGTGGCCCTCGACGAGAAGCTGCTCGACATCCTGGTCTGCCCGCAGGACCGCGGCCCCCTGCTGGCGGTCGGCGACGAATATCTCTACAACCCACGATTGCGCCGGGCCTATCGCATCGACGACGGCATCCCGGTGCTGCTGATCGACGAGGCCGTCGACATCACCGACGATGGCGAGCACCAGCGGATGCTCGACCGTGCATCAGGTGAAGCCGGGTAGCTCGCCGGTGAGGTAACGCTGCAGGTTCGGCGCGATCGTTTCGGCGATCTGCTCCACCGGCAGCGATTTGAAGGGCTCCAGTTCGAGGATGTAGCGCGCCATCACCACACCCACCAATTGCGAGGCGACGAACTGCACCCGCACGGGCCCGCTGCCCGGCGGATTGTCGACGCGCGAACCGACTTCCCTCGCGATCACCTCCTGCAGAAACGACCGCACCAACGAGGTGTCGTTGCCAGCGATGATCGAGCGCAGCGTCGCGATGAAGCCCTTGCCCATCTCCGAATCCCACAGCGGCAGAAGAAGAGACGGCAATGTACGGCCGATCTCCTCGACCGGGACCTGCTGGAGCGGACCGAGGATCTGCATGGGATCGATCGGGATGTGGATCGCCGCGGCGAACAACTGGGTCTTGGTGCCGAAGTAGTGGTGGACCAGCGCGGGGTCGACGCCCGCGGCCGCGGCTATCGCGCGGATCGATGTCTTGTCGATCCCGTTGCGCGCGAACAACTCTCGAGCGCTTGTCAAAATCCGGTCACGGGTGTCCGACGGACCGGGTGGTCGGCCCGGCCGCTTGCGTTCAGCGTTGGTGGTCAACATCGTCACGGTGTCCTTCGTCGTAGCGTGGCCGCCGCCAGGCAGAGGGCGACGATCGCGAAGCCGACGACCACCGCGGTGTCGCGCACCACCGTGAACGTCGGTTCGGCGTACGCACCGACCTGTTGCAGCGCCTCCAAAGCGTAGCTTGCGGGCAGCACATTGCTGATCCACTGCAACCAATCCGGCAGCACGTCGCGCGGCACGATGATCCCGCACAACAGAAGTTGCGGGGCGATCACCACCGGCATGAACTGCACGGCCTGAAACTCGGTGCGCGCGAACGCGCTACAGAGCAGACCGAGGCCGACGCCGAGCACGGCGTTGATGATCGCGATCGCGAACACCCACACCGGGCTGCCTTCGGTGTGCAGGCCGAGAAACGCATACGACACCAGGCATGCGAGCGTGGCCTGTGCGGCGGCTGCGATCGAGAAAGCGGTGCCGTACGCGGCGAGCAGGTCGAGCCGGCGCAGGGGAGTGGTCAGGATCCGCTCCAAGGTGCCCGAAACCCGTTCTCTCTGCATCGTTATCGACGTGATCAGAAACATCACGATGAGGGGGAACACGCCGAGCATGATCAGGCAGGCGTTGTTGAACGGAGACGGCGCACCGGGTGGATGCGGCGCGTTCTGGAACATGAAATACAGCAGGGTGATGATCAGGCTCGGTACGAGGAGGATCATCGCGACGCTGCGGTGGTCGGCCGCCAGCTGGCGAAGGATGCGTCCGGTGGTGGCGAGGTACGCCTCGCCGCTCAGCCGGCTTCGACCGTGGGGGCTCCGGTGTTGCGCTTGATGACGGAGAGAAACGCTTCCTCCAGTGACTGACATCCGGTGTCCTCTCGTAGCTTTGCGGGCGTGGTGCGGGCGAGCAGTCGGCCGTCGCGCATGAGGAGCAGGTCTCGACAGTGGTCGGCTTCGTCCATGACATGACTGGAGACCAGGAGCGTGGTGCCTTGCTCTGTCAGTCGGTTGAACTGCTCCCAGAGATCGACGCGCAGCACGGGATCGAGCCCGACGGTGGGCTCGTCGAGCACCATCAGGTCCGGATGCGAGACCAGGGCGCAGGCGAGCGACGCGCGGGTGCGTTGGCCGCCGGACAGGTTGGCACACAACGCGGTTCGATGGTCGGCGAGGCCGACGGCGGCCACGGCGTCATCGGCGGCGTCGGGGCCCGTGCCGTACAGCGAGGCGAAGTAGCGGACGTTGTCGATGACCCGCAGGTCGCTGTAGATCGTCGGGTCCTGGGTGACGTAGCCGACGCGGTGACGCAGTTCCGCCGAGCCGGCCGGCTTCCCGAGCACCGTCACCGTGCCGGAGCTGACGATCTGAGTGCCGACGATGCTTCGCATCAGCGTCGTCTTTCCGCAGCCGGACGGGCCCAACAGGCCGGTGATGGTGCCGGGGGCGATCTTCACCGAGACGTCGTCGATGGCCACGCGCTTACCGCGGATGACCCGCAGATTCTCGATTTCGACGGCGGGGGTGGCGCCCCGGCGAAGAAATTCATCATTCGATGAAGTCATCATATGATGAAATATCCTCCGCGACGCAGGAGGTGTCAAGGTTCTCCGTAGGATCGCCAGCGATGATTCGAGAGCGTGGTCGCCGATGACCGCTGAACTGCTGGCGGTCGACCCGTTGACGGCGGCCCATCTGCTGCTCGGCGCCGATCTCACCGGGCGCGGGGTCAGCGCGATGATCGTCGAGGTGGAGGCCTACGGTGGCCCGCCGGACGGCCCGTGGCCGGACGCGGCCGCACATTCGTACCGGGGCCCAGGTGTGCGCAACCGGGTGATGTTCGGTCCGCCCGGGCGGCTGTACACGTATCGCAGCCACGGCATCCACGTGTGCGCGAACGTCGTCTGCGCGACCGATGGTGTGGCCGGCGCGGTGCTGCTGCGGGCGGCTGCCATCGAGGCCGGGCTGAGCACAGCGCATGCTCGCCGTGGTGAGTCGGTCCGTCCCGCCGCCCTGGCCCGAGGTCCCGGCAATCTGTGCTCCGCGTTGGGAATCATCATGGAGGACAACGGGATCGACCTGTTCGATCCCGACAGCCCGGTGCAGCTGACGCTCGGGGAGCGGCATGTGGCGACCGAGGGGCCGCGGGTCGGGGTGAGCAAGGCCGCTGACCGTCCGTGGCGACTCTGGCTGGCCGGCCGCCCCGAGGTGTCGGCGTATCGGCGCAGCCCACGGGCACCGGCTCCCGGCGGAAGCGACTAGTACGGAAAGATCGCACGCATGGCTACGTCGATCCTCGACGAATTGGAGTGGCGTGGACTGATCGCGCAGTCCACCGACCGTGAAGCGCTGGCCGAGGCCCTGGCGGCCGGGCCCGTGACCGTCTATTCGGGATTCGACCCGACCGCTCCCAGCCTGCATGCGGGTCACCTCATCCCGCTGTTGACGCTGCGCCGCTTCCAGCAGGCCGGCCATCGACCCATCGTGCTCGCGGGCGGGGCCACCGGCATGATCGGCGACCCGCGCGACACCGGGGAGCGCACGCTGAACACCGCCGACACCGTCGCGGAGTGGGCGGACCGCATCCGCGGGCAGCTGGAGCGGTTCGTCGAGTTCGACGACTCGGCGACCGGCGCCGTCATCGAGAACAACCTGTCGTGGACCGGCCCTCTGTCGGCGATCGAGTTCCTGCGCGATGTCGGCAAGTACTTCTCGGTCAACGTGATGCTCGACCGCGACACCGTCCGGCGCCGGCTGGAAGGTGAGGGCATCTCCTACACCGAGTTCAGCTACATGCTGCTGCAGGCCAACGACTATGTGGAACTGCACCGTCGATACGACTGTTCGCTGCAGATCGGCGGCTCCGATCAGTGGGGCAACATCATCGCCGGGGTCAGGCTGGTCCGTCAGAAGGACGGCGCCACGGTGCACGCCCTGACCACTCCGTTGGTGACCGACTCGGAGGGCAAGAAGTTCGGGAAGTCGACCGGTGGCGGCAGCCTGTGGCTCGACCCCGAGATGACCAGTCCGTACGCCTGGTACCAGTACTTCATCAACACCGCCGACGCGGACGTGATCCGCTACCTGCGCTGGTTCACGTTCCTCTCGCCCGAGGAGTTGGCCGAGCTGGAACAGGCGACAGCGGAGCGCGCCCATGAACGCGCGGCGCAGCGACGCCTCGCGCGCGAGCTGACCACATTGGTGCACGGTGAGGCCGCGACGCGGTCCGTCGAGCACGCCAGCCAGGCGTTGTTCGGCCGCGGTGAACTGGGTGAACTCGACGAGCCGACGCTGGGTGCGGCGCTGCGCGAGGCCGCGGTCGCCGAATTGAAGCCCGGCGCCCCCGACACGATCGTCGACCTGCTGGTGGCCACCGGGCTGTCGCCGAGCAAGGGTGCGGCCAGGCGCACTGTCGGCGAGGGCGGCGTGTACGTCAACAACGCGCGGGTCGACAGCGAGGACTGGGTTCCTCAGCCGGCCGACTTCCTGCACGAGCGGTGGCTGGTGGTGCGGCGCGGCAAGCGCAACATCGCCGGCATCGAACGGGTCGCCTGAGCGCCCGACCGTCGCGGGAACAATCTGGGCACGTGGAGCGTTGAAGCATCCGGTAGCAGTCAACGCACCCCGGTGCGCGTGACGGGTGTCGATCCGAAAAACCCGTTCTATCAGGCCATTTGACTCCTACTTTTCCCTCACGTAACTTATGGACTCGTCGCTGCGACACGGGCCAAGCCCGAAGAGCGCGGCGACTCCCAGAGGGAAGTCCCACTTCGGTGGGCTCCTGAGCGTCCGCACTACGAGTACGCGGCTTAAAAGCCGCGGACTAGTGGCGCGGCCGTGCGGGTGTGTTGTTTGAGAACTCAATAGTGTGTTTGGTGGTTTTTGTTTGTTGTTTTTTGTCTGCCCTTTTTTCCCGTTTAGGGGTGGATGTTTTTTGATGCCAGTTTTTGGTGTCTTGCTTTGGTCAGATTGTTCTGAATGTT
>NZ_CVTA01000007.1 GCF_001050035.1 Mycolicibacterium komanii
TCGCTGGTGATCGTTGTATCGGTCACCTTGCTGGTCTCGCTGTCCATCTACGGTTCCAACGGCAACTTCAACCTGTCCGGGTAGTGGCACATTGACGACGAACCAGCAGACGCCGGCGCCCGCGCAGCCGCGTGAATACGCGAGACCGACAGCGGGGCTCGTCGCCGTACTCGCGATCGTTGCGGTAGTCGCCCTCGCCGTCGCGCTGTTCCGGGGCGACTTCACCAAGACCGAACCGGTCACCGTCATCACCGACCGCGCCGGTCTGGTGATGAACCCCGACGCCAGGGTCAAGCTGCACGGTGCTCAAGTGGGCACGGTCCACTCGGTCGAACCCCTGCCCGACGGGCGTGCCGCGATCCACCTCGCCATGGACCCCTCGGCGATGGAGCTGATCCCGGCCAACGTGCGCGTCGACATCGCGTCGTCGACGGTGTTCGGCGCGAAATCCGTTGCGCTGGTTCCACCTGCGAATCCGTCACCGGAGGGGCTGCGCGCGGGCCAGGTGCTCGACACCGATCACGTCACCGTCGAGATCAACACCGTCTTCGAACAACTCGTGTCGGTGTTGAACCGCATCGACCCCGCCAAACTCAACGAGACGCTCGGGGCGCTGGCCTCGGGTCTGAGCGGACGCGGCGAGAAGTTCGGGCAGACGCTGTCCGATCTGGATGCGATGCTCACGAAGATCGATCCCAGCCTGGAGAATCTGAGCCACGACATCGCGGTCATGCCACAGGTTCTCGAGGCCTACGCAGACGCCAGCCCGGACCTGCTGGACATCGTCGACAACGCCACCAGTATCAGCGACACGATCGTCGACAAGCAGCAGGACCTCGACACCTTGTTACTCAGCACGATCGGGTTGGCCGATATCGGCGACGAAGTGCTCGCCGGCAACCGCAAGGCGATCACCGACGTCGTCCACCTTCTGGTGCCGACGACCGACCTGACCAACCAGTACCACCCGGCGCTGAATTGCCTTCTGGCAGGTATGGTCCCGCTGGCCACCGCCGCACCCGCGCCGGTCCCCGGGGTGCTGCTGCTCGACTCCTTCGTGTTGGGCTCCGAACGCTACCGTTATCCTCAGAACCTGCCCAAGGTCGCGGCAAAGGGCGGGCCCCAGTGCGCGGGACTGCCCGACGTCGGTTACGAGGGGCGGGCACCTTACGTCGTCAGCGACATCGACGCGAGCCGCGCGCAGTACGGCAACCAGGGCATCCTGCTGAACTCCGATGCGCTCAAGCAGGCGCTGTTCGGCCCGATCGACGGTCCGCCCCGCAACACGTCGCAGATCGGACAGCCGGGATGAGCAGCGGCGGAACTGCGATCAAATTGAGCGTCTTCGGTGCGGTGATGCTGCTGTTGACCGCCGCGCTGTTTGCGATCTTCGGCCAGTACCGCACCGGGTCCGCGCACGACTACTCCGCGGTGTTCACCGATGTCTCCGACCTCAAACCCGGTGATTCGGTGCGAGTTTCGGGCATCCGCGTCGGCACCGTCCACGACGTCTCCCTGCAGCCGGACAACACCGTCGTGGTCACCTTCGACGCCGCCTCCGACATCGTGCTCACCACCGGGACCAAAGCCGCGGTGCGCTACCTCAACCTCGTCGGTGATCGCTACCTCGAACTCCTCGACGGCCCCGGCTCGACAAGGGTCGCCGGACCCGGCTCGCAGATCCCCGCCGACCGCACCGAGCCGGCCCTGGATCTCGATCTCCTTCTCGGCGGGCTGAAGCCCGTGATCCGCGGCCTGAACCCCGACGACGTCAACGCCTTGACCCGCTCCTTGATCCAGATCCTGCAGGGCCAGGGCGGGAACCTCGAATCGCTGTTCGCCAAGACCGCGTCCTTCACCAACTCGATCGCCGACAACGGCGAGACCGTGCGGAATCTGATCGACAACCTCAACGCGGTGCTGGCCACCATCGCCAAGGACGGGAACAAGTTCTCCGGCGCGGTGGACCGCCTCGAGAAGCTGATCACCGGCCTGGCCGCCGACCGCGACCCGATCGGGGAGGCGATCACCGCACTGCACAGCGGGACCGCCTCGCTCGCCGATCTGATGACCCAGGCACGGCCACCGCTGGCCGGTAGCGTCGACCAGCTCAACCGCGTCGCTCCGCTGCTCGAGAAGGACATACCGCTCCTCGACATCTCCCTGCAGAAGACGCCGCAGAACTACAAGAAGCTCGTGCGTCTCGGCGCGTACGGCAGCTTCCTGAACCAATACCTGTGCGGAATATCGGTCAGGGTCACCGACCTTCAGGGCCGCACCGCGCACTTCCCATGGATTCTGCAGAACAACGGAAGATGCGGTGAGCCCTGATGCTGAAATACCGCGCCCCAGAGCTGATTCGAGCCGGATTCATCGGCGTTGTTCTGATCATCCTGATCATCGCTGTGGGGCTGCAACCCGAGCGGCTGTGGTCGTGGGCGACCGCCGTCAGGTATCAGGCACTGTTCACCGAGGCCGGCGGTCTGACGCCGGGCAACGACGTGAAGGTCTCCGGGATGACGGTCGGCTCGGTGTCCGAGGTTTCCCTGGACAAGGGCAAGGCCCTCGTGACGTTCACCGTCGACGGAAAGGTCCGCCTCGGATCACAGACCACGGCGCACATTCGCACCGGCACTCTGCTGGGGGAGCGCACGCTGGCCCTGGAACCGGCGGGCGATGACCGGGTGAAGCCGCTGTATGTCATTCCGGTTTCGCGGACCTCGTCGCCGTACTCACTGACCGAGGCGGTCAGCGAATTCACCGCGAACACGGCCGACACCGACACCGCATCGATCAACCAGGCCCTCGACACGCTCTCCGACACGATCGACCGGATCGCGCCCCAACTCGGACCGACCTTCGACGGGCTGAGCCGGCTGTCGCGCTCACTGAACGGACGCGACGAGTCGCTGGGCCGACTGCTCAAGAGTGCCGCCGACGTCACCGGCGTGCTGTCCGAGCGCAGCGAGCAACTGAACACCTTGATCCTCAACGCCAACGACCTGATGGGTGTTCTCGAGACCCGCCGGTACGCCATCGTCAGCCTGCTCGCCAACACCTCGGTGGTCGCCCAACAGTTGACGGGTCTGGTGCACGACAACGAACAGGAATTGGCGCCGACGCTGCAGAAGCTCAATGCGGTCTACGAGATGCTCGAGCGCAACCGCGACAACATCGCCAAGGCGCTCTCCGGACTGGCGAAATATCAAGTCACCCAGGGCGAGGCGGTCAACAACGGGTTCTACTACAACGCGTTCGTCGGCAACCTGCTTCCCGCGCAGTCGCTGCAGCCTTTCCTCGACTATGCGCTGGGCTATCGCCGCGGCGTGAACGCCGGACAGCCGCCGGACAACGCGGGGCCCCGCGCCGAATTTCCCTTCCCGTACAACGGCATTCCGGGAGGGTCACGATGATCGGCCGCAAACCGCTGTCGACCGCGCTGCTGGTGGTCCTGGTGGCCCTGCTCGTCGGTGGAACCGCGGTGGTGATCCGCCAGTCGTTCTTCGGCCCCCGAACCATCACCGCGTACTTCACCTCCGCCACCGCGATCTACCCCGGCGACGAGGTGCGCGTCGCGGGAGTGCGGGTCGGCACGATCAAAGCGATCGAGCCCGACGGAGCCCTGGCCCGCATGCGGCTGTCCGTCGACCGTGACGTGCCGATCCCCGCCGACGCCAAAGCGGTCATCGTCGCGCAGAACCTGGTGTCCGCGCGTTACGTTCAGCTTGCCCCCGCCTACGAGACCAGCGGCCCGACACTTCCCGACAACGCCGTCATCGGCGTCGACCGGACCGCGGTGCCCGTGGAGTGGGACGAGGTCAAGGACCAACTGACCCGGCTCGCGACTGATCTCGGTCCCAGCGGCGACATCTCAACGACGTCGATCAGCCGCTTCATCGACAGCGCGGCCAACGCCATGAACGGGAACGGCGACAAATTCCGCGAGACCATCACCCAGCTGGCACAGGTCGGCCGAATCCTCGCCGACGGCAGCGGCGACATCGTCGACGTCATCGTGAACCTCCAGACCTTCGTCAACGCACTGCGCGACAGCAACGCCCAGATCGTGCAGTTCCAGGACCGCCTCGCCACGGTGAGCAGCGTGATCGATTCGAGCAGGTCCGATCTCGACGCCGCACTCACGTATCTCGCCGAAGCCGTCGGCGAGGTGCAGCGGTTCATCGCGGGCAGCAGAGATCAGACCGCCGAACAGATCCAGCGCCTCGGCGCCGTCACCCAGAACCTCGCCGACAACCGACTGACCCTGGAGAACGTGCTCCACGTCGCGCCCAACGCCATCGGCAACGGATACAACATCTACAACCCCGACACAGGCACCATGATCGGCGGCTTCGCGTTGGCGAACTTCGCCAACCCGGTGCAGCTGGTGTGCTCGTCGATCGCCGCGGTGAAGAACGCCACGGCGCCCGAGGCGTCGAAGGCGTGCGCGGAATACCTCGGTCCCGCACTGCGATTGCTGAATTTCAACTATCTGCCGATGCCGTTCAACGCCTATCTGCAGAAGTCGCCGAGCCCGGGCAATCTGATCTATTCGGATCCCGCGCTGGCGCCCGGGGGAGCCGGCGGGGCTCCGCAGCCTCCGGAGGCCCCACCGGCGGTGTCGGCATACACCGGCGCTGGTGACGTGCCGCCGCCGGCGGGGTGGACCACCGCGGCCGGCCCGCCCGGCGCCTACGCCCCGAACGGATTACCGGCCGCACCGCACCCCGCCCTGTTCCCGGGTGCACCGATCCCGCCGGGCCCACCCACGACGGTCTCGCAGCCCACGACGCTCGAAGACATGTTGCTGCCCGCCGAGGCACCGGCGCCACCGGCAACCCCGATGGGGCCGTCATGACGCGCACCCGCTCGATCCGTCGCCTCGTCGTCATGGCGTGCTGCGTCGCCCTTGCGATGACCGGGTGCACATTCGAGGGCGTGAACTCGCTGCCGCTGCCGGGCACGGTGGGTCGGGGTGAGGGCGCCGCCGTGTATCACATCCAGGTTGCCAATGTCGGCTCCCTGGAACCCAATTCACCGGTCATGCTGGGCGATGTCGTCGTCGGCAGTATCGGCAGGATGAAGGTGACGAACTGGCATGCCGACATCGAGGTGTCGGTGCGGCCCGACGTCGTGATACCCGCGAACGCGGTGGCGACCGTGGGGCAGACCAGCCTCCTGGGCTCGATGCACCTGGCGCTCGACCCGCCTCTGGGGCAGGCGCCCAGCGGCGCACTGGAACCCGGGTCGACCATCGGACTGGACAGGTCGTCGACGTACCCGTCCACCGAACAGACGCTGTCCTCGCTGTCGGTCGTGGTCAACGGCGGCGGCCTCGGGCAGATGGGTGACATCGTCCGCGAGTTCAACGCCGCGCTGAGCGGACGCGAAGACCAGATCCGGGACTTGCTGGTCCGCCTGAACGATTTCATCGGGATGCTCGACACCCAACGCGACGACATCAACGCCTCCATCATCGCGATGGACCGGATGTCGAGCACGTTCGCCGCCGAACGGGACATCATCACCGCTGGGCTGCAACGCATTCCGCCCGCCCTCGATGTGCTGATCAAGGAACGCCCCCGCATCACCGAGGCGCTCGAGCGCCTGGGTCGGTTCAGCGACACGGCCACCGGACTGATCAACGACACGAAAGACGACATCGTGCGCAACCTCGCCAACCTCGAACCGACGTTGCGCGCGCTCGCCGACGTCGGCCCGAACCTGGGCACCGTCCTGGCCTACGCGCCGACGTTCCCCTACACGCAGAGCTTCATCGACCGTGCGATCCGCGGCGACTACATGAACCAGTTCATCATTTTCGACTTCACCATTCCGCGGCTCAAGCGGGGGTTGTTCCTCGGCACCCGCTGGGGGCAGGAGGGCGCGCCGATGGTGCCCGCGCCGGGCGATCCCTGGTATCTGACCTACACCCTGGACCCGTTGAACGCGCCGATCACGCCAGCGCCCACCGATATCGCCGAGCCGCCGCCGCTGGTCGAAAACGTCGACGGCTCAGACGATTCGGCCGCAGTTGTCGTCGACCATGGTTCCGGTCTCGCGGCAGACGGCGCGGCGGTCGCCGGGGGAGGTGGCAACTGATGTTGACGCGCTTCGTCCGCAATCAGCTCATCGTCTTCACCATCGCCTCGGTGATCGGGATCGCGCTGATGGTGTTCGGCTACATGCAGGTGCCGACACTGCTGGGCATCGGCCGCATCACGGTGCAGCTCGAACTGCCCGGCACCGGAGGCCTTTACCGGTTCTCGAACGTGACCTATCGCGGTGTCCAGATGGGCAAGGTCCTCGACGTGCGCGCCACCCGCGAGGGCGCCGTCGCAACGCTGTCGCTGAACACCTCACCGAAGGTTCCGGCCGACACCCGAGCCGCTGTGCGCAGCGTGTCCGCGGTCGGCGAACAGTACGTCGACCTGGTGCCCGATGACACGAACGGACCGTTCCTGCAGGACGGCTCGGTGATCCCCCGGGAGAAGACCTCGGTACCGCAAGCCGTCGGCCCGATGCTCGATCAGGTCAGCGCCCTGATCGACAGCATCCCGAAGGACAAGATCAGCGGGCTGCTCGACGAATCGTTCAAGGCATTCGACGGGGCCGGATACGACTTCGGTTCACTGATCGACTCGTCGGCGAAGATCGTCGGTGACGGCAACGCGATCGCCGACAAGACACGGGCGTTGATCGACGACAGCCGTCCGCTGCTGGACGGCCAGGCGCAATCGGCCGACGCCATCCGCGGCTGGGCGCGCAGCGTGGCAGGTATCACCGGTCAACTCGAGGCCGATGATGCGCAGATGCGCACCATCCTGGAGGTCGGTCCCGGCGCGGCGGACGAGGCCTCGCGGTTGTTCAACGACATCAAGGCGACCCTGCCCGTCCTGTTGGCCAACCTGACGTCCGTCGGCGAGGTCGGCGTGACGTATCATGCTGCGCTGGAACAACTTCTGGTGCTGTTCCCTCCGTACGTGGCGGCCACGCAGACCGTCGGCGTCGCGCGCAACAATCCCACCGGCATGGCGATGGGGGATTTCACGCTGGTGATCAGCGACCCGCCCGCGTGCACGGTCGGATTCCTGCCGCCGAACCAGTGGCGCTCACCAGAGGACGAGACGATCGTCGACACGCCCGACGGCCTGTACTGCAAACTGCCGCAGGATTCGCCCATCGGGGTGCGCGGGGCGCGTAACTATCCGTGTCTGGCGCAGCCGGACAAGCGCGCGCCGACCGTCGAAATGTGTCAGAGCGACAAGCCGTTCGAACCGCTGGCAATGCGTCAACACCCGCTGGGCCCGTACCCGATCGATCCGGGCCTGATCGCCCAGGGTGTCGCGCCCGACGACCGGGTCGACTTCGACGAGCGGATCTACGGTCCGGTGCAGGGCACGCCGATGCCGCCCGCCCAACCGGGCGAAGCTGCGTCGCCACCGTCCGACGGTTCAGGCCCCGCCGCCGCCCCGAGTTCCTCGCACTCCGGTGGCGGGCCATCCGTCGCCTTCGCCCCCTACGATCCGCAGACGGGTCAGTACGCGACGCCGGACGGACAGGTGTTCCGGCAAGCCGATCTGGTGGCGCCCGCCGGTGCGCGGAAGTGGCAGGACCTCTTGGTCCCGAACGGGTGAAACGTCAGCCGTCGTTCTTGACGAGCTTGAACGGCATGTTGATGAAGACCGCCTTGCTGACGCCGCACGCGCCGCTGGGGCCGGTGGTCTGGTCTTCGCCCGCCAGCGTCGTCGATGCGGGGTCGGTCAGGCTGCCGTCCTCGTTCACGGGGACGAACCGGAACACCTGGAGACCGGGGGCCGCCGTGCCGTCGGGACACGGAATCCAGTCCTCCACCGTGTGCTTGACGTACCAGACGCCACCGGTCTTGTAGATCGGCGCGGTCCAGCCGAAGTCGCTGACGACCGTGCCCGTGCACTCGGTCGGATAGCTGCACGTCGTGGTGATGGTCCAGGTGCTGCGCAGGCTGGCCTCGTCGCGGAACTTGTCGTTGGTCTTGGCGTATTCGCCGTTCGAGGTGGCGGTGTAGCGGCCGTTGAGGCCCCACTCGTTGTCGGTGGCCTGGGCGCCGCCGGCCAACCCGACGCCCGTCACGACGACAGCGACGACACCTACCGCGACACCGGTCATCCGCATCGCCGTCTCCTTCACCGATCGTGACGAACGATCAACCTAGGCCGGTTCCGGCGCCGAGGACGATCCGCGTCCGCTCAGTGGAACAGGGGATCCCGCTGAGCGGCACCACCGCCGTCGGTCGTCGTCGCCATGACGTATCAAGGACACCGTGCCTGTCCGACAGCGTTCCGCGGCCTCCGCGGTGGTCGGTGTGACGCTGGCCGTCGCGGCGTTGTTCGCCCCGGGGCCCGCCCGCGCCGAGACCGTCTACGGCAACTTCAATCTGGTGATCGACGGGCGCTACGACTTCCACACCTGGCTGTGGGCCATCTCGCGCTGCACCGGCGACTGCGTGCACGTTCAAGCGACCCCGCAGCCCATCGCGAAGGCGTTCGCCTACAGCGGTGACGCGCACCTCGCCGATGGCCGATACACCTTGACCGTGGACGTCCCGGACGGACTGCGGTGCGGCAACGTCTACTACGGTCCGGTGATCCCGACCCGCGACGTCTATTCGTGGGATGCGGCGACGCGGTCGGGCACCCTCGAATCGTCGTTCGCGACCGGCTGCGACGGTGCACCGGGCGGGACCTTCACCTACCCGTTCAGCCTCGCCCGTCTGTAGCCTGCGGCCACGGAAATCCCGTGGACGCGACCGGTCGGCATCCCGTTCAATGCAGTAATGGTGGGCCACGCACGCACCGGCGCGTTGATGGCGGTCGCGTCGATGCTGTGCGTGCAGACCGGCGCGGCGATCGCCGTCACGCTGATCGACCGCATCGGTGCCGAAGGAGCGGCGTGGCTGCGCCTGGCCTGGGCGGGTGTGCTCATGCTCCTGATCGTCCGGCCGCGTCCGAAGGCCTTCACCTGGGCGAGCTTTCGGATGTGTGTGGTGCTCGGAGTGGTGACCGCGGGCATCACCCTGCTCTTCATGGCCGCGCTGGCCCGCATCCCGTTGGGCACCGCCAGCGCGATCGAATTCCTCGGCCCGTTGGGTGTGGCGGTAGTGCACGGTACGGGGCGCGGTCGCGTGCTGTGGCCGGGCTTCGCCGCCGTTGGGGTTCTCCTGCTCACGCAGCCGTGGGCGGGGCACGTCGACGGTGTCGGCGTGTTGTTCGCGCTGGCCTCCGCGGTCTGCTGGGCCGGCTACATCCTGCTGACCCAGCGGGTCGGGGACGAGGTGTCGGGCATGAACGGGCTCGCCGTGTCGATGCCGGTCGCGGGCATCGTGGCCACACTCGCCGTAGGGCACCTGGTGTTGCCGCGGCTCTCGGTCGACATCCTGTTGATCGGGATCGGCCTGGCGATCCTGCTGCCCGTCGTGCCGTTCGCATTGGAGTTGCTGGCGTTGCGACGGCTCACGACCGCGGCGTTCGGCACGCTGATGGCGCTCGAGCCGGGCTTCGCGATGATCGTCGGCCTCGTCATCCTGCGTCAGGTGCCCGGGGCGCTCGGCGTGCTCGGCATGTGCTTCGTCGTGGCCGCCGGGATGGGTGCCGCCCGCAGCGGCGCGCGCCAGCCCGCGGTGCCCGCCGAGGTCGGCGTGTAGCTAGACGTCGATCCGCTTGCGCCGGTAGAGCGTTCCGAGGGCCAGCAGGATGAGGCTGATCACCAGGATCGCCGTGGCGAGAACGTTGATCTGCGGCGGCACCGCGGCCTTGACCGCGGCGTTGACATACAGCGGATACGTCACCGTCGAACCGCTGACGAAGTAGGTGATGATGAAGTCGTCGAGCGACAACGCGAACGACAGCATGCCCGCCGCGACGATGCCAGGAACGATCAACGGAAGCGTCACCCGGAAGAACGTGCGTGTGGGGCTGGCGCCCAGATCCATCGACGCATCCTCGAGCGTCCAGTCGAACCCGCGTACCCGCGCGCGCACGGTCATCGCGATGAAGCTGACCTCAAAGGCGATGTGCGCCAACACGATCGTCGTATAACCGGTGGCCCACCCGAGGTCGAGGAACAGCACCAGCAGTGCGGCGCCCATGACCACCTCGGGCGCCGTCAGCGGCAGAACGAGGAACGTGTCGACCGCGCGCTGTCCCCGCCACCGTTGGCGCACAAGGGCTATGGCCACCAGTGTGCCGAGAACCAACGCGATGGCGGTGGAGACCGCCGCGACGTTGATGCTCAGCTTGAGAGCCTCGGTCAGCGCCGGGTACTTGAACGGATCGGCCCAGTTTTCCAGGGTGAAGCCCTGCCAGCTGTAGTTGAACTTGCCCTTCGGATCGTTGAACGAGAACAGCACGATCACGAAGATGGGCAGGAACAGATACAACAACACCAGACCCGCGACGATCCGCAGCAGCCAATCGCCCCACTTCGGTGAGCCCTTCACCCGACTCGCCGGGGCCGGGTTCGTCGCCGCTTCCATCGCCTGCACGGTCATACGAGTTCCTCCGTGCCCAATGCCCGCGTGTAGAGCAGGACGCCGACCAAGATGATGCCCATCAGCACCATGCTCAGCGCCGCGGCGGCGGGATAATCCTTGACGACCAGGAACTGCTGCTGGATCACGTTGCCGATCATCGTGGTCTGCGTGCTGCCCAGATACTCGGCGTTGATGAAGTCGCCCGCGGCCGGGATGAAGACCAGCAGGCTGCCGGCCAGCAGGCCCGGAAGTGACAGCGGCAAAATGACTTTGGTGAAGCTGCGGGTGTTCGACGAGTAGAGGTCCTTGCTGGCCTCGATCAACCGCGGGTCGATCTTCTCCAGGCTGACGTACAGCGGCAGGATCATGAAGATGATCCAGTTGTAGGTGAGCCCGCCGATGACGGCCCAGCTGGTCGACAACAACCGCCCGTCGGCGGGCAGCAGCCCGATGGCGTCCAGCGCGTCAACCACCCAACCGTTGTCGGCGAGAATGGTTTTCCACGCGATGGTGCGGATCAGGAACGTCACGAAGAACGGCAGGATCACCAGGCCCAGGATCAGGTTCTTGAACCGGCCGGCCTTGAACGCGATCACGTACGCCAGCGGGAACGACAACAGAATGCACAGCACCGTCGCCGTGGTGGCGTAGCCGAACGACCGCAGTATCTGTTCCTGATACTTGCTGAACGCTTCGCCGTAGTTCGCGAAGTCCCACGAAAACGTCAGTGTGGGAAGGAAAATCGATCCGCTGGTCGTCGACAGCGACATGCGCGCCAGGGAGACGAACGGGACGACGAAGAACACCGCGAGGTACACCATCGCGGGCAGGATCATCAGATACGGGGCGATCCTGCTGCGTTGCCGGCCGCTACTGGCGACGCCTGCCATTCATCAACCGCCGGTGACTTCGGCGTACATCGAGGCGTACTCCTGCTTCTGCTCGTCCTTGAGCGGGGCCCACGCCTTCACCCGGTCCAGGGTGGACTGCGGAGGATTGATCAGCTCGTTCTTGGCCAGGTTCGGGTCGATCTGGTCGAGCTCGGCGGTCATGTCCGAGAGCACCGGCACGAATTGCGTGAAGGCGATGAGCTTGGCGTAGTTGGCCCGGTCGTAGACATAGTCGATCCATGCCTCGGCGGCCTTCTGGTTCTGCGTCGTGTACGGGATCACCATGGTGTCGAGGAAGTCGGTGCCACCGGACTCCGGGACGACGAACTGCAGATCCGGATTGTCGGCCTGCAGCTGCACGACATCGCCCGAATAGGCCTGCGCGACCACGACATTGCCCGCCGCCAGGTCGTCGGCGTAGTCGTTTCCGGTGAACCGGCGGATCTGTCCCTTGTCGTTCTGCTCGCGCACCAGATCGACCGCCTTGCGAACCGTTTCGGTGTTGGGTGACGTCGGGTCGCCGCCCTGCGACTGCATGATCATGCCCAGGCCGTCCTGGAAGTCGGAGAGCAGGCTGACGCGACCCTTGAACGCCGGATCCCACAGGTCGTCGATCTTGGTGATGTCGCGACCGGTGGCGGCGCGGTTGAACGCGAGGCCGACCATGCCGGTCATGTACGGGGCGCTCCACTTACGGCCCGGGTCCATCTGCGCGTCGAGCAGATCGGGGCGCAGGTTTTTCTTGTTCGGGATGCCGTCATCGCTGAAGTCGTTGACCCAGTTGAGCGATCGGATCTGGGACGCCATGAACGCGGTGGGCACCACGAGGTCGGTGCCGATGTCCTGCTTGCGCGACAACGGTTCCTTGACCTTGGCGAACCATTCCTCGTTGTCGTTGAAGTCTTCTTTGTAGTCGACCGTGATACCGGACGCCTGCTGGAACGCGGCGATGAACCCGTCGGCCATGTACAGCGGCCAGTTCGAGATCCGCAAGGTCCCGCTCGCGGGCCCACCTTCGGCCGTGGTGGTGCCGGACGTGCCGCTGTCGGAGCTGCAGGCCGCGAGGAACGACGGGCCGAGAACCATGGCAGCGGCCGCGGCGGCGCCTCCGCCGATGAAGCGGCGGCGCGACGTGCGGTTGGTGGCGAAGCGGGCGAGGCGGGGGTCCATCTCGTAGGGCATGGCGACTGTGCCTTTCGTCGGAGGGAGGGGAGGGGCCGACAACTTTCGGAGGCGCCGCTCGGGGCGGTGTCGGTGCGCCACGTGACGATCAGGAGTCGTCGAGCATCTCCTCGAGATCCTCGGCGGTCGGGATGTCGGCGGCCGGCAGCACGAGCGAGGCGTCCGGCGTCCAGCAGACATGTACCTCGTCGCCGGGGCGCAGCATCGGCAGATCCTCTTCGGGACCGATGTGGGCGACGATCATCGAGTCGTCCGGCGCGGCCAGCGACAACCGCACCACCGGACCCTGGAAAGTCAGGTCGGTGACCGTCGCACGTACGCCGACGACGTCACCGGTGGGGGCGTCCATGCACACCCGGATCCGCTCCGGGCGCACCATCAGCGTCGCGTGCCCGCCGGGTTCGATCGTGGTCTCGCCCGGACGCGCCTTGAGCGTCGAGCCCAGCACCTCGATCTCCACGTAGTCGCGGTTGGCCCGGCCGGTCTGGCGACCCGCCCACAGGTTGGCCTGCCCGATGAAGCTCGCGACGAACACGGTGGCGGGCCGGTCGTAAATCTCGGTGGGCGTACCGATCTGGTCGACGTTGCCGGCGTTCATGACCGCGATGCGGTCACTCATCGTCAGCGCTTCCTCCTGGTCGTGGGTCACGTAGATGAACGTGATCCCCACCTCGCGCTGGATGCGCTTGAGCTCGAACTGCATCACCTGGCGCAGCTTGAGGTCCAGGGCGCCGAGCGGTTCGTCGAGCAGCAGCGCGCTGGGGTAGTTCACCAGTGCGCGGGCCAGCGCGACGCGTTGTTGCTGTCCTCCGGACAGCTGGCCCGGCCGTCGATCGGCGAAGTCGGTCAACCGGACGATCTCGAGGAGTTCGTCGACCCGCTTGCGGGTCTCACCCTTGGCCAGCTTCTTGCTCCGGGGACCGTACGCCACGTTGTCCCATACCGACATGTGCGGAAACAGGGCGTAGTGCTGAAAGACCGTGTTCACGTTGCGCTTGTGCGGCGGGACCTTCGATACGTCGACGCCCTCGAGGCGGATGGCGCCGTCGGTCGGGGTTTCGAAGCCGGCGATCATGCGCAGGGTCGTGGTCTTACCGCAGCCGGACGGACCCAGCATCGAGAAGAATTCACCCGAGGCGATCGAGAAGTCGGCCTCGGCAACGGCGACGTAGTCACCGAAGCGTTTCGTGACGTGGTCGATCTCGATGACCGGGGCGCCGCTCGGGCGCGTCGCCTCGTTGTGTCCCGAAGATTGGTCGACGGCGGTGGTGTGTGAGCCGGTCAGTGCGGATCCTCCTACAGGCAGCCCCCCAAGCTGTGGGTAAACAATCGCGGATCAAGCGGTCCTTCGCAAGCGATTCCGCACGGAATTTACATATCCACAATGGAATCCTTTGTCTGATGTGATCCCGGGCACCAAATTCGCTGTGTCCGAACAGTCGGTTATCCGGTCGGCCACCGCAGCCGGCGCCGACGCTGAACCGGTTTCTGCGGTCAGTTTCGCAGCCCGAGCAGGCCCGATCGGGCGAAACGCCGTTTACCTGCCCGCCTTCGCCGGGTAAGGATCTAGGCATGGCAGCAGTGGACGTATCGGTGTCGTCGGATCTGAGCCCGCTCAAGGCGTGGGAGCTGGCCTCCGACCTGAGCCGGTTCGACGAGTGGCTGACGATCTTCGGCGGATGGCGCAGCGAGGTGCCCGACAACATCGAGGTCGGCACCTGTGTGTCGTCGCTGATCAAGGTCAAGGGATTCCGCAACACCATCCACTGGCAGGTCAAGCGCTATGACGAGCCGAAGGTCGTGGAGATGGTCGGCAGGGGCCGGCCGGGTATCCGCATCGGCTTGTCGTTGTGCGTCCGCGATGACCAACCGGGGTCGACGTTTCAGGTGGTCGCCGATCTGTCCGGCGGGCTGCTGAACACGCGCATCGGCAACCTGGTCGCCAAGGTGATCGAGTCCGACGTCCGGAAGTCGGTCGCCAATCTCGCGGCCCTGCACTGACGCCGGGCGTCAGCCCCACTCGTGGTTCATCGCACGCGTTTCGTAGCGCGCCTCGACGGAATCCGCTGACCGCGGCGACGGGCGCGACACCGCGATCAACACCAGCGCGAGCGTCGACGTGATCGCGCCGCCGAGGAAGATCGCCAGGAAGCTGCTTTCCATCGGCACCCCTGCCCCCGGCACGGACCGGCTGAGCAGCATGGCGACCACGGCTGCCGCGATCGAACTC
Source organism: Mycolicibacterium komanii (assembly GCF_001050035.1). The sequence continues at coordinate 14,813 of NZ_CVTA01000007.1, forward strand.
CCGATCGTGCGGGCGATCGCGTTCATGCTCGTGGCCACCCCCGTTTCACCGGCGTCCACCTCGCTGACGACGAGCGCGGGCAGCGCGCCGTACCCGAGGCTGATGTAGGCGTTGGCGAGGATGCTCGCGACGATGATCTGCCAGGTGTACGAGTGCACCAAAGCGATGAACAGGAATCCGGCGATACCGGCGAGCGCCGCGACCACGAGCACCGGCCGGGCGCCGAACCGGTCGATGAACCGTCCGCTGATCATCGCGACGACGAAGCCGGTGAACGCGCCCGGCAGCAGATACACCACGCTCGCTTCCAGCACCGTCGCACCGAAGCCGTAACCGGCTGCCTCACGCGGGATTTGGACGAAGAGCGTCAACCCGAGGAACGCGAAGTACAGGCCCATGCCGACGAAGATGGTCGCGATGTTGGTGAGCAGGATCGGGCGGCGGGTGAGCATCACCGTCGAGACCAGCGGTCGACGGGTGTGGCGCTCCCACCACCACCAACCGGCCAGCACCGCCACACCGCCGAGGACGCAGCCGAGGGTCGCGGGCGACACCCACCCCCACGCCTGACCTTGCGTGATCGCGAGCAGCAGGGCCGACAGTCCCACCGCCAACCCGGTGGCGCCCAGCCAGTCGATCGATCCGGCGACGTCGTGCGGTCGTCGAGGCACGACAAACAGCACGATGGCGATCACACCGACGGTGAACGCGGTCGTCAGCCAGAAGACGCGGTGATAGCCGGCGTCCCCGTTCATCAACAGCCCCACCACGACAAGCCCGGTGCCACCGCCGAAACCCAGCGTCCCGGACAGCACGGCCATCGCCGACATCAGCCGCTCCTGCGACAGTTCCTCGCGCAGGATCGCGATGCTGATCGGGTAGAGCGCGTAGGAGGCCGCCTGGAGCACGCGGGCGATGATCAGCAGTTGCAGCGACGACGTGAGTGCCGCCATCAGCGATCCGGCCAGCACGACGACGAGCACGCCGAGCAGCACCCGGTGCTTGCTGTGGAGGTCGGCCAGGCGGCCGAGCAGGGGCGTGGCCGCCACCGCGGCGAGCAGGTTGGCGGTGACCGCCCAGCTCACTCCGACGATCGATGCGTGCAGCTGATCGGCGATGATGCCGAGTACCGGAACGACGGCGGTCTGCAGGACGGCGACGGTGAGGACGACGACGGACAACCCGGCGATGAGCAGGCCGGGGGAGCGCTCGCGACCGATCACTGGTGACTGCGACGCGCTGGTCTCGACCACAGCCACTCCGATCCTTAGACAACCTCCGTTTCGTCGATTATGTCCGTCCGCCTGGAGCCGACCGCATCAGGTGGTGCGAACCGTCCGGCCGCTACGGATCGGGATGGGTGACCGGTTGTTCGGCGGGTCGACCGGTGGTGCTGATGAAGTCGTCGAGCAGATCCACGACGTCGGATGGTCGCTCGACATGGGCGAAGTGCCCGACGCCCTCGAGCACTTCCAGCCGGCACTCCGGGCGCGCCTCGAGCGCCGCGTACGCGTGGGCGACTGGGATGATGCGGTCCTCGTCGCCCCAGATCGCCATGACCGGCAGCTCGGTGGTCACGTGTAGGCGATTCAGCGCGCTGACCGCCTGGCCGCGGTAGTCGACGACCGACCGCAGCGTGCGCAGGAACGCCTGGCGGGTCTGCCGGTCCGCCAATGACGAATAGGCACTCCACATCTCGGCTCCGCGAGGCGACTGGATGCCCACCGACCGGAACCAACCGCGCAATTTGTTGCCGACCTGGAGAACGGGTGGCGGGGCAATGGCGGGCAGGATGAACTCGGCTCCGGGTGCCGACAGGAGGCGAAGTGTCAGCCCGACGTCGGGGCCGAGGCCGCCGCTGCTGATCAGAACGAGGCGCTGGCAGTAGTCCGGATGTTGATATACAAACTGCATGGCCACGCCGCCGCCGAGCGACTGGCCGACGATCGTGGCGCGAGACACTCCCAACTCGTCGAGCAGATCGCGCAGCCATACCGCGAAAGCGCCCAGTGAGTAGTCGCCGCGGGGCTTGTCGGAGTGGCCGTGACCCAACAGGTCGGGAGCGATCACCCGGTACCGCCGCGAGAGTTGCGGGATGACGGCCCGCCAGGTCTCGGAGCTGCCCGCCATTCCGTGGATCAGCAGGAGCACTTCCTGACCACCGCCGACGTCTCGGTAGGCGATGCGGTCGCCGTGCAGTTCCAGGTACTTCAACTCGGTCATGAGTGGGTCCCTCCCGGATGGTCCTCCCGGACTACCCACAAACGTCGGCCGCTATCTGCCACTTGACTGTGAGCCGGTGCGGCGCGGCAAGCTCGTGTGCATGGGATCACCGAACGAGTTACCGGTCAACCACCACGCGGACCATCCCGGCTTCTCCGGTGTGATGGGCGTGTCCGTCGGGCTGATCCTGCTGTTGATGGGCCGCGCGAGCGCACGCCTGGCGGCGGATCTAGTGGCGGTGACGGGCGCGGACAGGGTTGTCGACATCGGGTGCGGGCCGGGTGGGGCGGTCCGAGAGGCCGCCCGCCGCGGTGCGTCGGTGACGGGCGTGGACCCCGCGCCGGTGATGCTGCGGCTCGCCCGCGCGTTCACCCGCCGCGGTGACATCACGTGGACGACCGGGACGGCCGAGCAGGTGCCGCTGCCGGACGGATCGGCGACGGTGTGGTGGTCGCTGGCGACCGTGCATCACTGGCAGGACGTCGACAAGGGCATCGCCGAAGCGCGCCGATTGCTCGCCCCGGGCGGGCGGTTGCTCGCCATGGAACGTCAGACGGCACCCGACGCGACGGGGCTGGCCAGTCACGGCTGGACGCGCCGGCAGGCCGAGTCGTTCGCCGAGCTGTGTCGCTCAGCGGGGTTCACGGACGTGACGGTCGGCGGACACAAGGCGGGCCGACGCGAGGTGTGGGCGGTGCAGGCGGTGCGCCCGTAGGTTCGTGGCGCCGAACGTGAGCTTGTGTGCGAGAAAACAGCGAAAGTGCGCACACAAGCTCACGTTCGGTGCGCCGCAGGGCGTCCGCCGCGGAGCGGCCGCCTGAGGCCGCGTGACGAGCCTTTACGATCGGCTAGTAGGCTCCTTGTCGATCGTAAAGGAGCGAGGATGGCGGTGGTTGACGTCGAGCCGAGCGGCACTCGGCAGCGTCTCATCGACGTCGCGGTCGACCTGTTCACCCGGCATAGCTATGCGGGTACGTCGCTGCAGATGATCGCCGACGAGCTCGGCTTCACGAAAGCCGCGATCTATCACCACTTCCGAACACGTGAGCAGTTGCTCGCCGCCGTGCTGGAGCCGATGTTCGCACAGTTGCGCGCGATCGTCGACGCCGCCGAGGCGCAGCGCACACCGCGCGCCAGGGCCGAGCGCATGCTGAGCGGCTACGCCGACCTCGCGGTGCGCAACCGCGGGCTGGTCGCCGTGCTGGCAGTGGACCCCAGCGTCGCCACAGCGCTTCAGCAGGACCGCGACTGGCGCGACTTGATCGCGCGGCAACTGCGGTTGCTCGCCGACGTCGAAGCGGGACCCGCGGGCGAGATCCGCGCGGCCATGGTCTTCGCGGGCATGGCCGGTGCGGTGGGACCGGCGTGGGTGAAATTCGACGATCGCGCGCTGGCGGAAAATCTCAAAGATGCGGGCAGGCGGACCTTGGGGCTGCGTGCGCCGCGTCGACCGACCTAATCAACCTCTGTGACAGGCATTTACGAAAGGACAAGCGAATGAAGACAGCGGTCGTCACCGGTGGCGGCTCGGGGATCGGACGCGCGATCGCGGACCGTTTGCGCGCCGACGGTTACCACGTCGCCATCATCGACCTGGCACCCAACGACGACGAGTTCGCCTTCACCGCCGACGTCACCGATTGCGAGCAGGTCGATGCCGCGTTCTCGGGGGTCCGCGGTCAGTTGGGCCCGGTGTCGATCCTGATCAATGCGGCAGGGCTGGACGGCTTCTCGCGGTTCAGTGACATCACGTTCGAGAAGTGGCAACGCGTCATCGACGTCAACCTCAACGGCGTGTTCCACTGCGTCCAGGCGGTACTGCCCGACATGGTGGAGGCCGGCTGGGGCCGGATCGTGAACATCTCGTCGTCGAGTACACACTCCGGGGCGCCCTACATGGCGCACTATGTGGCGGCGAAATCGGCGGTGAACGGGCTGACGAAGACGTTGGCGCTCGAGTACGGGCCGGCCGGCATCACGGTGAACGCCGTGCCTCCGGGTTTCATCGACACGCCGATGTTGCGTGCGGCCGAGAAGCGAGGGTACCTCGGCGACATCCAGGCGACGATCGAGGCGACCCCCGTGCGCCGCATGGGTAAGCCCGAGGACATCGCGGCGACATGCGCGTTCCTCATTTCGGAAGAGGCCGGCTACATCACGGGCCAACTCATCGGTGTCAACGGCGGTCGCAACACCTAGCTGAGGCGAGCTGGAACCCTTGTGCGAGGATCCGCAGATGAGCACTGATGCCGCGTATTTCACGCCGACGGCTGACGGCGCGTACATGCCGTCACGATTCGCCCAGAGCCACTGGGGTGATGATCACCTCAACGGGCCGGCCATCGTCGGGCTGGCGGCGCAGGCGCTCGAGAAGGACTGCGGTTCGCCCGAGTTCATGCCGACGCGGATCACGGTGGACCTGTTCCGGGCGGCGCGTAACCTGCCGACCACCGTCGAGGTGCGGGTGATTCGGGACGGCCGCCGGGTGCGTAATGCGGAATGCGAAGTGCTGCAAGACGGTCGGGCGGTCGCCCGTGCCACGCTGGTGCAATATCGGCGATCGTCCCCGCCTCCCGGCGAGGAGTGGATCGCGCCGGTGGACCTGCCGGAGTTTCCCACTCCGGACGAGGATTTGGTGCCATTCATCGGCAGCGACGACGGTGGATGGACGCGCTCGCCTGAGGCTCATCAGAACACGTCTCGCAAACGGTTCTTCCACGCGTGCGCGAACATCGTTCCCGGTGAACCGGTCTCGCCGTTCGTCAGGGCGGTGACGATCGCCGAGTCAACCAGCCTGGTGACCAATCTGGGCACCGAGGGTATCGGATACATCAACGGTGACCTGACAGTGGCGTTGTCGCGCTTGCCGCTCGACGATTGGATTCTTGTCCAGGGTGACTCGCATTGGGTCGCCGACGGGATCTCCGTCGGTACCGCGACGCTGTTCGATAGGCAGGGTGCGTTCGGGTCCGGGATGGTGACCGCGGTGGCGAACCCGGCGGCGCAAATCGACTTTCGGGGTCGACCGTTCCCGCGCGGTGAGGTCAACTACGAATGATCACGTGACGAATTGTGGTCACGGCTTCCGGCGGGTCCGTCCGCCGGGGGGCTTCTTGTCCGACTGCTGACTGGAGGTTCGCGACGCGAAGCGGCCGACGGTCGCGACACCCGGGATTCGTCCTACCGCGTTGTAGACGTCGTTGCCGGTGGCAATCAGCGCCTCGAGTTGCGGCAGGATGGCATCCATAGTCCGGATCATGGGATCGGCCAGTGCAAGATAGCGTTCGGCGCGGTCGATGGCCGCGTTGAGGCGCTCGGTCGCGGCGGCCAAGTTCTCGATCAGGTCTGGCACTTGGGCCATCATCTTCACGGATGCCGGCGGGATGCGCATGGCTTCGGTGGCGGCCGCCTGGGCGGTCTCGGCAGCGGCCTGCGCGGCTTCTCTGATCTCTTTCGGAGAGGGAACCTTGGGGCTCATGTGACAACGATCCCGCACGGCGACCGCGTTGTCCGGTATATACCGCGAACCATTCGCGTGGCGGACAGACATCGAACGGATGTGTCGGTCCTGTCATTGTGGGGTTGATCGCACGCACCACGTGAGGGCAATCAACCCGTTAAGCGTCAATTGAGACAGGGGAGTGCGCGTACTTGGGCACTCTCAAGTGCACCGGTCAGAGGTCGGAAGCCCCGCCGTCGACCACCAGTTCGGTGCCGGTCGTATAGGTGGCGTCGAACCCCAGGTAGAGGATCGCCCTGGCGACCTCCTCGGGTTCACCGAACCGCCCCATCGGATTGGTGGCCTTGACCTGCTCCAGGAATTCCCGCGCCGCCGCCGCGGGCATGGTCCGTTCCAGGATGCCGGTGTCGATCGGGCCGGGGGAGACGGCGTTGACCCGGATACCCCGGTCGATCAGTTCCCGGGCGAACGTCCGCGTCAACGACCGCAGGGCCGCCTTCGTCGCGGAGTACACGCTCGTGGTCGCGATGCCCTGGGAGTTACTCACCGATGTCGTGAGCACCGCGGCGCTGCCGGATGGCATGAGCGGCAGGAACTTCTGCAAGGTGAAGAACGGAGCCCTGGTGTTGACCGCGAACAGCTCGTCGTAGGTTTCCGCACCGGTGTCCTCGATGGTCGCGGTGGCGGTGATGCCGGCGTTGAGCACCAACAGGTCGACGGCGCCGAATTCGGCGGCGGCACGTTCGGCCAGGGCGTCGATGCCGGTGACGACGTCGGACGCCAGCACAACCGCGTCCGGACCCAGTGCGGCGCTTGCAGTTTCGAGTGATGACGGTGTCCGTCCGGTGACCAGGACGCGTGCCCGATCGGCGATCAGCATTCTGGCGGTGGCCAGACCGATGCCGCTGGTCCCGCCGGTGATGACGACCCGCTTGCCCGCATAGTCGCTCACAGCTGGGACTCCCCACCGTCGACGACGAGTTCGATGCCCGCGACGTACGTCGCGTCAAACGCCAAAAAGGCCACCGCCGGAGCGAATTCACCTGGATGGCCCCACCGGTTCATCGGGCTGCTCTGCTCGAATTCCGCCTTGAGCGCAGCGGCCTTGTCCGGAACCTCCTTCTCCAACTTCCCCGTGTCGATCGATCCTGGGCTCAGGGCGTTGACCCGGATGCCCCGGGGCAACAGCTCCCGGCTCAACGTCCGGGCCATCGAGCGCAGCGCGGCCTTGCTGGCCGAATACACGCTGAGCGCGTCCCAGCCGGTCTGGTTGGCGATCGAGGTCGTCAGCACCACGCCGGCCCCGTCGGACAGCAGCGGCGCCAATTTCTGCACCGTGAAGAACGGCCCTTTGGTGTTGATCGCGAACACCTCGTCGAACGTCTGCTCGGTGACGTCGAAGAACGGGTCGAAGCTACCGATGCCCGCATTGGCCACCAGCGCGTCCGCGGTCCCGAACTCGTCCTGCACCCGGTCGGCCAGCGCCTCGATATCCGGGAGCGAACTGGTGTCGCTGCGCACGGCGATGCCGTTGTCGCCGAGGCGACGGGCGGCGTCGTCGAGAGTGTCCTGGTTGCGCCCGGTGACCAGAACCCGGGCACCGTTGTCCACCAGATACTGCGCGGCCGCCAACCCCAGCCCGCTGCTCCCGCCGGTGATGACCACGCTCTTGCCCTCGTATCTACTCATGCACCCGAGTGTTCGGCCGTTGCGTGCCGCTGTCCAAGACCTGCTCGGCACCGCGGTATGCCGAAATCGCATAGCGCGGAATATGGCCGGATCACGGCAGGTTGGACGGCGTATGGAGATGACCGGTGAATGATTCCGGGGCCGACCTGGAGTTGCGCCTGGTCCGGTATTTCACGGTGCTCGCCGAGCATCTGAACTTCAGCCGGGCGGCCGCGGAGTTGCATCTGGCCCAGCCCGCGCTGAGCCGGCAGATCCGGCGCCTGGAGCACAGTCTGGGCGTCTCCCTACTGGACCGCACCCCGCAGGGGGCGCTGCTCACCGAGGCCGGTAAGGCGTTTCTCCCCGAGGCGCATGCGCTGCTGCGGGCCGCGCGCCAGGCGACGCTCACCGCCCGCGCGTACACGCCCACCGGCCGGATCGTCATCGGATACGTCGAGGACCTCGTCATCACACCCGCTGTTCGCGAACTGCGCAGCCGCCACCCCGAGGCCGACATCGGCACCCGCCATCTCGGCTGTCATGAGGAGGGTGCGTTCACCGATGGGCAGGTCGACGTGCTGGTGGCCAGGACGCCGCTGTTCATCCCGACCGACGGGGTGCGGACCACGGTGCTCTATGAAGAGCCGCGGATGTTGGTGCTGCAGGCGGATCACCCACTGGCCGGCCGGGAGTCGGTGTGGTTGGACGACTTCGCACCCGGCGAATCGGTCATCTGTTCACACGGCGGTACCCGGGCGATCTTCCCGGCAGGCTCCTATCGGCCTAACGAACCCGGCCCGCTGTCGGCCGGACCGCTCATCGAGAGTTTCGAGGACAGGCTGGAGCTTGTCGCGGCCGGACAGGCGGTCGCGGTCCTCCCGGTCGGCGACCGGCGCAGCTCGGTGCGCCCCGACCTGACCACCGTGCCGTTGAGCGGGTTTCCCGCCAGCACCGTCGTCGTCGCGACCCGCATCGGCGAGGCGAACCCACTGGTTGCCGAGTTCGTCGCCGCGGCGCGCGAACACCTCAATGGATAGCGTATCGAATAGCGCTGCGGCACATGGTAATTCGTCACAGTGACGTTTTAAGGGTGGCTAGCCGGTCATCCCGGTCGACGTCCTTGACGGTTGCTTGCACGCACCTGGTGCAAGTAATCAACCTGTCAGCAGCCGGCGGGGGAGTTCGGGCCGCCTCGGAGGTCATACGGCTTTGCCCCCGGCCGCGGCGGTCGCCGCACCGACCGCGCGCAGGAGCCGCCGGTCCCGAACATCCGTCTGGCGACGCAGCCGGTTCCTCAATTCGCCTGCCCAGCACCCGGTTTCCATTGTCAACGGTGAACGACGGCCATCCTGCCGAGAGGGCACGTTTCGTCACGGTGACGAATTGCCCTGAGTGACAGGGGAACCGGAGAGCAGCAATCCGCGCCGAGCCTCGGCCGGTCGGTCGCATCACAACGTAGGCTCTCGGCTGGGTACACCGGCGGCCGGAGTTGGTGGCCAACCGTGGAGGCGGGTCGCGCCGACGCCTTACGGGGTGGATCTCTCGCACCACCCGTTAAGGGGCAGTTCCGCCAGGGGTTCTCGCACACGCGGGCCCTTCCGGGCTGATCCACCCAGGTCCCAGAAATGCCGATAAGCCACATTATGTCAAGTTGGATCGAGCCGTGGGATCCCCCTCGGACGCCGTCAGTCATCACGCACACTAGGACACGTGCCAGACTCGAACCCCGTGGCCGAGTACGACTACATCATCGTGGGCGCAGGCAGCGCGGGCTGTCTGCTCGCCAACCGGCTCAGCGCCAACCCTGAACACCGGGTGCTGTTGATCGAGGCCGGCGGCAAGGACGACTGGTTCTGGATCAAGGTGCCGGTCGGCTATCTGTACACAATCGCCAACCCCCGCACCGACTGGTGCTTCACGACCGAACCCGATCCAGGCTTGGCCGACCGCAGCATCATCTACGCACGCGGCCGCGTGATCGGTGGCTGCTCGTCGATCAACGCCATGATCCACATGCGCGGGCAGGCAAGCGATTACGAACTGTGGGCGCAAGCCACCGGCGACGAACGATGGCTCTGGGGTGGCACAGACCGTCCCGGCGAAACGCTGGCGATCTACAAAGAGTTGGAAAACTACTTCGGCGGAGCCGACGACTGGCACGGCGCTGCAGGTGAAATCCGGGTCGAGCGGCCGCGCGTGCGCTGGAAGATCCTGGACGCCTGGCAGGCCGCGGCCGCCGAGATGGGCATCGAGCCGATCGACGAGTTCAACCGCGGAGACAACTCCGGTAGTGCGTACTTTCACGTCAATCAGCGGCGTGGCAGGCGCTGGTCGATGGCCGATGCCTTCCTCCACCCTGTCGCCCACCGACCCAATCTCACCGTCTACACAAACGCCCAGGCTCTACGGCTGCTGATGGACGAACAGGTCCACGAGGATCAGCGTCGCGGTGCCTGGACCACGGCCCGGCACCGCGTCACTGGCGTGCATCTGCTCAAGGACGGCCAACTCATCGACGTTCACGCCCGCCGCGAGGTGATCCTGAGCGCCGGTGCTATCGGCTCCCCTCATCTGATGCAGGTCTCGGGTCTGGGCCCTGCCGAGCTGCTCACTAAGCATCAAGTGCCCGTGGCCGTCGACCTGCCCGGAGTCGGTGAAAATCTCCAGGACCATCTACAGCTGCGAATGGTCTACCGCATCCGCGGTGCACGGACCGTCAACACGCTTTATCGGAACTGGATCACCCGCGCGGGCATGGGAATTCAGTATCTGCTGTTGAGATCGGGGCCCTTGACCATGCCACCGTCCACACTGGGGGCCTTCGCGAGAAGCGACCCCGCGCTGGCCAGCCCCGATCTGGAGTGGCATGTGCAGCCTCTGTCCCTGCCGAAGTTCGGCGACCCTCTGCACCCGTTCGCTGCCATCACTCCCTCGGTTTGCAATCTGCGCCCCAGCTCGCGTGGCCATGTGCGGATGGCCGATCCGGATCCGCTGTCGAAGCCGAAGATCTCGTGTAACTACCTGTCCACTGACGCCGACCGTGAGATCGCGGTGCGAGGTCTGCGGATGACCCGCCAGATCATGGCGGCGCCGGCCCTCGCGCGATATCGCCCGGAAGAGATGCTCCCCGGCCCGCAACTCGTGAGCGACGAAGACCTGCTGAAGGCGGCCAGTGAACTGGGCACGACGATATTCCACCCGGTGGGCACCTGCTCGATGGGGGCTTTCGACTCACACGGCATGCCCCGGTCGGCAAACACGGTGCTCGACACCGACTTCCGCGCATTCCGTGTCGCGGGCCTTCGTGTGGTCGACGCGTCGGCGATGCCCACCATCACGTCCGGCAACACCAACGCGCCGGTCATGCTCATCGCCGAGCGCGCGGCGCGGACGATCCTGAACTGACACGCTCGTCCGTCAGTCGAAGTAGTGTCCCGCACTCAGGTCTTCGAGCAGGGTCGGTTGTTCGGGTGTCCACCCGAGCAATTGTCGGGTGATCGCGCTCGACGTCGGATTGTCCAGCGAGGCAATCCATCCGATGAAGGCGAGCTGTTCCGACGCTTCCTCCACAGTGACACTGACGGCCGGCACGTCCAGCTGCTTGCCGATGGCTTCGGCGATGTCCCGGAACGGAATCCCTTCCTCGGCCGCCCCGTGCATACGGGATCCGGCCGGAGCGGACTCAACGGCCAGTCGGTACAACCGTGCGGCGTCGACGTTGTGGACCGCGGGCCAGCGGTTGGTTCCATCGCCGATGTAGATGGCCTGCCCCGTCTTTCGGGCATTCTCGATCAGGGTCGGAATGAACCCGTGACGGTCGGTTGGCCCGTGGACCGTCGGCGCCAGCCGAATGAACGAGGCGCGCACGCCCTGGTCTGCCAGGGCAAGCGTGGCGTTCTCCGACGGTACGCGGGGCGCCTCCGAGGGCGGCACGATCTGCTCGGTCGCCAACGTGCTCGACGAACCGGTGGCGAGCACCGCCGTGCCGGAGGTGTTGACGAACGGCTTACCTGAGCCGGCCAGCGCTGTGCCGATTGCCCTCACCGCCCGAACATCGGCCTCGACGGCCCCGCCGTAGTCGTTGAAATCATGCTTGAACGCCAGGTGGATGACCCCGTCGGACTCCCCCGCCGCCTTCGCCAGCACGTCGAGATCGTCGAGTGTGCCGCGAATGACCTGGGCGCCGGCCCGCTCCACTGCCTCTGCCCCCGCATCTGAACGGGCCAAACCCGAAACCTGATGACCGTGGTCGAGGAGCTCGCGCACCACCAATGAACCGATGTGGCCTGACGCACCGGTGACGAATACACGCATCTGCATTTCCTTCCGCCGAGATGACAGTGACTGACATTAGAAGTGACAACCGATGTCAGCGCCTGTCATCCCCGTACTATTCCCCTATGGGTCGATGGGAGCCGGACGCGAAGGGCCGCCTTCAGCGCGCAGCGCTCGAGCTCTATGCCGAACGCGGCTTCGACGACACCACCGTTGCGGAGATCGCCGAACAGGCAGGCGTCACCGAGCGCACCTTTTTCCGACACTTCGCCGACAAGCGTGAAGTGCTCTTCCGCGGTGATGAATTGGCCCGAAACGTCGCCGACGCGCTGCGGGCTGGGCCCCGTGACCTGTCCCCTCTCGACGCGGTCGCCGTGGCGTTCGAGTCGACTGCCGATTTCTTCGACGGTCGGCGATCGCAGTCGAGAAAGCGTCAGGACGTCATCGATGCCCACCCGGCGCTGCGGGAACGCGAACTCATCAAGCTCGCGACGATGGTCGAGTTGATCGGGCAGGCGCTCCGCGATCGAGGAGTCCCAGAACCGGCGGCCGGCCTGGCGGCAGAGGCGGGAACCTCCGTGTTCAAAGTCGCCTTCGCCCGCTGGCTCGATGATCCCGCCGAGCGCAGCATCGCGGTACACATCCAGGAGTCGCTGGCGGAACTCAAGTCGGTCGCAGGGAGCTGACTCCCGACCGGCCGGCACATCCGTGTTCGGAATAAAACCCCGCACCCGTTGACTTGGCTCAAGAGTCGCCCCTTCGCCCGACCCAGGAGCATTCATGACTCGTCCCGTACGCGTCGCCGTGCAGATCCAGCCCGGCGGCACACCCGATTACCGAACATGGCGCGACGCCGTGCTTGCCGCCGACGACCTCGGCGTCGACGTGATCTTCGGCTACGACCACTTTCACCGCCCGGCGATGGAGGCCATCGTCGACGGCAAGCCCATTCTGAAAGACGAGCAACCCGACGTCGCCAACTTCGAAGGCTGGACGGCACTTGCGTCGTGGGCCGAGATCACCTCGCACGCGGACATCGGGCTGCTCGTCACGGGTGTCGGCTATCGCAACCCGGACCTGCTCGCCGACATGGCGCGCACCGTCGACCACATCAGCGGTGGCCGACTCATCCTCGGCCTCGGGGCGGGGTGGTACGAAAAGGACTACACCACATATGGTTACGAGTTCGGCACCTTCGGTTCCCGGTTCGATCTCTTCGACGAGAGCCTGATCCGCATCGAAAACCGGCTCGCTGCGCTGATTCCACCGCCCGTACGCAAGATACCGATCCTCATCGGCGGCACGGGCCCCAAGCGCTCGTTGCCCGCTGTTGCCAGACACGCAGACATTTGGCACGCGTTCCAGGAACTCGACGCGTTCCGCAGGTCCAGCGACCGCGTCGACGAATTGGCAGCCACATTCGGTCGCAATGGCGCTGACATCGAACGCTCGACGCTGTGGGAGAGTGCCGATAGCGCCGACGCCTTCCGCGAGGTAGGGGTCACGCTGTTCCAGACCGAACTCACCGCCGACAACGGTTACGATCTCACCCCTCTGAAGCAAGTAGTCACATGGCGGGACAACGGGTGACGCGGCGTAAGCAGGCGGCTGTGGGAGCGCAAGATTTCGAGCCCGCCCGTAGGTCGTAACCTTCGGATATGGCCGACCGCACGCAGCTGGGCGCCGCGACTGTCACGCGGGTCGTCGAGTGGCGACTTGATCTGCCGCTCACCATGTTTCCCGAGACTCCGTACGCGGTGTGGCAGGAGCTGGCGACCGAACTGAGCCCCACGTTCTGGAACGTCGACAACTGGCACGCCCTGGTCCAGACGTGGGTGATCGAGGTGGATGGGCTCACGGTGCTGGTCGACACCGGCGTCGGCAATGGCCGCGACCGGCCGGCGATGCCGTTCCTGGCCGACCTCGACACCGATTTTCTGCAATCGCTGCACGCAGCGGGTATCGCCCCGGACTCGGTGGACGTCGTCGTGAACACCCACATCCACACCGACCATGTCGGCTGGAACACCAGACGCGAGAACGACGCATGGGTGCCGACGTTTCCGAACGCGCGCTACCTTGTGCCAGAGGCCGACTACCGCTATTACCACCCCGACAACGCCGCTGCGCGAGGACCCGGCCGGTCGGAGGAGCATCAGGCGCGACTCGATGCGAGCCGAATCCTGTTCACCGACAGCATTCTTCCGATCGAGGCGGCTGGTCAGATCGTTCTGTGGTCCGACGACTATCGGGTGAGCGACTCGCTGAGGTTGCGGCCCGCCCCGGGCCACACTCCCGGGTCGTCTGTGCTCTGGCTGGATGCGGGCAGCACCGCGGTGTTCGTCGGCGACCTCACCCACAGCCCCATGCAGCTGCACAGACCCACGGATTCGTGCGTGCTGGACGAGGACTTCGTCGAGGCCGCGGTGACGCGTCGGCGGGTGCTCACCGAGGCGTCCAGGCGGCGCGCCGCCGTCATCCCCGCGCACTACCCGGGACACGGCGGGGCGACCGTGGTGGCGCGCGGCGACGCGTTCACGATCGACGACTGGCTCCAACTACGCGCCCTGTAGATCCGGCGCAGATCGCCGGGCGCTCCGGGTTCATTGAATAGACGCCTGACCCGCATATGTATGACAGCCGGTGAATGGGCAGGAAGTGCCTTATGGGAATACAGAGGTTTTCATTGACCCGTGACGGCGTTGGTCATACGCTTTGCCAAGGAATGTCCAACACTGCCGGAGGTGGAGCTCGATGACCGTGACCAGCGCCGCGCCCAGCGTCTTCGAGGCTGATCTCCCGGCCTTCAGTTACGACATCACCGCCACGCCGCACGACATCCTCGACGACATCCGAACGGCGCAAGCTCGCGCACCGATCGCCGTCGGCCCATTCGGCCCGGAGATCCTGTCGTACGAGTTGGCAAGAGAAATGTTGCGCGACAGCCGGTTCCGTTTGCCTCCTGGTATCACTCTGGCATCTCAGGGCATCACGTCGGGTCCGTTGTTCGACAAGATGGCGAACAGCCTCCTGGGCTTGGATGGTGAACCACATGTGCGTTTACGCAAGCTCGTGTCCAAGGCGTTCACCCCTCGCGCCACGGCGGGTCTTCAGGACACGATCCGCGAGGTGGTGAACGGACTGATCGATCGGGTGGTGGACGCCGGACGCTGCGATGTCGTCACCGACATCGCCCGCCCCTACCCCACCCCGATCATGTGCGCGCTCATCGGCGCGCCTCGCGAGGATTGGCACCTGTTCGCAGATTGGACCGAAGAGGTCTTCAAGGCCCTCAATTTCCAGCCGGACGCCAACTTCGACGAGTCCGCGATCATGCGGGCGTGGGGTGAGCTCGACGCGTACGTCGACGACATGATCGCCGCTCGCCGAGACAACCTGACAGATGACCTGCTATCCGAGCTCATCCGCGCCGAAAGCGACGGCGACCGGCTGAACCTCGACGAACTCCGCATGCTCGTGGCGGGCTTTCTGATGGCGGGCACCGACACGACGCGCAATCAGCTGGCGGCGTCGGTGCAGGTGCTCTGTGAGCACCCCGATCAGTGGATTCAGTTGCGCGATCAACCCGAGCTGGGGATGCAGGCCGTCGAGGAAAGCATGCGCCACTCGCCGGCGGCCAGTATCGCGCCGCGCGCCGCCACCGAAGATGTCGAATTCGGCGGCTACATGTTTCCGGCCGGGACCTTCATCCTCGTGAACACCTTTGCGGCGAACCGCGATCCGGCGATCTATCACGACGCTGATCGCTTCGACATCACGCGAAAGGATGTCCCCCCGATCCTGACTTTCGGGGGCGGCGCCCACTACTGCCTGGGAGCTAACCTCGCGCGCCGCGAGTTGGCTGAAGCACTCATAGTTCTCACCCAACGCCTCGATGCCCCCCGTCGCGTCGGTCCGGCACCATGGAAGCCCCTACTGGGGATGACCGGTCCCACAACACTTTCGATCGCGTTCACCAGTAACGATCCTGCGGGCGCCCATGCGTAGTCGGGGCTGGGCGGGTTCCGCACCCGCCACGGACGAAGAGGCCATAGACCGAATCCTCGATGCGGTGGACGACGTCGTCGCCGAACACGGACCGGCGATACGCCTCGCCGACGTCGCCCGCAGGCTCGGCATCACACGGCAGACGGTGTACCGGTACTTTCCCAATGCTGACGCTCTGCTGATCGCCAGCGCGATGCGCGCCGTGGACGGATTCATCGACCAGGTCGTCGGTCACGTCAGCGGCGTCAACGACCCGGTTACTGCACTCGTCGAATGCGTTTCGTTCGCGGTCGAGAACCTTGTCGGTGATCCTCAGTTGGAGAACATCCTGGCCCGACGACAGGAGGGTGAAGAGGCCATCTCGTTGACCTCCGACACGGCGAAGGCATTCTGCAAAGCCTTCCTCAACCGGCTCGATGTCGATTGGCGGTTACACGGTTTCGACAGCGCCGCCCTTGACGATCTGGCCGAAATGGTCCTGCGCACAGTGCAGTCCATGCTGACCGATCCCGGGCACCCGATGCGTGACGGTGTCGCACTGCGCCGCTTCGTTGCGCGATGGCTCGGACCGGCGATCCTTTATCCGCGGATGACGTCGTTGCTGATGCACGAAGGTCATGATCGTTGATCTGCGGCTAACACCGCTGCGAAGCTCGCCTGCAGGTCCTTGACGAAATGGCCGGGCGTCTCGAGTGACGGGAAATGCCCTCCCGCGTCAGGCGAACTCCACCGGACGATTCGCCGGAATCTCGCCTAGGCGCAGGGACGCGGGCACTTCTCGATATCGTGGGGACCATCCCTGACCATTATGCGAATCGGTTTGACAGGCAAACCCGCGTTCGACCGTTAAGACCTTGCACTCGAACAACGACGTTGTCGATACTCGGATGCGATGACTACCGAGTTGACCGCATCGGATGGCACCAGCCTCATCGTGGACGTGGCGGGAAGCGGCCCACCAGTGCTGTTTGTGCACGGGACCGGTGGCGGCTTGGATACGTGGACCGCCGTAGGCTCTGCGCTGACAGGTCATCAGGTCGCGCAGTACGCGCGTCGCAATCACCCTCCGAGTGGTGTTGGGCCCGCACCGAACAGCTTTGCTGTCGAGGCTGCCGACCTGCAGGCGGTGATCAACCATCTGACCGAGCTCAGCGGTCAGCCTGTGCATGTGGTCGGCGGCTCATACGGTGCCACCGTGGCCCTTCACGCCGCCGCAGCGAGCACGGAAGGCCTTGCTTCGCTTGCGTTGTTCGAGCCACCCGTGCTCCTCGTGGGCGGGCATCTGGTTCCGATCCTCGAGCAGCTGCGACGGCTCTGTGCCGCAGAGCAATACGACAGTGCGCTCGAGACCTTCGCACGCGACGTGGCATGTATCCCCCCGGCGGTGATCGACGCGGCGCCCCAGCGCGACTCCGATCCGGAGAAGGACCGCGTCACGACGACAGCGGTTCTCGCCGACCTGGAGAGTATGGCGTCCGACAGCGCCGACACCGACCGGTGGGCGTCGATCGACCTTCCTGTGCTGTTGATGCAGGGCGGTCAGACCTGGTCGCCGCTCCCCGAGGGGATGGAGCGCCTGGCCGACGCACTTCCGCACGCAGAGCGCGTGTCCTGGCCGGATCAGTCGCACTTCGCGATCGCGATGGCGCCCGACCGGGTCGCTGAGGCGATTCAGAGCTTCATCGACACCGCTGAATCTGTTGCGACTCGGTCCTAGATCCCGAACCGCTCCGTATCTCAACCCCCTCATGGGTGCCGGTGATACCCGCCGGGCGATCCCCGCAGCTTATTCCCGCCTGATGGCCATGGCTCGGCTTTGAGACGTGCACACCGCGGGCCCCACGGCCATGCGCGGCCTCCTCGCGAGTACGTTCGCGAGTATGGAGAACAACGGACCCAGCCGGACCGCCCTTGTTACCGCATACGCTCGCGCCTACCACCAGATTGCCGATAGACCAACCATTTTCGCCGACACGCTGGCAGCCTCTCTGCTCGGCACCACGGCCAACGAACTGGACGATCTGAGCGCGCGTGCGAACGATGACCTCGCCACGGTGATCAGTGATCGGGAGCGGAGGCTGTTCTTCGCCGCACGCGCTCGCTTCGCCGAGGACTCCATAGCACGGGCCCTCGGCTCCGGCACCCGTCAGGTCGTCATCCTCGGAGCGGGACTGGACACCTTCGGCTACCGCAATCCGCATCCCGACGTCCGGGTCTTCGAGGTCGACCACCCCGCAACCCAGGCGTGGAAGCGCGACCGCCTCTCGTCGGCCGATATCGACCACCCTGAAACTTTGACGTTCGTTCCGGTCGATTTCGAAACACAAGACCTCGCAACGGAACTGGATGTCGTCGGCTTCAGTCGCACCGAGTCCGCGATCTTCGTGTGGATGGGGGTCGTCTTCTATCTGACCCGCAGCGCCGCCCATGCCACCCTCGAATACGTCGCTACACAGACATCTCCCGTGGAGGTCGTCTTCGACTACCTGAGGTCGGCGGACACCGACGCGGATCGAGCACACTTGCAGGCCCGTGCCGAACGCCTCGCCCGCGCCGGTGAACCGCTCGTCAGCTACTTCACTCCTGACGGCATCGCGCGGGAGCTGCGCGACCTCGGCTTCACCGACATCGAAGACCGCGCCGCCCAAGACCTGATCGAGATGTATCTCGGCGAATCCTCTCGACTTGGATCGGAACCGACCCGCACTCTGCAAGCCAGCCGGATCCTGTGTGCGCGACGCTGAGGCCTGGAAGCTCAGTAACCTGAGCCCATGAGCCGCCGCGCCTCCGCGCCACGTAAACAGACGGCGCAGATTCTCTCCGGCGCCGTTGCGGGCCCGGCGTTCATCACCGCGTACACCGTCATCGGCGCGACGCGGCGCGGCTACGACTGGAGGCGCTACCCGGTCAGTTCTCTGGCGGTCGGGCGTCACGGTTGGCGTCAGCGTGCCAACTTCGTCTCGGCCGGCGCTCTCTACCTGTGCGCTGCCGAGGGCCTCCGGCGGTCGGACCGCGGCCGCGTCGGACCGCGCGCGGTCCCGGCGATCGTCGCGACGGTCGGTGTCGGCTTGATCGGCTCGGGGCTGTTCGTCACCGACTACGTCGGAAACCTTCTGAATGACGCTGCAGCTGCCACCGACAGCCCGCCGCCCGCCGCCGCCGTGCACCCGCGAACCCCTGCGGGGCGTTTGCACGATCTCTTCGGTATCCCGGTCTTCGTGGGCATACCCGTCGCTGCCTTGGTGAGCGCCGCCTCTGCGGCGCGTAGCGGGGGCCACCGCTGGGCGCGCTACTCGGCGGCATCGAGCGCGACGATGACCGGCAGCCTGGTTCTCTTCGGCGCCGAGATCGGTGGTCGATGGGGGCTAGGCGGCAAAAGCGGCATCCTGCAACGTGTCTCGATCGCGACCGGACTCGGCTGGCTCAGCTCACTGTCATTGCGCGCTCTATCCGGGTAGCGAGGTGGGCGACGGAGTCAGCCGGCCACTTCGGCACTATCGCGGTATGCCTCCAGTAGGCGCAACCACACCTCGCTGATCGTGGGGAAGCACGGCACTGCATGCCATAGGCGCGACACCGGAACGCGCCCGGCGACCGCGATCGTCGCCGCATGCAGTAGTTCGACCACGCCCGGGCCGACAAGGCTGACGCCGAGAACGTGGCCCTGCTCCTCGTCGACGACCATCCGCGCGTGCCCGGTATACCCGTCGGCGTAGAAGTTCGCCCCTGGCACCGTCTCGCCCATCTCGACGTCAACGACCTTCACCCGATAACCGCGACGCTTCGCCTCCGCGCTGCTGAGGCCTACCGAACCGGCTTCAGGATCGGTGAAAAACGCCTGTGGAACGGCCAGATCATCTGCGGTGACGACGTGGCGGCCCCACGGTGAGCTGTCCAGGGATTGTCGGCGAGCCCGCGTGCCGATCACGGCAGCGGCGATCCGCGCCTGGTACTTACCCTGGTGTGTCAGCAGTGCCCGGTGGTTGACGTCTCCGAGTGCATACAGCCACTCTCCCTCGACCCCGGATGCCAGGCACGTGTCGTCGACTTCCATCCAGTCCCCCGGCTGCAGGCCGACGGTTTCCAGGCCGATGTCCGCGGTGTTGGGTTCTCGTCCGGTCGCGAAAAGGATCTCGTCGACGTCGAATTCGTCGCCGGTGTCGAGAAGCACCCTCACGGGCCCCGCACTTTCAGTGCGACGAACCTCGGTGACCGTCACGCCGGTCCGCACGTCGACTCCAGCCTGGACGAGGCCCCTACGCACATACTCGCCGACGAACGTCTCCATCTTGGGCAGCAGACCCCGGGTGCGCACCAACAGCGTGACCGATGATCCGAGACCTCGCCAGGCGGTGGCCATTTCGACGCCGACCCCGCCACCCCCCACGATCGCGAGCCGTGGTGGTACAGCGCTGCTGTCGGTCGCCCGCCGGTTCGTCCACGGCGCCGCCTCGGCCACGCCGGGGATGTCAGGGATCGCGGCAGTGCTCCCCGTACAGATCACCACCGCATGTCGAGCCTCGAATGACATGAGCCGGCCCTCGGTGCAGACCAGTTCGACCCGGCGCTCACCCACCAGGCGGGCATGGCCGCGAAACAACGTCGGGCCCATCGCAGCCAGGTCGTCCGCGACGGGTGCGTCGTCGTAATTCGTCACATAGCGGTCGCGCCGCGCGAACACACCTTTCGGGTCGACGGGCCCGGTTACCGCTTCGCGGGCGCCGTCGACCCGGAGAGCGTCGGCGACGGCCAGAGTCGGCCGCAACATCGACTTGCTGGGCACGCAGCCCCAGAAGTTGCACTCGCCGCCGACGAGCTCGCGCTCCAGGACGGCCACCGACAAACCCTCTGCGTGTGCCCGCGCGGCGGCGTTGATGCCTACAGGGCCCGCACCCAGCACCACGACGTCGTACTGAGTCGCATCGCCGCTGACCGATCCCGCATCGTTGTGTTGTTCTGCTGTGTCCATGGTGACCGCTTCTCACTTTCTCAAATTGCCGGCTCGGTCGAATCCTTTGATTCCCTAGGTAGCCCCCGGTCGTGGCCCCTTTCCTGTAGCACCCACCGGTTGCCGTCGGGATCACAGAACTTCGCGAAACTCGCGTAGTCGGAGTGCTCTGGGTCCGCGCCCGACAGGAACGTTCCCGGCCAACTGCCCGTGGTGGTGTCCTTGTGGTGGACGTCCGTCACAACCACTCCCGAGGCGGTGAGCTCCTCACGAGACGCCTCGACGTCATCGACCACCAGGTGCAGACCCACGACGGAATTCAGGGGTACGTCGGGCAGGCCGACACCGAACTGAATGGATGCGTGGGATCCGTTGGGTGTCAACTGGACCACACGAAACCTCGGCGACGGCGAGTAGTCGACGTCGAGGTGAAAGCCGACCACATCGCGATAGAAGTGCAGGGCGCGGTCCACGTCCGTCACGCGCAGTACGACCACCTCGAGAGCGGCGTCTCGGATCACCGCGTCACCAAACGATCGCGGGTGAGCTCATCGGTGTCGAGTCCTCGGTCGGGCCCGTGGGCGATCACCGTCTGTCCCGGCTCCAGGTGAAGTTGCTCGCCGTCGATGCTCACGTCGATCTTGTCCGGTTCGAAGGAGACGAAATTGCGCACCCGGTCGACCTCCGTCCAGGCGTCGGTATAGGACCACGCCGCGCGGCGGCGGTCTCCGACGTGGTAGTAGCTGGCAAGCCCCTTGTACGGGCAGAAAGTCTGCCCGTCGGCCGGTGTCAGCGCTGTCTCGTCCACGTCGGCGCGAGGCACGTACCAGCGCGGAGCGAAGCCAGACTCGTAGAGCGCCAACGGGACGACGGTGTCAGCGATCACCCGGTCGCCGTCCCGTACGATCAAATGCCTTGACGTGAGCCGGATATCAATGCGGTGGTAGAAGTCGGCCGCGTGCCCGAGAATGCGTTCGTCCTCTTCGTAGAAGGCGTCCATGGCGCGCCACGCGAACGCGACGCGTCCGGCGAGCACGGCCCCGTGCGAAGGCAGTTCGGAGAACTGCCACGCCGCGCGCCGCACCTCCCGCCCGGGAATGCGGACGCTGAACCATCTGAGCGGCCCGAGGTCGGCGTGTTCGGTCCTGTGGCCGTCCTCGACCAGCGCACCGGCGTCGACGTCGCGCCTCGGGAAGTATGCCACCGGGTAGCGGCCGGGTTCGTGCAGCAGGACGACATCCTCGCTGTCGGCGATCCAGGTCCCGGCCACGCGAACACGCATGCGGCGTCTGAGCGGTTCGGCGAACAGGAGCCTTGGAATCGGCTCTGCGGCGAGGAAGTGGCCGACGGATCCGAGAGCCAACGGGCCCTGTTGCCATGCCAATCCCATGATTCCTCCGGTTACTGCGGTCGTCGCGAATGGCGCCGCGTCACGTGCTCAGCGCAGCCCTGGGAACACGCATCAAGATTTTGGGATGTTCCCCCCAGAATTCTGGGCCAGATAACCCAAAAAGTCCAGACCCTTGTCTGGAAAATTGCCGACGGCCCAGGGTCGCCCTAGGACCGGCGGGCTCTCGCAGCGGCGGGCGCACCCCTGCGGGCGCTTGTGGGCGCCGCGAAGGAGGACACGTAGCTCAGGGCCGCTTCCACCGCCGCCTTGAAGGGTTCGGACGAACCGGTGATGTGTGTGAGCAGAGTGCCACCTTGATGAGCGGTGACGAGCACTGCCGACAGATGACGAGGGTCGGCGTCGGATGTCAGGTCACCGCGTTCGCGCATCGCCGCCAGCCCGTCCTCGAAGAGGTTGAGCCACCGGTCATATCCGGCGGCGAGGTCGTCGAGAACGACATCGTCGGACTCGAGTAGCTCACCGGTCAACGACCCGTAGACGCACCCGTTGCGCAGATACTTCTGCCCGTCCTGAGTCCAGCACAGGTCGGCCCATTTCCGAAGTGACTCGATCGTATCCAGACGGCCTATCCGGGGTTGAGTGTGAAACTGCACGACGAACTCGGTGCGGGCGGCGATCACCTGCCGAGTGAGGGTCTGCTTGTCGGAGAAATAGTGCGACAGTTGGGATCCGCTGACTCCGACGGCGTGTCGAATGTCTTCCAGGCTGGTGCCGTTGACCCCGCGTTCGAGGATGAGTTCTGCGGCGCCGTCGATGATTCGTGCCCGTGTGGCCATGCCTTTCGCGGTGTATCGGGCAGCATCATCGGGTGTGGCCGAGGCGATGGCGGCGCGCCTGCTCAGGCGGCGCGGAGCGCGGAGGGTGCGTAGGGCCGGGTCCTTGGCCAAAAGATGCAGGTAGTTGACGATGAAGCAGGTGGCATCGGCCAACGGCCATTCCTGACGATAAGCGAACGACAGTATTCCGGCGCCCTGGTGCAGGCTGACGACCATCAACGCGAGTTGACGCGGTTCGGCCGATTTCATCAGCAGGCCGCGGTTCTTCATCCGGGCGAATGAGTCCTCGAGAAGGTTCACCCATCGCCAATAACCTTCGGCGAAAGTCTGGCGCGTGTTGTCGCTCGACTTGGCCAGCTGCCCCGCCAGTGCGTGATACGTGGCGGTGCCGCGGTACCCGATCTTGCGCAGGTACCGCATGTTCAGGTCGGCCCATCGCGCCCAGTCCTCGAACGTGTCGAGTCCGCCGACCTTCGGCTGGCGGTGGAATTGCTGCACCGTCTCGGTCTGCCGTTTGATCACCGCCCGGATCAGATCCTGACGGTCGACGAAGTAGTGGTTCAGTTGAGATCCGCTGACCGACGCTGCACGACGCACCTTGTCCAGGTTGAAGGCCGACAGACCCGTCTCGAGCAACACATCTGCTGCAGCACGCAAGATCTTTTCTCGCGTCGCGAATCCCTTGGCTGTGAAACTTCGGGATTTCGAAGCATCCGCGGTGGTCATCTCCCCTACGAAGATACCTGGTGGCGGGGCTCGAGGACGGCGGACTGGCCGACAGCAGTCGATCGTCAGCTGTCTCTCGGCAGCTGGGAAAGGAACTTCCGCACAAGCGCTGCGACCTCGTCGAGTGCCGACTCGAGAAGGAAATGCCCGCCGTCGAGCAGATGAATCTGGGCGTCGGGCAGGTCTGCGGCGAAGGCCTCGGCGCCGGCCGGGCCGAAAATTGGGTCGTGGCGCCCCCACGCCGCCAGAAGTGGCACGCCGGAATTTCGGAAGTAGTCCTGCACCCGTGGATAGAGCGGCGGGTTCGTCGCGTAGTCGCGAAACAGCGCGAGCTGCACTTCGTCGTTGCCGGGCCGTGTTATGAGAGCGTAGTCGTGAAGCCATGCTTCCGGATCGACCAGGCTCTCATCGGAGACCCCGGTGAGATACTGCCAACGCGTGGCGTCCAGCGTCAGGAACGCGCGGATCGCGGACTCGGTCTCGTCGTCACGTCGTTTGTGGTAGGCCCACACGGTCTTCCAGAAGGCTTCGACGAATCCGGCGTCGTAGGCGTTTCCGTTCTGGCTGATGATCCCCGTGATCGCTGGTGGATTCCTCAGCGCGAGACGCCACCCGATCGGTGCGCCGTAATCCTGGACGTACATGGCGTACTGGCCGACGCCCAAGTTCTGCAGCAAGCCCGCCGTCAAATCCGTCAGCGCGTCGAACGAGTATGCGAACTCATCGGCGGCCGGCGCATCGGACAGCCCGAACCCGAGGTGGTCGGGTGCGATCACGTGATAGTCATCGCCCAGCAGCGGTACCAGATGGCGAAACATGTGCGAACTGGTGGGAAACCCATGCAAGAGAACAACTGTAGGCGCACCGGTATCGCCGGCTTCCCGGAAGAACAAGCGGTGTCCGTCCACGGTGGTGTAACGGTGATGAACACTGACCATCAGCAATCCGCCTTTCCGGCTGGATGTTTGGCAGAGTGGGTTGAGCCACCCATTATGCGCGCGATCGGCGTGACTGGCAACCGCTTATGCGGACGGATCGACCGGCATTGATTCCTGAACGCAGTGACGTAGAGTCTGGTCATGCCCCCTGGGGTGTGCGGTGAAGAGGAGGCGCAAGTGCCGACGCTCCACGCGGTCAATGTCGGGTTGCCGGGGGACGTGCCATGGCGCGGACGCACGGTGCGCACCGGGATCTTCAAGACGACGGTCTCCGGACCGGTCTACGCGGGCCGCCTCAATCTCGAGGGAGACGGCCAAGGCGACCTCCGTGGTCACGGCGGTGAGAACCGGGCGGTCCTGGTCTATCAACTCGAGGCCTATGAGCATTGGAAGACCCACCTCGGGCGTGACGATCTGCGGGCCGGAGCCTTCGGCGAGAACTTCACGGTCAGTGGATTGCCCGACGACGAGGTGTGCATCGGCGACCGGTACCGCATCGGGGAAGCGCTGTTCGAGGTGACGCAGCCACGGGTCACCTGTTTCCGCGTCGGGATGCGTCTGGATGAGCCAGATCTCCCCCAGCTCATGGTTTCTCACCGCCGACCCGGGTTCTACCTCCGCGTGCTTCGCGAGGGACGGGTCCAAGCGGGCGACGACATCGTGCTGACCGAGCGGGGGCGGAACCAGTTGACCGTCGCCGAGGTCGATGCGCTTCTCTACCTTCCCGACCGCGATCCGGATCGATTGCGACTGGCGTTGGATATTGCTGCCCTGAGCCCGGGGTGGAAGGAATCCTTTCGCGACCTCCTGGACCCGCCCGCCGAGCGGACGAACACTCCGTCATGGGACGGATTCCGGCCGCTTCGTGTCATCGACGTCCACCATGAAACGCCCGCCGTTGTGTCGATCGAACTCGGCGGCGACAACCCGCTGCCCGATGCGAAGGCGGGTGACCATCTCGTGGTCCGGGCTACCGGGGCCGCTGATCCGCCGCCGCTGCGCAGCTACTCACTGTCCGGCGACTCCGCCGCGGGCACATATCGGATCAGCGTGAAGCGTGAGCCCTACGGCGTGGTGAGCCGGTGGCTCCACGAGCGGATCGGCCCCGGCGCGACCATCGAGGCCGCAGCACCACGCGGTGATTTTCACCTCTCCCCTGCGATGCGCCCGATACTGCTCATGTCGGCGGGGATAGGGGTTACACCTCTACTCGCCATGCTTTATGAACTCGTTGCACAAGGTGTTTCGCAACGCATCGTGTGGGTGCACAGCGCCAGGGACATAGACTCCCACGCCTTCATCGACGAGGCCGACGGTCTCCTGCGGCGGTTGCCGCGCGCTGAGCGGTACGTCCATTACACGGGCGGAACGCCGGGCCGACGGTTGGATCGTCACTTCCTCTCCGCGTTGAGCCTGCCGCAGGACGCTGACGTCTACCTCTGCGGGCCTACGGGTTTCATGGAGGCGATGCGTGAAGCCTTGACCAGCGACGGGTTCGACCCGGCTCGGATTCGGGCCGAAGCGTTCGGCACCCTCCCGCCGATCAACCCCGGGCTGACGGCCGTCGGCCGTCCGGTACCCCCGCATCCGCCCGAGATTCAGCCTGCGGACGGGTCGCGTGTCACGTTCTCACGAGTCGGTCTGACGGTTCGCTGGAGTGAGTCCTATCAGAGCTTGTTGGAGCTCGCCGAAGCCTGTGATGTACCGACGCGATACTCGTGTCGCAGCGGCGTCTGTCATGTCTGCGTCACGGGGCTCGTCGCCGGAAGCGTGGCGTATCCGAGGCAGCCGCTGGAGCTACCGGACCGGGACTCGACGCTTATCTGTTGCGCGGCACCGCTGACCGATGTCGTGCTCGACCTGTGAGCGGTGGGTCCGTACGGCTGGGTCGGAATCAGCGACAGACGCGTCAATAAATGCCCAGAAAACTCACAGCCGTCTGTTAGCTTCGCGAAGTGCTACTTCGCCAGCAAAGCGAGCGAGGCCGTAAGGTTCTCGCTGCGTCCGTGATCGCCAGTTTGACCGTCGTCGGCGGGGGCGCCTGTGGTGGTTCCGCCGAGCCCGCCGAATCCCCAGCGGCGAAAGCCGACGAGTCGACAACGGCACAACCGGCCGAGGCAGCCGAGAACAAGCCGAAAGACGAGCAGGGCGACCCCCAACCCCAGTTCACCGGCGGCGTCTACGGAGATCCGGCGGCCGCCATCGACTACTGGGAGGAACAGACCGAAAGCGACTGCGGGCTGATGGCCACCCGCATGGTGATCGGCGAGATCACCGGGTCCGCGCCGACCGAGCGCGAAATCATCGACCTCGCGGCGAAAACGCCGAGCGACTGCGATCCGGGTCAGCCGGTGTACGACGAAAGCGTCGATCCCAGTGACGGCGGTGTCGGCCACGGCACCTGCACAACCGATCTTCTGCTGTTGCTCAAGCACTACGGCATCAAAGCCGACTACACCAACGACGAAACCGCCTCCAAGGGTGGGCTCGCTACGGGGATGGACGCACTGGCGGACTATCTGGGTGACGACCGGCAGGCGATCGTCTGCGTGAACTCCAGTACCATCTGGGAAACCGATGGTGACAAGACGGGATGCGGTCACCTGGTCACCGTCGCTGCGATCGACTACGACAACGACGCCGTCTATCTCGGCGACAGTGGCGGCGACGACACGAAGGGCGAGCACGTCACAACCGACGTATTCGAATCCGCCTGGGCCGCCGGCGATCACGAGCTCGTGGTCACCGCGCCCCGTTGACATCGACGGTGGCGCAACCCAACCCGTCACAGAGCGCTGAGGCATACCGCCGCGGCCAGGCCGGCCGCCACGATCATCGCGGCGGTAGCACAGGTGGTCCGCCACCCGAAGCTGCGCGCGACCATGGCGATGCCCGGCAAGCTCACCGCCGGCAATGTGATCAGCAGAGCGCCCAAAACACCGGAGGAAACCCCGAGCAGTGCGAGCCCTTGGAGAATCGGGATCTCCCCCGCGGTGGGAATGACGATGAGGGTGCCGAGCACCGCCGCGACGATGACGATCAGCACAGTGTGGTGCGTGGGCCCGATCAGCCCCATCAGCCAGCCGCGACCTGCGCCGATCACCAGCACCAGAATGAAGTACTCCGGCACAAGCACGATGCAAAGCCGAAAGAGCGCTTTCCCGAACCGAACTGCCGAGGACTCGTCTTCGTCGGGCCGCCGGACGGGTGTGGCATCGGAGTCCGGCGCGACCGCACCGGCGTCCCGTCTCGCGATCAGCGCGACCAGTGCCGATCCGCAGACAACCGCCCCCACCCCGACGACCAATCGAGTCGCCGTCCATTGCCACGGCGCAACACACAGCAAGAACACCAGCACGGCCGGATTCAGCAGCGGGTTGCCCAACCAGTACGCCACTGCGGCGGCGTGGTTGACGCCCGAGCGCCGCAGCGTCACCGCAACGGGGGCCGAGCAGCACGCGCACATCATCGACGGCATGCTGGCGACCCCGCCGGCCGCGGCGCTCCAGACCGTCTGTCGCCGGTTCAGCAGCTGTGGCAGCCACGGTCGCGGCACTAACGCCTGAACGCAGGCGCTGAGCAGGAGTGCAACCAACAGTGCCGGCCAGATGGCGGTGACGTACGCGGAGAAGAACGTCGTCGCCGCATGCCAACTCGGAGCATCGCCGGCCGTCACGCCGCCGACGCCGAGGATGTTCGAACCCGGCCAATGATGAGTACTGGCGGCGTCGAAGGCCTTGCCGACGTACGGCACCCACTTCGCCCACGTCAATCCCGCAACGCCGACTGCGACGGTGACCAGAACCCCTGCCGCGGCGGCGCGCCGGGGTTCGGCTGCGTGCGACGCGGTGTCCGAAGTGGCCATGACTCCTACTAGTAACCGACACCCAGGCTGTCGAATCATCGTGGGCAAGGTAAAAGACGCCTCGACCATGCGCTGGATGAATCGCGTTGCCAACGTGCGTTCCACGACACAGCCAGGTAAATGCGACATCACAAGGAGAACAGTCATGAGCGTCGACAGCATCTCGGGTCTGGGCACGACCGGACTCGACGAGTTGGTTCCGTCGCGTTATGCGGTACAGATCGGCGACATCGAGGTGCTGGTGATCAGCGACGGCGTCCTGCCGATCACGGCGCGGACGATGGCCACCAACGCCGACCCGGCCGAGTTCGGCAGCTGGCTCGACGATCGGTTCCTGCCCAGGGATGTACTCGACTGGCCGCTGAACGTCGTCGTGGTGCGCAGCGGCGATCGCACCATCCTCGTCGACGCCGGACTCGGCGTGGAGTTCCCCGACTTCCCCCGGGCCGGGCAGACGGTTCACCGGCTCGAGGCTGCCGGCATCGATCCGTCGGCGGTGACCGACGTGGTGCTCACCCACCTGCACATGGACCACGTCGGCGGGTTGCTTACGAAGGGGCTCAAGGAACGGCTGCGTGCGGACCTGCGGGTTCACGTCGCCGCCGCCGAGGCGAACTTCTGGGAAGCGCCCGATTTCTCCCACACCGACATGCCCGCGCCGGTGCCCGACGCGCTGAGGTCCATCGCGTCACGCTTTCTCGACGAATACCGGGGTCAGATGCGGACGTTCGAAACGGAGTACGAACTGGCGCCGGGAGTGCTCGTCTCTCGGACCGGGGGCCACACCCCCGGCCACGCGATCGTCCGCCTCGCCTCCGGAGACGATCGGCTGACCTTCGCCGGTGACGCCGTGTTTGCCCCGGGGTTTGATAATCCCGAGTGGCACAACGGTTTCGAACACGATCCGGAGGAGTCGGCGCGCGTCCGGATCGAGCTCCTGCGGGAACTGGCGACGACCGGTGAGGCGCTGGTCGCCACCCACCTGCCGTTCCCGTCCGTCTGCCGTGTCGCGACCGCCGGCGACGTCTTCCGGTGCGTGCCGGCCGGATGGGATTACTGACGGCCGGCCAGGTTCCGGCCCGCGTGGGCGACCACCCGCGCGATCTGCCTGGGGCGCATCAGGATTGTCCCGGGATCGACGCCTTGCAGCATCCGAAGAAAGGTCTCGGACAGCGCAATGTCATTCGACGCGGCGGCCATGTAGGCGGTGACGTAAGAGTTGAGCGCCCGCTGCGGCCACGCTTTCCATCCGCTCGTCGGAAGGAAGGTGAAGTCGTTGAGCCGGTTGGCCCACCAGAAGGGTGTCAGCCGCCGAGCGACACGGCGGAAATAGTCGTGGCTCGTTGAGGCGCCGTCGGCGGCCAAGGTCTCCTGAAGACTGAGAGCCTGCAGCAACGCGGATGTCATGCCCTGTCCGTACATCGGGTTCAAACTGCACACCGCATCGCCGATAACCAACAGCCCGTGGGGAAATGAGGACAGCTTGTCGTAGCGGCGCCACACGCTGGTCGGGAACTGGCGGTGATGCGTCTCCCCCATCGGTTCGGCGGCGGCAGCGAGCGCGGTGCTGACCTCCGGCGGCACGCATTCCGCCACTGCCGCCAGCATCTCGGGCAACCGGGTCGGCAGCTGGTGTCCGGCCACGCCGATCAGCGTCACGACCATCGTGTCGTTCTCGTGGGCGAGCATCCCGACGCCTGTCGGTCGTTCCCTCGTCGGGCTGACGAAGATCACCCTGTCGCCCAGAGCGTCCGGCGCCAGACGAAACAGCTGGCTGGTATAGGTCAGTTGCACCCGATACGACCGCTCGACCGGGCGCGGAAAGCCATGCGCTGCAAGGAAGGCCGGTGTGCGTGCCGAGCGACCGGTTGCGTCGACCACGAGATCGGCGGACAGCGTCGTTTGATGGGCGCCCGCGCGGTCGACGATACGAACTCCGGTCACCGTGCGGTCGTTCAATACGGGCTCGACGACGTCGTGGCCGTCGAGGACTTTGACATTCGACAGTGCACAAACCCGTTCGCGCACAATGGATTCCAACAATGGACGGCTAGTAGGCTGAACCGGCATGTCATCGGGCTTGGCGAGCGCCCCCGTCCGACACAACGCATGCCCGCGAACCTCGACGTACACCCCCGACAGGTCGCGGTTGTCCAAGATCGGCGCTCCGGCGTCCTGCAGCTCCTTCGTCGCTCCGGGAAACAGCTCCTCGAGAATCTTCAGGCCCAGGCTCATCAGCATGTGCACGTGGTGTCCCTGCGGCACCCCAGCTCGCTGCGACACGTCCTCGGGCAGTCTGTCCCGTTCGACCAGCGTGACCGAGTCGTAGGCATCCGACAGCACTCTCGCGGCGAGCAGACCACCCATACTCGCGCCGCACACCACGGCTTCTCGCGTCGTCATCGCGCCCCTCTTCGGCCCGGTCGTCCCCCAAACGGTGGCACACAGCGCCGTCGAGAGTGCGTTTTCAGACCAAGAGTGGGCCAGTCCGCGACCACTGAGACCCGACCGGCCGGGCGGTCTGTAGCCTGACGGCCGTGAATCCCTCGCGTGTGTCACTTCCCGTCGGACTGCTGGCCTGCACCGCATCGCTGGTCATGACCCTCGCCGCGTGCGGCTCTGACACGGAAGCCGCGCCGACCAGCGCGACTTCGTCGACGAGCACGTCGTCGCTGGCCGACGAGCTGGTTCCACCACCCGTCGAGACCGGCGACCCCGCGAGCGCGATGTGCCCGACGGGCGCACCGCAGCCCGGCGGCACACCGGAATGGACGCTCAATGGGGACACCGGCAGCGTGAACGTCACCGGATCCACCGACGCGGCGGCACCGCTCATCGACGTGCAGGCGCCCTTCAGCGTCACCGAGACCCAGGTGCACACGCTCAAGCCCGGCGACGGACCGGTCGTCTCCGACACGGCGAAGGTCCTGGTCTGCTACATGGGTGTCAACGGACGCGACGGGTCCGTGTTCGACAGCAGTTACGAGCGCGGCGTGCCCGTGGACTTCCCGCTCGACGGCGTCGTGCCGGGCTTCCAGAAGGCCATCGCCGGACAGAAGGTCGGGTCGACGGTCGCCGTCGCGATGACGTCAGCCGACGGCTACCCCGAAGGTCAACCCGCCGCAGGGATCCAGGCCGGCGACTCCCTCGTCTTCGCGATCAAGGTCCTCGACGCCTCGAGCTAGACCGGGTGCGGTCAGCCGCCGCCGGTGACCGGATTCATCGACAGCGTGATGAAGGCGCCGTTCTTCCACACGCCCCAACGGCCGCCCCAACCCGAGAACCAGACGACGGGCTCTCCGAGCCAGGTCTCCGCCGGCTTGCGCGGTGCCCATGCCGGAACCGGCTCGCCGGCCATCGGCCTCGCGGGCGGCGGAGCCACCCCCGGCGGAGGCGGAGGCGGGGGCATTTCGGCGGCCAGGGTCGGCGGAGGCGGCGGTGGAGCGGGCTGTGCGCTTGCCGGGGCGCTGAGCCCCAGCGTCGTCGCTGTCAATCCGCCCGCGATGGCAGCCAGCGTGGTCTTGGACAACCTCATGAGCATGCCTCCAGCGGTCGAGCGAATCCGATGCTTCGAATTTATAGCCTGCATTTGCTGCGGCCAAACGCGGGGCGTGTCGCCGCCTACTGCCGTTCGGGGCTCTCGCCGCCGTTGGACGCGTCGGGTTCCTCGGCTTCTTCTTCCGAGTCCCCGGTCGATTCCGGCTCCAACGCGACACTGCGTGTGCGCGGGATGATCTCCGTCGGCTGATCCTCGGCCGGACGCAACTGCACGACGCGGCCCACGGCACGACGAAGCCCCGGCGGGCCTTCCTTGCGGACGAAGTCGCCGATCCGGCCGGCCCGGAAACGCAGTGGAGAGCCGATGAACTCGCCCAGCACCACCCCACTGCCGAGCGCCAGCGCGATGGCGATCGCCGACATCATCTGCCGTATCCCGTTGTCGAAGTTGCCGTCGACGGCGAAGGAGAACACCGCGCGGAACACCGCCAGGCCGGGCAGCATCGGCATGATGCCCGCGGTCGCCGTCACCAAGGCGGGCGCTTGTCTACGGATCGAGATCAGCGTGGCGACGAGGCCGACCCCGACCGCGGCGACCCCACTTGCGAAGACCTGACCGAATCCCGCGTTGCCCAGGGCGATCAGTACCCCCTCGGCGAGCCCGGCCACCAGCCCGGCGGTGAGGATGGCCCGCAACGGCGCGTAGCTCGCCACGGTCAGGCAGGCGCCCGCCAACCCCGCGCCGAACACCGCGAGCGAGATCTGCACCGCCCCGCTCGGCGCGATGAACGACTCGGTCGCATCGACGTGCAGCGAGATCGTGACGCCGGCGATCTCGGCGATCTGCAGTCCCGCGAGGATGCCCACCACGATCCCCGACGTCAGCAGCACCGCTTCCCCGAGCCGGGCGAGCGAGGTCAGCATGTAGCCGGTCACCGCATCCTGCATCGCGCCGACGAATGTCAACCCGGACAACAACATCACGATGCCGGTGGCCACCATGACCGTCGGCCCGATGTCGGCGTAGAGGAAGGCGGCCACGGCGACCGAGGTCGCGATCGCCGCGCCCGCGGCGTGCTGGAAGAAGAACGGCGTACCGATGCGGTTCAACCGTCGGCCCACCTGGTCGATGAGTCCCGACGTCACCGCGGCCAGGATGCAGGTCAACCAGCCACCGCCGAGCAGCATCGCAATGCCCAGCGCGAAACCGGCCCACCCGGCGGTCGCCAGCCACCGGGGATATGGATGCGGGCGTTCGGTCAACTCGTCCATCGCGTCATGCGCCTGATCGACGGTCACGCCACCGGAGGTGATTCGCTGAACCAGCTGATCGAGTTCCCCGAGCCGCGTGTAATCCGTCGACCGGTTGTGTACGGCTCGGACGATCGTGACGGGTGGGCTGTCGGCGGTCGGCAGCGCGGACACGATGACGGTCGTGACGAAGATGTCGACGACGCAGTCGGTCAGCCGGTAGGCCTGGGCGACGTCCTGTGCGGTCGCGACGACGTCGGCGGTACCCGATCCGGACGACAGCATCACCTCGGCCAGGCGGATGGTCAGGTCGAGCACCTTGCGGGTGTGCAGATCGCCCATTCCGTCCGAACGCCGGCGCCGCTGACCCGCGATGGGTGCGGGGTCGCGGGGGCCGCGCAGCGCGCTTCGCAGGCTACGGCGGACGCGACCGCCTGGCGTTCGATCTAGCGGCATCGATGTGAACGATACTGACGTGCGCGCACAGCGGCCCAGGCGGCTAATCCCGCTGCGGCGCCCGACAAGATGTGCCACGCGCCGTGGTACTGCCACAAACTGTCGGGCCGGCACAGCGCCGAACCCGTACGCCCCGCGGCGTAGGCGGCGATCCCGAGCCCGAAGATTCCGGCCGCGACGACCACCACCGTCCGCCGCTGTCGCGCGCCTTGGATGACGGCGACCACGCACGCCGCAGCCAGCACGACGATGGGCCAATCGTGAACCGGGCCCGCCCACGGCGGCTGCGGTCCGTGATAGAGGAAGCTGCCGAAACCGACGGCGACGAGTGCGGCTCCCACAGCCCCGGCCGCCAATCCCCTTCCCCGCAACGCGCAGCACAGCGCGGCGAACCCGGCGCTGACGTACATCAGGCTGGTGAGCGCGAGCACGGGCTGGGCCAGGAACGCGTCACCGATGCGTTCGCAATCCGAGCCCCCGATCGCCGCGGCCACGGTCCAGTCCTGCATGCGAACCCACGATAGCGGTGCGAGGCGCTACCGTTCGTATTCGACTGTCACACAGTGATATCGGAGTAACCGGACAGGCTCACGAGCCCGCAGAGATATGTGGCTAGATTCCGTCGGTCAATGTCCTTTTTGCCACTAGCCGATGCTGTTCGCGCCGGGCACTGTGGCGGTATGGGCAATGAAGAATCGGCCACGCTGGTCGACACCGAACCACTTGCGCGCCAGTGG
This sequence comes from Mycolicibacterium komanii, assembly GCF_001050035.1. The sequence continues at coordinate 49,053 of NZ_CVTA01000007.1, forward strand.
GATCTCCCTGACTCGCAAATATGCTCGGCGGCAATGCGATTCGTATTCGAGGTATCTCCGGAGTTCCTTGCCAACCACTGCGTTCGCAGTTACCTGTTCGCGCGGGAGATCGCGGCGGCGCAGGGGGCGCGCAGCGGCGCGGACTACGACGACGAACTCGTCTTCCTCGCCTGCCTCCTGCACGACCTCGGCGTCACCGGCGCCGGCGAAGGCGATCAGAGGTTCGAGGTCGACGGCGCCGACGCGGCCGCGAACTTCCTTCGCCGGCACGACCTTTCGGAACAGCGGATCACCACGGTGTGGCAGGCGATCGCCCTACACACGAGCGTCGGCCTGGCGCACCGGTTCGGGCCCGAGCAGGCGGTGACGTTCAGCGGTATCGCCCTCGACATCAACGGAATGGACAAGCACCTGCTCTCCCCCGGCTTCGCCGACCGTGTCCACGTCGCATGGCCGCGCCACGATCTCGGGTACGCCATCGCCCACGCCATCGTCGGCGATGTATGCGACAACCCGATGAAGGCTCCCCCTCTGTCGTTTCCCGCACACCTTCACGAACTGATCAACGGGTCGGCGATCACGTTCTTCGATCTGTTGGATGGTTCCGGGTGGGGCGACCGGCCGCTGCGAACCGCCGCTGTTCCGCAGTGACGCCGATGTATGCGCAAATCTTGTTGTTCGACGGCTTCGACCCGCTCGACGCGATCGCCCCGTTCGAGGTGCTCGTCGCGGGCAGCGACTTCGTCGGCGGTGAACTCGGCGTCGAGTTCGTCTCCGCGGAAGGCTCGCGGTCGGTGGTCAGCGGTTCGCGCGGGATGGCTTTGGACGCCACCGACCGACTCGATCCCACCAAGCCGGGGTACGTGATCGTCCCCGGCGCGTCGGGACCGCTCGACGGTGACCCGGACGAGGTGGCCACCATCCCTGTTCTGCTCGCCCGCTTCGGCGATACCGCGGCCGTGCCGTTGATGCGCGAAGCCTTCGCCAATCCGGACGTGACCGTCGCGACCGTCTGCGGTGGGTCACTCGCGCTGGCGATGGCCGGCCTCCTCGATGGTCGCCACGCCAACACCCATCACCTCGGCGTGGACGTTCTCGAGGCGACGGGCGCAATTCCGGTGTCGGCCAGGGTCGTCGACGATGGTGACCTGGTGAGCGCCGGCGGGGTCACATCGGGCTTGGACCTTGCGTTGCATCTGCTCGATCGAAGTTACGGTCCGCGGATCGCGATCGCCGTCGAGGAGCTGTTCGCCTACGAGCGACGCGGCACCGTCTGGACCGAGACCGGCCGCGAGCCGAAGGCGTCGGCAACGTGAGCGTGATCGGCGACTGGGACGTCAGCATCAAGACGCCGGTCGGAACCCTTCACGTCGTGTACAGCTTCACCGACCAGCCCGGTGGGATCAGCGGCACCGCGGCGAGTGAGGCCGAGACCGTGCCGCTGGTCGACATCGCGGTCGCAGAAAACATTGTGGGGCAACGGATCACGTGGCGGCAGGCGGTGACCAAACCGATGAGGTTGAAGCTCGACTTCGATGTTCACGTGCGGGGCGACCAGATGAGCGGTCACTCCCGTGCTGGACGGCTGCCTCGCTCGACGGTCTCCGGGGTACGACGCGACTGACAGAACAAGTCAATTGTCGGGCGACGCGACCGGCGCCTCCCACCGTCGGCGCCGCTGTTCGTCGGTCTGCTCCCACCACGGCGGCGTGCCTCGCTCGCCCAGGGCGACCTTGGCAGCCTGCACGCCTGCACGCGCAGCCCGCTCGCCGTGGGTTCCCTTGGTGCGGCGCACTTCTCGGCGCCACGCCATCAGTATCCTCGTCAACTCCGCGCGTCGATCCTCGGGTATGGCGGGATCGGTGGCGCGCCACCGGCGGCCGTTGACGACGATGAAGTGGCCGTCATCGGTCAGTTGCGGCTCACCCATCGGCCGATACTAGCCGCGCTCTCAGGGGCACGGTCCGGGGAGGAACAGTGACCAGCACCAGCCCGGCGGAAGTGGCGGTGTGAAGTTGGGCGGCGGCGGAGGCGGCGGTGGTGGCGCTTCCCCTTCGAAGATGTTCTGCGCGACGTTGCCCTGCCCGTGGTAGACGTACCAGTAGGTGTGGCACACGTTGTTGTCCCAGACCACCGGGTTCACCCGCAGGTTCCCGGTCTGCACGGGCGGATCACCCGGGCACCAGCGGCACGGTCCCGACGGATTCGAATCGGGGCATCCGGGCCACGCCTGCTCGGGCACCGGCCCACCGGGTAGCGCCGAAGCGGTGCCCGCGACCGACCCCAGGCCTGCGCCGGCGATCGCCAACGACATCATCGCCGCGCCCAAGAATCGCTTCGGTGTACGAGGTGCTTTCATGTCCAGTCCTCTTACTCAGTATCGGCGCCGACAGGCGTCGTAGAGGCAAGTACACGGGAATCGGTCGGCTACCGATCCCAACTACGCGGTTTCTCCGGTTATGGGCCGGGGTATCGCTCGGCGAGACGATCACGGACTAGGAGAGAACCGATGAGCTCACCCGAACAACCCTCCGGCGACGCGAACCAGGACGACAGCACGGAACAGGGCATCCCGCCGACCGCTCCTGCGTACTCGACGCCGCCACCGGAGGGGCTGCCTTCCGCCGACGACGAGGACGGGACCGAGTAGACGGGGATGCCGCTAGTGTGCATTCAGATCGCAAATCGGGACCCTGTCAAGGGGTTTCAGCGATCTGAGCGCACACTAGTCGCGTCGCAGATCGGCTAGCGAATTCCGCAGACCGCCGTCCATTCGAATCTGAATACCGGCCACCGCCAGCATCACCGCGGCAGTCACCATGTGCACCACCGCATCGGTGATGTTGTTGGGAAACGTGAACACGTACGCGACCTGGTGCGAGAAGAAGGCCCAAATGCCCGGCAGCGCCCCGGCCACCGCCGCAGCGAGCAGATACAACACCGACCACGACTTGCGGAACGCGAACACCAGCCCCGGACCGAACAGGGCGAGCCCGGCGACGGCGTGCCACCCGTTGTAGTCCATACCGAGGATCTGCGCGGTCGGCGCTTCCGGGCCCGTCGCGAAGCTCGGCTCGACGATAAACCCGATCACCGCCTGGATGACGTGAAATGCGGCGATGACCAGCAGGCCGATCTGGGCGAAACTCCACTTCACGGATGCACCCCTCCGCGTTCGTCGACACTGTCTCCGCGAATACTACGCTCGGTAGTAGATTCTGTTAAGGGCTCAGCCGGAAATATCTGCGCGGCGACGATCGGCTCCCGCCGCTACCCTGTCCGGGTGTCTGAAGTGCTGTCGGTCAACATCGCGCGGGTCCGGGTCAATCCCGATGCGCCGTCGAGGAACACGGGCATCGACAAGGTTGCCGTGTCAGACCGGGTGGCCGTGCGCGCTCCGGGACCGTTGCGCGGAGGCCTGGGCAGCGGGCTTGTCGGCGACACCATCGGGCACACGAAGCTGCACGGCGGCGACGACCAAGCGGTCTACGTCTACGCGCGAGAAGACCTCGACGAGTGGGAAAGTCGACTCGACCGCACACTGACCAACGGCATGTTCGGCGAGAACCTCACCACCACAGACGTCGAGGTGACGCGGGCGCGCATCGGCGAACGCTGGCGCGTGGGCACCGACGGTCTGCTGCTCGAGGTCTCGGCGCCGCGCACACCCTGTCGGACGTTCGCGGCCTTTCTGCAGATCGACCGCTGGATGAAAACGTTCACCGCGGCCGCCAAACCCGGTGCGTATCTTCGCGTTATCTCACCGGGGACGGTGGGCGCAGGCGACGAGATCGTCGTCGAGCACCGCCCCGATCACGACGTGACCGTCGAGTTGGCCTTCCGCGCAAGGATGTCCGACTCGTCGTTGCTTCCGGAATTGCTCGTCGCCGACGCGTTGTCCGCCGAACTCAAGGGATACGCACGCCGGCGCCTGTCGACCAGCGGCAAGTGACCGCTACTGCGGTTCACCCGTCGGGATGGTGTAGGGCGCCGTGGTGATCGGTGGTACCGCGATCGACGTCTCCGGAGTGGAGGGCGCCGTCGACTTCGTCGACGTCTCCCCGGTCGTCAATTGCGGCGCCGCGACCGCCGGCGCGCCGGTCGCGGAGTGGGTCTCGGCGTAGGCCAACGTCAACCCGCTCGCAAACACGGCCCCGGCGCCGACCATCGCCAACAACAGCTTCAATCGCCTCGAATTCACGTCTGATCGCTCCACTCGAAATATCTCGGCAAACTTGAAAAGCCGAGCTCCTCTGTCCCAAAACGGCGCTGTCATATACGGATTCGACAACCGCCCGCACAACCGGAACATTCCCGCTTCACGGCGATTTCTCAACTGAATTTCCGCCGGGGTCGGCGATGTGCGCATCCCACACGTAGCGGCAACCGCTCCGCTTTAGAGTCGTGACGTGGCGAAAACCAGTCCAGCCGACGACCGGGTGCGGCTCAACGGCGCGCACGTCGCGGCCACCGTCGACCAACTCGAACGTCGTATCGACGCGCGGTTCGGCCAGCGCGGCCTGACCAGGACCGCGCGCGAACTCGGCCAGCTCGTGACGTCGGTCGACGACGAGGCGACCCTGTCGCACGAACGACTTCGCCGCACCACGTTGGCCGCCCGCGCCACGAGCATCGCCATCATCGTCGCCGCCCTCATCGCTCTCGGGTACGGCCTGCGCTCGGCGGTTCTCGACGGGTTGGACCGCACCGCCGACTGGGTGCCGCTGACCGAAAGCGTGGTCAACGATCTGATCTTCGCCGCAATCGCCGTGGTGTTCCTCTGGGCGTTTCCCGAAAGGCTCGAGCGCCGTTCGCTGCTCGGGCTGCTGCACCGCCTGCGATCACTCACCCACGTCATCGACATGCACCAGCTGTCGAAGGATCCCGAGCAGGTCAACCCGAACTACGTGCCCACCGCTCAGAGCGCACCGCACGGACTCGACGCCGAGCAACTCCACCACTACCTGAACTACTGCTCCGAACTGCTGAGCCTGACGGCCAAGACCGCGGCGCTGTGCGCCGAACACACCACCGACGGCGTGGTGCTCGAAACCGTCTCGGACATCGAGAATCTGACCACCCAGCTGTCGAGGAAGATCGGACAGAAGATCTCGTTGTTGCCGCGCGGTTAGTCGCGCGCCTTCGGATCGCGCCACCCCTCCCAGAACAGAAGGTGCGACCGGACACCGGGATGATTCACGCGGTCGAGTAGCTTGATACCCGCATCCGCGATCGCCGGGACCCCGACCACCCGGTGGAACAGCCGACCCAGTCGGTACTGCCGACCCCAGTCCGCGTCGACACGTTGCGCGTAGTTGGTGAAGTCGTCCGGCCCGCCGTTCAGCAGCGCGGCGACCGCACACTCCCCCGCGGCCATACCGGACTGTAGAGCCTTCGAAATGCCCGCTCCCGAAACGGGTCTGGCGGCGCCCAACGCGTCACCGGCGAACAGCACACCCGGGCGCCACGGCGGCCATGCGGTGAAGCCCATCGGAAGCCGCCACGCCTGCAGCGACCTGGATTTCTTCAGCGCATCGAGCGACGGCAGCCTCCACTCGGGTGGAAGCCCGGCCAGGAATTGACCCAACATCGCCGTGGCGTTGACGCGGTGCCAGTTCCGGTAGCTGGTGCAGTACCCCAACCCGATGTTGGCACGCCCGCCGCCCAGGGGGAACAACCAGCCGTAGCCGGGCAACTGGTCACCCTCGAACGTCAGCTTCAGATAGATGTCGAGGGTATCGGTGTCGGGCCGCTCGACGGGCATCTCGGCGCGGATGGCGATCGCCGAATAGCCGTGATACTTCGAGTCGAGATGCAACGCGCGCTTCACGGGTGAATAGGCGCCGTCGGCGGCGATGACGGCGTCGGCGCGCACCTGTTCGCCGCTGCGCAGCGTCACGCCGCTCACGCGGCCGTCCTCCACGATCGGCGCAACGACCTCCGCCGATTCGCGTACGTCGGCGCCCGCGCAGGCGGCGCGTCGCAGCAGCAGCGCGTCGAGGTCGGTGCGGCGGACCACGTGGCCGTGGTCGGGCATGCCGGGGCGACGCGGGAACGCCAGGTTCCATTCGCCGGGACTGAACACTTTTGCGCCGTTCACGCGATGGAATCGCGCCACCTCGGTCGCCAGCCCCATCTTCTGCAGGAAGCTCACCGCACGCGGCGTGAGCCCATCACCGCACGGTTTGTCGCGGGGAAACGCGGCCTTGTCGAGCACGAGAACGCTGGCGCCCGTGCGGGCCGCCTGCCACGCCGCCGCCGATCCAGCCGGTCCACCGCCGGCGACCACCACGTCGTATCGCTGTGCCATCAGTCTCGTCCCGGCATCGTGCTCTCTCCTGCCCTCGACGCTATTCGCCGCGCCGCCGACGCGGACCCGCGTCGGCCATTACGGAACAGTGACGCACCCCACGCCCGGTAACGGGGTCGTCGCCGAGGCCGACATAACCGTCAGCAGCGGCTACGCGCGGCGGGTGTCTCCCCACGCGGCAGGTGTGAAGCATCCGCACCTGAATCGGCAGCCGAGACCCGGCGCCGGTGTGCCTCGTCCGCGAGACCGCTCGGCGGTATCACACAACCAGGAAAGTTCACAGCGATGACATTGCTACACAGATGGACGCGCCGCATGATGGCCGGCGCGCTGGCGGCCCTGCTCGTACCGGGCCTGGTTGCGGTGGTGGGTGGCACGTCCACCGCCGCGGCGTATTCGCGTCCCGGCCTGCCGGTCGAGACACTGATGGTGCCCTCGGCGGCCATGGGCCGCGACATCCCGGTCAAGTTCCAGGGCGGCGGACCGCACGCGGTGTATCTGCTCGACGGCCTGCGCGCGCGTGACGACAACAGCGGCTGGGACATCGACACCGCCGCATTCGAGACCTACTTCGAGTCCGGGTTGTCGGTCGTGATGCCGGTCGGCGGTATGTCGAGCTTTTACAGCAACTGGCAGGGTCCCGCGGTCGGCAACGGCGGCAGCTACAACTACCAGTGGGAGACCTTCCTGACCTCCGAACTGCCCGCGTATCTCTCGGCCAACAAGGGCATCTCGCCCAGCGGCAACGCGGTGGTCGGCCTGTCGATGTCGGGCAGCGCGGCGCTGATCCTGGCGGCGTATCACCCCGGCCAGTTCCGCTACGCGGCGTCCCTGTCGGGCTTCCTCAACCTCTCCGACGGCATCTGGCCGCTGCTGGTCGGCGTCGCGATGCGTGACGCGGGCGGATTCAGTGCCACCGCGATGTGGGGCCCGCCCGGAAGCTCGGCCTGGAAGCGCAACGACCCGACGGTCAACGTCGGCAAGTTGGTGGCCAACGGCACCCGCATCTGGGTGTACTGCGGTAACGGCGTCCCCTCCGAGCTCGGTGGCGGCGGCGACATCGCCGGTCAGTTCCTCGAGACCATCACGCTGGACAGCAACAAGAACTTCCAGAAGGCCTATGCCGCCGCGGGCGGAAGCAACGGCACGTTCAACTTCCCCGCCAACGGCACGCACGGCTGGGGCTACTGGGGTTCGCAGCTGGCCGCGATGAAGGGCGACATCCAGGCCACGCTGGGCGCCTGAGGTCTCAACGCCACTGGGCGACCGCCTCGTGCGGTCGCCCAGTTCGCGTTGGAGACAATCACTGCGTGACGCAGCAGCCACGACCGACCGTTCCCGCGCTCCTGGCGCGCGCCTCCGCCGAGTTCGGCGACCACACCTATCTAGTCACCCCGACCGAACGCCTCACCTACCGCGACGCGGACCAGCGCTCGGCGGTCCTCGCGCGATGGCTTCTGTGCCAGGGTGTCGGCAAGGGGACCCGCGTCGGGTTGTTCTTCCCCAACGGCGTCGACTGGATCGTCTGGTGGCTGGCCGTCTCGCGCGTCGGCGCGCTGGCGGTTCCCCTCAGCACGCTCTACGCCCCCGCGGAGATCGCCAAGGTGGCACGGCTGGCCGACGTCGCGGTGATCGTCGCTCCCGGCCACGTCCTGAGCATCGATGTCGCGGAGCGGTTCGAAGCGGCCTGGCCGGAGTTGGCGACCCAACAGGGCGGACGGCTGGCCATGACGAACGCCCCGTACCTGCGTCGCATCGTCGTCGTCGACGGCCCTGTTCCCTCGTGGGCCACCGGGTGTGAGAGCGACGGTGTGCCCGCCGAGGTGCTGTCCGCAGCCGAGGCCGACGTTTCTCCCGCCGATCTCGCGGTCGTGATCCACACGTCGGGCTCGACCGCGGATCCCAAGGGCGTCATGCACACCCACGGCACCCTCGTGCGGCAGACGTCCACGTGGCCGGCCGCGATCCGGGCGGTCACGAAAAGCGAAGGCGCGGTGCGGATCCTGTGCGCGATGCCGTTCTTCTGGGTGGGCGGGCTGCTCGCGGCCACCGGCGCGCTGCACGAACCCGTCACCGTGCTCGTCCTGCCCCGCCTGGACGCAGAGGTTGCGCTGGATCTGATCGAGCGCGAGCGGGCGGCGGGCGTCATCGGGTGGCCCGCGTTCACCCAGCGGATGCGCGAACATCCGAGCTTCGCCGGCCGGGATCTGTCCAGCGCACCGATGCTGCGCGATGGGCCGCTCGACATCGCGATGGTCGACGTCCCCGACGGATATCCCGTGCACCGCACCATGTCCGAGACCGCGGGCGGGTTCGCGTTCACCGACATGTGCATCGTCGACGACGACGGCGCCCCGGTGCCCGACGGTGAGGTCGGCGAACTGCTGATCCGCGGGATGGGCGTGATGGCCGGTTACAACAAGCGCGAGCGGTGGGAGACCTTCGACGAAAATGGTTGGTATCACACGGGTGACCGCGTCTACCGCAAACCGGGTGACCCGCGGCTGTTCTACGTCGGCCGCACCACGGACATGATCAAATCCGCGGGCGCCAACGTCTCGCCGCTCGAGGTCCAGGCGGTCATCGAGGAATTCCCCGGCGTGGCACAGTGTCTGGTGTTCGGTATCGACGATCCCCATCGCGGAGAACAGGTTTGCGCCGTCGTCGTACCCACCGCCGCCGGCATCGACGTCGAGGCACTGGCCGCTCACACCCGCGCGCACCTGTCCGCGTACAAGGTGCCGGACCGCTGGGTTCTGGCCTCGAGCGATCAGATCCCGATCCTGTCCAGCGGCAAGTTCGACCGCAAGACGCTGAGCGCGATGATCGCCGACGGCGCCCTCGAGTCGGCCGGCGGGTGAGTCGGATGGCTGTTCTGAGAACACCCGACGAGCGTTTCGCCGCGTTGCCCGACTACCCGTTCGAACCCGCGTACGTCGAGGTCCAGACACGCGGAATCGACCCGCTGAGAATGCATTACGTCGACGCGGGACCGGCCGACGCGCCCGTCGTCGTGCTGTTGCACGGCCAACCCACCTGGTCGTATCTGTACCGGCACGTGATCGGCGTCCTGCTCGATGCTGGTCTGCGCGTGATCGCGCCCGACAACATCGGTTACGGACGGTCTGACAAGCCGACCGACCCGACGGCCTACACGTTCAAGCGCCACGTCGACTGGGTGCACAGCGCGATCACCCGGTTGAACCTGACCGACATCACGCTGGTCGTGCAGGACTGGGGCGGACCCATCGGGCTCAGTGTGCTTGCCCGCGAACCGGACCGGTTCGCTCGCGTCGTCGCGAGCAACACGATCCTGCACACGTGCGACCCCGCACTCGCGGGCAGGCTCGAGTGGCCGCACCACGGCGTCGGTGACGGTCAGGTCATCCACCAGGAGACCCTCCTCGACTACGTGGCGTTCTACCAACGATCACCGGACCTCGTTCCGAGCTTCTTCCTCGACGCGGTGGCCGGGCCGTTGAGCCCCGACGTCCTGGCCGCCTACGACGCGCCGTTCCCGAATCGGGAGTTCACCGCCGGACTGCGTCAGATGACGGCGTTGATCCCGTTGACTCGCAACGATCCCGGCGCCGCGATCGGGCGCGAGACCATGGCCGCGCTCGGCGAGTGGCGACGGCCGTTCCTCACGGCCTACTCCGACGGTGATCCGCCGACGCGGGGCTGGGACAAGGTCTTCGTCGACCACGTGCCGGGCGCAAAGGGCCAACCCCATACGACCATCGAGGGTGCGGGTCACTTCGTGCAGGAACAGCGGGGCGGCGAACTCGGGCGCATCGTCGCCGAATTCGTCACCCGCACCGCGTGATCAGAGCCCGAATTGGTCGTCGATGATGCCGAGCCAGACCTGGGCGGCGTCGATCGCCACCTTCTCGCTGATGAACGCGTGCTGCGTGCCGGTGTACATGTCCCGGAACGCCCGTTCCAATCGGCTGCCCTCGCGAATCGCACTGGTGCCCGCGACCAGATGCGCCCACTCCGCACACTGGCGCGCCACATCCGTGGCGTACACCGCGGCCACCCGCATGTCCGCCCGCAGTGCCGGGGTGAGGTCGTCGCCCGCCGCGACGGCGGCCTCGGCGGTGGCGAAGGCGTCGAGCACCAGCAACCGCGCCGCCCGCCAGGCTGCGACGTGATGTGCCAGACCCTTCTGGAACGTCGGCCGACTGGCCAGCGACGCCATATCGCTCATCCGGAACTTCGTGGCGGCGAGTTCTTCGACGTCGTCGAGCATGCTCTTCGCGACGCCCAGCGCCCACGACGCGTGCCCGGCGGCGGTGACCGGCATCATGCCCATCCGCATCGCGGGTGACGATCCGCGCAGCGGCTCCCGGGTGAACAACGCGAACGTGCGCTCGGCGGGGACGAACACGTCCTCGACGCTGTAGTCGTAGGAGCCCGTTCCCTTGAGCCCCTGCACATACCAGCCGTCGTTGAAACTCACCTGCTCGCGCGGCAGGATCGCGATCTGCATATCCGGCACACCTTCGCTGACCCAGCGCATCTCGGTGCCGTCCATCGGCAGGAAGCCCGCAGCGACATACTGCGAGTGCCCGATCCCCGAACCGAAGCTCCACGACCCGGTCAACTGGTATCCGCCCGCTACGGCGGTGCCCTGACCGTTGGGGAAGAACTGCCCGCCCATGGTGACCCGGTTGTCGTGCGCGGTGAACACCTCGGTGAACCCGGCATCCGGCAGGTAGGCGGCGGCTGCGAACGACGACGGCAGGTTGGCGATGCCGACCCAACCGAAAGAACCGTCCTGCCATGCCATTTCGATCCAGGTCTCGATCATCTCGGCGAAGGACGGCTCGCTGCCGCCGGCGGGCACCGGGTTGAACGCCGTCATCAACCCGCAGTCCCACATCGCGTCGACGACTGCCGAGCTGAGCGTGCGCTGTTGCTCCGACTCACCGGCTTCCCGTTGCACGATCTCGCGCAGGCCGCGCACCTGCCCGGCGATGCCCCCGGCTGCTTCCAATGTCGACGTCATCAGTCCTCTCTATCAGCGATCGTCTCTCCGCACATACACTTCGGCCGTGCACGTCACCGCGCTCAACGTCGCTCCGGGCAGCCGGTTGCCGATGCGCTCTGTCGGTGAGGTGGTCGCCGAGGCGGGCACCGGCCTGGTCGGCGACCGCTACCACGGCACCCGCCACCGCCACGTCACCGTCCAGTCCCAGGAGTCGTTGGACCGCGCGGCGACCGATCTCGGCTACGCGTTTTATCAGGCCCAGACCCGGCGCAACGTGACGGTGGACGCCGGCGAGATCCCCACCAAGCCGGGTACGCGGTTGCTGATCGGCGATGTGCTGTTGGAGGTCGTGCGGGTATCGGCGCCGTGTCGCCTGCTCGACGACTGGATCGGTACGGGCGCCGCGGCTGCGCTGCGCCGCCGGGGTGGCTCGGCCTGTCGCTTGCTCACCTCGGGCACGATCCGCGTCGGCGATCCGGTCGAAGTGCTGACCGCGTCAGAGCCGCAGTGACCTCACTTGATGATGCGAACCAGGTACGGCGTCATGTTGGCGGTCCGCACCGGCGACACCGCGACGCCCTGCTCGGTGGCCTCCAACATCTGGTTATTGCCGACGAACAACGCGACGCTCTGGTTTCCGTTGGGGCCGTAGAAGATCAGATCACCGGGCAGTGCCTCGGAGGGCAACACCTTCTGGCCGACGTTGTACTGCGCGCCCGACGACCGCGGCAGCTTGACCCCGACGCCGGCGAACGAATAGACCATGAGGCCCGACGCGTCGAATCCGACGGTGCTGACGGCCGGGTCCAGGCCAACGATGTGGCCTTCGCGGTCGAGTCCGGCGACGTTGTCGGCCGTGCCGCTGCCCTTCGTCGGACCGTTCGCATCGCCCCCGCCGTAGGAGAACGGGACGCCACGCTGGGAAAGCCCGCGGGCGATGACGAGATCGACCGCCTGCTGGTTGGCCGCGGACCGCGGCGATGGTGCGGCGGCCGCCACCCCAGGAACGGTCACCAACAGGGCGACGCCGATCACCAAGGCGTAGATGCGTTTCATGGTTCGTTGCTCTTTCTCGACTGCGCGCATACCTATGGCGCTGTATCCACTTGTACCGGTTTGTTTGCTCGTAGCGCCAATTCGCGCCTGGCCCAGCGCCAATGAGATGCAGTACCGTAACCGAACAGTGATTACTCCCCTGGTTTACGGCGTGCGGCGATGACCGAGCGTGTCGCGGTCGTCGGCGGCGGCATCATCGGCGTCGCGGTCGCCCGCGAGATCGTGCGGCGTCGTCCGGACTCCGATGTCACGTTGTTCGAGAAGGAAGACCGCCTGGCCTCGCATCAGACGGGCCGAAACAGCGGCGTCGTGCACGCGGGGCTGTACTACGAACCCGGGTCCCAGAAGGCCCTCCTCTGTCGTCGCGGGGTGGGTCTGCTCGAAGCGTTCTGCGCCGAGCGCGGGATCCGCCGTATCGCCTGCGGCAAGGTGCTGGTCGCGCTCACGGACGAGGAAAGGGCCCGCCTCGCCGACATCGAGCGGCGGGCGGTGGCCAACGGCGTCCCCGGGGTTCGGATCATCGGGGCACACGAACTGCGCGAGCTCGAGCCCAATGTGCGCGGGATCGCGGCTCTGCACTCACCGTCGACCTCGATCGTCGACTACGCCGAGGTCACCAGGCAGCTGGCCGCCGACGCCACCGGCGCCGGCGCGAAAGTGCTTCCCGGGCACCGGGTGACGGGCCTGCAAGTGGGTGACACCGAAGTGGTCGTGAGCGCACGCACCGGCGCCGACGGGACGCAGGCCAGGTTCGACCGGGTCGTCGTGTGCGGCGGTCTGCAGAGCGACCGGCTCGCCGAGATGGCCGGGGACGGGCCGAATCCGGTGATCATGCCGTTCCGTGGCGAGTACTACGCGTTGAAACCGCACCGACGCGACCTGGTCAACGGTTTGGTCTATCCCGTGCCCGACCCGCGGTACCCGTTTCTCGGGGTGCACGTCACCCCGCGGGTGGACGGCGAGGTGCTGATCGGGCCGAACGCGGTCCTGGCGCTCGCACGCGAGGGCTACACGTGGGGAACGGTGTCGCTGCGCGATCTGGGCGCCATCGCGTCGACACCGGCCTTCTGGCGGTTCGCCCGACGGCACTGGCGCACGGGGATCCGCGAAGTGTCCGGGTCGCTGTCCAAGCGTCGCTTCATCACCGCCGCGAGGGCCTATGTGCCCGCGTTGGGCGACGATGACGTGGTCCACGGCACCGCGGGAGTGCGCGCGCAGGCCCTCGATCCCGACGGCGGCCTCGTCGACGACTTCCGGATCAGCGTTCGCGGCCGCGTCGTGGTGCTGCGCAATGCACCGTCGCCCGCGGCGACATCGGCGCTCGCGATCGCCGAGCACGTCGTCGACACCTTCGAAGCCGCACAGTGATTCGCGAAGGTCGATGATCAGACCGGGCGCACCGCCTTGAAGAACGCCACGTGTCCGAACACGCGCACGCGCTGGTGGCCGACCTGGGTGCACTCGAAGCCGACGGCACTAAGTTGTCGCGGTATCGCATCGCCGCGATTGCCTGCAGCGTGTGCACTCCGCATGAGGCGGCGCGCCAGCGCGCCGTCGTCAGCGGGCACCTCGCCACCGACGTCGACCAGGTGTAGTTCGCCGCCAGGCCGCAGGACGCGGAAGATCTGCTCGGCGGCAGAGCCTTTCGCGTCGTCGTCGAGGTGATGCCACATCATCGACGACAGCACCCGGTCGAACATCCCATCGGCGTACGGGAGATTTTGGACGTATCCACGGTCGAATATGACGTCGGTCCGTCCGCGGGCCTTGCGTTCGGCACGGCGCAACGCCAGCGGATCGGGGTCACATCCGGTCGCTTCGATGCCGGGGTGCGCCTGACGCGCCGCGATGATGAGATTGCCGGTGCCACAGCCGACTTCGAGGACCGTCATCCCGGAGTGGAGGTCGGCCTGATCAATCAGGGTGCGATACGCCCGTCGGAATCCCAGCACGCGGGTCAGCAGGTCGTAGGCGGGCAGGAACAGGTCGTGACCCGCTGCGGGCAGATAGTCGTGACCCCTCGTCGACTCGGTAGTAGGAGTATTTTCCGTCATGGGGCCATCGTGAACCCATTACCGCTAGCAGTGTTGGGTGATCATTGGCAAGAGTTGGACTATCTTTCGATGCATGGCGTTGGCGTCGCGGGTGGTTCGACACCGCGGCGGGGTGCCGATCTACGGCTATCCGACGGCCCCCGGTACCCCGCCGGTCTCCGTGGTGCACGCCGGGCATGAGGGCCTGATCCAACGCGGCCGCCACATCCACGACTTCCCGGCGTTGTGGTTCGTTCCCGATACGGCGACGGTGCTGGTCATCGCGGCCGGCGAAGTGCTCGATCCCGCGGCCCGGCCCGACTGTGGCGTCGGCGTCTTCTTCGACCCTGCGGCGTTGGAGTCCGAAGGAGCTCGCCCGACGTGGCGTGAGCATCCCCTGCTGTTCCCGTTCCTGCACGGCGAGGCGGGCGGGGTGCTCGAGCTACGGTTGCCCGCGGCGCGGGTGGAGCCGTGGCAGTCGGCGATCGCATCGATCGACACCGAGCTGACCGAACGCCGCGACGGTTACCGGCAGGCGATGCTGGCGCACCTGACGCTGTTGCTGATCGACCTCGCCCGGATCGCCGACGACGTGGTCGGCGACCTTCGGCAGGCCGGCGAACCGCTACTGGCGGACGTCTTCGCGGTCATCGACCGGCGGCTGGGCCAACCGCTGTCGCTGCGCGACGTGGCCGCCGAGGTCGGCATGACGCCCGGCCACCTGACCACGATGGTGCGCCGCCGCACCGGCCGTACGGTCCAGGAGTGGATCATCGAGCGCCGGATGGCGACCGGTAGGCGCCTGCTGACCGACACCGACCTGCCGGTCGCTGAGGTCGCCCGCCGCGTCGGCCTCGCAGACCCCGGATACTTCAGCAGGCTGTTCCGGCGCACCCACGGGACGTCTCCCCGCATGTGGCGTGCTCATCCCTGCTGATAACGCCATCTCCGGCCGAGGCCGGGTCGTACTGTGGGTGCATGGCCATCATCGAAACGGACGCCGCGCCTCAGACCCCGTTCGAGCAGGAGGTCGCTGCCACGCAGCGGTACTTCGACAGCCCGAGATTCGACGGGATCATGCGCCTCTACTCGGCCCGTCAGGTCGCCGAACAGCGCGGCACGATTCCGTCCGACTACATCGTGGCGCGTGAGGCCGCCACCGCGTTCTACGAGCGCCTGCGCGAACTGTTCGCACAGAAGAAGAGCATCACCACTTTCGGCCCGTATTCGCCCGGCCAGGCCGTCACGATGAAGCGCATGGGCATCGAGGGCATCTACCTCGGTGGCTGGGCGACGTCGGCCAAGGGGTCCACCACCGAAGATCCCGGACCCGACCTCGCCAGCTATCCGCTCAGCCAGGTGCCCGAGGAGGCCGCGGGCCTGGTCCGCGCGCTGCTCACCGCGGACCGCAACCAGCAGTACCTGCGGCTGCAGATGACCGAAGACCAGCGCGCCTCGACGCCCGCCGTCGACTTCCGGCCGTTCATCATCGCCGACGCGGACACCGGCCATGGCGGAGACCCGCACGTGCGCAACCTGATTCGTCGTTTCGTGGAGGCCGGCGTGCCGGGCTACCACATCGAGGATCAGCGCCCCGGCACCAAGAAGTGCGGCCATCAGGGCGGCAAGGTGTTGGTGCCGTCCGACGAACAGATCAAACGGCTCAACACCGCACGCTTCCAACTCGACATCATGCGGGTGCCCGGCATCATCGTGGCGCGCACCGACGCCGAGGCGGCCAACCTGATCGACAGCCGCGCCGACGAGCGCGACCAACCGTTCCTGCTCGGCGTGACGAACCTGAAGGTGCCGTCGTACAAGTCGTGCTACCTGGCGATGATGCGGCGCTTCTACGAGGCGGGTGTCACCGAACTCAACGGCCACCTGCTCTACGCGCTGCCCGAAGGTGAATACGAAACCGCCAACGCCTGGCTGGACCGCAACGGCATCGGGGACACCGTCGCCCAGGCGGCCTCGAAGTATCAGGACCGCCCCGACGGAGAGATCGACGCGATCTTCGACGAGGTCGAGTCGAAGTGCGTCGACGCCTGGCAGCTCGATGCCGGCTTGATGACGTACGGCGAGGCGGTGGCCGAGCTGCTCGAGTTCCGCGAAAGCGAAGGCGAACAACTCGACATGAGCGTCGCCGAGTGGCGGGAGTTCTCCGAGCGCGCTCCCCTCTACACCGCCCGCGAGAAGGCCAGGGAGATCGGGGCGGCCGTGGGATGGGACTGCGAGCTGGCCAAGACCCCGGAGGGCTACTACCAGGTTCGCGGCGGGATCCCCTACGCGATCGCCAAGTCGCTCGCCGCCGCGCCGTTCGCCGACATCTTGTGGATGGAGACCAAGACCGCCGACCTCGCCGACGCGCGCGAGTTCGCCGAGGCCATTCACGCCGAGTTCCCGGAGAAGATGCTGGCCTACAACCTGTCGCCGTCGTTCAACTGGGATACGACCGGCATGACCGACGACGAGATGCGGGCGTTCCCCGAGGAACTCGGCAAGATGGGCTTCGTCTTCAACTTCATCACCTACGGCGGTCATCAGGTCGACGGCGTCGCATCCGAGGAGTTCGCCACCGCGCTGCGCCAGGACGGCATGCTTGCGCTGGCGCGGTTGCAGCGCAAGATGCGGTTGGTCGAATCGCCCTATCGCACACCGCAGACGCTCGTCGGCGGTCCGCGCAGCGATGCCGCGCTGGCCGCATCCTCGGGTCGGCTCGCGACCACGAAGGCGATGGGCAAGGGCTCGACCCAGCATCAGCATCTCGTGCAGACCGAGGTGCCCAAGAAGCTGCTCGAGGAGTGGCTGGCGATGTGGGGCGAGCACTACAAGCTCGACGAGAAGCTGCGGGTGCAGCTGCGGCCGACGCGTCCGGGCTCGGATGTGTTGGAGCTCGGGATCTTCGGCGAGCGCGACGGCGAGGACGAGAAGCTCGCCAACGTGATCGTCGATCCGATCAAGGACCGGCACGGCCGCAGCATCCTGACGGTGCGCGACCAGAACACGTTCGCCGAGAAATTGCGGCAGAAGCGACTGATGAGCGTCGTGCACCTGTGGCTCATCCACCGGTTCAAGCCCGAGATCATGTACTACGTCACGCCCACCGAGGACAACATCTATCAAACCGAGAAGATGAAGTCGCACGGCATCTTCACCGACGTGTACCAGGAGGTCGGCGAGATCATCGTCGCCGATGTGAACCAGCCGCGGATCGAGGAACTGCTCAACCCCGACCGCGAGGCGCTGGGACGGTTGATCCGCAAGGAGGACTGACGGTTACGACGAGTCGGCGCCGTCCGACGACGAGCCGCCCGTCGAATCACCCGTGCTTCCGCCGGTGGCCCCGCCGGTAGTGCCGGTAGTGCCGCCGGTGGTACCGGTCGTGGTGCCGCCGGTGGTCCCGGTTGTAGTGCCGCCGGTGGTGCCGGTCGTCGCTCCGCCGGATGTGGTTGTGCCGGTGCTGGTTCCGGTCGTGCCGGCGGCGGTCGTCGGTTCGTCGGCCGTCGTGCTTTCGGTTTCCGACGACGGGGTCGGCGATTTCGACGTCGCCGTATCTTCGGTCGTCGACGAGGGCGCCTCGGTCGCGGTACCCGACGGGGTGGCGGTGGCGGCGACTTCGGTCACCTCCGCCGCCGACGTGCTCGGCGGTGCGCTGGTCGCCGAGGGCAGTGCCGCAGTAGTGCTGGGCTGCGTGGTTGGCACAGGCGTCGTCTGAGTCAGCGACGGGAAAGTGCCCGGCCGGTCACGCTCGACGATCCCCATGATTTGTTCGGTGTACCTGGCCAGTGTCGCGTCTATTTCGCTCGCGTCGACATCGCCGTCGGCGATCCGACTGCCGTAGGCCGCGATCTCCGTCCACAGATCTTCGAGCTCGGCCTTCGCTTGGGGCGACAGGTCCTCGTCGAGTGTGACGAACAGTTGGCGCGCGAGCGCGTACGTCATGCAGTTGACGCATTCGTAGTTGAGTGCGCCCGCCAAATTCTGCGGGACCGCGACGTTGTCGTTGGTGTCATCCTGATCGATGACGAACACCACCTGATACGCGATCGCCACCGCCGCACAGTTCTCGCACGACGCGTAGGCGTGGGCCTCGTTGATGTTCAACGCGTATTCCTCGTCCGTGCTCCAGACGAGTGCGAATGCCGCGTCGTACACCACGGTTCCGTCGGTCGTGTTGACGGCCAGTGCCTGGTTGTCGCCCTCCTCGGATTCACGCGCGATGGGCTTGTCGAACGGGAAGACCCATCCCTGATCGGACTGCGCGGTCGAAGCCGCCGCGAAGGAGCCGCCGCTATAGCCGCCGCCGTTGGCCGCCGATACCGGTTGTCGGGGAACCAGGATGACCGCGAGTTCCGCGGTCCTGAAAATCGGTGGCCGCGTGCGCGTGTCCCACAGCACCGGCATCACGCCGCGCTGACCGGGCACCAGTGAGCGCGTCGCTGCGACGGGTTGCGGATTTTGCCGAACCGGTCGCGACGAATCATCCAGCCGTTCAACGCGTAACGCGTAGAAGATATCGCTGAGCGTCCCGCGCTCGGACGCGTCGATGGGCCGGTAAGTGTCAGCCTGCGGCCACCACGCATACGCGATACCGGCCAGCGCCAGCGCCCCCGCGAGGCCGGCGAGCAGTCGCATCGCCGGTCTTCCCGACGTGCCCGTCCAGGCGGTCGTGACGATTCGCCTGCCGATCCGGAACAGCATGTAGATCAGCCCCGCCATCGGGATGACGATCGCGACCATCGCCAACACCCGTGCGATCGCCTGCACGGGGTCTCCGTCGGCCCACGCGGTGGACAGCACATCCTGCTGCTTGTTCAGACCGGCCCACGCCGAACCGATCAGACGGGGCAGGGCGAGAACGGCCAGCGCCATCATGCCGAGCAGTAGTGGGACCACGACGACGACCCATGCGGTCACCACGATGCGCGCCCACCATTTCAGCTGGCGTGCCTGCGAGTCGCTCCAGCGCCAGGGCAGCATGCCGAGCAGCGTGGGCTTCATCCGGCCGTAGAGATCGGGCACGCCGGTGAGGTCGGCGAGCACGTGGTAGCCGTCGAACCGGACCAGCGGCGTGAGCTGACGGATCATCTGGATGATCTGCGTTGCCACCACGAGCAGCAGAGCGTCATAGCGCAACCACAGCCACAGCCCCGTGATGCCCACCGCGACAATGGCGTTGAAGTAGAGGCCGCCCAGGTCCGTGCGCAGGCGACCGCCCCGGCCGAGTCGATACGAGTCGGTGACATCGGTGTAGAACGCCGGCCACACCAGATACAGGCCGAAGCCCATCACCCCGGGCGTCGCGCCGCCGTACCGCGCCGCCGCAGCGTGCCCGAACTCGTGGAATCCGGCGGACAGCACGGTCACGATGAACACGAGGATCAGCAGACCGGGGCGTTCGAACGCGTCATATGCCGCCGCGGCCAGGCCCTTGCGGAATGACACCCACCAGCAGACAACCATGAAGGCGGCCAGGACGGGTACCGCCACCCACGGGCGGAACAGGAATCGAAACGGGTCGGTGAACCGCCGGGTCTGGTCGGGATCGGTCACCGACCGCTTCAGTCGCAGGCCCAGGAGCGGATTGCGTTTCCGCACTTGCGGTTCGGAACCATCGGCGAGCCGAACCAACCCGAGCGGCCGGAGCTTTCCGTCGACCAGCTGATGGATGTTCTCTTCACTGACGGTCCGGCCCGCGGACTGGGTGACGGCGGTCGCCACGTCCGAAGCGTCTCGGGCACCGTCGATTTCGCGCAGCACCGCGTAGAGCAGCGGTGTGAGCTGAATCGTTTGACCGTCGGCGCGGCGGACCAGGGCGGGCGGAACCCGGTAACCGGATCCCGACATCGCCCCGATCAGCTCCACACCTGCCGAACGGTGCAGCGCCACGGCTTCGGCCGCGCCTGTCCGCTCGGTTGTCACGGTCATGTCGGCACCTGAGAATCAGCGAGGACGGGTGACGCTCAGCCGGCGGACCCGCCGCTGCCGCCGCTCGAGCCACCGGAGCTTCCGCCGCTCGAGGCGCTGCCGCCGCTTGTGCCACCGCTTCCGCTGTCGCCTCCGCTCGTACCGCCGACGCTCGTACCGCCGCTTGTCGCGCCGCCGCTGGTACTACCGGTCGACCCGCTCGTCGTGTCGGAGGTGGACCCGGGGGCGCTGGTCGACTCGCCACCGCTGGCGTCGTCACCATCGCCCGGTTGCGAGGTGCCCTGCGTGATCGAGGAGTCCTGGTCGGCTCCCGCGAAGGTCTCGCCGGTCAACTTCTGGGTGATCACCGCGTCCTGGTAGGACAGGGCGTCCGCTTCGGAATCCACCGACAGGACATTGGCCGCGACCGCGGCACTGATCGGCGCGCCGACGTTTGCATTGGCGGCCACCGCACCGGCTATCGGCGCCGCGAGGTCGGTGTCGAGGTCGACGTTGACGTTCACGTTGAGCAGCGGGCCCTCCAGCGTGGCCAGGTCGCCGATTTCGACCGTTCCACCGTCGTCGGGAGGCGGGGTGACCGGATCGCCGTCGGCCACATCGGCCTGGTCGATGCCGCTCTCTTGGCTCGAGATCGCCGTCGCATCGGCCTCGATGATCTGGTCGACGTAGGCCTGCTGGTCGACCAACGCGCCTGCCGTCGAGCCCGAGGACAGCACGTTCGCTGAGGCGGCGGCGTCGATCGGGGCCGCGACGTTGAGTTGTGCGGCGACCGCGAGATCGATCGGCGAGGCAATGTCGAGGAAGACGTCCACGTCGACATTGAGATCCAGGATCGAGA
This sequence comes from Mycolicibacterium komanii, assembly GCF_001050035.1. The sequence goes on from NZ_CVTA01000007.1 coordinate 70,214, forward strand.
CGACCTCCTTGTCGGGAAGGGCGGTCGCGACCTCGGCTTCGATTTCTTCTGGTGTCAGTCCTTGGGTGCTCATCGTGCGCTCCTGTGCCTGCACCCGACGTTGCTGACGTCGAGTGATCTAGCTAACAATTGGTGATGAGAGGCGTACCCAGCCGCGGCCATGATCAACAACATTTTTCCAAGAATCGTGAAAATTCATCCGTTGCTGCAGCTAGAGGCGCGCTAGACTAATTAACTCCATCGAAAGCCCGATCTGCGGTTAGCCCAAGTTAAGCAGACAATTTGTATCGATCGACAAGATCAAATGTTTGCTGACTAATCGTAGTCCGCCGACGAAAACGTTTGCGTCGTCAGGGCCTTTTCAACCGTATAGCTCTTCGAATCTGCGGATCGAACGCTCGATGTCGCCCTTGACCGCCCGGGCCGCGGTCGCGCCGATGGGCCCGAACAGCGGCGCTCCCCCGAGGTTGAGGGTGAGCGTGAACGCCGAGCCGGTATCGGTCGGCGCGACGTTCATCCGCAACCCGTACTTGGTGCCGCCGACGCCCTTGCCGGCGACCTCGATCAGGCGGGGCGGGTCGAATTTCTCGATGGTCCAGGTGACGCGGTTGCGCAGCCCCTTGGCCCCGGCGACCCCGACGATCGTGGTGCCGACGGACAGTTCGTCCGGCAGCTCGCTGCGCCAGCCCTCGTGCATGACCAGCCAGTCGCCCAAGGCGTTGAGATCCGATACGTGCTCCCACGCGTCCTGCGGACTCAACGTGAGCTGTCGCGACAACTCCAGCTTGGCCATCTGAGGATGGTAGCCAGCTCAGCTCGGTGCGGGCAGCCGCAGCACCAGCCGGGCCCCGCCGAGCGGGCTGGCTTCCATCGCGGCGGTGCCCCCGTGCAGCTCGGCCTGCTGAGCCACCAGCGCCAGGCCCAGTCCCGATCCGGACCGCGCCGCGGTGGAACCGCGGGAGAACCGCGCGAATACGGCTGCGCGCTCCTCCTCCGGTATCCCGGACCCGTTGTCGTCAACCGTGATTTGCACACCTTCGCGGGAAGCCTCTGCGCCCAACTGGATTTCGGTGGCACCGCCGTGCTTGATCGCATTCGTGATCGCGTTGTCGACGACGAGTCGCAGCCCGGCGGGCAGTCCGACCATGAGCACCGTCCTCGACGATGACAGCGACACCTTCAGCCCGGGATAGTTGCGCATCGCGTCGTGCGCGGCGCGGTCCAGCAGTTCGGTGATGTCGACCGGCACGAAGTCGTCGGCGGTGGTCAGCTCGCCCTGCGCGAGTCGCTCCAATGCCGTGAGCGTCGCCTCAATCCGGCTCTGCGTACGCATCACGTCGGCGATCACCTCCTGGCGCTGCTCGTCGCGCATCTGCAGCGTTGACAGCACCTCGAGATTGGTGCGCATGGCGGTCAAGGGCGTGCGGAGTTCATGGGAGGCCACCGCTGCGAAGTCTCGTGCCGACTCGAGCGCCGCCCTCGTTCGCTGCTGCTCATCACCGATGCGCGCGAGCATGCCCTCGACGGCTTCGGCGATCTCGACGGCCTCCTGCACGCCACGCACTTGAACCTCTTCGGGTTTGGATTGCGCATTGATCGCACGTGCCTGCTGGGCGAGCAGGCGGAACGGGTTGATCATGATCGACCACATCACCCAGCCGACCAGGATCGTGCCGACGATGACACCGCCGCAGATCAGCAGGACTCTGCGGTGCAATTCGTCGATGCGGTGCTGCGTCTCGGCCAGCGGCGCACCGATCGCGATCAACGCCTCGCCCGCGGTGAAGGTGCGAACCCGGTACTGGACGCCGTCGATCGTGGTGTCGGCGTAGCCGACGGGGAACTCCGGCAGCACGATGTTCTCCGGGATGGAGACTGTGAAGCCGTCGACGCGGGCGGTGCGTACCAGCCCACCGTCCGGGATCGGCGGGTTGACGTCGTCCTGTTGTGCGGTGCGCAGCAACTCGCTGATGTCGCCGAGGCTGCTCACCGAATCGAGTCGGCGATCCAACTGGCTGTACTGGTCGTTGGTGACGCCAAACCACACCCAGGCACCGAGCGTGATCACCAGCGCCACGACCGACAGCGCCGCGACGATCACGATGATGCGCAGCGACATCACCCGGGTCAGCAGCGCGAACAGGCGCCCACCAAGTTGCACGATCAGCAACGATAGGACGTATCAGACCCGCCGCGGCAGTTGCGCGCCGATCAACGGCGCAATCTTTTCCGCCATGTAGGTGTGGCCGGCGTCGGTGGGATGCACGCCGTCGGGGCCGATCAGCTCGGGCCGGTCGACGAACCACCGGAGGGCGATCGGATCGACGAACGTCGCGCCCGCCAGGTCCGCCTGGTATTTCAGCGTGTCGCGGATGCGCACCACAGTGGCGGGGACGTCGGCGGTCGGCCATGGCGGTCCGATCACCAGGAAGAGCGCCGACGGCGCGATGCGCCGCGCCAACACGAACGTTCCGTAGACGAGGACCGAGAGCTGCGCGGGGTCGACGTTCTGGTCGTTGCGCGAACCGTAGAACACCACCAGCGTGTCGTCGGGCTTCACCGTTGCCGCGGTCAGATCTTCGAAGATGCTGCCGCGGTTGCCCCGGGTGCCGTAGCCCGCGCCGCCTTCGGCGCCGACGTCAGCGGTCGTGGACAACCCCTGCTCGGCCAGGATCTGCCAGGCCTGAGTGGTCCACGACTTCTCGCCGAGCCCACCCTCCGGGCCGCCGGTCGTGTACGAGTCGCCGATCACCGCGATGCGATTGATCGCGAACGCCAGCGGGTCGATGTCCTTGTGCTGCAACAGCTTCGTCTGCTGACAGCCGGTGACCACCAGGATCGCGACCGCCATCGCGACGGTCAGCACGCTTCTGACCACGTGGGCGTGAGACCGCGGCGCCACGGCCGGACCGGTCAGCCCGCGCGGGCCGCCAGCACCTCTGACCGTTCGCGCGGCCGGTACACGGTGTGCAATCTGCCCGGTGCCTCCGAACTCGAAGCGGTGGGACCGTTCATCATGCTGCGCATCCATTTCCGGGCAGGCTCCTCGACGAAGTGGTACAGCATGACCGCGCCGATCAGCGCGGTGCCAAGCAAGGCAACCATTATGAGCTTGCCCGTGACGTCCGATGACAGTCGCAGCCCGAATTGGTCCACCATCCAGTTCCACGTGGTGTGCACGAGCTCGTGAACCATGTACAGGCTGAAGGAGACGTGTCCGAGGTACACCACCGGCCGGCGCGACAACAGCCACGGCACCGAGCCGGCGCCGATGGCCAGGGTGAACAACAACGGCACAAACAGGACATCGACCAGGCCGGCGCCGTCGACGATCTTCGGCAGCGGATGCGCGTCGAGCCGGTAGAGAATCGCGACGATCGCGGCGCCCAGGAGAAGTGCGGAGTATCCGGCGGCGCGCCGAGCCTGGTCGCTCGGATGGAGCTTGCGGACCGCCGCGCAGATGAGCGCGCCCGCGGTGAACTGCATGACGATCCGCGGCAACCAACTCCACGGCGTGTAGAACTGCCCGGTCGCCAGCAACAGCAGGATCGGCGGCATCACGGCCACGAACGCCAGCGCGATCAGTCCCCGAGCCCGCGTCGACCGCGCGATGCGGAAGATCACCATGATCAGCACGCCGAAAAGCAGGTAGGCCAGCCACTCGGCGCTGATCGACCACGCGGGCCCGTCCCAGCTGGAGCCGTCGAAATAAGGGACGAACCACAGTTGGATCATCAGCGCCTGGCGCAGGTAGTTCGTCGCCGTCAGCGTCTCGGCCGCCGGCGACGGCACGTGCCCGACCTGCAGAGTGAAGATGATCCACAGGGCCGCCAGGTGCATCGTCACCAAATACACCGGCCAGACGCGGGCCAGTCGCAGCCACAGGAACCGCAGCGTCGCCCGCCATTCGAACGACGGCCCCATGCGTTCGAGGTAGTTATAGCTCAGGACGAACCCGCTGAGCATGAAGAACAGGTCCACACCCTGCGCGCCGCAGTTGAGTAGCGGGGCGAACGCCGAGTGGAACGCCGGGACGGACTGCTCCAACAGCGGGCGGAAGTGAAACAGCACCACCCATACGGCGGCGACGATGCGCAAGCCGGAAAGGGCTTTGATTTCTCCGGTGCGCACAACACTCTCTTCGTGGAAGTCCGTAGCTTTTCGTTCGGGTATCACTTGACGTCAAGTGCCGGGCGGTCCGCCTCCCCTGGCCGCAGACCCGGCAGCTTCCGAAGGGTACCAGCGGGCCCGGGCGCCGATCACGTTCGAAAATCGAGGTCGGCGCGCTGTGCGACCTCCAAAATCCTTGGTAACGAGGCGCTTCGGTGACGACAGCAACCTCATCGAAATTTCGCTCGACACGCCGTCGGACAAAGTCTTGACTGAATCCAGAAAGCGGAGCATCCTGGCAGCGTGTCCATCACGCCTGACTACGCCGATCGGCTGCGCGCTGCCGACCTGCGTGTGACCCGCCCGCGGCTCGCGGTGCTGGAGGCGGTTTACGGCAATCCCCACGCCGACACCGAGACGATCTTCGGGGCGGTGCGCCGCGCCCTCCCCGACGTCTCACGGCAGGCGGTTTACGACGTGCTCGCGGCGCTCACCAGTGCCGGCCTGGTGCGACGCATCCAGCCGTCCGGTTCGGTGGCCCGGTACGAATCGCGTGTCGGCGACAACCACCACCACGTGGTGTGCCGGTCGTGCGGCGTCATCGCCGATATCGACTGCGCCGTCGGTGAAGCGCCCTGCCTGGCGCCGTCAGATCCCGACGGCGCCCTGGACGGCTTCGTGCTCGACGAGGCCGAGGTCATCTACTGGGGCCTGTGCCCGGACTGCCTGGTGTCACAAGTTTCCCGATCACAACCGTGATCACAGCCCAAACAACCCACCGGAAGGAACGCTGTGTCATCTGATACATCCGACGCTCGCCCGCCTCATGACGATTCCAAGACGGCAAGTCATAGCGAGAGCGAGAACCCGGCTATCGATACACCGAAGCCGAAGTCGCACGCTCCGCTGACCAACCGGGACTGGTGGCCCGACCAGGTTGACGTGTCGGTGCTGCACAAGCAGAACGAAAAGGGCAATCCGCTCGGCCAGGACTTCGACTATGCCGAGGAATTCAAGAAACTCGACCTCGAGGCGTTCAAGGCCGACGTCCACAAGCTGATCACCACGTCGCAGGACTGGTGGCCCGCCGATTACGGCAGCTACGCCGGGTTGTTCATCCGCATGAGCTGGCACGCCGCAGGCACCTACCGCATCTTCGACGGTCGCGGTGGCGCCGGCCAGGGTGCCCAGCGCTTCGCGCCGCTGAACAGCTGGCCGGACAACGCGAACCTGGATAAGGCTCGCCGCCTGCTGTGGCCGATCAAGCAGAAGTACGGCAACAAGATCTCGTGGGCCGACCTCATCGCCTACGCGGGCAACGCCGCACTCGAGGTGTCGGGCTTCAAGACCAAGGGTTTCGCGTTCGGTCGCGAGGACATCTGGGAGCCCGAGGAGATGCTGTGGGGCCAGGAGGACACCTGGCTGGGCACCGATGCGCGCTACGGCGGCACGAACGACTCCGAGCGCAAGCTGGCCGAGCCGTTCGGCGCGACCACCATGGGTTTGATCTACGTCAACCCCGAAGGCCCCGAGGGCAAGCCGGATCCGTTGGCCGCGGCCCACGACATCCGCGAGACCTTCGGCCGCATGGCGATGAATGACGAGGAGACTGCGGCGCTGATCGTCGGCGGCCACACCCTCGGCAAGACGCACGGCGCCGGCGACGGCGACCTCGTCGGACCCGAGCCGGAGGCCGCCCCGATCGAGCAGCAGGGTCTGGGCTGGAAGTGCGCGTTCGCGTCCGGCAAGGCCGGTGACACCATCACCAGCGGCCTCGAGGTGGTTTGGACCCCGACCCCGACCCAGTGGGGTAACGGGTACCTGCAGACCCTGTATGGCTACGAGTGGGAGCTGACCAAGAGCCCCGGTGGCGCTTGGCAATTCGAGGCCAAGGACGCCGAGGCGATCATCCCCGATCCGTTCGGCGGTCCGGGGCGCAAGCCGACGATGTTGGTCACCGACATCTCGATGCGGGAAGACCCGATCTACGGCCAGATCACCCGTCGCTGGCTCGACCATCCCGAAGAGATGGACGAGGCCTTCGCCAAGGCCTGGTTCAAGCTCATGCACCGCGACATGGGACCGGTCAGCCGCTACCTGGGCCCGTGGATCCCCGAGGAGGAGATCTGGCAGGACCCGGTGCCGGCGGTGGACCATGAGTTGGTCGACGAGGCCGACATCGCCCAGCTCAAGAGCATGTTGCTCGACTCGGGCCTGAGCGTGCAGCAGCTGATCAAGACCGCGTGGTCGTCGGCGTCGAGCTTCCGCGGCACCGACAAGCGCGGCGGTGCCAACGGCGCTCGGATCCGGTTGGAGCCGCAGAAGAACTGGGAGGCCAACGAGCCCACCGAGTTGGCGCAGGTGTTGCCGGTGCTCGAGCGCATCCAGCAGGAGTTCAACAGCTCGGCGACCGGCGGCAAGAAGGTCTCGCTGGCCGACATCATCGTGCTGGGCGGTTCGGCGGCGGTCGAGAAGGCTGCGCGGGACGCAGGTTTCGAGATCGACGTGCACTTCGCGCCGGGGCGCACCGACGCCACGCAGGAGAGCACCGATGTCGACTCGTTCGCGGTGCTCGAGCCGCGGGCCGACGGCTTCCGCAATTTCGCGCGGCCGGGTGAGAAGGCGCCGCTGGAGCAGCTTCTCGTCGAGCGGGCCTACATGCTCGACCTGACCGCTCCGGAGTTGGCGGTGCTGATCGGCGGCCTGCGGGCCCTGAACGTCAACCACGGTGGCAGCAAGCACGGCGTGTTCACCGACAGGCCGGGCGTGTTGAGCAACGACTTCTTCACCAACCTGCTCGACATGGGCACGGAGTGGAAGCCGTCGGAGACCGCCGAGAACGTCTATGAGGGACGCGATCGTTCCTCGGGTGCGCTCAAGTGGACGGCGACCGCCAATGACCTGGTGTTCGGATCGAACTCGGTGCTTCGCGGCATCGCGGAGGTCTACGCGCAGGAAGACAGCAAGGACAAGTTCGTCGAGGACTTCGTCGCTGCCTGGGTGAAGGTCATGAACAACGATCGGTTCGACCTGGATTAGCAGGCGAGTCTGATCGCACAATAACGAGATGCGACACCCCGCGGGCTCATCGGGCTCGCGGGGTGTCGTGCCGTCTGCGCCGTTTCTGTTGCTGTCCATCCGCGGCGAGGACGCCGCCGCCGAGGACGAGTACCGGGCGGTGATGCGCTTCGGTGGTCTGGGTGCGACGGGTGTGCGCCGGATCAATCTGCTCCACGAACCGCTGGGTTCCATCGACCTCGCCGATTGGTCGGGCATCATCCTCGGCGGCGGTCCGTACAACGTCAGCGATGCACCGGAGTCGAAATCGACGACGCAACGACGGGTCGAGGCAGAACTACTCGACTTGATCCGGCGCCTGGTGGAGGCGGACTACCCATTCCTCGGATGTTGTTACGGCGTAGGCACGTTGGGCACCGTCATCGGGGCGGTCATCGACCGTACGTATCCGGAACCCGTCGGCGGCATGAAGATCACGGTCACCGACGCGGGTCGCGACGATCCACTCTTCACCGACCTGCCCGATGTCTTCGATGCCTACGGCGGGCACAAGGAAGCGGCGGCGGTGCTGCCGCCCGAGGCACTGTGCCTGGCGACCTCACCGCAATGCCCGGTGCAGGCGTTTCGGGTCGGACAGAACGTCTACGCCACACAATTCCATCCCGAGCTCGACCTGGACGGCCTCGACATCCGCCTCGATGCCTACAAGAACCATGGTTACTTCGCACCGGAGTCGGCGGAGCAGTTGAAACGTGAAGCGCGGCAATGGAAAGTGCTATTTCCGCAGACCATCCTGCGCCGATTCGTGGACCGGTATGCGCGCTGACGATTGGTCTTCGTGTTGCCGGGGCACTCCAGGGTGATGCACACCGTCGAGTACTCCCCCGGCAGGTCCGCAGACGTCTTCGGCGATCCTGAGCAACCGACAGTCCTGATGTGGCACGGCGCCCAGACCGATTCGCGCACCGCGATGCGCCCGCTGGCCGAACGGGTGCACGCCCACGAACTGACGGTCGTGCTGGCCGACTGGGACTCACACGCCGACGACCGCGGCCGTGCCGACCTGCTGGCGTCGGCGACATATGCCAGGAAGCACGCCGGCGACGCGCCGCTGGTCGTCGTCGGATGGTCGATGGGTGGCCTGGCGGCGGCGGGCCTGGCGATTCATGCCCGTGAGTTCCGCGTCGCTCATACCGTGTGCCTGGCGGGCGCATTCGTGGTCGCCGACCCTTTCAGCGGCGCGCCGCTGGCGGATTCGTTGGACGGTGATCCCGCGGCGTTCACGCTGTTGCACGGTGCGCACGACGACGTCGTCCCCGCGGAGGTGAGCCAGAAATTCGCCGAGACGCTCACGGGCGCGGGATGGCCGGTCACGTGCGCCGTGCTGGAGGCCGACCACGGCTCGATCGCGGGTGCGACGTACGACCCTGCCGCCGACCGTTATTCGGCCGCGACCGATGAGGCGTCGCTGTCGGTCGCTGCGGATGTGGCGGCGCGGATCGCCGCGGTGCTCTGATCGTCACCGCGCGCATCAGCAGCCGGGAGGTTTCCACCCGCGCATTGCGGCGTTCATCTGGTCGTCGTCCAGCGCGTCGACCGCGAGACGCTCCTGACCGGGCCGGCGCCGAATGCCGTCGAGCATGATCGTGATGTAGCGACGCCACAGGTCGGGTTCGACGGGACCCGCCCATTCGCTGACGGTGCCGGCGAGCAGGCTGAGGATCGGCATATCCGTCGATTCGATATCCGGTCGGATGTAACCGTCCTCGCGGGCGCGCTCGACGAGTTCGGAGATCGGCGGGGTGAGGCGCAGCCGGACACGCTCGACACCGCTGAGGTCGTACGCGGTGCTGAAGACCATCTCACGCAACCCACGATCGCTCGCCGTCAGCTCGCACAGTTGCTCGACGAACGATACGAACGCTGACCACGAATCCTCTTGCTGCAGCGCTCTTTCAGCGAGGCAGACCACCTCGTCGATGGCGTCTTCGAAGACGGCTACGACCAGTTGCTCCTTACAGGGGAAGCGCCGGTAGACCGTCCCCACCCCGAGGTTCGCGTGCTTGGCGACATCGTTGAGTGTCGCTTCGAGACCTCTTTGCGCGAACAGCTCGCGAGCCGCGGCAAGCACGCGCTGACGGTTGCGCTCGGCATCCTTGCGCAGACCTCGGCACGGCTTGTCAACCACGATCGCAGCCTAAGTGATCTTTGTTACGGCCGTCCATAACCGGATTGACTCTATCCACTTTCTGGTTTTAGGTTGGCTATCTAACTCAGCGGCCATCTGGCCCGCCCTCAATCGATCGCCCCGCGAAAGGCTCGACCGTGACTGCCGCATTCGAGCATGCCGAAAACGGCGTGGACTCAACGAACCAGCGGGCCAGCGGAATTGGGCGGTCGCTGTGATCGCCGTGGTGAAGCGAGTCTGGCTGCCGGTGCTCATCGTGGCGGCCGTCACGGTCGGTGCCGTCACCGTCGCGCACTTGCGGTCCATGTTCGGTACGGACGGCGCGTTGGTGACTCCTGTCGGCTCCGACACCGCCGACAACTTCAATCCGAAGGTCGTGGTCTACGAGGTGTTCGGCGCCGCAGACACCGCGGTCATCAACTACACCGATCTCGACGGGTTGCCTCAGCGGACGGCCGAAGTGAGTCTGCCGTGGTCGTTACGGCTCGAGACCACCGTGCCGTCGGTGATGCCGAACCTCGTCGCCCAGGGCGACGGTGAATCGATCGGCTGCCGGGTCACCGTCGACGACGAGGTGAAGGACGAGAGGACGGCGCACGGCGTGAACGCAGCGACCTACTGCCTGGTGAAGGCGGCATGAGCACGGTCGGCGAAGAGACTTCCACTGACGCGATGCCGCGGTCGCGGCACCAGAAGCGCCCCGGGATCGCGAAGTTCATTCGCATGTTCGCTGTTCCGATCGTCGTCGCCTGGGTGGTGATCGTCGGGCTGTTGAACACCGTGGTCCCGCAGCTCGAAGACGTCGGCGAGCTGCGCGCCGCGGCGATGAGCCCCAAGGATGCGCCGTCGTTCCTCGCGACGAAGCGCGTCGGCAAGGTGTTCGAGGAGTACGACACGAGCAGCTCGGTGATGATCGTGCTCGAGGGCGACGACCCCTTGGGCGCCGACGCACACGTGTACTACGACGACCTGGTTCGTAAGCTGCGTGCGGACAAGACGCACGTCCAGCACGTTCAGGATTTCTGGGGTGACACCCTGACTGCCTCCGGCGCGCAGAGCGTCGACGGCAAGGCCGCCTACGTGCAGGTGTACATCGCCGGCGACCAAGGTGAATCGCTTGCGAACGAGTCGGTGGAAGCCGTGCGCACCCTGATCGACGAGTCCAACCCGCCACCCGGCGTCGGCGCGTATGTGACGGGGCCGGCGGCGACCTCGACGGATCAGCGTGCCATCGGCGACGCGAGCATGAAAACCATTGAGGCCCTGACCTTCGCGATCATCATCGTGATGCTGCTGCTCGTTTACCGGTCGGTGGTGACGGTGGTTGTCACGATGAGCATGGTCGTGGTGGGTCTCATGTCCGCCCGCGGCATTGTCGCCTTCCTCGGCTATCACGAGATCTTCGGGCTGACCACCTTCGCGGCCAACATGGTGGTAACGCTGGCGATTGCCGCGGCCACCGACTACGCGATCTTCCTCATCGGCCGCTACCAGGAGGCGCGGCGAAACGGCGAGGACCGGGAATCGGCGTATTACACGATGTTTCACGGCACGGCGCATGTCGTGTTGGCCTCTGGCCTCACCATCGCCGGCGCGTCGTTGTGTCTGCACTTCACCCGGCTGCCCTACTTCCAGACGATGGGCTTCCCGCTGTCCATCGGTATGACGATCGTGGTGGCCGCCGGCCTCACGCTCGGACCGGCCGTGATCTCGATCGTCACTCGCTTCGGCAACATCCTCGAACCCAAGCGGTGGAAGCGGGCGCGCGGCTGGCGGCGTATCGGTGCCGCGACGGTGCGGTGGCCGGGCGCCGTCCTCGTGCTGGCCGTCGTGCTCGCGCTGGTCGGTCTGCTGGCCCTGCCTGGTTATCACACCACCTACAACGACCGCATCTATCTGCCCGACGACGTGCCCGCGAACGTCGGTTATGCCGCAGCGGACCGGCACTTCTCCGATGCCAAGATGAATCCGGAGTTGATCATGGTGGAGGCCGACCATGATCTGCGAAACCCGGCCGACTTCCTGGTGATCGACAAGATCGCCAAGGCGATGGTCCGGGTGCACGGCATCGCGCAAGTCCAGACGATCACCCGTCCGGACGGCAAACCGATCGAGCACGCGTCGTTGGCCTACACCATCAGCCAAAGCGGCACAACGCAACTGATGAACAACGACAACCAGCAGGCCGTCCTGGAGAACAACCTCAAACAGGCGGACGACCTGCAGGTGAGCATCGACTCGATGACCGAGATGTATGACGTCAGTCTGCAGTTGGCCGACGTGAGCCGGCGGATGGCCGACAAGATGAAAAACACCTCGATGAATCTCAACGAGGTCCGTGATCACCTCGCCGACTTCGACGACCAGTTCCGTCCGCTGCGCAACTACTTCTACTGGGAGCCACACTGCTTCAACATCCCGATGTGCTGGGGGCTGCGCTCGATCTTCGACAGCCTCGACGGGGTGAGCCAGATGTCGCTGGACTTCCAAGACATCGTTCCGGACATGGAGCGCATGGCCGAGTTGACGCCTCGGATGGCCGCGGTGATGCCGGCGCAGATTCAGACGCTGAAGAACCAGAAACAGATGATACTCAACCAGTATCAGGCGCAGAAGGCGCAGCAGGACCAGGCCATGGCGCTGCAGGACAACGCGACGGCCATGGGACAGGCATTCGACCAAGCGCGTAACGACGACACCTTCTACCTTCCGCCCGAGGCGTTCGAGACCGCAGATTTCAAGCGCGGGATCAAGCTGTTCCTGTCGCCCGACGGACATGCGGTCAGGTTCACCGTGTTCCATCAGGGCGACCCGCTGAGCGAAGAAGGCACGTCGCACATCGAGCCGCTGCGCATCGCGGCGGCGGATGCCATCAAGGGCACGCCGCTCGAAGGATCGACCGTCTACGTCGGTGGTAGCGCCGCCACGTACAAGGACATGCAGCAGGGCGCCGATTACGACCTGCTGATCGCGGCGACCGCGGCGCTCATCCTGATCTTCATCATCATGGTCGTGCTCACTCGCGCCATCGCGGCCGCTGCGGTCATCGTAGGGACGGTGGTACTCAGTCTCGGTACGTCGTTTGGGCTGTCAGTGCTGTTGTGGCAGCACATCATTGGGATTCCGCTGCACTGGATGGTGCTGCCGCTGTCGGTCATCGTGCTGCTGGCGGTCGGCGCCGACTACAACCTCCTGCTGGTATCGCGGATGAAGGAAGAGATACACGCCGGCCTGAACACCGGGATCATCCGGTCGATGGCGGGCACCGGATCCGTGGTCACCTCGGCGGGCCTGGTGTTCGCGTTCACAATGGCCGGAATGGCGGTCAGCAAGATGATCGTCATCGGCCAGGTGGGCACGACCATCGGCCTCGGGTTGCTGTTCGACACACTGGTCGTGCGTTCGCTGATGACGCCTTCGTTCGCTGCGCTGCTCGGCCGCTGGTTCTGGTGGCCGCAGCGCGTGCGACAGCGCCCGGTGCCGCAGCCCTGGCCGCGCGGCGACGTAAATGCCGAAACCGCGGGCGACGACATGACCTTCGCGCGCTGACCGTTGGTGTCGGCTCACTCCGCGGTGTCGATGCGGTGAGCCCACCGCAGGTGGCCGCCACCCATATCGGCGCACACGAACGCCACCCCGTCGGAGCCTTGAGCCGACGCGTTCTGTTCGGTGCAGTCCATCGCGACGTTGTGAATACCGATGAGCGGTCCGGCGGGTGTCCACACGCCCACCCTGTTGCAGACGAATGTCGCGCCGTCGGGACCGAGCCCGTAGTTGAAGTACTTGCCGGGCTTGCACGGCGCTCCCCCGACGACGTTTCGGGCGACGTTGGGCACGCAATCGGCGGAATAGCAGACCGCCGACGCTTCCGGAGCGAAGGCGATCAGCCCGGTGGCTGCCGTCATGGCCGCGGTCAACGCGGCTATGTGTGAGCGCACCATGTTCCGATGGTGACACTTCGCCGCGAAGTTTTGTCAGGAATCACTTGACCTCAACAATGGTTCAGGTCGCAGAGTCGGTACATGACTAGCTCAACGACGCAGGAACTGACCCGACTACGCGACGACCTGTGGCAGACCCGAATGGACACGCCGTTCCCCGGGCTCACCACACACGCGTATCTGTGGCGCGGTCCGCGCGGCAACGTGCTGTTCTACAGCCCGGCCACCGGGGCCGATTTCGATGCCATCGACGCTCTCGGTGGGGTCAGCGCACAGTATCTGTCGCATTTGGACGAGGCCGGCCCGAACCTGGCTCGGATCGCGGAGCGGTTCGGGCGGCGGTTGCACGCGCCGTCCGCGGAACTGGAGGCGATCACCAAGCACGCCGGCGTCGACGTGGCCATCGGTGATGTGCGGCACGTCGACGACAACGGTGTCGAGGTGGTTCCCACCCCGGGCCATTCGCCCGGCAGCACAAGCTATCTCGTGACCGGTGTGACCGGCGAGCGATACCTGTTCACCGGCGACACCATGTTCCCCACGGCCTCGGGTACGTGGTCGACATTCCTGGTGCCGGGCCGCGGCGACGCCGGTCAGCTGCGAGCGAGTGTGGAACTGCTGGGCACCGTCAACCCAGACCTGGTGATCTCCAGCGCGTTCGGTGGCGAGACGGCGTGGGCGGCCGTCGATTCGCGGTCGTGGGCCGACTGCGTGGCACAGGCGCTGGCGACCGTACCGTCATAGCGGGTCTGCCATGGGCTGTGGCGGCCCTCGGGTCGATTGAAACTGATGACGATTCTCGCCGCTTTTCGTCGCTGGTTTCACATGCGGCGTCGGCTGTGACGGGTGCTGGTGCGTCACTCCCCCGTCAGCTCGCGGTCAAGTCATCGGTGTGCCCGGCTTCGAGCCGCGGCCAGTGAGAGATCGGTCGTCCGTTGCTGCGCATGGGTTGACAGTCGTCTGCGAGCGGGTATATCGGCCAGCCCGCCGGCGAGTCCTCCCACGCTTCCTGGCGCCCGTACACGGCGAGGTCCATCAGCGCGAGGCTGTAGTCCATGACTTCGACGCCGCGGCGAGTCGTCCAGTAGGTCTCGAAGACGCGGTCACCGTCGCGCAGATAGCAGACCAGATGCATGAGGTTTTTCTGGCGTCCCAGGAGCAGGGTATCGAGTGAGTCCTGCGCCGAGTACCACGGCATCTGCCACCCCATGAAGTCGCGGTAGCGTCGGCTCTCGTCGTAGGGCCCTTGGCAGAACACCGCGTAGGTGATGTCCCGCGAGTGAAGGTAGGACAGCTCGGCGACCTGGCTGGCGCACCACGTGCAGCCCTCGCACTGCTCGGGTGCCGGGTGGCCCGGGTGCCACATGAAGTAGTAGGCAATCAGCTGGGAGCGGCCCTCGAACGCGTCGAGTAAGGTAACTGGTCCGTCTGGACCGACAAGCGTTGTGGTGCTGTTGATTGCGACCATCGGAAGGCGTCGGCGGGCGGCGGCTATCGCGTCGCCTTCGCGGGTGTGGGCCTTCTCCCGGACTCGCAGCGCGTCGATCTCGGCCTGCCACGCCGCGCGGTCGACGACAGCGGGCTTCGCGGTCATGCCGCCGCCTCGAGTTCGCTCTTGAGGTTGGCCAGCTTCCACGGCCATCCGCCGGAGATCAAGCCGCGCACAGTGCTTTCCGGCGGGAAATCGTCGTGCACGACCGTCAGCTTCACTTGACCGTCCTCGACCGGTTCGATGTCAAAGGTGACCTTCGACCTCTGTTCGGTCGCAGCCTTCTTCACCACGTCTTCATCGAGGCCCAGGGTCGCCAGTTCGGGTACGAAGGTGTGGAAGGTGAACGCGAGCCTGCGATACGGCTCCGATTCGAGGATCACCTGCTCCGAGTCCTTGATCTCCAGGCCGCTGCAGTCGGACCATACGTACTCGGAACCTTTTTTGAAATCCGACACCAACGCGTGGCCCATGTACCGGTTGGAGAACGCGGGGTCGGTGATGGCCTGCCATAGGCGTTCGGGTGTAGTGCGGATGTAAGTGACGTAGACGAACTCGCTGCTGCTCATCGGGTGGGTCTCCAATGCTGTCTTGAGGTCCGCGAGCGCCTGCACGCGCGCGCGGTCGTATCGAGTGATCCAGCGGTCGGCGATCGCATTGATCGGTTCTGCGTTGAGGTAGTGCAGCTTCTCCCGTCCTCGCCACTTGGTGGTGATGAGGTTGGCCGCTTCGAGCACGGCGAGGTGCTTGCTCACCGACTGGCGAGCCATCGACAACCCCGAGCACAGCTCCCGCAGTGACTGGCCGTTGCGGTCGTTGAGGCTATCGAGAAGCAAACGCCGGTTCGGGTCGGCTAGCGCTTTGAATACGTCGTCCATCCCTGCCGCCTGGTTATATGCAGCCGTTTGGCTGCATGTCCGACAATAGGCAGCCTTGGGACTGCCTGTCAATGGTCAGGAGGCCGGTCGATCACCGAGCGTGCACTCAGAACGAAATTCGGGGCCGAAGTTCGGCCTCACTGCACGCTCGGCGGACCTAGCCCGATGCGGTGAGTTCCTGGAAGCGCGTCAGTGCGTGGTCGCGGTCCTCGGGGTCGAAGGCCTCGATATGCGTGACGTGATCCCCGCTCCAGAGGTTGATCAGCACGAAGGGCACCTCGATCGCGAGGCCTTCGGTGGACGTTCCTCTTACCGTCACATGAACCGCGACGCCGACGGCCGAGTGAGCCAGAATTTCTGCCGATTCGATCGAAAGGTCCGGTGCTAGCGATGCCAGCGCCCGGATTGACGTGATGTAGTCGGCGGATTCGCTTCCGAGTTGGCGATGATTGATATAGCTCGCACCCGCGCACACAGCGGTAAGCGCATCCCACTCATGGCGATTCGTCATCGCGATACTGGTGCGGTGCGCCTCGATGATCTCCGGATGTTCGACCTCGCCCGAAGCAATCCAGCGAGCGTCCAGCTCACTCATGGCGGCGTCGAGGTCATCACTGTCGAAAATTACGGAGCTACAGACCAATCCGTCTTCAGTGACTTCGGTAAGCGATAGATCATCGACGACGACGGGTTGGCCCGGCGCGTCTGTGTCGCGGAACCAGTCGCGGCACAGCGCCAGGCGC
Source organism: Mycolicibacterium komanii (assembly GCF_001050035.1). The sequence continues at coordinate 86,581 of NZ_CVTA01000007.1, forward strand.
TCTCCGCGGATGGCGATCGGTTCGTCTGTCCACCGCCAACTTTCGGGTGCTTCGGACAGCATGCTGGGCACAAATTCTTGTTTGAGTGATCCCTCGTTGCGTAGCCCTTTCCGGCGGTCGTCGTATCGCCCATCCGGGGTGAGTAAAGAACAAAAAGCGTCGAGATCGCGGCGATCGAATGCGTCCACCGAACTCGCGCGGGTGCGCGTCGCGATGTTTGCGAGGCGATGTGCCGATCGGTTCAGCTCGTCGAATCGCGCAAGTGCTGCGTCGATTTCGGTTTCGTCGAACACTTCGCACCGACTGATTGCGTCACCTTCGATGGTGAGTAGTACGACCTCGCGCCACTCACCGTCAAAGCCTTCGCGCGAGGTCGCCGTGACCACCTGGGTGACGACGGCCCCGGGGCCGCCGAGCTGATGCACTACCTCGGCGTATGCGTGGATCTTCGGGACGACGTCCCACGTGGCTTTGACCAGGTTGATCTGATCGCCGGGTCCGAACGAGGTGCCGCCGCGTCGGTGGTCGATGTTCACCCAGTCCGGAGTGGTCCGGAACAGCTCCCTCCCGTTGAAGGAGACGTAGCCATCGGCGATCGCTGACCAAGTACGGGCGTGTGCGGCCGCTTCGCCGGCAAGGTAACGGGTTTCGAGTTCTTCGAAGGCGGCGTCGAGGTCGTCGCTGTCGAAGTTGACGAAGTCACCCATCAGGCCATCGTCGTTGATCTCGACGACTGTCAGAATATCTACGGTGATCGGTCGGCTCTCGTCGGCGGTGTCGCGGTAAATCTGGCGGGCCAGGGCCAGTCGCGCTCCCCGGGTGGCGACATGCTCGATTTCCGTCCGCCAAGACAACGGTGACTCGAACAGCGCGAGGGCAGCTTTTCTGCGGTCCGTCGGCCCGTGCAGAGCTTGCAAGCCTTTTCGGCGATCATCGATGCGTCCGGCGGGCGAAGTGACCGCGAGGAATCCCTCGACGTCATGGTGATTGAAGGCGTCAGCGAGACGGGCCCACATCCGAGTCGCCGTGTTCTCGACCCGAGTCGTCTGCCTGTTGAGTTCATTGAATCGCGCGAGCGCGGTGTCGAGGTCCCCCTCATCGAAGATCTCGAAACGGATCGCTCGGTCCCCGTCCACTGTGATTACCGCTATCACCCGGTATTCGAAGGAGAATCCTTCTACCGGCCTGCCGGTCACCACCCCGTCAATGACCGCGCCGACGCCGCTCAGCTGATTCACGGATGCAAGTTGCACGCGTACATCCGGCGCGAGATCCCACGCAACACGGAGGTTTGCCGTCAAGTCCCCTACCTCGATCGAGGCGTTCACGCGGTGATCAACCCAAGCGAGTGCCGGCGAGGGAATTTCACGGCGGTTGAAAGCAGCGAACGCCTCGGCAATGGCCGTCCACGTTCGTGAGTATGGAGCGGCTTCGCCAGCGACATAACGGGATTCGAGTTCTTGCATGGCGCTCGTGATGTCATCGGCGTCGAAGTCGACCGTGTCGTGTAACACCGTGCCGTCGCGCATCTCCGTGACGGTCAGTATCTCCACAACAATCTGGCCGTCGTCAGTAGCTGAATCACGGTAGCGCTGTCGCATGAGCGCAAGTAGCGATCCTCGAACAGCGATGGGCTCGACTTCAATGCGCCAGCTGGCAGGCGCGGTCGTGAACATTGCTTCTACGGCTCTGTGTCGTTCAAGGCCTCTAAACGAACCGCGCAGGCCGCTTCGGCGGTCCTCCAAGCATCCGTCAACGCTGAGGAGGCTCAGCACCGTCTCGACATCGCGCCGGTTGAATGCGCCCACCACCACAGTCCAGAAGTGCGTCGCCGCATTCTCAATCGGCGGCGCTTGGCTGAGTTCGTCGAATCGTTCGAGTGCGGCGTCGAGGTCATCCTCCTCGAACATCTCGAAGCGGTCCGGGTGGCCTTTGTCGACCGTCACGAGCGCTAGCTCGCGGGACTCGAATGGAAAGCCCTTGTCTGAGTGCCCCTTTACTAATCGGTCCACGACTGCTCCACGCTCGCTCAGTCGGTGCACAATCGGGACATAGACCGATACATCTGGCGTGAGCTCCCATGCGGCCCGGACGTTCGCGACCAGATCGTCTGCCTCGATGAGGGCGCCGAGCCGATGGTCGACCCAGATCGGTAGCAACTCGGGGAGCTCACGGCGGTTGAACTTCGCGAACGCCTGGACAATGGCTGACCAGGTCCGCGCGAACGGGGCGGCGGCTCCGGCGAGGAAACGACGGTCGAGTTCTGCAAAGGCGGCATCTGTGTTCTCGGGATCGAAGAATATTGTGTGCAGGTCCGCTTCGTTGTCTGCGACGTCTGTCAGCACCACCAAGTCGACTGTGATCGGCCGCGTCGGATCGTCGTAATCGAGGAACGTTTCTCGGGTCAGCGCTAGGCGATCCCCCCTGACGGCGATGGGCTCAACATTGACTTTCCAGCTCGTGGGTGTTTCTGAGAGAACTGCATGCGCATACTTTGCGTCTGTCACTCCCTCGTCACGCAGCCCTCGCCGGCGATCCTCGTAGTGGCCGACTGCACCCGCGGTGAAGGTTTCCGTATCGCGACGGTTGTAAGCATCGGCGACGCGCTTCCGCACCTGGACGGCGGCGTTATCGAGTCGAGGCACCGGCTGATCGAGCTCGTCGAATCTCGCGATGGCGGTATCAAGGTCGGTCTCGTCGAACAACTCACACCGTTCGATGGAATCCCCTGTGACGGTCAGAAGTTGGACCAATCGCCACTCGGCTTCGAACCCATCGTGCGAAGCGCCGCCGATCACACTCGTGACGAGCACGGCTGCGTCGCTGAGGCGATGCACGACTTCGATATGAGCGCTCAAATCAGGTGTCACATCCCATACGTCAGGATGCGTTGCGGCCGCTGAAGTGGTGGACGCGAACGGTGTACCTTGCCGGTGGTCGGTGTAGATCCAATCTCGTTCGAACTGCTCATGGCGATTGAGCGCGGCATAGGCCCGTGTGACGACCGACCACGTGCGAGCGTGTGCGGCCGCCTCTCCCGACGCGTACTTGGCGTCGAGGTCTGCGAACGCGACGGCAACGTCGTCGAGGTCGAAGACGGTATTCGAAACCAGGCGGTTCGTGGTATCTGTCTCGACGATCATGAGCGCTTCTGCGACGACCTCGCCGCCTGACAATTCACCTGCCGCGAAACGACTCTGGCATAACGCGAGGCGTTCGCCTCGAATCGCGATGACGGTTGACCCGGCGTTCTCGAAACCGACGTCGCCAACCGACTGCATGTTTTCTATGTGTATCGCGCGGCCTCGCCGCACGCCTGCATTCACGACCTGGCGCCGATCGTATGAAGTGAAGTCATCGGACATGACCAAGCGCGTCGCGTCCCAGTCCCGCGCATCAAAGCACGCCCACGCGCGGGCCAAGGCGCGGCTGGCTTCGTTCTCCGGGCGACGAGCCGAGGCGCTCAACTCGTCGAATTTCGCGATGGCAGTGTCCAGGTCGGCCTCTTCGAACAGGTCGAAGTGATTCCTGCCGTCGAGGCCCTTCATCGTCAGGAGGGCGACCATCCGCCACTCGGCGTAAAAACCGTCCGACGAATTGCCGTACGCGGTATGCGTGAGGACAGCGCCGCGATCGCTCAACCGATGGACGCACTCGACGTACATCTTGTTGTTCGGTGTGACATCCCACCCCGACCTCAGATATGCGGCAAGGCCATCCCCAGCGAAGGTTTCGCGCACTCGGTGATCGGTCGTGACCCAGTTCGACAAGCCAGGAACCTCGTGGCGGTTGAACCTGGCGTAGGAATCCGCGATGCCCGACCAAACCTCGGCATACCTGGCCGCCTCCCCCGCGAGGTAGCGAGCGTCGAGTTCGGCGAAGGCGGGATCGAGGTCATCGGCATCGAGGATGACGAAGGCTGCGATCCGGTTGTCGGTGGAGGACTCGATGAGTACGAGGGCCTCCGTCCGATACGTGTCGGGTCGCGTATTCCTGCCGTGCAGCAGGACTCGAGTGAGCGCGAGGTGCTGACCGCGAGTCGCGAGAACGGTCGATGCCACCGTGGTCGTGCCCATATCAGCGGTCGCGCGCAAGTTCGCGATCTCGGCATCCCGGCCCCTCAAGAGGCCCGTACCGACCACCCGACGACAATCGTCGTAATTTAGGTCGTCAACTAAGAGTTGTGATATCGCGTTCCAGTCGCGTTGTTTGAACAGTGCGCGGAAGCGCTCTTCGAGTCGAGTCGCTGTGTTGGTCAATCGAGGTGACGGTCGGTTGAGCTCTTCAAACCGAGCGATGGCGGTGTCCAAATCTGCCTCGTCGAACAGCTCGACACGGCTCAGCAGATCACCATCGAAGGTCGCAAGCGTGATGACTCGCCATTCAGCGGTGAAGCCGTCCTGCGAGGTCCCGGTTGCCACTCGAGTGACGACGGCGCCGAGATCGGTCAGCCTGTGCACGACCTCGATGTGATTGATGATGTCCGGCGCCAATTGCCACGAGGTGCGCACATACGGGAACAGTTGGCCCGGCGCGATTGGGGTACCGCTGCGGTGATCGATGTTGACCCAGTCGGGTGTTGTCGCGGGCAGTTGGTGACGGTTGAACGCGGCGAACGCCTTCGCGAGGACGGTCCAAATGCGGCGGTGTGGGGCCCCTTCACCTGCCCCGAACCGGGAATCGAGCTCAACGAATGCGGCATCCAAGTCCTCGACGTCGAACACCACGGTCGATGTCATGACGTGTTGTTCTGCGTCCAGTTCGACGAGGTTGAGCACGTCGGTGTGGAAACGTTCGCTCCGAACACGGGCTAGGACGAGGCGCTGCCCACGGGTCGCGACGAGGGTCGAGGTGATGTCGCCAGTGCCCACCTCCGCGACTGCCCGCATGTTGGCAACGAAAGCTTCGCGGCCGCGGCGCATTCCGTCGTTGATGATGCGTCTGCGGTCCTCGGCATCGATATCGGGTGCCAGTAGCTCCCCTATCGCGGTCCAGTCGCGCTCGTCGAAGCGACTCCAGAGCCGCTCGACCATCTGATATGCGGCGTTAGCAGGCCGGGGCGCGGGACGAGTCAATTCGTCGAAGCGAGCGAGTGCGTCGTCGAGGTCGGCTAGATCGAACAACTCGCTGCGATTGACGCGGCCACCGTCGACGGTCGAGAGGCTGACTTCCCGCCACTCGGCTTGGAAGCCCTCGGTCGACGTCCCTCTGGCGACATACGTCACGACCGCTCCGAGGTCGTTGAGCTGATGCACCGCCTCGATGTAGAGCGTCGCATCCGGCATGTCCTCCTGGGCGGCCTCGGTATACGACGCCATCTCGCCGGGGGCAAACGCGACACTGCTTCGGTGATCGACGTTCACCCAGTCTGGTGCAAACTGGGGCAGCTTGTGCGAGTTCACTGCGGCAAACACGTCAACGATGACCGACCATATGTGCGCGTACACGGCGGCTTCGCCGGCGAGGTAACGAGTTTCGAGAGCTTGGAGGGCAGCGTCGAGGTCGTCGTCATCGAAGATCGTCATCACCGCGATTCGCCCATCCGAGTCGATCACGACGACTCCGAGCATCTGCGCTCCGATCTCGCCGGGTGGTGTATTGCTGTTAATCGTACGGACACGACTGAGCAGGAGACGTTCGCCGCGAGTTGCGATGACGATCGACACTAAGTCTTGCGCGGCACCGACCTCGGCCGCCGCTTGACCATCTGCCAAATTGACGTTGCGACCGTGGCGAACACCGGCATTGACGACCCGACGACGATCATCGGTGATCACATCGTCGGCCAATGTCTCCGCCATCGCAGCCCAGTCGCGTGCCCCGAACGCTGCGCAATAACGATCGATCACCTCGCTCGCCCGATTCTTTAGACCGCCAGGTTGGTTCAATTCCTCGAACCGCACGAGCGCGGTGTGAAGATCGCTCTCGTCGAAGAGCTCCGACCGGTTGATCGAGTTGCCTTCGACGGTCGACAGTCCGATCTCGCGCCACTCGGCGGTGAATCCCCCCCGAGACGTCCCCTTGATGACGCGGGTGACCACCGCGCCTATATCAGTGAGCCTATGCACCGCCTCGACATAAAGCTGGATGTCATCTTCGAGCACGTCCCACGTCGCCTTCAAGAACGGCACCAGCTCGTTCGGCGCGAACGACGTCACCCGTCGGTGGTCGACGTTCACCCAATCTGGTGTCGTCGAGGGCAACTCATGGCGCCGCACGGCGGCGTAAGCGCCCGCGATGACCGACCACGCATGTGCGTGAGCGGCCGCGTCGCCCGCGAGGTAACGACGTTCGAGTTCGTCGAGGGCAGCATCGATGTCATTGACATCGAACACAACCACCGCTGAAAATCGTCCGTCGTCGTCAACCTCGACGACCTGAAGGAGATCGGATTGACTCGCTCCCGGGTCGGGGCCCGCGGCGTGAAGATGCAGCAGCACGAGGCGTTCGCCTCGCATGGCCACGGTGCTCAATGACAGCTTCGCCCACAATCCGACGTCGACGACCGTCCGGACGTCTTCAATTGCGTGGGCTCGGCCATGCCGTACCCCCGAACTGATGATTCGACGGCGATCATCCAATGAGTAGGTCTCGGCGAATGACTCCGCCATGGCGTCCCAGTCCTCCGCTGCGAATCGCGCCTGGAATTGCTTACCCGCTCTGCTGGCGGTGTTTTCGAGCTGCGCCTCGCGCCGATTGAGACTCTCAAAGCGTGCGAACGCTGCTTGGAGGTCGTCTTCATCGAAGAGTTCACATCCACTGACCAGTGAGCCGTCGACCGTCATCAGGTTGAGCATCCGCCATTCGGCCGGAAAGCCGTCAGGCGTTGTTCCGCGCGAGACCTGCATGCAGAGTGCCCCGTGATCATCGAGGCGATGCACTGTTTCGATGTGGCTCTGGAGGTCTGGAGTGACATCCCAAATCGAGGCTACGACTGCACCGAGATCCGTTCCGGCGAGCGGTGTCCCTCGTCGATGGTCGATTGTCAGCCAATCCGGCGCTGATGGAGGGACCTCGTGTCGAGCCAGACTCGCGAAGACACCCGAGACGACCGTCCACGTCTGGGCGTGACGCGCGGCTTCGCCGGCGAGGTAGCGAGATTCGAGTTCCTCGAACGCGGCGTCGAAATCCTCGGGATCGAATCCCACATAAGACACGAGGTGGCCGTCGCGGTCGACCTCCACGACGTCGAGGACGTCGGTGTGGAGGTCATCGGCAGAGAAGCGGGTACGCCTGAGGGCCAGTCGCTCGCCGCGGATGGCAATGACCGTTGACGAAACGTCCGTGAGGCCGAGGTCGGCCATCGCATGCAGGTTGGCGATCTCATCATCTTCGCCGCGTATCGAAGGAGCGCTGACGACCTGTCGTCGGTCTTCAATGAGACTCTCGTCGGTCAGAGACGCCCTCAATGTGTCCCAGTCACGCCTCGCGAGGTGCAATTGGAATCGTTCTGCCGTCCGGCTCGCGGCATTCTCCAGCCGTGGCCGCGGATCATCCAGCTCATCGAATTCCGCGAGTGCGACGTCTAAGTCGGCTTCGTCGAATATCTCGCAACGACTGAGCAATTCGCCCTTGACCGTCAGGAGGTCGATCTCCCGCCACTCCGCGTAAAACCCTTCGCGTGAAGTGCCGCTCACCGCCCTGGTCACGACCGCCCCGAGCTCAGAGATCCTGTGCACCGCTTCGGCGTAAATTCTGACCTCGGGCGTCTCGTCCTGATTCACTCGGATGTAAGCGCCGAGCCGACCGGCCGCGATCGGTGCGAACCGTCTCCGGTCGACGTTGACCCAGTCGGGGGTGGTCGGGGCGAGTTCGCTGCGGTTCAGGCCCGCATATCCTTCGGCGATCACCTTCCACGTCCGTGCACAGTGAGCGGCCTCGCCCTTGATGTACCGAGCCTCCAACTCGGCCATCGCAGAGGCGAAATCGTCGAGATCGAAGATGACGCCCGAACGCACTTGGCCGGTGGTGTCGATCTCGACCACGGTGAGGTCTTCCATGTGGAAGTCTTCGGGTTTTGCGTTGCTAGCCGAGTACCTGGTGCGGAGCAACGCCAGGTTGTCGCCGCGGGTCGCGAGGACAACCGAGCCGATATCCTTCACCCCGAGGCGCGCCCCGGCCTGCATATTCGCAATGGTCGCCTCCCGACCCCGGCGGACCTCGCTGTTCACCACCCGGCGGCGATCGTCGAATAGGACGTCGTCTGACATCAGCGCCTTGGCCGCGTCCCACTCGCGGTTCGCGAAGCACTTCTGTACGCGCCGGAACATGTGACTCGCCGAATTATCCAGTCGTGTTGTGGGATAGGCGAGTTGGTCGAACCGCCTCAGCGCCGCTTCGACGTCCGTTTCGTCGAAGAGCTCGTAGCGCTTGAGCTCGCCGTCATCGATCACCAAGATGTTGATCACTCGCCACTCGGCTTCGAACCCCTCTTGAGCTACTCCGTGAGAGCGGTTGGTGATGACGGCGCCGTGATCGCTGAGCCGATGCACCACCTCGATGTACGAGTGGAGATCCGCCGTGAACTCGCTCTGGGTGAGGGCGGCGGGTGTGAGCTCACCTGGTGCATACCGTGTCAGCCGACGGTGGTCGGTGCTCGGGCAGTTCACCGCACTGAAGTCGTGGCGGTTGAAAGCGGCAGTGAGCTCGGTGACCGTCGACCACACCTGCACGAATGGCTCCGCCTCGCCGGCCGAATATCGTGTGTCGAGTTCGGTGATGGCTCCGTCGAGGTCGCCGGCCTCAAATACGACGATCGCGACGATTCGTTCGTGGGTGTCGACTTCGACGACGCGTAGCATTTCGGTGCGAAATGCGTCGGGCTGGGTGTCCTGCCCCAGGAACAGCGCGCGGAGGAGCGCAAGACGTTCTCCCCGAACGGCAAGTACCTGTGTAGTGACGCTTTCGGTGCCAAGGTCGCCGATCGTCTGCGATTCAGCGAGCAACTTCGCGCGTCCACGAAATTCCGTGTGGAGTCCTCGGCGCCGGTCTTTGACCCGGACGTCTTCGGCTATCAAGGACGCGAACTGTTCCCACTGCTTGCGTGCGCAGATTGAGTTGAATCGATCATCGGCTCGACTAGCGGCATTCGCGAGCAGCGTCCGTTCGTCAACGGTCCCACTGCGAGCATGTATGGCATCGAACTCCGTGAGCGCAGCGTCAATGTCGTCGGCGTCGAACCACACCTGCCGCGAAACCCGCCCGGAGTCGTCGATTCCGTAAATCTGAAGAAATTCGTCCTGGGGTGCACCGGGACTCACGTCTGTACTGCCCACGAACAATCGAGACAGCGCCAAGCGTTCGCCACGAACTGCGACGACTGATTGGGTAACTCGAACGTTGCCGCTCGCCTCGAAGAGGCGCCTGCTGTGGCGCACCCAGTCGCCGCCCGGCAGATCATCCAGGGTGAAGCCTACGATCCTTCGTCGGCTCTCGACCGCGGTCCCCGGGACGAAGAGGCTCTCGAATTCGTCCCAAGCCTTGAGCTGAATTGCGCGCATCACTCGCCGCCCGACGTCGACGCATGCATTGGTCAACTCGACAGCAGGTCGCTCGACGTCGTTCGGTCTGGGCGTCTCGTGAGAGCCCAGAACCTTCCGAGCCTTCTCCGTCAGGGCTGCAGCACCTTTGCGGTCATACAGGGCGACCGCTTGCTCGGCGGCGGCGCGCGTGCCGGCCTTGTTGCCGGCGATACGCAGCACCGTTGCCAACGCCAGGCAGGCATCGCCGTGATCGACCAGGGCATCGGTCACTGCAGCCAGGCTGACCGCCTCCTCTGCGACCTCCTTGGCCCGGTCGTGATCACCTGCGCGTGCCAGCAACTGGGCCCTGACCGACCGCCATGCGATCGACGCCTTCGACCCGTGACCAGCGAGACGTTCGCTCACCGAGCATAATTCGTCCGCTTCGGCATCCCGATCCAACGCCAGGCAGGCGCGCGCCAACAATGCCGCCGTGTCCGCGGTGTCGGTATCGAGGCCCATACGGCGGAAACCCTCGTAGGCCCGGCGCAGATACGGTTCGGCGGCCACCGCATCATCGGAGACCAATTCGATGATGCCCGCGAACTGATCGACTTCCAACAGCGCGTGGCGCAAGCCGAGTTCGGTCAGCGTTCTTCTCGCCGATTCGATCAGGCGCCGTCCCTCGGCGGCTCGGCCCCGAAATGCATCCAGCACGGCCTGGCACCGCGTCGACGTCGCCTCCACGAGCGGCGATCCGGTCGTGATGCGCAACAGTCGCACCACATCCAGGCACCGCCCGCCCGCGCGTGGAACGGGATTGGGTCCCCACAGCGCTGCAAGCGGCGCCCCCGCGAGCACCGCGTTCACCCGGCTGTGTTCGTGTGCTCGCCGTGCCGCCGTCAACGCCTGGTCCAAAGCCGTTTCACAGTCACCGATTCGGCCGAGGCGCGCCAGGCATCCCGCGCGGACCGTGTGCGCCTTCGCCTCCCCCGCCGCGTCCTCGAGCGCGGCCAGTTGCTCGGCGGCGACGCTGACCGCCGTTTCGATCTCATCCAGTCGCTCAGGATCGGTGAGCATCGACAGCTCACCGTCGAAGCACACCCCCCAGGCACCCAACCGTCCCGAATCGACAGCTACCTCGCGTAATTGGGCCACCGCGTGCTTCGCCGAGGTGACATCACCCGCGGCCAGCAGGGCCTCGCAGTGGGCGATCAACAACTCGGCTTGCAGCGTGTCGCGGTCGGCAAGCTCGTCGTCCAACTCCTCGAGCGCATGGAGCGCCCGGTCGTAGAGCTCGGCCGCGCCCTCGTAAGCGACCCGCGACATCGCCTGATCCGCCGCACGCCGGCAGTACTCGACCGCCTTCGCCGCGTTGCCGGCCCACGCACATTCGAAGTAGTGATAGGCCAACTCGGCCAACAGTTCATCGTCGGCGCCCGCCTCGGCTTCGAGCGTTCCCGCAATGCGCTGGTGCAGCCGCATGCGCCGCACGGACGGAAGCTCGGCAAGTAGCGATTGCCGCACCAGGGCGTGATTGAACCGGTACCGGCCGCCGGGCTCTTCGATGACGATGCCCGCCTTGCCGGCCTCATCGAACGCGTCGACGAGGTCTTCGCCGACCACCTGCTCGACGAGCGTCACCGCGAACCGGCTCCCGACCACCGCCGCCGCCGCGAGAGCCTTGTTCGTTTCGGCAGTCAGTCGGGAGAGCCTGCGGCTCACCGCTTCTCGAACACCCTGCGGCAGGGTGCTCGGGTCCCAACGGCCGCCACTTTCCTCCACGTGCCGCAACGCCTCGATGAGGAAGAACGGGTTGCCGCCCGTCACCGTCGCCAGCGCCCGCCCCAATTCCTCGTCGTCGTAACCCGCTTCGGCGACGTAGGCGGTGACGTCGCCCTCGTCGAGGCCCGACAGTTGCAAGCGAGTGGCGGTGCCGTCGCGATGAAGGTCGGCCAGCATCGCCGCCAGCGGATGAGAGCGGTCCAAATCGGTGCTGCGGTAGGTACCGACGATCTGCACGCGGGCCTCCTCGCCGAAGCGCAGCAGGTGCCGCAGAAGCAACAGCGTCGGCTTGGCCGCCCAGTGAAGGTCGTCGAGAATCAGCACGACGGGTGCCGTCGCGGAAGCGGTGCCCAAAAGGGCGACCACGGCGTCGAACAGCGCGTAACGCTCGGTGTCCGGATCCGCGCGCGGAGGAGCGGCCACATCGGGCAGCTTGTCCGCCAGCCCCGGAATCAGCGGTAACAGCGCCTCGATGCCCCTTACATTGCGCAGGCGGTTCGAGTCGACGCAGGACACGAACGCACGCAACGCCTCGGCGAAGGGCTGATACGGCGCGCCGAGATCCTCGTCGCACCGGCCGTACAGGACGATGGCGCCCTGATCGTAGGCGTTGCGTGACCACTCGCCGGCCAGCCGCGTCTTGCCCACGCCCGGTTCTCCCGCGATGAGCACAGCGCGCGTGCCGGCCGCCAAGGTCGACTGCCACGCCGACACCAGTCGCTCCAGCTCCCGAATGCGGCCGACAAACGGCCCCGGGCCGACGAGAACCGCCGGCAGCGCTGGCCGCTCCATTGGGGTCTCGGCGGCGGGTGGAGCGGAAACGTCCACGGTCTCCATCCGCAGCTCGAACACGTGCTCCGGGCGAGGAAGGTTGCGTAGCCGGCGCGTACCGAGGTCGGCGAGCACGACGTCGTCCGGAATCGAGTCGATGACGAGTTCGGCGGTCGCACCGGAGCAGAGGATCTGGCCCCCGGCGGCCAGGGACCGCAGCCGGGCGGCGCGGTTGACCGCTCTGCCGAAGTAGTCCCCGTCGCGAAACTCGACCTCCCCGGTGTGCAGCGCCACGCGGATCCGCATCGGGTCCGCGAGCTGCCACGCCTCGTGACCGATCGCTTCCTGCAATTCGATAGCCGCCGCTGCGGCCGCCGACGGGCGGTCGAACACCGAGAACGTCGCATCGCCTTCACCGCGCGTCTTGATGAGCCGTCCGCCGCGCGACGTGACGACCTGCTCGACGATCTCGTCGTGGCGGGCCAGCGCCACTGCCATCGCGTCGGCGTCGGCCTCCCACGCCGCCGTGGACCCCTCGATATCGGTGAGCAGGAAGGTGACCGCACGCGTGACCGTCGAAAGCTGCTGTGACTGAGGCACTTCCAGCGAGGCATCCTGCGCGACGATCGCCGCCTCCAGACGCCGCAGCTCCGGTCCGGGATCGACTCCCAACTCCTCGGCCAGCAGCGACCGCGCCCGCTTGTACGCGCCCAATGCCTCGCCTTGGCGGCCGGCCCGATAGAGCGCGAGCATCAAGTGACCCCAACGGCGTTCGCGCAGAGGAGCTTCCGCGATCGCCGACTCGAGTTCCCCCACGATCTCCGCGGCGCGACCCGTCGCAAGAAGGGCGTCGGCCCGGTCCTCCACCAGGGCGGCGTGACCTTCGAGCCACCGTGTTTTCTCCGACGAACCGCGGGCGCTGTCGGGAAGTTCGGGCAGGCCCCGCCACAGCGCGAGGGCCTGATCGAACAGGGCCACTGCGCGGGTCGGGTCACCGGCCGTGAGGGCCTTGCGCCCGAGCTTGGCCGCCGTCTTGTAGTGCACGGCGTCGATTTCGGTGGTGCTCAGCGTCCACCCCGTGCCCTCTGTCAGCACGAATCCGTCACCGAGCGCGCGGCGTAGCGACGAGATGTGGGTCTGCAACGCCTTGATCGCGGTCCGTGGCGGTTCGTCCCCCCACAGCAGGGCGACCAGGGCGTCGGCCGATACGACCGAACCGCCATGTAGTCCGAGCATCGTGAGAATGGCCCGGGGCTTGGCACCGGGGATGGCGACCGGCAGCCCGTACTGCCGGACCTGGAGAGGTCCCAGAACCCCCAGTTCCACCTCTTGGAGCGTAATCACATTGCGATCGTCTGAGGGCCGATTCAACATGCGGTCAAGAACCGGTAAAGGACCCGTTGACCTGGATCGTTGCGCTGTCAATGAAACGCGGGCGATGGTGTGGCAGGCTCGGCTCGTGGACCTGCCCGCACCGGATCCCGCGCTGCCCCACCTCGCCGACGTCGTGCCCTCTGTTCTGTCGGCGATGGGCGCAGAAGGCTTCCACAACACCCTCGGGCTCCCCGATGACGTAGCCGGGGCCTGCGTGCTGCTGGTCGACGGGCTGGGCGCCGACCTCCTCGACCGCCACGCCGCCGAAGCGCCCGCGATGGCGTCGCTGCGCGGTCGGGCGCTGACCGTCGGATTTCCGTCGACCACCGCCGCGGGTCTTGCGGCGGTCGGCACCGGCCGTCGCTCCGGTGAGCACGGGTTCGTCGGCTACTCCTTCCGCGTACCGGACGCCGGTGTCATCAACGCCTTACGGTGGCGGCCGCACCCTTGGGGCCAGGACCTTCGCGACACGGTTGTGCCCGAACAGGTGCAGCCGATGCCGACCGCGTTCGAGCGGGCGACCTCGGCGGGTGTCGCTGTCAGCGTCATCTCGGGCGCCCAGTTCACCGGCTCAGGGCTGACCCGCGCGGTGCTGCGCGGCGGGCGCTACGTCGGCGTTCATGCGCTCGGCGACCTCGCCGCCGCCGTCCGGGCCACGGTGTCCGACCGCGGCTTCTGCTACGGCTACCACGCCGATCTCGACATGCTCGGGCACCTGTACGGCCCCGGATCGCCTCAATGGCGCCTGCAGCTGCGGCAGATCGACACCCTCATCGCGTCGGTGGTCGAGGCTCTTCCGCCCGGCGGCCTGCTGGCCGTGGTGGCCGACCACGGCATGGTCGAGGTCACCGACGCCGAAACGGTCGACGTCGATACCGCGCCCGCACTGCTGCAAGGGGTGCAGGCGATCGGCGGCGAGGCGCGGGCTCGACACCTCTATATAGAAGACGGCTCGCGCGACGACGTGCTCGCTGTGTGGCGGACCACGCTGGGTGAGCGCGCTTGGGTGCTCTCGCGCGACGAAGCCATCGGGGCCGGCTGGTTCGGACCGCAGGTCAACGACGACGTCCGGCCCAGGATCGGCGACGTCGTCGTCGCCGCCCGCGGCTCTGCGGCGATCGTCCGCCGCACCGTCGAACCGATGGAATCGTCACTGATCGGGCACCACGGCTCGCTCACCTTCGCTGAACAGACCGTCCCGTTGCTGGTGGCGGTCGGCTGAACCGCACCCGCTTCGTTGCCTCGGGTTGCCGGGATAAGCCGAGTTACAAGGCATTTCAGATCTTGAACGGGCCGTGCTGCGGCAATTCGATTGCTGCGCCAACGAATTGGCCAGTGGTAATCGACGTTGCTGAGTTAGCTTGAAAAGCAAGATTTTGCAAAGCTATTCGTGAAGTAGGCAATAGAAACCGCAGGCTGTGAACGCTGTCACAGAATTTGGCGGCGTTGCCGCGACGCTTGTAGCGTCCGACCGCATGTTTGCTATTGCCACGCTTTTGACGCTTGTAAACCAGGTGTCCGGCACGCCGTACGTCTCCGGCGGCGACTCGCCGGCCGGTACCGACTGCTCGGGCCTGGTGTCTTGGGTGACGAATGCAGCCACCGGTCGGCCCGTCTACGGGGACCGGTTCAACACGGGAAACATCGAGAACGCCCTGCTCGAGCGCGGGTTCCAGTACGGCACCCAGCCGGGTGCGCTGGTGGTCGGCTGGAACAGCGGCCACACCGCGGCCACCCTGCCCGACGGCACGCCCGTCTCGTCCGGTGAGGGCGGCGGCGTGCGAGTCGGCGGCGGTGGCGCCTACCAGGGCCAGTTCACCAAGCACATGTTTCTGCCGGTGCCGCCCGAGCAGGCCATGGCCCCCGGTGCGCCGTCGGCGCCGGTCGTGATGATGGCCGGCCACGAGCCCGCGCCCCCGGCCGACCCGTTCGCACCGCCGCCGCCAGCCGACCCGTTCGCGCCCCCACCGCCGCCTCCGGCCGATCCGTTCGCACCGCCGCCGCCGTCGGTTTCGGCCCCGCCGCCCGCGGATCCCTTCGCGCCCCCGCCGCCGCCGGCCGATCCGTTCGCGCCGCCGCCACCGGCACCGCTGCCTCCGGCCTGAGCGCGACCCGCGCCCGGATAACCTCTGCGGCGTGATCGTGCTTCTTCCACCCTCGGAAACAAAGCGGGTCGGCGGCGACGGGCCACCACTGCGCCTGGAGTCGCTCAGCTCGCCGGAACTCGGGCCGCTGCGCACCGAACTCGTCGACGAGCTCGTGGACCTGGCCGCCGACCGGCCCGCCTGCCGGCGCGCCTTGGGGCTGTCCGCCTCGCAAGACGCCGAGATCGATCGGAACGCCGAGCTGCGCAGCGCCCCGACGCTGGCGGCGATCAGCCGCTACACCGGTGTCCTCTACGACGCCCTGGACGTCGGGTCGCTGAGTGGCGCCGCCGCTTCCCGTGCACGGTCGCGGTTGGCCGTCGGCTCGGCGCTGTTCGGGGTGTTGCGCGCCGACGATCCGGTACCGCCGTACCGGCTCTCGGCGACGTCGAAGCTGCCAGAACGGCCGACGCTGGCAGCGCGGTGGCGCCCACTGCTGGAACCCGTGCTCGCCAAGTGGGCGGCCGACGAGCTCGTCGTGGATCTCCGATCTGGTTCGTATGCGGCGCTCGGTCGGCTCCCCGACGCCGTCCGCGTCGACGTGGTTGCCGAGCATTCCGACGGCCGCCGCAGCGTCGTGACCCACTTCAACAAGGCTCACAAGGGGCGACTCGCGCGCGTCTTGGCGAGCACACGATCCGAACCGGCCGATGCGGCGGCGGTTGCCGCCGTGGCGCGGCGCGCCGGGATGCGGGTGGAGCGCCGCGGGGACGAGTTGACCGTCGTCGTCGACGCCTGACCGGACGCGTCAGATCTTGACGATCATGTCGCTGGTGTAGAACTCCGCGGGATTCTGCGAGAACGGGTCGGGACGGGTGATCCACACCCATACCCCCGTCGCGCCCGGCTCGACGCTGTCATGAAGGCTGACGGAGCCGTGCCCAACGCCGTCGGTCTGCAACGGTGCCATGACGACACCGGGATCTCCGCCGAGGCAGGGCGCCGAAGACGGGCGCGGAAGCTGAATGAGCCTGACGTCGTACCGCGTGTTGGGTATCGCCAAATCGAGGTTGACGTTCGCGGTCACATCCGAGCCGTTCGTGCTCACGACGTTTGTGGCCCGTGCATAGCCGGTCGGTCCGTTGTAGTCGGTTTCGCTGTAATCGCAGCGCCGGGACACCTGGTTCATCGGGACGAACGTGTCCGCCCCGGCGACGCCGGCGCCGGTGAGAAGCCCGACGGGTGCCGCGGTCATGAATGCGGCGGCGGAAGCCATCAATCGGATCGGTCGGCGCATGTCTTCATCCCCGTTCCTCGTCCGCGGCGGTGCAGTGCACCCACGGGATTGACGTTCGTCGCTACCGTAAACCACCCGTCACCCGCACCGGACCGGTTCGCCGGGTCTTCGCGGCACGGCGATCAGTCCCGATATTCGACGACGTCGTAAACGCCTTCCGCGTACCGCGCCCTGATGAGTTTCTTGTCGAACTTGCCGACGCTGGTCTTGGGCACCTCGTCGATGAAGGCCCAGCGTTCAGGCAACCAGAACCGGGGCACGTTGTCGCCCAGATGATTCCGTAGCTCCTCTGGGGTGACGGATGCGTCGCCGTCGACGACCACTGCCGCCAACGGCCGCTCCTGCCAACGCTCGTCGGGGACGGCGACGACAGCGGCCTCGAACACCGCGGGGTGGTCCATGATTCGCAGTTCCAACTCCACGGACGAGATCCACTCCCCGCCGGACTTGATGACGTCCTTGGCGCGGTCGGTCAGCGTGATGAAACCCTGCGGGTCGATCCTGCCGACGTCGCCGGTGCGCAGCCAGCCGTCGTCGAATTTGGTCGGGTCGGCATTGTGGCAGTACGAGCCGGTGATCCACGGGCCGCGAATCTCGATCTCGCCCACGGCTTTACCGTCGCTGGGCAGGACCGCGCCGTCGTCGTCGACGATGCGCATCTCCACGCCGCACATCGCGCGTCCCGCGGTGGCCCGCAACGTCCAGTGATCGGCACCGGTCACCTCCGGCGGCGGGTTCGCGATCGCCGCCAGCGGGGAGGTTTCGGTCATACCCCAACCCTGCCGGATCATTACGCCGAACCGCTCCTGGTACTCCTTCATCATCGCCAACGGCACCGCCGATCCGCCGCAGCAGACGGTGCGCAGCGAGGAGATGTCACGGTCCGGATGGGCGTGGAGGTAGTTGAGCACGTCGTTCCAGATCGTCGGTACCGCCGCCGACATGGTCGGGCGGTGCCGCTCGATCATGTCGACCAGCGGAGCCGCCTGCAGAAACCGGTCCGGCAGCACCAGATCCGCGCCGGCCATCACGGCTGCATACGGCTGACCCCATGCGTTGGCGTGGAACATGGGCACGACAGTCAACACGCGGTCGCCGTCGATCAGCCCGATGCTGTTGCCGCTGCAGACGGCCATCGAGTGCAGGTACGCGGAACGGTGACTGTAGACGACGCCCTTCGGATTGCCGGTCGTGCCGCTGGTGTAACACATTGCGGCAGCACTTCTTTCGTCGAGAAGAGGCCAGTCGTATTCGAGCGGTTGCCCTTCGATCAGGTCGTCGTAACGAATCACCTCGGCCCCCGCAGCGGCCAGTTCGGAGATGTCGCCCTGCCCCACCGCCACCACGGTGTGCACGGTCGTCAGCTGCGGCAGGATCGGCGCGAACAACCCGGCGAGTGACATGTCCACCAGCACAACGGAATCCTCGGCCTGGTTGGCGATGAACGCGACCTGCTCACCGGACAGGCGGATGTTGAGGGTGTGCAGCACCGCGCCCATGCACGGTGCGGCGAAGTACGCCTCCAGGTGTTCCTGGTTGTTCCACATGAACGTGGCGACTCGTTGATCTCCGGTGATGCCGAGACCGCGCAGCCCGTGGGCCAACTGAGCGACCCGGGTGCCGAGCTCGCCGTAACTGATCTCGCGCGACCCGTCGCCGGTCGCGGTGATCACCTTGCGACCGGAGTGCCACCCGGTACCGTGCCGCAGGATCGTCGTCAGGGTGAGCGGAAAGTCCTGCATCGTGCTGTCCATGGACCTCTCCCCGGTGGCTGGCTCGATGACGCCATGATCGTCGATGTCCAGGCGTTTCGACGGGAAACCGCGCATCGCGTCGCTAGCATCTGCGGTCATGGTTCAACCGAGCTATCCCGGCTATCCGCCACCGCAGCCGTACAAGCGGCCGGTGTCCGGCGCCGACATCGCGGCGTCGATCGTCGCGCTGGCGATCACCGCGGGGATGATCGCCGTCGGGGCTTTCTTCGGACTGTTCTCGCTGGCGTTCCTGGACCACTGCCCGCCCGAGACCTGCAGCGAGGAAGGCGCGGTCAACGCCGTTTTCACCGCCGTGCTGTTGGCGGCCGCGATCGGCGTGGCCGGACTGATCGCGACGGTCGTGCAGCTGGTGCGGCGTGCGCCGGGCTGGCCGTTCGCGTTGGGAACTTTCGGGTTGTGCCTGGCCACATTCGTCGTCGGTGGCTTCGCCTACACCACGGCGGTCGGCTGAAACACCCGAGCGCCCGGGCAATCTGGCCTACCGTGGGTCGGGTGGAAACACACCCGGCAAAAGCCCCCGGCCTGGTAGCGGTCGAGGCACTGCGCTCAGGGGACCCCGTCGTCGACGTCAACGGTGGCGGTCAGCATTACACGGTGTTGGAGGCCAAGGACCTGGGCGAGGGATGTGTCGTCCTCGAACTTGAGTCGAAGGCCCACGACGAACTGCGGGTGATCGAGATGACGTTCCCCGCCGGTTACCAGATGGAAGTATCGCCCCGCCGACTGCTGTAGAACGCCGTCGGCGTCACCTCAGATAGGAGCACGCGTGCTGCGCGATATCCGCGAGTTGTCCGATTCACCCGAGGAGTACGCAGAGGAACTGCGCAGGCGCTGGGGCGGACTGCTGAGCTATCGCTACATCGGCCGCAGTTACGCGCAGATGGACCTCGTCGAGGAGGACAACACCGTCACCGTGCGCCGCGACATGCGCGACGCGGCCGGTGGGCTGCTGTTCGCGGTGCTGGGCATCTCGGCGCCCGAGAGCGGGCACATGTCCGACCTGGAGGCGGTGCCGAACCCGGTCATCCACTCCTGCCAGATCCTCGACCCGGGCCGCGACGTCAAATGCTTCGAGGTGGTGTCCGAGGAATTGCGGGTCGGGCGCCAGATGGGCTACAGCCGCGCGAAGATCGTCGACGCCGACAACCCGGACCGCGTGCTCGCCCTGATCGAAGGGCAGGGCGTCAGCATCGGCGTCCCCCCGGAGGGCCTGGAACGGATGGAGGCCAATCCGCTCAACATCGTCGACTCACCCGATCTGCCGCCACTGTGGCAGGTCTTCGGTGGCCGCCGCCGACCCGACGGCCGCTGGGGTCTACCGGAGCTGTCGGTCGAGGTCGCATCGCCCGACGCGGCGCTGCACGTCGGACCGCAGTTCGTCATCCTCGAGACCGCCGCCATCGACGCCGCGGCCGCCGCCGCTGGAACCGACCGTCTGCACGGAGTGTCCTGCCACGTGATGTTCATGGCGCGCGGCAAGGCCGGCCCGTTCCGGGTGGACACCGAACCGGTCCGTGGGTCCGACGGCACCGTGGCCGTGCGGGTGTTGATGCACGACGAGGGCGCCGACGACCGCGTCACCACCGCGGCGGCATACGTATTTCGGGTGGCATAGGCCGACAGCGCCCTCGAGCCGCCATGAGACACTTCCGTCATGGTTGTCGCAATCGCCCGCCCCAAGCTCGAGGGCAACGTCGCTGTCGGTGAAGACCGCCGTATCGGATTCGCCGAGTTCGGCGACCCGCAGGGCCGTGCCATCTTCTGGTTGCACGGCACCCCGGGTGCTCGCCGCCAGATCCCGATGGAGGCCCGCATCTACGCCGAGAAGGCGAACATCCGGCTCATCGGCCTCGATCGTCCCGGTATCGGGTCGTCGACCCCACATCGGTACGAACGGGTCGTCGACTTCGCCGACGACCTGCGCACGATCGCTGACACTCTGGGCATCGACAAGATGGCCGTCGTCGGTCTGTCCGGTGGCGGCCCGTACACGCTCGGGGTCGCCGCCGCGATGCCCGACCGCGTCGTCGTCGCGGGCGTGATCGGCGGCGTCGCCCCGACCGTCGGCCCCGACGCGATCCCCGGCGGGCTCATGGGCAACCTCGGCACGCGCGTCGCACCGCTGCTGCAGTACGCGGGAATCCCGGTCGGGCTGCTGGCCTCGGCTCTGATCCGGTTCATCAAACCGGTCGCCTCCCCCATCACCGACCTCTACGGCCGCGTGTCACCTGAGGCGGACCGCCGGCTGCTGGCCCGGCCGGAGATCAAGGCGATGTTCCTCGACGACCTGCTCAACGGCAGCCGCAAGCAGTTGGCGGCCCCGTTCTCCGACATCGTCGTCTTCGCCCACGACTGGGGTTTCCGGCTCGACGAGATCACGGTGCCGGTGCGCTGGTGGCACGGCGACGCCGACCACATCGTTCCGTTCCGCCATGGTGAGCACGTCGTCTCGAGGCTCCGCGACGCCGAGCTGTCCACGATGCCCGGCGAAAGTCACCTCGCCGGCCTCGGCCGCGCCGAGGAGATCCTGCAGACGATGTTGAAGGTGTGGGACGAAGACCAGGAGCCGCGGTCCTAGCCGCGGCGACCGTTCAGCGGCTGCGGGCCAACCAGCCCGAGACCGTGGACAGGTCGCGGCTGTAGGCCATGAGAATGTCGTCGTGGTACAGCGCACCGCCGCTGATCGCGTCGTTGCCCTGCCAAATCACGTGGATACGCACCGGACTGCGCGTGTAGTAGTCGGTACGGTCCGCGTCTCTGCGGTCCCATCCGGCCTCGACGGCGCGTTCGGACAGCTCTTCGCGCGCGTTTTCCGCCATCGGTACTCCTCCTGTGTCGGACCCGTAGGTTAGCCGATCGGCGTGGCGCCGCTGCAGGAGGCTTCGGACGCGCACCGGTCAGCTCAACGCTCGGCGCAGCAGGTGCATCGCGACGGTTGTGGACCGCTCGCGGATGTCGGCCCGGTCGCCGGGCATCCGCATCGAGCGGGTGACGACGGTGCCGTCGGCCAGTTTGAGGCTGAAGCAGACCGTGCCGACCGGCTTGTCGGCGGTGCCGCCGCCGGGGCCGGCGATGCCGGTAATCGCGAGGGCGGTGTCGGCCTTGAACCGGTTCAGCGCGCCGTCGGCCATCGCCTCGGCGACGGGTTCGGACACCGCGCCGTGTTCGACTATCAGCGCCGGGTCGACGCCGAGCAGTTCGCTCTTGGCGTCGTTCGCGTAGGCCACCACCGCCCCGGCGACATACGCTGACGAACCCGCGAGGTCGGTCAGCCTCGCCGCCAGCAGCCCACCTGTGCACGACTCGGCGGTCGCGATGCGTCGCCCGGTCAGCAGCCCGGCGACCTGCTCGTCGACGCGGGAGCCGTCCTCGGAGAACAGCGCATCGCCGTGGCGATCGCGCAGCAGAGCGATCAGCTCGGTGTAGGTCTGCGCGGCGTCGGGCTCGTAGCGGGTGACGATCTCGAGTTCACCGCGCCGCAGACAGGTGGTGATCTCGAGCCGTTCGAAGCCGGCGATGTCGCGCTCGGCGTCGCGCAGCGTGTCGGCCAGACCGGACTCCGGGACGCCGAACATCCGCACCATCTCCTGGCGGTACTCCGTGCGGTCCGCGATCGCCTCCTGCACGGCGGCGGTCTGCAACGCCAACGGCCACATCGGCTGCAGCTCGCGCGGCGGGCCGGGCAGCACGACGACCGTCGGCGTGCCGGCGACCACGACACCCGGCGCGGTGCCCACCGGGTCGATCACATCGGCACCTTCGGGGATCAGGGCCTGTTTGCGGTTCGCCGCCTGGATCGCCTCGGCGTCGACGTTGGGAAAGCGGGCCATCAACCGCGACACGATGTCGCCGATCTTGCGCTCGAGTCGGTTGTCCAACACCAATTTTCGGCCGGTGAACCGGGCGACGGTCTCGACCGTCATATCGTCGGCGGTGGGGCCGAGGCCGCCGCTGGTGATGATGAGGTCCACACCCTCGGCGGCCAGGAACCGCAGCTGCGCCTCGATGTCGCCGGGCCGGTCACCGCACATCGTGATGTGTGCGAGCTCGACTCCCAACTCCAGCAGCCGATCGGCGAGCCAAGGTCCGTTGAGGTCCTGCACCCGGCCCGTGAGGACCTCCGTACCGGTGACGACGATGCCCGCGCGTGCGCTCACGAGCTACGACATTACGCACCCGACACCGCGGCGGCGCACGGCGGTAATGTCATTACCCATGACGGCACCCAAGTCGCTTCGCGAGTTGTTCGACCAACTCGGCCTGACGGAGGTGCCATCGCCCGACGGCACCGTGACGATGGAGATGCCCGTCGACGAACGGACCACCAACACCGCCGGCGGCCTGCAGGGCGGGTTGGTCGCGACGATGGCCGATGTGACCGCCGGTCAACTCGCCGCCCGGGCCACCCCGTTCGGTCACGCGATCGCCACCACGGACCTGTTCATCCGTTACCTGAGGCCGATCAAGATAGGGCCCGCCAGGGCGGTCGCGCGGATCCTGCGCACCGGCAAACGCTCCGTGGTGGTCCAGGTCGACATCTACCGCGGCAACGACGACGAGGTCGGCGCGACCGCGACGGTCAACTTCGCCGCCGTCGACTGACCCACCCTCGCCGACTGACCCACCCTCGCCGACTGACCCACCCTCGCCGAGTGTGGGGTTATGTCACGCTCGCGCCGCGAAAGAGGTGCGGGTAACCCACGTTCGGCGCCGACTGACTGAACGCGCTACTTGTGCGGGACGTCGTTGGTGAGCCCGCCGTCCATCACGTACTCGGCGCCGGTCGAATACCGGGACTCGTCGCTGGCCAGGAACACCACGAAGGTCGCCACCTCGTCGGGCTGACCGGGCCGGCCCAGCGGGATCCGCAACATGTTGTCCGGGAAGTGCTTGGTCATCGGCGTGCGGATGAAGCCGGGATGCACCGAGTTGACCCGGATGTTGTGCGGGCCGAGTTCCAGCGCCGCCGACTTCGTCAGCCCGCGCACCGCCCACTTCGAGGCGACGTACGGGTGCACCATCACCGCGCCGCGCAACCCCTCGATCGACGAGATGTTGATGATCGACCCGCCGCCCGCGGCCTTCATCGCCTCGACCGAATGCTGCATACCGAGGAAGGTGCCGGTGAGGTTGACGTCAATGACCTTCTGCCACTTGGCCATGTCGAACTGGCCGATCATGCCCAGCGCCACCGTCCCCGCGTTGTTGACCAACACGTTGAGCTTGCCGAATTCGTTGACGGCGGTGGCGACGGCGGCCTCCCACTGGTCGGCCTGGGTGACGTCGAGGTGGACGTAGCGGGCCGCGTCACCGATCTCGTCGGCCAGCGCCTTGCCCTCCTCGTCGAGGATGTCGCCGATCACGACCTTTGCGCCCTCGGCCACGAGTGCGCGCGCGTCGGCCGCCCCCATCCCGCGAGCGCCGCCACTGATCAGTGCCACTTTGTCGTCCACACGTCCCATGGGGCGTCAGGCTACCGCACCACCTTGGGAACTAGAACCTGTTCCAATTTGGCTGGTCAGCACGGCATACTGCTCGCCATGGCTATACGAGTGGCGCTCATCGGAACCGGCAACTGCGGCAGCCTCGCGCTCAAGCAACTCGTCAACGATGCGAGGTTCGATCTCACGGGGGTCTGGGTTTCGTCGGAGGCCAAGGTGGGCAAGGACGCCGGCGAGTTGGCCGGCCTCGACGTCACCACCGGCGTGAGGGCGGTCGACGATCTCGGCACGATCATCGCGGCTGCGCCGGACTGCATCGTCTACTGCGCGATGGGCGACACCCGACTGCCCGACGCGATGGCTGACGTGCGCAAGATCCTCGCGGCGGGCATCGACGTCGTCGGCTCCGGTCTCGGCGTGCTGCAGTATCCGTGGCAGGTGATCCCGGACAAGTACATCCAGCGCATCGAAGATGCTGCGCAAGAGGGGAACTCGACGGTCTTCATGACCGGTGTGGACCCGGGCTTCGTGACCGACCTGCTGCCGTTCGCGCTCGCGGGGACGTGTCAGAGCATCGAGCAGATCCGCACGATGGAGATCGCCGACTACGCGAGCTACGACGGCGCCACGGTCATGTTCGACGTGATGGGCTTCGGCAACGAGATCGGTGATCTGCCGATGCTGTATCAGCCGGGAGTGCTGAGTATCGCCTGGGGCACCGCGATCCGGCAGCTCGCGGCGGGCCTCGGCGTCGAGGTCGACGAGATCAAGGACTCTGTCGAACAGGAACCCGCACCCGAGGACTTCGATGTCGCGGTCGGCACCATCAAGAAGGGCACCGTCGCGGCCGTGCGCTTCCAGATCGAGGGCATGGTCAAGGGCAGGCCGGTGATCGTCGTCGAGCACGTCACGCGGTTGCGCGGTGACCTGCGACCGGACTGGGCCCAGCCCGCACAACCGGGTGGCTCGTACCGCGTCGAGATCACCGGCGAACCGTCCTACGTCATGGACATCTGCCCGACAAGCCGCAACGGCGACCACAACTACGCCGCGATCCTGGCGGCGGCCGGCCGCATCGTCAACGCGATCCCCGACGTCGTGGCCGCCGCGCCGGGGATCCGGACCACTTTGGACATGCCGCTCGTGACCGGTCAGGGGTTGTACGCGGCTCAGTAAGCTGAACCCGTTATGAGCGCGCAGCCGGCGATACCCGGGTCCGTGGACGCTGTGGCCGAAGTCGCCGCGAGCCCGCAGGATCCACGCGTCGGGGCGTTCTTCGATCTCGACGGCACGCTGGTCGACGGTTTCACCGCGACGGCACACGCGGCCGACCGCATCCGACGTAGGCAGGCGCGCATCGGCGAGGTGCTGGGTGTGGTCGAAGCGTCGCTGCGATACCGGTTGGGCCGCATGCAATTCGAGCGCCTCCTCACCCGTGCCGCCGGATATCTGCGCGGTGAGTCTCTCGCAGAACTCGACGAACTCGGCGAGCGGCTGTTTGTGGAGCGGGTCGCGGCGCGGGTGTTCCCCTACATGCACGAGATCGTCCAGGCACACCAGCAGCGCGGTCATACCGTCGTTCTCAGCAGCTCGGCGCTGACCATCCATGCCGAACCGGTCGCACGCTTCACCGGGATCAATCACGTGCTGTGCAACCACTTCGAGGTCGACGATGCGGGGCGGCTCACCGGCCGGATCGCCAGGCCGGTCATCTGGGGGGCCAACAAGTCGACAGCGGTGCAGGCCTTCTGTGAGACCAATGACGTTGAGCTGCACCGCAGTTACTTCTACGCCGACGGCGACGAGGATGCGGTGCTGATGGCTCTGGTCGGTAACCCGCGGCCGGTGAACCCCCGTCCCGGCCTCGCCGCGATGGCGGCCGAGCACGGGTGGCCGGTGCTTCAGGTCGAGGGGTCGGGCAGCCGCAGACGGCTGTCGTTGCGAAGGCTGATCGGATACGACTGACGGCGCCGAGATCACGGTCCGGCGGATTTAACGCGTATTCCGCCATGAACGGAAGTCTCGGCGAAGGATTGGGCCGTGGCGGTGAAGTTGAACAACGTCGCCGATCTGGATGGCAACGAGGTCTCGTTCGTCGCAGACCTCGGCGCGTACTAAACTAGAACACGTTTCAATTTGAGCGGCCCATCACCAAGGAGCAGGCATGCGCACCCCGATCTGTAACGACCTCGGCATCGAATATCCGATCTTCGCGTTCACCCACTGCCGGGACGTGGTCGTCGCGGTGAGCAAGGCCGGCGGCTTCGGCGTGCTCGGCGCGGTCGGATACACCCCGGAGCAGCTCGAGATCGAGCTCAAGTGGATCGACGAGAACATCGGGGACCACCCCTACGGCGTCGACATCGTGATCCCGAACAAGTACGAGGGCATGGACGCCGCCGACATGGATCCCGAGGTGCTCAAGAAAACCCTGAACGACCTCGTGCCGCAGGAGCACATCGACTTCGCCAAGAAGGTCCTCGCCGATCACGGCGTTCCTGTCGACCACAGCGACGACGACGCGCTGCAGCTGCTCGGCTGGACCGAGGCCACCGCCACGCCGCAGGTCGAGGTCGCCCTGCGGCACCCGAAGTGCACGCTAATCGCCAACGCGCTCGGCACTCCCCCCGCCGACATGATCAAGCACATCCACGACGAGGGTCGCAAGGTCGCCGCGCTGTGCGGCTCGCCGTCGCAGGCGCGCAAGCACGCCGACGCCGGCGTGGACATCATCATCGCCCAGGGCGGCGAGGCCGGTGGGCACTGCGGTGAGATCGGCTCGATCGTGCTGTGGCCGCAGGTCGTCAAGGAGGTCGCCCCGGTGCCGGTGCTGGCCGCAGGCGGCATCGGCAGCGGCCAGCAGATCGCGGCGGCTCTCGCGCTCGGCGCGCAAGGTGCCTGGACCGGTTCGCAGTGGGTGATGGTCGAGGAGTCGGAGAACACCCCGGTGCAACACGAGGCTTACGTCAGGGCCTCCAGCAAGGACACCGTGCGCAGCCGCTCGTTCACAGGTAAGCCCGCACGGATGCTGCGCAACGACTGGACCGAGGCGTGGGAGGATCCGAACAACCCCAAGCCGCTCGGAATGCCGTTGCAGTACATGGTTTCCGGGATGGCCGTGGCGGCCACCCACAAGTACCCGAACGAGTCCGTCGACGTGGCGTTCAACCCGATCGGTCAGGTCGTCGGACAGTTCACCAAGGTCGAGAAGACCGCGACGGTGATCGAGCGCTGGGTGCAGGAGTACCTCGAGGCGACCGGCAGGCTCGACGAGATCAACGAGGCCGCTTCGGTCTGACCCGCGGCTCGCCGCATGGATCTGACGGCGGCGGCGTGCGCCGGCTTCCTTCTCGCCGTGCTGTGGATGGATCTGATCTTCGACAGTCAGGTCCTGCCCCACCGCGCGGCGGCACAGGTGCCGGAGCGGGTGTTGGCGTCGATCGCTGGGTATTACGGGCGTGCGACGACGACGAAGATGAATTACGTCGTCGCGGTGGTGATGGCCGTCCTCCTCGTCGTTCTGGGCGTCCGTTGGTTCGAGGAACCCGCTTCATCGTTGCTGATTCCCTCGGCGCTGGCCGCGGCGCCGATCGTTCTCGCGGCGGTGCATACGGTGCCGGCGGCCAGGCGACTCGGCAGTCGGGTCGACTACGGGGTACGCCAGTCACGGTTGGCGCGTGCCGTCTGCCGCGACCACCTCCTGTGCCTGGCGTCCGTGTCGGCGTTCCTCGTCCTGTGGGTGGCCCGATGATCCTTGGGTACTCGATCGGCTATGAGGCACTTCAGGCGATGGGGCGCCGTATATCTGCTGCTTCTGCTGTTCATCGGTAGTTGGGTGGGCCAGTTCGTCACCCAACTGGCCGAGTTCACCAGCACCCAGCAGCAGCACGGGCAGCCCTTCATGTGGGGCGAGTACTTGCACCAATTCTTTGCGAGCACGTTCGAGAACTGGCAGAGCGAGTGGTTGCAGCTGATCTTCCAGGCGATCCTGCTGCTCGGTGCCAAGCACTGGCTGTTCAGGGTCGACGCAGAGGATCTCGAGCGCATCGAAGCCAAGATCGACGCGATCCAGGACCGGTTGAGTCCGTCGACTCCCCCGTCCTGACCTGGCGGTTTCAGCCGCTTAGGGAGTGCTTCCGGGACGCGTGACACCGTTTCAGTCGAAGGGCTGTCAGCGGACGCCGCGATTATGTAGGGTTACATACATACTTTCTGACGAGAGGTCTCGCGATGGCCAACCATCGTGAGCGGATGGTCGCCTCCGCGGCGCTCCTGATCCGGGAACGCGGCGCTCACCCGACGGCGATCGCCGACGTTCTCGCGCACAGCGGTGCCCCACGCGGTTCGGCGTATCACTACTTCCCCGGCGGACGCACCCAATTGCTCTGTGAGGCCGTCGATTACGCCAGCTCCTACATCGCATCACGAATCGAGAAAGCAGGCAGCGCCGCCGACGCGCTCGACGCGTTGGTGAACGGCTTTCGAAAGCAGCTCGCCGACACAGAATTTCGCGCCGGATGTCCCGTCGTCGCGGTGGCTGTCGAATCAGGCGGTAAGGCCGACGTCGCGCCGGTGGTCGATCGCGCGGCCGCGGCGTTCACCCGCTGGAACGGCCTCCTGGTCGACCGGCTGATCGACGGGGGTGTCGCCTCCGAGCGGGCCGAGGAATTAGCGATGCTGGTGTTGGCCTCCGTCGAAGGCGCGATCGTCGTGGCTCGAACGACACGCGACATGCGGCCACTCGAACTCGTACACACCCAACTGCGGGCGCTTCTCGAGGCCGCGGCACCGGACGAGAGGTGAGCGATGAGCGATGAATGGCACCCCACGGCCTGCATCCTGTGCGAATGCAACTGCGGAGTAGTCGTACAACTCGACGACCGCAGGCTCGCCAAGATCCGCGGCGACAATGCGCATCCCGCGTCCCAGGGCTACACGTGCAACAAGGCGTTGCGCCTCGACCACTACCAGAACAACCGTGCCCGGCTGACATCGCCGATGCGGCGCCGCAGCGACGGCACCTACGAGGAGATCGACTGGGACACCGCGATCACGGAAGTGGCTGCCGGCTTCCGGCGCATCGCCGACACCTATGGCGGCGACAAGATCTTCTACTACGGCGGCGGTGGCCAGGGAAACCACCTCGGCGGCGCCTACAGCGGAGCCTTTCTCAAAGCGCTCGGATCCCACTATCGGTCGAATGCATTGGCGCAGGAGAAGACCGGTGAGGCATGGATCGACGCACACCTGTATGGAGGGCATACGCGCGGCGAGTTCGAACACGCCGAGGTGTCGGTTTTCGTCGGCAAGAACCCGTGGATGTCGCAGAGCTTCCCGCGAGCCCGCACGGTGCTCAACGCGATCGCGAAGGATCCCGGCCGTTCGATGATCGTCATCGACCCGGTCGTCACCGACACCGCGAAGATGGCCGACTACCACCTGCGCGTCCGACCAGGCACCGACGCGTGGTGCCTGTCGGCGCTGACGGCGGTCCTGGTCCAGGAAAACCTCTGCGACGAGACATTTCTCGAGGAGCATGTGCATGGCACGTATGCCGTGCGCGACGCGTTGCGCGAGGTTCCGGTCGGCGAGTACGCGCTGCGCTGTGGGGTCGATGAGGAACTGATTCGCGCCGCTGCGCGTCGGATTGGCATCGCGGCCAGCGTCTCGGTGTTCGAGGACCTGGGCGTGCAGCAGGCTCCCAACAGCACGTTGTGCTCGTATCTGAACAAGCTGTTGTGGATACTGACCGGCAACTTCGCCAAACGCGGTGGCCAGCATCTGCATTCGTCGTTCGGCCCGCTGTTCCGGCACACACCGGACGTGGGGCGCACACCGGTCACCGGAGCGCCGATCGTCGGCGGGTTAATCCCGAGCAACGTGGTGCCCCAGGAAATCCTGACCGATGACCCGGATCGGTTCCGCGCGATGATCGTCGAGAGCAGCAATCCGGCGCACTCACTGGCCGACTCCGCTGCATGTCGCGAGGCGTTCGCGTCTCTCGAATTGATGGTGGTCATCGACGTCGCGATGACGGAGACGGCGCGCCTTGCCCACTACGTGCTGCCCGCGGCGAGCCAGTACGAGAAGTGCGAGTCGACGTTCTTCAACCTCGAATTCCCGCACAACATCTTCCACCTGCGACATCCACTCCTCGAACCGCTCGAGGGCACGCTGCCCGAACCGGAGATCTGGGCCCGGCTCATGCGGGCACTCGACGTCGTCGACGAGGCCGATCTGCAGCCCTTACGCGCGGCGGCGGAGGAAGGCCGCGACGCCTACACCCAGGCCTTTCTGCAGGCGGTGGCCGCCAGTCCGATGCTGGGCAAGGTGCTGCCGTTCGTGCTGTACGAGACGCTGGGACCAACACTGCCGCAGGGCCTTTCCGGCGCCGCGGCGCTGTGGGGGCTGGCGCAGAAGGCGGCGATGACCTATCCCGATGCGGTGCGCCGTGCGGGACACGCAGACGGCAACGCCCTGTTCGATGCGATCCTGTCGAGTCGATCCGGTGTCACGTTCACCGTCCACGAATACGTCGACGACTTCGCGCTGATCAGTCACGCCGACCACAAGATCGCACTGCACATGCCAGAGATGCTCGACGAGCTGCGGGCGCTGGCGGATAAGCCCGTGTCACTAGTGGATGCGGAGTTTCCGATCGTGTTGTCGGCCGGCGAACGACGCGCCTACACCGCCAACGACATCTTCCGCGATCCGACGTGGCGCAAGCGCGACACCGACGGAGCCCTGCGGGTCAGCGTCGAAGATGCCGAGGCGCTCGGACTCGTCGACGGCGGACGGGCGCGGATCACGACTGCGTCGGGCAGCGCCGAGGCCACCGTCGAGGTGAGCACGGCGATGCTGCCCGGACATGCGTCACTGCCCAACGGGTTTGGGCTCGACTTCGTCGATGACGACGGTCGCGCGAACGCCCCAGGCGTGGCGCCGAACTCGCTGACGTCGAGCGACTGGCGTGACCCCTACGCAGGCACCCCGTGGCACAAACACGTGCCCGCCCGCATCTCCGCGGTCGCGGCGCAGCAGGTTGCGTTGAGTTCCGCAGGCGGTGCCGACGTCATTCGGTGAGCAGTCGCTGCGTCGCCCGCTCGAGCACCGCGCGTCGGCTCAGGCCCGCGTGATCGGCGGCGATGAAGTGAGCACCGATCGCCAGGGAGAAAGCGAGCATCGCGCGGGCCTCGACGTCAGCGGCGTCCTCGACGAAGGTTCCGATGAGGGCGCGCAGGTACTGCATCCGGTTGTTGTCGACGCGACGGAGTCGCTTGGCCACCGCTCGATCCCGGCGGGCCCAGTCGCGTACCGCGAGGTCGACCGGTAACAGCTCCTTGGAGAACGTGAGCAGGCCCGCCTTGCGGACCTTCGCTCTGGCGTCTCCCCCCTCGGATTCGACGCGGGCGAGCACGTCGTCGGTGCTGCGGTGCTCCCACGCCTCGAGCAGGGCGTCAAGAAAATCCTCTCGGTTGGTGAAGTGCCAGTAGAACCCGCCGCGGGTGACGCCCAACGCTTTCGCGAGCAGATCCACCCGAACGGCGTCCGGCCCGCCCGCAGCCAACGCCTCGAGGCCGGCGTCGATCCATGTGGTCCGCGGTGTGCGGATCTGAGCGACCATCGGGAACTCCCTGTCCTAAGGCCTTGACGGCGTGACGGATTCAAGCATACAGTTATGTATGTTTGGTGGTGAGCGACTCGACGATACCGAGCACCTAGGCCGGCCCTGGCGTATCCACGAAATCGCCGGCGACTTCGAAGTAGTCGACGTGTGGGCCCTTCCCACGCCCGGCGGCCCCGACGACTTCGGCGACCTCGTCGACCTCTGGCGCACGTTCGACCCCAGCGGGGCCTCCCCCGTCGTGCGCGCGCTGTTCGCCGTCCGCTGGACGCTCGGAAAGTGGTTCGCTCTGGACACACCGCAGGAAGGGCTGGGCGTACGCGTCCCGACGCTGCGGGACCGGCTCGCGCCGGAGTTATGTCCTACGGCATCACAACTCGGCGTCGCGCAAGAGCACTTTCAACCGCTGTACCTCACCGAGGACGAGTTCGCGATGGAGCTTGCCAACCGGACCGTGCACGGGGTTCTGCATATCGGTTGGGTGGCCGGTGCGTCCGGTGCTCACCACGGGCAGATGGCGGTTCTTGTCCGGCCCAACGGTGCGATGGGCCGGACGTATCTGACAGCGATCGCGCCCTTCCGGCACCTGATCGTCTATCCGCTCATGCTGCGCGATATCGGTCGGCTGTGGCGCACGCGGCCGACCGTGAAACCGACACCGCGAAAGTAGGCAACCATGAGGAGCACCCAAGCTTTCGACCACCGCGTTCAGCAGATCCGCCCGGTGGATGCGCTGCTGTCCATGAGCACGCTCGGGCGCGTCGACTACGCCGATGCCTTCGAGGTTGCCGTGGAACACCCGCTCGACCGCAGCGCCGAAGAGTGGATGCGGACGATGTTGGAGGGCGCATCGATTCACATGCGCATCCGGTTGCTCTCGGCGTGGTCGGCGATCGGACTCAAGCTGCGGACCCCCGGATCGAGTCGGACGATCCTCGGGTGGCCCATCCGCGCCACCGACGCCGATTCCGTACTCCTCGGGGCACATTCGCGTATCGGTATGCCCGGGGAGTTGTTGATCTGCCGCCGGGACGGCGGGTTACTGTTCGCGACGTTTGTCCGTCAGGACAATCCGATCGCGCGCAGGTTGTGGTCGACGATCGAGGAGTCGCACGTGCAAACGGTGCGATCGCTGCTCGAAGGAGTCTGTCGCTAGGGCGTCGGTGCCGGAGGCGCCGGCGCGAGAGGCGCGGGTGGGGCCGGCGCCGCGGGCGCGGGAGCTGCCGGCGCGTTCGGCACGTTGGGTCCGGGCACCTGATTCGGGATGGGGGTGTTCATACCGCGCTGCGCGAGGCCCATGATCAACGCTTCCTTACCGCTGATCTCCTGGCTCTGCACGGCGTGCCACAGGTCCTTCAGATAACTGATGTTCGGGCTCTCGTTCCCCCGACCGGTCGGGTCCAGGGTGGTGCCGGGTGGCAGCGTGTCCGGGCTCGCCAGATGCGAAACGCCCTCCGGTTCGGTGGGGGCGGGTGCGGCTGCCGGCTCGGGTGCCGGTGCAGGCGGTGGCGCGGCCGGCGCCGGGCGTAGAACCGCCAACGGATCGGCGGGCGCCGGCGCGGGGGCGGCAAGCGGGGCGGGCGCCGGTGCCGCGGCGGCCGTGACCGCTGCGCTGGCCGGAGGCGGCGGCGGTGCCGGCGGAGGCGCGGGAGCGGCTGGGTCGGCGAAGGTCTGGGGCGCGGCGGCCATGAGAGCCGCGGCCATCCCTGCGCCCAGCAGCGAAAGCCTCTTCGGGTTGATGACGATCCTCACCGCTGCCCCCTTTCCGGGTCCCCGTCTCGAGGCCGGAGTCCCGGCCACTTCGACGGCGTCACTTTTGGTTCGAACAGTGTCGCAGAATTGTTACAGGAGTGCTCGCCGTGACGAATAGGTCAATAACCGCGCCCTAGAGAACACGTTCCACTTCACTTTTCGTCGGACTTTCCCGAACCCGCTTCACCTGGCCCCATCTGTGGTGTAGCAATGCGGTGAGGGCACTAGACCACGTCATGTGAGGGATGCAGCCATGCCGACTCCGAACCTTCCGCCCGGATTCGATTTCACCGATCCAGACATCTACGCCGAACGTCTGCCGGTCGACGAACTGGCCGAGCTGCGCAAGGTGGCGCCGATCTGGTGGAACGAGCAGACGAAGGGGAACCTGGCCTTCGGTGACAAGGGCTTCTGGGTAGTCACGCGGCACAAGGACGTCAAGGAGATCTCGCGGCGCAGCGACGTCTTCTCCAGTAACAAGAAGACGGCGCTGCCGCGCTACCGCGACGAGGCCGATGCGGATTCACTCGAGGGTGGCAAGGTGGTGCTGCTCAACCAGGACGCTCCGCACCACACGCATCTGCGCAAGATCATCTCGCGGGCCTTCACGCCACGCGCCATCGAATCACTGCGCGACGAACTGCGCGAGCGTGCGGCCAAGATCGCCAAAGCCGCCGCCGCGGAGGGGTCGGGCGACTTCGTCGAGCAGGTGTCGTGCGAGCTTCCCCTGCAGGCGATCGCCGGGTTAATGGGCGTTCCGCAGGAAGACCGGATGAAATTGTTCCACTGGTCGAATCAGATGGTGGGCGACCAGGATCCGGAGTACGCCCGCAACGACCCGACCGCAGCCTCGGTCGAGCTGATCATGTACGGCATGCAGATGGCCGCGGAGCGAAGCAAGAATCCGGGCGATGATCTGGTGACCAAGCTCGTGCAGGCCGACGTCGAGGGGCACAAGCTCACCGACGACGAGTTCGGCTTCTTCGTCATCCTTCTCGCTGTCGCCGGCAACGAGACGACGCGCAACTCGATCACCCAGGGCATGATGGCGTTCACCGAATTCCCGGACCAGTGGGAGCTTTTCAAGAAGGAACGCCCCGTCACGGCCGCCGACGAGATCGTGCGTTGGGCCACGCCGGTGACGTCCTTCCAGCGCACCGCGCTCGAGGACACCGAACTGTCCGGGGTGCAGATCAAGAAGGGCGATCGGGTCGTCATGTTCTACCGGTCGGCCAACTTCGACGAAGAAGTCTTCGAGGACCCCTTCACGTTCAACATCCTGCGAGATCCCAACCCGCACGTCGGATTCGGCGGTACCGGTGCGCACTACTGCATCGGCGCCAACCTGGCCCGGATGACGATCGACCTCATCTTCAACGCGATAGCCGACGAGATGCCCAACCTGAGGCCGCTGGCTCCGCCCGAGCGGCTTCGGTCGGGCTGGCTCAACGGCATCAAACACTGGCAGGTCGACTACGTCGGCGCGGGTACCGACGGTCAGTGACGGAGCACTACGCCTGAGGTCTTCCCCCGATCAGTGGACACCGCCGTCCTCCGCAGAAGCGTCCGATCGGCGGACGCGCGATGCCGTCTGGGACCGATATTTTCATTTCGACACCTGAAAGGAAGCGGGTGTCGAGGTTCTACCCGGACGGGATCGTCTACCAAGCCGGGTCTTGCACGCAAGACCGGACTGCGGGATGTCCATCGGGGGCAAGCTTTGCCCACAGTCCGTCCCGTCCGGGCTCCCCTCTCGCGCGATGACGCGCGTCAAGGCGCGGAGTTCAGCCCCGTCGACAGCGGGACTAGAGCCCATCCCCTATGTGGTGGTCTGGCTGCCCCAACTTGACCGGCGGGTTCGCCGGGTCGTTCCGGTAGCACTGATGAAACGGCGACGTCACGCCGTTCAACTGCCCTTGAGGGCCGCCGAAGACCGGTTGCGATGCGACGTCGACACATCGTGTCCAAGACCCGTCAGGCTGCACCGGGCCGTCGCAGTACAGCGCCCCAAGAAGATTGGTCTCACAGTTGGTTCCCGCCGGATCGCCGGGATACGCCTGCGCAGTGGAGGCGACCGCCAGAGCCATTGCGGCGACGCCCAGACCGACCAGTAGAGCGCTGTTCTTCATACGGTTGGTCCCCTCGTCTGGGTGAAGTAATTCGGTTCCGCGATGACGCGCGATGCGACAGTCTGGCGTTGAGCCGCAATAGGTGTCGTTGGCCTGTTCATGATCGTTACCAGTCACATGGCCGACGGGGCAAAGTCGTATGGCGCTTGATGGCAGCGGCTGAAGCTCGGCGCTCGAGACTGAGACTCCCACTCGCGAGCGGACACCAGCCGTGGCCAGCCGTGCTCGACCGAGGTGGCTTCCCCGGTCGGAGCGATTCTTCCTGGTGAGGCCACACGAACACGCACGTCGTCCGCCCTTCGATCGAAGCCGAACCATGGACGCCACAAACACGCAACACAGTGAGGCCGACTCGGATGCAGCCACATGCGCCGTGGGCGACCCAATTCAGCAAACTCGAATATAGGGAAACCCCTGATTCCTCCGCCCGGGATTCTCTCTAACCTTTAAGCAAGATGAACCCGTGGCGGGGGCCGGGTCATCTCACATCAATTCATTTCAAAATGTGGGGGATACACGCATGATCAAGACCTTCGTTGTGGCCGCTTTCGTCGTCACGGCGCCTGCCATTGGCCTGGCGCCCGCTGCTCTTGCAGATGGGCCGTATGCGAACTGCAGCGCCGCGCACGCGGACGGCCGATACGACATTCCGCAGGGCGATCCCGATTACTGGGATGGCGGCGACCGCGACCATGACGGCATTGCATGCGAGTCGTGACTTCGCGACTCGTCGGTCGGGTCGCTTTGGGATTGCTGACTTGTGGCGTAGCGACATGCATCGGGATACCAGCGGTCGGTGCCGAGCCAGCGGCATTCTCGAGTCAGGATCATACGTATTTCCGGTTGTTGAGCACCCCGGACGATGACGGTTTCGTTGTCACGGTGACGAATCCCGCGCTCATGCGTGCACAGGGCCTCTTGGTATGTCAACGCATCGACAACGGAATGGACGGGTTGGACGCGACATACCAGCTGCAGGCGGAAGGTCCGTACTCCTGGGATGCCGCTAATTACATCGCGTCATCTGCTCAAGTGGCTTACTGCCCAGATACTTTGCACTCTTAACGAAGAAGGCATAGATGAGGAAAAGGTCGCGCGGCGATCGTGTCACCGCTGGGCTTTGCCTCGGTCAGGCTTTACTGGTCGCTACTACGGCGGCCGGCGTGGGCGTGGCGATGCTCTCTGCCCCTGAGGCGGTGGCCGATTCTGTCACCGCAACGGCGGTTGTCTTGAACGTCGTCGACGGTGACACCATCGACATCCGCGACGACGTCAGGGGCCGACTCCGCGTGCGACTTCTCGGGATCGACACACCGGAAACGAAGAAGCCCGGCTACACCGTCGGCTGTTGGGGGCCGGAGGCAACGGAGTTCGCGCGCACGACGATGGTCGGGCAGCGAGTGGCACTCGTCCCTGACCCCACGCAAGACCGCACCGATCACTACGGCCGTACCCTGGCATACCTTGTCCGAGCGGATGATTGGGACTACTCGGTCGAGGCAGCCCGCGCGGGCGCGGCACGCAGCTACGTGTATGGCGGTGTGCCCGTGAGTCGCTACGCCGCAATAGCGGCGGCCGAGCGCGAAGCCAAGGAGGCAAAGCGTGGGCTCTGGGGTCCGCCGTGCAACGGCGAGACGGCTTCCAGGCCGGCAACAGCCACGAGTGGGTCGGCGGTGACCGCTCCATCGCCATCGCTCGCCCCGCCTCCCCCGGAACCTTCGGTGCCGGCGTCGCCCGCGAGCGTCTACTACAAGAATTGCGATGCAGCGCGCGCAGCCGGGGCCGCCCCTATTCGGGTCGGTCAACCGGGATATCGCAAAGGGCTCGACCGAGACGGCGACGGCACCGCATGCGACAGCTAGCGGTGGTCTCCACCGACGGTCGCGGGTGGCGCTGCGTCACCAGTTCAAGGAATAGGTCGAGTCAGTAGTCGATGATCGAGCGCCAGTACTCCTCCGGAATCTCGGCGTTCGACTTCAACACCATTGCCAGCCCGGTCGCCATCGCGATGCCGAGCAATCCGAGCCACAGCCCGAAGAGCCCGATGACCGCCCAGCACACCGCGGTGAGCGCCGGCCACGGCGACAGCACTGCCAGCACGGGCGCGAAGAAGAAGCCGGCACCGATGTACCACGCCGAACCGGCACGGTCGGAGATCAGCACGAACCGCAACCATCGCGGGATCGGCGTCGTAGCGGGAAGAGTTCCCATGATTCTCCTCTCGGCTCGATGATCACCTCCAACGCTGCCCCGCTGAGGTAACGGCCGCAATTACCTGCGACGTAGTGGATGCGCGGTGCGCGACAGGCCACACTTGCATCCATGACCTCCGCGGATGTGCAGACCCAGGCTTTCGGCGGCCTGCTGAAGGAGTGGCGCCGGCGCCGTCGGCTCAGTCAGCTCGACCTGGCAATCGCGGCCGAGGTATCGCCCCGACACGTCAGCTTCATCGAAACGGGCCGATCCTCGCCGAGCCGGGCGATGGTGCTGCGGCTGGCGGAGGTGCTCGACGTGCCGCGCCGCGAGCAGAACCAGCTGTTGTTGGCGGCGGGCCTGGCCCCGGTGTATCCCGAGCGCTCACTCGACGATCCGGACATGGCCGCGGTCCGGGCCGGCATCGACCGAGTCCTCAACGCTTACAACCCCTTTCCCTGCATCGTGGTGGATCGCGGTTGGCAGATCGTACGGGCGAACGAGGGCACTGGTGTGCTGTTGGAGGGTGTCGCCGCTGAGCTACTCCAACCGCCGAACGCGTTGCGCATCGCCCTGCACCCCGACGGGTTGGCGCCCCGGATCCGAAACCTCGCACAGTGGCGACACCATCTCATCGAGCGCCTGCGGCGCGAGGTCGCCGTCAGCGGGTCGCACGAGTTGTCGACGCTGCTGGCCGAAATCGATTCCTACCCCGGCGGTTCCGGCGGATCGTCGGATCTGGGCGGCGTCGCGGTGCCGCTCGAGCTCTACACACCCGACGGGCGCTTGCTGACCTTCCTGTCCACCGTGACGACGTTCGGCACCGCGCTCGACCTCACCGCCGCCGAGCTCTCTATCGAGGCCTTCCTTCCCGCCGACGACGCCACCGCGACCGCCTTGCGGTGATCGTCGCAAGAGTTCTGTTCTGCGGTCACAGAATCCTTGTCCGCCGTCGTTCCATCCGCGACTGTGACCGCATGACCACGACAGCCGACGCGCCATCCGTCACCTCCCCCGCCCCCACCCGCATCTCGCGGCTGCAGGTGCCCGCAATCGACGAGTTGCACACCGCCGGGGTACGCGGCTTCTTCGCCAAACAACAGCGCGATGAAGGGCTGACCTCCAACTGGTTTCGGGCACTCTCACTCAACGAGGAAGACCTCGAACGGCTCAACGCCTACCTGCTTCCACTGCTGGGAACCGATGGCCGCGGCGGTTTGACCGCACGCGAGCGGGAGGTCGTCGCCACCGTCGTATCCGGTGAGAACCGGTGCGCCTACTGCCATACCAACCACGCCAACAAGCTCGGCAAGGTCGCCGGCGACTGGTCGTTCGGACAGCGCGTCGCCATCGACCACCACCAGGTCGCCGAGCTCACCGACCGGGAACGGGCGCTGGCCGACATCGCCGTGCTCGTCAACAACCACCCGCAGGCCATCCGGGACGCGGACGTCGACCGGCTGCGCGCGCTCGGGTTCGACGATCA
This sequence comes from Mycolicibacterium komanii, assembly GCF_001050035.1. Next base: position 125,756 of record NZ_CVTA01000007.1, read on the forward strand.
CCAGATTCTCGAGGGCATCTCGATCGCCGCGTTCATCGGCGCCACCAATCGGATCGGCATCGCGCTGTCGGTGCCACCCAACCCCGAGTACACCGGCATCCCGGTCGGCAGCCGGGAAACGACACCCGGCCGGTAGTCCGACCGAACCGCGCATGTGCGGCCGCAAACACCAATAGAGTCTGGCGTCATGGACAACCGACTCGTTGCGGCAGCCGCGGTCATGCTCGTTGCCGGTGCCGCAGGCTGCTCGACGCCGCCCGCCGCACTCGGGGGGACGACCGCGAAGGTAACCATCAACGGCGAGAGCACCGGTGGCCCGCACGCGGTGTTGTGCAAGCAATCCGGGTGGCTGTGGACGATCGAGACGCCCGAGGACACGAAAGGCTTCACGGCCAACATCGGCACCGGAGACAAGGTGACCGTCGAAGCAGTCACGTTCAACGACTTCGGTGGTTTCACCGGCAACTTCTGGAAAGGGAACATCGGCGAGGCCGAGTTGAAGGGCACCGGTGGCAAGTTCACGATCACCGGTTCGGCCGACGGATCCTTCACCGACAACCCGAGCAACGCGGTGACGGCCACCTTCCGTATCGAAGCCAACTGCTGAGCGGGCACCGTGCACAAATTTCGCCAAGCGGTCGAAGCCGCCGACCTCGACGCCATGATGGCGTTGTGCCGCGACGACGTTGTGTTCCGTAGCCCGGTCGTCTTCTCGCCGTACCAGGGGCGCGACGCGCTGCGCCACATCCTGAAGGCCGTGATGGAGGTCTTCGAAGACTTTCGGTACGTCCGCGAGATCGGAGCGCCCGACGCGTCCGATCACGCGTTGGTGTTCCAGGCGAAGGTCGGCGACAAGGACATCGAAGGCTGCGACTTCATCCGAACCGACGAGGACGGCTCGATCAGTGAGCTCACGGTGATGGTGCGACCCCTGTCGGCGACGCTGACACTCGCCGAGATGATGAAGGAGCGCCTCTCGGCTTCCTGAATCACTGGTCTGACCACTTGACCTCTGTCCGGTTCGCTGGCACCCTGGGCGGCATGGCTTTGCAACCGGTGAATCGGCGCTCCGTGCCCGAAGACGTGTTCGAGCAGATCGTGTCGGAGGTGCTCAGCGGGCAGATGCAGCCCGGCGAGTCCCTGCCCAGCGAGCGCAGGTTGGCCGAGGTCCTCGGCGTTTCCCGCCCCGCTGTCCGCGAGGCGCTCAAGCGGCTCACCGCCGCGGGTCTGGTCGAGGTGCGCCAGGGCGATGCGACGACGGTTCGCGACTTCCGACGCCACGCGGGTCTGGACCTGCTCCCCCGACTGCTGCTCCGGGGCGGTGAGCTCGATCTGTCGGTCGTCCGCAGCATCCTCGAGACGCGGCTGCACAACGGCCCCAAGGTTGCCGAACTGGCCGCCGAACGCGGCGGCAAGGAACTGGCCCGATCGCTGGATCAAGCGTTGCAGGATCTCGCGGCCGCGAACGATCCCGTCGAGCAGCAACGCCACGCCCTGACGTTCTGGGACAACATCGTCGACGGCGCCGACTCGATCGCCTTCCGGTTGATGTACAACACACTGCGGGCCACCTACGAACCGGCGCTCCCCGCACTGGCGGCGGTGATGGCCGACGAGGTCGGCAGGCCGCAGGCCTACCGGGAATTGGCCGACGCGATCACCGCGGGCGATCCGCCGCGGGCCCGACAGGCCGCCCAGAACCTCCTCGAACCGGCGACGACAGCACTAGTGCACGCCCTCGATGATCTGGAGAAACAACGATGACAACCACGGACGCACGTCGCGCGCGCAAATCGTTCACGCTCGCCGACGCATTCGGCGAATTCTCAAAACATGCCTCGCCCTGGATGATCGGCGCCACCCTGGTGGCCGCGGCGGTGGCTCGCATCGCCGTCGGCGACTGGCAGCTCACCGACGCGATCGTGCCGGTGGTGATGCTTGCGGTCTTTCCGTTCTTCGAGTGGATCATCCACGTCTTCGTCCTGCACTGGCGGCCGAAACGGCTGGGACCCTTGACGATCGATCCGCTGCTGGCCCGCGAACACCGGGCGCACCACAGCGATCCGCGCAGCATCCCGCTGATCTTCATCCCGTGGAAGTCCCTGGCCACGTGGGTACTGCCGGTGACCGTCGCCGTCGGCCTCCTGGCGTTCCCCCGCCTGGGTCTCGGGCTGTCGTACCTCGTCTGCATCGGTGTGCTCGGGCTGGTGTACGAGTGGACGCACTATCTGATCCACAGCGACTACAAACCGAAAACCGCTCTCTATCGGGCGGTCTGGCGTAACCACCGCCAGCACCACTTCAAGAACGAGCACTATTGGTTCACGGTCACCAGCTCCGGGACGGCCGACCGAGTGCTCGGCACCTACCCCGATCCGTCCACGGTGGAAAACTCACCGACGGCGAAGAACCTTCACGCCGGCGCTGCGCCGGCGTGACCCTGTTCGTTCGGCTACTGCACGATGACCGGGTCGCCGATGCTCACCGTGTCGTAGTACCACGCCGCGTTGTCCGGGCTGAGATTGATGCAGCCGTGGCTGACGTTCTCATACCCTTGCGAGCCCGTCGACCAGGGTGCGGAGTGTACGTACACCCCACCCCAGTTGATGCGAACCGCGTAGTAGACGGTGAGCTTGTAGCCCTCGGGATCGTCCAGCGGAATGCCGATGGTGCGGGAGTCCATGATCACCGGGCTCTGCTTCTCGAGCACCGTGAACGAACCCCTGGGCGTCGGGAACTTCGGCTTGCCCATCGATGCGGGCATCTCGCGCATGGTTTCGCCGTCGATGCTGACGGTGAAGGTGTGGGCGTCGATGTCGGCGACCGCGAGCACCTCAGAACCGGTCTGGAAACTGGCCTTGGCGTTCCCCGCTGTGACCGTGATGGTCGAATGCGCGGGGAAGAACTGCTGCGGAGTCCACTGCAGTACACGGTCATCGAGCCAGGCGAACGTCCCGGTCTGCGTCCCGGCGGGCATGGTCGGCGCGGATACGGCAAAGGTCCGCTCGGCGGCCGCGCGGTCTTCGATCGCGCGGTTGAACGTCACCGTGATCGGATGTGCCACACCGACTGTCTGGCCCGCCGGTTGGATGCTGGCTACATCGGTCGGCGTTGCGACACCCGCGGAACTAGTCGGGGCGGAGACCACGGTGAGCACCGCGAGGCTCGCCACCGCGAGCAGATTTCGTAGCTTCAGCACACTTCCATCCTAAGTCGTCTCATGAAGTTCCCCCGGTAACCGCAAGTCGGACCCGGACACGCATGTCGGTGTCGACTTCAAAGCCCATATCGAATCCGCTGTTCAGAACGTTTCACCCCGGCCGGTCCGCCGATCCGCTCGATCGACAGCAACAGGAGGCTGAAGCCGGCGCTATCCGCGCCCGGCACACCGACTCTTCTGCTCGGACAACCCGCGTGCGCGCCCCCAACGCTGCGACCGCCCGCGCCCCCAACGCTGCGACCGCCTCGGGCGGCATCGGGTGGGGATTTGCCGAGACAGTGGCCGGCGAGTCACGCAGGCGGCGGCAGCGGGGCGGGCTCGGGAGGCGGGGGCGCGACGGCCTCTGGTGGAGGTAGGGCGGGCACCTCCGGCGCCGGCGGCGGGACCCCCTCGGGGGGCGCAGGGACGATCGCTTCGGGCGGTGGCGGCGGAGCGAGCGCGGGATCGACGGGTGGGGGTGCCTGCTGCACCGCGGGGTCGTCGTTCGAGAACCGGTCCCTGATCCGTTGCAACAATCCCCGGCGCTCAGGTACCGGGGTGGGCTGGGCCGGCACCAGGCCGGG
>NZ_CVTA01000008.1 GCF_001050035.1 Mycolicibacterium komanii
CAGATCACCGGCAACGTCATCGGAATGAACCGCGCCGGATAGGCCCCACACCACTCCTCGACATGCCAATCGTTGTAGGCCTTCACCAACGCCAGCGAAAACTCCTGATCCTCAGTGGCGAACAACCGGCCCGCAAAACCGGGAAACGACGGAAAACACATCGACCCCAAAATGCCGCCGGCGTTCATGTCCTTGACCCGCTCATCGACCTGCCAACACCCCGGCCGGATCTCATCGAGACCCTGCGGCTCCAGGCCGTACTCCTCCTTGGGCCGCCCCGCCACCGCATTGAGCGCCACATTCGGAATCACCGTGTCACGAAACTGCCAGGTGTCCGACCCATCCGGGTTGTGCACCAACCGCGGCGCCTCATCGATGTACTTCTTCGGCAAATGATTCTTGAACATATCGGGCGGCTCGACGATGTGATCATCGACACTGATCAAGATCATGTCGTCCTTGTTCATGCCCGTTCCTTTCGTCGCGTCCCCCGAGGCTATCCATCAGAGCTGTTCTCGATGTGAGGAAACTATCTTCTCACCGTACGAGAATCAATGTCCGAAAGCCACCCTAGGCCCTCCTGTCAGGGCGATTAGGTCCGACGAGGCACGCATTTGACCACCGCTGATGGCCTCCGCCGTTGACCACCGGCGAGAAAGATGGAAATCTATTGGCGAAATATGAGAACCTGATTCTCATCACCGAGAGCACAGAGGAAGGAGACACCTTGCGCGTGCCGCCGCTGCCCGCAGCAGAGTGGGACGAGGCCGTCGAGCAGGCGCTGTCGAGCATGTCTCCCGAACGGCGCAATCCCGAACTGGCGGGCAACCTGCTGGCGACGTTGGTTCGCCATCCGAAGCTGACCCGTGCCTTCCTGCGGTTCAACTTCCACCTGCTGTACGGATCGACGCTGTCGCCGCGGCTGCGCGAGCTGGCGGTCCTGCGCGTGGCGCACCTGACCAAGTGCGAATACGAGTGGCGCCACCACGTCAAGATGGGCCGCGAAGAGGGTCTGACCGACGAGGTCATCGATGCCCTGCAACGCGGTGAGGCCCTAGACGAGCTCGACCGGGCCGTGCTGCACGCGGTCGACGAACTCCAGGACCGCGCCAACGTCTCTGACGCGACGTGGGCCGCCTTGTCCGAACACCTCGAGGAACGTCAGCTGATGGACCTCGTCTTCACCATCGGCTGCTATGGCGCACTGGCCATGGCCATCAACACTTTCGGCGTAGAACCAGACTCCGAAAATCTCGCAGAGAGGTAAGACACCGTGGCATTTTTCCCGAAACCAGAAGAAGGTAGCTGGACGGAGCACTGGCCCGAACTCGGCACCGCACCGGTCGATTACACCGACTCGATCGACCCGGAGCAGTGGAAGCTCGAGCAGCAGGCCATCTTCCGGAGGTGCTGGCTGAACGTCGGACGCGTCGAGCGGCTTCCCAAGAAGGGCAGCTACTTCACTCGTGAGATGCCGTCGGCGGGTGTCGGCACGTCGGTGATCATCGTCAAAGACGCCGACAACGAGGTGCGCGCGTTCTACAACATGTGCCGCCACCGCGGGAACAAGCTGGTGTGGAACGACTATCCCGGCGAGGAGGTGTCCGGCACCTGCCGCCAATTCACGTGCAAGTACCACGCTTGGCGTTACAACCTCAAGGGCGACCTGACGTTCGTGCAGCAGGAGGGTGAGTTTTTCGACCTCGACAAGCAGAAGTTCGGCCTCGTGCCCGTGCGCTGCGAGGTGTGGGAAGGCTTCATCTTCATCAACTTCGACAACGACGCCGAGCCGTTGATCGACTATCTTGGCGACTTCGCAAAGGGGCTGGAGGGCTATCCCTTCAGCGAGATGACCGAAACCTATTCGTACCGGGCCGAAGTCAACGCGAACTGGAAGCTGTTCATCGACGCGTTCGTCGAGTTCTACCACGCACCGATCCTGCACATGAAGCAGGCGGTCAAGGAGGAGGCCGAAAAGATCGCCCAATACGGCTTCGAGGCGTTGGCCTACGACATCAAGGGCAGGCACTCGATGATCTCCTCCTGGGGCGGGATGAGCCCGCCGAAGGACCTGAACATGGTCAAGCCCATCGAACGCATCCTGCACAGCGGACTGTTCGGACCGTGGGACCGGCCCAAGATCGAGGGCATCCTGCCAGAGGAACTGCCGCCGGCGGTCAACCCGTCCCGGCACCACGCGTGGGGTCAGGACTCCTTCGAGTTCTTCCCCAACTTCACGCTTCTGCTGTGGGCGCCGGGCTGGTATCTGACGTACCACTACTGGCCGACCGATGTGGACAAGCACATCTTCGAGTGCACTCTGTACTTCGTGCCGGCCACCAACACCCGGGAACGGCTCGCGCACGAGCTCGCCGCGGTGACGTTCAAGGAGTACGCGTTCCAGGACGCCAACACCCTCGAGGCCACGCAGACGATGATCAACACCGGCGTGGTCAAGGAGTTCCCGTTGTGCGACCAGGAGATTCTGCTGCGTCACCTGCACAAGACCGCCTGGGATCACGTGAACGCCTACAAGAAGGAGAAGGGCCTCACCAACGGCCAGACCTCCGCCAGCGCGAGCGAGAAGGACGCGATCAATGCCTAAGTTGCCGGAAGAATTCGCCGACCTGGAGCGGTTCACCGACTGGTGCCTGCCCACCGAAGAGGAGCGCTACCAGAAGCGACTGTCCTCGACGATGGAGGAGATGCAGGAGTTCTACGACGCCGGTATGGAGCGCCTCGAGGCCGTCATGGAGTACTGCGACGCCCGGTTCCCGCTGGACGGAATGCCCGAGGACGCAAAGGCTCTCATCCACATGATGCAGTCGCTGGTGAACGTGTCGTTCCCGATCGAGGTGTGGAAGCAGCCGCGCGTACTCGACAGCGGCGCGACCTACATCACCTGTATCCGGGAGCCGGTGGTCTAGGAGTGCTGACCCTCAAAGCGGCGGGTCTGCTCGACGTCGATGCCGGGGAGATCGTCCGGCCGGGCATTGTCCGGATCGACGACGACCGCATCGTCGGTCTCGGCGGTGTGACCGACGGCGAGGTCATCGACCTCGGTGACGCGATCCTGTTGCCCGGGCTGATGGACATGGAGGTCAACCTCCTGATGGGCGGCCGGGGTGAAAACCCCGGCCTTTCCCAGGTTCAGGACGACCCCGCGACCCGGGTGCTGCGCGCGGTGGGCAACGCCCGACGCACATTGCGGGCCGGTTTCACGACGGTGCGCAACCTCGGGCTGTTCGTCAAGACCGGCGGCTACCTGCTCGACGTCGCGCTGGGTAAGGCGATCGACGCGGGATGGATCGACGGTCCGCGGGTCATTCCGGCCGGTCATGCGATCACCCCGACCGGCGGCCACCTCGATCCGACGATGTTCGCAGCTTTCATGCCGGGTGCGCTGGAGCTGACCGTGGAGGAGGGCATCGCCAACGGCATCGACGAGATCCGCAAGGCGGTGCGCTACCAGATCAAGCACGGCGCTCAGCTGATCAAAGTCTGCGTCTCCGGCGGCGTGATGTCGCTGACCGGCGAGGCTGGCGCGCAACACTATTCGGACGAGGAACTGAGGGCCATCGTCGACGAGGCGCACCGGCGCGGCCTGAAGGTGGCCGCGCACACGCACGGTGCCGAGGCCGTCAAACACGCCGTCGCGTGCGGCATCGACTGCATCGAGCACGGCTTCCTGATGGACGACGAAGCGATCCAGATGCTGGTCGACAACGACCGGTGGCTGGTCACCACGCGCCGACTGGCCGAGGCCATGGATGTGTCCCGGGCGCCGAAGGCATTGCAGGACAAGGCCGCCGAGATGTTCCCGAAAGCGCGCACATCGATCAAGGCCGCTTACGAGGCGGGGGTGAAGATCGCCGTCGGCACCGACGCACCCGCCATCCCCCACGGCAAGAACGCCGACGAGCTCGTCACACTGGTCGAATGGGGCATGCCGGCCGCCGCTGTGTTACGCGCGGCCACCGTCGTCGCCGCGGATCTGATCGACAAACCCGACCTGGGCCGCATCGCCGAGGGGTACCTCGCGGACATCATCGCGGTGCCCGGTGATCCACTCGCCGACATCGCTGTTACACGGGATGTCAGCTTTGTAATGAAGGGCGGTAAGGTCTTCCGACATGACTCGAACTGACGATCTGGTCGAGATCCAGCAGCTGCTGGCCAAATACGCCGTCACCATCACCCAGGGCGACATCGAGGGACTGGTCTCGGTGTTCACCCCGGACGGGACGTACAGCGCGTTCGGCTCCACCTACACGCTGAATCGCTTTCCCGAACTCGTCGACGCCGCGCCCAAGGGTCTGTTCATGACCGGCACTTCGCTGGTCCACCTCGACGAGAACGACCCGGATAAGGCATCGGGCACGCAGCCGCTGTGCTTCATCGAGCACTCCAAACACGACATGCGGATCGGCTACTACAACGACACGTATGTCCGCACCGACGACGGCTGGCGGCTGAAAACCCGTGCCATGACGTTCATTCGGCGTAGTGGCGACCATGACTCCGGCCGCCCGCACGCCATCGGAAGGCCCGAAGCTGGATGAGTGACGACCTCTTCGAGCCCGCCGCGTTCCGCGCGAAGCTACGGGAATGGCTCGATACTAACGACCTGACCCCTCCCGACGACGACCATTCGCTCGACGCGCACCAGGCCCAACACCTGCGGGTGCTCGAGGCGCTGTACGACGCCGACTGGATGCGCTACGGCTGGCCGGAATCGGCCGGCGGCCTGGGCGGGCCGGACATCCTGCGCGCCATCGTCGGCGAGGAGGTGGTCGGGCGCGGGCTCGATCATCCCGGTCCGTACTCGATGCTCGACGTGCTGACGCCGACCATGATCGACTACGCGCGACCGGAACTCGCGGCGGAGATGGTGCCGCGGCTGTTGTCTGGGCAGGAGTCGTGGTGCCAGGGTTTCTCCGAGCCCGGCTCGGGTAGCGACCTGGCGTCGTTGACCACCCGCGCTGTGCCACAGGGCGACGACTGGGTCGTGAACGGTCAGAAGGTGTGGACCAGCTTCGCGCAGTACGCCAAACGATGCATCCTGCTCACCCGCACTGGTGATGCCAATACGCCCAATCATGAGGCGATCACCGCATTCTTCGTCGACCTCGATTCGCCGGGTGTATCGGTGCGCCCGTTGCGCACCATGCACGATGTCGACGAATTCTGTGAGGTGTACTTCGACGATGTGGTGGTGCCGGCGGACCGCATGCTGGGCAACCCCGGCGACGGGTGGAAGGTCGCGATGGACCTTCTCCCCTACGAGCGATCCACCTGCTTCTGGCAGCGCATCGCCTACCTGTACTCGCGGTTCGACGAGCTTGTCAATGAGGTCAAAGGCTCAGGCACGGCGTCTGATTCGGATCTCGGCGAGGTGTACCTGGCGCTGCACACGCTGCGCTGTCGATCTCGCGCCACCCAGCATCGGCTGGGCGAGGGACAGAAGTTGGGTGCGGACACGTCGATCGACAAGGTGCTGCTGGCGGGTGCCGAACAGCGCCTCTACGACACCGTGCGCGATCTGCTGCCCGGCCGCATCGAGCTCGAGGAGACCGCCTGGCGGACCGAGTACCTGTATTCGCGGGCCGCGACCATCTACGGCGGCACCGCCGAGGTGCAACGCAACATCATCGCCCGCCGGCTACTCGATCTGGGTAAGGAGTGAGAGTGGAATCCGGTTTGGACGCCGAATCACTGGCGATGCTCGAAGACACGCTGCGCAAGACGATGCTGTCCGTCTCGGGTGCCGAGCTCGATGCGGCGCTGGCGGAACTCGGGTGGGCCGAGATGCTGGCCGACACCCCCGATCAGGCGATCCCGCTGGTGTTCCGCCTGCTCGGCGAAACCGGTTCGCACGCGTCGGTTCTCAACGATGTGCTGTTGGAGACCATCGGCGGCCTGCCCGGCGGGACCCCGCCGATGCCGTACACCGGCGGCAGCTGGGTGGTGTGGGAACGCGCGGCCAACAACGAGCCGACGCTCGGTGGCCTACCCCTGCGCCGGGTGCCCGACGGCGAGTTGATGCGGATGGGCGAGGCTCGCCGGGCGGTGGGCTGGTGGCTGGTCGGTTCGGCAAGAGCCATGCTGGCGCTGGCGCGTCAGCATGCGCTCGATCGTGTCCAGTTCGGCAAGCCCATCGCGTCTTTCCAAGCCATCCGGCACCGGTTGGCCGAGACGCTGGTGGCGATCGAGGGCGCCGAGGCGACGCTGGGCCTGCCCGGCACGGAAAGCGCGGACCTGACGGCGATGTTGGCCAAAGCCGCCGCGGGCAAGGCCGCGCTGACCGCCGCCAAGCACTGCCAGCAGGTGCTCGGCGGCATCGGCTTCACCGCCGAGCACGATTTGCATCGGCACATCAAGCGAGCGCTCGTGCTCGACGGATTGCTGGGCAGCTCACGTGAACTCACCAAGAGGGCGGGCGCAGGCCTGCGTGCGCGAGGTTCAGTCCCGCGGCTCGCACACCTCTAAATTTCCGCGAGCGTGCGTGTTTGCACACGACACGCCGCGGAATTTCATCACTCTGTGCACGCTCGTTCCTCACCGACTGTGCACAAAGCGGGATTCATCCACAGACCGGGCGATCAGCGTCGCGGGTGATGGCGCGCCGCAACGACGATTGCGGCTATGGACCCAGCTCTCAAGCAGCTGTTCGACGAACAAGGCGGAGTTGCTACCAGCGGTCAGATCTTGGCGCTTGTCCCCCGGTACACATTCGAAGCAGCACTGAAAACCGCCCATCTCGAACGGCTCTGGCAAGGCATCTACTGTCTCGGTGAACCGACCGACCAGCTACGGCTTCGCGGTCTTGACTTGTCGTGCGGAACAACGGTTCCCGTGTGCCTGGCGACGGCCGCGGCACTGTTCGGGTTCGACACCCAACAACCCGCCGAACTTCATGTCCTCAACCCGCCCGGTCATCAGTTGCGCTCGGCCGACGGGTTGGTCGTACATCGCCGAGACGGTGCGCCGCTAGTCCAGGTCGCCGACCGCTTCGCGACGGTGCCGGCGTGGACCGCGATCGAAGTAGCCCGCGCATTGCGACGGCCGCGTGCGTTGGCGACACTCGACGCGGCGCTTCGTTCGGGCGCGTGCACCCGGGCCGAATTGTGGCGTGCGGCAATCCAGCAGGCCGGCCGGCGCGGCATCGTCGCCGTGCGCGACCTACTTCCTCTCGCCGACGCCCTCGCCGAGTCCCCCATGGAGAGCGAAGCGCGGCTCACGATGATCGACGGCGGCTTGCCGATGCCGAAACTGCAGTACGAGGTCGTCGACGGCAACGGCGAGCTCCGCCGCCTGGACTTCGCGTGGCCCGACGTCCGCGTCGCGGTCGAATACGACGGCGTCGATTGGCACACCGAACCCGAAGCGCTGCGCCACGACCGTCGGCGTCGACTCGCCCTGCAGGACGTCGGGTGGACCGTCATCGCGATCGTCGCCGACGACGTGCGGCACCGAAGCTGGGACTTCGTGGCGAGGGTGGACCGAGAACTTCGTCACGCTCGCGTCGCGTGAGCGTGCGCAAACTGTCGAGAAGGGGCGGCGTGTCGTATGCAAACACGCACGCTCGCGCCACAAGGAGGCAACCGAGGGCTACTTGATGCTGGCCTTCATCTCGTCGAGGTTCACCAGCACCGGCCAACCACTGACGCTCAGCGCGTTACCGTGGCCCGTCTGGTGGATGTCGAACACCGACTGGATGGCGGCGTAGAAGCCCTGCACGTCGAGGGTCTGGTTGACCGCGCGCTTGGCTTGCCGCAGCGCGAACGGCGGCATCTTCGCGATCTGTTCGGCCAGCGCCCTAGTCTCCGCATCGAGCTGGTCGCGAGGCACCACCTTGTTCACCATGCCGGTGGCAGCCACCTCCTCGGCCGTCATCGCGCGACCGGTGAAAAGAATCTCCTTGGCCTTCCGAGGCCCGAGTTCCCAAGTGTGGCCGTGGTATTCGACACCGCCGATGCCCATCAGCACCACGGGGTCGGAGAACTGGGCGTCGTCGGCGGCGATGATGAGGTCGCACGGCCAGCACAGCAGCAGCCCACCCGAGATGCAGCGTCCCTGCACCGCGGCGATCGACGGCTTGGGCACATTGCGCCAGCGCAGCGTGTACTCCAGATATCGCTTCGCCTCGTGCTGGATGATGAAGTCCAGGGTGATCTTGTCCGGCACCGGACCCCCGCCCCGCAGGTCGTGTCCGGCTGAGAAGTGCTTTCCGTTGGCACGCAACACAATCACCGATACCTCGGGATCCTCCGCCGCACGGGTCCATGCGCCGTCGAGCTCGTCGAGCAGCTCCGGGTTCTGCGCGTTGGCGGCCTCGGGCCGGTTCAACGTGATGGTCGCGATGCGATCGGCGACCTCGTACTCGATGTACATGTTGCAGTCCTTCTAGTTTCGAGGCAGTCCCAGCAATCGCTGGGCGATGATGTTGCGTTGGATCTCTGAGGTGCCACCGGCGATTGTGCCGCCGAACGTGCGGACGTAGCGCTCGAACCACCCACACCGGTACAGCTCGAGGTGCTGCGCGCTGTACGGCCCGGAGAACGCGGGATGGTCCAGTGCGTCGGCACCCTTGGCGCCCAGCATGTATTCGGTTGCGGCCTGCGACGCCTCCGACCCGAACAGTTTGAGCACCGACAGCGCGGCCGCGTCCTCGTCGCCACGCGCGGCACGGGCCAATGCCACCGAGCCGAGCAGGCGAAGCGCCTGGTTGTCCATCACCAGGCCGGCGTACCGGTCACGATCGAGCGCGGAGGCGGGCCGGAAATCCTCGACCAGCTCTTGCAGGCGGTCCGCATAGCTGAGCCACAACATGTTTCGCTCGTGTCCGAGCGAACCGTTGGCGACCCGCCAGCCCTCGTTCAACGGCCCGACCAGATTCTCCGCTGGCACCCGCACGTCGTTGAAGAAGACCTCGTTGAAATCGAGGTCATCGGCGTCACAGAGTGACGCGAACGGCCGCCGCACCACTCCCGGCAGGTCCGTCGGGATCATCAGCACGCTGATGCCCTTGTGCTTGGGCGCTTTCGGATCGGTGCGAACGAAAGTCAGCAGGACGTCCGCGTCGTGCGCCCCCGAGGTCCACACCTTCTGGCCGTTGACGACGAAATGGTCACCGTCGGCGACCGCAGTGGTACGCAGCGACGCGAGGTCGGAACCGGCACCCGGCTCGCTCATCCCGAGCGATGCGGTGATCTCGGCCCGCAGGATCGGAACCGCCCAGCGGCGCTGCTGTTCGGGGGTGCCGAACGAGATCAGCGAGGCCGAGATGATGCCGACGCCCTGCGGGTTGTAGGTCAGATACACGCGCCGACGTGCCAGTTCCTCCTGATGCACGTACTGCTGCAGGATCGTCGCGTTGCGCCCGCCGAACTCCGGCGGATAGCCGGGCAACAGCCAACCGTTGTCGAACATCAGCCGCTGCCAGTCCCGCGCCCAGCCGGGCACGTCACTGCTCGAACGCGACCGCCCGAGGGCGACGGCGTCGGAGGGAAGGTGTTCGTCGAGGAATGCGTTGAACTCGGCGCGGAACGCCTCGACATCAGCATCGAAGGTGAGCTGCACGGAACTCCCGCCGGATCAAATCTTTGGTAGGACTATTGTTATCTCTAAAATGAGAATACTATTCTCATCGTGAGAAAGTTACAATCTCTGACACGTTGGCCGCGAGGGGGTCGAGGACCGCAATGGCGAGACGTTCTCCGGTACAGTCAGTTCATGTTCTCCCCACCCGGCCAGCGTCTGAGCCGCCGGTGACGAGCCCGAGCGAAGAGCCTGCCTGGAAGCAGCGCGCGGTCGAACGCTCCATCAAAACCGCGAAGCTCCGGGCCGCGCAGCGCGTGCAGCGCTTCCTCGACGCCGCCCAGGCCATCATCATCGAAAAGGGCAGCACCGACTTCACCGTCCAAGAGGTCGTCGACCGTTCCCGGCAGTCGCTGCGCAGCTTCTACCTGCAGTTCGACGGTAAACACGAGCTGCTGCTGGCGTTGTTCGAGGACGCCCTGAGCCGGTCGGCCGATCAGATCCGCGCGGCCACCACCACCGCAGACGAGCCGATTGAACGGCTCAAGGTCGCGGTGCAGCTGCTCTTCGAATCCTCGCGTCCGGACCCCGCGGCGAAACGGCCGCTGTTCACCGACTTCGCGCCCCGGCTCCTGCTCTCTCACCCTGCCGAGGTCAAGGTCGCGCATGCACCGCTGCTGGCGCTGCTGACCGAGTTGATGGAGGAAGCCGGCGAGGCCGGCCAGCTGCGGGAGGGCATCAACCCGAAGCGGATGGCGGCGATGACGATGCAGACGGTCATGTTCGTCGCGCAATCCAACGGCGCCGAGGACGGCACGACTCACCCCATCACCGCGGACGAGGTCTGGGACTTCGTCTCGCACGGATTCGCCGCCGAATAGCAGGAGAACTCCGTTCTCACATCCGAGGCGAGAATCACGTTCTCGGCGCTCGAGCACCCGCGCGACGGGCTTTGGGCTCCAGGCGGAGAATCATATTCTTCTGAGCGAAGAGCTTAAATGTTCCGATTTGAATCCGTTGTTGACACCCCTTCGTGGCGAATGCCAGAGTTGTGAGACAAATGCCAGCCCCATGTCTTATGCGACCTGACCGGTGAGAGGCGATCCGGTGACGATCAGCGCCGAAAATCCCGACGTGCACGATGCGACGCAAGACAAGTTGTACTACGACCCGTACAGCGTCGAACTCAACATGAACCCGTATGCGGTCTTCGCGCGTCTGCGCGAAGAGGCCCCGCTTTACTACAACGACAAACACGACTTCTACGCGTTGAGCAGGTTCGAAGATGTCAACAAGGCCGTCATCGACCATCAGACCTTCATCTCGGGTCGCGGCGCCTTGCTCGAGGTCATCAAGTCGGGGATGGAGATCCCGCCGGGCACACTGATTTTCGAGGATCCGCCGATCCACAACATCCACCGCAATCTGCTCTCGCGAGTGTTCACCCCGCGCAAGGTGCAGGCGCTCGAACCGCAGATCCGCGAGTTCACCTGCCGCTGCCTGGACCCGCTGGTCGGCGCCGAGAAGTTCGACTTCGTCAACGATCTCGGCGCACAGATGCCGATGCGGGTGATCGGGATGCTTCTCGGCATCCCCGAAGCCGACCAACGCCGCGTCACTGAGCATGGTGAGGCGACGTTGCAGAGCGATTCGGTCGACCTGATGGCCACCGGCGAGGTATTCGCGGAGTTCCTCGACTATCGCACCGAGCATCCCTCCGACGACATCATGACCGACCTGCTGAACGCCGAGTTCGAGGACGAGACCGGCACCCGTCGCAGACTGCGCCGGGAAGAACTGCTGATGTACCTGACGGTCATCGCCACCGCGGGCAGCGAGACCACCACCCGCTTGATCGGTTGGGCGGGAAAGACACTCGCCGATTGCCCGGACCAGCGCGCCGAACTGGCCGCGGACCCGAGCCTCATCCCCCAGGCGATCGAGGAGATCCTGCGCTGGGAACCGCCGGCGCTGCAGATCGCCCGGTACGTGACCCGCGACGTGGAGTACTACGGCCAGACGGTCCCCGAGGGGTCGGCGATGCTGATGCTGGTCGGCGCGGCCAACCGCGACCATCGCCGCTTCCCGCCGAACGGCGACGTCTTCGACATCCACCGAGAGCTGCACTCCCACATGACGTTCGGCGCGGGAACCCACTTCTGCATGGGCAACGCGCTGGCGCGCTTGGAGGGCCGGATCGCGCTCGAGGAGATCCTCAAGCGGTTCCCGACCTGGGAGGTCGACTGGCCCAACGCCCGCCCGTCGCAGACCACCGCCGTCCGCGGCTGGGAGTCCATGCCCACCTTCGTCAACTCGAAATAGCACCGAAACCCCTGTAACCACAACGAATTGAGGTACCCGATGACCGGACGTGTCGAAGGCAAGGTCGCTTTCATCACCGGCGCCGCCCGCGGCCAGGGCCGCGCCCATGCCGTGCGGCTGGCCCAGGAAGGCGCCGACATCATCGCCGTCGACATCTGTAAGCAGATCGACAGCGTGCAGATCCCGCTGTCGACCCCGGAAGACCTTGCAGAGACCGCGGATCTGGTCAAGGGCCTCAACCGCCGCATCTACACCGCTGAGGTCGACACCCGCGACTTCGACGCGCTCAAGGCCGCGGTGGACACCGGCGTCGAGCAGCTGGGCCGGCTCGACATCATCGTCGCCAATGCCGGCATCGGCAACGGCGGTGCCACGCTGGACAAGACCAGCGAAGAAGACTGGACCGACATGATCGACGTCAACCTCGCCGGCGTGTGGAAGACGGTCAAGGCGGGTGTCCCGCACGTCCTCGCAGGCGGACGCGGTGGTTCGATCATCCTCACCAGCTCGGTCGGCGGCCTGAAGGCCTATCCGCACACGGGCCACTACGTCGCCGCGAAACACGGTGTGGTGGGGCTGATGCGGACGTTCGCCGTCGAACTCGGCGCGCAGAACATCCGCGTCAACTCCGTGCACCCGACCAACGTAAATACCCCGTTGTTCATGAACGAGGGCACGATGAAGTTGTTCCGGCCCGACCTGGAGAACCCGGGTCCCGACGACATGAAAGTCGTCGGCCAGCTGATGCATACGCTGCCGATCGGCTGGGTCGAGCCCGAGGACATCGCGAACGCCGTGCTGTTCCTGGCCTCCGACGAGAGCCGCTACATCACCGGCGTGACGCTGCCGGTCGACGGCGGCAGCTGCCTGAAATAGCCAGGACCCGCAGATGACCGCTGCCGAGCTGTCGCTTCCGCGCAGCTGGGAGGAGATCACGCCGAGCTGGATGACGGCGGCGCTCGGGAACCACTTCCCGGGCGCCACCGTCGACGCCGTCACCGTCGCGCTGCGCGACGACGGCACGAATCGCCGCGCGCGCCTTGCGTTGTCGTACTCGACGGGATCGGGGCCGGCTACGGTGTTCGCCAAGGCCGTCGACCCCGACCACGCAGAACTCGTCGCGCTCACCAGCGGGCTGTTCCACGAACCCCGGCTGTTCAGTTCGGGAGTGTCGCTGCCGCTCGACCATCCGACCGTCTACGCCGCGCTGATAGACGAACCCGGCTCGAACTTCGTGATGATCATGGAGGACGTCGTCGCACGCGGCGCCGACCCTCGCGATTCCACCCGGCCGATGACGGTCGAACAGGTCGCCAGCGGAGTCCGCGGGCTGGCGCGAATGCACAGCCAGTTCTGGGGTGAGCGGTTGACCGCGAACCCGGCGCTGGACTGGCTCGAGCCGTTCGTCGCCTTCGAAGGCCTCGAGTACGCCCCGCTGGACATCGCCCGCGAGCGGCTGGGCACCACGGTCTCCTCGGAGATCCTCGGGCTCAACGGCACCGACCTTTTCGTCGACATCTGGGCCCGCTACATCGGCACGCTGACGACGTCACCGCAGACGCTGCTGCACGGCGATCCCCACATCGGCAACACCTACGTGCTGCCCGATGACGAGGTCGGGTTCCTGGACTGGCAGATGGCCCGCCGCGGCAACTGGTCGCTGGATCTCGGCTACTTCCTGCAGGGTGCGCTGACGATCGAGGATCGCAGGCGATCCGAGCGCGACCTGCTCGACGTATACCGGGGCGCGCTCACGCTGCCCGCCGCCGAACTCCCGTCGGCCGAGGAGGTGTGGCTGCGCTACCGCGCGTCGGTCGCGCACGGCCTGGCCATCTGGATGGCCACGCTCTCCGGCGGCGACGCCTGGCAGGGCGCCGACATCTGTTTGGCGCTGGCGCAACGGTATTCGGCCGCGTTTATCGACCTCGACACCCGCGCGGCGCTCGCCGCGCTGGACTAGCCCGCGGGCGTCGACCCGAATGGTGAACCGGTGACCCGCCTCGCGGACCTGCTCGACATGAGCGGCAAGGTCGTGGTCGTCACCGGCGGCAGCCGCGGCATCGGGCGGGCCGTCGCCCAGGGCTTCGCCGAGGCGGGCGCCGACGTGGTGATCGCCAGCCGAAAGCTCGAAAACTGTCAGTCGGCCGCCACCGAGATCGAGCGCAGCACCGGTCGCCGCGCCCTGCCCGTCGGGTGCCACGTCGGCCGGTGGGACGATGCCGACATGCTCGTGGACACCATCTACGACACGTTCGGGCGATGCGACGTGCTGATCAACAACGCCGGTATGTCGCCGGTGTACGACGATCTCACGTCGGTCACACAGGAGCTCTACGACAAGGTGCACGCGGTCAACGCCCGCGGACCCTTCCGGCTCGCAACGCTTTTCGGAACCCGGATGGCCGACGCGGACGGTGGGTCGATCATCAACGTCACCACGGCGGGAACGCTGCGACCGGACACGGCCGACCTCCCCTACGCCATGGCGAAGGCCGGGCTGAACGCCCTCACCCTGGCCCTGGCCGGGGCGTGGGCTCCGAAGGTCCGGGCCAACCTCGTCATGCCGGGCGCGTTCGACACCGACATCTCGAAATCGTGGGGCCCCGAGGCGCAGGCCGCGGCCGCGGCGATGAACCCGATGAAGCGCATCGGGTTGCCAGAGGACATGGTCGGCCTGTGCGTGTTCTTGGCCAGCGAGGCGGCCGGTTACATCAACGGCGCTCAAATCCTGGTCGACGGCGGCCTTTTCCGTACGCTCTAGATCTCGATGATGACCTTGCCCTGAGCCTTGCGCTCGGCGATGTGACGCAGGGCGGCGGCGGCCTCATCGAGCGGAAAGCGGGCACCGATGTATGGACGGAGCTTGCCCTCGGCGAAGAGCGCGTTCAGTTCCTCGTCGTCGCGTAGGACCTCGGCCGGGTAGTCGGACGCGAAGGTCCGAATTTCCATGCCGCGCACCGTAATACCTTTCAGTAGAACGAGATTCAGCGGAACCGATGGGATCTCACCGGCGGCGTATCCGAGCGTGACGAAGGTTCCGTGCCGGCCCAGGCCGCGCAGAGCGGGCAGGGAGTACGGCCCGCCGACGGGGTCGACGACGATCTGTGCGCCGGCCTTGCCGGTGACCTCCTTGATGCGGTCCCGCAGATCTTCGCGGTCGTAGTCGACAACTGCCTCAGCCCCGCGCTCGCGGCACAGCTCGAGTTTCTCCGGTCCGGACGCGACGGCCAACACCCTGCCCCCGAGCAGCGTCGCGATGTCGACCGCGGCGAGGCCGACGCCGCCGGCCGCACCGAGCACCACGACCCAGTCGCCGGGCTGCACCGGAGCGATCGTCCGCAACGTGTAGTACGCGGTCCGGTAGGTGACCCCGAATGCGGCGGCGTCGGCGTAGTCGACTCCGTCCGGAATCGGCGTCACCGCGCGCGCGTCGACCGCCGCATGCTCGGCGAAGGCGCCGACGAACGTCGTCGCAGTCACTCGAGCGCCGACACCCAGATCGACCCCATCACCGACCGCGATCACGTCCCCCGCCATCTCGCTGCCCGGGCTGAACGGCGGCGGCACCTTGACCTGATAGTTGCCGCCGATCAGCAACACGTCCGGATAGTTCACCGCGGCGGCGCGCACCCTGATGACGACCTGACCGGGTTGCGGTGTCGGGTCGGGAAGTTCATCGAGCACGAGATCCTCGGGCTGGCAGTACTCCCTACACACGATGGCCCTCATCGACACTCCAATCGTTCGGCCACCTAACAATAGTCAGGGGCGCGCGCTGCGGGTCCTGCTGACCGAAACCCCCCGATCATGGCCGTCCGAGTGGTTCGATGGACCCCTTGGACACCGACGGTCCGCAGGGGTGGGGATGTGAAGCGACTCAACGGTATGGACGCCATGCTGCTGTACAGCGAAACGCCCAACCTCCACACGCATACGCTGAAGGTCGCGATCATCAACGCCGCCGAGTTCGACGGCGAGTTCACCTTCGACCACTTCCGGCGGACCATCGCCCGGCGGCTGCATCTGCTCGACCCGTTGCGGTATCGCCTGGTCGACATCCCCGGAAAGTTGCATCACCCCATGTGGCTCGAGGACTGCCCGGTCGACCTCGACTATCACCTGCGCCGTGTCCCTGTGCCGAGCCCCGGCGGGCGGCGCGAACTCGACGAGGTCATCGGCCGGATCGCCAGCACACCGCTTGACCGCAGCCGCCCGCTGTGGGAGTTCCACTTCGCCGAGGGGATGGCCGACGACCGCTTCGCGCTCATCGGCAAGGTGCACCACACCCTGGCCGACGGTGTGGCGTCGGCGAATCTGCTTGCGCGGCTGATGGATCTCGCCGACGGCACGAACGACGAGCGCGAGGAGTACGCCACCTGCCGGCCGCCGAACCGGTCCGAGCTGGTGAAGGTCGCGATGCGTGACCACGCCGCGAACGTCGCCGCGCTGCCGGGATTGACGCGCGATGCGGTCCGGGGGTTCACCAAGTTGCGGCGCCGCGCCAAGCAGCGCGACGCTCATCCGGACCTGGCGAAGATGTTCCGCACCCCGCCGACCTTCCTCAACCACATCGTCTCGCCGGGGCGCACGTTCGCCACGGCATCGCTGTCACTGGCCGAGGTCAGGGAGACGGCCAAACACCTCGGGGTGACGTTCAACGACATCGTGCTGGCCACCGCGGCGGGCGGCCTTCGCGAACTCCTGCTGCGCTACGACGGGCGCGCGGACCGCCCGTTGATGGCGTCGGTCCCGGTCAGCACGGATCTGTCACCGGATCGGATCACCGGCAACGAGATCGGCGGCCTGTCGGTGTCGCTGCCCGTGCACGTCGACGACCCATTGGAACGGGTCCGGTTGACCTCGCTGGCGACCACACAGGCGAAGGAGAACTACGAACTCCTCGGGCCTAAACTGCAGGGCCAGTTGATGGAATACCTGCCTCCCCCGCTGACGCCGCCGCTGCTGCGATGGCAGAGCCAACGCGCCAAACACAACCCGTTGATGAACGTCGCGGTGTCAAGCGTGCCGGGGCCCCGCCGTCGCGGCCACATCGGCGGCGCACCGGTGAGCGAGATCTACTCGATCGGTGTGCTCTCGGCCGGCAGCGCGTTCAACATGACTGTCTGGAGCTACGTCGACCAGGTCGACATCTCCATCCTGTCCGATGACCGGACCTTCCACGACATCCACGAGGCCACCGACGCGATGGTGCACGGGCTCGACGAAATACGGTCCGCGGCAGGACTTCCCGCGCTGTCCGTGGTGAGCACCGCGATGGCCCCGGCGCCGGCCGCCCGTTAGTCGACCAGGCCGAGCAGATCCTTGCGCACCACCTTGCCGGTGCTGCCGCGCGGCAACTCGTCGAGGACGGTGATCTGCCGCGGGACCTTGTAGTTGGCGAGGTTGTCGCGGACGTGCTGTTTGAGATCGTCGGGGGTGGCGCGCCCTCCGTCGTTGAGCACGACGAAGGCAACGAGACGCTGACCGTACTGCTCGTCGTCGACGCCCAGCACCACGGCCTCCTTGACGTCGGAATGCCGGGTCAACGTCTTCTCGACCTCGATCGGATAGACGTTCTCTCCACCCGAGACGATCATCTCGTCGTCGCGGCCGACCACGAACAATCGCCCGGCCTCGTCGAGATAACCGACATCTCCCGAAGCCATGAACCCGTCGTGGAAGTCCTTGGTGTTGCCGGAGGTGTACCCGTCGAACAACGTGCCGCTGCGGACGAAGATCTGGCCGGTCTCACCGGTGGGCAGCTCGTTGAAATCCGCGTCGTAGATGCGGATCTCGGTGCCGTCGGCCGGGGTGCCGGCGGTGTCGGGCGCGGCCCGCAGGTCGGTCGGTGTCGCGGTGGCGATCATCCCCGCCTCGGTGGCGTTGTAGTTGTTGTAGATCACGTCGCCGAAGCGGTCCATGAACTTGATGACCACATCGGGGCGCATCCGCGAACCCGACGCGGTCGCGAAGCGTAGCGACTTACCGCTGTAGCGGTTCAGCACGTTGTCCGGAAGGTCCATGATCCGGTCGAACATCACCGGCACCACGACGAGTCCCGTCGCCTTGTGCTGATCCACCAGCTCCAGAGTCGCCTCGGGGTCGAACTTGCGGCGCGTGACGATCGTGCAGGCCAGGAGCGCGGCGAAGAGCAGCTGCGAGAACCCCCACGCGTGGAACATCGGTGCGACGATGACGGTCGCCTCCTCGGTGCGCCACGGCGTTCGGTCCAGCACCGCCTTGAGATCGCCTGCGCCGCCGCTGCCTTCGCCGCGTTTCGCGCCTTTCGGGGTTCCGGTGGTGCCGGACGTCAGCAGGATGATGTCGCTTTTGCGTTCGGCGGCCGCGGGCCGCGTGCCGAGATTGGCCTCGATGAGCCGATCGAGCGTCAGACCCTCGGCGGCCTCGTCGGTCCAGGCGAGAATGCGCGTGGCGTCGGGTTTGTCGGCCATGGCCCGCTCGACGATCTCGGAGAACTCCTCGTCGTAGATGACGACGTCGGCGCCTTCCCGATCGACCACCTCGGCAAGCGCCGGACCCGCGAACGAGGTGTTCAGCAGCAACACGTCCGCGCCGATCCGGTTCGACGCCACGAGCGACTCGATGAACCCGCGGTGGTTGCGGCACATCACCGCAACGGTTTTCGGCGTGCCGCCCGGCAGATTCTGCAGCCCGGTGGCCACGGCGTCGCAGCGGTCGTCGATCTGCTTCCAGGTGAGGGTGCCGCGTTCGTCAACGAGTCCCGTTCGGTCGGGGCAGCGCTGCGCGGCCGCGGCGAAACCGACCGTCGCCGTCATCCCCACGCGGCGCATCGCCGCACCCATCCGCAGGTATTTGTCGGGGCGGAGCGGCGCGATCAGGCCGGCCCGCCACAGTGTCTGCACGAGTCCGAGAACGTCGGCCATGGCTCAGCCCAACACCGGGAACCGGCGTTCTGTGGCCAGCTCGTCGAGCGCGGCCTGCATCACCGAGCGCACGTGCGCGTCGACCTCCTTCACGTCCGGGTCCTCCCCGAACTGCTCGACCACATTAATCGGCGGCAGGACCCGGGTGGTGATCTTGGCGGGCAGCGGGAGGTTCGGCGGAAAGAACACCGACACCCCGAACGGGAACCCGACGCTGATCGGCAGGATCTCGGCGCGCAACCGTTTGAGCCCGATGCGCCGGGCGATCGAGTCGCCACGCGCGAGGAACAGTTGGGTCTCCTGGGCGCCGATCGACACCATCGGCACGATCGGGACGCCGGCGTCGATCGCGGTACGGACATATCCGGTGCGACCTGCGAAGTCGATCACGTTCTCGGTGAACGTCGGCCGGTAGGAGTCGTAGTCGCCGCCCGGAAAGACCAAGACCACCGCGCCTTCGCGCAACGCCTTGGCCGCGTTCTCCCGGTTGGCGCCGATCACCCCGGCGCGACGCAGCAGTGTGCCGACGGGCCCGACGAAGATGGCGTCGTGCCCGAGGGTGTACACAGGACGGTCGAAGCCGAATTTCGCGTAAAAGGCGGGTGCGAAGACGAGGACATCGGGGGTGAGCATGCCGCCGGAGTGGTTGGACACCAACAGCGCTCCCCCGGCGGGAGGCATGGCGTCCAGGTCGCGCACTTCGGCGCGGAAGTACCGCTTGATGAGTGGACCGACCGTGTTGACGATGCCGCGTGTGAACGCGGGGTCCCACTTCGCGACTTCCGGCTTTTGCGCCTCGTTGCTACTCATGCCGCACCTGTCATACCCGCGCCCACCCTCCCCGCCACGTGAATATGCTACTTTCGGAAAAAGAGAATGTCATATTCGCAGGTGGGAGGCGTGATGGCGGGGACGGTGCTGGTGACCGGCGGCTTCGGTCTGGTGGGTTCGGCCACCGTGCGCAGACTGTCCGAGCTCGGACGCACCGTCGTCGTGGCGGACCTGGACACCCCGGCCAACAGGAAAGCACAGGCGAAGCTGCCGCGGGGCGCCACCGTTCGGTGGATCGACCTGACCGACGAGGCGTCCGTGCAGCGACTGGTCTCCGACGTCGCGCCGGAGGCGATCATTCATCTGGCCGCCGTGATCCCGCCACCGATCTACAAGAACCCGAAGCTTGCGCGGCGCGTCAACGTCGACGCCACCGCCACGCTGGTGCGCATCGCCGAACAACAGCCGACGCCGCCACGTTTCGTCCAGGCGTCGAGTAACGCGGTCTACGGTGCCCGCAATCCGCACACCGCGAAGGCACCCGTACGCGCGGACGATCCGATGCGGCCGTGCGATCTGTACAGCGGAACCAAGGCGGAGGCCGAGGCGATCGTACGGGCGTCGAAGCTGCCGTGGGT
Source organism: Mycolicibacterium komanii (assembly GCF_001050035.1). The sequence goes on from NZ_CVTA01000008.1 coordinate 20,177, forward strand.
GGTGCTGCGCCTGGGCGGTGTGCTGAGCACCGATCCCAACGCGATGCCGATGAGCGCCGACGCCCTGTACTTCGAAAGCCTGCTGCCGACCGACGGCCGCCTGCACACGGTCGACGTCCGTGACGTCGCATGGGCCTTCGCCGCCGCCACCACGGCCGACGTCGTCGGGGAGATCCTGCTGATCGCCGGCGACGATTCGCACCGGATCCGGCAGCAGGAGGTGGGCGTGGCACTGGCGGCCGCCCGCGGCCTTCCCGGGGTGCTGCCACCCGGCAGGCCCGGCGACCCCGCTCGCGACGACGCGTGGTTCGTCACCGACTGGATGGACACCGCCCGGGCGCAGGAGGCGTTGCAGTTCCAGCATTATTCGTGGCCGGACATGCAAGCCGAGGCCGCCGCGAACGCGGGCTGGACGCGTTACCTGATGCGCCTGCTGACCCCGCTCGCACCGCTGTTGCGCGCGATCCTCGAACGCCGCGGCGCATACCGCAACGCCCCCGGCAAATACGCGGATCCTTGGGCGGCGATCCGCGCTCGACTCGGCGAGCCGGCGTGGGATCAACCCCGCGATCTGTCCTGACGGCCTAGTGTTCGGCGGGTGAAGACGTTCAACGGCCGCGCAGCGGTCATCACCGGCGGAGCGAGCGGCATCGGGTTCGCCGCGGCACAGGAATTCGCCCGACGCGGGGCGCGCATCATGCTCAGCGACATCGATTCGACGGCGCTCGATCGCGCGGTGGCCGACCTGCGCGCCGACGGCGTCGACGCCCACGGAGCGGTGTGCGATGTGCGCAAGCTCGACGACGTCAACCGGCTGGCCGACGAGGCCTTCGGCGTGTTCGGCGACGTACATCTGGTGTTCAACAACGCCGGCATCGCCTACGCCGGGCCGATCGTCGAGACCAGCCACGACGATTGGCGGTTCGTCATCGACGTGGACCTGTGGGGACCGATCCACGGCGTCGAGGCGTTCCTGCCGCGGCTGATCGCGCAGGAAGCCGACAGCCACATCGCGTTCACGTCGTCGTTCGCCGGGCTGATCCCCAACGTCGGGCTGGGGCCGTATTGCGTCGCCAAGTACGGCGTCGTCGCGCTCGCCGAAACGCTGTCGCGGGAGGTGCGCGGCAACGGGATCGGTGTGACGGTGCTGTGCCCGATGATCGTCGACACCAACCTGCTGGCCAACACCGAACGCGTCCGCAGCGACGACTACGGCCCGGCCAGCGCGTCGGATGCGGAAACGGTGCAGCAGCTGGCCTCGGACCCGAGCGACGACTCGGTGCTCAACGTCGACGAGGTGGCCCGCCTGACGGCCGATGCGATCGAGGCCAACCGGCTCTACGTGCTGCCGCACAGCGCGGCCCGCGGCTCGATCCGCCGCCGCTTCGAGCGCATCGACCGCACCTTCGAGGACCAGTCCGCCGCCGGTTGGGCCCACTGACCGAGAGCGATTTCGGTGCACTAGCAGTCGCTGAGCGACCGGTAGTGCACCGAAATCACCCCGGCGGGCCGAGCGTCGGCCTGCCGGTCCGCGGATGGTGGTACCAGCCGCCCGCGGCCTGGGTTCCACCGTCGACGTGGATCGTTTGACCGGTGATGTAGCTCGCCAGATCGGAGGCGAGAAACACTGCGGCACCGGCAATCTCGTCGACATGTCCAGGCCTGCCCATCGGTATGCCCGACGCGACGTCGGACCGTAGTGTGCCGCCGGAGATCTGCATCAGTCCCTCGGTCAGCGTGAGGTCCGGAGCGAGCGCGTTGACGCGGATGCCGCGCGGCGAGAGCTCGAACGCGGCGGTCTGCGTGTAGTTGATGACGCCGGCCTTGGCCGCGGCGTAGGCGGCGTATCCGGGCGCGGCCCGGACACCCTCGATCGAGGTCACGTTGATGACGCTGCCGGACTCACCCGCTTCGACGAGCCGGCGCGCGACGCGCTGGGTGCACAACAGCACGTGACGAAGGTTGGCCTTGTACAAGGCATCCCAGCCGTTCTCCGTAGTCTCGAGCATCGGCGAGTTGAACACCCCGCCGGCGTTGTTCACCAGGATCGAGACCTCGCCGAGTTCGGCGACGGTGGTAGCGAGCGCGGTGTCGACCTGCGCGCTGTCGCGCACGTCGGTGACGACGCCCAGCGCGCTTCCACCGGCCGAGCCCGCGATCTCGCCAAGGCTTTCGGCGGTCGCGGCGCAGGTCTCGGGGTCACGCTCCCAGATCGCGACCGAGGCGCCGAACGCCGCCAACCCTTCGGCGATGCCCTTGCCGATGCCCGCGCCACCGCCCGTCACGACCGCGACGCGCCCGGTCAGCATGATGTCCGACGGATCGATGGCCACGGTTCGAGTCAACCAGTTTTTGTCGTGCGAATGGTGAGACCCGCGGGCGCCGATCCGATGACACCCTGTTCCTCCAACTCAGCGATGTCGTGCTCGCCGAGTCCCAGACCGGAAAGCACCTCGCGGTTGTGCTGTCCCAGCAGCGGTGCGGGGCTGCGGTGGAAGCTGCGCTTCGACGCGATGCGCATGGGCAGCGTGCTGTGCCGCGCCGGCGGGTTGACCGGATGGTCGACGGTCTCGTAGAAGCCGCGGTGCACCAGCTGCGGGAGGTCGGCGACTCGATGCGGTTGCATCACCTTGGCCACCGGCACGCCTGCCGCCCAGAGGGTTTCGACGACATCGTCACCGGTTCGGTCGGCGCACCACGCGCTCAGGTGCTCGTCGATGGTGTCGTGGTGGCGGCGCCGGCCGTCGGCCGTGGCGAACTCTTCGGTCGCCCATGTGGGCCGCCCGAGCGCCTCGACCAGGCCCGCCCACTGGCCGTCGGTGGCGACCGCGATCGCGACCCAGTCGTCGGGGCGACCGAACTCGTCGAGCTCACTGGTGCGGTACAGGTTCTGCGGCGCGGCGGTCGGTCCTCGGTTCCCCTGGCGTTGCAGCAGGTTTCCGTATGCCGAGTACTCGATGACCTGTTCGGCGGCGACGTTGAGCGCGGCGTCGACCATTGCGGCCTCGATCCGGACACCTTCGCCCGTTCGCCGACGGTGTGCCAGCGCGAGCATCAGCGCGTTGAGCCCGTGCACCCCCGCGTTGGGATCGCCCACGGAATACGGTTCGACCGGGTTCTGATCGGGATGGCCGGTCAGCCAGGTGATTCCGGAGCAGTCCTCGATGACATAGGCGAATGCCGGCTTGTCACGCCACGGGCCGTCGAGCCCGAATCCCGGCATCCGCATGACGATAGCGTCGGGACGTAACCGGTGCACCGCGTCGAAATCCAGACCGATCTGGTCGAGCACACGCGGGGTGTAATTCTCGACGATCACGTCGCAGGTCGCGATCAGCTTGCGCAGCAGTTCGACGCCGCGTTCCGAGCGGATGTCGAGCGTGACGCTCTTCTTGTTGGTGTTCAGCCCGGAGAAGATCGGTGAACGTTCCCACCACTGCTCCTCGGTGATCGGCACCCCCGCGATGAGCCGCGTGCCGTCGGGACGAGCCGTCGACTCGATGTGGATGACCTCGGCGCCGAGGAGCGCGAGCGTGTGGGTGCATGACGGCCCGGCCCAGAAGCTTGTCATGTCGAGCACGCGAAGACCGTCGAACGGTGGTTGTCTCGAAAGAGAATGCTCGGTCGCCCTACTAACTGGTTTACGACCGGGAACGCTATTTCGCGAACGGTACTCGTCGGTGTGCTCACCAAGGCGCGGCGCGGCCTGTGGCTCACGCAGCAGTGACGGTGTGGTGCGATACGGCGCGCCGGGTTGGGTGAACCCGTCGCGGGGGTTGGTGACGAAGGTACCGCGTTCGACGAACTGGTCGAATTCCGTTACGGTGGCGCCGTTTCCGATCGGGGCGTTCGGGATCCGGAAGGCGCTGGACAACTCGAGGATATCCTCGACGCGGTTGTCGCGCACCCACTCGTAGATCTGCTCGGCGTGGATGTTGGCCTGTTCGGTGATCGACAGGTCGCCGCCCTCGTCGATCCACTCGTCGTGGCCCACCATCGCGCACAGGTCGAACCACTGTTGCGCCGTGCCGCATCCCAACGCGACCAGACCGTTGGCCGCGGACGCCACACCGGGAACAGTAAGCCGGCGGCGGTCCCGAAACGGTCGCCCCAGCGCCTCATTGAATGACACCGAATAATAAGTCAGGCAGAGAATCTGGGCTTCGAGGATCGAGACATCCACCAGGCCGGACGCCGCCGTCGTGCCCGCCGCCGCGTACGCACCCGCGAGCCACTCCCCGATCTGGCCCGCGACGTAGACCGGCGCGCGGTCCTGCGCTCCCCTGCCCAGGCCAATCATGCCGCCCGACCACGCCTGCAACGTGAACTCGGTGGCGGGTTTGTCGGCCCACGGACCCTCGAGCCCGAACGGGGTGATCGCGGTGACGGTCAGATGGCCGTACGCGTCGGCGATCGCGGTCGGCGCGAACTCGTCGAGTTCGGCCACCTCCGACCCCCGCGACCACACCACCGCGTCGGCCGACCGCAGCAATGCGCGCAGCATGTCGAGATCGGCGGCGCTGCGCGGGTCGACGACGACGCTGTGTTTCGAGCAACCCAGAAAACTGAACAGCGCGCTGTCACTGCCGGGCTCGATGCGGGCACCCGAAGCCGACCATGACCGCAGCGGATCACCCTGCGGTGACTCGACTTTGACCACCGTGGCGCCACCGTCAGCGAGCAACTTGGTGGCGTAGCCTCCGGCGATGCCGCTCGCCAGATCAACGATCGTGAAGTCGTCCAGCGCCGGCACTAGTCCTTCTTCCTGCGGTTCGTCTTGCTCAACCGGAACTCCGGCGGGAACTTGTCGTCGTTGTCGTTGACGGCGTCCGCGAGGCCCACATCGATCGCGTCGGCGAGCATGAAGTCGTCACCGTCCGGTCGTGCCGCGCCGCCCATCGACTCGAACATCGCCGACAGCAGGCTGCCGAGGTATTCGCCTTGGAACTGCTTGACCACCTCGAAGAACACCTTCTGCTGAAAGACACTGTCCACCGGCCGGTTCCGCGCGCACGCGTGAGCGTACTTGGCGACCTCGGCCTCGAGCTGGTCGCGCGGCACCACCTTGTTCAGGAAGTTGCACGCCAGCATCTCGTCGGCGGTGAACGGCCGGCCCGTGAACACCATCTCCTGGAACGGCCGCAGTCCCATGGTCATCACCCATGTCCACATCCGCGGTCCCCAGCCGAAATACCGGAACGACGGATGACCGAACAACGCGTCATCGCTGGAGATCACCAAGTCCGCGTCGGCGCACTGGTAGAAGTGCCAGCCGTAGCAGTAGCCCTTGGCCTCGACGATGCTGATCTTCTTGAGTTCCTGCAGCGCCCGGTTGCCCGCCGCGACGTTGGCGTACCACTGCCCCATCGTCGCCCCGTGCCGGAACGACCCCTTCGGCGGATAGGTGACGTTCGGATCGTCCACGCGCAGCTCGGCCAGCCGCGCGGCGTCGTCGCCCTCCATGAACTCGGGCAGGTCCGCGCCGCTGCCGAGATTGTCTCCGACACCGCGGATCACGACCACCTTCACGTCGTCGTCGACGCTTGCACCGCGCAACAGGTCGGCGTAACGCAACCGCGCCGCCGACGTCGGCGCGTTCAGGTACTCCGGCCGGTTGAACGTGATCGTCGCGATTTTGGTCGCCGGATCCTTCTCGTAGAGGACGATGTCCTCGGGGGCGGGCCGACTCCCGGAGTCAGACATGTCAACCGATTCCGACGCCCGCACCACTCCACAGTGGGCTGGACGTCAGCACCTCGGCCCCGTCGGCGGTGACGTGCACGGCGTCGCGGCTGAAGACCGCGCCCACACCCTCCTGCCAGACGTAGCCGCTGACCGCGAGCACCATGCCGGGCTCGAACACCTCGTCGGCGATGGTGGCCCGCAGAGCGGGGGTGACGACGGGTGAGTCGTAGCCCAACCCGACCCCGTGCGCGACGGGCATCGCGGGCAGAGGCTCGCCTGCCGCTTCGTAGGCGGCGAGCAGGCCGCTGGCGGGTCGGCCGGGCCGGCAGGCCTCCAACAGCCTGTCCCACAGGCGGTTCCAGCGATCGTAGAGTTGCGGAACCGCGGATCCGTCGACTTCACCCACCGGCCAGGTGCGGCCGACCTCACCGACGTAGCCGTCCGCCAGCGCACCGGCCGAGAACGCCACCAGGTCACCGTCCTCGATACGACCGTCGCTGCGGGCGCGTCGCCACGGATGCTCCTTGCTCGTCACCCACGCGCCGTCCTGGGTGGCGGGTGTGGTGACGCCGCCGGCGGCCATCGCCTCCATCAGCGCACCGGTCAGCGACTTCTCGGTGGCTCCTGCGGCCAACTCGGCACGGGCCGCGTCGAGCGCCGCTTCGGCCACGCCGAGCGCACCGCGCAGCACCGCGATCTCGTCGGGCGTCTTGATCCGCCGTGCCGCCCGAAGCGCGGGTTCGGCGTCGACGAGCTCGGCGTTCGGGAACGCCATCGGCAGCAGTTGGGCGAATGTCGGTGTCAGCGAGTCGGTTCCGACGCGTTTGACGGTGGCGGCACCGGGCAGCGCCTTGAGCACCTCGACGAGCGTCATCGGGTTCCATGCGAGCCCGTAGAGGTGATCGTGCGGGATCTCGTCGGGGATGCCCTCGTCCCAGGTGCTGTTGAGGTGGATGTCGCCGGTCGACCGGACGACCTCGCAGATCGGTCCGAACGGCCGGGTGCCCGCGACCCACAACTGCGGTGCCCCGGTCACGTAGCGCACGTTGGCCTGCCGGCCCAGCACCAGGATGTCGATGTCGCGTTCTTCCATCTGCGCCAGCGCGCGCTCGCGGCGGCCCCGACGCAGATCGGCTGCGTCAGGCAATATCTGGAGTGCCATTCAGTTCCGTCCGTAAGGGGCGTAGGGGTAATCGGTGATGGACTGGCAGCCGTCATCGGTGATGACGACGATCTCCTCACTTCGGTAGCCGCCGGTGCCGTCCTCCCACACGACGGGTTCGAGCACCAGCAGCATGCCGGCGGGGAACACGAAGTTGTCGTCGAACTCCTGGCCCAGATCGGTTCCGATCATCGGCATCTCGGCGGCGTTGGTGCCGATGCCGTGGCCGAGGTAGAAGTGCGGCAGCCACGGCTTGGTTCCGCCGTTGGCGGCGATCGCCGCGCGGGCCAGATCACCACTGGTGGCGCCGGCCTTGGTGACCGACAGCACCGCGGACAGGATCTCGCGCCACTTGTCGAACTGCGCCTGCTGACGGTCGTTCGGCTCGTCGCCGACGAGCCACGTGCGGCCGAAGTCGGAACAGTATCCCTTGTACGTGATGCTGACGTCGGTCCACAGCACATCCCCGCGCTCGAGTTCGCGCTCGGTGGTCAGCAGGGGCAGCGCCAGGTCTCCGGTGGTGGTCCAGACCGAACCGCTGGTCTTCGTCGTGGGCATCACCTGCCAGATGGCCTCGAGCATGTTGGCCGTCGCGCCGAGTTCGAAGGCGCGCCGGACGAAGGCCGCCGACAGGTCGACCTGCCGCACTCCGGGGGCGAGCGCCTTCTGCACGTCCACCATCGCCTTTTCGGTGATGCGGCATGCGTAGCGGACGCATGAGATCTGGTCGGGCGTCTTGACCAGCTTCGCCGGACCGACGACCTGTGCCGCGTCGGACGGCGGGCCCGACGGGAACAGCGTGGCCGACGCGCGGCGCATCGCACCGGTCAGCTCGTCGACCGCGACCTTTCCGCCGGCAGGGACCAGGTCGGCCAGCGCCTTCGCGAAATGTTCCACGCCTTCGTCGAACTCGAGGTAGAGGGGTCCGTGGACGTGGTCGTCGGGGACCTCGGTCTGCGACGACGATCCCTCCCGCAACGGCATGAACAGATGCGGATGCGGATCATCGGCGAGGACGATCGCCACCGGGCGCTCGACGTGAGACAGCCCGGCGTCGAGCAGCGGCCAACTGATGCCGGTCGCGTACACGACGTTTCCGTTACCGAGCAGGACGAGCGCGTCGACACCCTTCTCCCGCATCGAATCGCGCAGCCGGGCACCGCACTCGCGGTACATCCGGGCCAGATCCGGGGTGTCCGGAATGTCGATCTGCGCCGATTGTTCAGCGAATGTGGTCACGAGATCCCCAGGAAGTTCTTGATGTTGGTGCTGACGATCTTCACCGCGTTCTCGGGTCCGACCGCGTCGACGACCGTCTTCAGCGACTTCTCCGAGTAGCCGAAGGTCGATTCGTTGTGCGGGTAGTCCGACGACCACATCACGTTGTCGACGCCGATCTTGTCGATCAGCTCCAGGCCGAGCGGGTCGACCATGAACGACGCGCACATGTGGTTGTCCCAGTAATGCCGGACCGGATGCTCGAGCTGGTGGTTGAACATATGCCGGTACGACGCGAGCATGTGCTCGGCATCCTGCAAAGCCGTTGGCACCCAGGCGATACCGCCCTCGAACCAGCCGATCTGCAGCGATGGGTGACGGTCGAGGATGCCGGAGAAGACGTATTTGGCGAACTGCTCGCGGAACGAGTCGACGTTGACCATCATCCCGACCACAACGCTGTTGTGCTGGCACGGCGTCTTCGGCGGCGTCTCGCCGATGTGGTGGCTGACCGGCACGCCTGCGGCCTCGATCTCGTCCCACACCGCGTCCATGTCGGTGCTGCCGTAGTCGTAGATGTTGCCGTCGTCGTCCTTGCCGGGATTGAGCGGCAGCAGGAACGTCCGCAGCCCAAGCGACTTCAGCTCCTCCAGCGTGCTCCTGGTGCCCTTCGGATCCCACCAATTGATCAGCCCGACGCCGTAGAAGTGGCCCTTGCTGCGCTCCTGCAGATCGGCGATGTGCTCGTTGTAGATCCGGAAAACCCGCTCGCGCAGCGCCTTGTCGGGGTAGTGGAACAGGGCCAGCACCGCGTTCGGGAAGGCCAGCTCCTTGTCGATACCGTCCTCTTTGAGCTCGCGGACCCGGGCCTCGATGTTGTTCGTCGCCGCGCCGGCCAGGTCGTCGTACTGCATCAGCACGCGGCCGAAGTCACCCCCGGTCCACGCCTTGCCCTTCATGCCGACCATGTAGGCGCCGTCCTCGTACCAGATGCGCGGCGCGGCACCCTTGAGCTCCTCGGGGAAACGGTCGTAGAAGATGTCGTCGGCCACCGAGATGTGGTTGTCGGCGGAGAAGATCTCGGTCCCGGTGGGTAACCCGAAATCGCCTGTGGCGTGGCCCTTGCGGTTCTTGGGTGCGCCGAACCCCTCGGGGGGATACAGGGTGGCGGTACTTGGTGCTGACATCGTTGACACTCCAATCGGGCTGGGAATGGACCTGACTACCAGGTCACCGGAAGTTCGTAGACGCCGTAGGCGAGCCGGTCGTGTTTGAACGGCACATCCTCGAGCGGCACGGCAAGTTGCAGCGTCGGGATGCGCCGCAGCAGGGTGTGGAACACGATCTGCAGTTCGGCGCGGGCAAGCTGCTGCCCGACGCACTGATGCCTGCCGTAGCCGAAGCCCAGCTGCTGGCCGGCATCCCGGCCGAGGTCGAGCTTGTCGGGTTCGGGATAGGCGTTCGCGTCCCAGTTCGCGGGCGCCAGGTCGAGGATGATCCCCTCACCCGCGCGGATCGTCTCACCGGCGATCTCGATGTCCTCGATCGCGACGCGACGCTGGCCGTTCTGGATGATCGACAGGTAGCGCATCAGCTCCTCGACCGCGTTCGCGATGAATTTCGGGTCGTCCGAATCCCGCAGGAGCGCAGCCTGTTCGGGGTTTTCGAGCAGCGCCAGTACCCCGATGCCGATCATGTTGGCGGTGGTTTCGTGGCCGGCGATGAGCAGGCCGGTGCCGAGCTGGGCGGCCTCCTTGACGCTGATCTCGCCGGCGTTGACGCGTTCGGCCAGGTCGGAGACGGCGTCCTCGGACGGGTTCTCCATTTTCGCCTTGACCAGATCACTGAGGTACTTGGCCAGTCCCATCGCACCCTTCTGGCCGTCCTCGGCGGAGGCGTAGCGGGCCAGGCCGACGTTGGCGTGGTGCTGGAAGAACTCGTGGTCTTCATAAGGCACGCCGAGCATCTCGCTGATGACCCGTGTGGGCACCGGCAGTGCAAGCTTCGCGACGATGTCGGCCGGTTGCGGGCCGGCGAGGATGTTGTCGATGCACTCGTCGGTCACCTCCTGGATGGCGGGCCGCAGCCCCTCCACTCGTTTGAAGGTGAACGGCTTGGACAGCATCCGGCGGAAGCGGGTGTGCTCCTCGGCGTCGGAGGTGAACACCGAGCGCGGGCGCTTGTACACCGTGGAGAGCATGTGCTCGTTCCAGTGCGGGAAGCCCTCGATCCGGTCGTCGACACTGACCCGGGAATCGGCGAACAGTTCGCGGGCCACCGCATGACCGGTGATAAGCCACGGGGTGCTGCCGTCCCAGATCCGCACCCGCGAAAGCGGTTTGGTCTCACCCATCTTGAGCATCTGCGGCGGAGGGGCGAACGGGCAGCGCGTGTCGCGTTCCATCGGGTATTCGGGGATATCCGCGGACACGTCGGGGGTTCCGGTCAAGGTTTCGGACATGCAGTCTTTCTCATTCCTCGATGTGGATGGCGAGTGCGGGGCAGGCGGCGGCGGCCTTGCGGACGTCGTCGGCCTGGTCGTCCGCCGGGCTTTCGATGAGCAGCATCACGACACCGTCCTCGTCGCGCTGGTCGAAGATGTCGGATGCGTTGAGCACGCACTGCCCGGATGACACGCATTTGTCTTGGTCGACAGTCAGTTTCATGGTGCCGGCTGCTCCGTGATCGGCGCCTGCCACAACCCGACGATCGCGTCGATGAGCCCGGAGGCCGCGGAATCCCATGAGGTGCGCGGCATGTCGGCGCCCTCGGCAAAGGCGCGCTCGAAGTCGGCGCAGGTGTGCATCATCAGGTTGCGGGCCATGATGTTGCGTTCGGTGACCACCGAGGGCGGCAGGTCGGGCAGGCATCGGGTGATGCCGTCGACGACGAGTTGCACCGAGGGCGACTCGAGCGCGCCCTTGACCACGATCTTGTGGTACTCCGGATCGGCCAGCGCCTGCGCGGCGAAGCGCGCATACCATGTCGGGGTCCCGATCTGGGCCAGGTGTTCGGTGAGCGAGCGCACCAGGCAGGCGACCCAGTCCCGCAGATCCGTCGAATCCCCGATCTCAGCGACCATCCGCGACAGCAGGCGTTCGGTCGAGACGCGGTGCTTCTGCTCGATGGCCCGCACCAGATCCGCCTTCGTGCCGAAGTGGTAACCCACCGCGGCATTGTTGCCCTGCCCCGCGGCCTCGCTGACCTGGCGGTTGGATACGGCGTACACACCGTGTTCGGCGAACAGCCGCTCGGCGGCGGCCAGGATCGCTTCACGCGTCGTGCTCGCCCGTTCGGTGCGCACGCTTCTGGCAGTGGTCACCGTCACAGTCAACCGCGGCCGCGCGCTTAAGTCAAGCGACTGATTTAAAGACTTCACGGCTTCGATTTGCGGACGATCACCTTGCCTGCGCTGGTCCCGCCATCGATGGGCAGCACGGTGCCGGTGACGTACCGCGAGCGGTCTGTTGCGAGGTAGAGCGCCGCCTCGGCGACGTCGTCGACGGTGCCCTCGCGCTTCAAGGGCCGGTCGTTGCGCATCTGTTCGCGGATCTTCGCCTCGAACTCCTCGAGGCGCTTGAGGTCGTCCCCCGTCGCGGACTTGCGCACGATCGCGGTCCGGATGTTGCCCGGGGCGAGAGCGTTCACGCGAATCTCGTAGTGCGCCAAGTCGATCGCCGCTGACTTGGTGAACTGGATGACGGCCGCCTTCGAGGCCCGGTATGTCATCACCCCGCCACCGGCCTGGATGCCGCCGATCGACGTCAGGTTGATGATCGACCCGCCGCCGTGTTTCGACATGTGCCGGGCCGCGTCACGCGTACCCGCCATGACGGCAAGCACATTGATCGCCATCACCTGGTGGAAGTCCGCCAGGTCGTCGTCGAGGAACTTGGGGAACATCTTGCCCGACACGCCCGCGTTGTTGACCATCACGTGCAGGCCGTCATACTCCTCGACCGCCGTCGTCACCAACCGGGTCACCTGATCGATCTCGGCCACATCGGTTTCGATGAAGCGGATGGAATCGCCGAGGTCGGCGACGAGTTGGGCGCCGCCCTCGCGATCGATGTCGCCGACGACCACCTTCGCGCCCTCGGCGCAGAACCGCCGCACCAGCCCTTCTCCGAGCCCGGACGCGCCGCCGGTGACGACCGCAACCTTGCCCTCGAGTTCCCCGCTCATGCCGCCCCTTCGTGTAATTCGGCCAGGAAGCCGAGCAGTAGTTCGTTGACCGCATCCGGCTGTTCGATCTGTGGGCAGTGCCCGGCCGCGTCGATCACCGCCGACCGACCGCCGCGGATCTGACCGGCGATCTCGGCCGCCCACCCGGGGGGCAGCAGTTTGTCACCGCCGCCCTCGACCACCAACGTCGGCACCGTGATCCGTTCGTACGCGCGGGTGCTCGACGGCAGCGGCGGGGGCTCCAGGCCGGGCCGCCGGAAGCGGGCGGCCGCCAAGGCTTCCCACGCCCCCGGCGCGATGCTGGCCTCGTAGCGACGCTGGACGTATACGTCGTCGGCGGGATAGGACGCGTCGTAGAACAGCGCCGTCACGATCCGGCGCATCCCGGCGATCGTCGCGTCATAGTCGTACAGCGCGGCCGAGTGCTCATTGCGCTGGATCTCGCCGCCCCCGCAGATCGCCATTAGGCTGCGCGCAGGCAGCACCGGCGCCTCAGAGGTGGCGTCGACGAAGAGGTTGACCGCGCCCATCGAATTGCCCACGAAATGCGCCGAATCGACGCCGACGACCTCGCAGAACCGGGCGATGTGCCGTATCCGCATGCCGCGACCGTCATTGAAGTCGATGACCTTCGCCGACTCGCCGAACCCGAGCATGTCGAGCGCGAGCACGCGGTGGTGCGCGGCGAGGGCGGCGATGTTGTGTTCCCAACCGATCTCGGCGCCGGCGCCGAATTCGCCTCCGTGCAGCAGGACGACCGGATCGCCCTCGCCCGCTTCGACATAGCCGGTGACGAGCCCGTCGACGAGCACCGATTTGCGTTCGGGCTGGGTCACGCGGTCTCCCGGGCCGTCTTGGCGAAGAAGAGCACCTGTGTGGCGAGCATATCCAACTGGTTCTGAGTTGCGTCGTGTGTCAGATCCCCTGCCTCATCCCAGATTCGGTCAGCGGAGTTGATCGCAACCCCGAGCGGGGTCGGCCATGCGCGCAGCGCGTGACCGATCGATCGCAGCTGTCCCAGCGTGCCGACTGCGGCCTGCCACCCGTAGGCGCAGCTGATGCATCCCCACGGTGTGTTGTCCAGGTAGACGCGCGGATCCTCGCGCAGATCCTCGATGTAGTCCAGCGCGTTCTTCACCAATCCGGAGATCGCCCCGTGGTATCCGGGCGAGCCGACGACGACGGCGTCCGCGTCGCGCAGCGCGCTGACCAGTTCGAGGGCCGCAGGAGTGCGCTCCAGCGAGTGCGGGGCGTACATCGGTAAGTCCAGATCGGGGCCCGCGAACAGCCTTGTCCGTCCACCCTGCTGCTCGACCGACGCGAGGCAGTATCGCAGCGCGCGTTCGGTCGACGAGTTCGCTCGCAGGGTGCCGCCGAGTCCGACGACGAACGGCGCACCGCCGGTTGTGGTGCTTGCGGTCATTTCCTTCACCTACTACTTGATTGCGATCGGACTGACGGGAGCGCCCACCGCGCCAACGACTTTCAACGGCGGGGCGATCAACTGGAACTCGTAGACGCCGTCGGCGGCGCAGTCGGCCGCCAGCCCGGTGAGGTCCCAGTACTCACCGAACATCAGGCCCATGTCACGCAGGCAAACCATGTGCATGGGCAGGAACGTGCCCTCCACACCGTTGGCCGGATCGGGGTCCTCGACCATCAGATTGTCGGCGGCGACGGCGGCGACGTCGTGGTCGTGCAGCCACCGAGCGCAGGTCCAGTCCAACCCGGATCCCGGCTCGGCGCCGTCGCCGGTCGACAGGAACCGCGTCCACCAGCCGGTGTGCACGACGACGATGTCCCCGCCAGTGATCGTCACACCCTGCGCCTTCGCGATGTCGTCGAGTTCTGCTGGTGTCACCGGGTTTCCGGGTTCGAGGAAGACGTCGGCGCCGCGGTGCTTCACCACGTCGAGCAGCACACCCCGTGAGGTGATGCCCTTGACGTCGACCTTCTCGATCCCGAGGTGGAACGCCCCGAAACTGGTCACCGAATCCGCGGGGAAACCGTTGTAGAGCTTGTCCTCGTAATAGACGTGAGAGATCGCGTCCCACTGCGTGGCCGCCTGAAGCGGCATCACGATCATGTCGTCGTTGAAGCGGAACGGATTGTCGACGAAGAACTCGCTCAACTGGTGAGCGACCGAGTTACGCAACCACTGGGGCCCGTACTGCACCAGGGTGCTCGCGTCACCGCCGTCGACCGTCATCACATGGGTGGGGTTCGGCCGGAATTGGAACGCGCCCTGCGGGCCGTTCGAGCCGAAGTCGCCCCCGAGAGGGATCACGGTTCCCTTCTTGACCAGCGAGGCCGCCTCGGCGACCTTCTCGGGCGTGATGAGGTTCAGCGTGCCCAACTCGTCGTCGTCACCCCAGCGGCCCCAGTTGCGCACCTCGTCGGCGACGCGCCGGAACTCCTTCATGCTGGCCATGGATCGCCTTTCACCGTCCCGACTTCCACTTCACCGCCGCCGCACCGAGCCCGCGAGGTCCGTCTCCCCTGTCGTGCCGCCGTCCACCCAGATCACCTGTCCGGTGAGGTAACTGGCCGCCCTGCTGTTGAGGAAGGTCAGCACGCTGGCCTGTTCGGAGGGTTCGGCGGCCCGGCCCAGCGGCGTCCGGAAGGAGTCGAGGAACTCTTGTCCGTACGCGCTGCGCAACTGGTCGAGGATCGGCGTGTCGGTAACTCCCGGTGCGGTGCAGTTGATCCGAATCCCCTTCGCGCCCAAAGCGGTCACCTGGGCCATGCCGTAAAGGATGATCGCCTCCTTGGACAGCCGGTAACCGCCACCGTCGGCCAGCGCCTCGGGATTGCGTTCACACCATTCGATTCCCGCCTGGACCGAGTCCGTGTCGACCAGGCTGGCGGTGACGGGTGCGTTCTCGCGGTACGCCGACGCCGCCAGGGACGACACGTTGGCGATCGCGGACCCCGTCGGCATCCGGGGCACCAGCGCCTCGGTGAACCGCCGGGTGCCCAGGAAGTTGATCGTCACCACGCGCAACGGGTCTCCGATCCCCGACGACACCCCGGCGATGTTGAACAGCGCGTCGACCGGGTCGCCGACCGCCTCGGCGGCCCGGTCGATCGACGCCTGATCCGAGAGATCGAGTTCGACGAAGTCGCCCACACTTTCGGTCGGTGGCTTGATGTCGAGTCCGATCACCTCGGCGCCGAGGTCGGCGACCTGACGGGCGACATGGGCACCGATGCCCGAGGCGCATCCGGTGACGACCACACGGCGCCCGTCGTAGCGCCACAGTTCCTCAGTTCGGCCCATGGCTCAGCTCTGGCCGACGCCGGTCACTTCGCGGTCTTGGCATCCGCTTCGGCGTTGCGGCTCGTCCACCCTTCTCCTGACTTGAGTTTCGCGGCCGCCGCCTCGATGCCCGCGTTCATCTCGTCCATCGCCAGCGACACCTCGTTGGCGGTGTAGTTCTGACGTCCGGTGGGCAGCCCGCCGAACGCATAGCTCTCGTCGAAGACGGGTGCCTGCGACGGCGCCCGGCGCGCTTCGACCTTCTCGATGACCGGTTCGAGTCGCTTGGCCTTCTCCGCCCGGGCCTTCTCGTCGCGTTCGATGAATTCGGGCAGCACTTCCTTGCCCATCAACTCGATGGACTCCATCGTCTCTTCGTGCCTGCGCGGCGTCAGCAGCAGAATCAGCTCGTCGACACCGCTTTCCTCGTAGCCGCGCAGGAACTTGCGCACCGTGTCGGGACTGCCGATGGGACCGCGGTCGGGCCCGTAGACGATGCTGGGATCCTTCTCGATCTCCTCGAGGTGGCGCTTCCACACGCCGGTCCGGCCCGGGGTGTGCATGCCGGTCATGTAGTAGTGCATGATGCCGAACGCGAAGAAGCCGCCGCCTTTGCCGAGCCGTTCGATGGCCTGGTCGTCGGTGGGGGCCACCATCATCGACAGGTCGCCACCGATGGCCAGGATGTTCGGGTTCATCTGTGGGGTGACCGGCGCGCCGTTCTCCTCGAACTCCTTGTAGTAGCCGTCCACCCGCTCCTTCAGTGGCCCCGGCCCGGTATAGGCGAAACTCAGTGCGCCGAGCCCTTTCTGGGCGGCCATGGCGACCGAAGCGGGGCGGGTGCAGGCCACCCACACCGGCGGGTGCGGCTTCTGCAGCGGTTTGGGCACCACGTTGCGCGGCGGCATCTCGATGTGCTGTCCCTTGAAGCCGCTGAACGGCTCCTCAGTCATGCAGCGGATCGACACCTCGAGCGCTTCCTCCCACTGCGCACGCTTGTCGGCGGGGTCGACCCCGAACCCGCCGAGTTCGCCGACCGACGACGACTCGCCAGTGCCGAATTCGACTCGGCCGTTGGAGATCAGGTCCAGGGTCGAGACGCGCTCGGCGACGCGGGCGGGGTGGTTGACGACCGGCGGCAGGTGCATGATGCCGAAGCCCAGCCGGATGTTCTCGGTCCGCTGGCTGGCCGCCGACAGGAAGATCTCCGGCGCGGTGGAGTGGCAGTACTCCTCGAGGAAGTGGTGCTCGGTCAGCCACACCGTCGAGAAGCCGGCCTTGTCGGCGAGCTCCACCTCGTCGAGGCCGTCCTGGAAAAGCTTGTGCTCGTCGTCTTCGCTCCACGGCCGCGGCAGTGGGAATTCGTAGAACAGCGAGATCTTCATTTCGTTACCTTTCGATGTGTATCGAGTGACGAATCGGTACTAGTGCCGGTCTGAACTCCAGACCCGGACAGCTGCTCGGCGATGTGCTTGGCAGCGACATAGCCGAAGGTCATGGCGGGCCCGATGGTGGCGCCCGCGCCCGCATAGCTGCGGCCCATCACCGCTGCCGACGTGTTGCCGACGGCGTAGAGGCCTTTGATGACCCCGTCGTCGGCGCGCAGCACCCTGGCGTACTCGTCGGTGCGTAGACCACCCGAGGTGCCAAGGTCGCCGAGGATGATCTGGAACGCGTAGTACGGCGGCTCACCCAACGGGTGCAGGTTCGGGTTCGGCAGCGTCGGGTCGCCGTAATAGTTGTCGTAGGCCGAATCTCCGCGGTTGAAGTCGTCGTCGTGGCCCTTGCGCGCCAGTTCGTTGAAGCGCTCAGCGGTCCGGCGCAGTTGGTCCGGCGGGACGCCGATCTTGCCCGCAAGTTCCTCGAAGCTGCTCCCCTCCTGCACGACACCGGATTCCAGCCAGGCCTTGGGCACCTTCCAACCGGTTGGAACGGGCGCGAACGGAATCTTCGGAATCGGCAGGTGTCCGGCGACCACGTACCGATGGAACGACCGGATGTCGGTGATGAGCCAGCACGGTATGTGCGTGACCCCGCTGTTCTGGCCTTCGATCATCGCGTGCGCGAAGTCCATGTAGGGAGCGGCCTCGTTGATGAACCTCTTACCCTCGCCGTTGACCACGAACTGCGACGGCATCATGCGTTCGTTGAGCATGAACTGCAGCCGTCCGTCGGGCCAGCAGATCGCGGGGAACCACCAGGCCTCGTCGAGCAGATCGGTCGAACCGCCCACCTTCTCCCCCGCCCGGATGGCGTCACCCATCGATGCGGGATTGCCAAAGCTCCAGTCCTTTTCGAGCACCGGAAGGTGCTGGCGGCGCCATTCCAGGTCGTGGTCGAAGCCGCCCGCCGCGAGGATGACGCCGTGGCGCGCCCCGATCCGCTGCTGACGGCCGTCACGCTCCACCACCGCACCGACGACGGTCCCGTCGACGTCGGTGATCAGCTCGGTCATCGGCGAGTCGAGCCATAGCGGCACGTTCTGCTGTTTGAGCGCCAGCCGCATCCTGGCGGCCAGCGACTGGCCGATGGCGGCCATCCGGTCGCCGAACACACGCGCACGAAACATCCGCCAGATCAGCTTGACCAGGACCGCCTTGCCCCGCCAGTTCTGCCGGACCTGATAGAACAACCGAAGATCTTTGGGCGCGAACCAGATTCCCTTCGGTGCCAGCGCGAGCGGCTGCAGCAGGAACTGCTCCTCGTCACCCAGCTTGCGCAGGTCGATGGCGGGCACGTTGATCGTGCTGCCCTGCGCGGACCCTCCCGGGACCTCGGGGTAGTAGTCGGCGTACCCCGGCTTCCACACGAATTCGAACCAGGGGCTGAGCTTTTCGAGGAACTCCATCATCTCCGGCGCGGTGTCGACGTACTGGCGCAGCCGCACGTCGCTGACCAGGCCGCCGGTGATCTGGCGCAGGTACTCCACGACACCGTCGGGCTCCGGGACGTAACCCGCCTTGCGTTGCGCCGGAGCGCCCGGCACCCAGATGCCGCCGCCTGAGAGCGCCGTGGACCCACCGAAATGAGACGACTTCTCGACGACGAGCGTGTCGAGACCGAACGCGTCGGCAGCCAGCGCCGCGGTCATCCCGCCGCCGCCGGAGCCGACGACGAGCACGTCGACGGTGTGGTCGAACTTGTCAGACATCCAAAACCGCCGTCCTGATTGCGAATCCTGCGATCAATTCCGGCGCCGCTCGGTAGAACCGCTGCTCGGTACGGTACGGGCCGTGCGCGGCGAGAGCAGCGAACGCCGCGATCCACGTACGGACCTCGTGGGCGGAGTGGCCGGCCTCCCGCTCGATCCGTTCGTTCGACCAGCCGTCGACCTCGGCGAGCCGGTTGTTGTCGATCAAGTCGAGAAACGCGGCGTCCCAATCCGGGTTCAGCGGCTGCAACGGGCTCTCGCCGTGTGCGAATGCCTGTGCGGCGTCCATCACCGCGACCTGACGCGCCTGCCGCTGCTCGGGCGTCATCGGGGCGCCGTGCACGATCCGCTCCAGGGCCGCCGGGGGTGCCGTGGCCAGCGTGGGCACCGGCGGATCGTGGGACAGTCCACCGGATCCCACGACGAGGACCCGCTTGTCGAGCGTCGCTAGGAAGGCGCCGAGCGCCGCGCCGAGTGCCCGCACCCGCCGCACGGGGCCGAGCGGGGTGGCGACCGAGTTGATGAAGACCGGGATCACCGGCACGGCCGTCACATCGCCGAACAGGTTCTGCAGCGGTTGGACCGTTCCGTGGTCGACATCCATGCTCGCCGAGATCGCGACGTCGATACCTGACTCGAGAACCGCTCGCGCGCAGTCGGTCGCGATTTCTTCGGGCACGTTCAACGGTCCGGCGTGCGAGCCGTAGTCGCCGACGCCCTGGGCGGCCGTCCCGATGCAGAAGGGCGGCATCGTCCGGTAGAAGAACCCGTTGTAGTGGTCCGGGGAGAAGATGACGACGAGCTCGGGGTCGTACTCGCTGACGAACCGGCGTGCACCGGATATCGCCGTTGCAATGTCGTCAAGGAGTTCCCGTGACGGTCCCGGAAGGTTCAGTAGCGGACTGTGCGACATGCAGCACAGGGCCAGTGTGCCCATGAGAACCGGTGCCTCCTCCCTGGGTCAGACAAAGGACGTCGAAGAGCGCTTCGCTGACTTCGGCGGCGCGCTGGGCGATGCAGGCCCCGGCGATGCAGCGGTCGGGCCGCAGGAACAGCACCGAGTCGGTGTAGGTGTCGAACCACGACTTGAGCGCACCGGTCTTGTCGCCGACCACGACGACATCGTCGTCGTCGTGGCCGGGCCAGCGCAGCTGGGTCATGGGGCGAGCCTCGATGAACTCCGCGCCCAACGCTTTCCAGCGGTTGAACGCGTTCTCACCCAGGATCGCGCGCAGGTTGTTGCTCCAGCACAGCACCGCGAAGCCCGGGCCGAGGACGTCGTCGAGCAACAGGTTCTGCTCGGTGCGGGTGTCGACGCGGGGTTGGATGAACAGTGTGCCCGTCGGCGACACCGCACCGGTGGCGCCGGCGCCGGGTGCGGAATGGAACACGGCGCCCTCCTGGTAGCGCGGCATCGGCTTGAAGCGCATCTCCAGGATGTAGCGCTTGAGCGACGGCACGACGGACGCAGCGTGAATGACCCTGTCCCGCAACGCCGCGACGCGGCGGTTGGTCGGCGAGATCACGCGGCCGACCATCGTGGACAGATCGATCATGGCGCGGGCGTGCTTGCGCCGTTCGACGTCGTACGTGTCGAGCAGGGCATCCTCGGCCTGACCGGTCACCACCGCGGCGAGTTTCCATCCCAGGTTGGCCGCGTCGCGGATGCCGCTGTTGTAACCCTGCCCCTGCCAGACCGGCATCAGGTGCGCGGCGTCACCGGCCAGTAGCATCCGGCCCTTGCGGAACGAACCGGCGATGCGCGAGTGATGCGTGTAGACCCGGTGCCGGATCATGTCGACCTGCTCAGGGTACGGAACCCGTTGCGCCAACATCTTTCTGACGAATGCCGGGTCGTCGGCCTGCGCATCGGTCTCGTGTGGGTGGATCAGGAACTCGAAGCGGCGGATGCCGTGGGCGATCGAGATCGACACGTAGGGACGCACCGGGTCCGCGCCGACCTCACTGTTGGGGTGACCGAGCGGGTCGTTGGCGACGTCGACCACCAGCCAGCGGGTGGACGATGTAGTGCCGTCGAACGACACTCCCATCAGCCGCCGGGTGGCGCTGCGCCCGCCGTCACATCCGACCACGTATCGGGCCGTCACCGACGGTTTGCCGTCGGCGAACTGCACCGTCACCGCGTCGTCGGTCTGGTCGCAGTTCTCCATCCGGTATCCGAACCGGACCTCGACATAGTCGAATCTGCTCAGGCCGCCGAACAGTTCGGCGTCGACCATGGGCTGTACGAAGCCGTTGCGCTTGGGCCAGCCGAACCGGGCGTCGGGCGGCGCCATCTCGGCGAGCAGCCGTCGCTTCGCGTCGAAGAACCGCAAAATCTGATTCGGCACGGTGTGCGGCAGCACCCGGTCCACAAGGCCGATCGACTGGAACGTCCGCAGCGCCTCGTCGTCGAGACCGACACCACGCGGATAGTCGATGAGCGTGTCGCGCTCCTCGACCACCAGCGTGCGAACCCGATGCAGGCCAAGGATGTTGGCCAGTGTCAGCCCCGACGGGCCTGCGCCGACGATGACGACGTCGACGTCGGTCGCCGTCATAGCCGCCCCAGCAGGAAGTCGAGGTGCAGGCGATTGAACGTCTTGGGGTCCTCGTACTGGGGCCAGTGACCGCAGCTCGGCATCAGCTCAAAGCGGGCACCGGGGATCATCGAGGCGATGCGGCGCCCCTCGGTGACGTCGGCCGTGGGGTCGTCACTGGTCCACACCACCAGCGTCGGCGCGGTGATCGATCCGTATTCGTCCGGCCCGAGCAGATTGCGCGCGCGGATCTCCGGATCCTGCAGTGCCATGATGTCGCGCATCGCCGCCACGAAGCCGGGCTGGCGGTACACCCGCTGCCTGCTGGCGACGATGTCGTCGTAATCCTTTGTCTTGTCGGCCATCAGCCACTTGATGCGGGCCTGCACCGTCTCCCATGTCGGGTTCTCGGCGGCGGCCATCGACAGAGTGACGATCCGCTTCATCACCTCGGGATCGGCCTGTGAGCCGCCCGCGGTGTTGAGGACCAGCCGGTCCAACCGGTCGGGGTGGTCGACGGCGGCGCGGGCGGCGACCCATCCGCCGAGCGACTCGCCGCTGATGTGGGCGCGCTCGGCACCGATGGCGTCGAGGAACGCCACCAGGTGATCGACATAGTCGCGGACTTCGAGTGGGTGCCCGGGCTTGTCGGTGTAGCCGTGGCCGAGCATGTCGATCGACCAGACCGAGAAGTGTTCGGCGTGCGCTTCGAGGTTGCGCACGTATGCCTCCGCATGCCCGCCGGAGCCGTGGAGAAAGACGAGCACCGGCTTGCCGGTGTCACCGGCGTGCAGATACCGGGTGCGGATTCCGCCGGCGTCGAGGTAGCCCTGTGAGAACGCGACACCCTGCAGATCGCTCCAGACGCTCTCGAATTCGGCCGTGGCGGAACGCCCGTCGGCCGCCGCGGACGCCACTGGCGAATCGGGCTCAGACACGCTCACCCTCTCTTGACCGCGAGAATCGAATTCTCGTATTTTGTAAGCACTTTGCTCATTTATCGCACACCCACGTGCACTATAGTCAGAGCATCACTCTCGTGACAGCTTGATGTCAAGGGAAGTCGAGGAAGGGACGCCATGCCATCGGAGGGCGCAGCCCGACATCGGGTTGAGCAGGGCGGAGCCCGCCATCGGGTCGAGCAGGGCGCAGCCCGACATGGCGTCGAGCAGGGCCGGACCCGGCAGGGGACGGAGCCGACCAGCGCCGTGCCAAACGGGGCACCCGGCTCGCAGACGCTGGCCCGAGGCTTGGCCGCGTTGCAGCTGGTGGCCGGCTCCCGCACCGGCCTCACCGCGCAGCAGGTCGCCGACGACATCGGCGTCCACCGGACCATCGCGTATCGGTTGCTCTCGACGCTGTCCCAGTTCCGGTTGGTGGCCAAGGGCGAGGACGGCCGTTACCGCTCGTCGGCGGCGCTGGCGGTGCTCGGGGCGTCGTTCGACAACAACGTGCGTCAGCTGAGCATCCCGACCCTGCGCGGGCTCGCCGACGAACTCGCGAGCACAGTGTCGCTTCTCGTCGCCGAGGGCGATCAGCAGGTGGCAATCGCCGTCATCGTGCCAACGAATGTCTTCTACCAACTGTCGTTTCACGAGGGCAGCCGTTATCCGCTGGACCGCGGCGCCGCCGGCATCGCGCTGTTGTCGTGTATGCGGCCGCGCCCCGGCGAGCGTGACCTGGTTCCGCTGACCCGCGAGCAGGGCTGGGTGATCACCCACGGTGAGATCGAGCCGAACACCTACGGGCTTGCCGTACCGGTGCGCCGACAGCCGCCGGGGCCGCCGACATGTATCAACCTCATCTCGCACCGTGAAGACGTCCTGATGCGTGGCAAAGACGCGGTCGTCCGAGCGGCCGACGAATTGTCCGCGATTCTCAGCTAGAAGTCACCAGCCGGAAGGAGCAGCACGTGACCGATTGGGATCATGACGTCGACGTGGTCGTACTCGGCAGCGGCGGGGCAGGTCTGACCTCGGCGTTGACCGCCGCCGCAAACGGCGCTTCGGTAGAGGTCTACGAGAAGGCCGCCACCGTCGGAGGAACGACGGCGGTGTCGGGCGGAATCATCTGGATTCCGGCGCACAATCGGGCCGCTGAGGGTGAGCTGACCGTCGAGGACGCGATGGCCTACCTGCGGGCACAGTCACTGGGCTATATGGACGACGACCTCGTCGAGACATTCGTGCGCACCGGACCCGAGATGCTCGATTTCGTTGAGGCACACAGCGATCTGCGGTTCGAGGTCGCCGAGGGGTTCCCGGACTACAAACCCGAGCTTCCCGGTGGACGCCCGTCGGGCGGGCGGTCGCTCAACGCCAAGCCGTTCGATCTGGGTCGGCTCGGTGAGTGGCGTGACCGCATCAGCTCGTTTCCGGCCGATTTCAGCAACGTCGGCATCGACGCCGAGACCCGCGCGCGCATCCACGCGTCGGTCGATGACGAATCCGGTGACTACTGCGTGGCGGGCACGGCCCTGATCGCCGGACTGCTGAAGGGACTGCTCGACCTCGGTGTTGTGCCGCGAACCAACGCGCGGGCGGTCGAACTGCTCGCCGATCCGCTCGGCATCACCGGTGTGCGAATCTCGCAGGACGGCAACGACTTGCGCGTGCGCGCCCGCCGCGGCGTGGTTCTGGGCACCGGCGGGTTCGAGTGGGACCGCAAGCTGGTCGAGGCGTATCTGCGGGGTCCGATGCGCGGACCCGTGTCGCCGCCCAACAACACCGGCGACGGCCTGCGGATGGCGATGGCACACGGCGCCGACCTGGCCAACATGGGCGAGGCGTGGTGGGTGCCGATCGTCCAGCTTCCCGGCGACACCTTCGGGGGTCAACCACGCAGCCGCAGTGTGCGATTGGAACGGACGCGGCCGCGCAGCATCATCGTCAACCAGGCGGGCAGGCGATTCCTCAACGAGGCCGGCGAGTACAACTCGATGGCGGGACCGTTCCACTACCTGGACCCGAAGCTCGGGTACGCCAACGATCCGGCGTGGATCGTCTTCGACTCGCTGCACCTGAAGAGATACGGATTCCTGGGCATCGACCCGCACGGCCCAGCGCCGGATTGGTTTTCGCCATCGAAGGACCTCGACGAACTCGGGGAGAAGACCGGCATCGATCCTGAGGGTCTGGCGCGCACGCTGCGGGCTTGGAACGACAGCGTGGGCCACGACGCCGATCCGGACTTCGGGCGCGGCTCGAGCGCGTACGACGGCTACTGGGGCGACGACAAGGCGCCGACGCCTGCCCGCCGCACCCTCGGGCCGATCGATACGCCGCCGTACTACGCCGTGCCGGTCTCAATCGGCGCGATGGGCACCAAAGGCGGGCCCCGTACCGACGCCGACGGCCGGGTGCTGCACGTCAGCGGATCGGCGATCCCTGGGCTGTTCGCCGCGGGCAACGCGATGGCGGGCGCGACCGGTAAGGCGTACGGCGGCGCCGGTGGAACGATCGGCCCCGCAATGGTATTCGGCTACCGCGCGGGGCTCGCGGTCTCCGCGCGCGTGTAGCCCCGGCCGTTCCCCGCGACCGGGCGCTCAGGCGACGGCCATTCCGATGAAATAGCTGCTCAACAGGCAGGTCGCGACGAGGACCACCCAACCGTCGGTGAGGCGGCACAGCCAGACGGGGGCGTGACGCACCTCCATGAACTCCCGGAAGATGATGCGCACCTTGATCAAAGCGATGGCGATTGCGCTGACGGTGACCACGGTGCTGGCCTTCAGCGTGCCGTTCTGGTCGACCGCTTCGTCCATCCAGACGTAGACCAACGTCAACAGGGTCAAAACCGCCCAGGCGATCACGAGTCTCTTGTTCGAGGTGTTGGTCACCGATCACCTCACCACGTAGAGCATTGCGAAGATCAGTACCCACAGGAAATCGACTGTGTGCCAGTATGTTGCGCCGGTTTCAACGAGTTCCTGCGAGCGTCGCGCCGGGCTGCGCAACTGGTAGACGACGACGCCCAGCACGATGAAGCCGATCAACACGTGAATGCAGTGCAGCGACGTGAGGAAGAAGTAGTGCTGGAAGAACTCGTCGCTGGTGAACGTGTTCCCCATCTGGATCTCCAGGATCCATTCGGACACTTTCGAGATCACGAACGTGACACCGAGTCCGACGGTCACCCAGGCGTACGTCATGGCCGAGCTGTAGGCACCGTCGCGTGCGGCGCGGACGCATCGGGCGATCGCCCACGAACTCGTCAGCAGGACAATCGTGTTGAAAACACCGATCCGAAGATCGAGATCCGCTTGGGACTGCAGGAAGAGATCCGCGTTCTGCGTGCGCAGGGCCAGGTAAACGGAGAAGTAGCCGGTGAACAGCATGGCCTCGAACAGCACGAACAGCCACATGTCCGGCTGACCGGGCACCCGCCGTTGCGGCTTGTCGTCGAGCCGTTTGGACTCGCCGGCGACCAGATCGGTCATCGAACCGCCTCCACGGTTTGCGATGGTTCGGTCGCACCTTCCGGCGGCAGATCGGGCAGCGGCCCTGTGCCGAAGTCCTCCCGTTCGATCATCTTTCGCAACAACATGATGAACGCCGCGGTGTAGAAGATGAATACGACCATGTTGATCCACCACGCGATCGCACCGTTCCACGCGAAGGCGCCGCGCTGGAAAATCCAGGCCGGTGCGACGACGACTTCGGTCAGCGCGTTGCACAGCCCCAGATACGCGAACCACTTCGGGAACACGTTGTTCTTGTCGAGCAGGATCGCCACCAGCCAGACCACCGAACCGACCAGGAAGACCCCCATCGTTCCGCTGAACGACAGGAACGCGAAGTCATACATCCAGACGATGAGCTCGGGGTCGCGGTCCGGCCGCAACGCGCCGACGGTCATCGCGATGGCCATCACCAACATGCCCGGCAGGGCAGCGAGCGAATACATGATCAGGTACGAGTAGGCGAAGACGCGGCTCACCGACATTCGCCACATCGAGTATGCGAGAAGGGCATTCATCGGTGCACACATGCCCGAGATCAGGAACACGACGCCGAACCCCGTGAGCAGACCGAGATGGCGATCGGCGAACCACTGCACCACCAACGGTGTGTCCCAATCGGGGCTCGGCGGTGGCTGCACGCGCGTGACGAGGAAGAACAGCACGCCGTAGAGCTGATAGAAAATCACCATCACCCACCACGCGAACCACAACTCACGCTTGGGGTGGTAGCGGCAGTTCCAGACCAGGCGGGCTAGCCGTGAATCGCCGGGCGGCTCGGATGGCGTCATCCGTTCAGCGCTCGAGGCGCTCATGCGACGACCGCGACTTCTGCCCGCTGGCGGCGGATGTTCTGGGCCAAAACAATTCCCATCACCGCTATCCACGCCGCGATCGCGATGTTCTTGACCCAGAACGACAGCACACCGTCCCACGCGAACGGGCCCTCGAATGTCACCGCGCCGAATGCCGCCGGCATCAGTGCGACGGCGATGAGCAGGTTGAAGTGCGCCACCCACCGCCGGAAGACGGGCTGGTCCCGGCGATCCCAGTAGATCGCCAGGGCCAGCACCAGGCACTGCGCGATGAGATAGGGCACCAGCACCGTGAAGGTGACCCAGGCGAGGTCGTTGAGCAGTTGTGTCAGCTCAGGAGAACGCTCGGGCCGGAAGGAACCCAATAGCCAGAACATGTTGGCGATCAGGAACAGCGTCGGCGGACCGCCCGCGCATGCGATCAAGCAGTAGGACAAAATCGGCGTCCGGTGCGCCATCTTGCGGACCTGCATCGCAAGCAGAACCACCGTCGGGATCAGCCCGACGCCGAACCAGTTGAACAAGATCATGCTGTAGCGGATCCGGGCCGTCTCGTCGCGGTAGAAACCCGCGACCTCCTCGGCGGACATCGTCGGCGACATCGGATGCAGGAAACCGGGGAACAGGAAGAAGGCGGACGCCCAGATGATCACCATCGCGGGCAACGCCCACAGCATGATCAACTCGCCATCAGTTCGTCTCATCGTCCGCTCCAACGTCAGTTGCCGATCGGCTACTCGGACGGTAGCCGATCGGCAACTAAGCGGTCAATGCTCGGCTACCCTCGTCGATGTGGCCACTGCAGAGCGGAGATTCAGCGCGATCACGCGTACCGCCGCCCAGACGCGCGTGCTGGACGCCGCACTGGAGCTGATCTCCGAACACGGGGTCAGCGGGACGTCGCTGCAGATGATCGCCGACGCGATGGGTGTGACGAAGGCGGCGGTGTATCGCCAGTTCAAGACCAAGGAAGAGATCGTCATCGCGATCACCGAGCGGGAGATGAGCAAGCTCGAGGACGCCCTGGAAGCCGCCGAGGCTCAAGGACATCCGCTGCGGGCGCGCGAGGTGCTCCTCGATCGGATGATCGAGCAGGCGATCGATCGCCGCGGCGCGTTCAGCGTGCCGCTCTTCGATCCCGTCATCATCCGGTTGCAGGCCGAGTACGAACCATTCCAACGGTTCATCGAACGCCTTTACGCCGCGCTGCTCGGCACCGAGGCCGGTGTCGAGGCGCGCCTGCACGCGGCGATGCTGTCGAGCGCGATCAGTGTCGCGGTCATGCATCCGCTACTGGCCGACATCGACGGCGACACGCTCCGCGTTCAACTCGAGCAGATGACGCGCCGCATGCTGGACCTGCCCGCTCAGGGCTCGTCGCGCACAACGAAAAGGCGCTCGGCAGCGGTGTAGGGGTCGTCGTCGCCGTCGGCGACGGCCGCTGCCAGGCGATCGAGCTCGGGATGGGTACGCAGCAGCGTCTGCGCCAGCGACAAGATCTGCGCCCTGGCCCGCGCGGCGCGTCGTTCTGGACTGTCGGAACGGTGGTGCGCCTCGATGGCGTCGACGAGTTCGGTGAGGCCCTCGCCCTGCGCTGCAACGAGTTTCAGGACCGGGGCCATCGTTTCGGCGCGTAGATCGCGCACGGTCTGGTCGGCACCCTCGCGGTCGGCCTTGTTCACCACGACGATGTCAGCCACTTCCAGCAACCCGGCCTTGGCCGCTTGCACGGCGTCACCGGCGCCGGGATTCAGGATGACGACAGTGGGATCGGCGACGGCCGCGATCTCGATCTCGGACTGCCCGACGCCGACGGTCTCCAGCACCACCAACCCGTAGGACAGCGCCGCGAGCACTCGGATCGCCGCGGGCACCGCTGCGGCCAGCCCGCCGAGATGTCCGCGTGCCGCGACGGACCGGATGAGCACGTCGGGATCGTTGATGTGGGCGGCCATCCGGATCCGGTCCCCGAGCAGCGCTCCCCCGCTGTACGGCGACGACGGGTCGACCGCCAATACCGCCACACGTTCGCCGCGTTCCCGGTATGCGCCCACGAGCGCACCGACCGTCGTCGACTTCCCCGCACCCGGCGGACCGGTCACGCCCACGACCCGAGGCAGGTCGACAGCCCCGAGCTCTTCGAGAAGCTCGCTGCGCCGGGGGCTTTCGACAACGCTGAGCAACCGGCCGGTCGCGCGGGCCGATCCGTTACGCGCCGCCTCGATGAGCTCGGCGATGCGGTCTGAGCTTGTCATCGATTGGCAGTCTACGGAGCCGGCACCTCGATGACCGTGGCCGATCCCATTCCGCCGCCAGCGCACATCGCGGCGACCCCGATACCGCCGCCACGCCTGCGCAGCTCGTGTACGAGCGTGACGAGCATCCGCGCGCCGGTGGCCGCGACCGGGTGACCGAGCGAGCAACCGCTTCCGCTGACGTTGACGCGGTCGGGATCGATGTCGAGCAGTTTGACAGTCGCCACGCACATCGCCGCGAACGCCTCGTTGATCTCGAACAGGTCGACGTCGGCGATCGAAATGCCCGCGCGTTTGAGCGCTTTCGGGATCGCCTCGACGGGCGCCAACCCGGTGAAGGCGGGATCGACGCCGACCGACGCCCACGCCTTGACGGTGCCCAGCGAGGGCAGTCCGATCCGGTCGCTGGCCAGCGTCAGCACCGCGGCACCGTCGTTGGCGCCGCACGCGTTGCCCGCGGTGATGGAGAAGCCCTCGATCTCGGGATGCAGCGGTTTGAGCGCGGCGAGCTTCTCGATGCTGGTGTCGCGGCGCGGATGCTCGTCGGTGTCGAACATTCCGTACGGCGTCTCGATGCCGACGATCTCGTCCTTGAAGCGGCCCTCGTCGATCGCCTGGATCGCCTTGCGGTGCGAGCCGAGCGCCCACTCGTCCATCTCCTCGCGGCTGATGCCCGCGCGGACTGCAGCGTTCCAGCCGACGGTGATCGACATGTCCATGTTCGGCGCGTCGGCGCGGTCGGGGTGCGTGGGCGGAAACCAGTCGAGCATCGCGGCGTCCTTCGCGCTGCTGGCGCGGCGGGTGAAGCGCGGTGTGGTCGAGGCGGAATTCACGCCGCCGGCGATCACCACCTGGTCCATGCCGGCGCGGATGCTCGCGGCGGCGCTCTGCACCGCGGCCTGTCCTGCCGCGCAGTGCCGGTTGTTCGACAGCCCGGGCACCGAGGTGAGGCCCGCGGTGATCGCGGCGTGGCGGGCGATCACGCCGCCGCCGTAAAGCCCCTCGCCGAGGATGACGTCGTCGACCGTCAGCCCGTCGATCTCACCTGCCGCCGCGCCGACGACGTGCTCGGCCAGCTGATAGGCGTCGGTGTCGCG
This sequence comes from Mycolicibacterium komanii, assembly GCF_001050035.1. The sequence continues at coordinate 50,003 of NZ_CVTA01000008.1, forward strand.
CAGGGTGCCCTTCATTGCGGTGCCGATGGGGGTGCGCAGGGCGGTGACGATAGCGGCTTCAGGCATGGGTAACTCCGTCTCGACGGTATGAGAATGCTATTCTCTCAAGCCGAGAGTGCCAGTTGCAAGAAGGGGAACCACATGCAAATTGCGGGTAGTTCGGCAATCGTGGTCGGCGGGGCCGGTGGCCTGGGCGAGGCGACGGTTCGGCGTCTGCACGGCGCCGGGGCCAAGGTCGTCGTCGCGGACATGGCCGACGACAAGGGCAAGAAGCTGGAAAGCGAGCTCGGCGTGCGTTATGTCCGCACCGATGCGACGTCGGAGGAGTCCGTCAACGCGGCGATCGCGGAGGCCTCTTCGCTGGCTCCCCTGCGCATTTCGGTCGACACGCACGGGGGCCCGGCGAGCGGCGGCCGGCTCATCGGCAAGGACGGCTCACCGCTGGCCCTCGACGGGTTCAAGACGACGATCGAGTTCTACCTCACCGCGGTCTTCAACGTGATGCGGTTGGCGGCCGCGGAGATCGCGAAGTCCGAACCGCTCGACGAGGGCGCTCGCGGCGTCATCATCAACACCGCGTCCATCGCCGGCTATGAGGGCCAGATCGGTCAGCTGCCGTACGCCGCGGCCAAGGGCGGCGTGATCGGCATGACTCTCAATGCCGCGCGCGACCTCTCGCCGCTGGGAATCCGGGTGGTCACCATCGCGCCGGGCACCATCAACACCCCCGCGTACGGGCAGGCCGCCGACCAACTCGAGCAGTACTGGGGTCCGCAGGTGCCGTTCCCGAAGCGGATGGGCCGGTCGACGGAGTACGCGCAGTTGGCGCAGAGCATCGTCGAAAACGACTATCTCAACGGCGAAATCATCCGACTCGACGGAGCGCTGCGCTTCCCGCCCAAGTAACCACTTCTCCTTTATCCGCGAGCGTGCGTGTCTGCACACGACACCCCGCAGCTCTGCAGCAATTCGCGCACCGTCGCGCCGCCGCGACGGTGCGCGTTTGCATATACCCGCCGTGCCGGTGCTGCGCAGGGCGTCCCCGTGGCAACATCTTGCGCACGCTCGCGCGCCGCGAGCGTGCTCATAATGCCGCGCATGACCGGCGTGTCGTATGCAGACACGCACGCTCGCGCCCAGGGGGGTGTGCTACTTCTTCTTCGCGTTGAGGCGGGTGACGATCTCGCGGAAGTCGTCGGTCTTGAACGACTGCTCTTCGGCGGTATTCGCGTAGTCGAGCACCGCCAAGACCGACCGCTCGAGGTGAATGTTCAACAGCCGCTTCGTGCTTTCGACGGCTTGACGCGGCAGCTCCATGATCTTCTTCGCGCAGGCGATCGCCTCGCTCAGCGGGTCTTCGACGACATGATTCGCCAACCCTAGTTCGGCGGCGCGCTGCGCCGAGATCCGTGCGCCCGTCAGGGCGTACTCCTTGGCGTGCAGCAGGCTCATCTCCAGCGGCCACACCAAGGGTCCGCCGTCGGCGGCGACCAGGCCGACCTGAACGTGCGGATCGGCCAGGTAGGCATCCTCTTTGATGTAGACGATGTCCGACAACGCCACCAGGCTGCAGCCCAGCCCCATCGCGGGACCGTTGACCGCCGCCACCACCGGGATCCGGCAGCGCGCCATGCCCAGCACGATCTCGCGACCGTGCAGGATCGTCTTGGCGCGCAAGTCGGCGTCCTGGCGCAATTCCTCGAGATAACCGAAGTCGCCGCCGGCCGAAAAAGCCCTTCCCGCACCGGTGATCACCGCCGCACGGGCCTCGCGGTCCTCCGCGAGCCGCGGCCACAACCAGGCGAGTCCACAGTGCAGGTCGTCGTTGACCGAGTTCAGCGACTCCGGCCGGTTCAGCGTGATGATGCGCAGCGCACCGTCGGCCTGGACGTCGATCTCCGGGGGTAGGTCGTACAACTCAAACTCCTAATCCGAGAATGCGCGAAGCGATGATGTTCTTCTGAATCTGCGACGTACCGCCCATCACGCTCTGCGCGCGGCTGTACATGTAGGCGCCGAACAGTTCGGGATCGCTCGTGCCGACAGTGGCCAACGCGGCGTGTCCCACGGACTGCTCGACCCACGTCATCAACAGTTTGTCCAGCGACCCCTGCGGCCCGTGGGTCAACCCGTCAAGCTGTTCAGAGAGCCTCCTGCGCACGTGCAGCCTCAGCATCTCGGTCTGCACCCACGCCCAGGCCAGCTCCTCGGGAGCCGAACCGTCCACCCGGGAGGCCAACTGCCGCACCAGCTTTCCGTAGCGTGCCGAGAAGCCCAGCGTCGATGGCTCCCGCTCGTGGCTGACGACGGTCATCGCCAGCTTCCAGCCCTCACCCGGCGCACCGACCATGTTCTCGGCGGGCACCCGGGCCCCGTCGAACAGCACCTGGCCGAACTCCTTGGTGACGCCGCTGATCATCTTCAGCGGCCGCTGTTCGATCCCCGGCTGGTGCATCGGCACGATGAAGGCCGAGATGCCTTTGTGCTTCGGCACATCCTTGTCGGTGCGGGCCAACAGCAGACACCAGTCGGCCACATCCGAATAGCTGGTCCAGATCTTGTGGCCATGGATGACGTAGGTGTCGGGGTCGTCACCGCACCGGGTCGCCGTCGTGGTCAGCGACGCCAGATCGGAACCCGCACCGGGTTCGGAGAAGCCCTGGCACCACCGCTCGGTGCCGTTGATCATTCCGGGCAGGAACCGCTGCCGGAGCTCTTCGCTGCCGTGGTGCGACAGCCCGACCACCAGGTACCCCAGGCTCGGCCGCGCCGGCGCCCCCACCTTGGCGATCTCTTCGTCGACGATCACGTCATAAACGGGCGGCAGATCCTGTCCGCCATACTCTTTCGGCCACGACGTGCCGAAGAACCCGGCTTCGTAGAGCGCCTGATGCCATGCGCCCTGCGCGGCCCAGTACTCGTCGCCCGACGTGGGGAACTTCCCCTTCTGCTCGGTCAGCCAACCGCGCAACCGCTCGCGGAACGCGGCTTCCTCCGGCGAGTCACGAAAGTCCAATGGACAACTCCTCCAACTTCACGGGCCATGTCTCGGTGGCGGCCAGCACCCGGCGCAGGTAGACGTGGGCCAGGCACTCCCAGGTGTTGCCGATGCCGCCGTGCACCTGAATCGAGGTCTCGCAGACGGTCAAAGCCGCGCGCGCACAGTAGATCTTGGCCACCCGGGCCGCCTCGATCGCCTCGGCCGCCGGCAACTCGTCGACCGCCCACGCGGCATGCCGCGACACGCTGACCGAACCCTCGATCAAGGCAAGGCTTTCGGCGAGCAGATGGCCGACCGCCTGATACGACCCGATCGTCGCGCCGTACTGCTCACGCACCTTGGCGTACTCGACGGCCAGATCCTGCGCACCCCTGGCCGCCCCGACGAGATCGGCGCACGTGACCGTCAGCGCCAGGGCCCGCCACCGACCCGCATCCTCATCCGACAGTCCGTCGAGTTCGGCGGGCGATTCAACTACTCCGGCAAGGCTGTTCGTCAGGTCGACCGACTGCGTCGGCTCGGCGGCGCCCGGTTCCCGTCCGCTGCGCACCCGCAGGTCGTCGGCGAGCACCGGCCCGATGAACGGCACGTCGATCAGGCCACGGGCGAACTCCTCGGCCACAATCGCCACCTCGACACCCGAGGCGCCGTCCGAGCGCAGTGTGCGAAAGCCGGTGGCGTCCACCGCCTTCTCCAGTCGGGCGAGCCGGTTCGCATCCTCGAGATCGGCCACCGAGCCGGGTCCGAGATCTTCGGCCAGGCTCGCCGCGGCGGCCCGCAGCTGTTGTTGTTCACTTGTCAGACGGACGTCCACAGACGCTCCTTCAACACTCGACGCAGAACCTTCCCCGACGGCAGCCGTGGAATCTCGGGCACGACGACCACACGGCTGGGCCGCTTGTACGACGCAAGTTGCTCCCCCACCCACGTTGTCAATTCGTCTTCCGGCACAGCGGTATTCATCTTCACCGCGGCGACGATCGCTTCGCCGTTGACGGCATCGGGTACACCGAACACCGCGCAGTCATCAACCGCGGGATGCCCGTGCAGCAACGCCTCCACCTCGGCGGGCGCGACCTGGAACCCGCGCACCTTGATCATCTCCTTCGACCGGTCGGTGATCCGCAGCCAGCCGTCGTCGTCCAGGTAGCCGACGTCGCCCGTTCGGTACCACCCGTTGTCGAAGGCCGACGCCGTCGCCGACTCCGGCAGGTAACCCGCCATCACCGAATCCGACTGCACCTCGATCTCGCCGGCCTGCCCCGTCTCCAGGACCGCACCGCCGTCCAGTGACACCACCCGCACCCGCACACCGGGCACCGGGCGGCCCACGGTGTCCAGGTGCCGCCCGTCGATGTCATTACACGAGATGACCGGCAGCTCGCTGGCGCCGTATGCGGTCGCCCACTTCACCCCGGTCCTGGCCGTCACGGCCTCCGCGACGCTCTGGGTCACCGGCGTCGCGCACCACATGATGTAGCGCAGCGACGACAGGTCGTGGGACTCCAGATCCGGGTGTGCCGCCAGCGCCAAAGCGATTGGCGCCACAGCCATCTCGACGGTGATCCGGTCGCTTTCGATGTGCCGCAGCATTGCGTCGATGTCGAAACGCCGATGCAGCCGGATCCACGTTCCCGTCTCGAGCGCCATCACGATGTTGAGCAGACCCAATATGTGCGAGGGCGGCGTCATGATCTGGATGCGGTCCGACGACGACAGCTGCAGAGCATCGCGCCAGTGCCGAACCGCGATGTCGAACGCCGCGTGAGTATGACGCACGGCCTTGGGCATACCGGTGGTGCCCGAACTGAACACGAACAACGCGTCGGACTGTGGATCGGGTGCGCCGAATTCCCGGTCACCCGCGACGATCGGATCGTCGAGCGAGAGCATCGGCATGAGCTCGGCGAGCAGCGGGTGGTCTCCGACCGCGTGCACCGGCCGAGTCAGCGTCAGCGCGTGTTCGATCTCGGTGCGCCGCCACGCCGGGCTGAGTAGAACCGCCGAAGCGCCCAACCGCCAGACGGCACGCAGCGCGACGACGAACTCGGGACGGTTCGACGACATCAGTGCGACCCTGTCGCCGGCGTGCACTCCGCGCCCTTCCAGGGTGGTGGCCATCCCCGCGCTCAACGCGTCGAGCTGCGCCAGCGTGTATTCACGCTGCTCGAAGGCGAGCGCGATCGCCTCACTCACACCCTGTCCTCACTAGTGTTCGCCGGGCCGGATTTCGCTTTGAGAATAGCGTATCATTTAACGAGAATGATATTCTCGCTCAGTTAGAACCGATATGCCAGGAGAGTTGTTGATGACGGCGGATCCGATGCCTGACCAGCCAGCACAAGGCGGACAGGTGACGATCGTGCTCGACCGCAAGAAGGTGTCAGTGCCGCGGGTCGGCGACGAGACGCTCCTGGAGAGCGCCAGGCGGGCCGGGTTGTCCCCGCCCTTCTCGTGCGAAGCGGGCAACTGCGGCACCTGCATGGGCAAGCTGACCGAGGGCCGCGCCACGATGCGGGTCAACGACGCGCTCGACGAGGACGAGGTCGAGGAGGGGTACATCCTCACCTGCCAAGCGATCCCGGATACCGACACGATCTGCGTGACCTACGACGACTGAGCAGCGATGTCGCCGTGCTCGTCGACGCGGGGCGCCGGTCGATACTCGGGTTCATAGCCGGCGATCTGAATCGGGCTGCGCACCAAGCGGAAATCGCCCGCGGTCACGATCACCTCGGGCGTCTGCTCCAGCGCCTCGGGCAGCGTGCGCACCGCGGCGACCGGAATGCCCAACGGCCGCAACCGTGCTTCCCAACCCGCGGCGGTGTCGGTGGCCAGCGCGGCGGCCACCAGCTCCAGCACCTCGTCGCGCTTGGCCGCGCGTTCGGCCATCGTCGGGAAGCCCTGAATGCCCGCCTCGGCCGAGAACGCCCGCCAGAACCCGTCGTGGGTGATGAACAGCGCCAGATATCCCTCCGCCGTCGCGAACAGCTGCGCCGGAACGTAATACGAGTGGGCGCCGAACGGATACCGTAACGGCACCGCACCGTCGTTGAGATAGGCCGAGGCGCGGTAGTTCAGCTGCGAGAACATCACGTCGCGCAGGGACACGTCGACCTGACCACCGCGGCCCGACACGATCTGTGCCAGCAACCCGAGCGCCGCTGCCAGACCGGTTGAGTTGTCGGCCGACGAGTACCCCGGCAGGGTCGGCGGCTCATCGGGATGTCCCGTCATGGCCGCCACCCCGGTGGCCGCCTGGATGACGTAGTCGAACGCGGGGTCGTCGCCACCCTCGAGCCCGAAACCCGTCATCGCCACACAGACGATGCGTTCGTTGAACCGCCGGAGCGAGTCGTACGTGAGGCCGAGCTTCTTGATCGCCGACGGCTTCATGTTCACCAGCAGCGCATGGGAATCCGCGACGAGCTCCCCGAGACGCACGCGGCCGTTCTCGGACTGCAGGTCGAGGACGACGCTCTTCTTGTTGCGGTTGAGACTGGCGAAGTAGCTGTCGCCGACCTGACGTGAGATCTCCCCACCCGGCGGCTCGACCTTGATGACCTCCGCGCCCAGGTCGGCCAGCAGCATGGTGGCGTACGGACCGGCCAGCATGACACCGACCTCGATGATCCGGATGCCGGCCAGCGGCGGGCCGCTAGTTGAACCCAGCGGCGGGCCGCTAATTGAACCCAGCGGTGCGCCAGCGCTCACCGCACCGCCTTGGCCAACTCCGCGATGACCTCGCGCGTGCGGTATTTCGAAGCGATCAGCTCGTCGCGATTCTCGCCGATCGGCAGCAGACGAACGGACAGGTCGGTCACTCCCGCGTCGGCGAACCGCTGGAACCGGGCCAGGATCGCCTCTTCGTCGCCGGCGGCGCACAGGTCGCCGACATCGCGCGCATCGCCGCGGTCCAGCAGCCGCTGATAGTTCGGTGACGTCTCGGCTTCGGCGAGGATGCGGTTCGCCCGCTCCTTGGCGGTCTCGATCTCCGAATTCGCGCACAGGCACACCGGAATTCCGGCGACGATGCGCGGTGCGGGCCTGCCCGCTCCGGCGGCCGCCTTGTTGATCTTCGGGGCGATGTGCTCGCCGATCGCCTTCTCGTCGGCCATCCACAGCACGGTGCCGTCGGCTCGCTCCCCCGCGATCTGCAGCATCACCGGGCCCAGCGCGGCCACCAGCACCGGCAGCGGGCGCTCCGCACCGAGCACGGTGGGGTTGTGCACCGTGAAGGTGTCGTTCTCGACATCGACGTCGCCGGGACCGGACAGCGCGGCGTTGAGCACCTCGAGGTAGTGGCGGGTGTAGGCCGCGGGCTTCTCGTAGGGAATGCCGAGCATGTCGCGGACGATCCAGTGGTGCGACGGCCCGACGCCGAGCGCGAGCCGCCCGCCGGCCATCGCGTGCACCGAAAGAGCCTGGCGCGCCAGCGCGATCGGGTGCTGCGCCTGCAGCGGAACCACCGCCGTGCCGAGCTCGATCCGAGACGTGTGCGCGGCCATCAGGGCGACCATGGTCAGGCAGTCGAAGTCGTTGGGCACCTGCGGCATCCACGCGGTGTCCATCCCAGCGGATTCGGCCCACTCGATATCGGAGACCAGCTTGTTGACCTTGCGCGCCATGTCGCCGCGTTCGGCCCCGATCATCACGCCAAGGCGCATGTCAGTTCTTCCTCCGAGAGTTCGGCGCCGAGCGTGCGGTCAGGGCGAAAAATCGAGCGAATATCCGCGCTGAGCGCACGTTCGGCGAGTGAGTCATTGTCCGGTCATTGTCAGCTTGCGTACCTCGTCGACCAACGTGTCGAGCGGAGTGCCCGTCGGGAACACCGCGGCCGCACCGGCGGACAGCAGCTTGGGCACATCGCCCTGCGGAATTGTGCCGCCGACGACGACGGCGATGTCACCCGCGTCGGCCGCACGCAAGGCCTCGACCGTGCGCGTCGTCAGCGCCACATGCGCACCAGACAGGATCGAAAGACCCACCAGCGCAACGTCTTCCTGCAGGGCGATCGACACGATGTCCTCGATACGCTGGCGGATCCCGGTGTAGATCACCTCGAAACCGGCATCGCGCAGGGTCCGCGCGACGATCTTGGCGCCGCGGTCGTGTCCGTCGAGGCCGGGTTTGGCCACAAGCACCCGCACCGGGCCGGCGGCAGAAGCGTCCGCCATCAGAACACCACCGGCTGCTGGAACTCGCCCCACACCGACTTGAGCGTCGAAACCATCTCTCCCACAGTGCAGTAGGCGTTCGCGCAATCGATCAGCTTGTGCATCAGGTTGTCATCACCTTCCGCCGCGCGCGCCAGGGCCGCCAGCGATTCGGAGACCGCGGTGGCGTCACGCTCGGCCTTCACCTTCGAGAGCCGTTTGAGTTGCAGATCGCGGCCCTCGGCGTCGAGCTCGTAGGTCGCGATCTCCGGCGGTGGCTCGTCGGAGACGAACTTGTTGACCCCGACGACCGGTCGCTCACCCGATTCGATCTCCTGGTGAATCTTGAACGCCTCGTCGGCGATCAGGCCCTGCAGGTAGCCGTCCTCGATGGCGCGCACCATCCCACCGTGGGTCTCGAGATCGTGCATGATCTCGATGATCTTCTCCTCCGTCGCGTCGGTGAGCGCCTCGACGAAATACGAGCCACCGAGCGGATCGGCGACCTTGGTCACGCCGGTCTCGTAGGCGAGGATCTGCTGCGTGCGCAACGCCAGCGTCGCCGATTCCTCGCTGGGCAGAGCGAACGGTTCGTCCCACGCCGCGGTGAACATCGACTGCACGCCGCCGAGCACCGCGGCCATCGCCTCGTAGGCAACCCGGACGAGGTTGTTCTGGGCCTGCGGAGCGAACAGCGATGCGCCGCCGGCCACACAGCCGAATCGGAACATCGACGCCTTGTCCGACGTCGCCCCGTAGCGCTCGCGCACGATCGTCGCCCAGCGCCGCCGTCCGGCGCGGTACTTGGCGATCTCCTCGAAGAAGTCACCGTGGGTGTAGAAGAAGAACGAGATCTGCGGCGCGAACTGGTCGATGGTCATGCGACCGCGTTCGACGACGGTGTCGCAGTAGGTGACGCCGTCGGCGAGGGTGAACGCCATCTCCTGGATCGCGTTCGCCCCGGCGTCGCGGAAGTGCGCACCGGCGACGGAGATCGCGTTGAACTTCGGCACCTCGGCCGCGCAGAACTCGATGGTGTCGGCGATCAGGCGCAGCGAGGGCTCGGGCGGCCAGATCCAGGTCCCGCGCGACGCGTACTCCTTGAGGATGTCGTTCTGGATGGTGCCGGTGAGCTTGGCCCTCGGCACACCCTTCTTCTCCGCCGCGGCGACGTAGAAGGCCAGCAGGATCGCGGCGGTGCCGTTGATCGTGAAGCTGGTGCTGATCTTGTCCAGCGGGATGCCGTCGAAGAGGATCTCCGCGTCGGCGAGCGTGTCGACCGCGACACCGACGCGGCCCACCTCCTCGCCGTACTCGGGGTCGTCGGAGTCGTAGCCGCACTGCGTGGGCAGGTCCAGCGCCACCGAGAGCCCGGTACCGCCCTGGTCGAGCAGGTAGCGGTAACGGCGATTGGACTCCTCGGGGGTGCCGAACCCGGAGTACTGCCGGAACGTCCACGTCTTGCCGCGGTATCCCGTCGCGAAGTTTCCGCGCGTGAACGGATAGGTGCCGGGCGGAGGCGGCTCCGTCACCCTGTCCGTCGGCCCATAGACCGGCTCGAGCGGGAGCCCCGACGGGGTCTGTACTGGCTCGCTCATCACGGATAACGTACTTGCAAAAAATGAGAATGCCAATACCGCACGCCGGAAACGCGCACCGAGGAAGGGGCGTCGCCGGCCGCGGAAAGCCTGCGAAGACCCGGTACACAGCGAATATGGCACTTGCGTAAAATGAGAACGCCAATACCGATCGCGTTCGGGGTCCGCTAGCATCGTGGGGCGACTCGGGTCGCAGCCAAAGGAGGTCCATGTCCGCCTTCACTGACCGCACACTCGTCGTCTCCGGCGGCAGTCGCGGCATCGGTCTCGCGATCGCCCTGGCCGCGGCCAGGCGTGGCGCCAACGTCGTGCTGCTGGCCAAGACGGCCGAACCGCACCCGAAGCTCCCCGGCACCGTGCACACCGCCGTCGCGGAGGTCGAGGCCGCGGGCGGCAGGGGCGTGGCGGTGGTCGGCGACGTCCGCAAAGAAGAGGACGTGCAGCGCGCGGTCGACGCGGCCGTCGAACATTTCGGCGGCGTGGACGTCGTGGTCAACAACGCCAGCGCCATCGCCACCGAGCCCACCGAACAGCTTGCGGCCAAGAAGTTCGACCTGATGATGGACATCAATGTGCGCGGCACGTTCCTGCTCACCAAGGCCGCGCTGCCGTACCTGCGCAAGTCCGCCGCGCGCACGGAGGGCACCGACGCGGCGGGCGCGCACGTGATCACGTTGGCGCCGCCGCTGAACATGAGCCCGCACTGGCTGGGCGCCCACCCCTCCTACACGCTGTCCAAGTACGGGATGACGCTGCTCTCGCTGGGGTGGGCCGCCGAATACGCCGACGCCGGCATCGGCTTCAGCTGCCTGTGGCCCGAGACCTATATCGCGACCTCGGCGGTCGCCAATGCGCCCGGCTTCAAGGAGATGCTGGAGCGGTCCCGTGACCCCCAGATCATGGGTGACGCCGCCGCGCTGATCCTATCGCGTCCCCCGGCCGACGTGAACGGCAAGTGCTTCATCGACTCTGAACTGCTCGCCGAGTCCGGCGTGACGGACCTGTCGCGCTACGGCGGTGGGGACGACCCCATCCTTGATATCTTCGTCGACAAGTCATGAGCATCTCACTGCTGCTCGAGATGGCCTCGAGCAATCCGGACCGCACCGCCGTGGTGTCGGGCGAATTGCGGCTGACCACAGCCGAGTTGAGTGAGTTGGCCGACGGCGGGGCCGGTGTCATCGCCGCCTCGGGCGTATCGCACGTCGCATACGTCGGCATGGGCGGCGCGATGCTGCCGCTGCTGTTGTTCTCGTCGGCGCGGGCCGGGGTACCGGTGACGCCGCTGAACTACCGGCTCAGCGCCGACGGGCTCCGCGAGCTCATCGACCGCCTCCCCCAGCCTCTCGTCGTCGCCGACGCCGAATACCTCGAGATGGTGACGGGTGCGGGCAAGAAGGTCATCGGTTCCGACGAGTTCCTCGACGCCGCGCGCACCGCCGAACCCGCCGCGGAGTTCCCCGACCCCGAGGACGTTGGCGTCGTGCTGTTCACCTCGGGCACGACATCGCGCCCGAAAGCCGTTGAGCTGACCCACAACAACCTCACCAGCTATATCACCGGCACGGTCGAGTTCGATTCCGCGGAGCCCGGTGACGCCGCGCTGATCTGCGTCCCGCCGTATCACATCGCGGGCGTCAGCGCGGCGCTGTCGAATCTCTACGCCGGCCGAAAGATGGTGTACCTGCCGCAGTTCGACGCCGGCGAATGGATCCGGTTGGTGCGCGACGAGGGCGTGACGTCCGCGACCGTCGTACCCACGATGCTGGACCGCATCGTCACGGCACTGGAGACGGAGAACGCGTCGTTGCCCACGCTGCGCAGCCTGGCCTACGGCGGATCGAAGGTGCCACTTCCGTTGGTGCGCAAGGCGCTTTCGCTGCTGCCGACGGTCGGCTTCGTCAACGCCTACGGCCTGACCGAAACCAGCTCGACCATCGCCGTGCTCGGTCCCGACGACCACCGCGAGGCACTTGCCTCCTCCGAAGATGCGGTCCTGCGCAGGCTGGGCTCGGTCGGCCAGCCGGTGCCCGGGATCGAGGTTCAGATCCGCGACGCCGACGGCGAGGTTCTCGGCCCCGGCGAAACCGGAGAACTGTTCGTCCGCGGCGATCAGGTGTCCGGCCGCTACGCCGAGATCGGCTCGGTGCTCGACGCCGACGGATGGTTCCCCACCAAGGACATCGCGATGCTCGACGAGGACGGCTACCTGTTCATCGGCGGGCGCTCCGACGACACGATCATCCGCGGCGGGGAGAACATCGCACCGGCCGAGATCGAGGACGTCCTCGTCGAACATCCGGCGGTGCGTGATTGCGCCGTGGTGGGGCCGGAGGACCCCGAATGGGGTCAAATCATCGTCGCGGTCGTCGTACCCGCCGACACTCCCGACGGCCCGGCCACCCCGGACGCCGACGAGCTGCGCGAGCACGTGCGACGCCAGTTGCGCGGGTCACGGACACCCGACCGTGTCGTGTTCCGCGACGAGTTGCCGACGAACGCGACCGGCAAGGTGTTGCGTCGAGAACTGATCGCCGAGTTGACAGCTACCAAATAGCAAGGAGCCCAGCATGATCAAGAACGGCACGCGGCTGCAGAGCCAGGTGTGCGACACCCAGGTCATCGTCGTGCGCAGCGCGGAGAGCCTCGACGATCTGCGCGCGGGCGGCGTTGCGATGGTGCCTCTGGATGCCGAGAAGTCCGCCGACGCCCAGCTCGACCCGGAGTTCTCCGGCGGCAACGCGATGGGCAAGCGCTACGTCGACGAGAACGGCGCCGAAGTCCTGGTGACGAAGGCCGGCGCGGGAACGCTGAGCGTGGGCACCACCCCGCTGTCCCTCAAGGAAGCCAAGCCTCTTCCCGCCAGCGACTGATACCTTCCACGGGTGAGCCCCCGCCGCCTGCTCACCCGTTATGTGGCCGGCCTCGCGTCGGCCTACCTGCTGACGGCCGTCGAAGTCATCGTGATCGTCGGACTGCTCGCCGGGCGTAGCGTCGTCGCGCTCGCGAATGGGCTCACCGCGGCGGCACTGCTCGCGGTCGGTACCGCGACAGTTGGCCTCAGCGCCGCGTACATTCTGCTGGACCCGCTGCGTCACCTGCGCGCAGGACGCGAACCCACCGCCGCCGAACGGCGCTCGACGCTGATGATCATGCGCCGCCAGTCCGCGGCCACCCTGGCACCCTGGATCCTGACGGCCGCGGTGTTGGTACCGCTGAACCTCGACGCCGGATCCGAGGCGCTGGCCGTGATCGGGTCGGCCATGCTCTTCGGGGCGATCGCCACGGTCTGCACCGGGTTCCTGTTCACCCTGCGGACGCTGCGGCCCGTATTGGCCAGTGTGGCACCGGATTCCACCACACCGCGGTTGACCGCGCCGGGGGTCCGGGCGCGGCTGCTGCTGATGTGGACGGTGTGTACGGCGCTGCCGGGCGTGGCCATCGCCGCCCTGTTGATCATGCGCAACAACGGTTGGCTGATCGAGGAGAGCGCCGCAATCGAGTTGGCGCTGATCGTGCTCGCGCTCGTCGCGGTCGTGCTCGGCCTGCGTTCGCTGATCCTGACCTCCATGTCGATCTCCGACCCCGTCGGCGAAGTCGTGCAGGCGATGGCCGAAGTGGAACGCGGCCACATCGACCGGTCCGTCGAGGTCTACGAGTGGTCCGAGATCGGCCGTCTGCAACGGGGTTTCAACAGCATGGTGGCGGGGCTGCGTGAGCGCGACCGGCTGCGCGACCTGTTCGGTCGCCACGTCGGCGAGGACGTGGTCCGACGGGCGGTCGAGGAGAACGAGTCACTGTCGGGTGACGAGCGAGACGTCGCGGTGCTGTTCATCGATCTGGTCGGGTCGACGAGGTTGGCGGCCACCCACGAGCCGGGCGAGGTCGCCGAACTCCTCAACGACTTCTTCCGTATTGTCGTCGCGGCCGTCGACCGGCGGCACGGCCTGATCAACAAGTTCCAGGGCGACGCGGCGTTGGCGGTGTTCGGCGCCCCGCTGCGCGTCGACGACCCGGCGTCGGCGGCGCTGGTGACCGCGCGGGTCCTCGTCACCGATTTGCAGCGCCTGCATCTCGACTTCGGCATCGGGGTGTCGGCCGGGCCGGTGTTCGCGGGCAACATCGGTGCCGAAAACCGGTATGAGTACACCGTCGTCGGTGACGCGGTCAACGAAGCGGCGCGGCTGGCCGACCGCGCCAAGGAGTTCAGCGGACGCGTGTTGTGCTCCGGCGCCGTGCTCGAACGCGCCGGCGAGCCGGAGCGACGGTGCTGGGAGGCGCAGGGCTCGGAGACCTTGCGCGGTCGGTCCGCACCTACGCAGCTGTGGGTACCGACCACAGACGCTGGTTAGAGACGCGGATCGTCGGGGAATACAGCGGCATGGCTGTGCGCACCGCGGACTCCGACGCCCTTCGCAAGGCCGTTGCCGGCGCGTCGGTCGGCAACGCCGTGGAGTGGTTCGACTTCGCCATCTACGGGCTCCTGGCCACGTACATCGCGGAGAAGTTCTTCCCCTCCGGCGACGAGACCGCGGCGCTGCTGAGCACTTTCGCGGTCTTCGCCGCCGCATTCTTCATGCGGCCGTTGGGTGGCTTCTTTTTCGGGCCGCTTGGTGACCGGATCGGCCGTCAACGGGTGCTCGCGCTGGTGATCCTGCTGATGTCGGCGTCGACGCTGGCCATCGGCCTGGTTCCGAGCTACGAATCGATCGGCGTGGCGGCGCCGCTGCTGTTGCTGTTTCTGCGCTGCCTGCAGGGTTTCTCGGCCGGAGGTGAGTACGGCAGCGGCGCTTGCTTCCTCGCCGAATACGCCACCGACAAGCATCGCGGTTTCATCGTCTCGTTCCTGGTGTGGTCGGTTGTCGCCGGTTTCCTGTTGGGGGCGTTGACCGTCACCGGACTCGAGGCCGTGCTGTCCGAACCGTCGATGGACTCCTTCGGGTGGCGAATCCCCTTCCTGATCGCCGGTGTTCTCGGGGTCGTCGGGCTGTACATCCGGCTGCAGTTGCGCGATACACCGGAGTTCGAAGACCTGCGCGAGAAGGGTGAGGTGGCAACGTCACCGCTGCGCGAGGCGCTGCGCACGTCGTGGCGGCCCATCCTGCAGATCGCCGGCCTGGTCGTGATACACAACGTCGGGTTTTACATCGTCTTCACCTATCTGCCAACGTATTTCACCGAGACACTCGAATTCACCAAGGTCGACGCCTTCGTCTCGATCGCGGTCGCCAGCGTGGTGGCGATGATCCTGATCCCACCGCTGGGCGCGCTGTCCGACCGGATCGGGCGTAAGCCGCTGCTGTTCTCCGGCGCGATCGGTTTCGCGGTCTTCGCCTATCCCCTGTTCCTGCTGCTGAATTCGGGCTCGCTTGCCGCCGCGGTCGCCGCCCACGCCTCCTTGGCGGCCATCGAGTCGGTATTCGTGTCGGCGTCGCTGGCCGCCGGCGCAGAGTTGTTCGCCACCAGGGTGCGTTCCAGTGGCTATTCCATCGGCTACAACGTGTCCGTCGCCGTATTCGGCGGTACCGCGCCGTATGTCGCGACGTGGCTCGTCGACCGCACCGGAAACCAGATCGCACCGGCTTACTACGTGATCGCCGCGGCCGCGGTCAGCATCGCGACGCTTCTGACCATGCGGGAGACCGCCCGCCGGCCGTTGCGCGCCACCGTGCACACATAGCGCACACCTCAACGCCGCAACCGGCTGCAGCGAAATCGCGTATGCCACACAATCGGTGCATGTCGACGGTGTCTTCGCGGGTCTCCCCGACGCGTGTGGGGCTGGCCAGCTTCATCGGAACGACGGTCGAGTTCTACGACTTCCTCATCTACGGCACGGCCGCGGCGCTGGTGTTCCCGAAGCTGTTCTTCCCCGCCGTGTCTCCGGCGACCGGACTGCTGTTGTCGTTCGCCACCTTTGGCGTCGGGTTCGTCGCGCGGCCCCTCGGCGGTGTGGTGTTCGGCCACTTCGGCGACCGCGTCGGGCGCAAGAAGATGCTCGTCTACTCGCTGCTCGTGATGGGGACCGCGACGGTGCTCATGGGCGTGCTGCCGACCTACGCTCACATCGGACTCGCGGCGCCGCTCCTGCTGACGGCGTTACGGCTCGCGCAGGGTTTCGCCGTCGGAGGTGAGTGGGGCGGGGCGACACTGATGGCCGTCGAACATGCTTCCGACCGCCGCAAAGGTCTCTACGGGGCGTTCCCGCAGATGGGCGCTCCCGCAGGGACAGCATGCGCGACACTGGCCTTTTGGGCGGTGTCCCGGCTCCCGGATGAGCAGTTCCTGGCGTGGGGATGGCGTATCCCGTTCCTGGCCAGCGCGGTGCTGATCGCCATCGGACTGGTGATCCGGCTGTCGGTCACCGAGAGTCCGGATTTCGCGGCGCTGCGGCAACGCGATCAGGTGGTGCGCATGCCGATCGCGGATGCATTGCGCAGGCACTGGAAACAGATCTTGCTGGTGGCCGGGGCGTATCTGTCTCAGGGCGTCTTCGCCTACATCTGCGTGGCCTACCTCGTGTCGTACGGGACCACCGTCGCCGGGATCGACAGGACGCAGGCACTTTTCGGGGTGGCCGTGGCGGCGGTGGTCGCGGTCGCCACCTATCCGATGTTCGGTGCGCTGTCCGACCGTCTGGGCCGCAAACCGGTCTTCCTCGCGGGTGTGATCCTGATGGGTCTGTCTATCGGCCCGGCGTTCGCGTTGATCAACACAGGCAGCGCGCTGCTGTTCGGGGTCGCGCTGTTGCTGGTGTTCGGTTTGGCGATGGCACCGGCGGCCGGGGTCACCGGTTCGTTGTTCAGCCTGGCGTTCGATCCCGATGTCCGCTACAGCGGCGTCTCGATCGGCTATACGTTGTCGCAAGTGGTGGGTTCGGCGTTTGCGCCTACGATCGCCACCGCGTTGTATTCGGCCACCAAGACGAGCGGCTCCATCGTCGCCTATCTCGTTGCCGTTTCGGTGATCTCCGCGATCTCGGCCTGCTTCCTACCGGGCACGTGGACGCGCCCGCCCGCGGACCAGCCGGGCGAACTCGACCGCCGAGCGGCGGACCGACTCCAGTTCGAGTGAGACGAAGAGGGTGTCGACCATCGCGAACGGCAGAGTCGTGGCCACCGCACCGCGGCCGTACTCGATGTGCCACGATCCGGGATGGATGGTCAAGCCTCTCGCCTGTCCCCTCTCCAAACACGTTCGCTCACCGGGGAGCAGCGTCATCGCCGTATTGTCGTCGGATTCGAGGTCGTAGGAGTCGATCCGACCGGCCAGCAGGAACTTGTGGATCTGCACCCGTTTGTAGCGGCCCGAGAAGCCTTGTGTGCCGGTCGGCGACCCGAAGATGACGATGTACTCACGCGGGCTGAAGTACACGAACCGGACCTTGCCGAGAATCCCGCCTGCCCTGCTGGCGACCCATCGTCCCGGTGTTCCGTCGATGAGGTCGGGGTAGGCGTCGGCGAGCAATTGGATCGCGTGTGTGGTCAGTTCGCCACCGTCGGCGGGCAGCCCGACCACCTGCCGCGCGACGTCATGCAGCACGTCGGGGTCGATTCGGTACCGCATCAGCCGAACTCCAGCGGCAGGCTGGTCGGCCCGCTCATACCGAGCAGCGGCTTCCACGGCGCCGGTCCGGCGAGGCGTGGATTCGGCATGCGGCGCGCGATGATGATCAGCGCCTCGCAGAGTTCACGGCGTGCGAGGTTCGCGCCCAGGCAGTAGTGCGCGCCGCCGCCGAAGGTGAGGATCGGTGGCGGATCGTTTCGGGTGACGTCGAAGCGGGTCGGGTCGTCGTAGATGGCCGGATCGCGGTTGGCGGCATAGGTGTTGACGAGGATGAACGTTCCGGCGGGGAAGGTGTAGTCGCCGATCGCGACGTCGTCTGCGACGGTGCGGACCGTGCTGCACATCGACGGTGAGTGGCGCATGGTCTCTTCGACGGCACGCATCGCGAGGCCGGGGTCGTCGCGCAGCAGTTCCCACTGATCGGGGTGCTCGCACAGCACCTGCATGGACGCCGCGAGCTGGCTTCGGGTGGTGTCGGTTCCGGCGATGAGCACGCTGAAGGCCAGCATGCGCAGCTCGCTCGCGTCGAGCCGATCACCGTCGTCCTCGGCCCGGATGAGCTCGGAGAGCAGGTCGTCGGTGAGATCGTCGCGGCGGCGGGCGATCATCTCGTCGATGTAATCGTCGAATTCGTCCCACGCCTCCAGGACGGCCGGCTCCTCCGCGGCGAGATCGCAGTCGAAGCTGACGATCTTGAAGATGTCTTCAGCCCACCGCGAAAACCGTTGCCAGTCCTGCCTTGGCGCTCCCAGCAGCGCGCAGATGACGGGGATGGGGTACGGCCTGGCGACGTCGTCGACGAATTCGCAGCGACCGTCGTCGGCGATGCGGTCGATGAGAACGTTGACGACCGTGTGAATGGTGGGGTCCATGCGTGCAATCGCGCGCGGTGTGAAGGCCTTCGACACCAACCCCCGCAACCGGCGATGTTCCTCCCCGCCCATGTTGAGGATGCTGTGGGTGACCCTGTCCCACAACTCACCTGAGGTGATTCCGTGTGCCGACAGGTGGATGCCCTTGGGGATGCCGAATCGAGGATCGCGCAGGACGGTCCTGGCCATCTCGTAGGACAGCACCTCGGGCCCGATCGGGCCGAGCGCGACCGGCGCTTGCCGCAGCGCCGCCCGGAACTGCGGATAGATCTCCTGCGGCGTCGCCGTGATGTCATAGGACAGCGTGGGCAGCCCGGCCTCGAAGATGCTGGGCTTCGCGGTCCCGACGGTCATCGTGGGTTCTCCACCCGGATCCGCAGCGGAAGCTCGCGCAGCGAGCACGTCGCCGACGGCCACGTGATCTCGGGTACGTAACCGCGCGCGAGTTCGAACTCCGGTATGCGCGCCAGCCATTCGGTCACGACGAGCCGCAGCTCCATCCGGGCCAGATGGGCGCCCAAGCATCGGTGCGGACCGCCGCCGAAGCCCCAGTGCTTGTGCAACTTACCGTCCATCACCAGGTCGTCTCCGGAGTGTGGATCGCTCCCGTCGCGGTTGATGGCGCCGACGCAGAGCCGGACTTGTGATCCCTCGGGCAACGCGACCCCCGCGACCGTCACCGGCCGGGTGGTCACGCGTCCGAGCACAGGCGCCGCGGGTTCGAGCCGGATCACCTCCTCGACGAACGCGCCAACCTGGTCGGGCTGCTCGCGCAGATGCCGGCGCAGGTCCGGGCGACGGGCCAACTCCAGCATGGCGGCGCCGATGGAAGCGGTGACGGTGTCGAGGCCCGCCAACACAAACACGAGCGACATGCCCGTCGCTTCAGCATCGGTCAGCGGGTCATCGCCGTGGAGGACGTCGGAAAGCATGCCCGCCTGCGGCGATTCCCGCTGTGCGCGAACGGCTTCAGTGAGATAGCCGAAAAGCTCGGCCGCCGGGGTCAAGTCCACCCTTGACGGTTCGGTCGCCAGGCTGACGGCGATGATCGCGTCCTTCCACGCGATCAGGCGTTCGCGGTCCTCGAGCGGGAGTCCGAACAGGGTGAGGAACACCTGCGACGGATACGGGATCGCGAGGTCAGCCATCACCTCGCACTCGGCACAGGCGGCGATCTCATCGATGATGTCGATCACCTGCGCCTGCAGCGACGGCAGCAGCGAGCTCAAGGTCTGGGGGCTGAAGTAGTGGTGTAGGAGGCGGCGGTAACGGGTGTGCTCGGGAGGGTCGAAACCCAGTGGCACCAGAGGTACCGGGCTGATCATGTCGTCGTAGTCGGTCCTCGACGAGAATGTCTCCGGATCCCGCAGCGCGTCAAGCACATCCTCGCGACGGGTGAAGTAGAACCAGCCCTCGCCGTGCAGCACCGGGCCGAGGTCGCGCAGCTTCGCCCAGCCCGCACCGCGGTCCCGCGCCATCGGCAGGTCCTCGTAGCGGACGTGCGGCAGACCCAGCGTCTCGGTCATGGCACGTTGGTGGCCAGAAACGTCAGTGGGAGCCCCACGACCGACAGGTCGATTTCCTCGAGGTAGGAGCCGTCGCCCGAGAACCCTTGACGGAAACGCGTCGTCGAGCCGTAGCGCTGTGCAACGGATTCCGCCGCAGAGGCATCCGGTACCCGCAGCACCACCGTGTACACGCCGTCTCCGTGGCGGTCCAGGAACTCGTTGACGTACGTCGCGACCGAAGCCGTCGAGTCGGGAACCGGGCTGATCAGCTCGATACCCCGGTTCCAGTCGAGATGGACGCGAACCCCCAGCTCGGTGAGCTCGGCCTCTTCGAATTCGAAGCCGAGATCGGTGAACAACGCCACCATCGTCTCACGCCGTTGTGGCGCCACCGCGAACACGACGTGGTGCAACTGCAGCGGAGATGCGTTGTCGCTCATCGGCGTACCAGCCCGCGTGGTTGCACCAGCCCGAGGTCCAGATGGGTCAGCCACCCGGGTGGGGCGTCGCAGACGTCGGGGATGGCGTTGATGGCTCCCATCGCCGTCCAGGTGTAACCCGGGTGCGTCATGGTTCCATCTGCCCTCACCACCCCTTGCAGCGTGAGTTCGGTGGGCGGGTCGCCCTCGATGACGATGCGATAACGGGTCCTTCCCCAGTCCCATGCCGGGTCGAGCTGGTCGGGCTCGCCGGTCAGGTAGATGGCGTGATACACGATCAGCGGTTCGCCACCTGATCGGGCGGTCCAGGTGTGGTGTTGTGCGGCAACGGTTCCGCGCGGAATCGCACCCTGGTCGTGTGGGATGTCCTCGGTGGCCACCGCGGCCTGGACGTCTGCGGCGGTCACGTCGTCGATGGTCACGCCGAGTCCATCGGCGACCATGTGCATCGACTGCGCGAAGAAGGGCACGCCGAGACCGAGGATCGTGGGTTCCGAGAGGAACTTCTCTTTGTCCTTCCCGAACCCCATCCAGTCGATGTGGTCCATCGGGGCGTCGGTCAGCACGTTGACGACTTCCCACACCTCGATCTTGTCGATTCTGCTGGCGATGCGGGCGAGAGTGAGGGGCAGGATGTCGCCCGCGTAGCCCGGATGGATGCCGCCGGCGTGGAAGGAGGCCTTGCCGTCCTGACACGCCGCACGGATCTTTACGCCACCGTCGCGGAAATCCTCTGTGGGATGGAAGAAGCCACTGGTCGTGACGACGTTCTTGCCTGACCGCAGGAGCCCGCACACGGTGTCGATATCCATGATGATCGGCGTGTAGAACACACAGTCGGCGTCGAGGGCGGTGATCGAGTCGACGTCGTCGGTCGCGACCACCCCGACGGGCGGGATGCCCGCGATCTCACCGGCGTCCTTGCCGACCTTGTCCTTGCTGTGCACCAGCACACCGACGAGGTCGAAGACCGGACTCTGCGCGAAATGGCGCACTCCGACCTGGCCGACGTCTCCCGTCATCCACTGGATGACCCGGTAGGTTTTCTCAGACATTGAGGACTCCCCGCGGAAGTGGTAGCGGCAGATCGGTGTAGGTGGCGATGCCCGGTTGCGCCGCCACGACGGCCGGGATCGCGGTGACCGCCGGCATCGCGACGATCGACAGGCCGAGCATGATGTAGTCGTCCAGGGTCTCGCCGACGAAACCCTCGGGCGGAAGGAAACTGAGCGTGGTCTTGATGGTCGGCGTGCCCGCAACCTCCACCGTGTAGCCCATGTCGAGTTCCCAGTCGGGGTCGAGTGTCTGGCCTTTGCGCCACCGGCCGCGGATCTCGATGACCTCCTTGCCTCCGACGATCCCCTTCCAGCCGACGTCGACCCCGGCGACGCAGCCCCTTTCGATCACCCAGTCGCCGGGCAGGTGAAGGTCGGCAGTGGTCTGGGCGTATGCGACGTCGCAGCGGACCTCGTCGAGGTGGACACCGAGCGCGTCGGCGACGAGCAGGACACCGTCCCGGAAGATGGCCGAACCCTTCTCGGTGATCGACTTCAGGTCCGGATGATCGATGGGATAGCCGAAGCCCATGGGCTTTTCGGTGTCCGGTGAGTTGTAGATCGTGGTGTCGATGGCCTCCACGACCGACACCTTGTCCACGCTTTCGGACAAGCCGGCCGACACGATGGCGAAGAGCTGAATGAAACCGGGGTTGATCCCGCTGCCGAAGATGGTCGACTGGCCTTCCCGACAGGCCTCGACGATACGGTCACGGTCGTCGCCGAAGAAGTGGCCGGTGATGAACTCGGATGTGGAGACGATGTTCACCCCGGCGCGCAGTATCCGCATCATCTCGTCCACGTCGGCGAACATCGGGTTGTAGACGACACAATCCGGGCGCAGCGCCAGCAGGGCGTCGACGTCGTCGGTCGCGGTCACGCCCAGCGGGTCGATGCCGCACAACTCCCCCACATCGCGACCGACCTTGTCCTTCGACCACGCATAGCAACCGACCAGTTCGAGCTCGGGATTGCGCGCGACCGCCCGCACCGAGCGCATCCCCACGTTGCCGGTGGTCCACTGGACGATGCGATACGTCATGCCGCTGATGTTTCGGCCGGGTCGAACACGGCGGGAAGCGAACGGAAGCCTCGGGTGATCGAATTGCCATGGAACACTGAGGGCTTCGCCTGGTCCAGTGCGACTCTCGGCATCCGGGCCAGCACCTGTTCCAGGCCCACCTGCAATTCGAGCCGGGCGAGGTTCGAGCCCAGGCAGCGGTGCACACCGGCGCCGAACCCCAGATGGCGGTTGTCCTTGCGGTCCAGGATGCACCGGTGTGCATCGACGAACATCTCCTCGTCGCGGTTGGCCGAGGCGTAGTTGACGATTACCGAGTCGCCGGGACGGAACGTATGGCCCGCCAGCTCAACCTCTTTGGCGACGGTGCGCGGTATCCCGTGGATCGATCCGCCGAACCGGACGAACTCCTCGACCGCGCGCGGCAGCAGTTCCGGCTCGCCGATCAACCGGTCCCGTTCCTCGGGGTGCGTAGCGAGATAGTGGAACGCCCACGACATCGCGCTGGCAGTCGTCTCGAGTCCGGCCTGCACCAGGAGCATCGCGTTGGCCACCACGTCGTTGAACTGGAGCTTCTCCCCGTCGATCTCGGCGGCCAGCAGCACATCGATCATGTCGTCGTGGGGCTGTCCCTGCATGCGCGCCGTCACGGTGTCGTGGATGTGCTGGTACAGCCCGCCCCAGGCGGGCCCCCGCTCCTCCTCGGTGGCGCCGTTCAGGGCGGTGTCGGTGAGTTCGATGCACAGCGGCACATCCTCGACCGGCATCCCGAGCACGTACTTGAAGAACACGATCCCCGGTTGCCGCCATGCGACCTGGGCGAGGTCACCCCGCCCGGTGGTGATGAAATCGTCGATGAGCCGGTCGGTCTCGTCGCGGATCTGGGGCCGTAGCGCCTTCATCCGCGCCGGCGAGAAGTACGGGTTGAGCACCTTGCGGAACTTCTGCTGCCGGGGCGGGTCCAGCGTGATCACCAGATCTCCGCCGAACGCCTCGGTCGCGTTCGGCGTCAGATTGCTGGAGAAGTGCTCCCAGTCCTGCAGGATCCGGGTGCACTCCGAGTAGCGCACCGCCACCCACGCACTGTCCGGCATCGTGGTCAGGAACGGGGTGTCGGTGTGCAGGAACGGTGCTTGCCCTCGCATCTCTTCGTAGACCTCGTAGAGGAATTCGTCGTTGTTGAAATCCTCGTGGCGCTGATCCCAGTTCTGCGCGTGCTCCTCGGGAGATTTTCGGCTCACGGGGCCGGATTCCCCTGCGACTGCGCGGCTTGGCGCGCTTCCCGCTCCTCGTGGATGCGGACCAGTTCGCGCCAGCCGATCCTGTTGTACTTCGGCACCGGTTGGATGCCCCACTCGTCTTGTGCGGTGTCCTTGCCCTCGGCGCCCTCGGGGGGACCCAGCGGCGGATACGGCACCTTGCATTCCAGCGCGTCATCGGAGTAGCGGACCTTGAGCAGCTCGCTGCAGATCTCGGTGAGGCTGAGGGTGGGATAGCCGTAGTAGACCGCCATGAACGGCAGCGTGAACGCTCCCTCGATCACCAGCGCGACCAGGCAGACGAGCACGGCCCGCTTGATGTAAAGGTGCATCCGCGCGTAGTACGGCGTGGTGCCGGGCGGTAGGTCGTCGGCTTTGTCCTTCTCGCCGCTGTCGGGGGTAAGCGAAGGCGATGTCATGGCTCGGCTCCTTGAACCTGTTCAGTCGGTGAAGATTTCGCGGTTGACCGTGTGGAGATACGGAATGGCCAAGAAAGGCGTGATGTAGAAGATGTCGTAAAGCCACCATCCGATGACCGGGAAGACCACGCCCGCATAGCGCACGTCGGCGTACATCGTCATGTTGAACACGTACAGACACCAGATGAGCACACCCATCCAGCAGGTGATGATCATCCACTGATGACCCCAGCGCTTCATCTGGAGAAACCCGATCGCGGCGGCGCAGCGCATCGCGAAAACCGTCAGGATCATGCCGAACACCATCGACTTCTCGCCCGGTCCGGCCGCGCCCCCGACCCACAGTTCGTTGTAGTGCCAGAAGTAGCCGGCGTCGAACATCGCACCCCAGCCGACCATCAGCACGCGATTGATGAGGGTGTGGTTGGCGACCAGATCGAGCGCCCAGCCGAGGCTGTTGAGCATTCCGTCGATCAGCACGAGGTAGCCGATCAGGGTGACGATCATCGGCCGCATCGACAAGCCTGCGCGCGCGGCCTGACGTTGTAGCCAAACGCCGCGCATGAAGATGGGGAATCCGATCAGCCCGGGCGCCCACATACCCATCAGGGCGGCGCCGACGATCATCCACTTGTCCGCACGGCGCTGGGCGAGCCGCGACTCCTCGTGGTGCTCCTCGAGGCTCACGGAGCCGTCCCGCGCGGCCGGCGCATTGGAACGACGGTTCAGCAGCGGCAGATTCACAACTCCCACCATCCGCGCGCGAACGACATGTAGAGCTGGATCGCGAACATTGCGAACAGGTAGCCGTAGATGACTATCTGCAGGATGATCAGCGCCTTCTTACGCTTGCGCTCCTTTTGATCCATGGGGCGGGCTCCTTCCTAGCCGGGGGTGCTTCCAGCGTCTGCGGCCAGGCTGGCCACGGCGACTTCACGCAAGCCGTCGGTGATGGCACCGTCGGTGGACAGCGGCGCGAGGATGCAGGCCTCGGCGGCCTCCAATTCGGTTGCGCCCGCGACGATCAACTGCGCCGCGGTCACGAGCACGCGGGTGGACGGCGGTTCGAAGTGGAACGCCTCATCGGCCGTGCGGATGGCGGTGGCGCAATGCACGAGTCGTGTCGCGGTCGCGGAGTCCACGCCCGTTTCGGCGACGATGACCTCGGCTTCGCGGCCGGGCGCCAGGTACTTCATCGGAATCGTCACGAAGCGTTGACGGAACGACGGTTTGAGCTCCTTCAGCGAGCTGCGGTACGCGGGGTTGTACGAGCAGACCAGCATGAAGGTGTCCGGCGCCCTGACGACCTCACCGGCCCGGTCCAGGTACAGCGCGCGGCGGTGATCGGTCAACGAGTGCAGGATGGCCAGCGAATCGTGGCGGGCCTCCACCACCTCGTCGAGATAGCAGATCGCACCGTCTTTCACGGCCCTGGTGAGCGGCCCGTCGGTCCACACCACGTCGCCGCCGGTGACCATGAACCGTCCGACGAGGTCGGAACTGGTCAGGTCGTCGTGGCAACTGATCGTCACGACGGGCCGTCGCAGCAACACCCCCATGTGCTCGACGAGGCGGGTCTTGCCGCAGCCCGTCGGGCCGGTCAGCATCACCGGCAGCCGTTGTCGGTAGGCCTGCTCGAACAGCTGGACTTCGTTGGCGTTCGCGAAATAATCGCTGTTGACTATCCGCTCGCTGGCGTCGCTCATGCGGCCACCAGTTCACGATGGACGTGGGCAAGCACTCGGGGCAGCTCCTCGACTCGTCGGATGCGTTGTGAGCGAAGGGGTCCGAAGACCTCCGGCAACGGGTCGACGCGGGTGGGTCCCACGCCGACGTAGTAGATGCGAACGCCGGCGTCGTTGGCCTCCTCGACGGCGTGCGCGGCGTCGGCCCAGGCGTACCGGCCCTCGTACCCCTCGTCGGAGATCAGCCCGTCACCGATCACGATGAGCAACCGACGCTCGGATGGTTGAGCGAGCAGTCGGCTGGTCAGGTGGCGCAGCGGGGCCCCGAGCCGGGTGTAGCCGCCGGTGGCCAGTCCCAGACGACCGGGTGGCACGAACCTGCGGTCTTCGAAGTCTTTCAGGCAACTGACTTCGACACGGTGACGGGTGTTCCCGGTGAACACGAAGATGCCGTGCCGCTCCCGGGCCAGCGTCATCGCACGCGAAAGGGCGTCGGCGCAGGACAACTCGAGCTTGAAGATGCGCCCGCCGTGCACCCCGAGCGACGAACTGCCGTCCAGCAGAAGGGCCGTGGTGACGTCCCGGTTGGTGGGCAGCAATTCGCGGAAGATCCGCGGCTCGATCGCCTCACCGGTGGCGAGGTCGACGTAGTGGTTGACGTACTGTTCGACGTCCAGGTCGGAGCCGTCCTCCAACCGGTTCTTCATCGCACGGTGGGTGTGCTCCTCGAACCACCGTCGCAGTTCGGCGGATACGGATTCCGGCTCGCGCGTGCGCGATGCGTGCGACTTCTCGAGCACCGCGACGTGATCACGCATGAAACTCTTGGTCCACGCATTCCATTCGGGGTAAGGGATGCCGGGCCGGTGGTCGGGCGTGATGTCGAGATCGTTGTCCTGTGGACGGCTCGGCGGCGGCAGGTTGGGGTTGCGGATTCCACCGTCTCCGCCGACGGGGATGGAATACGGCCGCGGCAGCCGCTTCTCGGATGTCGTCCACGGCATCCTGCCCAGCGTGCGGCGCAGCTTGTCCGACATGCTCTGCGGAGCGGTGTACGCCAACGGAAGCCGGCCGAACAGCGGATCGACACCGAGCGGATCGGCGGTGCGCGCCAGGGCGATCGCCCGATCCAGCATCGAGGTCGCATCGAGGTCACCGTCGAGGATCTCGATGTCGCCGAGCACGCGCGCGAACTCGGGCAGCAGGCCGGGCCAGCGCCCGGCAGCCCAGCCCAGTGCGACACCGGCCTCGACCACGGTCAACGCCCTCAGCTCACGCGTCGACAATTCGTTCAGCCGGAACCCGACCACCTTGTCCTTCGACGGCGAGCACTGCAATGCGATCCCACAGGTGAGCGTCCGTCGGGTCCAGCCGCGAGCGATCGGGTAGGGCACGTGGACGTAGTCCAGTGCGGCGTTGAGACCGAAGGCGCGGTGCTGCCCCGTCACGAGGCGAACGCCCTGGCGCCGTTGCCCGCTCAGTGCCACGGCCGTCACCGCGCAACTGCGCTCGACTGCCATCGCGTGTGAGTCGGAGAGTTCAGCCATCGAATTCGGAGCCGCTCAGAATGTTCCGATGTTGGAGAACATCCAGTACCAGAACCAGATGATCAGGCCGGTGCCACCCCAGGCGGCGACGTAGCGAAGTATCTCCCAGATCCAGTCCACGTGTGCGCCTCCTCGGAGCGGGTTGAAGTCAGCGGGAATGTGTTCAGCCGCGCGGCCGAGGCGACCGGTTCGAACGGCATCGGATGGCGACCTCAGCGTCGGCCGGGGTCGTCACTTCGTGCCGGCCTTCTCCGCGCGTCAACAGCTTGGCCTGAGCCGTCATGGTAAGCCCCTTTGTAGTCCATAGGCTGACTTCAGTCAATGAGCTGAGTCAGTCAGAAAAGATCTCCCTGTTGACCGTGTGCAGGTACGGAATCGCGAGGAACGGCGTGATGTAGAAGATGTCGTACAGCCACCAACCGACGACGGGGAAGATCGTGCCCGCGTAGCGCACGTCGGCGTACATCGTCATGTTGAACACGTACAGACACCAGATGAGCACACCCATCCAGCAGGTGACGATCATCCACTGGTGGCCCCACCGCTTCATCTGAAGGAACCCGATTCCGGCGGCGATCCGCATGGTGAAGACGGTGAGGATCATCCCGACCTCCATCGCCTTCTCCCCCGGTCCGGCGGCGCCGCCGAGCCACAGCTCGTTGTAGTGCCAGAAGTAGCCGGCGTCGAACATCGCGCCCCAGCCGTTCAACAGGATTCGCGCCAGGATGGTGTGGCTCGCCACCAGGTCGAGCGCCCAGCCCACCGTGTTGATGGCCGCGTCGATGATCACCAGGTAGCCGATCAGCGTGACGATCATCGGCCGAACGGACAGGCCCTCGCGCGCAGCCTTGCGCAGCAGCCAGACACCGCGCAGAAAGAGCGGGAGGCCGAAGATACCGAGGGCGGCGGTGCCGATGAGCAGGCTGCCCGATATCAGCCACTTGTCCGCCTGGCGCTGGGCCAGACGGGAGCGTTCCATGTGCTCGTCCAGACCGCTGCCGGTGACGGGTTCTGTGCGCAGAGTCAAGGCACCCTCCTGAGAGTCAGCGTTGTGAGCATCGCAGGAAGACTGACCGCAGTCAACAAACTATCGAGCTTCGATACCCCGCAGAGTGCGTGCCACATAGTCGTCGAGCATGGAGCTCTGCGTCGGCCATTGGTGCGTGGTGGTCAACAGCGCATAAAGGCCCAGCAGAAAGAACACCGCGCTGTTCATCGGGTTGACGTCGGCGGCGACCCGGCCCGACGTCTGCGCCCGCTCGATTTCCTGCGCGACCCTGACGATGACCGGATGCTCGTTGCTCTCATCCGCCGGCCGAGTCTGCGAGAAGTGTAGAGCGAGAAAGTCTTTGAACAGTATCGCGCCGAGGCGGCGTTCCAGCCCAAGAACCAGTCGAACCGCCTCTTCGAGTACGGCGGACAGGCTGCGAGCGGAATCGGCGTATCGGCCGAGCTGCTTGGCGATGCGCTCCTCTTCGCGACGCTCCAGTTCGAGCAGCACGTGTTGCTTCGTCGGGAAGTGGAAGAAGAACGTGCCGTGTGCGACCCCGGC
Source organism: Mycolicibacterium komanii (assembly GCF_001050035.1). The sequence continues at coordinate 78,682 of NZ_CVTA01000008.1, forward strand.
CGCGGCGACGATCGCGCCCACATCGGCCTCGGCCATGCCCGACCGCTTGAACTCGGCAATGGCCGCGCCCATCAACCGCTCGCGCGTCTGTAAGCGTTTGGCCTCGCGCGCTGAGGGTTTGTCCACCACTGCCATGCCCCGACGATAGCAATACCGACCGGGTATTGACACGTGTGATTGACTGCAGTCAATTTCGGAAGGAGCCCGATGGCGCTGGAACAGTTCAACCTCGACGGGCAGGTGGCCATCGTCACCGGCGCGGGCAAGGGAGTCGGTCAGGGAATCGCCAGAGTGTTGGCCGAAGCGGGTGCCACGGTGGTGGGAACCGCGCGCACGGAGTCCGACATCGTCGCAACCATCGAGGGCATCGAGGAGGCCGGCGGAAAGGGTCTTGCGCTGGTGGCCGACGCGATCAGCCGTCCGGACGGCGAACGTGTGGTGAACACGGCGATGAAAGAGTTCGGGCGCATCGACATCCTCATCAACAATGTGGGTGGTTCGACGTTCGGGTCGTTTCTCGACATCACCGACGAGGACTTCCGGCACACCTTCGACTGGTGTGTCACGTCAGCGTTCATCATGAGTCAACTCGCCGCCCGTCACATGATCGAGGCCGGACACGGCAACATTGTCAACATCTCCTCGGGATCAGCACGTTTCGGCATCCGCGCGCTTACCTCATACTGCGTCGCGAAGGGTGGGCTGGAAGCGCTCACCCGGGCGATGGCCCAGGAGTTGGCACCGAAGATCCGCGTCAATGCCATCGCACTCGGCTCGTTCGCCACCGAGGGACTGCAGAGCGGCCTCGATATGATGCCGGGGGCACTGGACACGATGCTCTCGCTCACGCCGCTGCATCGACTTGGCGACGTCGAGGATCTCGGTCGGCTCTGCGTCTACCTGTCGACCAAGGACTGCTACGCGACCAACGCCATCTTCCACGTCGACGGCGGAATCGAGTCGAATAACCTGCCGCTGCCCATACCCGACTACTGATCGAGGCTTGAAATGCGAAGAGTGGTCCAGTTTTCCACCGGAAATGTTGGTCAGCACTCACTTCGGGCGCTCATCGGCCGTCCCGATGTCGAACTGGTCGGCGTACACGCCGCGAGCCCCGAGAAAGTCGGGCGCGACGCCGCCGAGTTGTGCGGCCTGCCCGATCCGACCGGCGTCATCGCCACCGACGACATCGATGCGCTGATCGCGCTCAAGCCGGACTGCGTCGTCTACACCGCTCTCGGCGAGACGCGTCCGATGGAGGCGCTGGAGCAGATGTCGCGCTTCCTGTCCGCCGGTATCAACGTCGTCGGGACGTCGATGGTGTGGCTGGTGACGCCGCGCCAGGCGGACGACTGGCTGCGGGGGCCGCTGGAAGAAGCCTGCGCGAAGGGCAATTCGTCGCTGTACGTGAACGGGATCGACCCGGGGTATTCGGGCGACACCGCGGTTCTGGCTGCGCTGAGCCTCGCGACCCGTGCGGAGTCGGTCACTGTCCGGGAGGTCTTCGACTACGGCAACTACGATGACTACGAGTACACCGGCACCGCAATGGGTTTCGGCAGCAAGCCGGGCGACGACCCTGCGATGGCCTTCCTGCCGGGCGTCATCACCACGATGTTCGGCGGGCTGGTACGCAACATCGCCGCCCACCTCGGTGTCGACCTGGACGACGTCACCGAGCGCTTCCAGCCGTGGTACACCGACAAGCGAATCGAATGCAAGATGATGACCGTCGAGCCCGGCGGGATGGCGGGTGTGCAATTCTCGGCCGAAGGACTCCGCGCCGGTTCGCCCGTCATCACCGTCGAGCACACCACCCGGCTCACCCCCGCGGCCGCGCCGGACTGGGAGTACCCACCGGACGGGCACTCCGGGGTGCACAAGGTGATCATCGAGGGTGAGCCGCGCGTCGAGATCAACACCCTGCTCTCGCACCCGGTTCTCGACGTCACCGAGGCGGGTTGCGTCTCCACCGCGGCCCGCGTCGTCAACGTCATCGACTGGGTGTGCCGCGCTCCCGCGGGCCTTATCTCGATGGAGGAGATCCCGCCATCGGAGATGGCTCGCGGCCTGATGTGGTGACCCGCCGAGTCGTCACTCGTATCGCGAATTCTGCACCAGGGTCGCGGATTTCACCCGCGAGCAGCCCAGGTGCAGAAACCGCCGAGAAGCTTGAGACCCGCCGAGCCTATGCCTTGGCGAGCTGCCTCTGCTCGTAGAGCCGCGCCCACTCCTTGCGGGGCCGAATCGAGACGTCGACGTCGGTTGCCTTGGCGCGCAACGCTCCCGCGGTCGCCTGCTCCTTGGGCGTGAGCTTGAACGGATCCCAGCCGAAGAACCGGCAGGAGTTCTCCCACGTGATCTTGTTGATGTCGGAGTCGGAGGCACCGGCCGCATTCAGTTCGGCGAGCACCTGTTCGGGCGCGTCGGGCCAGAAGCAGTCCGAGTGCGGGTAGTCGCACTCCCACGCGATGATGTCGATGCCGATCTCGTGCCGCAGTTTCAGCGACGTCTTGTCGGTGACGTAGCAGGCCAGCGAATGCTCGCGGAACACGTCAGACGGCAGCTTGTCCCCGAAGTCACGTCGCAGCCACTTCTGGTTCGTGTAGTGACGGTCGCTGCGGTCGAGGTAGAACGGGATCCAGCCGATACCGCCTTCGGAGAACGCGAATTTCAGGTCGGGGTAGTTGCGCATCGCCGGACCCCACAGCAGATCCTGCGCGCACATCGCCGACACCTGGGTGGCCAGGATGATCAGGTTGTCGATCGGGGCGTTGGGCGCCATGCTGATCGCGCCGAAACCGGTGCCGATGTGCAGGCACATCACCACGTTCTCTTCGGAGAGCGTCCGGAACACCGGGCCCCAGTACTCGTCGTCGTGGTAGCTCGGAAGACCTTCGAGGTGCGGCAGTTCCGGCATCGTCACCGCACGGCAGCCCTTCGCGGCGACGCGGCGGATCTCGGCGCACATGGCCTCCGGATTCCAGGTCGGCAGGATCGCGATCGGAATGAAGCGGTCCGGGTAGGAACCCGCCCACTCGTCGATGTGCCAGTCGTTGTAGGCCGACACCATCACCAGCGTGGCCTCTTCGCGGTGCATGTTGAGGTGCCTCGCCGAGAACCCGGTGAACGTCGGGAAGCACATCGAGGCCAGGATGCCGTTGCGGTTCATGTCGCGGACGCGCTCGTGCACGTCGTACACCCCGGGACGCATCTCGGCGAAGCCGGCCGGATCGCGGCCCCACTCCTCGGCCGGCCAGGACACCACGGCGTTCAGCCCGCTGACGCCCTGCGGGCGACCCTGGTACATCCACTGGTCGACACCCTTGTCGTCGGTGACCACGATCGGCGCCTCGTCCTTGTACTTGGCCGGGACATGCCGAAGGAACATGTCAGGCGGTTCCACCACGTGGTCGTCGATGCTCACCAGGATCAGGTCGTCAACGTTCATACCTCAGTAGTACCGTCTAGCACCGTGACCGTCTCTGCGCTATCGGACAGAGGTTTGACCGAACCGGCCAACCTGACCGGCACCCCCACGCGCCGCGTCATCGACCTGCGGCGAGGCGGGCGAGCACTGGGCGGCAGCTACCTGTACGAGGGTGACGCGCTGATCACCGGCTGGCACTCGCACGACGTGCACCAGATCGAGTACGCGCTCGGTGGGGTGGTCGAGGTCGAAACCGACTCGGCGCACTACCTGTTGCCGCCCCAGCAGGCCGCGTGGATTCCGGTCGGGCTCGAGCATCAGGCCACCATGAACCCCGACGTTCGGACCGTCGCGGTGATGTTCGATCCGGAGTTGATCCCGCAGGCGGGCGATCGGGCGCGCATTCTTGCGGTGTCGCCGCTGATCCGCGAGATGATGGTCTATGCGCTGCGCTGGCCGATCGACAGGCGCCCTGGCGCTGCCGAAGATGAGCGAGTCTCCGATGCGTTCTTCCGCACCTTGGCAAACCTGGTGGCCGAGGCGCTCGACCACGAGGCGCCGTTGAGCCTGCCCAGTTCCGAGCACCCGATCGTTGCCGCCGCGATGGCCTACACCAAAGAACATCTCGACGGGGTGAGTGCCGACGAGGTGAGCCGGGCGGTGTCCGTATCGGAGCGCACGTTGCGACGACTGTTTCAGGATGCGGTCGGGATGCCCTGGCGCACATACCTTCTGCACGCTCGGATGCTCAAGGCCATGGCATTGCTCGCCGCACCGGGTCAATCGGTGCAGGAGACCTCGTCGACCGTCGGCTTCGACAGCCTCAGCTCGTTCACCCGGGCCTTCACGCAGTTCTGCGGCGAGACGCCGACGAGTTACCGCAAACGGGTCGCCGGCACCTCGCTGTAGAAGTCATCGGTCGCGCATCTGCCCGTCGCGAAGGAGCGAATCGGTGGCCTCTTGCCACCGCCGCAATTGTGTCGGTGTCTCCAGCGGTTCGGGAAGATGGCGCTCGATGTGGGCGCGCAGCACCCACGCCCCGAGCGCCAGCACCAGCGGATTCAGCGTGCCCCAGATCGGATCGAGATCCGGTCGGGTCAGATTCTGCTCGGCGCGCACCCGCCACCGCTCGGCGCCGATGTCCGCCAACGCATCGAATACCTCACGCCCGAGCGCGCTGCCGTCGGTGAGCGCGCGACCGACGTACGCCACCACATCCGGCTCGTCGGCGACCAACGACGTCACCCTGTTACCGATGTCGGCGATGGAATCTGCAGGCGGTTCGGGAATCGGCTTCGCGAGTGCGGAGGCCATCACACCGAGCACATGGTCGTCGACGGCCTTGATCAGATTCGCCTTGGTGTCGAAGTGGTGTTGCACCAATCCGAGCGAGACACCCGCTTCCGCGGCGACCGCGCGCAGCGACGTTGCGGACGCGCCTCGGTCGGCGAAGCACTTCAGCGCCGCGTCCCGGATCCGTTCGACACTCGGACGCTGATCGCCACCGGAGGCGTATCGATCCGCCCGTACCGCCGTCATCGATTCCCGCAGGCGAGAGAGTTCACCCCCACACCCTAGCCAGTGCGAAAGTGTCGCCAGCAACGATACACGTGTATTGTCGGCCGAGTCGCGGACCGTACCGACCGAGAGGAGACGCAGATGCCCGTCGACGAACGGCCGACCGGCAGGACGGCGCGCCCCTTCTCGGTCGGCGCGCTGCAGAACGCGCCGATCGGCGCTTGCGCGCAGGACCCGGACCGATGGGCCCTCGGGGCCGACGACGGCGCCAAGGAGTTGTGCCGGACGTGTCCTCGACGCTGGCTATGTGCGCAGGAGGCGTGCCAAACGCCGGGGGCCGTCGGGGTGTGGGCCGGCATCCACATCCCCGATACGGGCCGGTCACGCCAGTTCGCGTTGCGGCAACTGCAGTCGCTGGCCGAACTCAACGGGTTCACGGTCCGAAAGGCGGGCTGAACCGGGTCTTTTCGGACGCGGGTTTCACGGCGGTTGCCGGCGGGCAACCTCAGCGCAACCGTAACCGCGAGCAAACAGGAGACCTCTATGCGCGAGCGCGCTCTCGCCCCCGCTGACGATCCGACCGCCGAAGCGCTCGCCACCACGGGCCTCTTCCTGATCTTCACCGCGATCATCGCGGTCGCGGTCGGGCTGGCGAGTTGGGGTGCCTCCGACGCACCGCTGGCCGCCACCGCGGGTGTGGTCGCGGTCGTCAGCTTCACCGCCAGCCTGGTCTGCTTCGGCAAGCAGAGCAGGGACGACTGAGGTCCGCCGCCGCGGCCTGCCATGATGGCCAGCTATGGCCCGCTGGTATCCCCTCCTGTCCGCTGACGCCGACTTCCTGATCTCGGCTCCGCATGTGTTCCGCTACGAGAAGCGCTACGCCGCGACGCCGGAACGCGTATGGGAGTCGCTGACGTCGGATGAGTCGCTGGCGGCGTGGGGGCCGTCGATCAAGGACGTCACCTGGACCTCACCGCGCCCCTTCGGCGTCGGCACGACCAGGGACGTCACCGTTCCCGGCGGCGCCGCGATGCGCGAGCGGTTCTTCCACTGGCGCGAGGGTCGTCAGAAGTCGTTCTACGTCTACGAGTCGACGCTGCCGCTCTTCAAACGGTTCGCCGAGGACTACATCGTCGAGGCGGAAGGCCATCAGACGCGGTTCACCTGGGTGGTCGCGATCGAACCGAAGAGGGCGACGAGGCTGCCGGTCGCGGTCCTGGCGCCTCTGCTGAGAGCCGGGTTCGGGCGCATACCCAGCGGCGGGCAGAAGTACTTCGCCGGCTAATCACGATTTCTGCACGCGCGCCGCGGCCGTCGGAAGTGAGTGCGCGAGGGGGGACTCGAACCCCCACGTCCACAGGACAATGGCACCTAAAACCATCGCGTCTTCCATTCCGCCACTCGCGCATGGGCCGTCCAAGGGTAGCGCGGTACCGTTGAACGGTGTCCACTACACGGCGTAGGAGGCCGGCGCTCATCGCCTTGGTGATCGTCGGCGCCGCAGGCTGTCTGGCGTTGGCGTGGTGGCAGTGGACCCGCTTCGAGTCGGCCTCGGGCAGCTTCCAGAACCTCGGCTATGCGATGCAGTGGCCGCTGTTCGCCGGTTTCGTCGTGTACGCGTACTACAAGTTCGTGCGGTTCGAGGAGGCGCCGCCCGAACCCACGAATCGCGACATCACCGAGATCCCCGAGGACCTGCTCCCCCAAAAGCCCTCAGCGTCAACCCGCTTCGACGACACCGACGACCCCGTATTACGCGAGTACAACGCCTACCTGGCCGAGCTCGCGAAGAAAGACAAGGAACATCCGGCCACATGACCGAGCAACCGATCACGTCCGCCGAAAACATCCGCAAGGCACTTCTAGGTTACCGAGTGCTGGCCTGGACGACGGGCATCTGGCTCATCGCGCTCTGCTACGAGATGGTGATGAAGTACGTCTACCACGTGGAGGGCCTGAACTGGATCGCAGTCGTCCACGGCTGGGTGTACTTCGTGTATCTGCTCTTCACCGCAAACCTCGCGGTCAAGGTGCGCTGGCCGATCGGAAAGACCGTCGGCGTCCTGCTCGCCGGCACCATTCCGCTCGTCGGCATCATCGTTGAGCAGGTCCAGACCCGCGAGATCAAGGAACGTTACGGTCTGTAGTCAGCGCCAGGTCCGGCTCTGACTCCTCCGCCACTCCGGCCTTCTTCCCGATGGCCTTCGGGATCGCCAGCGCGGTGAGCGCAGCGATGACGGCTGCGACGGCCGCGATCAGCAGCGCAACGCGCAACCCGGCCAGCGACGGCACCTGCTGCCCCGCCACCGTCGTGGTCATCACCGTGAGCACCGCGCCGATCACCGCGCTGGAGATCGACGTGCCCAGCGACCGCGCCAGCGCGTTGATCCCATTGGCGGCTGCCGTTTCCGACACGGGCACCGCCGCGTTGATCAGCGCGGGCAGCGACGAGAACGCGAAGCCGACCCCGACGCTGACCATCACGTTGAACACGCACAGCTGCCACGGGCTGTTCATCAGCAGCAGTCCCGACAGATAGCCGACGGCCACCACTGTCGATCCGACGAACAGCGTGAACCGCGGACCGCGTACCCCGGCGATCCGCGCGGCCACCGGCGAGGTCAGCATCATCGCCAAACCGCCGGGCGCCATCCACAGTCCGGTCTCCAACATCGACTGGCCCAGCCCGTAACCGGCCCCCGCCGGCAGCTCGAGGATCTGCGGCGCGATCAACGACATCGCGAACAACGAGAAGCCCACCGCAATGGACGCCAGGTTCGTCGTCAGCACCGGCCGCTTCAGCGTGGTGCGCAGATCCACGATGGGGGCGACCGTCCGCAACTGCCACAGCGCGAACAGTCCGAAGATCACCACCGACGCGGCGAACATCGTCACGGTGATCGCACTGGTCCAGCCCCAGCTTCCGCCCTTGGAGATGCCCAGCAGCAGCGTCACGAGCCCGGCCGCCAGCCCGACCGCGCCCAACGCGTCGAAGCGGTCGGCCGAGACCGAGGGGAGGCGCGGCACCAAGACCGCGAACGACACCGCCGCCACCACCCCGAGCGCGGCGCCGAACCAGAACAACGCGTGCCAGTCGAAGCGATCGGCGATGATCGCCGACAGCGGAAGCCCAAGCGCACCACCGACACCCAGCGATGCGCTCATCAACCCCATCGCGGTGCCGACCCGATGCGCCGGCACCGAGGCACGCATGACGCTGATGCCCAGTGGGATGATCGGCATGCCGAAGCCCTGGAGCCCGCGCCCCACGATGACGGGGACCAGCGCGGTCGTCGTCGCCGCGATCAGCGATCCCACGGTGAGCAGTACGGCGCAGATGATCAGGATGGGCTTAGGCCCGTACATGTCGCCAAGCCTGCCGAACATCGGCGTTGCGACGGCCGCGGTCAGCAGCGTCGCGGTGATCACCCACGACGCGTTGGACGCGCTGGTGTTCAGCAGCGTGGGCAGCTCGGGGATGAGCGGGATAACCAGCGTCTGCATCAGCGACACACTGATGCCCGCCGCAGCCAGCACCGCCACGACGATCGCCGGGTGCCGCATCCTGCCGACTTCGGATTCGACGGAGGAGCGACGCACCCCGGGGATGCTACCGCTTAGTTGAGCTATACAAAATTTCAGCGTCGAACGTGCGCTTGCGCTCGAAATTCCCGCCGGATCTCGTGCACGAGCTCACGTTCGAGCGGCCAACTCGCGCAACGCGGGCAGTAGCGCCGTCAGGGCCCGCCCCCGATGCGACGCCGCGTCCTTCTCGGCAGGGTCGAGTTCGGCGGCTGTGCGCGTCGAGCCCTCCGGCAGAAACACCGGGTCGTAGCCGAAGCCGCCGTCGCCGCGCTGCTCGCGGACGATGCTGCCCGGCCACTCCCCCCGCACGACGACCTCGCCGGCGTCGTGCACCAGCGCGCACGCAGAGACGAACGCCGCACCGCGCCGGTCGTCGGGCACGTCGGCCAGCTGCGCCAAGAGCAGCGCGGTGTTGGCCGCGTCGTCGCCGTGCCGGCCCGACCACCGCGCCGACAGCACCCCCGGCATCCGGTTCAGCGCCGCGACCTCCAGGCCGGAATCATCGGCGACCGTCGCAAGACCCGTCGCCCGAAACGCGTCGCGCGCCTTGGCCAACGCGTTCTCCTCGAACGTCGCGCCGGTCTCGGGGGCCTCGTCGAACGCCGGCACGTCGTCGAGTGAGCGCAGCGTCAGGCCCGACACCCCCGCCGCCGTCAGCACGCGGTGCAACTCGGCCAGCTTCTTGGGGTTGCGGCTGGCCACCAGCAGCTCGGTCAGCTTCCGAACGCCTTCTTCGGCGGCTCTTTGGATTCCGGCAGCGCCCCGGGATACGGCAACTCCAGGGCCTGGCGCTGAATCTCGAAGATCTGCTCGCACGCGCCCATCGCGGCGTCGAGCATCTTGTCCAGCGTCGAGCGCGGGAACGTCGCGCCCTCGCCGGTGCCCTGGATCTCCACGAGAGTCCCGGTGTCGGTGGCGACGACGTTCATGTCGACCTCGGCGCGCGAGTCCTCGCTGTAGGGCAGGTCGACGCGGACCCGGCCGTCGACCACACCAACGCTGACCGCGGCGATCGCACACGACAACGGGCGCGGGTCGGACAGCTTGCCGGCGGCACCCAGGTAGGTCACCGCGTCGGCCAACGCGACGTAAGCCCCGGTGATCGCCGCGGTCCGGGTGCCCCCGTCGGCCTGCAGCACGTCGCAATCGATCGCGATCGTGTTCTCACCCAGCGCCGCGAGGTCGATGCACGCCCTCAGCGACCTTCCGACCAGCCGGCTGATCTCCTGGGTGCGGCCACCGACGCGGCCCTTGACGGACTCGCGGTCGGACCGGTCGTGGGTGGCGGCGGGCAACATCGCGTATTCGGCTGTCAGCCAACCCTTCCCGGAGCCCTTGCGCCACCGCGGCACCCCCTCGGTGACGCTCGCCGTGCACATGACACGCGTCTGGCCGAATTCCACCAGCACGGAACCGGCGGGATGGGTGGTGAAACCGCGGGTGATGCGAACCGGCCTCAGCTCGTCGTCAAGCCGGCCGTCTTCTCTCTGGGACACGAACCAACCCTATCGGTCGGGTCGGACCCCATCGGTCAAGTGGACTCGGTGTGATGGCAACTAGGCCGCGTGGACGACGTCGAACGTCTCGTTGCACACCACCGCGTGCACCGGACCGTCGAACTCGGCCTTGGCCTCGCTGATGACGTCCTCGCGCGACGTCCACGGCGGGATGTGGGTCAGCAGGAGTTCGCCGACCCCGGCCTCGGCCGCGGCCCGGCCCGCTTCGGTGCCCGACAGGTGCAGCCGCGGCGGCCGTTCCGGCGAGTGCGTCCAGGACGCCTCGCACAGGAACACGTCGGCGCCGCGCGCCAGATCGATGAGGGCGTCGCAGTAGCCGGTGTCTCCGCTGTAGACCAACGTCGCGCCGTCCTGGTCGGTGATGCGCATGCCGTAGGACTCGGTCGGGTGGCAGACGAGCTTCGGCGTCACGCTCAGCGAGCCGATGGTGACCGCCTCGTTGTCGACCCAGTGCCGGATCTCGAAGATGTCGGAAAAGTCGTCGACCTCCCCGCCTTCGGGCGACGATGCCGCGCCGAGCCGCGCCCAGGTGTTGGCGGGGCCGTACATGATGCCGCGCTCCTGCGCGGGCGACGGGTGATAGCGCCGCCACACGAACAGCCCCGGCAGATCGAGGCAATGGTCGGCGTGGAGATGGGACAGCAGCACGTGCACGTCGTTGGGATCGGCATGGCGCTGCAGGGCGCCGAGCACTCCGCCGCCGAAGTCGAGCACCAACGGCGGGGTATCGGGTGCGGAGACTAGATATCCGGACGCTGGCGAATCAGGTCCGACAACACTGCCGGAGCAACCGAGAACGGTGATTCGCACACTCACTAGCTTGCCATGCCCGAACGACCTGTGACGAAAACATGGCCGGTTTGAGCGACCGAAATCATCTTGGCGCGCTGACGTGACGTTGAACAGGTCGAACACCGTCGAGCGTGGGTCCGAGAAACCGTGCGGCCAGTGCGGTGAAGGCGTCCGGATCGCCCGTCGCCTCGAAGATCCTCCGCACCGGAGGACCGTCGTGCGGGCGCAGCAAATCGAGCTCGGTGAGCACCCTCAGCAAGTCCTTGGCGGTCTCCTCGGCGCTCGACACCAACGTGACGTTCTCGCCCATCGCCAACTGGATCAGCCCGGACAGCATCGGGTAGTGCGTGCAGCCCAGGACGAGGGTGTCGACCTGCGCGCGTTGGAGCGGTTCCAGGTACCCCTCGGCGAGGCCGAGCACCTGCCGTCCGCTGGTCACCCCGCGCTCGACGAAGTCGACGAACCGCGGGCAGGCCACACCGATCACCTCGGTGTCGCGGGCCGCCGCGAACGCATCCTGATAGGCGCCGGATGCGATCGTCGCCTCGGTGCCGATGACGCCGATCCGGCCGTTGCGGGTGGTGGCGACCGCCCTGCGCACGGCGGGCAGGATCACCTCGACGACGGGCACCGGGGCGTAGCGTTCGCGGGCGTCGCGCAGGCATGCCGACGACGCCGTGTTGCAGGCGATGACGAGCGCCTTGATCCCCCGCGAGACGAGGTCGTCCCCGACCGCCAGCGCATGGGCGCGCACTTCGGGGATGGTCAACGGCCCGTACGGCCCGTTGGCGGTGTCGCCGACGTAGACGATGTTCTCGTCGGGCAACTGGTCGATGATCGCGCGGGCGACGGTGAGCCCACCGACGCCCGAGTCGAAGATGCCGACGGGCGCGTCGGCAGACACTGCTGGGCTCACGACGTCAGGTACGGGTTGGTCGCCACGCTCCTGCGCTTCTCGCGTGCCTTGCGCTCCGGCCCGGACAGCAGATACGCCGCGATGACGCCCGCGACCGCACCGCTGAGATGGCCCTGCCATGAGACCCCGGGCGTGCCCGGCAGCACGCCGAGAAGAACGCTTCCGTAGACGAGCAGCACGATCACGCCGACGACGATCTCCCACGCCTTGCGGGTGAAGAACCCGAACACGATGAGGAACGCCAACCAGCCGAAGATCAGCCCGGACGCCCCGATGTGATTGGCCTCGCACCGCACACCGACGTACGGGCAGTGCATGCCGATGTTGCCGATCAGCCAGGTGCCCAACCCGCCTAGGATCCACACGATGGCCGTCGCGAAGATGAACCGCGACATGCCCGCCAGCGTCATCAGAAAGCCGAGCACCAGCGCGGGCACGGTGTTGGCGATCAGGTGGTCCCAATTCGAGTGCAACAGCGGGGCAAACAGGATGCCCAGCAGGCCGTCGGACTCCAGCGGCCGGATGCCGTTGTCGTCGAACCGGTGGTTCGACAGCGAGTCGAACAGTTCGATGACCCACAGCAGCACCACGAAGCTGAAGACGGTGACGGCGCCGATCACCCACGCGGGCCGCTTCCTCGGTTGCGACGGTGTGGTTCCCGGATACCCGGTCATGCCCATAGCTGCCCTTCGAGCGCGTCTTCGGCGTCATCCAGGCTACCGGCGTACGCACCGGTCGACAGATACTTCCACCCCGCGTCGGCGACGACGAACGCGATGTCGGCCTGCTCCCCCGCGTTGACCGCCTTGGCCGCCATACCCAGCGCCGCATGCAGCACCGCGCCGGTGGAGATGCCCGCGAAGATCCCCTCCACCTGGACCAGGTCACGGGTGCGTTTCACCGCGTCGTACGAACCGACGGAGTACCGCGTGGTGAGCACATCCGGGTCGTAAAGCTCGGGGATGAATCCCTCGTCGATGTTGCGCAGCGCGTAGACGCCCTCGCCGTACCGCGGTTCGGCGGCGACGATCTTCACGTCCGGTTTGCGTTCGCGCAGGAACCTTCCGGTCCCCATCAGCGTTCCGGTGGTTCCGAGGCCGGCGACGAAGTGGGTGATCTCCGGAAGGTCGGCGAGGAGCTCGGGGCCGGTGCCCTCGTAGTGCGACAGCGAGTTGGCCTCGTTGCCGTACTGGTAGAGCATCACCCACGAAGGGTTTTGCAGCGCAAGCTCTTTCGCATGTGCGACAGCGGTGTTCGAGCCGCCTTCGGCGGGTGAGTAGATGATCCGCGCACCGTAGAGTTCGAGCAGCTGGCGGCGTTCGATCGAGGTATTCTCCGGCATCACGCAGATCATCTGGTAGCCCTTGAGCAGCGACGCCATCGCGAGCGAGATGCCGGTGTTGCCGCTCGTCGGCTCCAAAATGGTCGCGCCGGGTTGCAACAGGCCCTGCCGTTCGGCCTCCTCGATCATCCGCAGCGCCGGGCGGTCCTTGATCGAGCCGGTCGGATTGCGGTCCTCGAGCTTGGCCCACAGCCGCACATGGGGTTCCTCATCCCAGCGGGGCGAAAGCCGGCGCAGGCCAACCAGCGGCGTGTTGCCCAGCGCTTCGAGCAGCGAGTCATATCGCGCCAAGATCAGCCGCCTGCCACCGCGGGCAGGATCGTCACCGAGTCGCCGTCGGCGATCGTGGTGTCGAGCCCGCCCGAGAACCGCACGTCCTCGTCGTTGACGTAGATGTTGACGAAGCGGTTCAGCTTGCCGGGGTTGTCCTTGTCCATCAGGCGCTCGGAGATGCCGGAGTAGTTGGCCTCCAGGTCGCTGATCACCGCCGCGAGGGTCTCGCCGGACGCGGTGACGCGCTTCTCCCCACCGGTGTGGGTGCGCAGGATGGTCGGGATGGACACGGAAACAGACATACAACGACTCCTCTGGGGCTCAGGTCTTTTCAGTACTGCTCGACGATCTTGACGGGTTCCTCGGTGACGACGCCGTCGACGATGCGGTAGCTCCGCAGTTCGTGTTCCTCCGGGTCGCGGGTAGACACCAGCACGTAGTGGGCGTCGGGTTCGGACGCGTACGCGATGTCGGTGCGGCTCGGATACGCCTCGGTCGCGGTGTGCGAGTGGTAGATGACGACCGGGACCTCGTCGGCTTCGTCCATCGCCCGCCACAGCTTGAGTTGTTCACCCGAGTCGAACCGGTAGAACGTCGGCGACCGCTCGGCGTTGGTCATCGCGATGAAGCGCTCCGGGCGGTCCGAACCCTCGGGACCCGCGATCACGCCGCAGGCCTCGTCGGGATGATCGGCGCGGGCGTGGGCGACCATGGCGTCGACCAGATCCGCTCGGATGACCAACACAGCAACTACCCCTTTCTGCACGAAACTGTATTCCAGCAGCGAAACATCGAGTAAACGGCTGCTGGAATGCAGTTTCGCGATTACTCGAACGCTCCGGGCAACAGGTCCCGGTACGCGGGTATTCCTGCCACCGCCGAGGCGGCCAGCACACCGACCATCACCGCGCGGGCCAGGCAGTCCGCGGCGGCGGCGCCCACCTGGGTGATCAGCGGCACCTCCGGCGACATCGACGCCGGGGTGGTGGGATCGGGAGGCACCTCGACGGCGCCGGTGGCCAATGCGAAGACGGTGTCCCCGTCGAGCGGCGTGTGGCACGGCCGGATGGTGCGCGCCAGCCCGTCGTGGGCGGCGACGGCGACCCGACGGCACCCCGCCGGGCTCAGCGCGGCATCGGTGGCGACGACCGCGATGGTCGTGTTGAGCGGGCTGTACTCCTGGTGCCGATCGGCGTAGGCCGCGATCTGGTCGGCGGGCGGAGCGACCAGTCCGAACTCCTCGATCTGGTACGCCAGCCACGGCAGGCCGGTCGCGGTGTCGACCGCGTCGCCGGCGGCGTTGACCACCACGAGCGCACCGACCGTCGCCCCGCAATCCAGGACCGTCGACGCGGTGCCCACGCCGCCCTTGAGGACGCCCACCCGCGCGCCGGTGCCCGCCCCCACGGTGCCGAGCGCCACCTCGGTGCCAGCGTCGGCGGCCGCGGCGTACCCGAACTCCGCGGTCGGCCGGCACTGCCATCCGCCGACCGGAAGATCGAACACCACCGCGGCGGGCACGATCGGCACCACGCCGCCCTCCAGTGCGACGCCGCGGCCCTGTTCCTCGAGCCAGCGCATCACCCCGTCCGCGGCGGCCAGGCCGTAGGCGCTGCCACCCGTCAACACCACGGCGTCGACGTGGCGAACGGAGTTGATCGGGTCGAGCAGATCGGTCTCCCGGGTGCCGGGCGCCCCGCCCCTGCCGTCGACGCCGCCGACGGTGCCCGGCGGTGTGAGCACGACCGTGGTGCCGCTGGCCCAGCCCGAACCCAGCGTCACGTCCGGATCGAGGCGATGGTGTTGCCCCACCCGGATGCCCGCGACGTCGGTGATCGAGCCCGAGGGGCGTGCGTTCTTCGCGCCGATGTCCGTCACCGCGGTTTCCCCATCAGTCCCAGCACCAGATACTCCTGCAGCACGGTCAGCCACTGGTAGACGTCGAGATGCCCGGCCATCGGATGGTCGGGCGGCAGTTCGTCGGGCCCGTCCGGTGAGATCGCGAGCATGGTGCCCAGGGCCAGGCGCATGTCGTTGACCGCCGCGGCCCAGGCGTGCGCGTCGTCCTCGGTCAGCTCGAACTTGCCGCCCTGCGCGGGCATGGTGTCCAGAAGTATCTGCGCCGCTTGACGTTTCGCGTCGATGATCTCAGGCTCATGCAGGCTTCGCAGCGCGCTGTTGAGGCTCTCGGTGGCATTGGAGCCGGCCGGGTGGTCACTCTGCGGCCGGTAGAAGTCGGGCAGCAGCCGTTTCATCGTGTCGTCGTCGGGCGGCGTCGAGTTGCCGGTGCGCATACCGGTGATCTCTTCGAGTTCGTCTGCGGGCGCGGACGATTCGCGCTCCTCGAGCATTCCCGCCACCGAGGTGGCCAGGCTTCGAAGCAGTGCGGCCTCGTGCGGCGCGATGGCCGAGCGGAAACGTGCGCCATCGGCCGTCTCCACCCGCTTCCATTTACGCACGTGTCTGTCAGCGGTCCTGCTGCATGGTCGCCCACAACCCGGCGGCGTGAAGCTTGGACACGTCGACCTCCATCGCCTCGCGGCTGCCCGCCGAGACCACCGCCTTGCCTTCGTTGTGCACCTGCAGCATCAATTTGGTCGCGTGCGCCTCGGGGTAGCCGAACAGCTTCTGGAAGACGTAGGTCACGTAGGTCATCAGGTTCACCGGGTCATCCCACACGATGGTCACCCACGGAGTGTCGGTGGCGGCGTCTTCCGTCGCGACGGACTTGACGCCCCTCTCCTCGCGAGTCCCCGGTCGAGCCTTCGCCGGCGTAACCATGTTGTTCAGGATAGCCAACGCATAACCGGCACTTCGAGCTACTACGGTGACACCTGTGACCGCCGCATCCCCGGCCCTGCTCACCGACAAGTATGAGCTGACGATGCTCGCGGCCGCGCTGCGAGACGGCACCGCGCACCGACGCACCACCTTCGAGTTGTTCGCGCGCCGACTGCCCGAAGGTCGTCGCTACGGTGTCGTGGCAGGCACCGCACGGTTTGTTGATGCTTTGGCGCAGTTCGAATTCGACGACGCGACGCTCTCGGCGCTCGCGGACTTCCTCGACGAGAAGACACTCGCCTATCTGGCCGACTACCGGTTCGGAGGGGATGTCGACGGATACGCCGAGGGCGAGCTGTACTTTCCGGGCTCGCCGGTGCTCGCGGTGCACGGCACGTTCGGCGAATGTGTCGTGTTGGAGACCTTTGCGTTGTCGATCTTCAACCACGACACCGCGATCGCCTCCGCCGCCGCCCGCATGGTCAGCGCGGCCCAGGGACGGCCGCTGATCGAGATGGGCTCGCGGCGCACCCACGAACGAGCCGCTGTCGCCGCGGCCCGCGCCGCCTACCTCGCCGGCTTCGCCGGGTCGTCCAACCTGCAGGCCCAGCGCGACTACGGCGTTCCGGCGCTGGGCACCAGCGCGCACGCGTTCACGCTGCTGCACACCACCGCCGACGGACCCGACGAACGAGCCGCCTTCCGGGCGCAGGTCGACGCGCTCGGGGCGGGCACGACACTGCTCGTCGACACTTACGACATCACCGCGGGGGTGGCGACCGCGGTCGAGGTCGCCGGTCCGGAACTCGGTGCGGTGCGCATCGATTCCGGCGACCTCGGGGTGCTCGCGCGTCAGGTTCGCGCTCAACTCGACGACCTCGGCGCCACAAAGACGCAGATCGTCGTGTCGGGAGATCTCGACGAATTCGCGATCGCCGCGTTGCGCGCCGAACCCGTCGACATCTACGGCGTTGGAACGTCGCTCGTCACGGGTTCCGGCGCTCCCACCGCGGGCA
The DNA here is from genome assembly GCF_001050035.1 of Mycolicibacterium komanii. The sequence continues at coordinate 95,852 of NZ_CVTA01000008.1, forward strand.
TGGTCTACAAGTTGGTCGAGGTGGACGGCCTCCCGGTGGAGAAGCGCAGCAGCCACAAACAGTCGCACGGCGGTCGCAAGCAGGCGCTGCGGCTGGCCAAGAAGACCGGCACGATCGTCGAGGAGATCGTCCACCCGTACGGCCGCCCGCCTGCCGACACCGACGGGCTCACCTCGCGGCCGCTGACGGTGCCTTTGGTGGAGCGCGGCGAACCGCTCGGCGGGCTGTCCCTCGACGCGGGCCGTGACCGGGTCCGAGCCGGCCTGACGAGCCTTCCCTGGGTCGGGTTGAAACTGTCCCGCGGCGAGCCGGCGATTCCGACGCGGCTGATTCCGCCCGGCGCATAGGGGGTCATCACGTCGGACACGCCGGATATCACTGCACTACTGGCCACTGCCGTCGCGGGCCTCGGCGGCCGCGAACGCGAGGGCCAGATCGAGATGGCCAGGGCCGTCGCCAACGCCTTCGACACCGGTGAGCACTTGGCCGTTCAAGCCGGGACCGGCACGGGAAAATCGCTGGCGTACCTGGTGCCCGCGCTCGCACGCGCGGTCGACGCCGACGAACCCGTCGTGGTGTCCACCGCGACCATCGCGCTGCAGCGCCAACTCGTCGACCGCGACCTACCGCGGCTGGCCGAGTCGTTGTCCGACGCGCTGCCCCGCACCCCCGAGTTCGCGTTGCTGAAGGGCCGCGGAAATTACCTGTGCCTGAACAAGATCCACAACGGCAGTTCGAGCGGACCCGAACCCGACGATCGGCCGCAGGAGGAGCTGTTCGAACCCGTGGCCCGCAGCGCCCTGGGCCGCGACGTGCAACGGCTCATCGCCTGGTCGTCGGACACCGAGACCGGCGACCGTGACGAACTGACACCCGGTGTCGGAGACCGGTCCTGGTCTCAGGTCAGCGTGTCGGCCCGCGAATGCATCGGCGTGGCGCGCTGCCCATACGGCACCGACTGCTTCGCGGAGAAGGCGCGGGAGAAGGCCGGCCACGCCGACGTCGTCGTCACCAACCATGCGCTGCTGGCCATCGACGCGATCTCCGATGCCGCGGTGCTTCCCGAGCACCACCTGCTCGTCGTCGACGAGGCGCACGAGTTGGCCGACCGGGTGACCTCGGTGGCGACCGGCGAGCTGTCGGCGACGTCGCTCGGTGTCGCCCACCGCCGGGCCGCGCGTCTGATCGACGAGGAACTGGCCCAGCGGTTGGAGGCGGCGACGGCGACGCTGTCGTCGGCCATCCACGACACCGAACCGGGTCGCATCGACGTGCTCGACGATGAATTGGCGACCTACCTGACCGCGGTGCGTGACGCCGCGCACCGAGCCCGCTCGGCGATCGACACCGCACCCAGCGATCCGGCGGCCGCCTCCGCGCGCAACGAGGCCGTGACGGCGTTGACCGACATCGGTGACACCGCCTCGCGCATCATCGACTCCTTCGTCCCGGCCATCCCGGACCGCACGGACGTGGTGTGGATCGAACGCGAGGAGACGCGCGGAACCGTGCGGACGATACTGCGGGTCGCCCCGCTCTCGGTGTCAGGATTGTTGCGCACCAGGCTCTTTGACAGCGCGACGACCGTGCTGACATCGGCGACGTTGACCATCGGCGGCACGTTCGACGCGATGGCCTCGGCGTGGGGACTGGCCGGCGAGGACACCAAGTGGCAGGGCATCGACGTCGGATCGCCGTTCGAACACGCGAAGTCCGGGATCCTCTACGTCGCAGCGCATCTGCCGCCGCCGGGCCGCGACGGCACGGGATCGGCGGAACAACTCGACGAGATCGCGGCCCTGATCGCCGCGGCGGGTGGCCGGACCCTGGGGTTGTTCTCCTCGATGCGCGCGGCCAAGGCCGCCGCCGAGATCATGCGCGACCGACTCGACACCCCGGTGCTCTGTCAGGGCGAGGACACCACATCGGCGTTGGTGAAGCGGTTCGCCGAGGATCCGCAGACCTCGCTGTTCGGCACGCTGTCGCTGTGGCAGGGCGTCGACGTCCCCGGTCCGTCACTGTCTCTCGTGCTCATCGACCGCATTCCGTTCCCGCGCCCCGACGACCCGCTGCTGACGGCTCGGCAGCGGGCGGTGGCCGCTCGCGGCGGTAACGGCTTCATGGCCGTCGCGGCCAGCCATGCCGCGCTGCTGTTGGCACAAGGGGCGGGACGACTGTTGCGCACCGTCGACGATCGCGGCGTGGTCGCCGTGCTGGATTCCCGCATGGCCACCGCCCGCTACGGCGGGTTCCTGCGGGCCTCGCTGCCGCCGTTCTGGGCGACGACCGACTCGCAGCGAGTCCGTGCCGCGCTCGAACGTCTACGCGCGGGCTGATTGTTTCTTATTCTGTCAACGCTTCACTGTGCGTGCCCCCAGGCCGCCTCGACGCGAAAGGCGGCGTCCATGAAACCAGTCCGCGCCGTGGCGGTGTTCTCGGCGGTGCTCGTCATGGCCGGGTGCACGACCACGCTACGGGGCGAACCCGTTTCGGTGTTCAGCGATCCGTTCCGCGTCGCGGGCATGCCGGCGACCGACGGCCCCACCGGTTTACGGCCGGATGCGCGCGGCCCGTCGCGCGTGGTGATTGGCACCGACGGCAGCGAGATCGACGAACTCGGCCGCCAGGCGATCAGCGACATCGAGGAGTTCTGGGAAGGTGCCTACGGCAGCGCCTTCGACGGCCGCTTCGAGCCGGTCGATCGCGTGTACTCCTGGGACGCCAACGGATTCGACAGCACCGGATTCTGCGACACCGACACGTACGGTCTGGTCAACGCCGGCTACTGCAACACCGACAACACGATCGGATGGGATCGCGGCGAGCTCCTGCCGAGCCTGCGCCAGGAGTTCGGCGACATGGGTGTGACGATGGTGCTGGCCCACGAGTACGGCCACGCGGTGCAGAAGCTCGCCGGCCTGGCCGATGACGACACTCCGACCCTGGTCTCCGAACAGCAGGCCGATTGCCTCGCGGGTGGCTACATGCGCTGGGTCGCCGAAGACGACTCGCCGCGCTTCACACTGTCGACCGGCGACGGACTCAACAACGTACTGGCGGCCGTCGTCGCGTTCCGTGATCCGCTGTTGAGCGAGGACGACCCGGAAGTCGGTGTCGACGAACACGGTTCGGCGTTCGAACGCGTATCGGCCTTCCAGTTCGGCTTCACCGAAGGGCCGTCGGCGTGTGCGGGCATCGACATGCGGGAGATCGGCCAGCGGCGAGGCAATCTGCCGGTGCTGCTGGAAGAGGACGAGACCGGCGAGTGGCCGGTCTCCGAAGAGTCGGTGCGCTCGGTCATGGACGCGATGGGCATCCTCTTCAAACCCGCGAACCCGCCGCAGCTCAGCTTCGACCCCGTCGAGTGCGCCGACGCGCGGCCGAGCCCGCCGGTGTCCTACTGTCCGGCGACGAACACCATCGCGGTCGATCTCGACGAGCTCGCAGAGATGGGCGCCCAGCCCGACATCGAGGATCCGGTCGGCCTGGCCAGCGGCGACAACACCGCCTACTCGGTGCTGGTGTCGCGCTACATGCAGGCGATCCAGAACGAACACGGCGGCGTCGCACTGGACAACGCCGAGGCCGCGCTGCGCACGGCATGCCTGACCGGGGTGGCGACCACCAAACTGTCCAAGAGCGTGACGACCCCCGACGGCAACACCGTGGCGCTCACGGCCGGCGACGTCGACGAGGCGGTGTCGGGGATCCTCACCAACGGCCTGGTGGCCAGCGATGTCAACGGAGAATCGGTGCCCTCGGGGTTCTCCCGCATCGACGCCTTCCGCGTCGGTGTCCTGGGCGACACCGAACGCTGCTTCAAACGCTTCGACTAGGTGCTCAGATCTGCTCAAATTTTCTTGGTCACGCCGTACCAGGCCAGCACCGCGTCGGACTGGTCGGTGGAGTGCACCAGATAGGCATAGGACCGGATGAACGACTCGCCGACGCAGCCGTCGATCTTCACCCGGAAGCCGCTGACCATCACCCACGGGTCGGTGCCGGTGAACTCCTTCTTCGTCACCGGAACCACGTTCACCAGGCCGGGCTTGAGGCCGACGGTGATGCCGCCGCCGATGTTGCCGCCGAGGCTGGGCAGGACCCCGAAGTCCGATCCCTGGGCGACGGTGAGTCCCAGCAGGCCGATCGATGGGTTGATACCGGCGGTGCCGGTCAGCGAGACACCGTTCGAGGTGCTCATGTCGATGCCGCAACCGATTTCGTAGCCGACCTCGAGCGTGCCCTGCGGCGCCTCACCGTCGTCCGGGCCGACGAGCGCCCCCTGATACGTGCCGCCGACGACGTATTCGCGAGACGACAGGGCGGTCGTCAGCGGCGGTATCGGCGCCTGCGTCTCCTCCCGGGCCGACAACGTCAATGTCCACCCGCCCGGGGTGTCGGTCACCGCGGGCGGCGTCGACTCAACGGTCCCGTCGGGCGGAGGCGGAGGCGGTGCGCCCTCGGCGGGCACCTCGGCGACGACCGGCGCGACCTCCGGATCGGCCGAGGCGGATGCGACACCCAAAGTGCCCAGGACACCCGCGACCGCGACCAGCGTCATACCTCGTCGCAGCACAATTCGAACCGCCACTGCCCACCCTCCATCGTTAGCAATGCTTCGGAACCTACCGCGCCCGATACGGGCCGCGGGCGGATGCTCCCAGAATCGGTCCGATCGGTTGGTCAGTTGGGCATGCGCAGGACGTAGCCCGATTCCAAAGCGACCCAGACGGCGCCTTCGGCGTCGACCGCGAGCCCGTGCGGTTCGCTGCCGGACGGGAGGTCGATGGTCACGACATCACCGTCTCCTCCAACGCGGGCGAGCTGGCTCGATCCCCACAGGGTCACCCACACGCCGTCGCTGGGGTCGGCGATCACCGCGTGCGGCTTGCCGGGCAGTTCGATCTCCTGGATCGCGTCGTCCATCGGCATCCGGCCGAGTCGTTCGGCGAGGATCTCGGTGAACCACACCGCGTCGTCGTGCGTGGCGGTGATGCCGACGGGACCCGAAGCGGCGGTGGGTGTTTCGCGCACGGTCAGCTGACCGGACAGGGTGAGACGGCCGATTGCACCGGCCTGGTTCATGGTGAACCACAGCGCATCGTCGGGGCCGGCGACGATCATCGCCGGTGCACCGCCGACCGGATGGGTTTCGGTCAGTTCACCGTCGACCGAGACCCGCCCGACGACCCCGGACGTCATCGCGGTGAACCACAGCGCACCGTCGGGTCCGACGGTGATGCCGTACGGGTCGCTGCCATTGGGCAGTTCGACCGCGCTGAGGTCGCCGCCGGTGGTGATGCGGCCGATCCGGTCGTCGTAGCGGGTGAACCACAGTGCGCCGTCCGGGCCTGCGGTGATGACCATCGGGCGGCTGCCGGGCGCGACCGGATACCGCGAGACCTCTCCGGTCGCCGTCACCCGGGCGATCTCGTGTGCCTGGGCCAGGGTCACCCACATCGCGCCGTCGGACCCCGCGGCGATCCCGTACGGACCGCCGTCGACGGCGACCTTGAGCGCCTGTGTCATGCCGTCACGCGAGCGTGACGAGGCCGAGCTCGTTGTCGCCCGCCAGCAGCGGATGGTGCGGCAGCACCCGGACCGTGTAGCCCACTGGTCCCGCGACGGGCAACGGTGCGGTGGCCGAGAAGACCTCTTTGCCGCCGTCGGCGGTCCCGGTGTGCGCCATCGGCACGGTCACCGGATCGACGAGGTGATCGCCGGCATCGACACGGCCCAGCACCGCCTGCACCGCGACCTCGTCGGGCCGCAGGCCCGCCAGGTACACGGTGGCGGTCAGCGTCAGCTCCGAGCCGAGCAGCGGGGTGTCGGGCAGCCCGTAGCTGTCGACGTCGGTGATCTGAAGCTTGGGCCACGACTCCTGGACGCGCAGCCGGTAGTTCGCCAGATCCCGTGCGGCGCCGAATGGTTCACCATCTGCGCCCGGCTCGACGGTCCGTCGCAGCGACTGCGCGGCGGGCGCGTAGTACTTCTCGGTGTAGTCGCGCACCATCCGCGAGGCCAGCACCTTGGGCCCGAGCACCATCAGCGTGTGCCGCACCATCTCGACCCACCGCGCCGGGACGCCGCGGTCGTCGCGGTCGTAGAACTTCGGCGCCACCGAGGTCTCGAGCAGGTCGTAGAGGGCGGCCGCCTCGAGGTCGTCGCGCCGGTTCTCGTCGGCCAGGCCGTCGGCGGTCGGGATCTCCCAGCCGTTCTCGCCGTCGTACCACTCGTCCCACCACCCGTCGCGGATCGACAGGTTCAACCCACCGTTGAGCGCGCTCTTCATGCCCGACGTACCGCAGGCCTCCAGCGGCCGCAGCGGATTGTTCAGCCACACATCGCATCCCCAGTACAGCTGGCGGGCCATCGACATGTCGTAGTCGGGCAGGAACGCGATCCGGTGCCGGACCTCCGGCCGGTCGGCGAATCGAACCACCTGCTGGATCAGGGCTTTGCCGCCGTCGTCGGCGGGGTGTGACTTACCGGCGACGATGAGCTGGATCGGCCGTTCTTCGTTGAGTAGCAGCCGCTCCAGACGTTCGGGGTCACGCAGCATCAGGGTCAGACGCTTGTAGGTCGGCACCCGCCGGGCGAATCCGATAGTCAGGACGTTGGGGTCGAAAGCCGTTGCGATCCAGCCCAGCTCGGCTTCGGACGCACCGCGCTCCAAATAGGAACGACGCAACCTCGCGCGCACGTCGTCGACGAGCTGCTCGCGCAGCTGCGAGCGGATCCACCACAGATGGCCGGTGTCGACCTGCTGCAGGCGGCCCCACACCGCGGGCTCGCGCGCACTGCTGAGATCCTCACTGCCGAGCAGTTCGCGGCCGAGCTCCATCCACTGCGGCGCCGCCCAGGTGGGCGCGTGCACACCGTTGGTGATCGACCCGATCGGCACCTCTTCGGGGTCGAACCCCGGCCACAGTTCGTTGAACATGTGCCGACTGACATTGCCGTGCAGCAGCGAGACGCCGTTGGCGCGCTGCGCCAGGCGCAGGCCCATGTGGGCCATGTTGAACTTCGTCGGATCGTCCTCTTCGCCGAACGCGACGATGCGATCGACGGGAAGGCCGGGCAGCAGCCGCGACATCTGCCCGGACGGGCCGTCGGTGGAGCCCCCGAAGTACCGCCGCACCATCTCCTCCGGGAACCGGTCGATACCGGCAGGCACCGGGGTGTGGGTGGTGAACACCGTCGACGAGCGCACCACGGTCAGTGCGGTGTCGAAATCGAGGCCCGCGTCGATGAGTTCGCGGATGCGCTCGACCCCGAGGAAGCCCGCGTGCCCCTCGTTCATGTGGAACACCTCGGGCGACGGCCGGCCCTCCAGCTCGGTGAACGCCCGGATCGCGCGGACGCCGCCGATGCCGGCGAGGATCTCCTGCTTGATCCGGTGTTCCTGGTCGCCGCCGTAGAGCCGGTCGGTCACGCCGCGCAGATCGTGGTCGTTCTCCGGGACGTCGGAATCCAGCAGTAGCAACGGGATTCGGCCCACCGGAGCGATCCAGACCCGGGCGCGCAGCTGGTTGTCGGAGCCGTTCTCGCTGGGCATCGCGACCGAGATCAGCACCGGCTGGCCGTCGCGGTCGGTAAGCAGCCGCAGCGGCAGACCCTGGGGGTCGATGGCCGGGTAGCTCTCGTGCTGCCAGCCGTCGGCGGTCAGGGACTGCCGGAAGTAGCCCGAGCGGTAGAGCAGCCCGACGGCGATCAACGGCAGCCCGAGATCCGAGGCGGCCTTGAGGTGATCGCCGGCCAGGATGCCGAGGCCGCCCGAGTAGTTCGGTAGCGACTCGGCGACACCGAACTCCATCGAGAAGTACGCGATGCCGTTGGGCAGCTGTGCGCCGTTCTCGACCTCCTGCTGGTACCACAGCGGCCGGCTGAGGTAGTCGTCGAGATCCGCCGCCAGACCGTCGAGGCGGTGCAGGAACCCCTCGTCGCCGGCCAGGGCATCCAGGCGCTGCGGGCTGACCTGACCCAGAAGACCCACCGGATCGCATCCGACCCGCTTCCACAGCTCCGGGTCGATCGCCTCGAACAGATCCTGCGTCGGCCGATCCCAGGACCAGCGCAGGTTGACCGACAACCGCTCGAGCGCGGCCAGCCGATCGGGCAGATGCGCGCGGACGGTGAACCTTCTCAGGGCTTTCATCGGGCCATCACGCGAGTAAACATTACTGACAATCCGTCGTCCCGCAGGGTCCGCGGTCGGACTGCTTCGCCCGCTTCGGGTTGGGTCGCGCACTAACGTGGGTATAGGGCGCGACGAGGCTTATTGAACTTGACTGTGAACACGACCGAGAAGAACAGCGGCCACGTCGGCGGTGCCGGCGGAGCACGTCGGTGGCCGCGCCGGAAGAAGGAGTGGTAGGTGGCCGGTCGAATCGAAATCGATGACGTCGCGCCTGTCGTCTCCGGGGGGCGGTACCCGGCCAAGGCGGTCGTCGGAGAGATCGTTCCGGTCGCGGCCACCGTCTGGCGCGAGGGCCACGACGCGGTATCCGCGACTTTGGTGGTGCGCTATCACGGCACCGCCTACCCTCGGCTCGCCGACGATCCGCCGGGGATGGCGAAGACCACCGAAGCGGTGCCGATCGAGACCGTGCTCACGGCCGGCCCGCGCAAGAAACCCCAACACCTGCCGATGTCGACCGGCCGCACCCCCGACGTCTTCCATGGTGCGTTCACCCCCGACTGCGCGGGGCTGTGGACGTTCCGCGTTGACGGCTGGGGCGATCCGGTGGCGACCTGGCGCAAGAACGTGACCGCCAAGCTGGACGCGGGTCAGAGCGAATCGGAGCTGTCCAACGATCTGTTGATCGGGGCCCAGCTGCTGGAACGCGCCTCGACCGGCGTGCCCCGCCAGCACCGCTATCCGCTGATCGAGGCGGCCGCGCGGCTGCGCCAACCCGGGGACCCGTTCGCCCGCGCCGGCGCCGCGCTCGCCCCGGAGGTCACCAGCCTGCTCGACGAGTTTCCGCTGCGCGAGTTGGTCACGCGCGGCGAGCAGTACGGCATCTGGGTGGATCGTTCCGAGGCGCGGTTCAGCGCGTGGTACGAGTTCTTCCCCCGCTCCACCGGCGGCTGGGACGCCAAGGGCAACCCGGTGCACGGCACGTTCGCGACCGCCACCAAGGCGTTGCCGCGCATCGCGCGCATGGGCTTCGACGTCGTCTACCTTCCACCGATCCATCCGATCGGCAAGGTGCACCGCAAGGGCCGCAACAACAGCGTCACCGCGGCACCCAACGACGTCGGCTCGCCGTGGGCGATCGGCAGCGACGAGGGCGGGCACGATGCGGTCCACCCCGACTTGGGCACGATCGAGGACTTCGACGAGTTCGTTGCCGCGGCGCGCGACGACGGCATGGAGGTGGCGCTGGATCTCGCGCTGCAGTGCGCCCCCGATCATCCGTGGGCCAAGGAACATCCCGAGTGGTTCACCGTGCTGCCCGACGGCACGATCGCCTACGCGGAGAACCCGCCGAAGAAGTACCAGGACATCTATCCGCTGAACTTCGACAACGACCCGGCCGGGCTCTACGCAGAGGTGCTGCGGGTCGTTCGGCACTGGATAGCGCACGGCGTCAAGATCTTCCGGGTCGACAACCCGCACACCAAGCCCCCGAACTTCTGGGCCTGGCTGATCGGCCAGGTGAAGAACGAGCACCCCGACGTCCTGTTCCTGTCGGAGGCGTTCACCCGCCCCGCGCGGCTCTACGGACTAGCCAAACTCGGCTTCACCCAGTCGTATTCGTACTTCACCTGGCGCACGGCGAAGTGGGAGATCACCGAGTTCGGGGAACAGATCGCCGAGCACGCCGACTACGCGTGCCCGAACCTGTTCGTCAACACGCCCGACATCCTGCACGAAAGCCTGCAACACGGCGGGCCGGGAATGTTCGCGATCCGCGCGGTGCTGGCGGCGACGATGAGTTCGGCATGGGGCGTGTACTCGGGATTCGAACTCTACGAACACCGCCCGGTCCGCGAGGGCAGCGAGGAGTACCTCAACTCCGAGAAGTACGAGCTGCGGCCCCGTGACTTCGACGCCGCGCTGGCGGACGGCGAATCGTTGGAGCCGTTCATCACCCGGCTCAACGAGATCCGCAAGCTACACCCGGCGCTGCACCAGCTGCGGACGATCAAGTTCCACCACGCCGACAACGACGCGCTGCTGGCGTACAGCAAGTTCGATCCCGTGACCGGGGATCAGGTGCTGGTCGTGGTCACGCTCAACCCGTTCGGGCCCGAAGAGGCCACGCTGTGGCTCGACATGCCCGCGCTCGGGATGGAGCCCTACGACCGGTTCTGGGTGCGCGACGAGATCACCGGTGACGAATACCAATGGGGGCAGGCCAATTACGTGCGCCTGGACCCGATGCGCGCGGTGGCACACATCTTGAACATGCCGCAGGTGCCCGCCGACCAACGACTCAATCTGCTGCGTAGGGAGTGACGACATGACGCAGACCCGACAGGCGAGCAGCCCACATCTGCGGCCGCACACCGCCGACCTCAACCGGCTGCTGGCCGGTGAACACCATGACCCGCATTCGGTGCTCGGCGCGCACGAGTACGACGACCACACCGTGATCCGGGCCTACCGTCCGCACGCCGTCGAGGTCGACGCCGTCGTCGGCGGGGAGCGATACGCCTTCCAGCACATCGAATCCGGACTGTTCGCGGTGGCGCTGCCGTTCACCGATCTGGCCGACTACCGGCTCGAGGTGCACTACCCCGGCGGAGACGGCGCGACGCACGTGCACACCGTTGCCGACGCGTACCGCTTCCTGCCCACGCTCGGCGAGATGGATCTGCATCTGTTCTCCGAGGGCCGTCACGAGCGTCTGTGGGAGATCCTCGGCGCGCACCCCCGCTCATACACCACGCCCGACGGCGTCGTCGAGGGCGTCTCGTTCGCGGTGTGGGCGCCGAACGCCAAGGGCGTCAGCCTGATCGGCGAGTTCAACCACTGGGACACCAACGAAGCCCAGCTGCGGGCGCTCGGTTCGACGGGCGTGTGGGAGGTGTTCTGGCCGGGCTTCGAGATCGGCGGGCTTTACAAATTCCGCATCCACGGCGCAGACGGTTCGGTCAGCGAGCGCGCCGATCCGATGGCGTTCGCCACCGAGGTGCCGCCGAAGACCGCCTCGAAGGTGACCAAGAGCGACTACACGTGGGCGGACGACCAGTGGATGACGCGTCGTGCCGCACAGAACCCGGTCTTCGAGGCGATGAGCACCCTCGAGGTACACCTGATGTCGTGGCGACCGGGCCTGAGCTACCGCGAACTCGCCACGCAGCTCACCGAATACGTCGTCGAGAACGGCTTCACCCACGTCGAGCTGATGCCGGTGGCCGAGCATCCGTTCGGCGGCTCGTGGGGGTATCAGGTCACGTCGTACTACGCACCGACGTCGCGACTGGGCTCACCCGACGAGTTCCGCCACGTGGTCGACACGCTGCACCAGGCCGGCATCGGCGTGATCATGGACTGGGTGCCCGCCCACTTCCCGAAGGACGCCTGGGCGCTCGGCCGGTTCGACGGCACCGCGCTCTACGAGCACTCCGACCCCCGCCGCGGCGAGCAATTGGACTGGGGTACCTATGTCTTCGACTTCGGCCGCGCCGAAGTGCGTAACTTCCTGGTGGCCAACGCGCTGTACTGGCTGCAGGAGTTCCACATCGACGGCCTGCGGGTGGACGCGGTCGCCTCGATGCTCTACCTCGACTACTCGCGCCCCGAAGGGGGCTGGACGCCGAACATCTACGGCGGCCGCGAGAACCTCGAGGCCGTGCAGTTCCTACAGGAGATGAATGCGACCGTGCACAAGGTCGCGCCCGGCATCGTGACGATCGCCGAGGAGTCCACGTCGTGGCCCGGCGTGACGAGACCGACGAACCTTGGCGGCCTTGGCTTCTCGATGAAGTGGAACATGGGTTGGATGAACGACACCCTGGAGTTCATCAAACGCGATCCGATCCACCGCAGCTACCACCATCACGAGATCACGTTCTCGATGCTCTACGCGTTCAGCGAGAACTATGTGCTGCCGATCAGCCACGACGAGGTCGTGCACGGCAAGGGCACACTGTGGGGCCGCATGCCCGGTAGCGACCACGACAAGGCCGCCGGCCTGCGCAGCCTGCTGGCCTACCAGTGGGCGCATCCGGGTAAGCAGCTGCTGTTCATGGGTCAGGAGTTCGGCCAGCGCGCCGAGTGGTCCGAGGAACGCGGCGTCGACTGGTACCAGCTCGACGAGAACAGCTTCTCGACCGGCATCCAGCGCATGGTGCACGACATGAACACGATCTACCGCAGCAGGCGCGCGCTGTGGTCGCAGGACACCCGCCCCGAGGGCTACAGCTGGATCGACGCCAACGACTCGGCCAACAACGTGTTGAGTTTCCTGCGCTACGGCGACGACGGCTCCGTGCTGGCGTGCGTGTTCAACTTCTCCGGCGCCGAACACACCCGCTATCGGTTGGGTCTGCCCCATGCGGGCACCTGGCGCGAGGTGCTCAACACCGACGCCGACATCTACAACGGGTCGGGCATCGGCAACTACGGCGCCGTCGAGGCGACCGACGAGCCTTGGCACGGTCGACCGGCGTCGGCGGTCATGGTGCTGCCGCCGCTGTCCGCGCTGTGGTTCGAGTACACGCTCGAGTAGCGCCGCGAACCTTCTCGCGCTGGCTAGTACAGCGCGTTGGCCAGGTTGCGACGCCCGGCGATGACCTCCGGATCGGCAGGGTCGAACAGCTCGAACAGCTCGATCAGGCGGGTCCGCACCTTGGTGCGGTCGTCGCCGGCGGTGCGCTTGACCAACCCGATGAGCCGATCGAAGGCCGCGGCGACATTCTGCTGAAGCACCTCCACATCGGCGGCGGCGAACGCTAGCTCGATGTCGTCGGGGGCCGCGTCGGCGGCGGCGATCGCGTCGGGCGTGCGTGAGGTGGCGCGCTGCAGGAACTCGATCTGGCGGACGGCGCCCTTGGCCTCGGCGTGGTTGGGGTTCGCGTCGAGGATCGCCTGGTACGCCGTGCGGGCGGCGTCGAAGTCGCCTTCGTCCAGATACGAACGAGCCTGAGCGAGTTCGGGATCGACCTCTTCGGCCTCCCCCGCCTCGCCGCTGCCGGGCAACTTGCCCGCGACCGCGTTCAGCAGCGAATCGACCCAACGGCGCAACTGCTCGGGCGGCTGCATGCCCTGGAAACTTGCCAGGGGTTGGCCGGCGGCCAACGCGACGACGGTCGGGATCGCCTGCACGCCGAACATCTGCGCGACGCGCGGGACGACGTCGACGTTGACCGTTGCCAGCGACCACTTGCCGCCGTCGGCCGAAGCCAATTGGCCGAGGGCATCGCCCAGCTGGACGCTGGCGTCGCTGCGCGGCGACCAGAGCAGCACCACGACGGGAACCTGGTTCGACCGGACCAGCACCTCGTTTTCGAGGTTGGCCTCGGTGACCTCCACTCCACCCGAGGGCGCCGACGCACCGCCGTCACCTGTTGCGGGCGGATTTTTGAGGGCGGACAGATCAACCGCACCGGCCATGGAGGCCGCGATAGAGGGGCGTGGACGACTCACGCCCATAAGTTTGTCACGTCGTTTCGGGTACCGGCCGCCCCGGTTGCACGACGGTCGCGACCGCGGGGGCGGCCCCCAGTCGGCCGGTGCGATCCGCCCACATGAGGAAGATCACACTGGCCAGTGGCACGATGCTCGCGACGATCCCCAGCAACCAGGTGCCCGCCGCCCACCGGAACGCGATCGCCGCCAGCACTCCGAGCACGACGAACGCCACGAAGACGGCGCCGTGCGCCGGCCCGAACATTTTGACACCGAGCTCGGTGCGCGGCGTGCCGACGTACTTGAAGTACATGCCGATCAGCAGTCCGACCCAGCTCACCGCCTCGAGCAGGGCGACGAAACGAAACCACCCGGCGACGGTGCGCTGGTTCAGCAGGCGAGTCATGGCCGCCATTGTGCCCGAAAGCCGGGCCGATTACTACGCGGTGTCGTAGGCCTTACGGCGCGCGGAGGATCAGCGCGTCGCCCTGTCCGCCCGCCCCGCACAGCGCCGCGACGGCGTAGCCGGAACCTTTCCGGGCAAGCTCGAGCGCCGCGTGCAGGGTGATGCGGGCGCCGGACATGCCGATCGGGTGGCCGATGGCGATCGCGCCGCCGTTGACGTTCACCTTCTCGGGATCGACGCCCAGTTCCTTGGTCGAGGCCAGCGCGACGGCCGAGAACGCCTCGTTGATCTCGAGGACGTCGAGCTGATCGATCGAGATGCCCTCGCGCGCAACAGCCTTCTTGATGGCGTTCGCCGGCTGCGACTGCAGGGTGGAGTCCGGGCCCGCGACGACGCCGTGGGCGCCGATCTCACACAGCCAGGAAAGTCCCAGCTCTTCCGCCTTGGCCTTGTTCATCACGACGACGGCGCAGGCACCGTCGGAGATCTGCGACGCCGACCCGGCGGTGATGGTCCCGTCCTTGCGGAACGCCGGCTTCAGGCCCGACAGCGACTCGACGGTGGTGTTGGCGCGGATGCCCTCGTCCTCGGCGAACTCCAGGGGATCACCCTTGCGCTGCGGAATCTGCACCGGCACCACCTCGTCGGCGTAGACACCGTCTTTCCATGCGGCAGCGGCCTTTTGGTGCGAGCGGGCGGCGAACTCGTCCTGTTCGGCGCGGGTGAACTGGTCGACGTCGTTGCGCTGTTCGGTGAGCGCGCCCATCGGCTGGTCGGTGAACACGTCGTGCAGACCGTCGTAGGCCATGTGGTCGAGCACGGTGACGTCGCCGTACTTGTAGCCCGCGCGGCTGTTGATCAGCAGGTGCGGGGCCTGGGTCATGGACTCCTGACCGCCGGCCACGACGACGTCGAACTCGCCGGCGCGGATCAACTGGTCCGCCAGCGCGATCGCGTCGATACCCGACAGGCACATCTTGTTGATGGTCAGCGAGGGGACGTCCCAGCCGATGCCCGCTGCGACGGCCGCCTGGCGGGCCGGCATCTGCCCGGCGCCCGCGGTCAGGACCTGGCCCATGATCACGTACTCGACGGCGGAGGCCGGCACGTTGGCCTTCTCCAGTGCCCCCTTGATCGCGATCGCGCCGAGATCGCTGCCCGAGAAATCCTTCAGCGAGCCCATCAACTTGCCGACGGGCGTGCGCGCCCCAGCAACGATCACCGACGTGGTCATTTACTACCTCCAATAAGTGGGTATAGCCATGTGTGTTCCATGACACATTCCGCAAACATCTGTCTCAAGGTTACCGTTACGTTATGACCACCGAACACGTAGACGCACGTCCCGCGCTCGCGAGCGCGCTCGTGACGGCGATCGATCACGTGGGGATCGCAGTGCCGGACCTCGACGCCGCGATCAAGTGGTACCACGACCATCTCGGGATGATCGTGCTGCACGAGGAGATCAACGAGGACCAGGGCGTGCGCGAGGCCATGCTCTCGGTGCGTGGCGCCCCGGTCGGCAGCGCGCAGATCCAGTTGATGGCGCCGCTGGACGAGACCTCGACCATCGCCAAGTTCCTCGACAAGCGCGGGCCCGGCCTCCAGCAGCTCGCCTACCGCGTCAGCGACATCGACGCGCTCAGCGAGCGCCTCCGTGCCGACGGCGTGCGACTGCTGTACGACGCCCCGCGCCGTGGCACCGCCAACTCGCGGATCAACTTCATCCATCCCAAGGACGCCGGCGGAGTGCTCGTCGAGCTCGTCGAGCCCGCTGCGGACTCAGACCACTAAGACCATTTGCGGGTCGGGCCTCGCGTGCCCCGGTGCGTCCAGCACGGCGTGTGCCAGTGTCGACGGTCCTCGAGCGCCCGCTCCCCCAGATGGGCCGGTAACACCACGAGATGCGCTGTCCCGGGCCGGATTTCATGGTCACATCCCGGGCAGCGGTACGTTTTCGTAGCGCGCGCGGCGGCGATCGGACGCACCTCGTACTCGTAGCCGTCCGGCCCAGTCTCGATCCGGCGGGGCGCGGGCAACGACGGTGGCGGGCGCTCGGAACGCCGACGAGGGCGCTTGCGGGCCATCAGAACAGCCGGAACTCGTCGCTGTCCATGCCGCGCATCTTGTCGTAGTCGAGCGTGACGCAGCGGATGCCGCGGTCGGTGGCCAGCGTGCGCGCCTGCGGCTTGATCTGCTGGGCGGCGAAGACGCCGCTGACCGGGGCCAACAGGCTGTCGCGGTTGAGCAGCTCGAGGTAGCGGGTGAGCTGCTCCACCCCGTCGATCTCACCGCGGCGCTTGATCTCGACCGCGACGGACCCGCCGTTCGGGTCGCGGCACAACAGGTCGACGGGGCCGATCGCGGTCATGTACTCGCGTCGCACCAGCGTGTAGCCCTCACCGAGCAGCTCGACGTGCTCGGCCAGCAGCTCCTGTAGGTGGGCCTCGACGCCGTCCTTGACCAGCCCCGGATCGACACCGAGCTCGTGGGTGGAGTCGTGTTCGATGTCCTCGACGGTGATCCGCAGCTGTTCACCGGCCTTGTTCTCGACCACCCACACGGTCTCGGGCCCCGAGGTGTCCTCGGTGAGCCGACATGGCGGGCTCATCCAGTTCAACGGCTTGTAGGCACGGTCATCGGCGTGCACGCTCACCGAACCATCCGACTTGATCAGCAACAACCGCCGCGCCGAAGGCAGGTGAGCGGTCAGTCGTCCGACGTAGTCGACGGTGCACTGGGCGATCACGAGACGCACCCGACCACCTTAGGTGGCCGCGCGGCAATTTAGGCTGAGGGGACGATGACCGCCAATAGGAGCGTCGCGCACAGGCTGGGTCGCGTCCTGGAGAAGGTCACGCGCCAGAGTGGACGGCTGACCGACGCCCCGGACTACGGGTCGTGGCTGCTGGGCAAGGAATCCGAAAGCCAGCATCGGCGGCGCATCAGAATCCAGATCATCCTGACGACGATCGTGGTGATCGCCAATCTGATCGGCATCGGCGTCGCGGTCCTCGTTGTCACCGTGACGTTCCCGGTTCCCAGCGTTTTCGACCCAGACGTCCGTTGGATCACCGCGATCGTGGCGCCCGCCTACATCCTGGCTGCACTGGTGGTCGGTGTCATCTGGGCGACGCGCCGGGTGATGAACAACGTGCGGTGGGCCATCGAGGAGCGCACACCCACCCAGCGCGATCAGCGCAACACGTTCTACGCGCCGTGGCGGCTCACCCGGGTGCTGCTCGCGCTGTGGGGCGTCGGCACCGCGTTGATCACCGTGCTGTACGGGTTGGTGGACGTGAACTTCATCCCGAAGGTCGCGCTCGGCATCAGTTTTCCCGGCATCGTGGTGTCGGCGAGCTGTTACCTCTTCACCGAGTTCGCGCTTCGGCCCGTGGCCGCCCAGGCGCTCGAGGCGGGCCGCCCGCCGCGCCGGTTCGCCGCAGGGATCATGGGCCGCACGATGTTGGTGTGGGCGTTGGGATCCGGGGTCCCGGTGCTCGGCATCCTGCTCGCGGCGATCCTCACCCTGGCGTTGCGTAATGTGACCCCGACCCAATTCACGGTCGCCGTGATCATCCTCGCGCTGTTCGCGCTGGCGTTCGGTTTCGTGCTGATGTGGATCCTGTCGTGGCTGACCGCGACACCGCTGCGCACCGTGCGCGCTGCGCTCAAACACGTCGAACGCGGCGACATGAACTGCGATCTGGTCGTCTTCGACGGCACCGAACTCGGTGAGCTGCAACGGGGATTCAACTCGATGGTGCAGGGGCTCAAGGAACGCGAGCGCCTGCGCGACATCTTCGGCCGCCACGTCGGACGCGAGGTCGCGGCCGAGGCGGAAAAGCAGAGACCCAAACTCGGCGGCGAGGAGCGTCACGTCGCGGTGATCTTCGTCGACATCATCGGGTCGACGAAGTTGGTCACGGCCAAGCGCGCCACCGAGGTCGTCGACCTGCTCAACCGGTTCTTCTCGGTGGTCGTCGAGGAGGTCGACCGCCACCACGGCTTTGTCAACAAGTTCGAAGGTGACGGTGCGCTCGCGGTGTTCGGCGCCCCGGTGCGCCTGGAGAACCCCGAGGATTCGGCGCTGGCGGCCGCCAGGGCGATCGCACGGCGCATCCACGAGGAGGTGCCCGAGTTCGACGCCGGCATCGGCGTGGCGGCGGGCGAGGCGGTGGCAGGCAACGTCGGCGCCAGGGAACGGTTCGAGTACACCGTGATCGGTGAGCCCGTCAACGAGGCCGCGCGGTTGTGTGAGCTGGCCAAGGAGACACCGGGTCACGTTCTCGCCAGCGCGGCCGCGATATCGGGTGCGGGCGAAACCGAGTGTGCGCACTGGCAATTGGGCGACGAGGTGACGCTGCGCGGGCATGACGAACCGACGCGGTTGGCCCTACCCGTCTGACGCGCCCGGCACCTTCGCCACCGCGCGAAGCGCCTCCTCGAGGCTGCCGAACACCCGGGCCACCGTGCCGTCCGTCGAGGTCGGCTCGAGAACGCGGTCGGGATCGACGACGAACCCCTCCTTGCCCGCGGCAACGAGCGACTCGCGCATGCCGGCGAACATGCGACGCGCGGCGTCGTCGATGTCGTCGACCCGCGACAACTCGAGGATGGCGACGTCGAACGCGTCACGTTCTCGTTCCACCCTGCGCAGCACCTGCTCGG
Organism: Mycolicibacterium komanii; assembly: GCF_001050035.1. The sequence continues at coordinate 114,511 of NZ_CVTA01000008.1, forward strand.
CCCCCGCAAACAGTAAGTCGCCGTGCAACTCGAAGACCCGCACGCCCGCGTCGACGTCGTACGCGTTGCGGATCGTGGAGCGGGACTCGCGGGTGTGGGCGAGGAAGTGCAGCCCCAGGTTCGCCGACAGACTGCGGCACACCTGCACGCCCCGTACGCTGTTGCCCTTGGCGTCCAGCAGCGGTGAGTACACCCCGATGCCGAGCTGTCCGGGCAGCACAGCCGCAATGCCGCCGCCGACACCGCTTTTGGCGGGCATGCCGACGGCACTCACCCAGTCGCCGGTCGCGTCGTACATGCCGCAGGTGGTCATCACGCTCAGGGTGCGTTGCACGACCGCCGCGGTGGTCACGCGCCGTCCCGCCACCGGTTCGACGCCACCGCGCGCCAGGGTCGCGGCCATCCTTGCCAGATCGGTGCTCGTCACCTTGATCGAGCACTGGCGGAAGTAGACGTCGAGAATCTCGTCGGGGTCGCCGTCGAGCACGCCGAAACTCTGCAGCATGTAGGCGATCGCGCGGTTCCGGCTACCGCTCGCCTGCTCCGAGGTGTAAACCTCGTGGTCGACGGCGAGTTCCCGGCCCGCGAACGTCGAGTAGAACTCGTGGATCTTGGCGAAGCGTTCATCGGCCGTGGCTCCCGGAACGAGGGAGACCGCGGCGATCGCACCGGCGTTGATCATCGCGTTCTTCGGTGTCTTCGTGCTTTCGTCGACGCTGATCTCGTTGAACGCCTCGCCCGAGGGTTCGACCCCGATCTTGGCGTCGACGGCCTCCATGCCGATGCAGTCGAGCGCGAGCGCGTAGGTGAACGGCTTGGACACCGATTGGATGGTGAATTCGATTGCCGTGTCGCCGGATTCGTAGACATAACCGTCGGCGATGGACAACGACAAGCCAAATCCGTCGGGGTCGACGCGGTCGAGTTCGGGGATGTAGTCGGCCAGCTTGCCGTCGTTGTTGTCGGCTTGTTCGGCACGAATCTGGTCCAGGTACCGCTGCACCAGTTCGGCCATGAGCGAATCCTAGGACGGCACCCAGTTGCCATGGAAGCCCGCGGGCACGCGGTGGGGCAGCTTGATGCTTGCGAGGTCGTCGAGGGTCTGCGCGTCGAGCAGCGCCAGCTCGCTGCGGTCGGTGCGACGGTCGTAGACGTAGCCCATCAGCACGCCGTCATCCTCGGCGGCGTCGGCCGACGATGGTTCGAAGACGAACTCCCCGAGCACCTTTCCCGTACCGAATGACCGCGATTGGGTCCGGTCGCCGACGAAGTCGTGCTTGAGCAGGACGTCGCCGGACTCACCGTCCGTGACGCCGGGCGCGTACCCGTAGCGGTGGCGCCGACCGACGCGGCGTTCGTCGACGCGCGGGAACTCCTGCCCGCGGTCGTCGATGCGCGATTCGCGGACCTTGCCGTCGGCGAGGTCGACCGTCCAGCGATCGAGCGTCGGGGGTCCCTCGTCCGGGCCGAGATGATTGGTGTCGAACATCTTCGGATGCCGCACGACGTCGAGCACGATGGTTCCGTCGTCGTCGTAGGCGTTCATCGGATGGAACACGTAACAGGGTTCGACATCGAACCAGCGCACGTCAGCGTTGACCCCGTCGCGCGGCATCACGCCGATCCGCGCGGGATACCGCGGATTCCAGGAGTACGGGAACCGGCGATCTTTCGTCTCACCCTGCGGTTGCCGCGCGCTGACCGGATCGGGAATGCGCACCCGTCCGATGAGGGCCGACAACACGAGCCGCGACACGAGACGAAGACCGCGCGGCACCGTCATCTGCACCGCCATCTCGGCGTCGAACGTCACTGGCAGGTCGTAGAACACGACATGGTTCTCGGTCAGCGAGAAGTCGTGCATCATCGGGCTGCCCGCGACCTCGACGTCGACCGTGCGCCGTGCGCGCCCGTCGGCGCCGATCAAGGAGTACTGCACGGTGTTGCCGCGGAACATGCTGTATGAAACAGCGTGCAGCTCACCGCTTTCCGGGTCGCGCTTGGGATGCGCCGTGTACCCGCCGGTCAGCGTCCCGTCGAAATCACAGGCCCCGACGGTGTCCAACTCGTCGGTGAGTTCGATGTTGGTGACCCCGGACTCGATCAGCGCCAGCGTCTTACCCGCATGCCCGATGACATTGGTGTTCGCACCGATGCCCGAGATCGGGAAGTGGCCGTTCGGCGGTTTCTCCCCCAGCGCCCTGGCGGTCTGCGGACCACGGACCCACCGGTTTCGGTACCACTCCGCCCGCCCGTCACGGATGCGGATGCCGTGCACCATCCCGTCGCCGACGAACCAGTGGTACAGCTCGGGATCGAGCTCTCCGATCGGGTTGGGCCCGTTGCGCAGGTACCGGCCGTCGAGGTGATCGGGGATCGTCCCGACGACCTCGAGATCGGTCAGCGTGTGCTCTTCGTGGATCGGCGCGAAAGCGCCTTCGAGGTAACGGTTCGTCATCGGGACACCCCTATAACAGCGTTATGGTGGCCTCTGTATAACACCGTTATGGCAGCATGGCAAGGGTGAACGGCGGTGGTCCCCGGGAGCAGCTGGTCGAGGCCGGCATCCGCATCCTCGAACGAGACGGTCTCGCCGCGCTCAGCGCACGCAAGCTCGCCGCCGAGACCGGGACCTCCACGATGGCGGTGTACACGCATTTCAGTGGGATGTCGGGCCTGATCGACGCGATCGCCGGAGAATCATTCGTCCGCTTCACTCGCGCGTTGACCGAGGTGCCCCAGACCGAGGATCCCGTCACCGACTTCTTCGTGATGGGCGGGCGCTACCGGGAATTCGCGCTGAAGAACCCGCAGCGCTACCAGATGATGTTCGGCACCGCGGCCGAGTCGTTGAATCGGTATCACGCCGACCTCACCGTCACCGGCACTGCCACCGCCCGCAGCGAGTGGGCGATGTCGTTCGAGGCGCTCCTGGGCGGCGTGCGCCGGATGATCGAGGCCGGCCGCATCCGCGACGACGGCGAGGCCGCCGTCGCGGGGCGGCTGTGGAGCATCAGCCACGGGGCGGTGCTGCTGGAGATCGCGGGGTTCTTCGGGCACGAGGGTCACGGCCTGACGCAGATACTCGGCCCACTGATCGTCGACACGCTGGTCGGCATGGGCGACGAGCGGGAACGGACGATGCAGTCGCTGAGCGCCGCGCTGGCCGTGCTGCCCGAACAGTAGACGCTCGGTGCGCTAGTGTCGGCGGTCCGCATGAGCCGAAGGTCACTTCTTATGACACCGAACGGCCCTCTGGCTGAGGAGAAGATGCCCGAGCGGCGGTGCTTCGCCCATTCGTAGAGTCGCCACATGGGCGAAACCCGTGACGACGGCGTCTCTGGTGAGCCGGTCACGGGTACCCCCCACCGGTTGCCGTCACCTGTGGGCGCAGTGGGTGCAGCGGTCGGGCCGTTCTTTCGCACCGGCCGTTACTACGCCGACTCGTGGCGGGAATTCCTGCACCCCGGATCGGCGGAACTCCCGATCGCGCGGCCGACGATAGCGCTTGCGGTGCACGCACTTCGCGATGAAGTCGCCCTGTTAGGCCTCAAGGCCCGGCGACCGGTCAGCGATGCGGAGGTTTTCACCCGAATCGAGTCCGAGGTGATTGCAGCGCTCGAAGTCTTCGGTGACAGGGGCTGGCTCGACCACCCGACGCGCTACTTCGCCCGGCCGCCACGCCTGGAGACGATCGCCATCCATCCCGTGAACTCTTTCGGCCGACAGTACGAACGCTTCTGGTTCGAAAGCGGATACCGGCCCCGGCCCGAGGAGCCCGGCGCGCAGCGCTGGCTGGAGTACTCCTCCTGCAAACGCGTGTACGGGCTGATGCTGCGCCACGAAGCGGATCGACCCTGGTTGGTCTGCGTTCACGGCGCCGAGATGGGGCGAGCGGCCCTGGATCTGACGGTGTTTCGGGCCTGGCATCTTCACAAGGACCTCAACGTCAATGTGGTTCTACCCGTCCTGCCGATGCACGGTCCGCGCGGCCGCGGACTGCCCAAAGGCGCCGTATTTCCGGGTGAGAACATTCTGGACACCGTGCACGCGACGGCACAGGCGGTCTGGGACATCAGGCGTCTGTTGCATTGGATTCGGGCACAGCAGCCCGCCCCCCCCGTAGGCGTGTATGGGATTTCGCTCGGCGGCTATGTCTCCGGACTGGTCGCGAGCCTCGAACAAAATTTGACCTGCGCCATCCTGGGCGTACCGGTCGCCGACCTCATCGCAGTGCTCGGCCGCCATTCCGGGCTCGGCAAGGACGATCCGCGCCGGCGCACCGTCGAACTGGCGGAACCCATCGGTCGGATGACCTCGCCCCTGGCGATGAAACCACGAGTGCCGTTGCGCGGCAGGTTCATTTACGCCGGCATCGCCGACCAGCTCGTCCACCCGCGCGACCAGGTGGTGCGCCTATGGCAGCACTGGGGTGAGCCTGAGATCCACTGGTATCGGGGCGGTCACACCGGATTCGTCCAAGCCAGGCCGGTCGAGGAATTCGTCGATGCGGCACTGATCCAGTCGGGTCTCCTCGAGGGCCCAGAGCCCACACCAGCCGGCCTGACCGGTTAGAGCAACTCCGACTAGCCTTCACTCCACGACCGATTGGCGGAACTCACCCGACCTGTTCGAGTTCGATCGGCAATGAGTCGGCCGGGGTGGGCCCGGTGCCCCACGTGAGCGGGACGCGGTAACCCTCTGGGACGCTCCACCGAAACCGGCGCAACAGCTTGTGCATCACGGTCTTGACCGTCATGTCGGCGAACTGCTGGCCGATGCACTTGTGGGCGCCACCGCCGAACGGCGCGAACGCGTATCGGTTGACCGCTGCCCGGTTGGTGGCGTCGCTGAACCGCGAGGGGTCGAACGTGTCGGGAGCGGGCCACCAGTCGGGCAACCGCATCGACGCGTGCACGCTGATCGCGATCTGGCTCTTGCGCGGGATGTAGTGCCCGCAGATCTCGGTGTCGCGGATGGCCTGGCGGAACAGGGTTCCGGCAGGGGCGTACATGCGCAGCACCTCCTTGAACGCCGCGTCCAGCAGCGGGTACCGCTCGAGGTCGTCGAGGGTGGGCGCGTCGATCGGGTGATCGACGGCCTCTTCCCGAAGAATGTTCTGCCAGCGCGTGTTTCGGCCCAACTCGTAGACCAGCATGGCCAGCGCGATCGCCGTGGTGTCGTGAGCGGCCATCAGCAGGAAGATCATGTGGTTGACGATGTCGGCGTCGGTGAATCGTTGCCCGTCATCGGATTCGCTGCGGCACAGCATCGAGAACAGATCGGTGCCGTCACCCCGGCGCCGGTCCGCAATCTGCGCGCCGAAGTATCGCTCGAGCCGCTTGCGCGCCCGCAGACCGCGCGCCCATGTCCCGCCGGGTACATCCGCGCGGACGATGGCCTGGCCGCCGCGGACGGTGTCGTGGAAGTCGCCGATGAGTTGATCGGATTCCGCGCCGAGCTCGGTTCCGACGAACACCTCGGCGGCCTGTTGCAACAGCAGCTGCTTGATCGACGGATACATCGGGAACCGGGCGGCGCGTTGCCAGGTCGCCAGGCCGCGGTCGATGCCGTCGGCAGTGCACGCGAGATACGTGTTGAGGGCCGTGCGCGTGAACGCCCGCTGCATGATGCGTCGATGGTCGCGGTGTTCCTCGAAGTCGAGCAGCATGATGCCGCGATGGAAGAAGGGACCGATCACCGGTTGCCATCCGCGCGTGCTCGACAGCGCCTTGTCGCGATTGACCCACGCGGCCTCGAGCGCCTCGGGTCCCATCAGTGCGACGACGCGAAACCCCACACCGCCGGCCCACGACACCGGGCCGTACTTCGCGTAGCGGCGCCGCGCGAACTCCAGCGGGTCGGCGAGTGAGGCGAGGACGTGGCCGAGGTACGGCGCGCCGTAGTTGCCCATCACCGGGGCCAGTCCCGACCCGGCCGGCGGCTCGGCCAGCGGACGGTCGGGGCTCGGCCACCGGTCCGCGATCGACGCGCCGATTCCCTGGAGTCGTTGTCGCGCCTCGACCAATGAGGTCGGCGGCGCGACGGCGTCCACGAGGTTGATCATCGGCCGAACCCTTCGTCGACTATCTGGTACGTAACCGTGCCAGTTTTGCCGAGATGTTGTCAACGGCCTCTCCGGCGACGCGCCGGTGGTGCGACGATCGACCCATGGCCCCGCCGTCGCCGCGCAGCTACGGAGGCGTTTCCGGTGTGGAACGCCGCCAGCAACGCCGGTCACGCCTGCTCGAGGCGGCCCTGGAGGTGATGGGACGCGACGAGTGGCGCGAGATCACCGTCGAGCGGCTGTGCGCCGACGCCGGGCTCAACAAGCGGTACTTCTACGAAAGCTTCGCTGACGTCGACGCCGTGGCCGACGCGGTGATCGACGATATCGCCGCAACGGTGCGCGAGGCGACCGTGAGGGCGGTGGCCGATGCGCGGTCGGAATCCCTTGCGCAACAGGCGTTCGTCGCTGTGAACGCGCTCGTGCACAGCTTGGTCGACGACCCGCGTCGGGCGCGGGTGCTCTTGGGTGGCGTGGCGGCGACTCCGGCGATGCGCGCGCACCGGGTGGCTGTGATGCGCAGCCTGACCGGTGTTCTGATCGGTCACGCGCGCACCGTCCACGGCGTAGAACTCGAACACGATCCGCTGGCACTGATCGCGCCCGCGTTCGTCGTCGGCGGCACCGCCGATGCCATCTTGGCCTTCATCGACGGCAGCGCCCGCATCACGGTGGACGACCTCGTCTCGCAACTGACGACGCTGTGGTTGATCACCGGCGACGGCGCCGCCGGGGTCGCACGAGCCCGGCTTGCCGATGAAGGCGACTGACCGCGGCGAGGTTTCGAGTTTCGCCGTAGATCGTCGACCGGGGCGCACTCAGCTGTCGGCGTGCCCCTCTTCCGCCGGCAGAGGCGGTGGCAGAGGCTTCGCGGACGTCGTAGGCGTCGAATCCGCTGGCGGCGGCGACATTCCGGGCCCCGACGGGGACGAGGAGGAAGAAGCGCCGTGGAAATCGAGCCACGTTTCGTCGCGGATGACCCGCGAGCCTTCCGCGAGGATCAACGACTTGTCCGAGACGGTGTAGGTGAAACCGTCGTTGTAAACCGTGAACGTGTCACCTGATTTGGTGGCCATTCTGATCAGTTTCGCGCCGTCGCGCAGCCGGACACCACGGTATTCGTAGCTGCCCTTGGACGTCTTGCAGATCGCCACCCGCGAGGTCGCGGTGCTGCCGTAGACCACCGCCTCGTCGGACGCGGCGCAACGCGCGGTCGAGTCGACGTAACCCTGGGCATCCGTCGCCGGCGCGGCGAGGGCCGGCGGCAGGGCGAACACGGCCGCGGTCGAGCATGCGGCTACAGCACCGAGGAGAAACAAGGTTCGTTTCGACATTGCTTCCACGACACCACGACATCCGTCGTTGCGCACCCGAGATCGAGTAGCACGCTCGAATCGTTAGCGCGCTGGAACCGGTTCGTTAGCAGGGACTTCGATGGCCCCGCTCAGACGGGCGTGAACCGTACGGGAAGAGAGGACAGGCCCGAGGTGAGACTGGTCGCTGCCCACGTCTCCGGGCCGGCCTGTTCGACATCGGGCAGTCGGGTGAGCAACTCGCGGATCATCACCGCGCCTTCCGCCCGTCCCAGATGTGAACCGACGCAGAAGTGCGGGCCGCCGCCCCCGAAGGCGACGTGCTCGCTGCGTTTACGGTCGATGTCGAACGCTTCGGGATCGTCGTAGACGCGTTCGTCGCGGTTACCGGACCCGTAGTAGATCACCACGCGCTCGCCCTTGGCGATCGGCTGACCGGCCAACTCGGTGTCCTGGGTGGCCAGGCGGCGGATGTACACCACCGGTGAGAGCAGCCGCAGCATCTCCTCGATCGCCCCGGGGAGCAGCCCATCGAGATCGGCGGTCAGTCGCCGACGCACATCGGGATGATCGAACAACAGCTTCATCCCGCCCGATATGAGGTTGCGCGAGGTGCCGAGGCTGCCGTCGCTGAGGAGGATGAAGTTGCCGTCGCGGCGAACGCCTCAAAGCCCACGCCGGCCATCTCGTCGACCATCATCCGTCGTCAAGCAATTCGACGCCGACAGCACAGGATCGGGCCCGCAGGCGCGCCCCGACGACCATGTCGGTTTTCCGCCAGTCTTGTCGGTGGGTGCGTGTAATGGTGAAAGGCATGCACGACGATTTCGACCGCTGCTACCGAGCCGTCCAATCGAAAGACGCCCGGTTCGACGGCTGGTTCGTCACCGCGGTGCTGACCACCAAAATCTACTGTCGGCCTAGCTGCCCCGTTCGTCCGCCATACGCGCGCAACATGCGGTTCTACCCGACCGCGGCGGCCGCCCAGAAGGCCGGTTTCCGCGCGTGCAAGCGCTGCCGGCCGGACGCCTCCCCCGGTTCGCCGGAGTGGAACGTTCGGGGTGACGTCGTGGCGCGGGCGATGCGGCTGATCGCTGACGGCGTCGTCGATCGCGAGGGTGTCACCGGGCTGGCCGCCAAACTCGGATATACGACGCGCCAGCTCGAGCGACTCTTGCAGGCAGAGGTCGGTGCCAATCCGCTCGCGTTGGCGCGGGCGCAGCGTTCGCAGACGGCGCGGGTGCTCATCGAGACCACAGAGTTGCCGTTCAGCGACGTCGCGTTCGCGTCGGGATTCTCCAGCATCCGTCAGTTCAACGACACCGTCCGCACGGTGTACGACGTGGCACCCACCGTCCTGCGCGAGCGCGCGCGGGCACGGTTCGGCGGGGGCGACGGCAGTGCTGGGGCCATCTCTCTGCGGCTGCCGGTCCGCACACCGTTCGCATACGAGGGGTTGTTCGGCCACCTGGCGGCCAGCGCGATGCCCGGTGTCGAGGAAGTGAGAGACGGCGCCTACCGGCGCACGCTGCGGCTGCCCAACGGCTGCGGAATCGTCGCGCTCACACCGCAGCCGGACCATGTGCAATGTCGGGTCGTCCTCGACGACTTCCGCGACCTGGCCACGGCGATAGCCCGCTGTCGACGCCTGCTGGACCTCGATGCGGATCCCGAAGCGGTGGTCGATGCGCTCGGCGCCGATGCGGACTTGAGCGCTTTGGTCGCCAAAGCGCCGGGCCAGCGGATACCGCGGACCGTCGACGAACAGGAACTGGCGCTGCGGGCGGTGCTCGGCCAGCAGGTGTCGGTGAAGGCGGCGCGTACGCATGCCGGCCGATTGGCATCGGCTTATGGCGAACCGATCACGGACGTGAACGGCGGTCTGACACACGTGTTTCCGGCCGTCGAACATCTCGCCGAGATCGATCCGGCGCATCTGGCGTTTCCGAGATCACGACAGCGTTCGTTGACCGCGCTGATCCGCTCGCTGGCCGCCGGGGACATCGTGTTGGATGCGGGCTGCGATTGGGACAGTGCGCGTGAGCAGCTGCAGGCTCTGCCGGGGATCGGCCCGTGGACGGCGGAGATCATCGCGATGCGCGGCCTGGGCGACCCCGACGCTTTCCCGGTCACCGACCTCGGCGTGCGGCTCGCCGCCGAACAACTGGGTCTGCCCGGCGATGCGCGTGCGCTTGCCGAACACAGCGCCCGCTGGCGACCGTGGCGTTCGTACGTCACGCAGCACCTGTGGACCGCGCTCGATCATGCCGTCAATGTCTGGCCGCCGAAGGAGAAGTGATGACAGCCTTACGATTTCGCACGATGCAGAGCCCGGTCGGTCAATTGACCTTGGCAGGTCGCGACAACCGCCTCATGCATCTGAGGATGGTCGATCAGACCTACGAGCCGAGCCGCGAAGGCTGGGTCGCCGACGACGGCGCGTTTCCTGACGCGGTCGAACAGCTGCAGGCCTATTTCGCCGGCGAACTGACCGAATTCGACCTCCGACTCGACATGATGGGCACCGCGTTTCAGAAGAAGGTGTGGGCTGCGCTGCTGACGATTCCGTACGGAGAGACACGGTCGTACGGTGAGATCGCCCGCCAGATCGGGACGCCTGGCGCCTTTCGGGCCGTCGGTTTGGCCAACGGGCACAACCCGATTGGGATCATCGTTCCGTGCCATCGCGTCATCGGCGCGAACGGAAGCCTGACAGGGTACGGCGGTGGTCTCGATAGGAAGCGAGCGCTCCTCGAGATGGAGAAGAGCCGGGTGTCGCCGGCGTTGACGCTGTTCGACTGACTGAAACCATTCGGTGCACAAATGCCTGTGGCCCCCAATCGAATTGGGGGCCACAGGGCTTAATTTGTGTTCGGCGGTGTCCTACTTTTCCGCCCGTGTGGGGCAGTATCATTGGCGCTGGCAGGCTTAGCTTCCGG
>NZ_CVTA01000009.1 GCF_001050035.1 Mycolicibacterium komanii
CCACACCCCGACGCTAACCCCACCCACCGACAACCCCACCCCAAATGTGACCACTGAAACCAAAGAGACACAAGTGAATTGGGGCGCAACAGCTCTGAACAGAGCCACGCGGCGCACGCTCACCGAGGAGCGTGCGCCGCGTGGCTGGGCGCTGAATGTAGCTAGCTAGTGGTTACGGGGCGGGGATGTTGATGCAGCCGACGTTCGGCAGGCATCCGCTCGCGCCACCGGGGCCGGCCGTGCCACCGGGTCCGTTCGGAGCCAGCGCGCCGCTCGCGCCGCCGGGTCCGGCCGAACCGCCGGGGCCACCAGGGATTACGCCCTGGGCGCCGCCACCGTCAGCCGTACCCTGCGGGCCGCCGGGGACGTTCACGTCGGCACCGCCACCGGGTGAGGCGTCGATATTGCCGATACCGGCACAGGGGGTGCCATCGGCATTCAGACAGGGCGGGGGCGCCGGCTGCGCGCCGGCCACCGGCGCGACGGCGATCGCAACTGCCGCGGCGCCCGAGAACAACAGGGGCATCATCTTCGTCAGTTTCACGTTCATGTTCTGAGGGCTACCACGTCAGCGATTTACTGAAACCTTCAAACTTTCTCCGCGACAGAGGCAACCGTCACAACCGGCCCACCTGTTTCAGCCCGGAAACGGTGTCCGCCAGCGTTTCCTGCGGATCGCGGTAAGTGATCCCCAATTCGGTCTCGCTCGGCGAGTCGTCGGAAGACGGCATCTGCGTGTAGTACTGCATCGCCGCCGCGGTCACCGGTGTGTCGAACGGTAGGAACGGCCCCACCACATCGACGACCCTTCCGATGTTGCGCAACAGCGTGTCCGGTATCGGATACACCCGCAGCGTCGTGTTCGCCGCTTTTCCGATCATCGTCGCCAGGTCAGCGATCGGAACTCGCTTGCCCCCAGCCATGTATCGGCGCGGACCCTTCCCGGGCTCGAGAAGTGCCACATGCAGGGCCGCCAGATCTCGAACGTCGACCACGACCCACGCCGCCCCGCGGCCCGGCACACCGCGCATCTGAACCGCGGCCTGAACACCTTCTGCCGCTTCGCCGAACTGGTTGCCCGCAGGCGGACCGAGCACCATGCCCGGGTACGTGATGCTCACCGGCGCACCCTTGTCCTGCAGGCCACGCGCGTACTTCTCGACCTCCGCTTTGGATTTCCCGTAGCCGTCGGTGCCTCCCACGACCGGAAGGTCCGCATGCAGCACATCGCAATCCGGGTTAAACAGTGCCGTGAAGCTCGAGACGTGGATGATCGGGTCGAGACCGCGCTCTGCCGCGACACCGAGCACGTTGTGAGCGCCGTCGAGGTTGGTCCGCAGCATCTTGTCGGCCTGCCGTGGATCAACTGAAACCATTGCCGCGGAATGGATTACGGCGTCACAGCCGTCCATGGCCGCGGCCGTCGACTCGGCATCGGCGATGTCGCCGACGGCATAGTCGTCGGTCGCGACGCCGATCTTCGCGGCGCTTGTCTCCAGTCGTGCCGGATCGCGGACCAGGAACCTCACCTGATGACCTGCTTCGGCCACGGCCTTTGCCGTCCATGCCCCGACGAAACCGGTACCCCCGGTCAACAGCACCCTCATTGAAACCTCCCGTAGGAACTAGCGCTGCGGGTTACCCCGAAGCGCCTGCCTCTACACGGGAGCTCTACGCGAACGGCTTCATCAGTCGCGGCGGCAGAACCCGCATCACGCGGACCAACGGTGCCCACGGCCACCACGGCACCGCTGCGCGACCGCTTTCGCGTTCGATCACGCCGACCAGCGCCCGCACGCCGGTTTCGTTGTCCACCATCAACATCGTCGACGCTGACTTCGCCGTCATCTCGGATTCGATGTAACCCGGTTCGAGCACCGTGATTTTGATCGGCCCCCGCGCGTACTCCGCGCGCAACGATTCCCCAAGCGACGAGACCCCGGCCTTGCTCGCGGCGTACGCGGCCTTGACGCCCGGCACGCCCTTGTTCCCTAGAACCGACGAGACGAGCACCAGATGTCCACCGCCGGCTTTCTTGAACATCTCGAGCGCGGTCTCGATCTGGACAAGCGCCGCAACGAGATTCGTTTCGATGGTGGCCTTGTTCGCCCACAGTTTGCCGGACCCGAGCGGCGCGCCCTTGCCGACACCGGCGTTCACGATGATGCGGTCGATGCCGCCGAGTTCGTCGGAGAGTTCGGCGAACACCTTCGGCACCTGCTCGTGGTCGTTGACGTCGAGGGTGGCGACAGCGACGTTGATACCGGGGTGGCGCTCGAGCAACTCGGCCTTCAGTTCGTCGAGGCGGTCGACACGCCGGGCGCAGAGCGCGAGGTCGCGGCCCTTCGCGGCGAACGCGCGGGCCATTCCGGCACCCAGTCCGGAGCTCGCACCGGTGATCAAGATCTTCTGCCGAGTCACCCCGACAGACTAAGCGAGGGAATCGCCGTCAGAATGACCACATGGTTCTTCTGCGGAGCGCTACATTCCTGCTCGTGGCCCTGTTCGTCGCCCTCTCCCAGGGCGTCGCCGCCGGTCAACCCGCCTCGCCGCTGTACCGGCTTGTCGACACCGCGTCGCAGCGATTGGCCACCGCCGACGCCGTCGCGGCGGCCAAGTGGGTCAACGGCGGGCCGCTCACGGACCGTCAGCGCGCCGATGCGGTATTGGACGCCGTGGCCGCCGACGCCTCCGCTCGCGGGATCGACCAAGGCTATGTGCGGGCGATCTTCACCGATCAGATCGACGCCACCGAAGGCGTCGAGTACACCCGATTCGGCCAGTGGAAGTTCGACCCTGCCACCGCCCCCAGAACCGCCCCTGACCTCTCGGTGTCGCGTTCGCAGATCGACGAGTTCAACAAGGTCATGGTCGACGAGATTGCGCGGCAGTGGGATTCGCTGCACGCACCGAACTGCGCGTTCGAACTCGGCAATGCGATCGACGCCGTGGCCACCGCCCGCCAGCTCGACCCGCTCTACCGGCACGCGCTGTCGGCTGCCACCCGCTCCTACTGCCGAATCACTTGAGCAGCCGCGACAGCCGACGATCGGCAAGCACCTTGCCGCCCGTCTGACACGTCGGGCAGTACTGAAACGACTTGTCCGCAAACGACACCTCGCGCACGGTGTCTCCGCAGACGGGGCAGGGCAGGCCGGTTCGCGCGTGTACGCGCAGACCGGACCGCTTCTCCCCCTTCAGCGTCGCGGCCTGCTGACCGACCGAGCGTGTCACCGCGTCGCTGAGCACGCCGATCATCGCGTCGTGCAACGCCGACAGCTGCGCATCGGTCAGCTTGGCCGCCGTCGCGAACGGCGAGATTCGCGCGACGTGGAGGATCTCGTCGCTGTAGGCGTTGCCGATGCCGGCGATCACCTTCTGGTCGGTGATCACCGTCTTGATCCGGCCGCTGTTGCCCGCGAGCACGCCGGCGAGGTCGTCGGGTCCCAGCGACAGCGCGTCGGGCCCGAGCGTTGCGATACCGGGCACCTTCGTCGGGTCGTCGACCACCCACACCGCGAGCCGCTTCTGCGTGCCGGCCTCGGTGAGGTCGAAGCCGGGCGCGTCGCCCGGGGGGCCGAGGTGAACGCGTAGAGCGATCGGCCCCTTGCCCGGCTTCAGCGGCGCCGCCGCCAGCTTGTCCGACCAGCGCAACCACCCCGCGCGTGACAGATGGGTGATCAGGTGCAGGTCGCCGGTCTGCATGCCCAGGTACTTGCCCCAGCGGTTCGCGTCGGTGACGGCCTGGCCGTGCAGCGCTGTGATCGGCGGATCGAACGTCTTGAGCACCGAGAATGCCGACACGTCGATGCGTCCCACCGTCTGACCGACGGCGTGGCGACGCAGATGGTCGGCGAGCGCTTCGACTTCGGGTAGTTCGGGCATGGCTCCAGTGTGCCGGTCAATTCCGTCGCGCGGCACCGCCGGTGATCACCGACAGCAGCCAACTCACGATCGACAGCACGATCGCCGCCCAGATCGCCGTCCACCAGAAGTCGTCGATGAACAACCCCCAGTGCGTGGTGTGTTCGGTGATCCGCGACGTGATCCACAACATCAACGCATTGATGACGATATGGATGAGGCCGAGGGTGACGATGTAGAGCGGGATCGAGAGAATCTGCACGATCGGCTTGATGATCGCGTTGACCAGACCGAAGATGACCGCGACCACGAAGATGATGCCGACTTCCTGAAGTCGCGACTCGGCGCCCACGAACCTGATTCCGGGAACGACGAGCGTCACCACCCACAGCGCGAAGCCGGTCAAAGCGGCCCGCAAGAGGAACGACATCGCATTAGCCTAAACCAGTCGACGCACCGGGAGGGCAGCCGTGGATTTCGTTCAACGCACCGTCGATCTCGCACGGCGAAACGTCGAGGAGGGCGGTCGCCCGTTCGCGACGGTCATCGCCAAGAACGGAGAGGTGCTCGCCGAGAGCGCCAATCAGGTTGCCCAGACACATGATCCGACCGCACACGCCGAGATCCTCGCGATCCGGAAAGCGTGTACGAAGCTCGGCACCGAGCATCTGGTCGGCACGACGATCTACGTTCTCGCCCACCCCTGCCCGATGTGCCTCGGCTCGCTGTACTACTGCTCCCCCGACGAGGTGGTCTTCCTGACCACCCGCGACGACTATGCGCGCTACTACGTCGACGATCGAAAGTACTTCGAGCTCAACACCTTCTACGACGAGTTCGCCAAGAACTGGGACCAACGGCGGCTACCGATGCGCTACCAGCCCGAGGACAGCGCCGTCGACGTCTACCGACTCTGGATGCAGCGCAACCCGCAGTCCCCGTGAAGGGTTGTTTTCACGCACCTGGTGCGTGCGATCAACCGTCCGACGCGCGCAGCAGATAGGTGTCCATGATCCAGCCGTGCCGCGCCCGCGCATCGGCGCGCACCCGGGCGATCTCCTCGCCGACGTCGCCGACCGCCCCCGACATCAGCAACTCGTCGGGCGTACCGAGATAGGCGCCCCACCAGATGTGGGTTTCCGGCGGGCACGTCAGGAATGAGCAGTCGGCGTCGAGCATCACGATCGCGCTCCCGACCAGTCCGTTGTCGCGCAGCTGCCTGCCGGTGGTGATCAACACCGGTTCGCCGACGTCGTTGAGCGGGATGCGATGTCGCGCGGTGAGCGCCTGAATCGCGGTGATGCCGGGGATGACGTCGTAGTCGATGTCGATGTGGCTCGCGACGGTGTCGAGGATGCGAAGCGTGCTGTCGTACAGCGAGGGATCGCCCCACGCCAGAAAGGCGCCGACACCGCCGTCGGAAAGCTCGCGCTCGATCGCCTCGGCCCACACCCGCGCCCGCGCGGCGTGCCAGTCGGCGACGGCCTTGCGGTACGCGGGCCCATCCGAAGCCTCCCTGACTCTCGGCGGATCCCGCAGTTCGACGAACCGGTATCCGGGCTCGCGAATGAACCGCTCGCAGATGTGCCGTCGCAGCGCGACCAGGTCATCCTTCGCCGACCCCTTGTCCATGGCGAAGAACACCTGCGTGTCGTTGAGCGCGCTCACCGCCTGCGCCGTCACGTGGTCAGGGTCGCCGGCACCGATGCCGATGACGTGAATTCGACGGGTCACGCCCGCGAGTATGCCTTCAGTGTTTGCGGCCGCGTGACAGACGTAGCCGCCTGGCGCGCTTGACGTCCTTTTTCTCGGCGGCCTGCTCCTTGCGGATGTTGTGGTCGTCTTTCATGGGTAACTGCAGCTCGTGTTCGGCGGGCAGACCGGCCTGCAACTGACGGCCGCGCTCGACCTCGGCGTCGACTTCCGCACCGAACAGCAAGGCGAGGTTGGTGATCCACAGCCACAGCAGGAACACGATGACACCCGCCAGTGCGCCGTAGGTCTTGTTGTAACTGCCGAAGTTGGCGACGTAGAGCCCGAACACGACCGAGGCGAGGATCCACACGACGATCGCGAGCGCGGCGCCGCCGCTGATCCACCGGAACTTCGGTTGTTGGACGTTGGGCGTGACGTAGTAGAGGATCGCGACCGCCGCCACCACGAACAGCAGGATCATTGGCCACCGCAGCACATTCCACGCCGTGACGGCCGCGTCGCCCAGCCCGATCGCATCGCCGATCGCACGGGCCACCGGACCGCTGATCGCCAGCAGGAAGACCACCGCGGCCGCCATCACCAAACCGACCAACGTCAAAAGCAGTTGCACCGGCCGCAGCTTCCACACCGGTCGGCCCTCGTCGATCTCGTAGATGCGGTTCATCGCGCGACCGAACGCCCCGACGTAACCCGAGGCCGACCACAGTGCGCCGACGATGCCCACCACCAACGCGAATCCGGCCGTCGGCGAGTTGACGAGTTGCTCGATCGTCGGCCGCAGGCTGTCCAGCGAGGACGCAGGGGCCACGTCCGCGGCGATGTCGAGCAGCGCGTCGACTGTGCGCCTGCCCTGCCCGAACACGCCGAGCAGCGACACCATGACGACGAGCGCCGGGAAGATCGACAGCACCGCGTAGTACGTCAGCGACGCGGCCAGATCCGTGCACTCGTCGCTTTGGAACTCCCGGACCGCCTTGCGCATGGCGTACAGCAACGACGGCCGGGTGAGATCGGTCGGCGACTCCGGTTTGCGGGGATCGTCCGGGTCGAAAGCCTGGGTGGCCCTGTCGGCCTCGTCGGTGCGCATACCCCCCGGTACCCCGGCCCGGCGCCACCAAACGCCCGCGGTACCGCAAGTATGCGGTACCGGAGGTATTGACTGGAGCACCGTCGGCTGCCTACGTTGGGAAGACCGTCACCGAAGGGACGTCAACGATGACCAACCCGACGCTGCACCCGAGCCGTGCCGAGTTCTCCGAGCGCCTGCTGCGAGGCTCGGTGAAGAAGTCGTACGCGCCCGTGGTCGACATCGACTGGGATGCGCCGCTGGACCCCGACAAGTTCTTTCTCCCGCCGAAGGTCGTCTCGCTGTACGGGACCTCGCTGTGGGACGCGATGAGTCGCGAGCAGCAGATCGAACTCTCCCGCCAGGAACTGGTCAACACGCTGTCGGCGGGAATCTGGTTCGAGAACATCCTCAACCAGTCGTTATTGCGCAAGATGATGCATCAGGACCCCACCGCCAGCGCGACCCACTACGAACTCACCGAACTGGGCGACGAAACCCGGCACATGGTGATGTTCGGCAAGGCGATCGAGCGCGTCGGCGTAAAACCGATGTGGCCCAAGTGGTATCAGCGCGTGATCATCAACGCGCTGCCGTTCGTCTTTCAAGGCTCGGCACTGTGGGTGGCGGCATTGATCGGCGAGGAGATCTTCGATTCGCTGCAGCGCCAGATGATGGACGACGACGAGCTGCAACCGATCGTGCAACGGCTCATGCGGATTCACGTCACCGAGGAAGCACGGCACATCCAGTTCGCCCGCGACGGGTTGCGCAAGCGGGTTCCGCACATGCGGCCACTGCCGAAGTTCGTGCTGTCCAACATCAACGGCCTCGGCGGTTACTTCTTCCGCTTCCTGTTCACCAACAAGGTGCAATACCAGCGTGTCGGGCTCGACCCTCGGCGCACGCGGCGCATCGCACGCCGCAGCCCGTACCGCCTCGAGACGCAGGTGACGGGTTTCGCGCCGCTGGCGACCTTCCTCGACGAGGTGGGCCTGATGGGTCCGATCGCCCGCCGAATGTGGCGGCGCAGCGGTTTCCTCCCGCGATGAGTGACATGTACGAGGGGCTCGCCGCTCTACGGATGCACGACACGGACCACGGCGTCCGGGTGCGTCTCATCGGTCACGTCGACCCGATCGACGGCAGATACCACTGGCGCGGAATGATTTTCGATCTGCGATCCGATGTGCGCCTGCCCCAACCCGTACACATCTCGGTCGGCGACCACACCGCAGAGGGTCACCTGACGGAGGTGACACCGTGGGGCACTCACTGCATTGCGGGCGTCGGCGTGCCTCCGTACCCGCTCGCCTAGCTCGCTCACCTCATGGTTCGCCACCGGCGGTGACTCCGGAGTTCGTCCCGACCCGCCATGAGGAGCTCGCGGCTTTCGCAGCCTGCGACCCGAGGATCGGATCGGGCGGCTAGTCCAGATCTTCGTCGGTCAGCGCCGCGAAACCCTTGGCCTGTCCGCGGGCCAGCGCTGCCCGAACCACGCCGGCGAGCAGACCCTGGAGCGCGGCGGCGATGAACACCTCGCGCGTCGAGCGGCTGAGGTCCTTTGGATCCGGCTCTTCATCGTCCGGGCTGACGCGCTGCCAGATCTGCTGGAAGATCTGGCCCGCGATCATTCCGCCGGCAACGCTGCTGGCGATCGACAGGGGCTTGTAAATCGTCTTGGCCGCACTCACGGCGATCGAGATTCCCGATGGGCCAATGCTCAAACCCCGACCTGGAACACGTTTCTATTATTATCCGGTGCGGTTCACCTATGCCGAAGCCATGACCGACCCGACGTACTACATCCCGCTGGCGCAAGCCGCGGAAGGAGCCGGGTACCACGCGATGACTATTGCCGACAGCGTCGCCTATCCGTTCGAATCGGACTCGAAATACCCATACACCCCCGACGGCAGCCGCGAATTCCTCGACGGCAAGGCGTTCATCGAAGCGTTCGTACTGGCCGGCGCCCTGAGCGCGGTCACAACGAGGCTGCGGTTCAACTTCTTCGTCCTCAAGCTGCCCATCCGGCCACCGGCCCTGGTGGCCAAACAGGCGGGCTCGCTGGCCGCGCTGTTCGGCAACCGCCTCGGCCTGGGCGTCGGGACAAGTCCGTGGCCAGAGGACTACGAGTTGATGAACGTGCCGTTCGCCAAGCGTGGTAAGCGGATGGACGAGTGCATCGAGATCATCAGGGGCCTGACGACGGGCGAATACTTCGAGTTCCACGGCGAGTTCTACGACATCCCGAAAACGAAGATGACGCCCGCGCCCAGCGAGCCGATCCCGATTCTGATCGGCGGCCACGCCGACGCCGCGCTCAAACGAGCGGCGCGTAACGACGGGTGGATGCACGGCGGTGGTGATGTCGAGGAGCTGGACCGACTCCTCAGGCAGCTCAGGAAGTTCCGCGAAGAAGAAGGCCGCACCGGACCGTTCGAGATCCACGTGATCTCCGCTGATGCCTACACAGTCGACGGCATCAAGCGGCTCGAGGACAAAGGCGTCACCGACGTGATCGTCGGCCTCCGCGTTCCCTACATCACCGGAGCCGACACCCAACCGCTCGACCGCAAGATCCGCCACCTCGAGAAGTTCGCCGAGAACGTCATCGCGAAAGTGTGATCCCGCCGCCGATTCGGGTAACCGACGGCGCAATGCAGTCGGTGGAGGTGTCACGAACAATTCGCGGGTCGACAGTCGTGTTGACCGTCAGCGGCGTGGTCGACAGCGACAACTACTGCGAGCTTCGCAACCAAATCGTCCAGACAGCGCTCGAGGAACCGCACGCGGTTCTGATCGATGTCACCGGCATGGATGCACCGGCCGGCTCGGCATGGACCGTGTTCAGCAGCGCATGGTGGCATGTCGATCGGTGGCCCGGCGTGCCGCTGTTCCTGGTATGCGCCGATCCGTCGACCCGCGCCGTGATCAACCGCACCGGTGTCACCCGCAATGTGCCGCTGTTCGCCGACCTCGATGCCGCACTCGAAGAAGCGGAGACCGACCGCCGACTGCAAACCCGCAGGCGGGCGCGTGCCGAGCTGCCCGCAGCGGTGGCGAGCCTGCAACGCTCACGCGAGCTGACCACGCAGTGGCTGACGGCCTGGTCACGCACCGAGATGATCTCCACGGCGAACGTCGTGGCGACCACCCTGGTCGAGAATGTCCTGCGCCATACGGACAGTCATCCGGAGTTGAGGATCGAATGCGACGGGGCGACGATTGCGATCGCGGTCACCGACGAAAGCCACGACCCCGCCATGCTTCGCGAAGCCGCCACGGCCACCGCGAGCCCGAGCGGGTTGTTCATCGTCGCCGCCCTCAGTCGAGGCTGGGGCAACGCGGTGACCAGTTCGGGCAAGACGGTATGGGCGCTGTTGGGACCGGAAAACGCCCTTCCCTGATCAACCATCGCTCAAGGTGACGTGCGGGCTCTGTCCATAGGTCTGGCGGTAGAGCACCGCGAACCGTCCCGTGTGGGCAAAGCCCCAGCGTGCGGCGATCTCAGTGACGGTCTCGCCGTTACTGGCCGCCAACAGTTCCTGGTGCGCGTAGTTCAGCCGCCTCCTGCGCAGATACTGCAGCGGTGTCGTGGCGAGATGGCGCCGGAACATGTACTGAACCGCCCTGGGCGTCACATGGACCGCTTGTGCGATGTCGGCCAACGCGACGTCGTTGTGGACGTTCGCCTCCATGAACTCGATTGCGCGCCGCAGCAGTACCGGCTGATCGGCGCCGCGGTCATGCAGGCTCGGACACGACGTGAGCGTGTTGGGAAAGGTCTCGAGCGTGACCGCCGCCATCAGCCGGCTGGCCTGCTCGACCAGCACCGGTGTCGCAGACGCGTCATCTGACAGCACAGTGTCCCTCACGAAGCGAACCGTGTTCTTCCACAACTGCGCGGCGGCGTCGTCCACCGGCGAGAAGCTACTGAAGTGAATCGGCAGCGGCGCATGCGAACCGGGAAGCCCTGCGGCCACGCCGGCCGCGACTCGGACATCGATGAGAACCGCGGTGAAATGAGCATCCTCGAAACGCGCTCTGTGCGGCAGATGCGGTTGAGCCAACATCGTCAGCTCCCCTGCGGTCACCTCGGTTTTGAGGCCATCGCAGGCGCTGGCGACCCGGCCCGCGGTCGGCCAGATGACAGCCACCCTGTTCAGAGGATCCGGACGTATCTCCGCCTGGCCGACAACGGTTATGTCGTCAACAGTCAGCGGACCGATCGTGACGCGGGCATGGGAAAAAATCGGCCCTTTACAGTCTGGCGGGGCCTTGTGCGACAGCCTCATCTTGACGCCGTAGATGTCATCGAGGAACTCGTCGGCATCGGCGGGTTCGCTGATCTCGACCTGTGAGCGTTTGAGTCGACACGACTCGTCGGTTGAAGTATTGATTTTGCTCACCTCATCAAAGGAGGCGCAGGGCGAAGCTGTCGACTCAACTCCAATAGGCCCTGCATACCCCGCGGAAGGGTCTTGAAACGAAATTCGATCCGCTTTGCGCGGGCCTTACCCGGCGGATAGGAATCTCTTCCCTGCGCACGTTGGAACCTCACTCACCGGTGATTACGCCGCCGGGCGGCGATCGCGACCATTGACGCGTCCCTGCAACGAATGACTGAGGAAACCGATGACCACGACAGCCACCGGTACGAACAAGCCCGCCCGTGACGAAACCGTGCGACTGCGCCTCGGCGACCTGCCGGTGCGTCCCCTGCCCAAACCGGTTACGCACGGCGACGCCAAGACCACGCGACTGCGTCCGATCGCC
The DNA here is from genome assembly GCF_001050035.1 of Mycolicibacterium komanii. The sequence continues at coordinate 11,426 of NZ_CVTA01000009.1, forward strand.
CCGCCGACCAAGCCACTGCCGAAGGCCACCAGCGCGTTCGACGGCAAGACGGTGCGGCTGCGCCCGATCGACCTGCCGGTCGTCGCCAAGGTGACCAACACCGTGCGGCAGCGCTACGTGAACCTGAGCGCGGTCAAGAAGGCGCCGACCAAGTGGGACATCGCGCGGCTCTCGCTGGTGATGCTGCTGGCCTCGATGCCGATCCTGGGCATCTCGGTCGACGTGTTCGGCCTGGTCCCGCAAAACGTCACGTCGGTCGTCGTCATCGCGCTGTGCGCGGTGCTGGGAGCGCTGATCGCGTTCGCCCCGCACCGGATGGACATCTTCGTCGGGCGCGGCCTGATCGCCGGCATGGTCGCATGCATCGTCTATGACGCCGCTCGGCTGTTCGCGGTGCATGTGCTGGGTCTGATGGGTGACTTCATCCCGGTGATGGGATCGTTCGTCACCGGTGAGCCCGACACCGCGGGCAGCGCGGCGGTCGGTTACGTCTGGCGCTACATCGGCGACGGTGGCGGCCTGGGCGTGGCGTTCTTCGTCGTCGCGTTCGCGCTGGGCATCGACCGGTGGAAGAACGTCTACGCGGTGCTGGCGTCGGTCGCCTTCGCGGTGTTCCCGACGTGGGCAGGCCTGATGGCGACGGTCGCGCTGGCCCCGCGCGGCGAGGAGATGATGTTCCCGTTGAACGTCGCGACCGTGACGATCACGCTGGTCGGACACCTGATCTTCGGGCTGGTGCTGGGCCTGGCCTTCCTGAAGGCGCCGCGCGGGCGCGACCGCAGCGAATGGCCCTGGCCGCCATTGTTCGAGACGGCTTCGGCGAAGCGGGTCGTTCGCGCCTACAAGAAGTTCACCAATCGGCCGTAGCGTTCGTCGACCAGGGACCTCCCATCTGGGCCAGAATTGCCTCGATAGGAGGTCCCATGTCGTCGCACCTGGAAATCTCGAGACCGTCGGGGCGGGAGTTGGTTCCGCTCAGCGGTGACCGGGTGACGCTTGGCAAGGCGTCCACCAACGCGGTGTCGCTGGAGCACGACGAGACCGTCTCGCGGTTGCACGCCGTGCTGGAGAACCTCGGGTTCGCCTGGTCGATAAGAGATCTCGGGAGCCGCAACGGGACGTTTCTCAACGGCGAGCGGATCACCGCCGAACGGGTGCTGCGGTCCGGCGACGAGGTGCGCCTCGGCAAGTCACGGCTGATCTTCTGGGAGGTCAGGGACAGCACGGACGGCAAGCTCGACGAGGAGACGGTCACCGCTCAGGGTGTCGAGCCCCCGCCGAGGCTGACCCACCGCGAACTCGATGTGCTCATCGTCTTGTGCCGGCCGCTGGTCTCCGATGACCCGTTCCCCGAGCCCGCCTCGGTCCGCCGGATGGCGGGCGAACTGTTCGTCACCGAGGCCGCGGGCAAACAGCATCTGCAGAACCTCTACGACAAATTCGCCATCCCCGCCGAGGGTGACCGCCGGGTCCGGCTGGCCAACGAGGCACTTCGCCGCGGCGCCGTGACGCTGGCGCAATTGCGCGCTACGTGAAGTCGAGGGCCTCGACGGTGGCGACCGGGCCCTCGTGAGTCGGACGGTCGGCGCCTCCGATGCAGTACACCGCCTCCCCGACCGCGGCCACCACCTGGCCGTGCACCGGGGTTCCGATCGGCGCCACCGTCGTCCACCGGCCGTTGCCGATGTCGTACATCTCGACCGTCGCCAGCACGCGGGTCGGCTCTTCGCCGCCCACCGCGACGATCCGGCCGTCGATGAAGGCGGCGCCGTAGCTGCCGCGTGGGGTCGGCATGTCCGGCAGCTTCTTCCATTCGCCGCTGGCCGGGTCGAAACGCTCGAATGCGGCGCTGTTCTCGTCGGCGCTCAGCGAGCGCCCGCCCACGGCGTAGACATAGCTGCCGTCCGACACCGCGGCCAGATGTTCGCGCGGCGTCGGCATGTCGGCGGCCTGCGTCCAGGACTCGCCGTCGAACACCTCGGTCGGCACGACGAGCTGTTTGTCGCTCTGCCCGCCGACGACGACGAGCTTGTCGCCGACCACCGCCGCCGCGGCCCCGGCCCGACCGTGTTGCAACGCAGCGAGTTCGGTCCACTTGCCGTCGCGCAGCGCGAACACCTTGTCGGACGGCTCCCCGATGTTGTCGGTGGCGCCGCCGAGGACGACGAAGTCCCCGTTGTAGGTCGCGCCCGTCGCGTGGTGGAGCCCAACCGGCAGCGGCGGTTGGGTCTGCCACTTGCCGGTCCGCGGATCGAAACTCTCGACGGTGTCAAGGGTTTCGCCCTCGCGGATACCGCCGGCGATCCAGATCTCGTCGTCGAGCACGCTCCACGCCATCATCAGCCGCGGCGTCGGCGCATCCGGGAGAGCGCGCCACTCGGCAGCGGGTTGAGGTTGGCGCGCAGGCAGTTTCAGCGTTTCGGCCGAAGCGGTGATTTTGCGGTCGCCGATATCCGTCGACCCGCCGATCGCGTACACGCGATTGCCCACCCCGGCCACCGCCATGCCGTGGCGTGCGGTGCCCATGTCGGGAAGGCCGGACCAGGTCGTCGTCGCGAGGTCGAACGCGAGAACGGTCTTGAGGACCTGCCCTGCCGACGTCCCCCCGACCACCACCAGCCGTTCGTCGGTGGCAGCGATGCCGAAATCGCTTCGTGGTTCCGGAAGTTCGGGCAGGGCGGTCCAGGCATCCGCGGCCGGGTCGTATGCCTCCACGGTGGCCACGTCAGAGGTGCCGGTCGTGCCGCCGATCGCGTACACCCGTTTGCCGTCGGACGCCGCGCTCAACATCTGACGTGGCGTCCGAATGGGGGCACCGAGCTTCCAGGCGGTGCCGTCGAACACCTCGGTGGTGTTGAGCAGCTTGCCCCCGGAGTCCACGCCGCCGGTGACGATGATCCGGTCCCCGACCACCGCGGCGGCGCCCGCGGCCCGGGGCTGCAACAGCGGCGGCAGTTCGGTCCAGCGGCTGTTGACGACCCGCCACACCCGGTCCGTCGCGACCTTCGCGTCGTTGCCCTCGGGGCGCCAGCCGCCGAGCACGACCGGGTTCTCCCGCCACGTCACCGCCATCGCACGCTGCACGGGGACGGGCAGATCCTCACCGCTCTTCCAGCTGTCGATGGCGGGGTCGTAACCCTCGTGCTTGCCGCTGACGCGGTCATCGGCGCCGAGGCCGCCAAAAACCCAGATGGTGCCGTCGGCCTGGGTGGCGGCGACTGCGTCGCGGGCGACGCGTGCGTCGGCGATCGGTCGCCAGGCCGGCTGCGCGTCGGCGACCGGCTGCTGCGCGGGCGCGGCGGTCTGGCCGCCTTCGTTGTCGCGCGTGGAGGCGATGACGAAGACACCGCTGATCACCAGCAGCAACACCGCGACGATCGCGCCGGACACGATCAGCGCGCGTTTCCGACCGCGCCCCTTGGGCGCGGTGTCCGCCGCTTGGTCGGGTCGCACGCCGGGCGGCAGCTGCCAGGGCAGGCTCGACTGGCTGATCGACGCGGTGTGGGCGAACATTCCGGGTTCGGGCGCGGGCGCGTCGGGATCTCCGGATGCGGCGGTCGTACGCGGCGCCGACGAAAGCGGTTCGGCCCGCGCGGAGACCGACGGCTCGACCAGTTCCGAGACGGCCACCGCCTGGGTGCCTTCCGGCTGCTCCGGCGCAGCACTCGGCTCGCTGAGCGCCATTGCGTCCGCGGTCAACCCGTTGTGGCGCTGCGCCAGCTGCAGTTCGTGACCGAAATCGGCCGCCGACGCGTAGCGATCGGAGGGCTTGCGGGCCATCGCCTTCTCGATCGCGGCGCACACGTCGGCGGGGATGCCTTGGGGACGAAGATCCGGGACGGGCGTGGAGGTGATGCGCAGATAGTGTGCGATCAGATCCTCGTCGTTCTTGCGCTCGTGCGGGGGCTTGCCCGCGATCAGCGCGTAGATCGACGCGCCGAGCGAGTAGACGTCGGCCTCGACGGTCGGCGGGTTTCCCTCCAACACCTCTGGCGCGGTGTAGGACAGCGTGCCCGTGAAGAAGCCGGTCACCGTCTTGTATCCGCCGGCGATCCGGGCGGTTCCGAAGTCGCTGAGTTGTGGTTCGCCGTAATCGTTGAATAGGACGTTCGCGGGTTTGATGTCGCGGTGCAGGGTGCCTGTGCGATGCGCGGTTTCCAATGCGCCGCATAGTTTCACGCCGATGCGTAGCGCCTCGGGCCACGCGATACGGCCCTCGCGCCGCAGCCGCTCCGCCAGCGAGCCCTCGCGGTGGTAGGGCATCACGATGAACGGCCGATTGCTCTCGGTGACACCGACTTGCAGGATGTTGACGATGTTGGGGTGGCCGGAGAGCGCGCCCATGGCGTAGCCCTCGCGGAAGAACCGTTCGCGGTCGTCTTCGTCGAGGTCAGATGCGAGCACCTTGATCGCGACGCTTCGCGCCAGCGACTGCTGATAGCAGCGGTAGACGACGCCACCGCCGCCGCGACCGATCTCGACCGCCTCGGTGAACCCGGCGGCCGCCAGCTCAGTCGTTATTCCCCCGGCCATATGCCACCGCCCTCCGGTGAAACGCCGAATATTCGCTCTCAAAGTACCGAGCAAGCGCATCTGCGACGCCTGATTTCGGCAGTTCCATCCTCGATGCCGTTCAACGACGTATGGAGGGCAAAGGGTCGGCGAATTGCCCGGCGTCACGTCGACCCGGCGCTACGAGATGCGACCCCGCACACCTGCGAGTTTGTTTTTAATCCTGCTCGGGTAACACCGTGCCGCCCCGTCACGGATTCAAGGAGCCGCGCTGATGAGTGCCACCGATACCGAACGCTCGGATGACGCGCGAGCCAAGACGCCGGGACAACTGACCGGCGCAGTCGTCATCGTCGCGCTGGTGTCGGCGGTCTCCGGGATGCTCTACGGCTACGACACCGGCATCATCTCCGGGGCACTGCTGCAGATCACGAAGGACTTCGGCATCGCCGAGGGCTGGAAACAGCTGATCGCCGCCAGCATTCTGCTCGGGGCGGTCATCGGCGCCCTGGTGTGTAGCTACCTGTCCGACAAACGGGGGCGCAAGGGCACGCTGCTGATGCTCGGCGTCCTGTTCGTCGTCGGGGCGCTCTGGTGTGCGGTCTCTCCCAACCCGGAATTGTTGTCGCTCGGGAGACTGGTCCTGGGCTTCGCCGTCGGCGGGGCGACGCAGACCGCGCCCATGTACGTCGCGGAACTGGCGCCGCCGAAGTACCGAGGCCGGCTGGTGCTCTGCTTCCAGATCGCGATCGGGGTCGGCATCGTGATCGCGACCATCGTCGGTGCGACGGAATCGATCCCGTGGAGATGGTCGATCGGCGCCGCCGCGGTCCCCGCCGCGATCATGTTCGGTCTGCTGTTGCGCCTGCCGGAGAGCCCCCGGTGGTTGGTCAAGAACGACGATCCCGACAAGGCGCGCGACGTGTTGGACCGGGTTCGCCCGTCCGGCTACGACATCGAGGGCGAACTCGACGAGATGGCCGAGCTGGTACGGAAAGAGGAGACCGCCAAGACCCGGGGATGGCCGGGGTTGCGCGCGCGGTGGGTGCGCCCGGCGCTCATACTCGGTTGTGGCATAGCGATTTTCACTCAGCTCAGCGGCATCGAGATGATCATCTACTATTCGCCGACGATCCTGACCGACAACGGATTCTCGGAATCGGTCGCGCTGCAGGTGTCGGTGGGACTCGGCGTGAGTTATCTGGTGGCCCAGCTCGTCGGGCTGTCCATCATCGACAGGGTCGGCCGCAGGCGGCTCACGTTGATCATGATTCCCGGTGCGGCGGTGAGCCTGTTCGTTCTGGGCACGTTGTTCGTCACCGGCAACAGCGGACGGGATTCCGTGCCGTTCATCATCGCGTGCCTCATCGTGTTCATGCTCTTCAACGCGGGCGGGTTGCAGTTGATGGGATGGTTGACCGGATCCGAGACCTATCCGCTGGCGGTGCGACCGGCCGGCACGGCCGCGCAGTCCGCGGCGCTGTGGGGCACCAACCTGATCATCACGCTCACCCTGTTGTCTTTGATCAATGCGATCGAGGTGGGGCCGACCATGTGGCTCTACGGGTTGTTCAACGTGGCCGCATGGATTTTCGTCTACTTCCGGATGCCCGACCTGACAGGGAGAAGCCTCGAGGAGATCGAGCGCAAGTTGAGCAACGGCCAGTTCCGCCCCGCTGATTTCGCCCGCTGAGCAAGGAGGTCATACTCGAGCGGTGTCATCGGCAGCCGTCACCGTCGACGAGATCGTGGTCGCCGATCCGGCCGATGCATGGGGTCGGGCCGGCTTCACGGTCGACGCGGACGCCACCTGCCGAGTGGGCGGTGTGCGCATCCGATTGGTCGGCTCGGACGGGGGCAGCGGTATCGTCGGGTGGTCGTTGCGCGGATTGCCCTCGGACGCTGCACTTTCCGAAGTCGACGGGATCCCGACGACGGTATCGGATGCGCCGCCCGCGGCGGGCGCCACGCATGCCAACGGCGTCACCGCGATCGACCACGTCGTCGTGCTCTCCCCCGATTTGGACCGGACCGTTGCGGCGTTGACGGCCATCGGCGTCGCGTCGCGACGGGAACGCGACGGTGAACTCGGCGGCACGCCGATCCGCCAGATCTTCTTCAGGTTCGGCGAGGTGATCGTCGAGGTCGTCGGCTCTCCGGGCACCACGAGCGAAGCGCCGTCGACGCTGTGGGGAATCACCTACGCCGTCGCCGACATCGATGCGACCGCGGCGTTCTTCGGCGACCGGACGGCGCCGGTCAAGGAGGCCGTGCAGCCCGGACGCCGGATCACCACGCTGCGGCATCAGGAGTTCGGCATGTCGGTCCGCACGGCGCTGATCTCGGCCCCCGCGCGTCGATGAGCCGTCGGCTCGACGCCGTTGCCTATTCTCGGCCCATGGCAGACGACGTCGTGGTGATCCATACGGACGGCGGGTGTCGGCCCAATCCGGGGCCCGGCGGCTGGGGTGCGGTGCTGCGCCAACGCACGCATGTGCGCGAGATGTACGGCGGCGAGGCGCAGACGAGTAACAACCGTATGGAGTTGACCGCCCCGATCATGGCGTTGGAGGCGCTGACCCGGCCGGTCATGGTGCACCTGTACACCGACAGCACGTACGTCCGCAACGGCATCACGAAGTGGGTGCTCGGCTGGGAGCGCAACGGCTGGATGACCGCGGCCAAGCAGCCGGTGAAGAACGTCGACCTGTGGCAGCGGCTGCAGCTGGCGTGTAGGCCGCATCGGGTCGAGTGGTTCTGGGTGAAGGGCCATTCGGGCGTCGCCGACAACGAGTTGGCCGACGTGCTCGCGACGCGCGGGATACAGGAAGCGCTTCTGGCTGCGCACTGACCGGTCTGGTCACAGCTCGGTGGACTGATACCCCCCGGGGGTACTTGCATCATTCGTTCGGTGACGCTAGCGTTCGATCATCCGGGTACCCCCCGGGGGTATATGCGGAGGTCTGGCATGAACACCACCGACTGGCACCTTCGAGGTGACTGGTTCGACGTCTGCAGTTGCAAGCTGCCCTGCCCGTGCAGCTTCGCCCAGGAGCCGTCGCATGGCGACTGCCTGTTCACGCTCGTCTGGCATGTGCGTGACGGCCACTTCGGCGACGTAGACCTCACCGGCCTCAACATCGTCTCGCTCGGCGAGTTCACGGGCAACATGTGGATCGGAGACCCGAACGCCAAGATGCGCCTGATGTTCTACATCGACGAGCGCGCCGACAACGCGCAACGCGACGCCCTCGAGCGCATCTTCACGGGGAAGGAAGGCGGCTGGCCGGCCGAGTTCGCCGCTCTCATCGAGGATTTGCGTGGAATCGACTACGCGCCAATCACCTTCGGCATCGCCGACGACCTCGCGCACTGGCGCGCCGAGATCCCCGGAAGGGTCGACGTGCGCGTTGCCGCGCTGACCGGCCCCACGTCCGATCCCAGCCGGCGCGTCACCACGGCGAATGCCCCGGGCGCCGAGGTCGGACCCGGACAGGTCGCGACGTGGGGCGTCGTACAGAAGGATGAGGCAGTGGGGTTCGACTGGTCGCACGAGTACCGCGGCGGGTCGAGCAAGCACTTTCCCTTCGACTGGCGACCAGACGGTGATACGTCGCATGAAAGCGGCGCCGCCGCAACAACCGTGGCGTCGTGTGGGTGCCACGCCTGACTTGCTGTGCAGTCCAGCGAGTGATCGGCGCTACCGTTGGGATTTGCCCGCCCGGACGGTGCGGATGAAGGAAGCGATGGCCTCGCCGATCTCGTCCGCGCTGTCCTCCTGGAGGAAATGGGTTCCGGGAACGGTGATTTCGGTTTGGTTGGGCCAGCTGCGCACGACATCGAGAATGCGTCGCTTGCTCTGAATCACTCCGGGATCGGCACGGACGAACAGTTTGGGGACGTCACTCGTGGCCAGCCACGCACCGAATGCCTCGATGACCTCGACCACCTCGGCGGGCTCCCCGCCGATCGGGACGTCGCGGGGCCACGAGAGCGTGGGCCGTCGATCCTCGCCGGGATTGACGAACGGTTGCCGGTAGTAGCTCATCTCTTCGTCGCTCAGCGCGCGCATGACGATGGACGGCAGCACGCCCTCGATGAAGACGTTGTTGTCCAACACCATCGCCTCGCCCTCCGGCGATCGGAACCCCCGGAACATCTGGGCGACCTCTTCGGGAAAGTCGTCCCACTCCATCGGGACCGAGACGGTTTCCATGTGCACGAGGGCCGCGACTCGGTCGCCGTGTTGGTGGGCCCAGTCGAATCCCAGAGCGCCACCCCAGTCGTGGAGGACGAGCGTCACGCGATCGCCGAGTTCGAGTGCGTCCCACAGTGCGAACAGATAGTCGCGGTTCTCGTGGTAGTGGTAGCTGTCGGGGCCGGGATCATCCAGTTTGTCCGACCCGCCCATCCCGATCAGATCGCAGGCGATGAGTCGGCCGAGCCCTTCCACGTGGGGCATCACGTTGCGCCACAGATAGGACGAGCTCGGGTTTCCGTGTTGGAACACGATCGCATCGCCCTGGCCCTCGTCGATATAGGCCATCCGTTTACCGTTGATCTCCTTGTACTGCAGGTGGCCGTACGGTTTCTCGCCCGACATCAGGCGCTCCTTCCCGGGTGTTGTGCGGCGAACCCTTGGCAGGTGGTCATCAACTCCGCGACGTATTCCTTGACGTTTTGGACGGCGTCTCGGCTCGCAGAGCGTGGCGATCCTCCGTCGAACGGCGGGGCGGGGTCGTACTCCAGAAGGAGTTGCGCGTAGCGCGCCGTTTCTTCGTCGAACAGTTCGGCAAGGAGCATCAGGCCGAAGTCGATTCCCGCGGTGACGCCACCCCCGGTGATTCGGTTGCGGTCGATCACGACGCGTTCTCCGGCCGGGATCGCCCCGAAGAAGGGCAATGCGTCCAACATCGACCAGTGCGTCGTGGCCCTGTACCCGGCCAGCAGTCCGGCGGCCCCCAACACCAACGATCCGGTGCACACCGAGGTGACATAGCGTGCCCGAGGACCGCGGGTGGCGAGGAAGTCGATGATCTGCGGATCCCGCATGGCATCCGCCGTTCCGTTCCCGCCCGGAACGAATACGACGTCGTAATGATCGGCTGCTTCAGAGAGCAATTCGGTCGCGCGGAAGGGCGCACCGCTATCCGAGAAGAACTCCTCGGTGGTGGAGCCGAGGAGATGCACGTCGGTGTGTTGGCGAAGTGTTTCGTAGGGTCCGATGAGGTCCAACATCGTCAGGCCCGGAAACGGAATCATCGCCACGCTGGGTTTCCAATTGGCCTGTGGCGCAGCGGCAGTCACGCGGTACGTCCGCTAGGCCGCGTGTGCGTACTTTCATGACCGAACACGTTGAGATCAGCTGGCATCGGAGTCCCTTCAGACTGGAAGCAACTCGAACGTAGCGCTCGTCTGCAGTCGACGACACTGGCCAGATGGCCAATGACCGCCGAAATGTTGCCGCGTAGACCCGCGGCACTCAACCGGGTCAGAGGTCCAGTGACCCGGCGATTCGATCTCGGCTACGCTCCGTCCGTCAGCCTGGTGGCCGGGCTTGCCGAGATGACGAATTCCGTCTCACGCTGAACTACTCCCATCTGACCTCGTCAGGCTCCTTGTCGGGACGCAGCCCTCGCCAACTCGGCTGGCGCAGACGGTTATCCGAGGTGCGTTCGCTGTAGCGCACTTCGCCGACGAGTTCAGGACGCACGAACGTCACGCCCTTCGCGTCCGGGCGTGGGAGTCGCTCGTTGAACGGGCTCTCGTCGGTCTCGAGCGGCTTCAGGGTCTTCTTCAGCTCGGCGAGCGCCTTGTCGGTGAAGCCGGTCCCGACCCGGCCGACGAATTGGAGTCCGCCCTCGGCCGGAATGCCGAGCATCAGCGAGCCAATGCCGCTCGAGCGCCCGCCCTCACCCTGTCGCCAGCCGCCGATAACGACCTCTTGTGTGCTCCAGACCTTGTCCTTGATCCAGGCCTTCGACCGCCGGCCCGGCTGGTAGGTCGAGTCGAGCCTCTTCGCGACTACGCCCTCCCACCGCTTCTTGCGGGCGTGCTCCATCGCCTCGGGCCCGTCACCGGACAGCCGTTCCGGGACGATCAGACCGCCGCCCTCGGCCAGCGCCTCGAGCAGCTTGCGCCGGTCGGTGTATTTGGCGCGCAGCAGCGATCGCCCGTCGAGGTACAGGATGTCGAACGCCCAGAACTCGACCCGGGTGGACCTTGCACGGTTCTGCATCTCCGAAAAGCTGGGCACCCCGGACTCGTCGAGGGCGACCGCCTCGCCGTCGAGAATGACGTGGTGGTCGGCGAGATCGGCCGCCAAGGCCTCGAATTGGGGAAACTCGCCGGTGACGTCGCGGCCACGCCGAGACCTGACGGTCAGCTTCCCATGGTCCGCGTCGATGATCACGCGGTAGCCGTCCCACTTGCCCTCAAACGCCCATTGGCTTGCCTTGAGCTTCGCGACCGAGCCCTCGGTCGACAGCATCGGCGCGAGGTCGCCTGCCTGCGGCCGCTTCTGGTCCTTCATCCGGTGCGCGAGCCAGTTCTTGCCGTCGGTCTGGATCAGCGCGTAGCGGCCGTCGATCTTCTTGCCGCGCAGGTTGATGATGACCTCGCCGCCGTCCTTCGGACTGTCGGGTGGCACGTCGTTGAACTTCTCGGCCTCGTAGGTGCCGGTGTCCCAGATGATCATCTTGCCGCCGCCATACTCGCCCTTGGGGATCTCGCCGTGGAAGGTGAGGTACTCCAGCGGATGGTCCTCAGTGTGGACGGCGAGGTGGTTGACCGACGGGGTGTCGGGCAGGTTCTTCGGCACGGCCCAACTCACCAATACGCCGTCACGTTCGAGTCGCAGGTCGTAGTGCAGTCGGCGGGCGTGGTGTTCCTGGATGACGAACTTGTCGTTGTTTCCGGTCTTGGGTGGCTTGTTCGGCACCGGCTCAGGGGTTTTCGACGCGTCGCGCATGCTGCGGTAGGTGGTCAGCCGATCCGGTACCGGTACGGCCTCATCGAGTGGGGCGAGCAGATCGCCCATCTCCTGCACCCGGTCGAGCACCTCGTCGAAGTTCAGGTGGCGCAGCTTGGGGTCCTCGATCTCGTCCCAGGTCCGCGGTGCGGCGACCGTCGGATATTCGCGTCCCCGAAGCGAATACGGTGCGATCGTGGTCTTGGAGCCGTTGTTCTGGCTCCAGTCGACGAAGACCTTGCCGGTACGCACGCTCTTGGTCATCGTCGCGGTCACGCGTTTGGGCATCGTCTTCTCGAGCTGCTGCGCGACCCGCCGCGCGAGCACCGACGCGCCCTGGGAGCTGATCGGTTCCTCGAGCGGGACGTACAGGTGCAGTCCCTTGCTCCCGCTGGTGAGCGGGTAAGTGGTCAGGCCGATGTCGGTGATGAGATCGCGTACCTCGTGGGCGACCTCGCAGAGCTGACGGAACGACACCCCGTCGCCGGGGTCGAGATCGAACACGATGCGAGTGGCGGGCCCGGGAGCCGGTGGCCCGTCGCCCTCCCGGACGAACCGCCACTGAGGAACGTGCACCTCGAGCGCGGCCTGTTGCGCGATCCACGCCAGGCCCTCCGCGGTGTCGATCAGCGGGTAGGTCGTTGTACCGGAGCGATGGGTTACCGACGCGCGGTCGAGCCAGTCCGGCGCCGAGGAGGCGAGTTGTTTTTCGAAGAACGACGACTCCTCGACGCCGTTGGGCCAGCGCTTACGGGTGACGGCGCGGCCTGCGATGTGCGGGATCATCGCCTCGGCGATGCCGACGTAGTAGTCGAACACCTCGGCTTTCGTGGTCCCCGTCGCCGGGTACAGCACCTTGTCCGGGTTGGTCAGCTTCACCCGGCCGAATCGATCCACAATGTGAACGTATACCCGCTGCTACGTTGGATCCGTGACGAGAATCCTCGCGGCGGTCCTGGTCGCGGTGGCCGGCTTGCTTGCGGCACCCCACGCGGCCGCGGATCCGCAGGACCTCGTGCCCTACTGCTCGGGCGATCAGACGCCGATGGACAACAACTGCCGGCCGATGGCGCATCAGGAGTTCACCCACGCGCCAGGTGGGTTCGACCCGAACCTGCCGAGCGGCATCGACCCCGGCAACCCGGCGATCGTGGGCTAATCGGCGGACCTCCGCCGTCGATTTCTGCAGCAGGGTCGCGATTTCGCGTTATCCACAGCCCTGGCGGAGAAGTGGACGATCGGCCCGCCGTTCTGTCGGTCGGGCTGGCCACGATCCGGTCATGTGGCAACCGTTTCTGGGCAGCGAGGCGATCGACACAGGCAGACTCACGCGAGGCCAACTGCGCTGGAACAACACCGCCATCTTGCCGCGGGTCTACGCCCCGAACGACGCCGAGCGCACCGTTCATTCGAACGCGGTCGCGGCGTGGCTGTGGACCGGGCGCCGAGGTGTGATCGCCGGGCGGGCGGCGGCGGCGATCCACGGCGCCAAATGGGTTGACGCAGCGACGCCGATCGAGGTGATCACCGCCCACACCCGCCGACGCGCGGGCGTCATCGTCCGCGAGGAACGTCTGGGAACCGACGAGATCACCTATGTCGGCGAGTTACCCGTAACGGGCCCGGCCCGCACGGCGTGGGATTTGGCGCGTCACCTCCCGCGCGATACGGCGGTCGCGCATCTGGACGCGCTGAGCGCCGCAACGGGACTGACCGCCGACGACGCCCTCGATTTGAGTGGTCGATACCGGGGCGCACGGGGAGTTCGTCGCGTTCGCGCGGCGCTCGGTTTGATGGACGCCGGCGCACAGTCACCCGAAGAGACGCGCCTTCGCCTGTTGCTCATCGACGCCGGATTGCCCGCCCCGCGGACCCAGATCAGACTCAGCGACGGGTACGAAGAGGCGTTCCTCGACATGGGTTACGACGACCCTATGGTCGGTCTCGACTACGACGGGATCCACCACAGCGAGAACCGACGGCAGTACGTCCACGACGTGGGGCGCGCCGCGTTCATCGAGCGCCAAGGCTGGATCGATATCCACGTGCTCAAGCAACACAGCCGCCGATACACCCTGCACCGCGTCTTCGACGCGTTCACCCGACGCGGATGGACGCCGCCGAGTTCTGCGGGAGGGTCGCGATAGCGCGAAAGTCGCGACCCTGGTGTAGAACTCGGCGCGCCGTGAGCGGGCGCTCAGTCGATACGCTCACCCGTCTCCGGGTGGAACAGGTGCACGAAGCCGTCCGGATGCTTGCGCAGCCGCACCGTCTCCGCGAGCTTGGGTGCCGTGCGCGGATTGCACCGCGCAACCAACTCCACGCCCGAGCCCGACCCCGCGTGCGTGTAGAGGTAGGCCTCGCTGCCGAGATCCTCAACCAGATCGACGACGACCTCGACCCCACCGGTGTCGGTGAGTTCCAGCTGTTCGGGCCGTATTCCGATGGTGACCTCCGACAGGCCCGCGTCGCTCAGCTTGGTCACTCGGTCACGCTCGATCTCCAGGATCGAGTCGCCGACGCGAACGCCGTCGGGCGCGATGGGCAGCGTCACCAGGTTCATCGCGGGTGACCCGATGAAACCCGCGACGAACGCGTTGGCCGGCCTGTCGTAAAGCTCGTTCGGGGAGGCGAACTGCTGCAGCTTGCCGAACCGCAGGACCGCCACCCTGTCCCCCATCGTCATCGCCTCGACCTGGTCGTGGGTGACGTAGACCGTCGTGGTGCCGAGGCGCCGTTGCAGCGCGGCGATCTGGGTGCGGGTCTGCACGCGCAGTTTCGCGTCGAGGTTCGACAGCGGCTCGTCCATGCAGAACACCTGAGGCTCGCGCACGATCGCGCGGCCCATCGCCACGCGTTGACGCTGACCACCCGACAGCTTGGCCGGCTTGCGATCCAGGAATTCCGTCAAGTCAAGGATTTTCGCGGCCTCCTCGACCTTCTTGCGTCGCTCGGCAGACGAGACCCCGCGCAGCTTCAGCGCGAATCCCATGTTTTCGGCGACGGTCTTGTTCGGGTACAGCGCATAGTTCTGAAACACCATCGCGATGTCGCGGTCCTTGGACGGGACGCCGGTCATGTCCCGGCCGCCGATCTCGATCGCGCCTTCGTCGATGTCCTCCAGCCCGGCCAGCATCCGCAGGGCCGTGCTCTTCCCAGACCCCGACGGCCCCACCAGGACCACGAACTCCCCGTCGGCGATGTCGAGGTTGAGCGAGTCGACCGCGAGCTTGTCCGAGCCCTCGTAGATGCACGTGGCGTTGCGATAAGTGATTGTTGCCATTGGTATCTCCGTGTCTGTGTTGGTCGACTCTGACGGTTACTTGATCGCGCCGAACGAAAGTCCGCGCACCAGCTTGTTCTGGGCGATCCACCCGCACAGGATCACGGGCAGCGCGGCCATGGTCGCGGCCGCCGACAGCACGGCCCAGTACTGACCTTCACCGGCGATGAAGCCGACGAGGTACACGGGCATGGTCTGAGCGTTCACCGCGGTCAGATTCACCGCGAAGAAGAACTCGTTCCAGGCGAAGATCACGCAGATCAGCGCCGTCGCCGCGATGCCAGGCGACACCAGCGGCAAGATCACCTCACGGACCGACCGCCACAGGCTCGCCCCGTCCAGGCTGGCCGCCTCCAGCAGTTCGCCGGGCACCTCGAGGAAGAACGACCGCATCATCCACACCGCGATCGGCAGGTTCATCGCGGTGTAGAGGACGATCAGTGCCCAGATGTTGTCCAGCAGGCCGATATTGGACACGATCACGTACAGCGGCAGGATCACCGCGACGACGGGCAGCATGCGGGTGCTCATGAAGAAGAACAGCGCATCCTGCGTCTTGCGGACCGGCCGCAGCGACAACGCGAACGCGGCGGGCACGCCGAGCGCCAGCACCACCAGCGTCGAGATCCCGGTGGCGAACAGCGAATTCAGCATCGCGGGGCCGATGCCTTGGTTGAAGACCGCCGAATACTGATCCAGCGTCGGGGAGAAGAACAGCTTCGGCGGGCTGGTGGCGGCGTCGGCTTCCTGTTTGAACGACGTCAGCACCATCCAGAAGACCGGGAAGAAGAATCCGAGTCCGGCCAGCCACGCCACCAGTCCCCACGGGCTGAACGTGCGCGACTTCTTCTTGGCCTTCGCGACGGGTTGCGGTGTGGCTGCGGTTTTCTCGACCGTGGTAGTCATCAGGCCGCCTCTTCCTTCCCGGTGAACGACTTGAATATCAATCGGAGCGCGAAGCTGGCGATGATCATCGTGAAGATCACGACCACCACGCCCATGGCCGCGGCCTGGCCGATGTCGAAGCCGAGGAACGCGCGCTGATAGATGTAGAACGGGAGGTTCGCGCTCGCGATGCCCGGGCCACCCTGGGTCATCATGTAGATGGCGTCGAACGTGTTGACCAGGAAGATCGCGCCCAGAACGACGCCCAACTCGATGAATCGCCGAAGGTGCGGAAGCGTCAACTCCCGAAAGAGTTGAAACGCGTTGGCACCGTCGACTCGACCGGCCTCCAGGATGTCGCGTGGCATCGACTGGAGGCCGGCGAGGATCAACAGCATCATGAACGGTGTCCACTGCCAGATGAGCATCACCATCACCATCGACAGCGGGAACCGGCCGATCCAGTCGATGCGCTCGATGCCGACCAGTGACATCACCCAGTTCAGGATGCCGTTGTTGGGGTCGAGGATCGTCGTCTTCCAGATCAGCGCGGCCGCAACGGGTGTGACGAGAAACGGTGTGATCAGCAGGGTCCGCACGATCCCGCGGCCCAGGAACGCCCGGTCCAGCAGCAAGGCCAGCAGCAACCCGAAGAAGGCCGAGAGCAACACCACCCCGACGATCAGGATCACGGTGTTGAGCGCGACGGTCCAGAACTGGCTGTCCTTGGCGACCGTGACGTAGTTCTGCAACCCGATGAACTTGCGTGAGCCAGGACGAACCAGGTTCCACGACAACGTCGAGTAGTAGAGGGTGAACAGGAACGGGATCTGCGTGACGACGATCATGAAGATCAACGCCGGCAGCAGCGGGCCGCGGCGGCGCCAGGCCTCGGCGCGACTCACGCCGGTGTCCTGCGCCTCCCGAATCCTTCGAACCCGTTCGGACACCGCCATTTCGCTGGCTTCGGCCTTGGTATCGGCGGTTACGGTCATCACTTCTCCTGGTATGTCTTGCCGACGACCTCGGCGTACTGCTGCGCCTGGTCGAGGGCCTCGTTCACGGTCTTCTGGCCGGCGATCGCGGCGCTGATCTGCTGGCTGACCCTGGTGCCGAGGTCCTGGAACTCGGGGATCGCGACGAACTGAATGCCGGTGTACGGAACCGGTTGCACCGTGGGCTTGTTCGGGTTCGCGTTCTCGATCGAGTGCAACGTCAGGGGTCCGTACGACTGCGAGATCTTCTCGTAATCCGGCAATTCGGTGTACGTCGACGTGCGACTGCCCGGTGGGACCCGGGCCCAGCCGAGCTTCTCACCCACCAGCTTCATGTAGTCCTTGCTGGTCATCCACGAGATGAACTTCCAGGCGCCGTCGGGATTCTTGGCCGATTTCGGAATGCCCAGCGCCCAGGTGTACAACCATCCGGAGTTCGGCTTCTCCGCGATCGGCGCGGGCAGGTAGCCGATCTTGCCGACCAGCTCCGGGTACTCCTGCGGATCCTCCAGGACCGACACCGCGGACGTCGCGTCGTACCACATGGCGGTCTGGCCCTGCCCGAACAGGTTCGCGCACTCCTGAAATCCGGTTGAGGCCGCGCCTAATTCACCGGAACGCTTGACCAGGTCGACGTAGAAGTTGACCGCCTTGCGCACCTCGGGGCTGTTCAGCTGCGCGTTCCACTGTTCGTCGAACCAGCGTCCACCGAACGTGTTGATCACGGTGTCGAGCGGTGCGAGCACCTCGCCCCACCCCGGCTTGCCGCGAAGGCAGATGCCGGCGCGGTTGTTGGTCTTGAGGGTGTCGGCCCACTGCCCGACTTCCTGCCAGGTGGGTTGATAGCCCGGCGACTGGTCGACCTCGATACCGGCCTGTTCGAAGAGGTCTTTGCGGTACATCAGGAACGACGACTCCCCGTAGAACGGGACCGCATACATGTCACCGTCGTACGACAGCGACTCACGTAGCGATGAGATGAAGTCCTCCTCGTCGTAACCCGGTGTCTTCGCGGCATACTCGGAAAGGTCCTGCAGCCAACCGTCCTTCGCCCATTGCGGGGTTTCGAAGTTGCTGATCATCACGACGTCGAACTCGCTTCCGCCCATCGCGGTCGACATGGTGATCTTCGCGCGGGCCTGGTTCTCCGAGAGCGTGACGAACTTCAACTTCGTTCCCGGGTTGGCCTTCTCGAACTCCGAGGACAGGTCCCTGGCGTCGGTCATCTGGGAGTTCGACACCATCGCGATGGTGACCTGGTTGTCCGAAGCGCCGAGGCTTCCGGCGCCCGAACAACCGGATGCGAGCACCACGGCGGACGCGGCGGCCACCGCCGCGAGTCGCCTGATCATTGTCGGTCTCACCTGCGTCGTCTCCTCACTGCGCCAACAACCAACGCGCGCAATCGATGTCACACACCAGCAGCCGCGCCAACTTGCCCTTCAGGGCGGCGAGGGTGGCGTCGTACTTCGTGGCGCCGCTGGAGATCAGCAGCGTCTTCTCACAGTTGCGGATGTCTTCCAGCGGCACCGACACCGCACGCTGCTGCAATTCGGTGTCGACGGGCGCACCGTCTGCGTCGAAGAACCGACCGCCGATCTCTCCCACCGCACCCAGCGACTCGAGCTCGTCGAGCATTCGGGTGTCGAGGAAGCTGCCCTCGAAAAGGGTGGTCGAGGTCGACACCGCGCCGACACCGAAGAGCATCATGTCCGCCTGGCGGCCCGCATCGAGCGTGCGCGAGATCACCGAATCGGCGCGCATCGACGCGACCGTCGACGGGTCGGCGTACAGCGGTGCCGGCAACCGTAACGTGCTCGCGCGCAACGTTTCCGCGCATCGGGTCAGGATGAACTCCGTGCCGGTCTGATAAGCCGCGGTCGACATGGCTCCGTCGAGCTGCACGACCGCGCGGCAACTCGCCA
Organism: Mycolicibacterium komanii; assembly: GCF_001050035.1. Next base: position 29,996 of record NZ_CVTA01000009.1, read on the forward strand.
CCCCCGGAACCAGGGCGTTGGCGGTCGCGACCTGTTCGGGGCCCCAAGTGAACCCGAGCACGTCTTCGGGTGTGAGGCGCCGCATCAGCAGCGCGGCCGCGGCGCGACCGACACTGGCGAACCCGCCCGGCCGGCCCGGCGCACCGATGTCGACGCCGTGGCCGGCGACCACCACCTCAGTGAGGCCGTAGCGCCGCTCGAGCTCGCGCTCCTCCTCGGCGTGCAGATCCTCGCTGAGCCCGGTCGGGACTGCGATCTCGATGTGGACCAGGCCGCGAGCCTTCGCGCGGGCGATCAGCCGACCCGCGGTAGGGCGCGAGACGCCGAGCCGGACGGCGATCTCGGCCTGGGTCAGGCCGTCGAGGTAGTACATCGTCGCTGCCCGCAGCGCCAGCCGGATGTCCTGCGCCGGCACCGGGGCCCCGGCGAGTTCACCGGTCGACGTCGATGCGGTCACGCCCTGCCGCCCTCCTCCGCGTGAGCATTTGCTCAGGGGTGCGATTAGATGCTCACCACGTTAACATGGGCGTTGTGACGCACACAACACTTTCTCCGGACAGCCGGATGCGGGCGGCCGTGCTCGTCGAACCCGGGCGAATCGAGATGCAGGACCGTCCCGTGCCCCGCCCCGAACCCGGTGACGTGCTGGTACGCGTCTCGTCGGTGGGCGTGTGCGGATCGGACACCCACTACTACCGGCACGGACGCGTGGGTGGCTTCGTCGTGGAGGCGCCGCTGATCCTCGGCCACGAGGCGGCCGGCACGATCGTCGACGTCGGCGAGAACGTCGACCGCGAACGCATCGGTGAGCGGGTGTCGATCGAACCGCAGCGCCCCGATCCCGACAGCGACGAGACCCGCCGCGGGCTCTACAACCTCTGCCCGCACATGCGGTTCTTCGCCACCCCGCCCGTCGACGGAGCGCTGTGCGAGTACGTGACCATCGGAGCAGAGTTCGCCCACCGCGTGCCCGACACGATCTCCGATGACGCCGCCGCGTTGTGCGAGCCGTTGTCGGTCGGCATCGCCGCGGTGCGCAAGGCGGGCGTGGACGGACGCTCGCGGGTGTTGGTCACCGGGGCCGGACCGATCGGCATCGTGGTAACCCAGCTCGCGCGCGCCTACGGTGCGACGGACATCGTCGTCAGCGATCCCGACGAGGCCCGGAGACGGCGGGCGACGGCGTTCGGCGCGACCGAAGTGCTCGATCCGACCGCCCAGCAGATCACCGATCTCGGGGTGGACGCGTTCATCGATGCCTCCGGTGCGGCGACGGCCGTCGCCGACGGCATCCGGGCGGTGCGACCGGCGGGCAGGGTGGTGCTGGTCGGCTCGGGCGCGGAGTCGATGGAGCTGCCGACGCAGGTGATCCAGAATCGCGAACTCGTGCTGACGGGCGTCTTCCGATACGCGAACACCTGGCCGACGGCGATCGCCCTGGTCGAATCGGGACGAGTCGATCTCGATGCGATGGTGACGGCCCGCTTTCCCCTTGAGCGCACCGCCGAGGCCCTCGACTCCGACCGCACGCCGGGTAGCGTGAAGTCGGTGGTGACGGTCTCATGAAACTCGACAACTCCACGCTCGCCCAGCTTCCGTCGGACAAGCCCACCTACGATCGCTCCGAAATATCGGTCGGCATAGTGCATTTCGGAGTCGGTGGTTTCCACCGGGCCCACCAGGCGATGTACGTCGACCGACTCCTCGAGAAGGGGCTCGCCAAGGAGTGGGGCATCGCCGGTGTCGGGGTGATGCCCGCCGATCGCAAGATGGCCGATGTGATGGCCACCCAGGACGGCCTGTACACCCTGTTGCTGGAGAAGCCCGACGGTGGCCGCGAAGCGCGGGTGATCGGTTCGATCGTCGACTACCGCTATGCGCCCGACGATCCCGAATCTGTGATCGAGCTGCTCGCCGCACCGACCACGCGGATCATCTCGCTCACCATCACCGAGGGCGGCTACAACATCGACAACCTCGGCGGCGCAGACGGCGTGAACGTCTTCGGGTTGGTGGTCGACGCGCTCGCGCGCAGGCGCGACCGCGGCATCGCCTCACCGACGATCGTGTCGTGCGACAACATCGAGGACAACGGCGAGGTCGCCCGGCACGCTTTCACCACCTACGCCGAGCGGGTCCACCCCGGCCTCGGCGAATGGATCGGTGCGCACACCAAGTTCCCCAACTCGATGGTCGACCGCATCACACCGGTGACCACCCCTGACCTGATCGACGTCGTGGCAACCGAATTCGGCATAGACGACCAATGGCCGGTGGTCGCCGAGCCTTTCACCTCCTGGGTGCTCGAGGACGACTTCGCCGACAGCAGACCACCGTTCGAAGACGTGGACGTGCTCATGGTCGACGACGTCACCCCGTACGAGCTGATGAAGCTGCGCCTGCTCAACGCCGGCCACCAAAGCCTGTGCTACTTCGCGTATCTCGCCGGGTACCGGCTGGTGCACGACGCCGCCGGCGACCCGCTGTTCGCCGATTTCCTGCTGGCGTACATGAACGACGAGGCGACACCGACGCTCAAACCCGTACCCGGGATCGACCTCCCCGACTACAAGCGCACGCTGATCGAGCGGTTCGCCAATCCCGGTGTCAGGGACACCGTCGCCCGGCTGTGCTATGGCTCCTCGGACCGCATCCCGAAATGGCTGCTGCCCGTCATCCGCGAAAACCTGCGGACCGGCGCGCCGATTTGGCTGTCGGCCGCGACGGTGGCCAGCTGGGCACGCTACGCCGAGGGCACCGACGAACAGGGGCAGCCGATCGACGTGCAGGATCAGCTCGCCGACGTCCTGGTGCCGCTGGCCAAGAAGCAGCGCGAGAATCCGACCGCGTTCATCGAGAACACCGACCTCTTCGGCGATCTCGCCTCCGACGAACGATTCGTCGAAGCCTACGTCTGGGCGCTGGACTCGTTGCACCGCGATGGTGCGCGGGCGACGCTGGAAGCGTTGTTGCGCAAGGACAACTCATGAGCGCGCAGCGAGCGCTGGTGATCGGCGAGGCGTTGATCGACATCGTCCGGCGCGGCGGCGAGGTCATCGGTGAGCACGTCGGCGGCAGCCCGCTCAACGTCGCGGTGGGGCTGGCCCGCCTGGGCCGCGACGTCGACTTCCTGACGCACATCGGTGGCGACCAGCACGGACGGCGCATCGCCGACTACGTCGAAGCGTCCGGGGTCCGACTGGTCGAAGGCAGCACGAACGCGGCACGGACGCCGACGGCGTTGGCGACGCTGGACGAGCAGGGATCGGCGGAGTACGAGTTCGACATCGAGTGGCAGCTGACCGGAACACCCGAGGTGGGTCCCCCGCTGATCGTGCACACCGGTTCGATCGCCTCGGTGCTCGAGCCCGGCTGCCGCGCGACCGCAGCGCTGCTCGACACCTATCACCCCTCGGCCACCGTGACGTTCGACCCGAACGTGCGGCCCGCGCTGACCGAGGACGCCGACGCCGCGCGCGCCCGCATCGACCGGCTCATCGAACGATCCGACGTGGTGAAGGCAAGCGATGAGGACATGCGGTGGCTCGATCCGGGGCGCACCCCGGAGCAGATCGCGCAGACGTGGCTGTCGCTGGGCCCGTCGATCGTCGCCGTCACGATGGGTGGGCAGGGGTCGTTCGCGCTGTGCGCGCAGGGCATGGTGCGGGTTCCCGCGTTCCACGTCGACGTCGTCGACACCGTGGGCGCGGGTGACGCGTACATGACCGGCCTGATCGACGCACTGTGGACGCTGGGACTCTTGGGCGCCGAGCGTCGCGTCGACCTCGCACGCATCGGCACCGACCACCTCACCGACGTCGTGCGTACCGCCGCGATGTCGTCGGCGCTGACGGTCTCTCAGTCCGGCGCCGACCTGCCCGATCGCAGTACCCGCGATGCGGCCCTGAAATCAGCCATACTGGGTTGATGCGTTCCATATGGAAGGGTTCGATCGCGTTCGGCCTGGTGAACGTGCCGGTCAAGGTCTACAGCGCGCAGCAGGACCACGACGTGAAGTTCCATCAGGTGCACGCGAAGGACAACGGGCGCATCCGCTACAAGCGCGTCTGCGAGGTCGACGGCGAGGAAGTCGAATACCGCGACATCGCCCGGGCCTACGAATCCGACGACGGGCAGACGGTGATCATCACCGACGAAGACATCGCCACGCTGCCCGAGGAACGCAGCCGCGAGATCGAGGTGCTGGAGTTCGTTCCGGCCGGTGACATCGATCCGATGATGTATGACCGCAGCTACTTCCTCGAGCCCGAAGGCAAGTCGTCGAAGTCATACGTGCTGTTGACCAAGACGCTCAAGGAGACCGACCGGGTCGCGATCGTGCACTTCGCGTTGCGCAACAAGACGCGGCTCGCCGCGCTTCGGGTTCAGGACTTCAGCAAGCGCGACGTCATGGTGATCCAGACGCTGTTGTGGCCCGACGAGATCCGCGACCCCGATTTCCCGGTGCTGGACAAGGAAGTCGACATCAAACCGGCCGAGCTGAAGATGGCCACCCAGGTCGTGGATTCGATGACCGACGACTTCAACCCCGACCGCTACCACGACGACTATCAGGAGCAGCTGCGCGAGCTGATCGCGGCGAAACTCGAAGGCGGCGAAGCGTTCACCACCGAGGAGCAGCCGCAGGAACTCGACGAGACCGAGGACGTCTCCGATCTGCTGGCCAAGCTCGAGGCCAGTGTGAAGGCGCGCCGCGAAGGCCGCGGCGGGTCAAAGGGTTCCGACGACGACGATGACAAGCCGGCCAAGAAGGCGCCCGCGAAAAAGAGCGCCGCCAAGAAGAGCGCGGCGAAGAAGACGCCCGCCAAGAAGGCCGCTAAGAAGTCGACGGCGAAGAAGTCCGCGGCCAAGAAGACCGCCGCCAAGAAGTAGCCGCCCGTCCTCGCGCACGCGGCGCCGCACGCGGCGCCGACTTCTGCACCACGGTCGTGGTGTCGGCGTAATCACGGCCCTGCGGCAGAACTCGGCGACGACCCGAAACCGAATTAGAACGTGTTTCAAAAAGCAATCACACCGGTCGCCGCGCCCTGTTACGGTTCGCCGGGCAAGGGAAGGACTCGAAACGTGATTCTTGACAGATTCCGGCTCGACGAGCAGGTGGCCGTGGTCACCGGAGCAGGCCGCGGTCTCGGCGCCGCGATGGCGATCGCATTCGCGGAAGCCGGTGCGAACGTGGTGATCGCGTCGCGTACGCAGTCGCAACTCGAGGAGGTGGCCGAGCAGATCAAGGGCGTCGGCCGCAGCGCGCACATCGTGGTCGCCGACCTCGCGCACCCCGCCGACACCGCCACGCTCGCCGGCGCCGCGGTCGAGGCGTTCGGGAAACTAGACATCGTCGTCAACAACGTCGGCGGCACCATGCCGAACGCGCTCCTGAACACGTCGACCAAGGACCTGCGCGACGCGTTCACCTTCAACGTCACCACCGCGCACGCGCTCACCACTGCCGCGGTACCGCTGATGCTCGAGCACTCCGGCGGCGGCAGCATCATCAACATCACCTCCACGATGGGACGGCTGGCCGGCCGAGGCTTCGCCGCCTACGGAACGGCCAAGGCCGCGCTGGCGCACTACACCCGGCTCGCCGCACTCGACCTGTGCCCGCGGATCCGGGTCAACGCGATCGCGCCGGGTTCGATCCTCACGTCGGCGCTCGACATCGTGGCTTCCAACGACGATCTGCGGAAGCCGATGGAGCAGGCCACCCCGATGCGCCGGCTCGGCGATCCGCAGGACATCGCCGCGGCCGCGGTGTACCTCGCCTCGCCGGCGGGCAGCTACCTGACCGGTAAGACGCTCGAGGTCGACGGCGGGCTGACGGTGCCGAACCTCGACATGCCGATTCCGGATCTGTGAAAGGACAGCCATGACCCTCAGAGTCGCCGCGATCGGCACCGGCAACGTCGGCAGGCACGCGCTGACCCAACTCATCAACGACGCGCAGTACGAGCTCAGCGCGGTCTGGGTGTCGTCGGAGGCCAAGGCCGGTAAGGACGCGGGTGAGCTTGCGGGGCTTGGGGTTTCGACGGGCGTCACCGCCACGACCGACCTCGACGCGGTGCTGGCGACCAAGCCCGACTGCGTGGTCTACACCGCGATGGCCGACAACCGGCTGCCCGAGGCGCTCGAGGACTACCGTCGCATCCTCGCCGCCGGCGTCAACGTCGTCGGCAGCAGCGCGGTCTTTCTCCAGTACCCGTGGCAGGTGCTGCCCGAGGAACTCGTCAAGCCCATCGAGGAGGCCACGCGGACGGGCCGGTCGAGCGTCTTCGTCAACGGCATCGATCCGGGCTTCGCCAACGACCTGCTCCCGCTCGCGCTGGCCGGAACCTGTCAGAGCGTCGAGCAGATCCGGTGTATGGAGATCATCAACTACGACACCTACGACAGCGCGACCGTCATGTTCGACGTGATGGGCTTCGGCAAACCGCTTGACGAGATCCCGATGCTGTTGCAGCCCGGGGTGCTGAGCCTGGCCTGGGGGTCGGTGGTGCGGCAGCTGGCGGCGGGCCTCGGCATCGAGCTCGACAAGGTGTCGGAAACCTATGTGCGCGAACCGGCGCCGGAGGATTTCGACATCGCCTCCGGCCACATCGCGAAGGGCACCGCGGCAGCGCTGCGCTTCGAAGTGCAGGGCATCAAGGACGGCAGAGTCGCCGTCGTGCTCGAGCACGTCACCCGGCTGCGCGACGACTTGCACCCGGACTGGCCGCAGCCGGCGCAGGAGGGCGGTTCGTACCGCATCGAGATCACCGGCGAGCCGTCGTACACCGTCGACCTGTGCCTGAGCAGCCCGAACGGCGACCACAACCATGCCGGACTCGTCGCGACGGCCGCCCGCGTCGTCAACGCGATCCCCGCGGTCGTGGCGGCGCCGCCCGGCATCCGCACCGCGCTGGACTTGCCGCTGATCACCGGAAAAGGGTTGTACGCTGTGCAGCAAGGCCGGGGTTAGACCAGACTAAGGACGTGCCTATGCGGACCATTCTTCGTTATCTCGCTCCGGCGATCGCTGCAGGCGGCATCGCGGCAGCGCTTGCGGCGGCACCGCTGGCCGCCGCCGAACCGGCCCCGAATCCCACGCTGCCGCAGTGTGTCGACACCGGCGGCGCGCAGGCCATCGGCGGTTCCACCACCGAGTGCGCCTCGCCGGGCAACGTCTCCATCGACGCGACCCCCGCGCAGCAGGAGTACGTCGGCCCCTGGGGCAGCATGTGGGAAGGCGACGGCTTCTTCTTCCCGTGATCGTTCGGGACTGACGCTCAACATCTTTCGCAGCGCTCGCCGATCAGCGGCCGCTGAATAGAAGTGCCCTGGCCCGAGGAGGCCAACCATGAAGGCTATTTGCCGTTATGCCGCACCGCTTCTCGCGGCGGGAGGTATCGGCGCGTTGTCGCTACTCGCGCCCACCGCCGGCGCCGCGCCCGAATGCACCAACATCGGCCCGAACACCACGCAGTGCCAGACCAACGGCAGTTCGCAGATCGTCACGTCACCGTCGGTGCAGACGAGCCCGTACTGGGGCTGGCCGTACGGCGGCGGTCTCGTCATCGGACTCGGCGGCTGGCACAAGTAACCCCTTACACCACTACGCAAGGGTTTCGGCTAACCTAACTTTTCTATTCGCTACTCCGGATAGAAAGAGGGTGGGGTGGCCCAGAACACCGAGGTGAAAGCGCGGCCCAGCTGGCTGCTGCTCGGACCCGCGTTCGTGGCCGCCATCGCCTACGTCGACCCCGGCAACGTCGCGGCGAACGTCAGCGCCGGCGCGCAATTCGGCTTCCTGCTGATCTGGGTGATCGTGGCGGCCAACGCGATGGCCTGCATCGTGCAGTACCTCTCCGCAAAGCTCGGCCTGGTCACCGGGATGTCCCTACCCGAGGCGGTCGGCGGCCGAATGCGGCGCCGTGCCCGGCTGACCTACTGGCTGCAGGCCGAAACGGTCGCGATGGCAACCGATCTCGCCGAGGTCGTCGGCGGCGCCATCGCGCTCTACCTCCTGTTCGACCTGCCGCTGCTCGCCGGCGGCATCATCACCGGCGTCGTCTCTCTGGTGCTGCTGATGGTCAAGGACCGCCGCGGCCAGAACTCGTTCGAACGCGTCATCACCGGTCTGCTGGCCATCATCGCCGTCGGTTTCCTCGCCAGCCTGTTCGTCGCTCACCCGCCGCTCGACGCGGCGGCGGCCGGATTGGTCCCGAAGTTCGCGGGCGCCGAAAGCGTGCTGATCGCGGCGGCGATGCTGGGCGCGACCGTCATGCCGCACGCGGTGTACCTCCACTCGGGCCTGGCGCGAGACCGGCACGGCCACCCCGAGCCCGGCCCGATGCGGCGGATGCTGCTGCGCGTCACCCGCTGGGACGTCGGCATCGCCATGGTCATCGCGGGCGCGGTGAATTTGTCGATGGTGTTGGTCGCGGCGACGAACCTGCGGGGTCAGGAGAACACCGACTCGATCGAGGGCGCGCACGCCGCGGTGAACGAGACGCTCGGGCCGACGATCGCGCTGTTGTTCGCGATCGGCCTGCTCGCCTCGGGGCTGGCGTCGTCATCGGTCGGTGCGTACGCCGGCGCGATGATCATGCAGGGCCTGCTGCACCGCTCCGTCCCGCTGGTGCTGCGCCGCCTCGTGACGCTGTTGCCGGCGTTGGCGGTGCTGGCGATCGGCCTGGACCCCAGCCGCGCGCTGGTGTTGTCGCAGGTCGTGCTGTCGTTCGGCATTCCGTTCGCGCTCATTCCACTCGTGCGGCTGACCAGTGACCGCGCCGTGATGGGCGACGACGTCAACCACCGGGTGACGACCGCCCTCGGGTGGGTCATCGCCGGCCTCATTACCCTTTTGAACGTGGTGTTGATCTATCTGACCGTGGCGGGTTGATGCACGCGTACTTCGCGTACGGCTCGAACCTCAACGTCTCGCAGATGGCGTTGCGGTGTCCCGATGCGGTCGATCCCCGGCCGGCACGGCTGGCCGACCACGATTGGTTGATCAACGAGCGCGGCGTCGCCACGGTCGAACCGTTCGACGGCTCCGAAGTGCACGGCGTGCTGTGGCAGCTCAGCGATCATGACCTGGCGGTGGTGGACAGCGCCGAAGGCGTTCCGGTGCGCTACCGCCGCGACCGGCTCACCGTGCACACCGACGACGGGCCCGCCGAGGCCTGGGTCTACATCGACCACCGCGTCGAACCGGGCCCGCCGCGGGCCGGATACCTCGAGCGCATCATCGACGGCGCCCTGCACCACGGCCTGCCGCAGCGCTGGGTCGAGTTCCTCGAGCGGTGGGATCCCGCACACTGGCCTGGTCGCACCCATCACTCCGATCTTCCTGCCCCTCAATCGCTTTCGGAACTCCTGGCGCAGCCGGGCATCGTCGAGGAGCGAATCCTGCGGTCCCGCTTCGGTTTTCTGGCCATTCACGGCGGCGGCCTGGAGCAGATGACCGATGTGATCGCCGAACGCGCCGCCGACGCCGCGGGCGCGTCGGTGTATGTGGTGCGCCACCCCGACCACTACCCGCACCACCTGCCGTCGGCGCTGTACCGGGCACAGGAGTCCGAACGCCTCGCGGAGTTCCTCGATCACGTCGATGTCGCGGTGTCACTGCACGGGTACGGCCGCATCGGTCGCAGCACGCAGTTGCTCGCGGGCGGGCGCAACCGCGCGCTCGCCGCACACCTCGCCGAATACGTCGAAGTGCCTGGCTATCAAGTCATCACCGATCTCGACGCGATTCCCCGCGAACTGCGCGGGATGCACCCCGACAATCCGGTCAACCGCGTCCGCGGGGGCGGGGCGCAACTCGAGCTGACGCCGCGTGTGCGGGGTATCAGCCCACGCAGCCAGTTGCCCGGCGACGACGGCCTCACACCGGCGACGTCGGCGTTGATCCAGGGGCTCGTCGCCTCCGCGCACTCCTGGGAACTACTCTCGGCGTGATGCGTATCGCCGTTCTCGCGGTCCTGCTCTTCCCGATGCTCGCCGCGGCGCCCGTGCACGCCCAACCCGACGCCGTCGAGGCGACCCTGAAGCGCGCCGTCGCGGACGAAGGGCTCGCCGGCGGAGACGTCGTGATCCGCGACGGCGCGCAAGCGACGCGGTACTCCGCGGGATACTCCGATGTCGACAGTAAGGCCGGTTTCGCGCCGAACTCTCACGTGCGGGTCGGAAGCTTCACGAAACCCTTTGTGGCAGCGACGATCCTACAGCTCGTGGCCGAGGGCACGGTGGATCTCGACGCTCCGATCGAAACGTATCTGCCCGGCCGCATCCGGGGTGAGGGGATCGATCCGACGACGATCACCGTGCGCCAAGTGCTGCGGCACCAGAGCGGCCTGCCCGACTACTTCGAAAGGCTCAGCGAGCTCCCGCAAGAGCCGGTGAACGGCCATCGACTGCTCGACATGGCGCTGAGCAGGCCCGCCCAGTTCGCCCCCGGGGCGGCGATGAAATACACGAACACCAACTACATCGTCGCGGGGCTGCTGATCGAGAAGGTGACCGGGCGGCCTGCAACCGACGAGATCACCGCGCGAATCGTCCTGCCGCTCGGGCTTTTCGACACCTACTTCCCCGCGCCGGGCGACCGCGGCCTGCGGGTGCCGTTCGCCCACGGCTATGAGGTCGTCGACGGCGTACGCACCGACGTCACCGACTTCAACGCATCCGCAGCCTGGACGGCGGGCGGCCTGATTTCGACGAACGAGGACATGACCGCATTCCTCACCGCGCTGCTCGACGGCCGGGTGCTTCCCCGACCCCAACTCGACGAGATGATGCGGACCGTTCCGATGCCGGATGCCGAGGGTCTGCTCGACTATGGACTGGGTCTGGAAAGAATCTCGTTGCCGTGCGGTGTCACCGTCTGGGGCCACGGCGGCGACATCACCGGGTACCACAGCTTCGCCGCGAAGGCCGTCGACGGCCCGGCCATCGCGGTGACGCTGACCCAGTCGCCGCAGTCGACGGCGCCCGCCGACGATCCTCGGGGCGCGATCCTGGACGCGATGTACTGCCCCGCCTGAGGACCCATCCGGGGCGCGAGCGGCTCCGAATACCGCTATGTGGATGGTTCCTACCTGTACCGCACCCGGACGGCGCACCTGCGGCGCGCGCCGGTGTACCACCATTTCGAGCATCACGGTTACAGCTGGTTCGTCGACGTCGACCGGCTGCCGAGAGTCCCCTGGTGGGTGCGCCCGTTCGCGCGGTTCGACGCCCGGGACCACCTCGAAGGCGCCCCGGGCGAAACGCTGCGGCAGCGCATCGACGCGTTCTTGTGGGACCGCGGTGTCGACCTCGGGGGCGGGCGGGTCACCGCACTGCTGCAGGCGCGAGTCGCCGGTTACGTCTTCAACCCGGTCACGTTGTACTGGTGCCACGACGACGAGGGCGTGCTGCGCCACATCGTCATGGAGATGCACAACCACAACGGCGAACGGCACGCCTATCTGCTGCCGCCGAGCCCCGACGGGACATCGGTGGCGCCGAAGAAGCTGCGGGTGTCGCCGTTCAACGGCACGGACGGTCACTACCTCGTGCGCGCGCCACACCCGGGCGATGAGGTGGACGTGACGGTGTCGCTGCACCGCGGCGCCGATCCGGCGTTCATCGCGACAGTGCGGGGCACGCGCCGGCGTGCGAGCGTCGCGGAGGTGCTACGGATGCAGGCGCTCGCTCCGCTGGCACCCCTGATGACCGCACTGGAGTACCGGCTCCAACACCTGACGCTGCGACTGAGGCGCGTCCCCGTCGCCTCCGCTGCCGATCGGTGCGGCGAAACCTCTGCTCCGGCACCGACTTTCGTCGGCCATGGGGCCAGATCGCGATAACCATGCCGGTACAGACTCGGGTGGCTAGGCTACCGCTGGTGACCACGGACCTCGACGAACTGCTTCGCCGGGTCGCCGAACAGGACGTCGAGGCGTTCGCCACCTTCTACGACCGCACCCGGGCGCGGGTCTTCGGCCTGGTGTCGCGCGTGCTGCGCGACCCCGGGTACAGCGAGGAGACGACGCAGGACATCTACCTCCAGGTGTGGCGCACCGCGACCGCCTACGACCCGGCGGCGGGTTCTCCGCTCGCGTGGTTGATGACCCTCGCGCACCGCCGCGCGGTCGACCGTGTGCGGTCGGAACAGGCGGCGACGCAACGAGAGGATCGTTACGGCGCCGCCACCGTCGAAACGCCGGCCGATCACGTCGCCGACTCGGTGATCATGCGCGACGAACGCCGCCAGGTGGCCAACTGCCTGGGTGCGCTGACCGATGTGCAGCGAGAGTGCATCCAGCTGGCCTACTACGACGGGCTGACCTACGCCCAGGTCTCCGAGCGACTGTCGGCGAATTTGGCCACGATCAAATCGCGGATGCGCGACGGACTCCGCGGTCTGCGCAAGTGCTTGGGGATGGCATGACCGGGCCCATGGATTCCGACCTCGGCGCGCTGGCGGCGCCGTACGCCCTGAACGCGATGTCCGACACCGAACGCGAGGACGTCGACCGCCGTGTGGCGGCCGCCCCGCCCGCCGTCGCGCAGGCGTTCACCGACGAGGTACGCAAGGTGCGGGAGACCATGGCGGTGGTTTCGGCCTCGACCGCGACCGAACCGCCGCCGCACCTGCGCGAGCGTCTGCTTACCGAGGTCGGTGGTGGACGAGAGCAACCGGTGCGCCGCTTGCGACCGCGGCCCACCCGTTGGCAGAAGACGGCGCTGGCCGCCGCGGCCGTGCTCGTGGTGGGGCTCGGCGCCGTCGGTGTCGGCCTGGCCCTGCGGCCGACTGACAAACCCTCGACCGCCGAGCAGGTGTTCGCCGCACCCGATGTGCGCACCGTCTCGGGTGAGATCCCGGGCGGAGGCACCGCGACGGTGGTGTTCTCCCGCGAGAAGGACGCCGGGGTCCTGGTGATGAACAACGTCACCCCGCCGCAACCCGGCACCGTCTACCAGATGTGGTTGGTCGGCGCGGATGGTCCGCACCCGGCCGGCACGATGGACCCGCAATCCGTTGCGCCGTCGACCACCGCGGTGCTGCCCGATCTCGGCGACTCGAACACCCTGGCGTTCACCGTCGAACCGCCGGGTGGTTCGGCGGAGCCGACCAGCGCGCCGTTCGCCGAACTCCCGCTGGTCTAGGCCCGTCGGCCTACGATCCCGCCAGCGTCGCTTCGGCGGCCTCCGCGACGACGTCGCGCACCTCGCCGCGCCGCTGCCACGCCCGCCGCTGACGGATGGCGCCGTTGCCGTCCTCGGTGACGCGGCGCAGCCCGTCGATCACCAGGTCGTGGTCGCCCACCGCCTCGAGCGCGGGCCGGACGTGCTCGACGAGCCGGTCCAGCAGCTCGCGCGCGGGCACCCGCTGATGGCTCTCCATGAGGTCCACCGCATCGCCGTCGAGGCCGTCGCGCGCGGACTTCCAGTACGCGGCCTTGAGCGCGTGTGCGGACAGCGGCGGTGTCGGCTCCCCGCTGCGCTCGTCCTCCAGCGCGGTCATCACCGCCGCCCGCGTCAAGGCGGCCAGCAGGACGGTCTCGGCCGCCGTCGCGGGCACGTCGGCGACGCGCACCTCGATCGTCGGGAAGTTCTTCGAAGGGCGCACGTCCCAATAGACCATGCCGTCGTCGAGCATCGCGCCGGCTTGCTGCAGCATCTGCACGACCGCGTCGTACTCGTCGACGGAGTCGAAGTGCGGCGGCGGACCGGCGCTGGGCCAGCGCGCCCACAGCACGCTGCGCCAGCTGGCATAGCCGGTGTCGGAGTTGCGGTAGATCGCCGAGTTGGCGCTCAGCGCGAGCAAACTGGGCAGCCAGGGTCGCAACCGGTTGCTGACTCGGACCGCGGCTTCCCGGCTGGGCACTGCGACGTGGACGTGGCATCCGCAGATGCCCTGTTCGTGGGCGATCATGCCGAACTTGTCGCCGATTTCGCGGTATCGCGGGGTGTCGGTGATCGGGAAATCCTGAGGCAGCGTCGGCGGTAGTCCGACCGCCAGCAGCTGGGCCCCGGCAGCGTGTGCGGCCTCGGCGGACAGGCGGCGGAGCCGAAGCAGTTGGTCATGCAGGTTTCGGGTCGAGCCGACCACTTCGCTGGTGGTTTCGACCTGGCAGGTGGTCAGCTCGAGTTGCAACTTGACGCCGCGGTCGGCGGCCTCGCGGGCGACGGCCTCGTTGAGCGCGACCGGTTCCCCGGTCGCCGGGTCGGCGAGCAGGAACTCTTCTTCGACACCGATGGTGGGATGGGTGGCCATAACTGAGGGGGTCGGAATATTGATCCGGCCCGTCGGGAAAGTTCACGACGGGCCGGATCGGGGCAGCAAGTCCTTTTGGCTAGTGGACTTCGGTGATTCGAAGTCGGCGGCAGATGTATTGCCCAGCGCGTCTGTGCGCCAAACATTCTTTGCCGGCCTGCGACCCTCCTACGATCGATCCGTGACCAAACCCTTCCGGTTCGGTGTCGGCCTGCAGGCCGCGCGCCGTCAGAAGTCAGTGCAGGATTGGGCCCGCCGCGCCGAGGACATGGGCTACGACATCGTGCATGTCGCCGACCACCTCTACACCACGGCGCCTTTTCCGATGATGACGGCGATGGCGATGGCGACCGAGCGGCTCCGCGTGGGCACCTTCGTGCTCAACGCCGGCTTCTATCGACCCGCCCTCCTCGCGCGTGAGGTGACCACGCTGCGCGACCTGAGCGGCGGACGCTTCGACCTCGGCCTCGGCGCCGGCTACGTCAAGGAGGAGTTCGAACAGGCCGAGCTGCCCTACCCCACCGCCGGCCAACGCGTGGAGTGGTTGCGTCACGTCACCGAACACATGACAGAGCACGCACCCGATGTGCCGATCCTGATCGCCGGCAACGGCGACAAGCTGCTGACCCTGGCCGCACAGCGCGCCGACATCATCGGGCTGACGGGCGGCGCCCCGATAACCGCGACATCCGATCCGCTCGCCGACCGCATCGCATTCGTCCGCGACGCCGCCGGGGACCGGTTCGACGATCTCGAACTCAACATCGCCGTCACGGCCATGCCGGCCGACGACTCCGGAAGGCCCGACCTGTCGATCACCCGCCGATTCCTACCGCACCTGAACGATGACGAACTGCTGGCGACCCCGGCGGTGCTTTCCGGAACGACGAGCGAGATCGCCGACACGTTACGCCACTACCGCGACACGTACGGCATCAGCTACATCACGGTCCAGCAGTTGCACGCCGAGCCGTTCGCGAAGGTGATCGCCGAGCTCTAAGCTTTTTAGGCCTGTGCGACAACGGATTCAGCAGACCGCAGCACCAAGTGCGACCATTCCGGTTCGCGCACCGCGTCGTGATACTCGTAGAGCTTCCACGGGCTCACGGTGTGGATCTCGCCGCGGGCGTTCTTGAAGTACGAATGCTCGATCGACGGGTGCGACCAGACCGTCATCTTGATCGCCTCCTGCGACCTGCGGCGCCATTCCTCGGTCGCATCGACCTTCGGTTCGATCGAGTGAAGCCCGTCGGCCAGCGCGTGCAGACACTGTCCGATATAGCGCATCTGCAACTCGGAGTTGAAGATCAGGCTGCCGCCATGCGCGAGATGTGTGCCGGGGCCGTAGGTGAGGAAGAAGTTCGGGAAGCCGGGAACCATGATCCCCCGGTACGCGAACGGACGGTCACCCCAGACGTCGCGCAGATCGATCGGATTGCCGTCGCCGTCGCGGCCGGTGATCCGAAGCGGCCACAGCACCTCGGTGGCCCGAAAACCGGTGGCGTACACGATCACATCGGCGCGCCGCTCACGGCCGTCGGCGGTCACCACACCGGTCGCAGTGATCCGCTCGATCGGTGTGCGGATCAACTCGACGTTGTCCCGCTTCAACGTTCGCAACCAGGTGCCGTCGTCCTGGAGCGTGCGTTTACCCGTCGCGGGATAGTCGGGCAGGACCTTTGCGAGCAGTTCATCGTCGCCGTCGACCTGGCTGGTGATCCAATCGGTGAACATCATGCGCGCGGCGGCGTTGATGTCGCTGACCGCGTAATCGCCTTGGTAGGCGGGATCGACGCGGGCGGCGTCCAGCCCTTTGTCGGCGCCCGGCCACAGCAGCAGGAAGCGGTACCAGCGACTGTAGAACGGCAGGTGTTCCATCGCCCAGCGGGTGCCATCGCCGACTTCGTTGTGGTACATCGGGTTTGGAAACATCCACTGGGCGGTGCGCTGGTAGACGTCGAGGTGCTCGACCCGGTCGGCGATCGCGGGCGCGATCTGGAATCCGCTGGCGCCGGCGCCGATCAGCGCGACGCGTCGGCCGGTGACGTCGACGGCGTGGTTCCACGCGGCCGAATGAAACGCCGGACCGCCGAACGCGTCCACGCCGTCGATATCGGGAACCTGGGGCCGATTGAGCTGGCCGACCGCGCTGATGATCGCGCGCACGGTCACGCGCGAGATCCGGCCGTCCTTGGCGCGCAGTGCGACGGTCCAGGTGCCGGGTCCGTCGTCCCACTCGGCCGAGACCACCTCGGTCTCCCAGCGGACGTGCTCGCCAATGTCGTGTTTGTTCATCACGTCGACGAAGTACTGCCGCAGCTCCGGCTGCTCCGCGAAGTAGTGACTCCAGTTGTTGCTGGGTTCGAAGCTGTAGCAGTAGAAGTGGTTGGCCACATCGACGCGTGCGCCGGGATAGCTGTTCTCCCACCAGGTTCCGCCGGGGCCGGCGTTCTTCTCGACCACCGTGAACGGCAGGCCGGCCTGCTTGAGCCGGATGGCGGCGAGCAGGCCGGACTCACCACAACCGATGACGAGGACGGGAAGGTTCACCGCGGCAGCCGAATCGAGGGGTTCCGGTCGGCGAGGGTCGGCGCCGTCGAGATCGAGCTCCTCGGTCAGCAGCGGCAGGTACTCCTCGCCGACGGGTTCGCAAGCGGCCCAATCCATCATCTGCTTGACGACGGACGAATCGAGCGGCGCGGGTTCGGGGCAGCCGCGGTCGCGGTATTCGGTGATCACGTCGAGCGCTTCGGCTCGCGCCCGAGCCTTGTCCTCCTCGGACATGAAGCCCTGAACCTCGTTGAGAAACAACCCGGCCTGGGCGTAGTCGCGGATGAAGCGGGTGTCGCCGGTGATGTGCACGAGGCTGAGCAACAGCGTGGGAACGCTGACGTCTTCGAGGGCCCGCTCGATTTCGGCGGTCGGCGTCGTGAACGGCGTGCCCGCGTAGCGACTGCGCACGACAGGTCCTCCTGACCGCGAGGTATTCGTAATTACGGAACGAACAGTAGCGTAATCGACGCGAGTTCCCCGCAGTGACGTTTGGTGCGTCGCGGCCGGGGAAACAAAGATGATCATGAAGGTTTCGGCGGTCTTGAACGCGATCGCATTCGACGCGCGCGTCCTCGAGCGTGCCGAGCGTGTGTTGATCACGCTGCGGGGATGCGGTCCAGAGGCGGCGTTCACCGAGCTCGTCGAAGCCGCGAAGCGTCATCGGGTGCCGGCTCGCGAACTGGCGAGTGCACTGGTCGCGCTAGCCAATGGAGCCGATCCGGGCGGCGATGCCGCCTGCGCCGCCCGCTACGAGTGGTCCGCTCTGCTCTCGGCCGCCGGCCGGTAAGCTCCCAGCGGTCCGCCCTCGTAGCTCAGGGGATAGAGCACGGCTCTCCTAAAGCCGGTGTCGCAGGTTCGAATCCTGCCGGGGGCACTTCAGACGGTGTATTACTGCGGTTGATGGCTGACATTGGTCTTCAGGTGATGGCTGACAGTGTTTCGGCTGATGGTTGACAGTTACTTCGGTTGATCCTTGACACTCCCTGGATGAGGGAGTTGAGCGTGGCTGAGCAGCGGTCCTATGCCTCGGAAGACCACGTTCGCCAATGCTCAGACGCCGCTGCGCGTTTCGATGACGCGCTGCGCGACATCGGCGAGTTTGACGTTGCTGTCCTGCGACAGTTGTTTGAGCATCTCGAACGCGCGCACCTCGTCGACGCCGTAGCGCTCCATGATGATGCCCTTGGCCTGGCCGATACGGTCCCTGGTGGCCATCGCCGACTGAAGCTGTTCGCCTTGGCGGCTGGCCAGTATCGCCGCGGCGGCGTGTGCAGCTAGGACTGTGCCGATGACTTCGTCTTCGGCGTTGAAGGCGCGCGCCTTCGTGCTGAACATGTTGAGAGCTCCCGCGGTGCGTTCGGCCGTGTAGAGCTTGATCGAGAGTCCGCTCAGTACGCCGTGATCGACCGCCGCCGCCGCGTACAGCGGCCAGCGGTCTTCCGTCCGGAAGTCGTCGGTGCGCAGGATCAGCTCGTCGAGCGCCGCCTCCACGCACGGTCCCTCGCCGAACTGCATCTGGATTTCGTCGAGGGTATGAGGAAGATCCGAGGTCCCTGCGAGCGACTCGAACGTCCCGCCCTTGCCGATCATCAGCACGCCCACCGCGTCCGCGCCTGGTATCAGCTCACATGCGGTCGCGGTGACGTCCTTGATCACGTCATCGACCATGCGCGGCGCAGCGGACGCCCGCGCCAACTCGGCCATGCGCTCGGCCAGCTCGTGGGTGCGGGGCTGCGTCATGCCGGGGAGTCTTCCCATTTGGGTCGGCGACTACACGATTGTTTGCCGTTCGCCCTACTGGGCATGTCGACTGGAAGCGCGGGTGACGGTCGACCGTTACTCGCGCTGAGGTCTCGTCGGTTCAGACAGGCAGCCGACGGGGCCGCCTTCTTTCATCGGCCCGGTGAGGTCACTCTCTTAGTTGTAGTACCGTCATCGGCATGGACGCATCCGATGTCTGGATCCTCGGCGGTTATCAAAGCGACTTCGCCAGGAACTTCAGCCGCGAGGGTCTAGACTTCGCCGGCTTGACCAGCGACGTTGTCGAGTCGACGCTGGCGGCGGCCAAAGTGGACGCGCCCGACATCGGCGTTGTGCACGTCGGCAACGCGTTCGGTGAGCTGTTCGCATATCAGGGCCATCTGGGGGCGATGCCCGCCTCGGTGCACGAGGGCCTTTGGGACAAACCGGCCGCACGACACGAGGCGGCGTGCGCGTCCGGCAGCGTGGCCGTCCTATCGGCCATCGCGGATCTCCGGTCGGGCGCCTATCAGTCAGCCCTGGTGCTCGGCGTCGAGCTGGTCCCCGGCGACACGGGCTCGCGGCACCTCGGCGCGGCCGCATGGACCGGCCACGAGGGCGCCGATGCGAAGTTCATGTGGCCGCACATGTTCGACCGGGTGGCGGCCGAATACGACCGGCGCTACGGCATCGACGAGTCCCACCTTCGCGCCATCGCGTCGTTGAACTTCGCCAATGCCCGCGCGAACCCCAATGCGCAGACCCGTGAATGGTCCGTTCCCGATCGCCTCACCGACGACGACGCCACCAACCCGGTCGTGGAGGGCCGGTTGCGCCGCTTCGACTGCAGCCAGCTGACCGACGGCGGCGCGGGCATCGTGCTGGCCACCGACGCGTTCCTCCGCGACCACCCGGACCTGCGGCCGCTGGGCCGCATCGCCGGCTGGGGTCACCGCACTGTCGGGTTGGGATTGCAGCAGAAACTCGATCGCGCCGCCGACGACCCGTACGTGCTGCCACACGTTCGCGGTGCGGCTCTGGACGCCTTCGGCCGCGCCCGCGTCACGCTCGACGACGTCGACGGGTTCGAGGTCCACGACTGCTTCACCCCCAGCGAGTACCTCGCAATCGACCACCTCGGGCTCACCGGACCGGGCGAATCGTGGAAGGCCATCGAGAACGGCGAGATCGAGATCGGCGGGCGCCTCCCGATCAATCCCAGCGGCGGCCTGATCGGTGGCGGTCACCCGGTAGGCGCCTCCGGGGTGCGCATGCTGCTGGACGCGGCCAAACAGGTCAGCGGCACCGCAGGCGACTACCAGGTCGAGGGCGCAAACACCTTCGGCACCTTGAACTTCGGCGGTAGCACCGCCACCACCATCAGTTTCATCGTCGGAAAGGCATGACATGGGTAGCGCGAACGTTGAAGTCGTCGGGAAATACCTCACGACGCTTCCGGATGACGACGACCACCCGTACCGGACCGGACCGTGGCGCCCCCAGAGCACCGAGTGGGACGCCGACGACCTGCAACCCGTCGAGGGTGAGATCCCGGCCGACCTCGACGGCGTCTACCTGCGTAACACGGAGAACCCGCTCCATCCGGCGCTGAAGTTCTATCACCCGTTCGACGGGGACGGCATGGTGCACGTGGTCGGTTTCCGCGATGGAAAAGCGTTCTACCGCAACCGGTTCGTCCGCACCGACGGTTTCATCGAGGAGAACGACGCCGGCGGGCCGCTGTGGCCCGGACTGGCCGAGCCGATCCAGCTGGCCAAGCGCGACTACGGCTGGGGCGCACGCACTTTGATGAAGGACGCGTCGAGCACCGACGTCCTCGTGCACCGCGGCGTCGCGCTCACCAGTCATTACCAGTGCGGCGACCTGTACCGCGTCGACCCGTTCACCGGCGACACGTTGGGCAAGGAGGACTGGCGTGGCGGGTTCCCCGTGGACTGGGGCGTATCGGCGCACCCGAAGGTCGACGATCGCACCGGCGAGCTGCTGTTCTTCTCCTACAGCAAGCAGGACCCGTACATGCGCTACGGCGTCGTCGACGAGGACAACAACCTCGTCCACCTCACCGATGTCCCGCTGCCCGGCCCGCGGCTGCCGCACGACATGGCGTTCACCGAGAACTACGCGATCCTCAACGACTTCCCGATGTTCTGGGATCCCACGCTGCTCGAAGCCGACATCCACTTCCCCGGTTTCCACCCCGATATGCCCTCGCGCTTCGCCGTGATTCCGCGCCGCGGTGGACCTTCCGACATCCGGTGGTTCGAGGCCGACCCGACGTTCGTGCTGCACTTCACCAACGCGTACGAGGACGGGGACGAGATCGTCCTCGACGGCTTCTTCCAAGGTGACCCGTCGCCCGTCGACACCAAGGCAGGCGACAAGTGGCAGCGCGCATTCCGGTTCCTGGCGCTCGACCGGCTGAAGACACGACTGCACCGCTGGCGGTTCAACCTCGTCACCGGGCAGACCACCGAGGAGCAGCTGACCGACACGATCACCGAGTTCGGCATGATCAACGGGGGTTACGCTGGCGTGCCCTACCGCTACACCTACGCGGCCACCGGCAAGCCGGGGTGGTTCCTGTTCGACGGGCTGGTCAAACACGACCTGCACACCGGGGCCGAACAGCGGTACAGCCTCCCCGACGGGGTGTACGGCAGCGAGACCGCCATGGCGCCCAGGCCAGGGGCCACCGCCGAGGACGACGGATACCTGGTCACGCTCACGACGGACATGAACGCCGACGCGTCCTACTGTCTGGTGTTCGACGCCGCCAGGGTCGCCGACGGTCCGATCTGCAAACTCCCCCTGCCGGAACGGGTCTCGAGCGGGACGCACTCCACGTGGGCGCCGGGATCCGAGCTGCGACGGTGGCGGGAGACCGATTCGGCACCCGAGGCCGTCGGCCTCTAGGTGCCCGCACCCGAACCGAACGCCGTCGCCCGCATGCTCGGGCTGCTCGGCGACGAGTGGACGCTGCTCGTCATGCAGCAGTCGCTGCTGGGGGCGACACGGTTCGGGGATTTCAAGGCCCGGCTGCCGATCTCAAACTCGGTGCTGACCGCGCGGTTGCGGACGCTGACCACCGCCGGACTGCTCGAGCGACGTCAATACCAGGACCGGCCACCACGTTTCGAGTACACCGGAACATCGCGCGGTCGGTCGCTGTGGCCCGTGCTGTTGTCGATCTGGGAATGGGAGCGCCACTGGGTTCCCGATCACGCCGAGCCGCTGCCTGCCATGCACCACGCCGCATGCGGTGCCGATTTCACCCCACTGGTGACGTGTCGATCCTGCGGCGAGGTAGCCGGCGACAAAGATGTTGTGCCCCAATGGGGACCGAGCGGATCGTGGGAGCGATCGGTACCGACGGCCGCCTCGACGCGCAGGCGCTCGGAAGCCGACCAGCACGCCGCGGCGGGCCTGTTCCCCCAGACGATGAGCGTCATGGGCAATCGCTGGGGCTTCGCGTTGCTGGTGGCGGCATTCGTCGGCGTGCGGCGGTTCACCGACTTCCAGGCCCAGCTCGGGGCGCCGCCCGGGTCGGTCGCCGATCGGTTGGCGATCTTCACCGCCAACGGCGTGCTCGTCGACGCCGGCAACCGGTACGAGCTGACCGAGAAGGGCCGTGCCCTGTTCTCGGTGCTGATCTCCGCGCTGCAGTGGGCCCAGCGTTGGTTCGCCGACCCTGAGGGACCCGCCGTCCTACTGACCCACACCTCCTGCGGCGGCACCTTCACCGCCGTCCTCGCGTGCGACCAGTGCCGCCGACCGCTGGCCGGCGCGCAGGTCTCAGCCGTCTGACTCCGTAGAAAAATCTGCTAGCACTCTCTAGCTGAGAGTGCTAATCTCGCAGGTGCGCACAGTGATTTGGCTGCCCGCCAGGGTGGCGGGCTCTGACTGACGTAGGAGGTGAATTGCTGTGCTTCGCTTTGATCCGTTCACCGAACTAGATGCTCTGACCCGGGGCCTGCTGGCGAACCAGACCGGATCAAATCGTTCCCCCCGGTTCATGCCGATGGATCTGTGCAAGATCGACGACCATTACCTACTGACCGCCGATCTTCCCGGCGTTGACCCCGGTTCGGTCGATGTCAGTGTCGACAACGGCATGCTGACCATCTCCGCACACCGCACGGCACGCTCGGACGACGGCGTCCAGTGGCTGGCCAACGAGCGGTTCTTCGGTACCTACCGCAGACAGCTGAGCCTGGGCGAAGGCGTTGACACGTCGAATATTTCGGCCACCTATGAGAACGGCGTGCTGTCCGTGACGATCCCGCTGGCCGAACGCGCCAAGCCGCGCAAGATCGACGTCGCCCACGGCGGCGGTCAGAAGTCGATCGAGCCCACGACCGTCGAAGCCGGGTAATCGCCCCTGATCGAGACTGCGGTCAGATCGGTCCAATTGTGCGATCTGACCGCAGTCTCGCCCCGTCTACGCACGTCACGTGTGACGGTTCAACCGGTACTGCAGGTTGTTTCGCACCGCCGGCCACTCGACGTCCAGGATCGAGTAGACCACCGTGTCCCGCCGCGACCCGTCGGGCAGCACCTGGTGGCTGCGCAGGATTCCGTCCAATTTGGCGCCGAGCCGCTCGATCGCTGCGCGGCTGGCCATGTTGAAGTAGTGCGTGCGAAATTCGACTGCGACACAACCGAGTTCGTCGAACGCGTGGCCGAGCATCAGCAGCTTGGTCTCGGAGTTGACCCCGCTGCGCCGCGCCGAGGCCACGTACCACGTATTGCCGATCTCGAGCCGTCGGTTGAGTGCGTCGACGGCCATGTAGCTCGACGACCCCACCAGTGTCCCGTCGTGACGCCGCACCACGAACGTCAACCCGGTGTCGGGGGCCTGCACCGCCAATCGGGCGTCCACCCACCGCTCGACGTCTTCTGGTGCGGGCGCTGCGGTGAACCACAGCCGACCGAGCTCACCGTCGGCGGCGGCCGCCGCGATCTCTGAGACATGCTCGCGGCGCAGCGGTTCCAGGGTCACCCAGCGGTCGCCGGTCAGACCGACCGGCTGGACGAAACCGCTTCCGCCGCCTACCCGACCGTCGCCCACGCGGCCACCATCGCCCAGACCGACAAGACCGCCGCGACCACGGCCATCGCCGCGCCGATATAGAGCCCGTAACCCGCGGACACGGGTGAGTACACGTAGAGCCGGTAGTACCACACGGCCAGCACCACCAACAGAACCGAAATCGCCAGCGCGGCAGTCGATGCCAGGCGAGCCGAGAAGCCGCGGGCCGACATCGCACCCGCGACGATCAAGAACGACGCCAGCAGCACGATCAGCTGGCCCACCCCGAACCCCGGCTTGGGCGCCGGTAGATCGCCGAAGATTCCGCCGATCGCACTGACCCGGCCGCCGCTCGCGGTCAACCAAGGCAGCCATGCGCTCACCGACACGATCGCCCCGCACAAGGCGACCAGCCATCCAGGGCGCACTCGCGACATGCCACGAGCCTATCGGCTGGATCGCGCCGAAACGGTCTCTAGTCTTGAGTGTCCGACACCGAAAAGGCAGGTACTGGAATGACCGATCTTCCGGACTGGGCACAACGCCTCGACCTGTCCCCCCATCCGGAGGGCGGCTGGTACAGGGAGACCTGGCGCAGCGACCTGACCGTCCCGCAGTCAGCGCTGCCGCCCGCCTACACCGGCCCCCGCAGTGCCGGCACGGCGATCCTCTTTCTGTTGATGCCGGGTCAGCAGTCGGCGTGGCACACCGTGCGCAGCGCCGAACTGTGGCTCTTCCACGCGGGCAGCCCGCTGCTGCTCGAGGTCG
Source organism: Mycolicibacterium komanii (assembly GCF_001050035.1). Next base: position 54,373 of record NZ_CVTA01000009.1, read on the forward strand.
GACCCGAACAGGACCGTGCCGCAGCGCATCTACTGGGCGCCGACATCCTCGCCGGTGAACAGCCCCAGTTCGTCGTGCCGCCGGGCCACTGGCAGCGCGCCCGCCCCCGCGATGACGAGCCGAGTCTCGTCAGCTGCGTGGTGGTGCCTGGCTTCGATTTCGCAGACTTCGAACTCGCGGCTCCCACCGGCTGAACGTCAGCGCGGGCCCGCGCGCAGCCGTTCCAGCATCCGGCGGTCCCGCTTGGTCGGCCGACCCGCACCGCGGTCGCGGGCCGCAAACTGCACCGTCTCGGTGATCGGCGGCTTGGGCGTCCGGTCGAGGTAACACGTCGACGCGTCCGCAGCGCCCACCCGCTTCTGGATCACCCGCAGCACCTCGACGACGCGCGTGGTCTGTCCGATTCGGGCCCGGACCTCGTCCCCGGGCGACACCATGGTCGCCGGCTTGGCTGGCCGACCGTTGACCCGGACGTGCCCACCGCGGCATGCCTCCGCGGCATCCGGCCTGGTCTTGGCCAGCCGGACCGACCACAACCACCTGTCTATGCGGGTCGACTCCACGTCACCATCATGAACCCTCCACGGCAACCTTATTGTGACCTTATTTCTGCCTTATTTTTCTTAAAAAGGGGTGTACGGTGAGTCCACGCGGGCGCTCAGCGACGGAAGGAGCCCGACATGGTTCACGATCCCGAACGCATCGTTCTGGTCACCGGCGGCTCGAGGGGTCTCGGCGCAAGGGTCGCGCGCCAGCTCGGCAGCGTGGACACCCACGTCGTCGTGACACGCGACGTCTCCGACGAGGTCGAATCCGCGGAGGTGATCGACGGCATCGCATCGCGCTTCGGCCGATTGAACACCTTGATCCTCAACTCGTCGGATGCGCTCGACACCGGGGCGGACCCCGAGTGCGCGATGCGTCTGAACCGCGACGCCCAACGGCGCCTGGCGCTGGCGGCGCTGCCGTTGATGCCGGTCGGCGGTCGGATCGTGTTCGTCACCAGCCACCAAGCCCACTTCTTCCCCGACAAAGCGGTGCCCAAGGGCTACACCGCCGTCGCGGCGAGCATGCGGGCCGGCGAAACCGCCCTGCTGACAAGGCGTTCGGAGTTCCGCCAGGCCGGCGTGCAGCTCACGGTGGTGTCCGGCGACATGGGCCACATGACCTTCGCCGACGCCGTCGTCGAAGCGGCCACCACGCCGAACCCGGCGAGCATCGTCTTCGTCGGCAGGTCCGACTACCTGATGACCGCCTGACGCCCACTCACTGCAGCGAGCTCAGGTTGAACGCGGCCCCGGTGCAATCCGCCACCGCGGCCAACCTCCCGTAGGGCGTGTCCTCGGCGTCGCGGATCACGCTGCCGCCGTTGTCGAGGACCACCTGCACGGTCTTGTCGACGTCATCGGCGCCCAGGAAGAAATTCCAGTTCGACGGCTGTTCCTCGGGCAGGAACGCGCTGCCGTCCATCAGGCCGAGCAGCGCCTCTCCGCCGAAGCTCGCTGTGCTGTACCGGAATTCGTCGGCGTCGGAGACCGTGTCGAACTGCCAGTCGAACAGCTCGCGGTAGAACCGCTGGGTCCCGGCGTAGTCGCGGCCGGTCCACTGGAAGTACACCGGTGCGCCGTGTTCGTTGACGATCTCGAATCCGTCGTGCCCGCCCGGCTGCCACAGCCCGACGAACGCCCCGGCGGGATCCGACAGCATCCCCATCCAGCCCTTGCCCTTGATCTCCATCACGGGTGCTCCGCAGGTGGTCGCGCCCGCGGCGATCGCGATATCGAGCGTGGCCTTGGCGTCGGTGGTGTGGAAGTAGGTGGTCCAGCCGTCGGGACTGTTCCATTGCGGATCGTTGGCCATCAGGCCGGCGATCGGCCTGCCGTCTTTGGATGCGGTGACGTAGCCGCCGAACTCGGGGCCAGCCGACTCGAACGTCCAGCCGAACACCTCTGCGTAGAAGGCTTGTGAGCGTTCGACGTCCGAGGACGCCAGGTCGATCCAGATCGGGGCGCCCACAGGGGCGGAATTGCGGACGGGCACGACGGTCTCCTTCGAGGTGAGTGGTCAGTCACCGGTGCAGACCGCCGTCGGCCCGAAAACTCATCGAACGTGCGCTGAGCGCGAGAATCGAGCGGCGATTTCGTACTGAGCGCACGTTCGGCGACGTCAAGGGGAGACGCCCAGGACGCGCAGCGCGTTCTCCTTGTAGATCAGCGATCGCACCGTCGGATCGACGTCGAGGGTGTCGAAGTCGCTGCGCCACCGGTCGATCTGGATGTACGGGAAGTCCGTGCCGAACAGCACCTTCGTGCGCAGCTGCCTGCTCATCGCGCGGACCAGCTGCGGCGGGAAGTACTTCGGGCTCCAGCCGGACAGGTCGATGTACACGTTGGCCTTGTGCGTGGCGATCGCGATCTGCGAGTCGACCCACGGCACCGCGGGATGGGCCATCACGATCGTCATGTCCGGGAAGTCGGCGGCGACGTCGTCGAGCAGCATCGGGTCGGAGTAGCGCAGCTTGATGCGGTGCCCGCCCGGCAGCCCCGACCCCATCCCGGTCTGCCCGGTGTGGAACAACGCGGGCAGCCCGGCCTCGGTGATCGCCTCGTAGATCGGGTAGAAGCGACGATCGTTGGGCTCGAATGCCTGCATGCTCGGATGAAACTTGAAGCCCTTGACCCCGTAGTCGCGGACGAGCTCGTGGACCCGGTGCACCGCACGGCGCTCGTGCCACGGGTCGACGCTGCCGAACGGGATCAACACGTCGTTGTTGCGCGCGGCGCCCGCGACGAGGTCCTCGATCGAGTTCGGCGTGTGCCGCATCGCGGTCCGCGCGTCGATCGTGAACACCACCGCGGCCGTGTTGTGCCGCCGGTACAGGTCGGCGATCGCGTCGACACCGGCCATCGCGCCGGGCGGCATCTTGAAGTACTTCTCGGTCGCCTCGACGAGCTCGTCGACGTACGCCTTGTGGCCGTGGCCGTCGATCTCGACGTGGGTGTGGATGTCGACCGCTGCGATGCTCGCGAAATCGATGCCGTATTCGTACTTCTCGCCGCGTACCGTCACCTACGTGACGATATATGCGCTGAACCTCTTCGACGTCGCCGACCGCGAGGAGTATCTCGCCTATTCGAGGCGCTCCCCCGCCGAGGTGGCCAAGCACGGCGGTCGCGTCGTCGCCCTGGGCCAGTTCCGCGAGGCCGTGCTCGGCGACATCGAGCCCCGCACGGTGCTGATCCTCGTCGAGTGGGACTCCAAGGACGCGTTCGACGGCTACTGCAACGACCCCGAACTCGCCGACCTCCACGCGCACCGCGAGAACGGATCATCGTCGTACGTCTGGCACCTGTTCGACCGCCTGGACGACCTGCGGCCGCTGCTCAGGCCGTGACGATCACCCGGCGGCGGCCTCCGGCGCGTAGCCCAGCGCGGCCTTGATCTCCAGGAACTCGTCGAACGCGAAGTGTCCCCATTCTCGGCCGTTGCCGCTGCGCTTGTATCCGCCGAACGGCGCGGCCATGTCGAAGCCGTGGTTGATGGCCACCGAGCCTGCCCGGATCCTGCGCGCGACTGCGCGCGCCTTCTCCAGGTCGGCACCCGAAACATAGCCGGCCAGGCCGTATTCCGTATCGTTGGCGATCTCGAGCGCTTGGTCGAGGTCGTCGTAGCCGAGGATGCACAGCACCGGGCCGAAGATCTCTTCGCGGGCGATCGTCATGTCGTTGGTGACGTTGGCGAACACCGTCGGCTTGACGTAGTAGCCCTTGTCGAGCCCGTCCGGCCGTCCGGTACCGCCGATGACGACGGTCGCGCCCTCGTCGATGCCCTTCTGGATCAGGCCCTGGATCTTGTCGAACTGCGCCTTGGAGGCCACCGGGCCGATCGCGGTCTTGTCGTCGGGATCGCCGACCTTGACCGCACCCGCCACCTCACGGGCGATCGTGATCGCCTCGTCCATGCGTGAGTTCGGTACCAGCATGCGCGACGGCGCATTGCAGCTCTGGCCGCTGTTCATCATCATCACCGAGACGCCGGCGGTCACGCTCTTGGCGAAGTCGTCGTCGTCGAGCACGATGTTCGGGCTCTTCCCGCCGAGTTCCTGGGTGACCCGCTTGACCGTCAGCGCCGCGTTCTTCGCAACGTCGACACCGGCTCGCGTCGACCCGGTGAACGACACCATGTCGATGTCGGGATGCGCCGACAGCGCCGCTCCGACACCCGGACCGTCACCGAACACCAGGTTGTACACGCCGGCGGGAACGCCTGCCGCATCGAGGATCTCGGTGAAGACCTGACCTGAGTACGGCGCGACCTCCGACGGTTTGAGCACCATCGTGCAACCCGTGGCCAACGCAGGGAACACCTTGCAGGCGATCTGGTTGATCGGCCAGTTCCACGGCGTGATCAGCCCGCACACGCCGATCGGCTCCTTGACCACCAGCGTGGCGCCGTGCTGCTCCTCGAATTCGAAGTTCTTCAGCACGTCGATGGCCGTGGCGAGGTGACCCAGCCCGAGGTTGACCTGCGGCCCGGCGGCGAGCGAGGCGGGCGCACCCATTTCCTCGTTGACCGCGTCGGCGAGGTCGCCCGCGCGCTTGGAGTACTCGCCCATGATCGCCTGCAGCAGGTCGAGCCGCTCGTCGCGGCTGGTCTGCGACCAGGTGGCGAACGCCCGGCGGGCGGCCTGCACCGCGACGTCGACGTCGGCCGAGGAGCCGATCGCGATCTTGCCGGAAACCTGTTCGGTGGTGGGGTTGTCGACCTCGAGGCTGTTGGGCCGGATCGGGTCGACCCACTGGCCGTCGATGTAGAACTTCAGATATTCGCGCATGCTCTTACTCTTCCCTAGATGGCCGGCCTACTGGGTGCCTTCTGCATACCAGGTGCGGAATCGGTCGTACTTCGGCATCTCCTCGGAGTTCGCCTTCGGGTCGATGCAGACGTGGACGACGGCGGTCTTACCGCTGGCGAACGCCCGCTTGATCGCCGGGCCGATCTCGTCGTCCTTCTCGACGTACTCGCCGTGGCAACCGAAGCCCTCGGCCACCTTGTCGAGGCGGACGTCCTTGCTCCAGTGCACGCCGGGTTGCGGTGACGGCTGCTCGAACGTGCGCTTGTAGACGCCGACCTCGAGGCCCCACTGATGGTCGACGCCGACGACGCAGACCAGCGGCAGGTTCTCGCGCGCCGCGGTCTCCAGTTCGGCGATGTGGAACAGGAAGGCGCTGTCGCTGGTGAGAAGCATGACCGGGCGGTTGCGTCCCTCTGCGACCGAGGCGCCGACCGCGTACGGCAGTCCGGTGCCGAGGTGGCCGAAGTTCTGGTTCCAGATCACGTCCCGCGGTTTGGTCTGCGAGTACGTCCACTGGAAGATCACCGTGGCGCCGCCGTCGCGGACCAGGATGCCGTCCTCGGTGCATTCGTCGAATGCCTTCGTGGCCTCGACGACGTAGCGCGCCGGATGGATCGGCGCGCGACCGCTGGGCGCCTCCTCCGCCACGCGCGCAATCTCGGCGGCGTCGGCCTTGATCAGGGCATCGAGGTCCGCCGACGGGGTCCTCGGGCTGTCGCGCAGCGCCTCGACGAGCTGCGGTACCACGCCGCGCAAGTCGCCCACCAACGGCACGTCGATCGGCCGGTTGACGCCGATGGCGGTCGGATCCTGTTCCACGAGAACCCATTTACGGTTCGCATCGCCCTCGGCCCAGTGCTGGGTGCGGCCGTAGTGCATGGGTTCACCGAGCTCGGTTCCGAGCGCCACGCACAGGTCCGACTTCTCGACGGCCTCATTTGCCGCCGGCGAGAACAGATAGGGGAAGGTGCGGGCCTGCAGGCCCGGGATGAACGACGTGCCGCCCGATGTCTGGATCACCGGGCACGCCATCAGCTCGGCGAGCTCTCGGACCTGCTCCTGGGTCCGCGAGGTGTGAACGGCGTGGCCCACCAGCAGGATGGGGTTCTTCGCCGCCTTGATCAGCGCGACGGCCTCGGCGACCTCACGCTCGCCCGCACCCTGGTTGACGAGGCGATACCGATGCGGAGGCAGCGGATCCGGCACGTCGAGTTCTTCGAGGATGACGTGCGACGGGAACTCGACGTAGCTGGGACCGGGTGTTCCGGACATGGACCGACGGATCGCCTCGCGGATGATCTCGTCGGTTTGGTCGGCGTACTCGATCGAGCTGCTGTACTTGACCGACGGAGCGAAAAGCTCCTCCTGCTGGACGAATTGGATGCGGCCGCGCCGAACCCGGCGTTCGGTGATGCGGGCGCGTTGACCGCCGAGGAAGATGACGGGCGAGTTCTCCACCAGCGCACACTGGATCGCGCCCGCGATGTTGGCCATGCCGGGTCCGAGGGTGCCGATGCACAGACCCGGCGCACCGGTCATGCGCGACGCCGCCTCGGCCATGAAGCCCGCGCTCAGCTCGTGGTGCGGCGCGACGACCGACCATCCACGGGCGTCGGCCTCGGTGAACATGTGCACGAAGTTGGGGTCGGGTATGCCGAACAACGTGTTGACGCCCTCAGCCTCGAAGATGTCGAGGATGCGCTTGTATACGGGTACTCCCACAGGGAACTCCTTGCCTTCTTTATAGATAGCGTTGTGCCAGTCGTTTTCGGTGTTCAGCCGGGGAGCCGAACAGTGAGCGGTTGAGGGTGGCGCGCTTCAGGTAGACGTGGATGCCGCTCTCCCACGTGTATCCGATGCCGCCGTGCAGTTGCATCGCCTTGCCCACGATGTCGACTGCGGTGGAGCAGGTGTACGACTTCGCCATGGCGACGGCCACTGCGGCGTCGGGTGCGTCTTCGGCGACGGATCGCACTGCGGCACCGACGAGTTGGCGCGACACCGCGATGCCGACCTGCATATCGGCGCAGGCGTGTTTGACGGCCTGGAACGAGCCGATGGCCCTGCCGAATTGCTGACGCACCTTCACGTATCCGACGGTCGCGGCGAGCATGGCCTCGCTCAGCCCTAGGCTGTCGCAGGCGATCGCCGCGGCCGCCCGATTGCGCAGGCGCTGTGGTCCGTCGTCGCCGGCGAACGGCAGGGTCTCGATGACTTCGGCATCAGGCGCAACGGCGGCGAGGCGGCGCGTCTCGTCGACGACCGGCCGCGGTGTGGCCCGTTGTCGCGTCACCTCGACACCGCGGTTCGTGACGACCAGGATGCGATCGGCGCCCTCGGCGTCGGGAACGAATTCATGCGGTTCGAGCGCGACGGCCGCCCGCGTCGCACCGCTGGCGATGTCAGTCAGCAGCTCGTCGCGGGTCATACTGGGCTGCACCACATTCAGCGCTCCAACCGCGAGCACCGCACCACCGAGAAAACTTGTTGCGCTGGCGGCGCGACCGATCTCCTCGCAGACCACCGCGGCTTCGGCGAACGACGCACCCGCTCCACCGAACCGCTCGGGCACTTCGAGCCCGACCCAGCCGGCGTCCACCAGCGTGGACCACTCGACGCTGCGGTCCTTCGCGAGCAGATCGCCCGCGACGGAGCGCAGTTCGTCGTGAAACTCGGTGAAGTCGGCCATCACACGGCACTCGGTTCTCGAGGCAACCCCAAGCCGCGCTCGCCGATGATCGTGCGCTGGACCTCGCTCGCGCCGCCGGGAATCGTCCACTCCCACGACCCGATGAAGTCGAGCACCCAGGCGCCCGACTCCCAGCCGCTCGACATGGGCTTGGCCAGTTCGGTGTGGGCGGTCAGCCCGCCGATCTCCGCGCCGAAGTCGGTCATGCGCTGCAGTAGTTCGCTGTAGAACAGCTTGACGATCGACGCGTCGGCGGGGTTGGCGGTCCCGCTCTCTGGATTCTCTGCGGACTCGACCAGCTTTCGGCACAGCCCACGCAGCCCGGTGATCTCGGTCTCGAACTGAGCCAGCCGGTCCGCGACTATCGGGTCGTCTACAGGCGCACTCTGGACCAGCCAGCGGAAGCCCGCGTTGCCCAGCCGCTCGGCGAGTTCCAGCATCGTCATGCCACGCTCGGCGCCGAGGGTGGCCTGCGCGACCCGCCAGCCGTCATTCTCCGCTCCGATCAGGTTGGCGGCGGGAATGGAGACGTCGTTGAGGAAGATCTCGCAGAAGTGCGAGTCGCCGATCGCGTTGCGGATGGGTCGGACCTCGACGCCGGGTGTGGTCGTGTCGAGCAGGAAGTACGAAATGCCCTTGCGTTTCGGGGCGTCCGGGTCGGTGCGCGCCAGCAGCAGGCACCAGTCGGCGTGCTTACCGCCACTCGCCCACAACTTCTGCCCGTTGACGATGTAGGAATCACCATCCTTGCGGGCGGTGGTGCGCAGGCTCGCCAGGTCGGATCCGGCCTCGGGTTCGGAGAAGCCCTGCACCCAGATCTCGCCGTTGAGGATCGCGGGTAGGTGCCGTTGCCGCTGCTCCTCGGTGCCCGCGACCAACAGCGTCGAGGCGGCGTGGTGGATGCCGACGAAGGCGAGGACAAGTCGCGGCGCATCGTGGGCGGCCAACTCCTGGTACAGCACCACCTGTTCGGCCACCGACATGCCGCCGCCCCATTCGGCGGGCCAGTGCGGGACGGCGAAGCCCGCGCTGTGCAGTTCGGCGAACCATGCCTTCTGAAAGGCCACGAACTGCTCGTCACTTGCGCCCGTTTGAGTTTCGCGCCAGTCGGACGGGATGTGCTCGACGCACCACTGCCGCACTCCTTGCCGGAACTTCTCGAGGTCCGCGTTCATAGGCGAAGCGCCTTGGCGCGCAGGAGGTCCATGGCGCGTGCGACGGCCAGCCCGTCGTCAAAGGACGGGGCGATCTGTGTTCCCGTGCGCAACGCGTCGGCGACGCGGCCGAAGAACGCCGACAGTGCGGGCGGCGGTGAGCGCCGCGGCGGTGGAGCGAACTCGATTGTCTCGGGGTCACCACCCGCCCGGCGCACCACGAGCGTCGTATCGGCTGCGAGTTCGACGGTACCGTCGCTGCCGAGCAGCGTGACCGACGGAGCCGACGGCACGGCAGCGGCGAATCCGGTGTCGTGAGTGGCCGTGCAGCCGTTCGCCATGGCGAACCACGCCGCATACGCGTCTTCCGCGGTGGCCGGCTCGGGCGATCCGTCGATGCGGGTGACTCCCCCGCAGTCGGCGATCTCGCTGTCGAAGAGCCACCGGGTGAAGTCGATCAGATGGGAGCCGTAAGCGCCGATCCATCCGCCGCCCAGGTCGCGGTCGTTGATCCAGCCGAACTTGCGGCCCCGTAGACCGCTTCCGAAGAACGTCCACTGCAGGTGCTTCGGTGTGCCGATCGTCCCGTCGGTAGCCAATTCCTTGAGCCGGGTCCACGATTCGTTGAACCGGAACTCGAAGTTGAGGAAGTGCCGCACGCCGGCGTCGCGGGCCCTGTCACGCATCAGCGCCGCCTCGTCGGCGTTGCGCCCGAACGGTTTGTCGCACAACACCGCATGCCCGTGTTCGATGGCGCCGGTGACATGCTCGAGGTGCAGGAACGGCGGAGAGTGTACGGAGATCAGGTCGACGTCCGAGGCCAACGCGGCCTTGACCGCGGCCTCATCGCGCGGGCTGACGACCTGGACATCGAAGCCGAGCCCGGCGTACGCGGGGGCCGCGGCGTGCTTGCCGAAGCCGGTGCCGATCACCGCTACCCTCATGCGTACAACCCCGTCAGCCCTGCGCGTCCCGCCGCGCGGATCAGCGCGTCGCGGGTCGCGGACAACCCGAGCGGCAACCGGCGCAGCGGTTGGCTGTAGCGCGACAGCCACGACAACGTGGTTTCGTCGCAGAAGCCGACCGCGCCGTGCAGCTGATGGCACACGCGGAACACGACCTCGGCGGCCTCGAGTGCCGACATCCGCAGTGCCAGCGCGTCGGTGAGCGCCTCGGGACGTACGGTGGCAATGCTCCACAGCGCGTACTTGGCGAGGATGTCGAGCCCGTTGCGCTCGACCTCGGCGTCGGTCAGCTGGAACTGCACACCCTGAAACGACGAGAGCGCCTGGCCGAACTGCTTGCGCAGGCTGACGTGAGCGACCGTCAGCTCGATCGCCCGGTCGAGGATGCCGAGCAGCGTCCAGCATGGCAGCACCAACCCGAGCGCGACGTCGGATACCCCCTGGCTGTCGACGACGGCCGACTGCAGTTCGGAGACAAAGCCCGGACCGGCGGGTCCGACTTCGGTCACCGTGCCGCGCGTACCGTCCAGGGTTACCGTCGTCCAACGGTTTTCGAGCCCGGCCACGGTGCCCGCGGGTCGGATGCCCGACACCACGATCAGGCCGTCGGTGTCCAGGTCGGTGGGGGCCGCCAGTCGTTCGGCGACCGGATAGGGCAGCGCCCAGTATCCGGCGCTGCGGCACAGCGCCGCCGCCGCTTCCAGGCCGTCGGCGTCGCTGCGCGCATCGAGTTCCCAGGCGCCGATCCCCGCGAGGCTCGGACCGACCAACGACTCGCGCGCCTCGGGCTTGGCCTCGGCCTGCTGGACGAGCTGATCTCCGCCCGCGGCCTCGAACGCCCGAAGCGCTTCGCGGCCGTACTCTTTGGCGTCCTCGGACAGGTCCAGGATCATCTCGCTCATTTCGCCGCCGCCAACAGTGCGCGCGACAACAGGATTCGTTGCATTTCGATGCTGCCCGACGACACGGTCGAGGCCTGTGAGTACTTCCAGTGGTCCTCGACCTCACCGAGGAACCACGAGGCCTTCGGGTCGTCCTGCGACACCTCGGCCGCGATATCCATCAGGACTTCAGCGCTGTCCTGGTCCAGTTTGGTGACCGCGATCCGGTAGGCCGCGGCGTCACCCGGCTGAATGCGGCCGCTGCTCTGCAGCGACACCACCCGGTAGGCCATCAGGCGGGCCCGCCGGCAGTGCGTCAACATCCGGATCCATCGCCCGCGCAGTTCGGCGGGCAGGTCGTCCCACCGGTCACCGAGAACCGCCGGCGCCGCCGCGAGCAGTCGTTCGCAGCGCGCATAGCGGGCGATGCCGACCCGCTCGAAGGCCATCACGTCCTGCACCACCGTCCAGCCCTGGTCGACGGTGCCGAGCACGTCGGCCTCGGTGACGCGCAGGTCGTCGAAGAACACCTCGTTCAGGTGGTGCGGACCCATCATGCACCTGATCGGTCGCACCTGGATCGCCGGATCGTCCATGGGCACAAGGAAGATCGTCAAACCCTGCTGTTTCTTCTCACCCCGAGAGGTCCGCGCCAGCAGGAAGCACCACTGCGCCATGGTGGCGTAGGAGGTCCAGATCTTCTGCCCGCTGACCAACCAGCCATCACCGTCGCGTCGAGCAGCGGTACGCAGTGAGGCGAGGTCGGATCCGGCCTCGGGTTCGGAGAACCCCTGGCACCAGATCACCTCGCCGCGCGCGATCGGCGGCAGGTGTTTGCGCTGCTGCTCCTCGGTGCCGTGCCGCATGATGATCGGGCCGACCCAGTTGACACCCATGTACTGCGCACCACGCGGTTCATGGTGTGCCCACATCTCCTCGCGGACCACCGTCTGCTCCCACACCGACGCTCCGCCACCGCCGAACTCCTTGGGCCACGACAGGCACAGCAGTTCGCGCTCGGCGAGCGTGCGGCAGAACCGTTGGGCGATCTCGAGGTCGGCGGGGTCGTCGGTGAATGCCCCCAGATAATCCTGCGGCACATGCTCTCTGACCAGAGCGCGCAGTTCGCCGCGCAGTTCCGCGGCCCCCTGCCCCATCTCGAAATCCATGCTCACCCCAGCTCCGACGCGCCGACGCTTCGGTTCTCGACGAGATCGGCCCCGCCGGCAGAAACCGCCGGCTCGACGGGGTCGAAGTCACCAGCGAGGCCGAGTTCCTGAAGAACGCTGTCGGTGTCGGCGCCCAGCGTCGGCGCCGGACCTGCCACCTTGCCCGGGGTGCGGGAGAACCAGGTCGGCACTCCGGGGAAGCGAACGGGCCCGTTCGCCGTTTCGACGGTCTCGAAGAGCCCGACCGCATTCAGGTGTTCGTTCTCGAACAGCGCATCGGGAGTGTTGAGCGCCGCGGCAGGAATCTCGAGTTCTCGGAACAGCTCCAGCCATTCGGCGGTGGTGCGCTCCTTCATCGTCTGGGCCAGCAGGCCGTACACGGCGTCGATGTTGTGCGCCCGTTGTTCGAGGGTGGCGTACGACTCGTCATTCCACGTCGGACTCACCGCGTTGATGAACGCGTTCCAGTGCTTGTCGTTGTAGATCAGTGCGGCGATGTACCCGTCGCTGGTGCGGTACGGCCTGCGGTTCGGCGCCACCGTCCGCGGGTAAACGGCGGGCCCCAGAGGGGGGTCGAACATGGCGCCGTTGGCATGTTCGACCAGCATGAAGGAGGCCATCGTCTCGAACATGGCGACCTCGACCTCCTGGCCCTCCCCCGTGCGTTCACGATGGAACAGCGCCATCGTCGTCGCGTATAGGGCGGTCAGCCCGGCCACTTTGTCGGCCATGATGGTGCCGACGAAATCGGCCTCACCGGTCAATTGTTGTTGGACAGCGGGCAATCCGGCTTCGGCCTGGATGGTGTCGTCATAGGCGGGGCGGTCGCGGTCGGGACCGCGGCGGCCGTAGCCGTAGCAGTTGGTGTAGACGATCGCCGGATTGATGGCGGCGACGTCGTCGTAGCCGAAGCCCAGCTTGGCGATCGCCTTGGCCCTCATGGAATGGATGAACACATCGGCCTGTTCGATGAGCGCCCGCATCGCGGCTTTTCCGCGCTCGGTCCGCAGGTCGAGCACGACGCTGCGCTTACCGCGGTTGACGTTGACGAACACCCCGCTCATTCCCGACTCTGGGCCGACGGAGATGAAGCGGGTGTTATCGCCCTGGGGTGGCTCGACTTTGATCACGTCAGCACCCATGTCCGCCATGATCTGTGTGCAGTACGGCCCCATCACCATCGCGGTGAGGTCGACGACACGCACGCCGGCCAACGGCCCGCTAGGCATGGACACCACCTTTCTGCGCCATTGCGAAGCTGTACCTGATGTGGTCGCCGTGCCCGTCCGGCACCACCGGGAACACGACGGTTTCGGAGGTGTCGCGGATCTGGGAGATGTGCGCGTCGACCTCCTCGATCGACCACGACGGCCGGTAGACCCCAGGTGTTTCCGCGATCACGGCCCTGGCGATCCGGCCGGCCAGCGCGATCAGCACTTCGCCGGTGATTGAACAGGATTCGTGCGCCAGCCATCCCACCGCGGGGGCGACCAGTTCGGCGCCCATCGGGGGGTACGCGGACGTGTCGATGCCTTCGGCCATCCGGGTCACCGCGGCAGGCACGATCACGTTGCTCTTCACCCCGTGCGCGGCGCCCTCCATCGCCGCGACGTTGGACAGCCCGACGACGCCGGCCTTCGCGACCGCGTAATTGGCGACCTCGTGGTTGCCGTACAGGCCGCCGATCGACGACGTCAGGACGATGCGGCCGTACCCGGCATCGCACATCGTCGGAAAGGCCGGGCGCACAACGTGAAAGGCGCCACGTAGGTGGACGTCGAGCACCGCTTCGAAGTCCTCGTACGTCATCTCGGCCAGTGGGGCGCGTCTGACGATGCCGGCGTTGTGGATCAGGGCGTCGATGCGCCCGTAGTGCTCGAGCGCGGTGTCGACGATCGCCTTGCCTCCGGCCGGGGTGGCCACGGAGTCCGCGTTCGCCACGGCTTGTCCGCCGGCGGCGGTAATCTCCCGCACGACTTCTTCGGCGGGACCGGGTGTTTCGGACGGCGGATGAACGGGGTCGTAGTCGTCGCCGGCAAGGCTGCCGCCCGGGTCGTTCACGACGACCTTGGCCCCGCGTGTCGCGAGGAGCATGGCGTATGCGCGGCCCAGTCCCCTTCCGCCGCCGGTGACGACCGCTACCCGGCCGTCGAAGCGCGACTCACCCATCCGCCGAGAGCACGCTTTCGTACGCGAAACGCGGGTCGGGGCGCGAACAACCGTGCGCTCGCGGTGTGATGGTCACGACCTCAGCTCCAGGCCGTCGAGGTCACCCTTGTCGCGCCACTCCTTCAGCAGATCGCCGAACGCGTAGAAGCCGGGCCCATAGGGCTCGCCGAGGTGCGAGCGGATGCCTTCCCCTCCCCCGCCGCCTTCGTTGTTGTAGTAACCCGGGGTGCAGGACGCATCGAAAGCCGAGTTGTCGACGGCGCTTTCGCGGATGGTCTTGCACCAGTCCTCCTGCGCCTCGGCCGTCGGCTCGACGACCGTCGCACCCCTTTTCAACGCCTCGGCGACGATGTAGGCGATGTGCTCGCCCTGCAGTTCGTAGTTGGCCGCGATGTTGGCCGATATGCCGACCTGGGTGAAGCCGGTGAAGAACTGGTTGGGAAAGCCGCGGCTCGTCATGCCGTGCAGGGTCTTGTAGCCGTCGTGCCAGTAGTCGTAGAGCGACACTCCGTCACGGCCATCGATCGCGTCGATCGAGTAGCGCCTGCTGATCTCCGTGGTGATCTCGAACCCGCTGGCGTAGATGATGCAGTCGACCTCGTACTCCTGGCCGTTGGCAACGAGGCCCTTCTCGGTGATCCGTTCCACCCCTTTGGATCCGGAGACGTCGACCAGCGTGACGTTCGGCCGGTTGAACGTGGGCAGGTAATCGTCGTTGGACAACGGCCGCTTGCACAGGAATCGGTAGTACGGCTTGAGCGCCTCGGCGGTGTCGGGGTCGTCGACGATGCCGGCGATCCGGCGGCGCAGCCGCTCCATGATCTTGTAGTCCTCTTCCTCCCGAATCGCCATGAACTGTTCCGGCGTCATCGAGGCGGGGTCCTCGAGCGAGAGCACCCGTGCGGCGGTGTTGCGGCCGAGTTCGGTCCAGAAGTCGCACACGAGGTCCGGCTGCCCCAGCGCCATGCCCTCGAACGTCCACGCGTGGAAGTTCCGCTGGCGCTCCTTCTGCCAACCGGGCCCCAGCGTCTTGACCCATTCCGGATCGGTAGGCGCGTTGTTCCTGACGTCGACGGTCGACGGCGTGCGCTGGAACACGTAGAGGTGCTGTGCATCTCGGGCCAGGAACGGCACGACCTGGATGCTGGTCGCACCGGTGCCGATGATCGCGACACGCTTGTCGGCGAGCTTGTCCATTCCGCCGGTGTAGTCCCCGCCGGTGTAGTCGTAGTCCCACCGCGACGAGTGGAAACTGTGCCCCTTGAAGTCCTTCATGCCCGGGATGCCCGGAAGCTTGGGGCGGTGGAACGGCCCGGACGCCAGCACCACGAACCGCGCGCGGATGTCGTCGCCGCGGTTGGTGGCCAGGCGCCAGCGTTTGATGTCCTCGTCCCAGTGCATGTCGCGCACCTGGGTGGAGAAGATCGCCGAGTCGTAGAGGCCGAAGTGCTTACCGATCCGCCTGCAGTGCTCGTAGATCTCGGGCCCGTCGGCGAACTTCTTGCTCGGAATGTAGTCGAGCTCTTCCAGAAGCGGTATGTAGCAGTATGACTCGTTGTCGCACTGGATGCCCGGATAACGGTTCCAGTACCAGACGCCACCGAAATCGCCACCCAGCTCGATGATGCGGACGTCCTCCACACCGGCCTTCTTCAGATGCGCCGCCGAGAGCAGCCCGCCGAAGCCGCCGCCGAGCACCGCGACATCGATGTCCTCGACGATCGGGTCACGCGGGGTGACGGGCGTGTACGGGTCCACCTCGTAGTAACCGGCGAAATCGTCGGACAACTCGACGTACTGCTTGGAACCTTCGGGCCGAAGTCTTTTCGCCCGCTCCTGGGCGTACTTCTCCCGCAGCCCGTCGATGTCGATGTCGTCGGGCGTCTCGGTGGGCCCGCAGGTGTCGAACATTGTCATGGCTCAGAGCTCTTTCGGTTCGCCGGTGCCCATGTACTTGGACAACTGATAGTGGAGATTCACGGTGCTGCGTTCGCGGTACGGGTTGGGTTTGGTGCCGGGGAATCCGAGCGACTTCATGCCCTGCTGCACGGCGGCCATGTTCGAGAAGTCCTGGGGCAGCACCGACAGCCAGTTCGGGCTGTCCTTGGGTGTGTACTCCCAATGCGTCTGCGGCTCTTGTCCCTTCGGGAACAGCTCCAACGTGGCCACCTCGAAGATGCACTTGTTCGGGTCGTAGCTCGGATGTGGCCGCGCGCCGTAGCAGAGCGCGGTGGTCAGCCCCTGCCCGACCTGGAAGTTCGGGAAGATCTGCCAGGCCGTGCCCGCCTGCCCGAGGATGTCGGGCGGGATGGTCGGCCAGACGACACCGCGGGCCTCGTCGTCGCGCCTGGCCGACGCCAGCCAGTGCTCGAGCACCTTGTCGGGAGGCGTGCCCTCGGGCAGTTCATCGACCAGCCTCTTGGCCGCGTTCACCAACGTCTCGGTGGTGGTGGCGTTGGTCTGCTCCCAGGTGTACATCTGCATCTCGGCGGTGGAGACGCGCGGGTCGTCGCCGGTGCCGAGCCGGATCTTGGACTTGGTGGCCTCCATGTCCTTCGGCGCGTCGTACCCGATGTTGCTGTGCCTGCCCTGCGCCTTGGCCCAGCCCTTGAACTCCCCGAACTTGTTGAACTCCGGATGGGTGGTGAACACGTGGTAGGTCTCGTTGAACGCCTCCAGCGCGACCTTCCAATTGCAGTCGAAATACAGCCATTTGCGCCACTTGTAGCGCATGTTCTCCAGCCCGAACGGGTCGAGGATCTTGGCCGCCGGGAACAGGTAGTCGGCCAGCGGCTCGCAGTCGGGGTCCATGTTGATGAACAGCCAGCCGCCCCAGGTGTCGACTTTGACGGGAACGAGATGGGTGTTCTGCGGCGTGAGCGCGCCGTTCCAGTCGTCCTGTTCGCGGATGTGCGTGCAGGCGCCGTCGAGACCGTATGTCCAGCCGTGGAATCCGCAGACGAACGACTTCCTGGCGCGCCCGACGTCGTTCTTCTCGCCATCGGGTGTGTCGACGAGACGGCGGCCGCGGTGCATGCACACGTTGTGGTGGGCGGCAAAAGAGTCAGACGAGTTTCCTTCAGCCGTGCGCACCACGATGATGGAGTCGTCGAGCACGTCGTAGGTGAGGTAGTTGCCGACCTCGGGCAGTTCTTCGACCCGTCCGACCTGCTGCCACACCTTGCGCCACAGCTTGTCCCGCTCGGCGCGCGCGTACTCCTCGGATACGTAGGCCTCGACGGGAATCGTCATCGGCTCGCACAGTTCTTCTGGCGCTTCGATTCTGGGCTGCGTATCGGTCATCTCAACTCCTTAGAACCGACTGATCTCTGCGCGGAAGGTTTCGTCTTTCAAAAACAGCGACGTGTTGTCGGCGCCGAGGTGCGTCCACTTCAGGTTGAGCCCACCGTCGACGAGCAACGTCTGTCCGGTGATGTAGCTCGACAGGTCCGACAGCAGGAACAGGATCGCGCCCGCCTGCTCTTCCGGGCGGCCGCGCCTGCCCATCGCGATCGCACGCCGATCCCGGTCGGGGTCGACGTCGACATAGGTGCGCGACGCGGCCGTCTCGGTCACTCCCGGCGCCACCGCGTTGACGCGGATGTTGTCGAGCGCCAATTCGGCGGCCATGGTGCGTGTCATCGCGACCACCGCCGCCTTCGCCGTTCCGTACGCGATGTGGAACGGCGCGGTGTTCATCCCGCTGATCGACGACACCGAGACGATCGATCCGGAATTGCCGCCGGCGCGGATCTCGGCCGCGACGGCCTGGCTCATGAAGAACGCGGTCTCGAGGTTCGCGGTGAACAACGCCCGCCAGTCCTCGCGGGTCACGCGGGTGGACGGCATCCAGGTCGACGGCGCCGCGCCGCCCGCGATGTTCACCAACCCGTACAGATCGTCGTCGGTTCGACGGACCTGATCCATGACCGCGGCGATGCCGTCGTCGGTGGAGGCGTCGGCAGAGACCGGAACGACCGGCAGGCCCGCGTCGACCAGAGGTCCGACGTGCTCGTCGAGGTTCTCCTTCGACCGGCTGACGGCCACCACCGTGGCACCCGCCTCGGCGGCCATCCGGGTCACGGCGGTGCCGATCCCGCCACCGCCGGCACCCGACACCACCACGACGCGGCCGTCCAGCCTCAACAGGTCGCCCATTGCTATTTGTCCGGACAACGAATGCTGCTCTCCATGTTGCAGAACACTATTCCCCAGGGCGAATCGAGCCGTCAAGGGCCGAAGAGCTTCTTTCGTGGCCTATTGTCTGGACTAAGCGGGCTTGCTAACGTGCCAGGTCATGACGCGATCGGCAACGGGGTCCTTGCATCAGTCTCGCTATCCGGGCGCAAGCCCGACGGCAGCGCAGGGGTGGCGCGTCGAGCGGATCACCGCACCGAGCCGCCTGTTCGGCGCGAACGGTCTGCGCACCGGCCCGGACGGCCGCGTCTACGTCGCCCAGGTGACGGGCAGCCAGATCAGCGCGCTCGATCTGCGCACGGGAAATCTGGAGACGGTCAGCGCCAAAGGCGGCGACATCATCGCCCCCGACGACGTCGCGTTCGACGGTGACGGCAACCTCTTCGCCACCGAGGTCATGGACGGGCGGGTCAGCCTGCGTGACGCCTCGGGTCGCACGCGGGTGCTGCGCGACGACCTGCCGTGCGCGAACGGCATCACCGTGCATCAGGATCGTCTGTTCATCAACGAGTGCCGCGACGGCGGGCGGCTGATGGAACTCGACCGCGCCACCGGCGCGGAGCGGATCCTGCTGGAGAACCTGCCGTCACCGAACGCCATGGAGGTGGGTCCGGACGGCCTCCTCTACTACCCGTTGATGACGGCCAATGAGATCTGGCGCATCGACCCCGCGGGCGGTGAACCACAACGGGTGGCCGCCGACCTCGGGGTGCCCGACGCGGTGAAATTCGATGCTCAGGGCAACCTGGTCTCGACGCAGGTGGCCAGCGGGCAGGTGCTGCGAATCGACCCGCGCAGCGGCGAGAAAACCCTTCTGGCTCATCTGAACCCGGGACTGGACAACCTGACCTTCGTCGGGGATCGGCTGTTCGTCTCGAACTTCACCGGCGAGATCACCGAGATCGTGGGCGTCGGCGAGACCCGCACGCTGCTCGGCGGAGGCTTGAACTGGCCGCTCGACCTTGCGGTGGGCGAGGACGGCCGGCTCTACGTCGCGGACGGCACCTACTTCTACACCGTCGGCGACGACGGATCGCTGCAGACGGTCGGGATGCTGTTCTCCCCCGGCTACCCCGGCTTCCTCCGCGGGCTCGCACCCGTCGCGGGCGGTGCCTTTGTGGTCGCCACATCGGGTGGTCAGATCGCGCGCTATCGGCCTGCCGACGGCGAGACCGACTATCTCGCAGACGGTTTCGACCAGCTCTACGGTGTGGCCGTCGGGCCGGGCGAGCGGATCGTGTTCACCGAGCTCGGCACCGGGCGGGTGCACGCACTCGGATCGGGCGGCACCGAGGTGCTGGCGACGGATCTGCGGGACCCCGTCGGCGTGGTGTTCGACGGCGACGGCCGCGCGTTGGTCGCCGAGTCCGGAGCGGGACGCGTGGTCGCGGTCGGCGCCGGGACGGAAACAGTGGTCGACGGCTTGCAGAAGCCGCAGGGTGTCGCGATCGCCGACGGTGTGCTCTACATCGTCGACGCGGGCGCCAAGGAGGTCGTCGCGGTGAACCTGGCCGGCGGCGAGCGCACCACGATCGCATCCGATCTACCCGTGGGCCCCCCGCCGGGCGTGGAACCCAAGCCTCTCAGGGGAATGCCGCCGTTCTCCGGCCCGCAAGGACCGTTCGCGGGTATCACCGTCGGCCGCGACGGCACGCTGTACGTGTCGGCCGACGGTGAGGGCAGCGTGTTGGCGCTGCGACGCACATGACCGTCAGCCCCACCGACCATCGCTACCTGCAGGTGGCGCGCACGCTGCGCAAGGAGATCGTCGACGGGATCTACCCGGTCGGCTCGCAGCTGCCCACCGAACAGCAGCTGTGCGAGCGGTTCGCGGTCAGCCGCTACACCGTTCGCGAGGCGCTGCGCCGGCTGCGTGAGGACAATCTGATCGCGTCACGACCACGGGCGGGCACCCTGGTGGTTCCCCGCCCGGCATCGAATTCGTATGTCCAGGACGTGGTCTCGATCGACGACCTATTGGCGTTCGCGGCGGGAGCGCAGCTGACGATCGAGTCCAACGCGATGGTGACCGTCGACGACGACCTGGCCGACCACACCGGCCTGAAGGCCGGTTCCCAGTGGCTCGCGGTGCGCGGCTGCCGACAGGCCGAAGGCAGCGACACGCCCGTCTGCACGACCGAGTACTACATCAACCGGGCGTTCGCGGCGGTCGGGCGTCTGCTGCAACGCTATTCGGGTCCCATCTTCCCGCTCATCGAGGACCTGTTCGGGGTCAGCATCATCGAGGTGCATCAGGAGATGGCGGCCATCACCGTGACGCCGGAACTCGCCGAGGCGCTCAAGGTCGAAACGGGTGGCGCCGCCCTGGAGATGCGCCGCACCTATACGACGTCGGATGGCGAGGTGGCGCAGGTGACCATCAACACCCATCCCTCGTCGCGATACCGGCACTCGATGACCATGCGCCGGATCAAGGGTTAGGCCCAACCGTGCGTGTCGACGGAAAGCGCAGCGCCGACGCCTACCGGCGAGGGCTGTGGGTACACGACACGCTGGCCGACGCGCTGCGCGATACGGCAACCTCGACCCCCGACCGAACCGTGTTGGTGGACGGCGACGTTCGGGTCACCTGCCGCGAGCTTCACGACCGGGCTCTGACGCTGGCGCAGGTACTGATGTCGCGGATGCCCGCAGGCAGCGTGGTGTCGTTCATGCTGCCGAACTGGCAGGAGGCCGCGGTCGTTTACCACGCCGCGACGTTGGCAGGCATGGTGGTCAACCCGATCCTGCCCTCGCTGCGCGATCACGAACTGTCGTTCATCCTGCGCGACGCCGACGTCCGGGCGATCTTCGTGCCATCAGTCTTCAACAAGCACGACTACGTGGCGATGCTGGACCGGGTCACGGGCGCGATGGCCGCTCCGCCGGAGGTCATCGTGGTGCGCGGGGACCCGGGTCAGCACACCCCGTACGAGTCGTTGTTCGGCGGCGAGGGACCGGGCGTGCTGCCGGTGTTGAACGCCGACACTGTGCGCATGATCCTCTACACGTCGGGGACCACCGGTCGGCCGAAAGGCGTGCTGCACACCCACAATTCGATTCATGCCCTGATCCGCCAGATCGGAGAGCACTGGCGCGTCGCGGTCGGAGACACGTTCCTGGTGCCGTCTCCGATCGCGCACATCGGTGGTTCGATCTACGCGTTCGAGTGCCCTCTCCTACTCGGCAGCACCGCTGTGCTGATGCACCGGTGGGACCCGGATGCGGCCGTGGCGCTGATGCTCGACGAGCGCGTCACGCACATGGCGGGGGCCACACCGTTTCTCGACGGGCTGCTCGCCGCCGCCGAACGGGCTGCGACGCGGTTACCCGAGTTGAAGGTGTTCATCTGCGGAGGCGCGTCGGTGCCGCCCTCACTGATCCGCAGTGCCACCGCGTATTTCGACAAGGCGGCGGTGTCACGCGTATACGGTTCGACCGAAGTCCCGGTGACCACGGTCGGCTCGCTGGACGACGCCGAGCACGCGGCCGACACCGACGGCGGACCGGGCATCGCCGACATCAAACTGGTCGACGGCGAGATCCGCGCCCGGGGGCCGCAGATGCTCGTCGGCTACCTGCATCCCGAAGACGAGACCGCCGCCTTCGACGACGAGGGTTACTTCCGCACAGGCGATCTGGGCCGGTGGGTTGACGACGGCTTCCTCGTCGTGACCGGTCGCGCGAAGGACATCATCATCCGCAACGGCGAGAACATCTCCCCCAAGGAGATCGAGGACCTCCTCATCGGGCATCCGGGTATTGCGGAGATCGCGATCGTCGGTGTACCGGACGAGCGCACCGGTGAGCGGGCCTGCGCGGTCGTCGTCGCCACCGACCAGCCGCCTCCCGATGTGGCGGGCATGCGGGCGTTGCTCGAGGAGCACGGTGTGGCGCGGTTCAAAGCGCCCGAGCAGGTGGTGGTCTGGGAGGCGTTGCCGAAGAACGACGCCGGAAAAGTGTTGAAGCATCGGATACGAGCGGCGCTGGAATGACCGCGGACGCGAGGAGCGAAATGGTTCAGGTAGCGATCGTGACCGGGGCGAGCAGCGGTATCGGCTTCGGGTGTGCGACCAAGCTGGCCGAGGCGGGCATGGCCGTGTTGGGTACCGGCCGCGACGAAACGAGGCTCGCCGAGTTGGAGCAGGCCGTCGGGGTCACTGAACGTATTGCGACGGTCGCCGTCGATCTCACCGCCGACGACGCACCGCAGCGGATCGTGCGGGCGGCGTTGGACCGGTGGGGGCGCATCGACTTCCTGGTGAACAACGCGGGCGTGGGCAGCCCGAAACCGTTGCACGAGACCGACGACGAGTCCCTCGACTACTTCTTGGGACTCATGCTGCGGGCGCCGTTCCGGCTGGCCCGCGACGTGATCGTGCACATGAAACCGGGCTCGGGGATCGTCAACGTGACGTCGACCTTCGCGGTCGTCGGCGGATTGCGCGGCGGTGCGTACTCCGCGGCCAAGGGCGGGTTGACCTCGCTGACGCAGCACATCGCCTGCCAGTACGGCCCGCAGGGAATCCGTTGTAACGCAGTGGCTCCCGGCGTCACCCTGACGCCGATGGTGTCGACGCGCCTCGAAGACGAGCGGTTCCGCAAGATCAACACCGAGATGACCCCCTATCCGCGACTCGGTGAGGTGAACGACATCGCCAGCACCGTGGCGTTCCTGTGTTCGGACGGCGCGAGTTTCATCAACGGCCAGACGATCGTGGTCGACGGTGGGTGGAGTTCGACGAAGTACCTGTCGGACTTCGCGCTGAACTCCGAATGGGTGGCGCGGCAGTGAACCTGTTCGCCCTGCTCGATCAGGCCGCGAGCCGCTTCGGTGACCGCGGCGCGGTGTATCACGGTGAGCGGCAACACCAGACGTGGGCGCAGCTGCGGGAGCGGTCCCTGCGCTTGGCCGCCTCACTCGGTGAACGCGGTGCGAGGATCGCGGTCGCCAGCGAGAACTGCCCGCAGATCATCGAGCTGATGTTCGGGGTGTGGGCAGCCGAATGTGTGTATGTGCCCATCAACTACAAGCTGCATCCGCGGGAGATGGTGCAGATCCTCGAGGACTCCGGCGCCACACAGGTGTTCGCCTCGCCGAAGATCGCAGCGACGCTTGGGCCGGAAGCCGAGGTTCCGATCGCGATCATCGGGAGTGACGATTACGACGAGTGGTTCACCGCAGAGCCGTCGCCGCCGCCCACCACCGATCCCGAGACGCTGGCGTGGCTGTTCTACACCAGCGGAACGACCGGCAAGTCCAAGGGTGCGATGCTGTCGCACCGCAATCTGATGGCGATGACGGTGTCGCACCTGGCCGACTTCGACTCGCCCGACGAGAACTGCACGCTGGTACACGGCGCGCCTATGTCGCATGGCTCGGGCCTCTACATCCCGCCCTACGTGCTGCGCGCGGCGCGCCAGGTGATCCCCGAGTCGGGAGCGTTCGAGCCCGACGAGTTCCTCGACCTGTGCGAGCGCCATCCCGGGTGCAGCGCGTTCCTGGCGCCGACGATGGTGCAACGCCTGGTGCAGACCGGCCGCGCGTGCCCGCACAACCTGCGCACCATCGTCTATGGCGGCGGCCCGATGTACGTCGAGAGTCTGAAGAAGGCGATGGCCGCCTTCGGGCCGGTCTTCGTGCAGCTGTACGGCCAAGGCGAGGCGCCGATGACGATCACCGGATTGCGCCGTTCCGATCACGCCGGGGCGAACGACGCGGTGCTCGGCTCGGTCGGCTATGCGCGGTCAGGGGTGGACGTGGCGGTGCTGCGCGCCGACGGAACGCCTGCCGACGTCGGCGAGATCGGTGAAATCGTCTGCCGCGGCGATGTCGTCATGTCGGGTTACTGGCAGAACCCCGAAGCGACCGCCGCGACGTTGCAGAACGGCTGGTTGCACACCGGCGACATGGGCTCGTTCGACGATCGCGGCTACCTGACGCTGCGCGACAGGTCCAAGGACGTGGTGATCAGCGGCGGCAGCAACATCTATCCGCGCGAGGTCGAGGAGGTGCTGCTCGAGCATCCGGCGGTGGTCGAGGCCGGCGTCGTCGGCGCACCCGACGAGGAGTGGGGCGAGGTCGTGGTCGCGTTCATCGTCGGGTCGGTGTCGCCCGAGGAGCTGGACGCGCATCTGCTCGAGCGCATCGCCCGGTTCAAGCGCCCGAAGCGATACGAGTTCATCGACGAACTGCCGAAGAACAGCTACGGCAAGGTGCTCAAGCGGGAGCTGCGCGACCGGGTGCGCTGAGCGCTGTGCGCGCGATCACAGTCGACGGTCGGTTTGGGGTCGATTTCGCAAGGGTATTAAGCCGTCTGCTACTTGCGAGAAGGAAAATCGATGACCGACCACATGTTGACCACCGGCAGTTCGCCCGCCTCCGACTGGCTGGCGACGTCGGCGTTGTTCTTGCATGCGGGCGCGTTGTTGGCCTCCACGGCCTGCCTGGCCGCCTTCCTCGTCGGTCACTCGATGATCGCCATCGCGGCCGGTGTGCTTGCGGTGCTGCACCTCGTGGGAGCCCGGGCCAGCCTCGTCCTCGACGGCAGCCTCGAAAAGCGTCGCCAGAGCCGCGACCGATCGGTCAGCCCCCTCGGCGAATACGCCCTCGCCGGCGGCACTGTCTGAAGCTGACGCACCGCAACCTCCGCGAGCAGACATAAAACTGCCCCAAATCGCGCGAAATGGGGCAGGTGTGCGTCGGCCCGGCGCGGTCAGGCCGGCGCGAAAACCGACTTGAACCGGTTCAGTGACTCCTGAATGTCGCCCTTGAGGGCTCCGGCGACCACCATGCCGATGGGACCGAACAACGCTGGGCCGCCGAGATGGACGTCGAACGTGACGGTCGATCCGGCGGAGTCCTTTTCGGCGGGGCGCACCTTGCCGATCAGCTTGACCTTGACACCGCCCTTGCCGTCGCCGTTGAGCGTCATCGCCTCCGGCGGGCGGTAGTGCACGATCGTCCACTTGATCCGGTTCGGCATGCCCTTGACCTCGACGATGGACTCCAGCGTGGTGCCCTTCTCCAGGGTCTCGGGCAGCTTGCTACGCCAGACCCGGTGGATGCTCAGCCACTCCTTGTAGCGGGCGAGGTCGGATGCGCACGACCACGCCTGCTCCGGCGGCAGGGGTACGTCGACGGATACGGAGAGTTTGGCCATGTCTCAGGGCTGCTGGGGCGGCTGCTGCGGCGGAGCCTGGGGCGGCTGCTGCGGCTGCTGCGGCGCGTTCTGCGCGGACGGATTGTCCTTGTTCACGTAGTTGCGCGCAGCGTCTTGCACCTTGTCGACATGCTGGGCGTATTTGCCCTGCGTCTTCTTGTCGACCATGTCGCCGGCCTTGTCGATCGCGGTGTCCACCTTGTCGGCGTTCTTGGCCAGCAGATTCTTCACCTTGTCGAGGAATGCCATGGGCCCAACCCTACTCGGAGCGCCACAGCCGACGACGCTCTCCCAACACCGCTCCCTGCACCCACCAGATCACCTCGATGGCGGCGGCTGCGGCCACTCCGATGCCCAGGGCGACCGACGTCGTCTTGGCGTTCGAGATGTCGAGCATGAACAGCTCCTGCGCCAGCGGTAGGGAGAAGATCAACACGTAAGCCAGGCCCGAGACCGCTACCAGCGCCACGCGCCACCACTGGTACGGCCGCGCCACGACCGCGAGCACCCAGATCGCCCCGACCAGGAGGGTGACCAGCGCCGCGGTCGACGCCTGCGTCTGCTCGGCGGGTGTGGCCTCGCGGCCCTGGTAGGCGGCGAGGTAGGAGGCGAACGTCGCGACACCGACGACCAGACCCGACGGCAGGGCAGCCGTCATAACCCGTCGCACGAACCCCGGATGCGCGCGCTCCTTGTTCGGCGCCAGCGACAGGATGAACGCCGGGATGCCGATGGTGAACCACGCCGCGATCGTGACGTGGATGGGCTGGAACGGGAACAGCAGCGGGTCGGTGCCGAAGATCTTCGACGCCAGCCCGGCCAGGCCGACGAACGTCGCCAGCAGAACCGAATAGACGGTCTTGGTCAGGAACAGGTTCGAGACGCGTTCGATGTTGCCGATCACCCGCCGGCCCTCGCCGACCACGTACGGCAGCGTCGCGAACTTGTTGTCCAACAACACGATCTGCGCCACCGCGCGCGACGCCGAGCTGCCCGAACCCATCGCGACGCCGATGTCGGCGTCCTTCAGCGCGAGCACGTCGTTGACGCCGTCGCCGGTCATCGCGACCGTGTGCCCGCGCGACTGCAGGGCATGCACCATGGCCCGCTTCTGGTCGGGGCGCACCCGCCCGAACGTGGTGTGCGACTCGAGCGCGTCGGCCAGTTCGTCGGTGGTCTCCGGCAGGTGCCTGGCATCCATGCACTCTCCACGCAGGCCCAGGGACCCCGCGACGGCACCCACGGACACCGCGTTGTCTCCGGAGATCACCTTGATCGAAACCTTCTGGGAGGCAAAGTAATCGAGGGTGTCACGGGCGTCGGGCCGGACGCGCTGTTCGAGCACGACCAGCGCCGCGGGGGTGACGCAGCCGGGGGCGGCGGGGTGATCGACGGGCAGGTCGCTGGACCCGAGCAGCAGCACCCGAAGCCCGGCCGAGCCGATCTGTTCGGCCTTGTCCGCGATCGGCGAGCCCGGTTCGCACAGCACGTCGGGTGCGCCGATCACCCAGTTGCCGTGCTCCCCGTAGGAGGCGCCGCTCCACTTTGTCGCGGACTTGAACGGCGCGACGGCCGTGGCCGTCCAGCCGGGCGGCATCTTGTACGCCTCGGCGATGGCCTGCATGCTCGCGTTGGGCCGGGCGTCGTCGGCGGCCAGCTGCGCCAGGATGTTTCCGACATCCGTCTCGTCGAGCGGCTCGAGATCGGAGACCTGCATACCGTTCTCGGTCAGGGTGCCGGTCTTGTCGGCGCAGACGACGTCGACGCGGGCCAGGCCTTCGATCGCGGGCAGTTCGTTGACCAGACACTGCCTGCGGCCCAGCCGGATCACGCCGACGGCGAACGCGATCGACGTCATCAGGACCAGACCTTCGGGAACCATCGGCACCAGCGCGCCGACCATCGCCAGTACCGAGCGCCGCCAACCGGACTCTGTGGTGAACAGCTGGGTGTAGATGGTCAACAGCCCGGCGGGGATCAGCAGGTACGTGATGAACTGCAGGATCTTGTTGATGCCGCTGCGCAGTTCGGAATTCACCAGGGTGAACTTGCTGGCTTCTTCGGCGAGTTTGGCCGCGTACGCTTCCCGGCCGACCTTGGCGGCGCGGTAGGCGCCGGTGCCCGCGACGACGAAGCTGCCGGACATCACCTGATCGCCGGCGTCTTTGGCGATCGGATCGGCTTCCCCGGTGAGCAGCGACTCGTCGACCTCGAGGTTGGCTTCCTCGACGACCTGGCCGTCGACCACGATCTGGTCTCCGGGTCCGAGTTCGATGATGTCGTCGAGGACGATCTCGTTGGGACTCAGTTGCTGCACGGCCGATCCGGTCGCAGTTTGCCTGCGCACCAACGGTTTCGCCTGGCCGACGATCGCGAGCTTGTCGAGCGTGCGCTTGGCGCGCAGCTCCTGGATGATGCCGATGCCGCTGTTGGCGATGATCAGCAACCCGAAGGCGCCGTTGATCACCGACCCGGTGGACAGCACGATGATCAGCAGGACGCCGAGGATCGCGTTGATGCGGGTGAACACGTTGGCCCGCACGATGTCGGAGACGCTGCGCGCCGCCCGCGTCGGGACGTCGTTGGTCTTGCCTTCTGCGATGCGTTGCGCGACCTCGGCTTCGGTGAGCCCGCCGGCCTGCAGTTCGGGTGCGGTGGTCACTTGACGAACGTCCCCTTCTTGAACGTGTCGTAGTACTCCAGAGTGAGCTTGTCGCCGTCGAAGGTGGCTGTGGAAATCGTTCCCGGCGGCGCGTTCTCGGTGACGAGGGAGAACGTGAAGGTGTTGCCGTCCCAGTGCTCGAGCGCCACATCGAACTTCGGGCCAAGAGCCAGGCGCAGCCGGCCCTCCCGCTCGGTGATCCTGGCCGGCCCCCAGTAGTCGTTGTTGTACGTGCCGACGTAGGACGCCAGTGGTGCCGCGGGTGCGGGGTTGGCGGGCGGCTTCTTGCCCACCAGCGACCCCACCGGCTTCTCCATCTTGACGAACGCGGCGTTGTAGAGGCCGTACCAGTCCTCGCGCACCTCGCCGAACTGCACCAGGTCGGCGAACTGCGCGGTGAGCGCCTCAGGGACACCCGAGGGCGTGGCGTTGGTTAGTGCGACGATCGCGACGTCGGCCGACGGCAGGATCAGGAAGTTCGTTCCGGTGCCGAGTTCGAACGCGCCCGAATGGCTCAGCTCCATCCGGGCCGCCGAGGTGGAGCTGACGTTGAAGCCGAACCCGTAGAAGCCCGACCGCATGGCGGGTTCGGTGGCGGGACTCGACACGATCTGGGGCGTGAGCGCCGGCAGGAGGGCCTCGGCAGCGACGATCTGCTTGCCGTCATGGCCGCCGCTCGCGAGCACCATGGCCAGCCAGCGGGTTATGTCATTGACCGACGAACTCGCCCCGCCCGCAGGCGCTTCCGGGTCGGCATCGCGGACGAAGGCCGGCTCATAGCGTCCATCCATGTGGATGTGGCCGATCGCGCGGTCGGTCCGGGCTTCGTAGTCGGCGAACCGATAGCTCGTCTGCCCCATGCCGAGAGGACGGAACAGCACCTCGTCGGCGAGCGCCTCCCACGGCTTCCCGGCACCCACCGCTACCGCCTCGGCACCGGCCGTGTACCCGAAGTTGGTGTAGGCGTACGAGATCCGGAACGGGTCCAGCGGGAGCTGGCGCAGCCGCTCGAGCACCTGCCTGCGGTCGTATCCGAGGTCCTCGAGCATGTCGCCTGCGTGGTCGGGCAGCCCGGAGCGGTGCGACATCATGTCGCCGACGGTGACCATCGGGGTGACCGCCGGGTCGGACAGCGCGAACCACGGCAGCTTGGACACGATCGGCGTGTCCCAGCCGACGGCGCCGACACCGACCTGGTGCGCGACCACCGTCGCGGCAAGGGATTTCGACACCGAGGCGAGCTGGAACACGGTGTCCGGGTTGATTCGGTTTTCGTCGTCATCGGGTTTGGTGGCATCCTTGACGCCGAAGCCCTTGGCGTACACGGTCTTTCCGCCGTGCACGACGGCGACCGCCATACCCGGGAGGCCCGACTTGCGCATCAGGTCCTCTGCGATGCTGTCGAGTTTGGAGATCGCGTTGTCGACCGCGTTCTCCGGCAGCGGCATCGCAGGCACCAGCGGCGGTGGGACGTCGGACTGCGCGCTCGGAGACGGCTGCGGGGCGGGTTGGGAGTGGTCGGCGCCGCAGCCCGCAACGAGCAGCAACCCCGCGACAGCCACCCTGGCCAGTGCTTTCATGAGCTGAACGGTAACCCGGCGAGCGCACGGTTGCGGTACGCAAACCGCGAGTCCACCTGCAAATAAGCGCGCGCCGGGTGGGAGAAGCTAGAACCGCCACCAGTGGTCGAGCGGCGGGGCCGCATTCAGCTGGACTCGCTGACCCGGCCTGGGCACCGCGATCTGCACCTGTTCGGCGTCGGCGGCGCGCAGCAGCCGCTCGACCGGTTCGGCCCACGGGTGCGGGGCGAGTCGGAAGGTGGCCCAGTGGATCGGCACCAGCAGGCCCTTGTCGGATTCGGCGACGTCGAGGTGCGCCTTCACCGCCTCTTCAGGGTTCATGTGGATGTCCGGCCACGCCGGGTGGTAGGCGCCGACGGGCAGCAGCGTCAGGTCGAACGGCCCGTGGTCCATGCCGATCTGGGCGAAGCTCTTGGTGTAGCCGGTGTCACCGCCGAAGAAGGCCTTGTGCCGCGGGCCCATGATCACCCACGACGCCCACAGCGTGGTGTTGCGGGACAGCAGCCGGCCGGAGAAGTGCCGCGCCGGCGTGCACACCAGGGTGAGCTCGCCGATCGTGTGGCTCTCGTGCCAGTCGAGCTCGACGATCCGGCTCTCCGGTATCCCCCATTTGCGCAGGTGGGCCCCGATGCCGAGCGGCACCACGAACGGCGCCCGCTGAGTGCGCGCGAGCCCGGTGATCGTGTCCATGTCGAGGTGGTCGTAGTGGTCGTGGCTGATGATGATGGCGTCGACGGCGGCGAGCGCTTCGAGCGGAGCGGGCACCTCGTGCATGCGCTCCGGTCCGACCGTCTGCGACGGCGAGCACCGCCGGCTCCACACCGGGTCGGCCAGCACGCGGTAGCCGTCGAGTTCGACCAGCGCCGAGGAGTGGCCGAACCAGCACGCCGACACCTGCGTCGAGTCGGGTTCGGTCGGTGACGGCGTGACGACAGGAATCTCTCCTGCCGGCTTCCCGACGCCGCGCGACCCGATCAACTCGCGCACCAAAAGCCGCTGCTGCTCCTGGTCGATGCTCAGCATCGAGGCCGGTTCGAGGTTGACGAAGACTCCGTCGCTGTAGTTCGAGGAGCGCCGCGCAACGCGTTCGATCTCCGTCGGCGAGGCCCCCAGCGCCGCGGGAGCGCCCTTGAGCGCACGCAGGAACCAGCCGCCGGCCAGCAGGGAGGCCGTGCCGAAGCCGATCCGCAACGCCGCCCGGATCATCAGGCGCCCTTGAACCTCGGGGGACGCTTCTCGATGCGCGCGACCTGCGCCTCGATGATGTCCTGGCTGGCCCACGCCCGGTCGAACAACTCCTGGTGCGCCGGCCACGGATCCTCGTAGGCGCCGTCGTCGTTGAGCACCCGCTTGGCGTGCTGCAGCGCCAGCGGCGCGTAGCCCGCGATCTCTTGTGCCCAGGCCTGGGCGTCCTCCAGTGTGCCGATGCGGTTGGCCATTCCGGTCTGCAGCGCGACGTCAGCGGTGAGCCGTTCGGCGGCCAGCAGCATGCCCCGGGCCCGGCCCGCGCCGACCAGCGACGTCAGCCGCCGGATGCTCCAGTTGTCCAGCGCAATACCGTATTTCGCGACCGGGAACTGGAAGTACGCCTCGGGGGCGACGACCCTCAGATCACAGATCATCGACAGGATGACGCCGGCGCCGATGGCTGGGCCGTTGATCGCGCCGATGACGGGGACGGGAGCGGCGTCGATCGCCAGGTTGAGGGCGCGGGCCTTGTCCGGCAGTTCGTCGGCGACTCCCTGGCCGCCCGACAGGTCGGCGCCGGAGCTGAAGACATGGCCCTGCCCGGTCAGCACGATCGCGCGGACGTCCTCGGCGGTGGCCTTCTCGATCGCCTCGCGAAGACCGTCGACGAGTTCGGAGTTGAGCGCGTTGCGGCGCTCGGGGCGCTGCATCTCGAGGGTCATCACGTGGCCGTCGCGGGTCACACCAATCATGTCGCCAGCCTATCGACCGGTACCGGGTCAACCCTGTGGGGTGACCACCTCCCAGTCGTCGGGCACGCCGTGGACCTTGACGGACTCGCCTTCGGCCTCGATCTGCACGCTCGCGTCGCCCAGCGTCAGGTCGGTCAACGCGAGGCGGCCCCACGCCTGCGGCAGCGCCGGCGACACCGTGAACCGGCGGTTCGGCACGTCGGGGTCGAGTCCCAAGAAGGCACGCATGACCAGCAGCGGCGCGGCGCTCGCCCACGCCTGCGGTGAGCACGAGGTGGGATAGGGCACCGGTGAACGGAACTCCGAGCGGGAGAACCCGCAGTACAGCTCCGGCAGGCGCCCGCCGAAGGCCTCGGCAGCGTCGAGCAGGCCGGTGGCGAGGCGCTCAGCGAGCTCGATCGCGCCCGGGAGGTGCCGGTAGCGCATCAGGCCCGCGACGACGATCGCGGTGTCGTGCGGCCACACCGAGCCGTTGTGGTAGCTCATCGGGTTGTAGGCGCCCATCGTCGTCGCCAGCGTCCGCAGCCCGAAACCGGAATCCATCTCGGGATTGCACAACCGCTCGATCATCGTCGCCGCATGCTCGTCACTGGCGATGCCGGTCCACAGACAGTGCCCGACGTTGCTCGTCAGGGCGTCGACGGGCCGCTTGTCACCGTCCAGTGCGACGGCGTACCAGCCTCGCTTCGGCAGCCAGAACGCGTCGAGGAACTTCTCGCGCAGCACATCGGCGCGGGCACGGAGCCGCTGCGCGGTCGCGGGCTCGCCGAACGCCTCGGCCAACGCGGCGCGGCCATTCAGCGCCGCGTACTGGTAGGCCTGCACCTCGCACAGCGCGACCGGCGGGGCGGCGATGCGGCCGGCCGCGTCGTTGATGCCGTCGAAGCTGTCCTTCCACCCCTGGTTGACCAGGCCGCGATCGGTTGCGCGCCGGTATTCGATGAAGCCGTCCCCGTCGCGGTCGCCATAGCGCGCGGCCCAGTCCAGCGCCGCGTCGGCCGCGGGCAGCAGCGACCGGACGAAGCTCTCGTCGGCGCCCCATCGCCAGCTTTCGGCGAGCAGCATTACGAACAGCGGTGTGGCGTCGACCGAGCCGTAGTAGACGCTGCCGCCGAACACCGCGTCGCTGGCGGGGCCGCGACGGATCTCGTGCATGATCCGACCGGGCTGCTCCTCGGTGATCGGATCCACCCGCCGCCCCTGCGTCTCGGCCAGGTGATGCAGCGTGCCGACGGACAACTCGCAGTCCAGCGGCAGCGCCATCCACGCGGTGAGGATGCTGTCGCGTCCGAACAGCGTCATGTACCACGGTGCCCCGGCCGCCACGAACGGCCGGCCTTCGCCGGTCTCGTCGCGGATGAGCAGCGACCCGAGGTCGGTTTCGGTGCGCCGCAACACTTCCGCGAGGGCCCGGTGGTCGGTCTCGACCGTCGTGGTGGTGTGGCGGAACGCCTCCATCTTCTGCGCGGGCTCGCTGGCTTCGAAGTGCTCGCCGCTGCGGAAGCGGCTCTTGACGCTCTGGTTGGCCCACGTCGGCTGCACGACGATCTCGGTCTGCCAGCGCTGACGCGGTGGCACCACGATGCGCCAACTCATCAGCCCCGGGGTGACCGACGGCTGACCGGACGCCGAGACGGTGATGCCGCGGACGTGGTCGCTGCGATCCTGCAGCACGAGTTCGTCGTTGACGACGGACATCTCGGCATCGCCGACCACCGGGCGCCCCTCCTTGACCGTGAAGAGATCGGCGAAGTCGGCGTCGACGAACAGTTCGACGGTCACCACCGTGCTCTCGGCGTCGAGGTTGTGCACCGAGATGGTCTCCCGCATGCCGTCGGCGACCAGCCGCTCCCTCACCACCAGCAGCGTGCTGTCGGCGAGCCCCGCCCTCGGCGTGCGACGCGAGATAAAGTGCGCCGCAAACGCTTCGGGCGTATCGACCGACAGCGGCTCGGGTGGTCGGCCGTCCACCCGCAGCTCCCAGCGGGACAGTACGCGGGCGTCGCGGAAGAACAGCCCCTGCGAACGGCCCGCCTGCACGTCGCCGTGGCGGTCGGACACACAGAAGGTGGCACCTTCCACCAGCGTCACGGTGTCCCCGCCGGGCCCGATGCTCGCCGTGCCGCTGTTGAGGGGCGCCGGGGCGCTCACGCGCTGGTCCGTTCCGAACTGTGCGGCTCGATGACTCGGCGCAAGCTGATCTGCTCGCGCACCGCAGGGGCGGCACCGACCATCGACCGGTAGATGCGTTCGTAGCCGGAGCCGAACTGGCCGACGGCGAAGTGCGCTGCGACATGGCGTCGACAGGTGGCCGGGTCGATCGTGGACACCTTGCCGATCGCCTCGGGCAGCTCTTCGGGCTTGTCGCAGACGAAGCCGGTCACGCAGTCGACGACGACCTCGGGGACCGCGCCGCCCCGCAACGCGACAACCGGTGTGCCGCAAGCCATCGCCTCGATCATCACCATCCCGAACGGCTCCTCCCACTGGATGGGGAACAGCAGGCAGCGGGCACCGGCCAGCAGCTTGCGCTTGCTGGTGGCGTCGGCCTGGCCGAACACATGGTCGTTCGGGGTGAGCCGGGGACGCACGTACTCGTCGAAGTACGCCTGCTCCGAAGGTTCGTCGCACTTGCCGGCCAGCACGAGCGGGATCCCGGCCTCGTGCGCCGCGTCGAGCGCCAGGTGCGCGCCCTTGTACGGCGCGTAGCGGCCGAGAAACAGAGCGTAATCCCCCTTGTCGGCGCGGAAGGGCCACTCGTCGATACGCAGCGCATTGTGTACCCGGCCAACCCAATTCAGGTCTGGCGCCAGCTCACGCTGGCGGTCGCTGATCGCGATGAGGCCGACGTCGTCGCCGAGCTCGCGGTAGTACGGGTAGAGGTCTTCGTCGATCGGGCCGTGCACGGTGACCACCGTGGGCAGGCCGAGCGACCTGTACCCGGCCGCGTTGAGCGGGCCGGCGAAGGTGTGGTCGTGGACGACGTCGACGCCGTCGGTTTCTGCGATCCGTTCGATCGCGCGTCGCACCTTCAGCGCGTGCATGACCTCGGGGAACGGCTGGCCCAGGCGGTCGGAGAGCACGTCGTCCCACAGCGGGACGAAGCGGGCGGCGGTCCCAGACTCGCCCGCGCCCAGAACGGTGACGTGGTGACCGCGCTTGACCAGGGAGTCTGCCAGGTCGGCGACGACGGCTTCGGTGCCGCCATAACCCTTGGGCGGAATGTCGAAATACGGCGGTGCTACGAGCACTATGCGCAACGGATTCATCGGATCGGTATGCATGGCGAAGTTCTTGCCGCTCACTGAATTTCCTCCTTCCCTCCCAGCCAGCGGTTAGCACTCTCATCCGTCGAGTGCCAATTATGGCCAGGTCGTCGTCGCCGCGCCAGCGATGGGCCCAGTGGGCGCGATAACCTCGCCTGATGAGCCGGATCGGTGCTCTCGAGGTGCGCGATGCCGTGCTCGACCGCGGGTCGTTTCGGAGCTGGGACGGCCCTCCGCGCGACGTCGACGCGAGCGCCGAATGCCGCCGGGCGCTGGCCGCCGCCGCCGAGAAGACGGGCCTGGACGAGTCGGTGGTGACCGGTGAGGGCACGGTGCTCGGCCGCCGAGTGGCGTTGGTGCTCTGCGAGTTCGACTTCCTGGCCGGATCCATCGGGGTGGCGGCGGCCGAACGGATCACCGCCGCGGTGCAACGGGCGACGGCCGAGCGGCTGCCGTTGCTGGCGTCGCCGAGTTCGGGTGGCACGCGGATGCAGGAGGGCACCGTCGCGTTCCTGCAGATGGTCAAGATCGCCGCGGCCGTCGAACTGCACAAGCGCGCGCATCTGCCCTACCTCGTGTATCTGCGGCACCCCACGACTGGTGGGGTGTTCGCGTCGTGGGGATCGCTGGGACATGTGACCGGCGCCGAACCCGGCGCGCTGATCGGCTTCCTCGGACCGCGGGTGTACGAGCACCTCTACGGTGAGCCGTTTCCCGAGGGCATCCAGACTGCCGAGAACCTGCACCGGCACGGCGTCATCGACGGTGTGGTGCCGCTCGAGGCGCTGCGCGCGACGCTGAACCGGACGCTGACCGTCGTCGCCGACGCGCCGGAGCAGCCGCCTCCGCCGCCCGAGATGGGTCCGCTGCCCGACGTGCCTGCGTGGGAGTCGGTCGAGGCGTCGCGGCGTCCGGACCGGCCCGGTGTGGGATACCTGCTGCGGCACGGGACGACCGACCGGGTGCTGCTGTCGGGAACGGGACAGGGCGAGGCGGCGACGACGCTGCTGGCGCTGGCGCGTTTCGGCGGTCAGCCGGCGGTGGTGCTCGGACAGCAGCGCGTGGTAGGCGGCATGGTCGGGCCTGCGGCGCTGCGCGAGGCGCGTCGGGGCATGGCCTTGGCCGAGGGACTGCAACTGCCGCTCGTGCTCGTGATCGACACGGCCGGACCGGCTTTGACCGTCGAGGCCGAACAGGGCGGATTGGCCGGTGAGATCGCGCGCTGCCTGGCCGAACTGGTCACGCTGGATACGCCGACGGTGTCGGTGCTGTTGGGTCAGGGCAGCGGCGGGCCCGCGCTGGCGATGGTTCCCGCCGATCGGGTGCTGGCCGCGCTGCACGGCTGGCTCGCGCCGCTTCCGCCGGAGGGCGCGAGCGCGATCGTGTTCCGGGATCTGGATCACGCCCCGGAACTGGCTGCGGCGCAGGGCATTCGGTCTGCCGATCTGCTGCGCAACGGCATCGTCGACGTAATCGTCCCCGAGGACCCGGATGCGGCCGACGAGCCGATGCAGTTCACGCAGCGGTTGTCGGCGGTGATCGCCAACGAACTGCATTCGCTGCGTTCGGTGGGCGGCGCAGAACGGCTGCAGGCGCGGCTGGCCCGCTACAGGGGGATCGGCCTGTGATGCTCGGCCACCGTCCGATGGCATGCTGGGTTGAATGGAAGCTCTGTTCCATTTCGCCGGAAATTTCTGGTGGCTGATCTTTCCGCTTGGCGGTGCGATCGGCGGAACGGTGCGTGCGGTGGCGGCGGCCAACGAGCGTCGTGCTCAACGTCGCCTCGAGCGCTACCGCATCAAGCAGGAGACGAAGGTGGCGCTCGCAGAGGCATCGAGGCGGGCGCACACCAACGAGGCGGCGAATCGGCGCGAGATGGCCAAGGTGATGCAACGCCACGCCGACACCGACGCGCGTTGGCTCAACTACGAGGTCGATGTCGCCAAGCTGTTGGACTTTCCGCTGATGACCGACATGCGCGCGCCGTTGACCATCGCCTTCCACAAGGCGAAGAGCCATGCGGATCTGCTGCGCCCGGAATCCGTGGACGACATCGTCGGCGACCGCACCGCGCAGGTCGAGTACCGCGACGCGGTACACGAGTACGTCGCGGCGTTCGACGTCGCCGAGGCCGATGCGATTCGCCGCCGCCGAAGCGACTTCTCGGCGCAGGACCAGGCGCGCATCGAACGTGCCCAGCACCTGTTGCGTCTGGCATCCGACGAAGCGGCGACCTCCGACGAGCGCAAGGCCGCCTATGCGCGCGCGCAGAAGGAACTCGACGGTCTCATCGCCTTACCGGCGACGACCCGGGCGAGCATCGAACGCAAGATTGTGGGCGAGATCGAGGCGTGAGCCGAGCTCAGCCGCCCAGTTCGGATACCGCGGTGTCGAGTTGTGCTGCCTGCTCTTCGATTTCGCGATCAGACGGCGCCTCGCCGATCCGGTTCACCAGGTCCTCGCGCGACGCCACCTCGAGCGCGCCACGGTAGTCCTCGGACGCAAGCCGGCCCGCGCCGATCACGTCTACCCGGCCCTCGACCACCACCAGCACTGCGTTCTTTTCCTCGGACTGCAGCAGCGTGCGCACATCGTCGGCCGAGATCATGTTGGCTCCGTCCTTTTGTGTTGCAGCCGGTCCGAGCGGTTCTCCTGCGGCGCCCGGCCGGCGTCTCACCTCTAGGGGTGCCCGCTTCCGACCGGTCTATGCGACCGCCAGCGCAGCGAGCGTCGCGATGCAGGTGACGAGGTCCAGCGGCAACCGCAGGAGGCTGCGCCTGGTCCAGCGCACCGCCGCGGCCTCGTCGACCCCCGCCGGGTCGGCCTTCTCGAACGCCACCGCCTTCGGCACGAAATCGACCAGCGACCACACCCGCATCAAGGCATGGCTGACCAGCGCCACCAGCAGCGCGGTGCGCACGCCGGCGTGCGACCACCCGACGATCAGCGATCCGATGAGCAGCAGCTCGAAAACCGTGTGCGCCGGAATCCAGAACCGGCGCCGCGAGATTCCGCCGTTGTGCGCCTGGATGATGCCGGGCCGTCGCGGCCAGGCGGGATCGACGACAACGGTTTCGTAGAGTCCACCTCCCAGCAAGATGCAGGCCATCAACGTGGTGGCGGCGATCAGGATGAGCGTCGGGGTCCACACACCGCCGATTATTACGGGGCGTCGAGGTAGCGCTGAACGGTCGGTCCCATCGCCGCGACGATCTCCTCATGAGACATCGCGACGATCGGCGGTAGCTGCAGCACGTACCGGCACAGCGCCAGACCCAGCGTCTGCGTCGCGATCAAAGCGGCCCGCCGCTCCGGGGCCTCCGGGTTGATCTCGGCGATGACGGGCAGCAGCTGCCGGGTGAAGATCTCGGTCATCCGTTGGGCCGCGTCGCTGTTGGTCGCACTCGACCGCAGCAGCACGATCAGCGCCTCGTCACGCTCCCACCGATTGATGAAATGCGCGACCAGGCCTGCACCTACCTCACCGCGATCGACACCGGACAGGTCGGGGATCTGCAGGTCGAAGTCGGCGGCCGCCGCGAACAGCTGGTTCTTGTTGCCGAAGTACCGCATCACCATCGACGGGTCGATGCCGGCGTCCGCCGCGATGGCCCGAATGGTGGACCGTTCGAACCCCGACCTGGCGAACCGTTCGCGCGCGGCCGCCAAGATCACCGCCTTGGTTTGTTCGGAGGACCTACGCATGCCAACAATTGTAGGCCAACAAGTGTTGACTTAGCGACGTTCGGGGCGCATGCTTTGCCAACAAGCGTTGGCATAGACAGGCCAGCGGAAGGAGAAAGAGATGAACACGGACGTCCTCATCGTTGGAGCAGGCCCGACCGGGTTGGCAGCGGCGGTCGCGTTGCTGTCCCGCGGCGTGACCGTGACGGTCGTCGACGGCCAGGCGGCCGGGGCCAACACCTCGCGCGCCGCGGTGGTCAATGCCCGAACGCTCGAAGTGCTCGAGAGCCTCGACGTGGCCAGGCGACTGATCAAGGAAGGAGTGGAAGCCCCGCGGTTCACCATCCGCGACCGCGGCCGCACCCTGATCCCGGTGGACTTCAGCGGCTTGCCCACCGCCTACCCCTACTCGTTGATGGTGTCGCAGGCGACCACCGAGCGCCTACTACTCGAGCGGCTGGAGGAACTGGGCGGATCGGTGCTGCGCCCGAAGACCCTGACCGCCGTCGACCAGGATCCGACCGGCGTCACCGCGACGTTCGACGACGGCGACACCATTCGCGCGCGTTACGTCGTCGGCGCCGACGGGATTCGCAGCGTCGTGCGCGAGCAGGCCGGCATCGGATTCGTCGGCAGCGTGTACGACGAGTCGTTCGCGCTGGCCGATGTCCGACTCACCGGCAGCGCACCCGAAGACGAGGTCATCCTGTACTGGGCCAAGGAGGGTCTGACGGTGGTGGCCCCGCTGCCCGGCGGTGTGCATCGGATCGTGGCACCCGTCGCCGAGGCGCCCGAGGAACCGTCGGCGGCATTCGTTCAGCAGATCCTCGACACCCGCATCGGCGCAGGCGCACTGACGGTCGACGAGGTGATCTGGGGTTCGCGCTTCCGGATCCACCACCGGGTCGCCGACGCGTTCCGTGCGGGCCGGTTGCTGCTGGCCGGTGACGCCGCGCACGTGCACAGCCCGGCCGGTGGTCAGGGCATGAACCTGGGCATCCAGGACGCGGTGGCAGTGGCCGACGCGTTGGCCGCGGTCCTCGCGGGCGAGCCCGAGACGCGGCTCGACGAGTACAGCCAGTCGCGGCGCCCGATCGCGAAGGAGGTGGTCGAGATGACCGATCGCCTTACCCGGTTGGCCACGCTCCCCCGCGCCGTGCGGCCGATCCGCAACACCGCGATCCGGCTCGCCGGGCTGGTGCCCGCGGTGCGCTACGGCCTGGCCCGTCGGCTCAGCGGTCTGGTGTACCGCTGAGCTCCACCACCCTGCCGCGACTGTGCACGTACAGCACGGCCGCGGCGGCGGCGGCCTCGACCATGGCGACCACGGTGGCCATTCCCATCACCGTCGACGGCGAGGCGGCCGCGGCGCCGTGGTGATGGCCGGGCGCAGGCAGATGAATGGCGATCATCGCGAGGTTCATCAGCGCGACGATCACCCACGCGCGCTGTCGTCCGTCGCGCCAGAGGTCGCGCGCGCAGTACAGACACGCAGCGGCCATGGACGCCATCAGCGCCGCCGCGAACGGGGTCTGCGCGTGACCGAGCATGGCCGCGTGCAACAGGGCCGAGCAGGCCGCGAGCACGGCGCACACCCGTCGCCCCACCGTCCCGATCGTCGTCATACAGATATCGACTCCCGCCGTCGCGGAAATTCATCCCGTGACAGGATCCGGACATGGCAGCCATCCGCCCGTTCCGAATCGCGATTCCCGACGACGATCTCGCCGACCTGAAGTCTCGCTTGCGCCGAACGCGGTGGCCGGAGGCCGAATGTGTCGACGACTGGAGCCAGGGCATCCCGCTGGACTACACCCGCGAACTGGCCGAGTACTGGGCCAACGAATACGACTGGCGGGCCCGCGAAGAGGCGTTGAACCGCTTCGACCACTACACCACCGAGATCGACGGCCTCGACATCCACTTCATCCATCAGCGCTCATCGCAGCCCGACGCGTTTCCGTTGTTGATCACCCACGGCTGGCCGGGGTCGATCGTGGAGTTCCACAAGGTGATCGAACCGCTCACCGAGCGCGGCTTCGACGTCGTCTGCCCGTCGCTTCCGGGCTACGGCTTCTCCGGAAAGCCCACCGCGACGGGCTGGGGCATCGAGAAGATCGCCTCGGCGTGGGACACCCTGATGGGCAGGCTGGGTTACGAGCGGTTCGGCGCGCAGGGCGGCGACTGGGGTGCCGCGGTCACGACGCAGATCGGCCGCAACGGCAAGCGCTGCGCGGCAATTCACCTGAACATGCCGCTCGGTTTCCCGCCGGGCAAGCTCGAGAATCCGACCGAAGAGGAACAGCGGGCGCTGCAGCGCGGCCAGTACTACCAGAAGTGGGACTCGGGCTATTCGAAACAACAGTCCACCCGGCCGCAGACCCTCGGCTACGGGCTCGTCGACTCTCCGGTGGGTCAGCTCGCGTGGATCGTGGAGAAGTTCTGGTCGTGGATGGATTGCGACGGCCACCCGGAGAACGTGCTGACCAAAGACGAACTCCTCGACAACGTGATGCTGTACTGGCTCACCGCATCCGGCGCGTCGTCGGCCCGGCTCTACTGGGAAAGCTTCAACGCGTTCGGCGGATTCGACCGCGTCGAACTTCCGACCGGTGTCGCATCCTTCCCGAAGGAGATCCTGCAAGCCCCGCGCAGTTGGTGCGAGAAGGGATACAACATCACCCACTGGTCGACGATGCCCCGCGGTGGTCACTTCGCGGCGTTCGAGCAGCCCGACCTGTACGTCGACGACGTCGCCAAGTTCTTCGCCGGCGTGCGGTAGATGGGGCGGACGCTGGAGGCCGACTACCTCGTCGTGGGAGCGGGGGCGATGGGGCTCGCGTTCACCGACACATTGGTCCACGAATCAGATGCGACGGTCGTGGTGGTCGACCGAAACGATCAGCCCGGCGGGCACTGGACGACGGCGTATCCGTTCGTGCGACTGCACCAGCCGTCGGCCTACTACGGGGTGAACTCCCGCGGGCTCGGCAGCGACACCGTCGACCAATTCGGGCTCAACGCAGGCTATTACGAGCTGGCCAGCGGAGCCGAGGTGTGCGCGTACTTCGATGCGGTGATGTCCCAGCACCTGTTGCCGACCGGCCGCGTCACATACCTGCCGATGAGCGAGTATCTCGGCGACGGTCGGGTGCGCACGTTCGGCGGTGAGGACATTGAGGTGGTGGCGCCGCGGCTGGTGACCACGCGGGTGGAGGTCGTCGTACCGTCGATGCGGCGGCCGAACTACGCCATCGCCGACGGCGTCGACGTCGTGCCGCCGAACAGCCTCCCGCGCATGCGCGAGCCGCGCGACCGCTATGTGGTTGTGGGAGCGGGGAAGACGGCGATGGACTCCTGCCTGTGGCTGTTGCGCCACGGCATCGCGCCGGAGCGAGTCACGTGGATCAAACCCCGCGAGTCCTGGGTGTTGGACCGGGCCGCCATCCAGCCCGGTAGGCAGTTCGCGAAGAACACGTTGCGGGATTTCGGCAACCAGTTGGCGGCGGTGCGCGAGGCGGAGTCGCTTCCGCATCTGTTCGAGCTGTTGGAGGACAAGGTTTGCCTACAGCGCATCGACCGGTCCGTCGAACCGACGATGTACCGGTGCGCGATTCTGTCGCAGGCCGAGCTGGCCGAGTTGCGCCGCATCACCGACGTCGTGCGGATGGGCTACGTCCAGGCGCTCGAGCCCGGTCGCATCACGCTCGCCGACGGCGTCCGTGACGTTGGCGGTTCGGTCCTCTACATCGATTGCACCGCAGACGGTTTGGGCAAGGAGCCGGTCACGACCATTTTCGACGGCGACCACATCGCGCTGCAGACCGTGCGCACGTGTCAACCCGCGTTCAGCGCCGCCGTCATCGCGCACGTCGAAAACGCCTATCCCGACGACGAGACCCGGAACTCGTTCTGCAAGCCGGTGCCCTACCCGCACGTGCCGGTCGACTGGCTGCGAATGATGTTGATCTTCAATGAGAATCAAGTGAAATGGTTCTCCGACCCGGACATGATGGCCTGGGTTGACGCGGCGCGGCTCAACGCGCTGCACCACGTGACCGCGAATGTCAGCGAGCGGGCGCGGGAGCGCGTCATCTCGATGCTCAGCTCAGAGCTACCGGCGATCAACGAGAAGTTGGAGGTCCTGCTGGCGCAGGTCTAGCTGGTGCCCACTAACACTTTCCGAGGTGCTCCGGCACTATGGCGGGCGATGCCTCGTTGCCTAGCCCGCACGTCGAATGCGGGATGCCGAGCCGTACACTTCGTAAATTCGAGCACACGTTCGAGGGCGGCAGTACTACCCTGAGAAGCTGGCGCCGCCAAGGACGCCCGAGATCGGAAAAGAAATGATGCGAGCTTCAATGATTCGGGTATCGAACAATGTAACGCCCGGTTTGAGCCGAGCGATTAAGGTCGAGTAACTGCGTTATCAGCAGGAATTTGCGCGAGGGAGAGAGAGGCCACACATGATCAAGATTTCGTTGGGCAAGATGGCTGCCGGTTTCGGCGGACTGGCGTTGGCGTTGACAGCCGGGGCGGGAATCGCGTCTGCACAGCCCAATCTGGATTCAGCTGTCAACACGACGTGCAGTTACCAGCAGGTCCAAGCAGCGGCAAACGCTGCGGATCCGAGGGCTGCGGCAGTGCTCAGCGACCCAGCGACATCCGCCGGCGTGCAGCAGTTCCTTGCCTCACCGCCTGCTCAACGTCGCATGATGGCTCAGCAGATCGCGAGCATGCCGGCGAACCAACCCTTCCTTCCGATCTACCAACAGATCTTCGACACCTGCCAGAATTTCTGACCTAGGCGGTGGCCATACCAATTGGATGATGGCCGACCCCGTATAGCCCGCACTGATGGGGCTGATCTGCTCTCCGACCAGATCAGCCCCATCACGCGTTGCTGGTACCGTGCATCGGGCGGAGTTAGGAGAATGCGTGAAACCCGTTTTGAAGGCGATGGCGGTCGGTCTTGTCGAGCCCGTCTTGTTCGGGTTGATCATTCTTCTGGCGGCAGGCACGATTGACTACTGGCAGGCGTGGGTCTTCCTCGCGGTGTTCGCCCTGACCACGTGGATACTTGGCTTGTATCTGCTGCGCACCAATCCCGACGCGCTCAGGCGACGGATGCGCGCGGGTCCCACAGGCGAAACCCGAGCCAAACAAAAACTCCTGATCGCCGCTTGGTACCTCTCGCTGCTATCAGCTTTTGTGGTAAGCGCGCTTGACCGCCGGTTCGGTTGGTCGCAGGTACCCGCCGCGATCTGCTTGCTCGGCGACGTCCTGGTCGTCACCGCGCTCGGGGCGGTGATGCTGGTGGTGATCCAAAACAATTACGCCGCAGCAACCGTGCAGGTCGAGGAGGGCCAAAAAGTCGTCTCCACGGGACTGTATGGGCTGGTACGCCACCCCATGTATACGGCGAATGTGATCTTGATAGTGGGCATTTCCCTCGCCCTCGGCAGCTACTGGGGACTGCTCGTCGTCGTACCGGCCGTCCTCGTGCTCAGCCTGCGCATCCGCGATGAGGAGAAGCTTCTACAAGACGAGTTGGACGGCTACCGCGAATATACGCAGGCAGTCCGCCATCGCCTCGTTCCCGGCGTTTGGTAACCAACTGCATTTCTTGCAAACTGCGTCTCGCACCCAGCGCCGATCAAGCAGTCGCATTGATCAGCGATCGCCTGCCGGCCAACAGCGCGAACTCCCCCCTTCAGCTAGCGCGCTGCCGACGTGCTCGCTCAGAGTTCTGACGGACGGGGCATCTACCAAATTGGACACCCCGAGGTCGGTATCAAGGGCGGTGTTGATTGCCGTGATTGCCCGCATCGCCGAAATCGAATCCCCACCGAGATCGAAGAATGACTCATCGACGCCAACACGGTCCACGCCTAACACCTCGGCGTAGATGCCGGCAAGGATCTGTTCCACCAGAGTCGTCGGCGCTAGGTAGTCCCAGGCGGCGTCATCACCGTCGGGCGCGCGCACCGGTGCGCTCCCTGACTGGGTGGACGCCGCCCGTTTGCCGATC
The DNA here is from genome assembly GCF_001050035.1 of Mycolicibacterium komanii. The sequence continues at coordinate 98,778 of NZ_CVTA01000009.1, forward strand.
TCCTCCAACGGGGAGTGCTCTATCCCATCGAGCACATCCATCGATGACAACGGCCGCCTCGGTTCGACGGTCATCTCCACCAGAACCTGCTTGTACCGGTCGATGAGCGCTCGAACGCTGGCCGCGTCGAAGACATCCGTACGATATTGAACGCGGAGTTCCAGTTCGCGGCCCGGCCCGGCCTGCACCGTCAACGGGTAGTGGTAATAGTCGCGGCTCGTGAAGCCGGTGACGGCCAGTTCATTCACGCCGGGCGGCGTGGCGATGTCGGTCGGGTAGTTCTCGTACACGAACACGGTGTCGAACAATCTTTCATGACCGGTGATGCGGTGCATCTCGCTCAGAGCCAGGTGCTGGTGCTCGAGGGTCTCGTTGTGGGCACTCTGCAACTGATTCAGCAATTCCGATGTCGTCGTGTCCGGTGCGATGTGGGCCCGAACCGGCACCGTGTTGATCAACAGCCCAACCATCGATTCGGCGCCGTCGACCTCAGCCGGCCGACCCGATACCACGGTCCCGAAGGCGACGTCCGGCTGCCCGGAGAGCGAGGAGAGAAGCAGCGCCCAGGCGCCCTGCAACACGGTGTTGACGGTGGTGTGATGCGAGCGCGCCAGCTTGGTGAGGGCCCGCGTGGTCTTCGCAGGCACCCTGAACGATTCGACCCGTCGCTGACCGAACGCCAGTTCTTGCGGGGGGCCGACGAGGATGGGGGTGTCGAAGTCGTTGAGAACCTCACGCCACGCCTCTCGTGCGGCAGCGTGGTCACGCTCAGCGAGCCAGTTGATGAAGCTGCGATATGGGGATGCTGCGGGTAGCCGGTGCCCGTGGTAGCCGGCGAAGATCTCCTGCAGCAGAATCGGCATCGACCAGCCGTCGAGCACGATGTGGTGATTGGTCAGCACGAATCGATAGTGGTCGTCCCCGATACAAATCAGAGCTGCCCTGAAAGCAGGCTGATCGCCGAGGTCACATACTGCGGCCCGTTCGGCTGCACAAAGCCGTTCGAGCTCCCCATCGGAATCGAAATCGGTTCCGGCGGTGCTCAATTCAATGTACTGCCACGGTGCAACGGGCTCAGCGGGGACGATCTGCACCGGCTCCTCGAACTGTGGACAGAATCGGGCAGCCAGGTGAGGATGCCGCCTGACCACCGCCTGCACGGCATCACGCAGTCGGGGCACATCGATCCGGCCGCTCAAGGCGATGTCCAGCTGCACCGCATACACATCGTCGTCGGAATCCTTTGCGATGCTGGCGTGATAGAGCAGTCCCTGTTGCAAGGGGGTGAGCGGCAGCACGTCGGCTATCGGGAACTGGGCGTCCAGTTCGTCGATCTGCTGTTGGGTCAGGCGGGCGGGAGCGATATCGGAGGGGGTCAGCCCGCCGCCGCCGCGCCTGACATGCGCGCAGATACCGGCCAGGGCATCGAACCACAAGCGGTTGATCCGCGTGACCGCCGTGCGATCCAACACCGAGGGCGCCCAAGTCCAGGTGGCGTTCAGATGTGGACCGGTGTCTGTGTCGATGGTGACCGCGTTCAGCTCGACGGTGTGGGCGAGGGCGATGGGCATCGACTCGACGGCACCGGTCAATGACAAGCCCTCCTGGCTGAACCGCCACACATCTCCAGACGCATACGCCGCCGGCGAACCCAACCGCCCGAAATAGTTGAAGCCGATCGTCGGGTCGGATCCGCCCAACTCCACATCGGGATTGAGATAGCGCAGCAATCCGTAAGTCAGGCCATCGGGCAACGAGCGAAGCTGCTCTTTGGCGTCTTTGAGCACTGCGCCCAGCGCTGAGTCACCCGTCACGACCTGCGTCCAGCTCAATTCGCCGACCGCTAACGCGACCGGGTATTTGGCAGTGAACCACCCCACCGTGCGCGACAGGTCCACATCCGCGGCCGGCTCAGCCAAGTCCTCTTGGCGACCATGGCCCTCCACATCGATGGCGATCGGTGCGCCGCCGGTTCCCAGGAACTGCGCCCATGCCAGCCCGAACGCGATCAACAAGATTTCGTGCACCCCTGCGTGGAACGCAGCGGGTACCTCACCGAGCAGCATGTGAGTGGTTTCAGCATCCAGCAACTCCGTCAGGTATCCGGCGCTGGCCAAGGTATCCACGGACGCCTGCGGGGCGGGTAAAGCCGCAGGGACCGTCGCCACCCGCTGCCACTTATCGGCCAAGCCGACCACGTCCGGGTGGCGCGCATGCTGATTCAGCAGCTCGGCCCACCGGGCAAACGACGTCCCCGCCGGCGGAAGGAGCACGGGCTGACCGCCGCGGTGCTGGGTCAAAGCGATGTTGATGTCCTCCAACACAATCCGCCAGGAGACTCCATCAACGGCCAAGTGGTGAACGATCAACGCCAACTGGCCGGTGGCAGAAGCCCACACGGCGCTGAGCATGACCCCATCGGACGGGTTCAGCCGCAACCGCGCCGCTACCAGCGCCTCGTTCGTCAAGGTTTCCACCGACTGCAGGCGATTTCGCGCGTCCACCGACCCCGGCTCGGGCACTGTCAAGGACCAGCCCCCGGCTCCGTCGTCCGTGGCACGCAGCCGCAGCATGGCGTGGCGATCCAGCAGGGCCTGCAGCACGATCACCACCTCGGCCTCCGTCACCCGCGCAGGAGCCTGCAGAAGCACCGTCTGGTTGAACTCCTCGATCGGGCCGTCCACATTCTTGAGCCAGCGCATGATCGGGGTCGCGATCACCGGCCCGACACCTTCGTCGATCTCGTCGGCGGAGCTGTCGGCCAGCTGGACCACTCGGGCCAGTCGCGCCACCGTCTGCTGGACGAAGATGTCACGCGGCCGACCGACCAGACCAGCGGCTTGAGCCCGCATCACCACCTCAATGGCAGAAATGCTGTCACCGCCGAGATCGAAGAACGATTCGTCGACCCCGACCCGATCCAGCCCGAGAACCTCTGCGTAGATATCCGCGAGGATCTCCTCGACCGCATCGGCCGGGGCGCGGTAATGGTCGACGTCGGAGTACTCCGGCGCCGGCAGCGCTCGGGTGTCGAGCTTGCCGTTGACCGTCAGCGGCAGAGCGTCCAGCGACACGACCGCGGCGGGCACCATATACGCGGGCAAGCGCTCGCCGAGCTGAGCGCGCAGTCCAGCCGGATCGTCGATTCCGGTGACATAGCCGACGAGGCGCTTGTCGCCTGGGCGATCCTCGCGCGCGATCACTACCGCCTGCTCGACACCGTCCAAATGCGCCAGAACAGCTTGGATTTCGCCGAGCTCGATGCGGTACCCGCGGATCTTGACCTGCTCATCGGCGCGACCGAGGTACCTCAGCTCTCCGCCGGCGTCCCAACACACGAGATCGCCGGTGCGATACATGCGAGCGCCAGGCCCCCCGAAGGGAGATGCCACAAAACGAGTCGAGCTCAACCCGGGGCGGCCCACATATCCGACGCCTACCCCGGCACCGGCCACGTACAGCTCGCCGACGACACCAGTCGGCACTGGTTGTAAATAGGAGTCGAGCACGAAGAACCCCAGATGCGCCAGCGGCACACCGATCGGGCTGACCGCGTTGCCGATGTCGTCGGGACGGATCTCCCGCAGCGAGGCATGCACCGTCGTCTCGGTAATTCCGTACATGTTGATCAAGCGCGGCGAATCAGGGTGCCGGTTAAGCCACGATTTGAGTCGTGCGGGCTCCAGCGCCTCACCGCCGAACACCACCACGTCGAGGGCCAGCTCAGCTGCCGAACCGGGGGTCAGCTCATCGATGGACTGCAGCGCGTAAAACGCCGACGGAGTCTGACTCAGCACGTTGACCTGCTCGTCGATCAGCAAGTCGTAGAACTCCTCTGGCGACCGAGCCACCGAATCCGAGACGATCACGAGCCGTCCGCCGTGTATCAGGGCGCCGAAGATCTCCCACACGGAATAGTCGAAAGCCAACGAATGGCTCTGGGACCACACATGCTCTGGGGAAAGCTCCAACCCGGCGTCGATGGCCTCCAGCAGACGCGTGACATTGCGGTGCGGGATCGCCACTCCCTTGGGTACACCGGTCGTGCCCGAGGTGTAGATGAGGTAGGCGATGTCGTCTGGACGCGGCCCAGGCAGCGCGCTGGTGGGTTGCTCGTCAAGCGCGCCGTCGGCCACGTCGATGACCGTCAGCCTGTGTCCAGCGAGGCGATGGGCGAGATCCGCCGTGGTCAGCACAGCCGCCGGTGCCGCATCACCGAGCACAAACTCCAACCGAGCGTCGGGCACCGACGGATCGATCGGCACATACGCCGCACCGGTCTTCATAACCGCGAAGATCGCCGCGATCGCCTTGATCGAACGGGGTAGCAGCAACGCCACCCGCTGTCCATGGCGTACACCGCAGCCAACCAACATGTGGGCCAACCGGTTTGCCTGCTCATCCAGTTCGCGGTATGTGATGCTGCGGCTGTCGAAGGTGACGGCTACGGCCTCGGGAGATCGGGTGACCTGTGCCTCGAACAACGCCACGATGGACTTCCACTCAGCCTGCTCAATAAGAGCCGCCCGATTACCGATCGCATCGACCCGGGCGTGTTCGTCGGCACTGAGGACATCGATCGCCGACAACGGCCGCGTGACGTCAACAGTCATCACCTCGAGCACCCGTAGCAGCCGCTCGATCAGCATCTCGATGCTGGCCGCGTCGAACACATCGGTGCGGAACTCCACCGTGCCCGAAATACCGTCGGCCTCACCGGTTTCGGTCCAGCGTTCTTGCAACGAGAACGAAAGATCCATGCGAGCGGTGTGGGTGTCGAGCGGAAGCTGAGTGACCTGCAGATCGCCCAACGCCAACTCGGTCGCCGACTCACCGGCGAAGTTCTGCCAAGCCAGCAAAACCTGCACCAACGGATGATGGGTCAACGACCGCGCCGGATTGAGCCGCTCGACGAGCACTTCGAACGGCACGTCCTGGTGTTCGTATGCGGCCAGACTGCGAGTACGCACCTGAGCAAGCACGTCGGCAACAGTGGGGTCTCCGGTCAGATCGACCCGCAGCACCAGCGTGTTGACGAAGAACCCGACCAACTCATCGAGCGCGGGGTCACGCCGCCCGGCGATCGGAAAACCAACCGCCACATCAGAACTCGCGCTGAGCTTGGACAGCAGCGTCGCCAGGGCAGCCTGCACGACCATGAAGCTGGTAGCGCCGTGCGCACGGGCGACAACCCGTACCCGCTCGTGTAGTGCCGCGGACCACTCCACCGCCACCCGCGCGCCCTGCTGATCAGCGACCAACGGATATGGCCGGTCGGTCGGCAGTGTTATGCGCTCGGGCATTCCGTTCAGCGCGTCTTCCCAGAATTTGATCTGCTTGGCGATCCGGCTGCCGCTGTCCTCGGGGTCACCGAACTGCGCGCGCTGCCACAATGTGTAGTCGGCATACTGCACCGGCAGCGGCGCCCAAGCCGGGGCATGACCGGCACATCGGTTGGCATACGCCGCCCCCAGGTCAGCCACCAACGGCCTGACCGACCAGCCATCCGCGGCGATGTGGTGCACCACCGCCACCAGAACGTATTCGTCATCGCGGCAGCGGAAAAGCAGTGCGCGGAGGGGAATTTCCTCGGCCAGGACGAAACTGTGCCGCGCGGTTTCCTCAACGGCCTCTTCCAGACGGCGTATCGACCACCGGGTCGCATCCACTGTCTCCCAGCCGAATTCAACTTGATCAAGGGGTACGACCAGTTGCTGAGGTATGCCGTCGACCGCCGGGAACAAGGTGCGTAGCGTTTCGTGACGGTCGATCACATCTGCGAACGCTGCGCCGAGCGCGTCGACATTGACGTGACCTCGGAGCCGAAGTCCCACAGCCAGGTTGTAAACCGGTGACGGGCCGTGCAATTCATCGATGAACCACAATCGGCTCTGCGCAAACGATAGCGGCATCACCGCCGGGCGATCGTAGGCCACCAGCGGCGCCAGCCGGCCCTCTTCTTCTCCCACGCGGAGCGCCAATTGCGCAACTGTGGGGGCCTCGAATACGGTTCCGACCGCAAGGCCGGTGTCCATCGACTTGTTGATCGCCGCGACCAGGCGCATCGCCGACAGGGAATCGCCGCCCAGGTCGAAGAACGAGTCGTCGACGCCGACGCGATCCAGTCCGAGGACTTGGGCGTAGATGCCTGCGAGGATTTCTTCGGCCGCATTCGCCGGGGGACGGTACCGATCTATTGCTTGGTATTCCGGCGCGGGCAGTGCCCGCTTGTCGAGCTTGCCGTTGACCGTCAACGGCAACGCCTCGATCGCCACCACAGCGGACGGCACCATGTAGGCCGGTAGCTGCTCGGCCAGCGCCGCACGCGCCGCTGCTGGATCGGCGGTGCCGGTGATGTAACCCACCAACCGTTTGTCGCCAGGACGGTCCTCGCGAGCGACGACCACCGACTGGTCGACCCCGTCCAAAGCGGCGAGGGCAGCCTGGATCTCGCCGAGTTCGATGCGGTATCCGCGGACCTTGACCTGCTCATCGGCGCGGCCGAGATATTCCAGTTGTCCGTCTGGACGCCAGCGAACCAGGTCCCCGCTGCGATACATCCGTTGTCCTGGTGCTCCTGCACCGCTGAAAGGACACGCCACGAACCGCGTGGCGCTCAGATCCGCTCGACCCATATAGCCATAGCCCAGCCCTGCGCCAGCCACATACAACTCGCCCACCACACCCGGCGACACCGGCCGCAGCCAGCCGTCGAGCACACAGAAGGCAAGAGAGGGCAGCGGCACCCCGATCGGGCTCGACGGGGTCATGGCGTCCGAACCGACGATTTCGCGGAAGGAGGCGTGCACCGTGGTCTCGGTGATCCCATACATGTTGATGAGCCGCGGTGATCCCGCATGGTTGGCCAGCCACGGACCGAGACGAGACGGTTCCAGGGCTTCACCGGCGAAGAGCACGGCCTCGAGCCGCAACCGGTCACGCAGTTCATGCTGCTGGGCATCGACGGATTGCAGCGCGTAGAACGCCGACGGGGTCTGGCTCAGGACGGTGACGCCTTGGTTCACCAACAGTGCGTAGAAGTCCTCGGGCGACCGGACCACCGACTCGGGCACCACCTCCAGTCGTCCGCCGTGCAGCAGCGCGCCCCACATCTCGCACACCGAGACGTCGAAGGCCAGCGAGTGGCACTGAGACCAGACCTGTCCAGGCGACAGCCGTAGGCGAGCATCGATCGCGGCAAGCAGTCGCGTCACGTTGTGATGCGGGATGGCCACGCCTTTGGGCGTTCCCGTCGTGCCCGAGGTGTAGATCAGATATGCGACCTCGTCGGGATCCGGCCCCGGCAGCGCAGTACTCGGTTGACCCTCCATCAGCGGATCGTCGATGTGGATGACCACCAACCCGTGCCCGGCGAAACGATCGGCCAGATCAGCAGTGGTGATCGCTGCGATCGGCGCGGCGTCACGCAGCACAAAAGTCATCCGCGCATCAGGCACCGCCGGATCGATCGGCACATACGCCGCCCCCGTCTTGAGGACGCCAAGAATCGCCACGACCGCCTCGGCTGACCGAGATGACAGCAGCGCCACCCGTTCTCCGGCGCTCACGCCGCGAGCAATAAGCAAGTGCGCCAGACGATTCGATGCCTCGTCCAACTCCCGGTACGTCATACGGCGGTCATCGAAACTGACCGCGATCCTCTCGGGTGTACGTGCGACCTGCTCGGCGAACAACGTCGGGATCGCCACCGGTGGCGCGGCGGGCCGCGTCAACGCCGCCCGGTTACCCCATTCGTACAGAGCATCGCGCTCGTCGTCGTCGAGCAGATCCGCCGGCAAGAGTCGCTCGGTGGCGCTGACGAGTGCCCGCTCGAACCGGGCGATGATCTTCCGAACGCGGTTCACGTCGAACAGGTCGGTGTCGAATTCCACGCGGAGAACCAGCTCGGTTCCGGGCATGGCCTGCATTGTCAGCGGGTAGTGGTTGAATTCGCGTTCGTCAAAATCGGTGATGGCCATTCCGTCGGCCATGACCATCCCCGCCGTTTCGACCGGGTAGTTCTGGTAGACAAACAGGGTGTCGAAGAGCTGATCGTGGCCGGTAACGCGGTGAATCTCGTTGAGAGCAAGGTGTTGATGGTCGAGCGTGTCGCCGTGTCGGCGTTGCAGGTCGCCGAGCAGGTCCACGATGGTGGTCGCCGGGGTGATCGTGGCCCGTACCGGCACGGTATTGATCAGCAAGCCGACCATCGTTTCCGCGCCCGCCACCTCGGCCGGCCGACCTGAGACTGCGACGCCGAATGCGACGTCGTGCCGCCCCGTCAGCCACATCAGTACCTGTGCCCAGGCGGCTTGGAGCACGGTGCTGGCGGTGGTGTGGCTGCTTCGCGCGAGTTCGTTGACGGCCTGCGTTGTCGCGGCCGGCAGTCGGAACGATTCCGCACCTCGGCGCCCCGGCCGCGAGGACCGCACTTTCGGCGCGACCAGCGTTGGGGTGTCGAAACCGGCCAAAACATCGCGCCAGACGGTTCGAGCCGCGTCGACGTCTCGATCGGCCAGCCACGTGACGAACCTGCGGAAGGGCACGGCGGCCGGGAGATGCTGCCGGTAGTAGCCGGCGAATACCTCCCGCAAGAGGATCGGCAGAGACCAGCCATCGAGCACGATGTGGTGATAGGTCATGACGAATCGGTGCGCCTCATCGCCGGTGCGGATCAGCGCCGCGCGGAAAGCGGGCTGGTGGGCTACATCGCGCACCGCGGCGCGTTCGGCGGCGCACAGCCGCTGAATCTGGGCCGGGGCGTCAAGTGCTTCAGTAGCGAACTCGTGGTACGTCCACGGAACGCTCGGGTCCGCCGGGATGATCTGCACCGGTTCTTCGAATTCTTGACTGAATCGGGCCACCAGGTGGGGGTGGCGGTTGGCCACGGTCTGCACGGCCGCGCGCAACCGATCGGCGTCCAACGGACCAGTGATCGTGACGTCGAGCTGCATCGCGTAGAGGTCGTCGTGGTCGTCGTCGTTTGCGGCGTTGACGTGGAACAGCAGCCCCTGCTGCAGGGGGGTCAAGGGCAAGACGTCCGCGACCCGGTGGTGCCGGTTCAGCTCGTCGAGGTCTCGCTGAGTGAGGTGAGCGGGCGCGATGTCGGAAGGTGTCAGGCCGCCGCCACCGGCGGCGACGTGTGCGCAGATGCCGGTCAAGGCGTCGAACCACAACCGGTTTAACCGGGTGATCTGGGCCTCGTTCAGTGCCGAGGGAGCCCACGTCCACGCGGCGTGCAGTGCCGGGCCGTTCTCGGTATCGACGGTGCTGGCGTTGAGTTCCACGCTGTGTCCGAGTGGCATGGCTATCGACCCGGCGGCGGCGGTGTGCGACAAGCCGTCGCGGCTGACCCGCCATATACCGGCGAAGCCTCCACCATCCGCCGTGTCGGTCAACCTGCCGAGGTAATTGAATCCGATTGCGGGGTCGGATCCGGATAGGTCGACATCGGTGTTGAGGTAGCGCAGCAGTCCGTAAGTGAGGCCGTCGGGTAGGGCGCGCAGTTGTTCCTTTGCACCCTTGATCACATGACCAAGAGCCCGATCACCCGCCACGACCTGCGACCAGCGCAGACCGCCGACGTCGAGCGCGACCGGGTACTTGGTGGTGAACCAGCCGACGGTGCGGGACAGGTCGACGGGCGCGTCGGAGCCTCCGAGGTCCTCGACGCGACCGTGCCCTTCGACGTCGATCCCGACCGACGTGGCGCCGGTATCGAGTAACTGTGTAACCGCCAGCCCGAGGGCTATCAGCAGGATGTCCTGAATGCCTGCGTGGAACGCCGCCGGTACGTCACCGAGGAGCGCTCGGCTCGTCTCGCTGTCCAATGACGCGGTCAGATGCCCAGCGGTTTCATAAGTGTCGAACTCGGGTTGAACCGCAGGCAACGCGGCCGGGGTCGCCAGGACTCGTCGCCAGGTGTCGGCCTCGTTCACGACTGCCGGGGAGTGAGCGTGTTCGCCGAGCAGCGATGCCCACCGGGCGAACGAGGTTCCGGTCACGGGCAATTCGACCGGATGACCATGACGGTGTTGGGCCCAGGCAATGTTCAGGTCCTCCAGCAGAATCCGCCAGGACACCGCGTCGACGGCCAAGTGGTGGATGATCAGCACCAGTTGGCCTGTCGACGTGACCCACAGCGGACTGACCACCACGCCGGAAGCCGGGTCCAGCCGGGTCCGGGCTGCTATCAACGCCTCATCGGTCAAGACGTCTACCGATTCCAGGTGCAGGTGCACCGACTCCTTCTCGGGTACCAGTAAGGAGAAGCCCGTCGCGCCGTCATCGATGGCACGCAGCCGCAGCATGGCATGTCGATCAAGCAGCGCCTGCAAGACGACTTCGACGTCGGTCTCGGTGACTCCCTCCGGAGCCTGGATCACCATCGTCTGGTTGAACTCATCGACCGGACCGCCTGCGCGCTTGACGTCGTGCAACCACCGGATGATCGGGGTGGCCAAGACGGGTCCGACGCCCTCGTCGGTCATGCCGGCGTCATCGCCGCCGACCTCGACGACTCGAGCGAGCCGCGCCACGGTCTGCTCGACGAAAATGTCGCGCGGCCTGCACTGCACACCGGATGCCCGGGCACGAGACACCACCTGCATCGACAGAATGCTGTCCCCGCCTAGATCGAAGAAGGAGTCGTCGACGCCGACGCGGTCGAGCCCGAGGACTTGGGCATAGATACCGGCCAACAACTCCTCGACCGCATCAGAGGGAGCCCGATACCGGTCACCATCGCCATAGTCAGGTGCGGGCAAGGCACGCACATCGAGCTTGCCGTTGACCGTCACCGGCAACGCATCAACGCCCACCACCGCCGCGGGAACCATGTAGGCAGGCAACCGATCCGCCAACGCCGCCCGCACCCGCCCCGGATCAACCACCCCGGTGACATAACCCACCAAACGCTTGACACCGGGCTGATCCTCACGCGCGATCACCGCCGCCTGCTCAACACCATCCACCGCAGTCAGCGCCGACCGAACCTCACCCAACTCGATCCGATAACCACGAATCTTGACCTGCTCATCGGCCCGACCCAAATAATCCAACTGCCCATCAGAGCGCCAACGCACCAAATCCCCAGTGCGATACATCCGCGCCCCAGCCACCCCAAACGGACACGCCACAAACCGCGACCCGGTTAAGGCCGACCGGCCGAGATAGCCCATCGCCACGCCGACGCCAGCGACATACAACTCACCGATTACCCCGGCCGGAACCGGGCGCAGCCACTCGTCGAGCACGAACAGCGCCGCGGTCGATACCGGCGCACCGATCGGCGCCGGCCCTGATCCCGGTGTCAGCGGCGCGCTCATCGACGCATACACCGTGATCTCAGTGGGGCCGTAGGCGTTGATCACCACCCGGCCCGGAGCCCACCGATCCACCACATCGCCGGGGCAGGCCTCACCGCCGAGCAGCAACGCCACCGACTCGAGCCCCTGCGGAGACAACGCCGCCACCGCCGAGGGGGTCTGGGTCAACACGCTGACCCGCTCGCGCACCAGCAGGGCGTGGAAATCCTCGGGCGAGGTGGTCACCGACTCGGGCACCACCACCAACCGCGCCCCACCCAGCAGCGCGGCCCAGATCTCCCACACCGAGAAATCGAAGGCATACGAATGGCATTGCGTCCACACCTGCTCGGCCGGCAAGTGCTCAGACGACGACTGCGCCAAGTGCGCCAGATTGCGGTGCGTGACGGCCACACCCTTCGGGGCTCCGGTGGTGCCCGAGGTGTAGATGAGATAAGCGATATCGTCGGGCGCCGGGGCGGGCAGCGCGGTGGCAGACCGCGCGCCGACCTCGAGATCATCGACATCGATCACCGCCAGGTCCAACCCGTCGAACCGGGCCACCAAATCCGCGCTGGTGACCGCGGCGACCGGCGCGGCATCACCGACCATGAACTCGACCCGCGCCCCCGGCACCGCCGGATCGATCGCCAGATACGCCGCCCCGGTCTTCAAAACCGCCACCATCGCCACGATCGCCTGCGCCGAACGCTCCAACAACAGCGCCACGCACTGCCCTGGGCCTGCACCCCGCCCGGCCAACGCGTGCGCCAACCGGTTGGCGTCCTCATCGAGTTCGCGATAGGTCAGCGACTGAGCACCCGAAGTCACCGCCACCGCCTCCGGGGCGCGAGCGACCTGCGCGGCCAACAACACCGGAACCGACGGCGCCATCTCCGGCTGGGTCAGCACCGCCCGATTACCCCACTCATCCAGACGGGCATGCTCACCAACGTCAAGCACATCCACCTGAGAGAGCCGCCGTCCCGGATCGGCGGCCATCGCCACCAACACCCTGTGCAACCGCTCGATCAGCACCTCGATGCTGGCCGCATCAAACACATCGGTGCGGAATTCCACCGCCCCGCCGATCCCGGCGGGCTCACCGGCCTCGCTCCACCGTTCAGCCAGCGAGAAACTCACATCCAGGCGCGCAGTGTGGGTGTCCACCGGCACCTGGGTGACCTCCACATCACCCAACGCCAACCCCGCCCCAGGATCACTGGCGAAGTTCTGCCAAGCCAACGCCACCTGAACCAACGGGTGATGACTCAAGCTCCTGGTCGGATTGAGCCGCTCCACCAACACTTCGAAGGGCACATCCTGATGCTCATAAGCGGCCAAACTGCGAGCACGCACCTGGGCCAGCACCTCGGCCACAGTGGGATCACCGGCCAAATCGAGCCGCAACACCAACGTGTTGACGAAAAACCCGACCAACTCATCGAGCGCAGGATCACGCCGCCCGGCAATCGGGAAGCCCACCGCCACATCAGAACTGGCGCTCAACCGCGACAGCAACACCCCCAAAGCGGCCTGCACCACCATGAAACTGGTCGCATTGTGCTCCCGCGCCACCCGCGCCACCTGCTGCTGCAACCGCGCCGACCAGTCCACAACCACAGTGGCGCCACGCTGATCGGCCACCACCGGATAAGGCCGATCAGTGGGAAGCTGCACACGCTCAGGCATCCCGGCCAACACATCCTGCCAATAAGCCAACTGCGCTGCGATACGACTATCGCCGTCGTCGAGATCACCCAACTGCGCGCGCTGCCACAACGTGTAATCCACATACTGCACCGCCAACGGCGCCCAATCCGGCGCGCGCCCCGCACACCGACACGCATACGCCGCCCCCAGATCAGCCACCAACGGCCCGATCGACCAACCATCCGCGGCAATGTGATGCACCACCGCCACCAACACATACTCATCCCCCGCAAGACGGAAAAGCCGTGCCCGCATAGGAATCTCGGTAGTCAAATCGAACGTGTACCGCGCCGCGGCGCCGACAGCCTCCCGCAACTCGCCCGCCGACCAACCAACGCCATCAACGACATCCCAACCAAAATCAACCGCGTCGGCGGCCACCACCACCTGCCGCGGAACCCCCTGCACCGCGGTGAACAAAGTACGCAAGCTCTCATGACGGCCGATCACATCGCGCAACGCCGCACCCAACGCATCGACATCCACCGCACCGCGGATCCGAAGCACCACCGGCATGTTGTAAACCGGTGAGGGACCCTGCAATTGATCGATGAACCACAACCGGTTCTGAGCAAACGACAACGGAACCACCGCCGGCCGCTCCACAGCCACCAACGGCTCCAACCGACCCCTACCCACCCCCACACACAACGCCAACTGCGCCACCGTGGGCGCCTCAAACACCGTGCGCACCGCAAGATCCACACCCAGACCCGCATTGATCGCCGCGATCAACCGCATCGCCGACAACGAATCCCCGCCTAGATCGAAGAAGGAGTCGTCGACGCCGACGCGGTCGAGCCCGAGGACTTGGGCATAGATACCGGCCAACAACTCCTCGACCGCATCAGAGGGAGCCCGATACCGGTCACCATCGCCATAGTCAGGTGCGGGCAAGGCACGCACATCGAGCTTGCCGTTGACCGTCACCGGCAACGCATCAACGCCCACCACCGCCGCGGGAACCATGTAGGCAGGCAACCGATCCGCCAACGCCGCCCGCACCCGCCCCGGATCAACCACCCCGGTGACATAACCCACCAAACGCTTGACACCGGGCTGATCCTCACGCGCGATCACCGCCGCCTGCTCAACACCATCCACCGCAGTCAGCGCCGACCGAACCTCACCCAACTCGATCCGATAACCACGAATCTTGACCTGCTCATCGGCCCGACCCAAATAATCCAACTGCCCATCAGAGCGCCAACGCACCAAATCCCCAGTGCGATACATCCGCGCCCCAGCCACCCCAAACGGACACGCCACAAACCGCGCCGCACTCAACCCCGGCCGACGCCAATACCCAACACCGACCCCACGACCAGCCAAATACAACTCACCAACCACCCCCACCGGCACTGGCCGCAACCACCCATCAAGCACGAAGAATGACGCCCACGCCGTCGGTGAACCGATCGGTGGGGATCCCGATCCCGCGGCCAGTGGGGCGCTGGCACACAACCACATCGTGGTTTCGGTGGGCCCGTAGACGTTGACCATCACGCGCCCCGGAGCCCACCGATCCACCAACTCGGGTGGACAGGGCTCCGCGCCGATCACCAATGCCGGCCCATCCAAGCCGTCCACCGGCAGCATGCCCGCCGCCGAGGGGGTCTGGGTCAGCACGCTGACCCGCTCGCGCACCAGCAATCTGTGGAACTCTTGCGGTGTACGGGCCACCATCTCAGGCACGACGACAAGCTGCCCGCCATGCAGCAATGCACCCCAGATCTCCCACACCGAGAAATCGAAGGCATACGAATGGAACTGCGTCCACACCTGCTCTGCTGATAGCTCGACACCGATCCGCAGCGAGTCGAACAGCTGCGTCACGTTGCGATGAGTGACGGCCACACCCTTGGGCGTTCCCGTGGTGCCCGACGTATAGATGATGTGGGCCAGGTCGTCAGGGGATGGCCCTGGCACTGGGGTGTCGGGCTGGGCACCGATCTCTGGGTCGTCGATATCGAGCACCGGCACGTCGAAACCATCAAACCGCGCCACCAAATCCGCCGTGCTGACCGCGAGAACCGGCGCCGCGTCACCCACCATGAACTCAATCCGCGCCGCCGGCACCGCCGGATCGATCGGCAGGTACGCCGCGCCCGTCTTCATAACCGCCAAAATGGCGACAATCGCCTCCGCGGAACGGTTGAACAGCACCGCGACCCGCTCACCCCGGCCGGCCCCGCGGCTCATCAGTAGATGCGCCAACCGATTCGCTGACTCATCAACTTCGCGATACGTCCACCTGTGCTCGCCGCGCACCAGCGCAACCGCCTCCGGGGTACGGGCGGCTTGGGCGGTGAACAACTCCGGAACCGACACCGGGGCGCGGTCGGGCTGGGTCAGCACTCTCCGATTGCCCCACTCATCCAGGCGGCTGAGCTCCGCACCGTCAAGCACCTCCACCTGAGAGAGTCGCCGTCCCGGATCAGTGGCCATCGCCACCAACACCGTTTCCAACCGCTCCCCGAGGGCTGCGATTTCACCCGCGTCGAAGACATCGGTGTCGTATTCGATGCGGAAACCGAGTTCTTCTCCCGGTACGGCTTGCACCGTCAACGGGTAGTGGGTCGATTCACGGAAGGACACGTCGGTTACGGCCAACTGTTGGTCACCCGATATGGCGGCGGTATCCATCGGATAGTTCTCGAACACGAAGAGCGTGTCGAACAGCTTGTCGTGACCGGTGATTCGATGAATGTCGCTGAGTGCAAGGTGCTGGTGCTCGAGTGTGTCATTGTGGACGCGTTGCAGTTGACTCACCAGCTCTGTCGTGGTGGTCGCTGCTGTGAGGGTCGCTCGCACCGGCACCGTGTTGATGAGCAGGCCAACCATCGATTCGGCGTCGGCAACGTCGGCCGGCCTACCCGAGACCACGGTGCCGAAGGCGACATCATGCTGGCCTGTCAGCGCGGACAACAGTCGCGCGAACGCGGCCTGCAGCACGATGTTGACGGTCGTCTGGTGAGAGCGCGCCAATTCACCGAGTTCTCGTGTGGTCTGAGCAGACAACGAAATCGACTCAGCGCCTCGCCGCCCTAACCCCAACCGTGCCTGGCGGCTGACCAGTGTGGGGGTTTCGAAGCCGGCGAGCACGTTACGCCAGGCCTTGTGCGCAGCATCGATGTCGCGATCGGCCAGCCAGGTGATGAAGTTTCGATACGGTGCCGGCGGCAATAACCGGATCCCGTGATAGCTCGCGAAGATCTCCTGTAGGAGAATTGGCAGCGACCAGCCATCGAGCACGATGTGGTGATTGGTCAGTATCAACCGGTGACGGTCGGCTTCGCTGCGCACCAACGTCACTCGGAATGGCGACGCGTTGACCAGATCGCAGACGGCGGCGCGTTCAGCGGCGCAGAGCCGCTGGATCGCCTCATCAAGGGCTTCGCCTTCGAGATCGATATAGCGCCACTCGACTTCGGGAGCAGCCGGAATGGCCTGCACCGGTTCGTCGAAGTCTTGGTAGAAGCGGGCCACCAGGTTCGGATGGCGGCTGATCACCACGCGCACCGCTTCGCGCAACCTGCTTTCGTCGAGCGGACCCGTCAGGGCGATGTCAAGCTGGGCCGTGTACAGCTCGTCGTCGGCGGCAAGCGCGGTGTTCGCGTGGAATAGCAGCCCCTGCTGCACTGGGCTCAGCGGCAGCACATCGGCAGCGGGGAGCCGGCGCTGTAACTCGTCGATCTGGTGCTGAGTCAGCCTGGTAGGTGCGATGTCCGACGGAGTCAATCCGCCTCCGCCGCTTCGCACGTGCGCGCATATGCCGATCAGGGCATCGACCCACAATCGGCTCAGTCGGCTGATCTGCACACCATCGACGGCCGACGGCGCCCACGTCCAGTCCGCGCGCAAGCGCGGTCCGGTCTCGGTGTCCACTGCGACGGCGTTGAGTTCCACGGTGTGCGCGAGCGGCATTGGCACCGCGGCGGTTGCACCGGTCAGTGACAGGCCCTCGGGGCAGCTTCGCCATACATCGTCGGCCCCTCCGGCTCCCGGGTTACCCATGCGCCCCAGATAATTGAAGCCGATGGGCGGATCGGCCGTCTCCAGGTCCGCGTCAGCGTTCAGGTAGCGCAGCAGGCCGTAGGTCAGGCCGTCAGGCAGGGCACGAAGTTGCTCCTTGGCGGCCTTGATGATGGCACCCAGTGCCTGCTCGCCGGCCACCACCTGAGCCCACGACAGTCGGCCGTTGAGACCCCCGAAGTTCAAGGACACGGGGTACTTTGCGGTGAACCACCCCACTGTCTGCGACAGGTCGACACCAGAAGCGATTTCCTCGACGCGCCCATGGCTCTCGACATCAATGCCTATGGGGGCGCTGCCGGTACCGAATGATTCGGCCACCGCCAGCCCGAGCGCAATCAGCAGGATGTCTTCTGTACCAACGTGAAACGCGCCTGGCACCTCATCGAGCAGCAAGCGGGTCGTCTCGGCATCCAGCGGCACCGAGAGACGCCCGGCCGTTGCGAATGTGTCCACCGCGGGCTGGACCGCCGGCAGCACGGCAGGTGTCCTCGCCACCCGCCGCCATACGTCCGCTTGCTCGACCACGCTTGGGTGACGCGCGTGCTCGGCCAACACCTCCGCCCAGCGCTTGAACGATGTCCCCGCTGCCGGCAGCGCTGCCTGACGCCCCGCCCGATGCTGGGCCCATGCCGTGTTGAGGTCATCCAGCAGAATCCGCCACGATACCCCGTCAACGGCCAGGTGGTGAATAATCACGATGAGCTGGCTCGTGGCAGAAACCCAAAGCGCGCTTAGCATTACGCCGTCGCCCGGGCTCAACCGCGATCGCGCCTGCACCAGCGCTTCATCAGACAGTATGTCCACCGATCGCAGGCATCCACGAGCATCGACAGTCCCTGGCTCGGGCACGTGTAGCGACCAGGCCACGTTGTCTTCGTCGAAGGATTCGGTTCCCTCGTCCGTCGTGTCGACCCGCAACCTCAGCATGGCATGCCGATCCAGCAAGGTCTGCAACATCGCGGCGGCGTCGGACTCGGTCACCCCATCCGGCGCCTGGACCACCATCGTCTGGTTGAACTCGTCGACCGGACCCTCCACGTCGGCCAGCCAGTGCACGATCGGCGTCGCCTCGACGGGTCCGAGCCCCTCGTCGATGGGGGCTTGGCCGCCGCTGGTCGTCTTAGCGACACGGGCCAGCCGGGCCACCGTCTGCTCGACGAAGACATCGCGCGGACGACACACCAAGCCGACTGTCCGGGCCCGGGACACCACCTGCATCGACGAGATGCTGTCTCCGCCTAGATCGAAGAAGGAGTCGTCGACGCCGACTCGGTCGAGCCCGAGGACTTGGGCGTAGATGTTGGCCAAGGCTTCCTCGACCGCATCGGAGGGAGCCCGGTATCGATCGCCGTCCCCATAGTCGGGTGCGGGCAGGGCGCGCGCATCGAGTTTTCCGTTGGATGTCAGCGGCAGCTTGTCGAGCGCCACCAGCGCGGTCGGCACCATGTAGCCCGGTAACCGCTCGGCCAACGTGGCACGGAGCTCAGCCGGATCGGCGGACCCGGTGACGTAGCCAACCAACCGCTTGTCGCCGGGACGGTCCTCGCGGGCGATCACAGCAGCATGGACCACCCCGTCCAGTGCGGCCAGAGCCGCCTGTATCTCGCCGAGTTCGATGCGATACCCGCGGATCTTGACCTGCTCATCGGCGCGTCCCAGATAGTCCAGCTGCCCATCAGGGCGCCAACACACAAGATCTCCGGTTCGATACATCCGCGTTCCGGGTCCGCCGAACGGACAAGCGACGAACCTCGATCCGGTCAACTCGGCCCGACCGACATAACCCACGCCCACGCCTGCGCCGGCCACATACAACTCGCCGACCACCCCGGCCGGTACCGGGTGCAGCCACTCGTCGAGCACGAACAATGCCGCCCCAGCAACAGGCGCACCGATCGGCACTCCAGACCCGGGACTCAGTGGCGCACTTATTGCGACACACATCGTCGTCTCGGTGGGGCCGTAGGCATTGAGCATGACCCGCCCCGGCGCCCAGTGGTCCACCACCTCGGAGGGACACGCTTCGCCAACCACGACCACCGCAGTCGACTCCAACCCATCGCGCGGCAAAACCCTTACCGCAGAGGGAGTCTGGGTCAACACGTCGACGCCTTCACTGACCAGCAAGGCGTGGAAATCCATGGGCGAGGCCGCTACGTCCTCGGGCACCACAACCACGCGCCCACCCCGCAGCAGTGCGCCGAACACCTCCCACACCGACACATCGAAGGCCAAGGAATGGCACAGCGGCCACACACCGGCGGACGGCAGCCCGGCATCGAGTGACTCGAGCAACTGCGTCACGTTGCGGTGAGTGATCGCCACACCCTTGGGCACACCGGTGGTCCCCGAGGTGTAGATCAGGTACGCGATGTCCTCGGGGGACGGATCCGGCACGGCGGTGCTCGGTTCGCGATCGATGCGCGGATCGTCGACGTCGATCACCACCAAACCCGACTGGTCCAACCGCCCGGCCAGCCTGGCCGTGGTGATCGCGGCGATCGGCGCGGCATCAGCGAGCATGAAATGCAACCGTGCGTCCGGCACTGCCCCGTCGATCGGCAGATACGCCGCGCCCGTCTTGAGCACCGCCAACATCGCCACGATTGCCTCGGCCGATCGATCCAACAGCAGTGCGACGCACTCACCCGGACCAATACCAATGCCGATCAACAAGTGCGCCAACCGATTCGCGGCCTCATCGAGTTCGCGGTAGCGCAACGAACGTTCCCCAGAGGTGATCGCCACCGCCTCGGGAGCCCGTCGCACCTGCTCGCCGAACAACCCAGGAATTGACACTCTTCCCTGGAGGGGCTCGGTCAACGTCGCCCGGTTGCCCCACTCATCCACGCGGGTGCGTTCACTCGCATCGAGCACATCGATCGACGACAACCTCACCGCCGGATCGCCGGTCATGGCCTCGACCACGCGCTGCAGCCGCCCGACCAACGCCTCAATACTGGCCGCGTCGAACACGTCAGTGCGGAACTCGACGCTCCCACCGATCCCGGCCGGCTCGCCGGCCTCGGTGAACCGTTCGGTCAACGACAGCGACAAATCCATTCGCGCGGTGTGAGTATCCACCGGCAGTGGAGTGACCTGTAGGTCGCCCAGATCCAGCGTCGCTGACACATTGTTCTGCCAAGCCAGCAACACTTGCACCAGCGGGTGATGGGTCAACGACCGCGCCGGGTTGAGCCGCTCGACAAGAACTTCGAACGGCACGTCCTGATGTTCGTATGCGGCGAGACTGCGGGCGCGCACCTGAGCCAGCACGTCAGCGGCCGTGGGATCGCCGCCGAGGTCGACCCGCAACACCAAGGTATTGACGAAGAACCCGACCAACTCATCCAGGGCGGGATCGCGCCGCCCGGCGATCGGAAAACCGATCGGCACATCAGAACTCGCGCTGAGCTTGCCCAACAGCACGGCCAGCGCGGCCTGCACCACCATGAAGCTGGTCGCGCTGTGCTCACGGGCCACGGCCCGCACCCGATGCTGCAATTCGGCCGGCCAGTCCACTGCCACCGTGGCACCACGTTGATCCGCCACCAAGGGATACGGTCGATCGGTCGGCAGCGCCAACCGCTCTGGCATGTCAGCCAGTGTCCGCGTCCAGTAGTTCAACTGCGCTGCGATGCGGCTGTCCGGATCCTCGAGATCACCCAGTTGTGCTCGCTGCCAAAGTGTGAAGTCGGCATAATGCACCGGCAACGGCGCCCAGTCCGGCGCCCACCCGGCACACCGGCTGGCGTAAGCCACCCCCAGGTCGCCCACCAACGGTGTGATCGACCAGCCGTCCGCGGCGATATGGTGCACCACCACCACTAACACATGTTGGTCATCGGCAAGACGGAAAAGTGTTGCCCGTAAGGGGATCTCCGTCGCCAGGTCGAACGTGGCGCGTGCTACCGCGCTGAGAGCCTCGTCAAGACGAGCCGCCGGCCAACCCGTGGCGTCGACTACCCGGCAGCCGACATGCGCCCGCTCCGCGGGGACCACCACCTGCCGAGGGACACCGTCGACATCGCTGAATAGTGTGCGGAGGGACTCGTGGCGGCCCACCACATCGCCGAATGCCGCACCCAGTGCATCGGTATCCAGGCATCCGTCGAGCCGCAACGCGGCTGCCATGTTGTAAACGGGTGAGGCGCCTTGCAATTGGTCGATGAACCACAACCTGGCCTGGGCAAACGACAGAGGTACCACCGAAGGCCGCTCGACGGCCACCAACGGGTCCAGTTCACACGTCTCGCCGCCTATACGGGACGCCAACTGGGCCACGGTGGGTGCGTCGAAGACGGTGCGCACCGCCAGAGTCGTATTCAGCGATTTGTTGATCGCGGCAACCAGACGCATTGCCGAAAGCGAATCGCCGCCCAGATCGAAGAATGACTCGTCGACCGCGACTCGGTCGACACCGAGCACATGCGCATAAATACCGGCGAGAATCTCCTCGACAGCGCTTACCGGGGCGCGATGGTGATCAGCCTCGTGGTAGTCCGGTGCGGGCAGCGCCCGTCGATCGAGTTTGCCGTTGACCGTCAACGGCAGCTCCTCCAACGCGACCACTGCGGC